>CAVZIZ010000015.1:0-104950 GCA_963775435.1 uncultured Chloroflexia bacterium
AAAGGTGAAAAGTCCCCCTGTTAGGGGAGTGAAATAGAACCTGAAACCGTAAGCTTACAAGCAGTTGGAGGGCTAACAGCGGGTCGGTGTCCCTGTGAAAGCAGGTGACGCGCCGCTATGCCTGACAGCGTGCCTCTTGGAGAATGAGCCTGCGAGTTAATCTCAGTGGCAAGGTTAAGGGAGTGACACCCGAAGCCGTAGCGAAAGCGAGTTTGAACAGGGCGTATAGTCGCTGGGATTAGACCCGAAACCGGGTGAGCTACCCATGGCCAGGGTGAAGCGAGTTCTAATCGCTCGTGGAGGCCCGAACCTACTAATGTTGCAAAATTAGAGGATGAGCTGTGGGTAGAGGTGATATGCCAAACGAACTCGGAGATAGCTGGTTCTCCCCGAAATAGCTTTAGGGCTAGCGTCATGCGTTTAGTACTGGAGGTACAGCACTGAATGGGCTAAGGGGCTTACAGCTTACTGAACCCAATCAAACTCGGAATGCCAGTACTCCACAGCATGGCAGTCGGACTCCGGGAGATGAGTTTCGGGGTCGAAAGGGAAACAGCCCAGATCATCGGCTAAGGTCCTTAAATCTATGCTAAGTGGGAAACGAGGTGAGGTTACTGCAACAACCAGGAGGTTGGCTCAGAAGCAGCCACCCTTTAAAAAGTGCGTAACAGCTTACTGGTCTAGTGACCTTGCGCGGAAAACTTAACGGGGCTAAGCATAGTACCGAAGCCATGGGATGGCGCTTTGCGCCATCGGTAGGGGAGCGTTCCGTCTGCAAGGAAGGTCGATCGTAAGGGCGACTGGAGCGGACGGAAGTGAGAATGCAGGCATGAGTAGCGCACAAACACGTGAGAACCGTGTTCGCCGTAAATCTAAGGTTTCCGACGCCAGGTCATTCCGCGTCGGGTTAGTCGGGTCCTTAGCCGAGGCCGAGAGGCGTAGGCGATGGACATCCGGTCAACATTCCGGAACCGCTTAAGAGTGCGATGGGAGGACGCAACAAGATAGGCCAGCCTGTTATTGGATTCAGGTGCGATCTACTAAGGCGTTGAGACCGGCAGGAAAATCCACCGGTTGAGCCGAGGTAAGAGCGAGCCGTAAGGCATAAGTGGCTGAGTTTAGTTGCCGAGAAAAGTCTCTAAGCATAACTCTTGAGCGCCCGTACCGCAAACCGACACTGGTAGATGGGTAGAGTATACCAAGGCGAACGGGAGAACCTTCGTTAAGGAATTAGGCAACATTACCCCGTAACTTCGGGAGAAGGGGTGCCCTCTGGGGTGCAAGCTCCGGGGGGCCGCAGTGAAATGGCTCTGGCGACTGGTTAGCAAAACCACAGGTCTCTGCTAAGCCGTAAGGCGATGTATAGGGGCTGACGCGTGCCCAGTGCCGGAAGGTTAAGGAAAGAGGTCAGCCGCTTTCGGGCGGCGAAGCTTTGAACCGAAGCCCCGGTGAACGGCGGCCGTAACTATAACGGTCCTAAGGTAGCGAAATTCCTTGTCGGGTAAGTTCCGACCCGCACGAACCGCGTAACGATCAGAGCACTGTCTCGACGAAGGACCCGGTGAAATTGAAATGGCTGTGAAGATGCGGCCTACCCGCAGCAGGACAAAAAGACCCCGTGGAGCTTTACTGCAGCTTGGCATTGCGTTTGGGTGTGATCTGTGTAGCATAGGTGGGAGGCTTTGAAGCTGGGGCGTCAGCCTCGGTGGAGCCATCAGTGAAATACCACCCTGATTACTCTTAGACTCTAACCCCGTTCCGTAATCCGGGCGGGGGACCGTGCCAGGTGGGCAGTTTGACTGGGGCGGTCGCCTCCTAAAAGGTAACGGAGGCGCCCAAAGGTTCCCTCAGGTGGAATGGAAACCCACCATAGAGTGTAAAGGCACAAGGGAGCTTGACTGCAAGACCAACGCGTCGAGCAGAGACGAAAGTCGGGCTTAGTGATCCCACGATACCGCGTGGAAGGGTCGTGGCTTACCGGATAAAAGCTACCCCGGGGATAACAGGCTGGTGAAGTCCAAGAGTTCACATCGACGACTTCGCTCGGCACCTCGATGTCGGCTCATCGCATCCTGGGGCTGGACAAGGTCCCAAGGGTCGGGCTGTTCGCCCGTTAAAGCGGTACGCGAGCTGGGTTCAGACCGTCGTGAGACAGGTCGGTCTCTATCCGCTGTGGGCGCAAGGGATTTGAAGGGAGCTGCCTCTAGTACGAGAGGACCGAGGTGGACAGACCTCTGGTGTGTCAGTTGTCGCGCCAGCGGCATTGCTGAGTAGCTATGTCTGGCAGAGATAACCGCTGAAAGCATCTAAGTGGGAAACTCGCCCTAAGATTAGATCCCTGTATTCCCGTCAAGGGAGTAAGACCGCAGGTAGACTACCTGCTATATAGGCAGTAAGTGTAAGCGCAGCAATGCGTTGAGCTAAACTGTACTAATGGTCGAGGGCTTAATCCCGTGGTGCGGAGAACTTGGTACTTTTCGACGCCTGGTTTCGTTGCCCGGGGGGCGTTCCCCCGAAGCAAACATCCAGGACCCTACATCATTCGAATGCTATTCGGCACGACGTTGTGAAAACGTCCCTTGGTGATTAGTGCGACGTGGGTACACCCGGTCCCATCCCGAACCCGGAAGTTAAGCACGCCAGCGCCGATGGTACTTGGAGGGCGACCTCCCGGGAGAGTAGGTCATCGCCAAGGGGCTTTTCTTTTAACTGGCTCTAAGGTATAATGCAGAGTACCGTTTGGCTGAGGGACTCCGTTCCCTTGTCTTTGACAAATCGAGGAGCGTGAAGCGCTTATTTGATCGCAGGGTCGATCCGGCCTTTTTCGATTGGTGCAAAACCCTCAGCCGCCCGGTAAGGCCGAGGGTTTTCGTTTCGGCCCATGCGGTTTACGGAAGGAGGTGAATCGATTATGGCGATGGTTGTATTGCGCGGCGGTGAGTCCCAGGACTCGCTGCTCAAGCGCTTTCGCAAGAAGGTCGTCAAGAGCGGCGTATTGAGCACCGTGCGCCGCAAGCGTTGGTTCGTTTCCAAGAGTGAACAGCGCCGCATGGAAAAGAAGAAGGCAATTCGCCGCATCAAGCGGCGCAGTTTCACCCGGGACTACGAGTAGACGGACTGGAGCGAGCTATGGCAAAAGAGGAAGATAAGATTCGGGCAGAGGGTGTGGTGGTAGAGGCCTTGCCAGGCACGCAATTCCGCGTCCGGCTGGACAACGGGCACGAGGTGCGGGCGTACCTCTCCGGCAAGATGCGCAAGTACTATATTCGCATCCTCCTCGGGGATCACGTGGCTGTGGAGATGTCCCCGTACGACCTGACACTCGGTCGAATTACTTTCCGCCAGCGCAAGAACGCTCCTATGCCGACGGCGCCTTCTTCGTAAGTCGGTTTCTGGATTTATCACGAAAGAACCTCCGCCAAGCGGAGGTTCTTTTTGTTTCTCTTAAGGCATTCGTGGCGGGCAGTGGGCTTAGGGCAGTTCCTGGAATGAGCCAAGTACCTTCATGTAGTTTGCCCGTTCAAAAGCGGCTGGCTCGGCCACCGATTTCTGGCTCATGCTGCCCTGCATTTGCTTGATCGACGTGTACTCGTGGTCGATCATCCACTCGGTAAGGCCTGCAAGGACTTCAGGCACCCGGCCGGATCCGCCGTGAAGGAGCTCCGAAGCCATCATCGCAACCTTGGCTCCTGCCATCATCGCTTTCAGGATGCCCTCCTGCGAATGAATGCCACTGGTCAGGGCCAGATCCGCATCCACCGATCCATATAGAATCGAAATCCAACGCAGTGGGAGCCTCAGGTCTGCCGACGTGCTCAGGTCCAGCGTGTGGGCGATCGTTAGTTCTTCGATGTCGAAGTCCGGCTGGTAGAAGCGGTTGAAAAGGACAATCCCGTCCGCGCCTGCTTGGGCAATCCGGTGGACAAAATGCGGCAGGGAAGTGTAATAGGGGCTGAGTTTCACGGCTAACGGGATGTCAATGGACGTTTTGACCGCCTCGACGAGCTCGACCTGTGCGTTTTCGATCTCCTCGGCCCGGAGGGCAGGATCCACGGGCAGGAAGTACAGATTCAGTTCCAGGGCATCGGCTCCCGCGTCCTGGATCAGCCGCGCATATCGAACCCAGCCGCCTCGCGAAACGCCGTTCAGGCTGCCGATGATCGGTATCTTAATGGCCTGCTTGAGTTTTCCTATGTGCTCCAGGTACTTGTCGGGCAGCAGGCTGTAGGAACCCGTGTCCGGGAGATAGCTCGCTGCTTCCGGGGAGGAATTTGTCCCGCGTGACAGGAAGTGATCGAGTTCAAGGCTCTCGTGGATAATCTGCTCCTCGAAAAGCGAGTACATGACAATGGCCGAAACTCCCGCCTCCTCGAGTTGCTTGGCCTGATCCAGCTTCTTGGAAAGCGGAGAGGCAGAGGCGACCAGCGGGTTCTTCAACTGCAGGCCAAGATACGTCGTTGACAGGTCAATCATCCTAGTAACCTTTCCGTGCGGTGTCCAAATGAATGGACCGCCTCGATCAAGCGCGGACAAGTCTTGACGGGCCCAGACGGTTCACGACTCTTTGCCGTTGCCGTCGGAACCGTTGTAATGCATGCCGGCCATCTGCTCGTAGAGCGACCAGCGCGACGTTGCATCCTGCTGTGCCTCTTTCATCAGCAATTCGGCCCGTTCCTCGTCCATTTGGGTAAGCATCTTATAGCGTGTCTCGTTATAGGCATATTTGGAGACGGGGATGCTGGGTTCCTTGGATTCGATGAGCAGCGGATTCTGGCCCTTGGCCGCCAGGCGCGGGTCATAGCGATATACCGGCCACGCGCCGCATTGAACAGCCAGTTTCTGCTGTTCCAGGCCGTGAATCATGTCGTAGCCTTGCTGGATGCAATGACTGTACGCAATGATCAGAGAAGGGCCGTCGTAGGATTCGGCATCCAGGAAGGCCTTGAGTGTCTGCTGGTCATTGTAGCCCATGGCGACGCGGGCCACGTATACGTAGCCGTAGGCCATGGCTATCAAACCGAGGTCCTTCTTCGGCAAACCTTTGCCGCCCATGGCGAACTTGGCGACGGCAGCCCGAGGGGTCGACTTGGAGGCCTGGCCGCCCGTGTTGGAGTACACCTCTGTATCCAGGACGAGGACGTTGACATTCCGGCCACTGGCCAGCACATGGTCCAGTCCGCCATATCCGATATCGTATGCCCATCCGTCGCCGCCTACGATCCAGACAGACTTCTGAACGAGACTGTCAGCCAGGCTCAACAAGTCCTTGGCCCGCGGGTCAGCACTGGCTGCGAGCCTCTTCTTGATTTCGGCAACGCGTCCGCGCTGATCATCGATGCCCGCCTCGGTCGATTGGTCGGCATTAAGCACGGCCGCGACCAGGTCAGGGCCGAGCTCTTTTTCGAGGCTACTTACCAGCTCGCGCGCGTATTCTCTCTGCTTGTCGACTGTGAGGCGCATCCCCAGCCCGAATTCGGCATTGTCTTCGAATAGAGAGTTGGACCAGGCGGGGCCGCGGCCGCTTGAGTCCACGGCCCAGGGCGTGGTTGGCAAGTTGCCGCCGTAGATCGAGGAGCAGCCGGTGGCATTCGCTATGATCGCCCGATCACCGAAGAGCTGCGACAGCAGTTTCAGGTACGGTGTCTCGCCGCATCCGGAGCAGGCCCCGGAGAACTCGAAAAGCGGCCTGAGGAGCTGGGAGTTCTTGATGGTTGAGGGATTGATCAGTTTTCGATCCATATCGGGGATCTTCATGAAGAAGTCCCAGTTCTTGGCCTCGCTGGCCCGAAGTGGCATTTGCGACGCCATGTTGAGGGCTTTTCGTCCAGCCTGCGTCTTGTCTTTCGCCGGGCAGACCTCCACGCACAGGCTGCAGCCCGTGCAGTCTTCCGGCGCCACCTGAACCGTGTAGGCCATGCCCTGCGAGAATTCCTTGAACTTGGAGGGCATGTGCTTGAACGTAGCTGGAGCATCCGCCACCAGCTTCTGGTCGTAGATCTTCTGCCGGATAACGGCGTGCGGACAGACCATGATGCACTTGCCGCACTGAATGCACAAGTCGGTCTCCCAGACAGGGATTTCGAGGGCGATATTGCGTTTTTCCCACTGCGTGGTACCGGTGGGGAAGGTGCCATCCACGGGCAAGGCACTCACCGGCAGGTCGTCCCCGTCGAAGAGCAGCATCGGGGCGATGACATTCTGCACGAATTCGGGCGCCTCTTTGGGAACCACTCGCCGTCGCGAAGTCTTGGAGGTCACTTTGCCCGGAACCTTGACCTCGAAGAGGTTCTCGATCGTGGCATCCACGGCGGCGAAGTTCTTCTGCACAACGGCTTCGCCACGCTTGCCGTACGTCTTCTCGATGGCATGCTTGATCTGCTTTATCGCATCTTCGCGGGGCAGGATGCCGCTGATCGCGAAGAACGCCGTCTGCATGATGGTGTTCATGCGACCACCCATGCCCGTCTTCTCAGCAACGTCGTATCCATTTATGACGTAGAACTTGAGCTTCTTCTCCAGGATCTGCTGCTGGACTTCTATCGGCAGCTCATCCCAGATCTTATCCGGCCCGTACAGGCTGTTCAGCAGGAAGACGCCGCCGGTTTTGGCGTATTTCAACATCTCGAACTTCTCAAGGAAGTTGAATTGGTGGCAGGCCACGAAGCTGGCCTGGTTGGCTTCGATCAGGTAGGGCGCCCGCACAGGGTGCGGCCCGAACCGGAGATGGGAGATCGTCACGGTGCCGGACTTCCGCGAGTCGTACACGAAGTATCCTTGTGCGTAGTTGTCGGTCTCCTCGCCAATGATCTTGATTGAGTTCTTGTTTGCCCCCACGGTGCCATCTGAGCCCAGGCCGAAAAACACGCAACGCACTGTATCCTCGGCCTCGATCGAGAACGAAGAATCCACCGGCAGGCTCGTGTGTGTGACATCATCCGTGATCCCGACCGTAAAGTGATTCTTTGGATTGGGCTTGGACAGTTCATCCAGCACGGCCTTCACCATCGCCGGCGTGAATTCCTTGGAGGACAAGCCGTAGCGGCCTCCGACCACACGCATTTCCGACCGGCCGCCCTCGCGGAGCGCGTTAACTACGTCCAAATAGAGTGGCTCACCGCCGGCGCCGGGCTCCTTAGTCCGGTCAAGGACAGCCAAGGATTTGACCGATGCCGGTAGCGCCGCCAGCAAGTGTTTCATGGAAAACGGGCGGTACAGTCGTACCCGCACAGCCCCGACTTTTTCGCCCTTCTGCGCCAGGTGCTGGACCGTGGCTTCGGCCGTCTCGCCACCGGAGCCCATGAGAATTACGACACGTTCGGGATTGGCGTGCCCGGAGTAGTCAAAGAGATGGTAGGGGCGCCCAGCGATCTTTGCGAATTTGTCCATCGCTGCTTGAACGATGCCCGGTGCCGCCTCGTAATAGGGGTTGACCGTCTCACGCGCCTGGAAGTAGACATCCGGATTCTGTGCGGAGCCGCGCAGCACCGGATGCTCAGGCGAAAGAGCCCGCGCCCGATGCGCCCGGATCAGGTCATCATCCATCAACGCACGGAGCTCCTCATCCGTCAGATAGAAGATCTTCGCCACCTCGTGCGATGTTCGGAAACCGTCAAAGAAGTGAACCAGGGGCACGCGTGCCTGCAGAGTGGCAGCCTGTGCAATAGCTGCAAAGTCGTGGGCTTCTTGCACCGATCCGGACGAGAGCAGCCCAAACCCTGTCTGGCGGACTGCCATTACGTCCTGGTGGTCGCCGAAGATGGAAAGAGCCTGGGCTGCGATGGAGCGTGCCGCCACGTGGAAGACCGCGCTGGTTAGTTCCCCAGCGATCTTGTACATGTTCGGAATCATCAGCAACAGGCCCTGGGAGGCCGTGAAAGTGGTCGTCAGCGCACCCGCCTGCAAGGCACCGTGCACTGCACCCGCAGCACCACCTTCCGACTGCATCTCAATTACTCTTGGGATGGTGCCCCACAGATTGGTCTTCCCCTTGGCAGACCACTCGTCCGCAAACTCTCCCATATTGGAGGAGGGCGTGATGGGGTAGATCGCGATGACCTCGTTCAGTCTGTGAGCGACCGAGGCCGCGGCCTCGTTGCCGTCAATGGTTACGATCGGGTGTTTCATTATCTGTTGACTCCTTGGGAAGCGGGCTGGCGCCCGTGTTTTCTCTCCAAGTGTCAAGTTTATCCCCCGCATATGCGCAACGTTAGTTATTTATGGCACGAATCCCCCTGCGGGTTGTCATATTTCGGACAAAATGTGGATGAATTATGCCCGCAACTGAAAGTGCGGCCCGATGAACCGGAAGGCAATCCAATCCGACGGACGGAATCACAAATGCGGGGTCAGGTGAGGGCGTGCCACAAACAACGCAGCCAGGGACTTCGCATCCAGCAATTGTCCTTGTTCCGCCATCTTGAGTGCCTTGTCGAGCGGAATTCTTTCCAGCTGCAGGAACTCGTCGGCGTCCGGCGCAAGCGGACTGGGCCTCAATTCTCTGGCGATGAAGACTGCCATGAATTCGGTGGAGTATCCTGGCGCGAGGTAGAACTCGCCGATCTTCTCGAGTAATCCGGCGGCCATGCCGGTCTCCTCGCGGATTTCCCTGGCTGCGCACGATTTCATAAGACTCGTCTGCATCTCGCGTTCCAGCCGGAAGCTCAAGCAGATCAGAGCCGGCCGCGTGCCTGTACTGCCGCACGAACAGCAGATTGCCATCGGGGTCAATTGGCAGCATGACCACGGAGCCCCCGTGCTCGACGATTTCGTATCTTGTCTCGCGCCCGTCGGGAGTGCTCAAGTAATCCCGCCGGATCTTGAAAGCACGGCCTTCCAAAAGAGTCTCCGACCTGATCAACCGAAATGTTGCCACCTCGCCCTCCCAAGAAAAAGCCCAGGCTGAATTCGCCTGGGCTGTGGATGCAATGCCAAGTTTCTAGGGGATGCTCAGCTGCTGGCCCACCGTGAGCGCGCTCGACAGCGAGAGCCCATTGGCGCTGGCAATTGCCTGCGGCAGAACATCACCATATTCACAGGCGATCGCATAGATGGTTGTGTTGGCCGAGTCCACGGTGTAGGTGTCAGGGTGATTTAGCAGGGAACGTGCCCCGGGGAAGGAGCCTGTCTGCGGAATGGTCAGGGTTGTGCCAGGATAAACCGGGCTGTTGCCTGTGAGACCATTTGCTGCAAGAAGGTCGTCCGGATTTACGTTGAAGCGGCGCGCTATGCAGTATGGGAACTCGCCCTGCTGCAACGTGTAGGAAGCGGGCCGTCCACCCGAACCGCCGGGTTCGACCGTTGCCAGGGGCTCCGGTGAGGTTGCCGGAGGCACGACGGTGGCCGGCAGCGGTGTCACCGGACCAGAAAGCGCCGTTGCCTCGCCCGGGAGCGCCGTACCACCGGCTACTGCGCCGGTTGCGGCAGGGTTCACCGTGCCACCGGCCTGCGCCGTCTTGGCCATGGCCGTCTGCGTTCCGAGATCGGCGACGATCTTCAATGGGTCTTGACCCGATGGGAACGGGGACACGAAGATACCGGTCGAGATCAACGTCGGCGTGGCCAATGGCGCCTGCGAATACGTTTGCGTGCAAGCCGACGCCGCAAGAGTTCCTAGAACTATCAGGCTGACCAGGATCGCGCTGGATTTCCTATACATTGCGTCTCCTCTACGTCTTCCTTAAAAAGAGATGGTAGCATAGACCATTTGAAGCGTCAAGCTGGGCCAGTTCACTATGGATTGCAGCGCAATTCGGCCGAAATCCGATCGGCCGTGGCTTGGACCTGCTGCGGGCCGCTGGCCTTCACGCTGGCCCAAAGGGCGCACAAAGCGCGCTGCAGTTTGGCATCTTAATTCCAGGCTTGCAGCGTGATTTGTTCGGCCATCAGGCTATGGCCCGCACGCGCGTAGGCTTCGATGAATGGCAGCCACTCGAACCCATCTTCAGGGCGGAGCTCTTTTTCCGCTGCCTCAGCGCCGAGAGCCACGATTTGATCCCAGTCCTGGATCTGTCGCGCCAACTCCGCCTTTTCGTAGAAGTAACACCATGTGTGGCCGGGCTCTGTAGCGAACGGAGGGGCCGGGAGGGTCAAGTCAGGCGCTCCGTCCAGGATGAGCTTCCAGTTGGAGAGGGGGATAAGCGATGTCAAGGCTTCGGGGGATCGGGAGTAGGTCAGGGGATCGTCTCCGACTCGCGTCGAGAACCCGCAGGCATCCGGTATTCGGCGCGTAGACCACCACCGCCTGCGACGTGCTGCCGGCGAATTCCATCGTGCGAAAGGGGAGCTGCATCGGCGTATTGGGAGTCAGGTCCGGCAGAACGATGCCTCCCAGCCTTTTCTCGGAATAGACCAAGGCATAGGGCAGTTCGGGCGGCGACAAGTGGGACGCGTAGATCCAGTTCAGAGCTGCAGTCATGGAGAGGTCGGTCTCGTAATCCAGTGGCATCTGCGTTGTGATCACAGCCGTCCCCGGCTGCAGGGCTGGGATTCGCCACGCGAATTGCCAGTAGATTGCTGACTGGCGCTGCCAGTCCCGGCGGAAAATATTCGCATTGAAGAACTGCTGACCGGCAGCCAGCGCCAGCAGGGCGGCTATCGTGAGAGTCCGCGCCTTCTGGTTCCGAAGTACGTACGCAATTAATCCCACGGCGAATAGGCTTGCCCCGAGCATCATCGAGATCATGAAGCGATCGAAACTTGACTGCAACGTCAACGGGAGCCCCGCGGCAAAGGACGGTACGCGGCCGAGGACAATGCCGGCTACGCCGATTATCATCGCTGGAGCCGCAAATCCACGCGGGTCCGATGCCGCTCCTGAGATTATGGCGCTGGCGTGCGTGTCCTTTGGAAGACCCGTGCGGGACTTTGGCGCCATGACCAACTTGGACAGGTAAACTGCGGCAAGCACGAAGGCGGCCGCGATCAGCGCAAGCGTCAGTAAGTTTGTTGGCCCCTTCAACGACGCCGCCAGGAGGACAACCACCTGTGCCCAAACATACAATCCTGCCTTCCAAAGGGCATCCCCAAAGATATTCAAGGTCTGACCAAATGCCGGCGGCGTACTGGTTGCCGTGAGATCGTAGGAAACGTAGGCTCCCGATCCGTAGTAGCGGACCAGCCAGATTAGATCCGCCAGCCAAATAAGCAGATATGGCCACCAGGCCTTGAGTGACCTTGCCAGACGGCCACCGAACCCCTTGGTCGCTTCCGCGGCAATCACCCAGAAGAACAGGAGGCGCAACGGCTCAATGCCAATGAAGTATTCCGTTGGGAACAGGCCGATGGCTTCGAGCAACAGGGCGGAGGCCACCAACAACAGAGACGGTCGCCCCGACCTCAGAGCCCGGGCGCCGAGTCCTAGGGAGACGAGGTAGGCGACAAAGGGGATCCACTCTTGATTGATGTGCGTGTAGGCAACCCAATGCTGGCTGTAGCCAGGGTAGACCAAAAGAAGCAAGGCCGCTGCGAGTGTCTCGTGCCTGTGTTTGGGCCACACTTGGTCGAGCGCGAACCAGGCTCCGAGCCCTGCCGCGAAGTGGACCACCAGGGCGAAGAGCTGCCACAGCAGAGGATTGGGCGGTATGAGGCTCGTTGTCGCGAAGAAGATGGGGCCAAGAAAAGGCCGGAACCCCTGAAAAGCTGGTATGAATTCAGCTGGTCCTAGAAACTTGGCGATCCACGCAAATGGCCAGTCATCCCAGTAGAAACCCGTGAGGGGAAGCAACAGACCGTAAGCGAGGACTGTCAAGACCGCAAATGCAGCCGGAATACTCTTTGAAGTGAAGCGTAGCCCGCGCACTGCCATCATTATATAAGCAAAGGCGCTTGGGCCGCCTTGTATGGGCAACACCGTTTGCATGCCAGGAGCCTGACATCTATGGATATGCCAGAGTCCCCCTGACCACTTACTAGGGCCGCTCCGGTGCTGCTCCTTTTCGCGCTGGGGTTCTAGTTTGCCAACCCGCAGCGTCGAAAGATCCACGCAGGTGAAGCGCAACTGCGCATCAAGCCCGTAACGGCTCTCGCCGCTCGCGCCGTTAGAGGCTGTCTCGACCAGCCTCGGAGATACGCATCACCAGCGAGAAAACCTTTGAGAGATTGCAGCACCTCGGGAGCCTGCGGACATGGCGGGGGAGAGGCGCCTCATGACCGCGCCGTCCTGCGGCATGCAGGGCTCTGGTTCGGCTGGAGAGGACATAGATCTCGCACTCAGGGTGGATCTCACGCCAGAAGGCTTGGAAGGGATGATGAACCCTGTCTACATGCGTGACGGATTCGCGCCTCGTTTAGTGACGCCTGAAATCTTCGCCGTCTTTGAGGTACCTTGGGCCGACGTGGATGATCCCAGGCGTGTTGTTCCTGCAGGCCGGCCCCGTTCACGCTGAGCGTCGCCTAATCATCCAACTCGTCAGGCTTACCGTACACTCGTTCTAGCGCCCGCTCGATGTCGTCTGCACTGTGGTGATCGCACGCGACCAGGGGGCGATGAGCGCTTGGCACCCGCTTACCGCTGGGGCTGAGCACCTTGGAATCAACATACTTGCCATCTTTGTCGTAGACGACGTACAACTCATGAAGTCTGCCGCAGACAATGCAACCGTGCATTTCCCCTTGTGTGTGGTTCTCTGCCATTAGTGCCTCCTGTTACACACTGACAACTATACTGCGAATTCTTCCCGGCCGCCGATGCCAATGATCGGACAACAGCGGTAGAAGCCTGGGAACAGGCCGCGCTGGTGCATTCGGTATAATCCCATCCGCATGACGACATCCAGATCCTCTCGCATCGGCATCGGGCGCATCCAACCTGCCGATTATGTTGCTCCCGCGCTGACTTTCGCGGTGTGCTTCTTTTGCTTCGGGCTGCTGCTGTCCAGGCTGGGCTTCTTCCAGGATGACTGGCACCATGTCTTTTACGCCTACTGGCAGGGCGCCGAGGGGCTCCAGCAATTCTTGTTGGCCGATCGGGGTCCCTTCGCCTGGACAATCTACGCGTTCTTTTTCAAGGTGCTTGGGTACTCGCCTGCTTCTTGGCATTGGTCACTCATGCTGATTCGTCTTCTGACGGCTCTGACTTTCTGGCTGGGTCTGCGCCAGATCTGGCCCGAACAGCGCAGCCTCACCGCCTGGCTGACTCTCCTTTTCGCGATCTACCCGATCTTTACGCTCCAGCCCCTGGCCGTGGCATACACGCTGCACTGGGTCATGTATTTGGTCTTCATGCTGTCGCTTCTGCTGATGCTGCTGGCAGCCCGGCATCCGAGGGCCTTTTTCGCTCTCACGGTCGTGGCGGTGCTTCTGGAAGCCTGTCATTTGGTTTTCATTGAGTACTTCTCCGGTCTGGAGCTCTGCAGGCCCGTCTTCCTTCTTCTATTGTTCGCTGATCTTCCTGCGGGGGACCGCTGGAAGAAGGTTCTCAAGATCTCCGCCCCGTACCTCCTGGTTCTGGGCTTATACGTCGTGTATCGTAGTTCTTATGGATCGATCTTCGGATACGACCGCTTCACCCCGCTGGCGACGCTCGTCGACGTCGTCCGCACCCCGCTTACGGGGCTCTTGGGCATTCTACAATCCGTTCTTCAGGACCTGGTGTACGTCGTGCTCTCGCAGTGGTACGCGGCCGTGGATCCGGCCATTATCGACTTCTCACGGCCGTCTACCTTCCTTATTCTTGGCAGCCTCGTAGTCTTTGCTGCCCTCGCCTATTTCGCGTTCGCGCGGCTGCACCTCTTTGATGAGGAATCCGCCACCCCGGTGCATGCCGCACCGCTGGCCGCCGCTGGAATTGTCTCGATCGTCCTTGCGATCCTGCCCTTCTGGCTCACCGGATTCTCGATATACCAAAAGAACCAGCTCTGGAGCGAGCGGCTTGCATTGGCCGCCATGCCGGGCGCGAGCATGTTGGTGGTCGGCCTCACATATGCCCTCGTGGATCGGAGCCTCCACAGATTTCTTGTCCTCAGCGTGTTGCTCGGAATCGGCGTGAGTTTGCAAGTCCAAATCGCGCGCAATTTTCAGGCGTCCTGGGACAAACAGCAGCAGTTCTACTGGCAGCTCTACTGGCGGGCGCCGGCATTGAAGCCGAACACGATGATTGTCTCCGACCAGGAGATCTTGTTCTACATGGGAATTTACCCGACGGCATTTGCGATCAACATGCTGTATCCTCAGGTCACTCCTCCGCCGACCGCGAGTTATTGGTTCAACGCGGGGTTTGAACACCTGAATTTTGATAAGTTCGCGGCGGGCCAAACCGATACGTTCGAGAAGTACGCCACCACTTTCACCGCTGACGTGCACAACGTGGTCGCCATCACGTTCGAGCCGGGACAGGACCAGTGCCTGTGGGTCCTTGGACCACAGCTTGCGAATGCCCGTGTCATCACCCCGCAGGCGGCTACTTGGTTGACTGTATCCAATCCGTCCCGCATCCTGGCGACATCGGAGACGATGCCGCCGGCGCAGATCTTCGGCAGCGAGCCGGCCCGGACCTGGTGCTACTACTACGAGAAGGCAGAGTTAGCTGCGCAGTATGGTGACTGGCCCACGGCCGTTGTCCTTTGGCGCGATGCCAGCAAGCAGGGACTCCGCGCCGCCAACAGCATTGAGCTCCTGCCATTCATTGCGGCATCTGCCAGGCTGGACGACTGGGAGCAGGCAAAAACGCTGACCGCCGGGGCGCAAGCGTTGCCGGACCGTTCCACTTCTGTGCTTTGTGACCTTTGGAGGGACCTGGGGGCAACGGCTCCCCCGTCTGCACAACGGGATCAAACCGCAGCCCTCGTGGAGTCCCAGCTAGGCTGCCAAAAGTGAGAGTCCTGGGGGGCGGTTCAGTATAATGAAATCGCCGTGACCTACATAGCCGCGCTGGTGCCCATGCGCCATCACAGTCAGCGAGTACCGGGCAAAAACTACCGCACCCTCGCTGGCAAACCCCTGTTCCATCACATTCTGGAGACCCTGCTTGCCGTTCCGGAAATCGATCAAATCGTGGTTGATACGGATTCCGACGTGGTGATGGCTGGTCTTCGAGAGCACTTTCCGGCAGTCATGGCGATTAATCGACCGGATCACCTTCGCGGCGACGACATTCCCATGAACTCCGTGCTCGAACACGATACAGCCGAAATTCCAGCCGACTTCTACCTCCAATCTCACTCTACGAATCCTCTTCTGCAGCCTGGAACCGTTTCCCGGGCGATCCAGGCCTTTCTGAAAGGCTTTCCGGCTCAGCATGATTCGCTGTTTTCTGTCACGCGATGGCAGACCCGACTCTACGATGCCTCCGGTAACGCCATCAATCATGACCCCCTGTCGCTAATACAGACTCAGGATCTGCCTCCAATTTATGAAGAGAATTCGTGCCTGTACGTGTTTACCCGTGATAATTTGGTGGCTCGGCATCACAGAATTGGTGAGCATCCCTTCCTGTTTGAAATCGCCCCTCCAGAGGCATGGGACATCGACGACGAGCTGGACTTTGAAATCTGCGAATTCCTGATGGCGCGCCGCGGACGGCCCGCCGAGCGGGTAGCATGAAGCGGGGTCGCGAACCAGCTATCGCAGCTGGTCTTGTTATCGTCGTAACTATTCTTGCCTACGGGGCCCTCTTGCCGCGGTTGGGGTTCTATAGGGACGATTGGTACTTGCTGTCGACGGCCCAGTCGCAAGGGTCCGCAGGCATCGTTGCCCTCTTCCAAATCGATCGTCCGCTGGTCGGATACTTCTATGCACTTGCGTACGGCCTCTTGGGTACAGCGCCCATTGGCTGGCAGATTGCCGCCCTCTTGATGCGCCTGGCGGGCAATCTGGCGTTCTTCTGGTTGCTCCGCCTGTTGTGGCCCAACCGCCCGGCAGAGACCGTCGCAATCGCCCTGCTGTTTTCGATCTACCCCGGCTTCACCGTCGAGCCCAACGCGGCGGTCTACGTGACAGATCTGCTGGCCAACGCCTCGGCCATGTTGTCCTTCTGTCTCATGCTGAAAGCAATGCAGTCGTCCCGGCGGTCAGTGTGGATACTCTTGTCCGTGCTTGCGGGTGCCTTGGAGCTAATCTACCTCGGCTTCTTCGAGTTGGCCGTCGGTTTGGAGGTGGGGCGGTTCATTCTCGTTGGGTACGTGGTATGGAGAGAGCGCTTGCCGGCGCTGAAGGCGTCGCTCATCAAGGTCTTCAAGGCCGATTCCGCGTACCTGATGCTTGCACTGGCTTTCTTGGTCTGGCGACTGTTCTTTTTTGAGAGCTCGCGCCGCGCGACGAATCTCAATGTCCTCCTTGGTAGGTACGGTGCTTTGCCGGTGCGCTCAGCGCTTGCAGTCGTGGTGGAGACCATCAAGGACGTTATCGAAACCACGGTGCTTGCCTGGGGCGTGCCTTTCTATCAGTCCACGGCGACCGGCAACTACAGGGACCTGGCTATTGGTGTCGGCCTTGCCGTCGTCGCGGCCGTGTGCGTGCTTGTCTTTCTTCGCGCCGCACATCATCCGGAGGGTCTGATCGAAAGTGGACCTTCTACGTATCGTCATACACATCCGATCTTGCTCGGCATCTTGATTGTGTTGTTTGCCCTTTTGCCGATTGATCTGGCGGGACGCAACGTGCTTTTTGCCGATCAGTGGGATCGCTACACCATCTACGCATCCTCCGGCGTGGCGATGGTAGTGGGAGGCGCCGTATTTCACTTTTTCCAAGGTTCTGCCCGCCGGATCCTGCTTCTGGCGCTCATAGGCAGTGCCGTTGTCGTCCACTATTTCAGCGCCGCCTGGTACCGCGACTTCTGGACGTGGCAACGGGATGCCTGGCAGCAGCTAGTCTGGCGGGCGCCGGCGATTAATCGTGGCACCATGCTCTTTCTAACCCTGCCTTTCGCCGGATATCAGGAGGGTTACGAGATCTACGGTCCGGCAAACATCATCTATTATCCCGGCCAAGACCTTCGGATCGGAGGAGACGTCCTGAACCCGGCCACGGCTGCGAACATTGAGTTGCAGAAGGACCGCCAGCACTATGATCGCAGCGTGCTGGTCGAAGATAACTACAAGTCTGTTCTGATGGCTGTGTATCCTTCGACGACGTCCTGCTTGCATGTCCTGGACGGGCGCAAAGTCGAATTGCCTGGGCTTATCGACGACTCTCTCGTGGCTGACGTCGCTCCCTACTCACGCATCGATCTGATCGACCCGGGCGCACCCGCGGCGACACTGCCACAATTCCTTGGAGGAGAGAAGCCGTCGCCGTGGTGTCGCTACTATCAAGAAATGGACCGGGCTCGCCAGCAGGGAGACTGGGAAACGGTGGTTCGCCTTGCCGATGATGCCCAGGGAAAGGGCCTTACGCCTGAGGACGTTTCGGAGTGGATGCCTGCCTTGGAGGCCTATGCGACGACCGGGCGGAGTCAGGCGGCGCGTCACGCAGCCTCCATCGTCCGCTCGGATGATCGGGCTCGGGCGTTCCTATGCATACAGCTTCAGAGGGGGGCAGCCTATCCGCCTCCGTACGACTATAATCTTGTCAATCAATTGCTCTGCCAGGCAAACTGATGCCCACCGTCCTCTTCAGCGCCCCCTACATGATACCCGTGCTGGCCCGCTTCAAGCCGGCCTTTGAGAGGCATGGGATTGACTTACTCGTGCCTGACGTTCGCGAGCGGATGGAGGAGCACAATCTCCTGTCCTTGGCGGGTCAATTTGACGGCGCAGTGTGCGGAGACGATCTCTTTACGGCCACAGTTCTGGAAGCCTGCGCTCCCCGGCTGAAGGTTATCTCGAAGTGGGGCACCGGGGTGGATTCGATTGACGCCGAGGCATGCAACCGGCTCGGCATCCAATTGTTCCGGACGCCCAACGCGTTCACAGCGGCTGTGGCCGACAGTGTCATGGGATACATCCTCGCCTTCGCGCGTCGTCAACCGTGGATGGACCGGGCGATGAAGGGCGGCAAGTGGAGCAAGCTTCCGGGACGAGCCCTCGAAGAATGCACGCTCGGCATCATCGGCGTGGGCAATATCGGAAAAGCGGTCACGCGGCGGGCCCGCGCATTCGGAGCTGAGGTGCTAGGCACTGATATCGTGGAGATTGACCGCGCCTTCGTGGCCGAGACCGGAATCGAGATGACCAGTTTTGAGGAGCTCCTGGGGCGCAGCGATTTCATCAGTATCAACTGCGATCTGAATCCCACAAGCCGCCATCTGATGAATCATGAGGCCTTTGCAAAAGTCAAACAAGGTGCGGTTCTGATCAACACAGCCCGGGGTCCAATTGTCACCGAGCAGGCGCTGGTCGAGTCCCTGCGGTCTGGTCGCCTTGCAGGAGCCGCTCTGGACGTGTTCGAGGCGGAGCCGCTCCCGCCCGGCAGCGAACTTCTGAAAGCGTCCAACGTACTTCTTGCTCCCCACAATGCGAACTCCAGTCCTAGGGCCTGGGAGCGTGTGCACCAGAACACCATCCGCAATCTGTTTGCCGGATTGGGAATCGTGGACAAGGCCACGGTGCTTTAGGATGCCGCCGATTTCACGGCGGGAAGGGATGCCATTGCACGCATGACTCACACAGCGCTTATTACAGGCGCGGCGGGTGGGATTGGAAGGGCTGCGGTTGCGCTCTTTCATGCCCGGGGCTGGCAGGTTATCGGAGTGGACCGCGCCGAGGTCGCTGCTGACTTTCCGCCGGGCGATGTCTTCATTCAATCGGACATCTCCCGCCCGGACGACATGCAAACAATCTTCGATCGGGTTCGCGCCAAGGCCAAGTCCCTGGATGCCCTCGTCAATAATGCCGCCATGCAGATTGCCAAGCCGCTGGTGGAAACATCGGCCGAGGAGTGGGACGCCGTGATGGCGTCCAACCTGCGCTCTGTGTTTCTGGGGGCAAAGTTTGCGCATCCCCTGCTGGCCTTGGCTGGCGGCGCCATCGTCAACGTGTCGTCCGTTCATGCGATTCAGACCTCTGCGAATATCGCCGCCTATGCGGCCTCCAAGGGAGGACTACTGGCCCTCACGCGCGCCCTGGCGATAGAGTTCGCGTCCGACAACATTCGGGTGAATGCCATCCTGCCGGGCGCGGTGGATACACCGATGCTTCGCGCCGGTCTCAGCCGGGGACATGCGGGGCATGGCGACGTGCACGAACGCCTGGAGAACCTGGCGCGCAGGACTGTCAACGGCAGAGTGGGTAAGCCCGAGGAGATCGCAACCGCGATCTACTTCCTCGCCGATAACACCCAGTCCTCTTTCATGACCGGCCAGGCTTTGGTGGTCGACGGCGGTGCCACCGCCCGGCTGAGCACGGAATAGGGTCTGGACGGGGAATTTGCCGCCAGCATTGGGGCGGGCCTCCCATCGTCATTCCTCGCCAATGAAGCAAAGTATCAAGGAGCTTGTGCCCGAACCAGTGCTTGCGCCCATCCGCGAAAGCTATCTCTCCTTGCGCCGGCTGCCGGCTCTGCCGTATGCATATTTGCACCCCTGGCGTCGGAAGAGTGTTTCGGCCCTTGGCGAGCTGCATAACCTGTACGCGGGCCAACGTGCGTTCATTATTGGCAACGGTCCGAGCCTGAGAAACACGGACCTCTCATTGCTGGGCAAGGACTTCACCTTCGGTCTGAATCGTATCTACCTCATGTTCTCCACCACGGGCTTCTCCACCTCCTGCCTCGTGTCCGTAAACGATCTGGTTGTACAACAATGCGTGACCGAGATGCAGGCTCTTTCCGTCCCGCGGTTTTTCTCCTGGCACTCGCGTTCCTACTTCCCGTCGTCGACCTCTGCGGCCAATCTGCCCACGTTCCTGTACACGACTTATGAAAGTCCGGGCTTCGCCCGCGACGTCCGCGGACGTGTCTGGGAAGGCGCCACGGTCACGTACGTGGCCCTGCAACTCGCTTTTCACATGGGCTTCAGCCGCGTGATCCTCGTGGGCGTCGATCACGACTTCGTAAGCCGGGGGGAGGCCAACAAGACGGTCGTGTCCCAGGGCGATGACCCCAATCACTTCTCCCCCAGATACTTCGGCAAAGGTTTCCGCTGGCAGCTGCCGGATCTTGCGACGTCTGAGATCGCATATCAGATGGCTCGCGACGCGTACGAGCGGGACGGGCGCGAGGTCATCGATGCAACCGTCGGTGGAAAGTTGGCGGTTTTCCCCAAAGCCGACTACGCATCCCTCTTCTGATGAGATTCCTCTCAAGCTCTCCCCGCAGGATTTGGCTGACCGCGTTGGTCTTGTTGACGGCACTGGGCGGCGTACTGCGCCTCATCAACCTCAGCGCACCGCCGCTTGACTTTCAACCCACGCGTCAGCTGCGTAATTCGCTTGTGGCCCGGGCCATCTACTACGACGCCCTGCCCGGCGCCGATGCGCAGAAACGCGCCCTGGCCGATTCGTTCCGCCGCGCGGTTGGACAATATGAACCACCGATTACCGAGTCCATCGTGGGCTTCACCTTTCTGTTGACCGGAGGGGAGTTGTTCGCCGTGCCGCGCCTTTTTGGCGCGTTAGTCTGGTTGCTGGCTGGCATTGCCCTCTTGGATCTGGCCCGTCGAATTTCATCGCCGGCTGCCGCGCTGATAGCGCTGGCCTACTATCTTGTTTTGCCGTTCGCTGTCCAAGCCAGCCGTTCGTTTCAACCGGATCCCTTGATGACAGCCTCCTTCGTCGCCGGCATCTACTTCCTGTACCGCTGGATGCACGACCAGAAATGGAAATGGGCGCTGCTGGGCGCCATCTTTGCCGGTTTTGCCGTCCTCGTGAAGATTGTGATTGTGTTCCCGGTTATGGGGGCTGCCGTTGCCATCGTGCTGGTGGCCCTGGGGCGGCGTTTTTGGCGATCGTCCCAAGTATGGGTAATGATCGCCATCATGGCCATTCCCGCTTCCGCATATTACATACTCGGGCATCCAGGCCGCTCCACCGAGTATTTCTTCGCCTGGACCGTGGGTTTGATTGCGTTGATCACCAGTCCGCACTTCTACGCGGATTGGCTTGGATTCTTGGGCAGCCTCTTTGGCCTTACGATCCTGTTCTTGAGCCTTGCCGGCACATGCCTTGCGCCGCGGCGCGCCCGGTGGCTGCTCGTGGGTCTGTGGCTTGGATACCTGACTTACGGCTTGATGCTGCCGTTCCAGATGTACACCCACAGCTACTATCACATTCAGCTGATTCCGGTCGTGGCCCTGGGACTGGCGCCGTTGGTCGACGGCATCATCGAGCGCGCACGCGGTCTGGATCGGGTATGGCGCTGGGCATTCGTGGTGCCGCTGGTCGTCTTCTTGGCTTACGAGTCCTGGGCCGCGCGGTCCACGCTTGTCACCGAGAATTTCTCTGAGGCGCCTCAACTCTGGGAGTCGATTGGGGCTGCCTTGCCGCAAGACGCGGACGTCATTGCACTAACGCAGGACTATGGCTTCGATCTGATGTATTGGGGCTGGCGCAAAGTGGACCTGTGGCCGATCACCACGAATTTGGCGGCGTTCAAAAACAGTCAGCGGGACCTGGCGGCCCGTTTCTTGGAGCTTACCGCTGGGGACCGGTACTTCCTCGTAACGGCGTTTGGTCAATTGGATAGCCAACCAGAGCTCAGGAAGATCCTGGAATCCTACCCGGTCGCGGCGCAGGGATCGGGATACGTAGTGTACGACCTTCAAGCTCCACAATGACCCTGGTATCCATCATCACCCCCTCATTTAATCAGCGTGCCTTCATCCGGCAGACAATGCTCTCTGTCTTGGAGCAGGATTATCCCCACGTGGAGTACCTCTTGGTTGACGGCGGCTCAACCGACGGCAGCTTGGAAATCATCCGGGAGTATGCGGATCGGCTGACATGGTGGCTAAGTGAGCCGGACGCCGGACAGGCCGAAGCCATCAACAAAGGGCTGGCACGTGCCCGAGGCGAAATCGTGGCCTGGCTGAATTCCGATGACTTCTATCTGCAGGGCGCAGTCGGGGCTGCGGTGCGCGCCTTCGAGGCCCATCCCGCGGCCGTTTTGGCGTATGCGAACATGCAGGCCGTGGACGAGCGCAACGGGATCATCAATTTGTTGACCTACGAGCAGCACTCGCTCGAGGATCTGATGTGCTTCCAAATCATCGGGCAGCCCGCCACCTTCATGCGAATGAGCGCTCTGCGCGCGGCGGGAGGACTGGATCCTGCTTTTCACTTTCTTCTTGATCATCAACTGTGGCTCAGATTGGCTCTGCAGGGCGATATTCTGCATGTGGATCAAACTTGGGCAGCTGCGCGCTATCATCCACAGGCGAAAAACCTGGCGAGTGCCCCAGGCTTCGCGCGCGAAGCGTTCCAGGTGCTGGACTGGGAATCGCACTACGAACCGCTGCGGCACCGATATCAGGCGATCGAGCGTCGGGCCCGGGCGTCAGCCTACCGGGTGAAATCCCGGTACCTGCTCGATGGCCGCAAGCCGGGGCCCGCATTGAAGGCGTGGTTGCGCGCCTTCGAAATTCACCCACCGACGGCTCTGGCGCGTTTGAATCTGTTGGTCTCGGCTCTGCTCGAATCCATCGGTCTGGGCCGGTTGCGGCAGGAGATCCTGCGGCGACGCCACAAGCGCCTGTCTGCCTGACGGCGGGCCCCGTTTGTTCCCCGCGTTACAATTGACAACTCTGATGCCAGATTCGGCGCCTTCCTTGTTTGCCACGAAGCGATTGACTCTTGTCGTCACACTGCTGCCCTGCTGGCCCTGCTGGGCCTCGGCTTGGCCGTGCGTCTTTATGATCTCACCGATTTACCCCTCGACTTCCATCCCACGCGGCAATTGTTGAGTGCCTTGAAGGCACGCGGCATGTACTACCAGACGGCGGGCGGGCTGCCTGATTGGCAGCGCAAGATGGCGGTTCAGCAATGGAAGAGCCGGGCAGAAGTCGAGCCCGAAGTCTTCGAGCATCTGGTTGCCTTCACATACCGCTTCACGGGCGTTCAGCTCTGGGTCCCACGTTTCTACGCATCGGTCTTCTGGCTGACTGCCGCAGTCTTTCTGTACCTGCTCGTCCGCGACCTGGTCTCTGCAGATGGGGCGGTGGCCGCTCTCGCGTATTTCCTGTTCTTGCCGTTCGCGGCGATCGCCAGCCGATCGTTCCAGCCTGACGTATTGATGATCCTGTTGATCGTTTGCTTCTGGTGGTTGGTCCTGCGCTGGTCGCACACACAAAGTTGGACGTGGGCTCTCGTGGCAGGATTGGTTGGTGGGCTGGCTATCTATGTCAAGTTCGTAGCCGCTTTCTTCGTAATTGCGGCTGCGCTGGGCGTGGCGCTGGGTGCTTTTGGCGGACGGCTGATCCGCAAACCGCAGATTTGGGTCATGGGTGCCATCGGCGTTCTGCCGGCCTCAATCTACATCTACTATGGCGTTGTGGAACAAGGCTTTTTGGGTCGCCAGTTCAGCGGACGCTTCATCCCCGCCCTGCTTGTCAGCCCGGTAAATTATGTGCAATGGGCGAGCCTGGCCAACCGCGCGGCCGGCGGAGTCGCCATCGCCCTTGGGCTTCTGGGCCTGCTCGTAGTCCGCGATCGGAGAGCTCGCATCTTCCTGACCTCGCTATGGATTGCGTACATCCTCTTTGGGCTCTTTTTCGACTATCACGTTGCGACACATGATTACTACCATCTGCCGCTGATTGCGATTGTTGCAGTCTCTCTTGCCCCGATTGCAGGTTCTGGGCTGTCATACTTGGCGCGCTCGACCCCGCATCCAGCGGCGCGCGCCGCTCTCTTTGGAATTCTTCTATATGTCGTGCTGTCTGCAGCGTGGGACATACGCGCCGAGTTGAAGGCGGTCGACTATCGACCCGAAGCGATCATGTGGGGGGAGATTGGGGATCGTCTCGACCACGGGCCGAATGTAGTTGCCTTGACTCAGGACTATGGAACGCGCCTGGCCTACTGGGGTTGGCAGAATGCTATCATTTGGCCGAATTCCGGGGACATGGACTACCACGAGGCGCGGGGCGGCTCCATTGGGTTCTCCGAGCTCTTTTCGAAGCTTACTGCGGGAAACGCATACTTCCTGGTTACAGACTTCCCCGAGTTGCAGCGTCAGCCAGCGCTCCGGGCGCGGCTGGCCGATTTCGCCGTGTATGCACAAGGCGACGGCTACATCGTCTACGATCTTCAACAGCAGGTCACGCCCTGATGCTGGCTAATTCCAGCCCGATTCTCGTCACCGGCGCCCACCGGACGGGTACAACCTGGGTCGGCAAGTTGCTGGCTGCGGGTCCGGATGTCGCTTACATCAGCGAGCCGCTCAACGTCCTGCATCGTGGCGGCGTTCTGCGCGCCAAGGTCCCTTACTGGTACACGTATGTTTGCAGCGAAAATGAGGGCGACTACTACAGCTCTTTCATGGAGTTGCTTGCTTATCGATACCATTTGGGCGCAGAGCTGGGTTCGCTTCGGTCGGGCCGCGATCTGCTTCGAATGGGGCGGGATCTTGGAATCTTCACGGCGGCGCGCCTGATGCGACGCAGGCCCTTGCTGAAGGATCCGTTTGCCGTTTTCTCCCTGGCTTGGTTCGCCGAGCGCCTGAACTGCAGGATCGTGGTGACCGTGCGTCATCCGGCGGCGTTTGTCGGCAGCCTGAAACGTCTAAACTGGTCCTTTGACTTTGAGGACCTGCTCGAGCAGCCGCTGCTCATGCGCGACTACTTGGAGCCTTATCGGACCGCAATGCAGTCTGAAATGCCAGGCGATATCGTTGGTCAGGCGAGCCTGCTGTGGGCAATGATCTATGGCTGCCTGTACCAGATGCAGGAACGTCTTCCCTCGTTGCTCTTCGTCCGCCATGAGGACCTATCCCAACATCCAACCCAGGGTTTCAAGGATCTGTACGCGGAATTGGGTTTGGCGTTCTCGCCGCGCGTGGAGCGCGCGGTCGTGCAGTCCAGCAGCGCTGAGAATCCAGACCAGTCGACGCCCGGCCGCGTACACTCCGTGCACCTCGACAGCCGGGCCAACTTGGGTAACTGGAAGCATCGCCTGTCTCCCGATGAAGTCGCCCGCATTTTGCGGATCACCGGGGACGTAGCCCGCCTGTATTATCCTGACCAGGACTGGAATTGAAAGCCTCCGAACCGCTCGTATCGATTGTGACGCCATCGCGCAATCAAGGGCGTTTCCTTGAGGCAACCATCCAATCGGTGCTGTCCCAGGATTACCCTCGTATCGAGTACATCATTGTGGACGGGGGCTCCACGGATGGCAGTGTTGACGTGATTCGCAATCACGCGCCGCAGCTTTCATGGTGGGTCAGTGAGCCCGATGATGGCCAGACGGATGCCATCAACAAGGGATTCTCCCACGCGCATGGTGAGATTCTCGCCTGGCTCAATTCGGACGACACGTACGAGCCGGGCGCCGTTACCGCTGGCGTGCGGGCTTTGCAGGCTTGTGCTGACTGTGGGATGATCTACGGTGGCGCGCACTACATCGATGAGCGCGGACGCATCGTGGGCACGTTCCCGGCCGCCCAAACGGACTACATTCGGCTTCGCCAGGGCTACGTTCACATCCCGCAGCAGGCTGCGTTCTTCCGTGCCAGTCTGTGGAAGACTCTTGGGCCTCTGGACACGTCGTTCTACTTCGCCATGGATTACGATTTGTGGCTGCGCATTGCTGGCCGCACGCAAGTAAAATACATCCCGCAGATCTGGGCCAACTTCCGCTTGCACACGGCCGCTAAGACGATCGCCGCGGACGACAGGTGCTGGCCCGAAATGCTAAGGGTTCACTACCGGGACGGCGGTGGAATTCTCTCGATCCTTGTGGCCAAATACTATCTTCGCAAGTTGCTGGCGCCCATCTGGAACTGGCGGCGGCGGCGCCTGCTCGGGATTGGGTAACGTGACTCACAACGGGTATTGCGCGGCATCGACCACCGATTGCAGATGGTTGGTTCGATCCAATGAGGTGGATCTTTGCGCCGCCCGAGGCGGACGATCTCGTCCGGCTCCTCAGGGCTTGGCGATTCTGGTTCCTGGGCGCGGTTGCGGGCGCCCTCGCGGGAGCGGCGGTCTTCTATGTTGCTCCACCGCCGTATCGCGCCCGCGCCACGGTGAACGTCGATTTCCATCTTGAGCAGGCCTGGCCACAGAACACCGATCGCGAGCAGTTCTACTATCTGGAACGCGAAACGCGCAAACTGGAAGAATTGGCCATGTCAGACGCCACGCTCGGCGCCGTGGCCAGCAGCGTCCCCGGAATGACCGTTCTGCAAATGCGCGCCGGCAAACTTCAGCTGGCCCAGCCAGGAAACGGCGGCTGGCACTTCTACGCCGACGATCCGGACCCGCAACGGGCGGCCGCGCGAGCCGCGGCCTGGGCCGAATCGTTCACCCGGCAGGTTGAGGCGCAGGTTGTTGCCGGTTCATCAGGGGGTTTGGAGCCATACATCAGAGTCGATCCGGCACAAACGGCGAACCTTCCAGTGAGTCGATTTCCGGGCCTCGCGGTCTACCTGTCGATCGGCGCCGTCGTGCTCCTGGCGCTGTCTGCTTTCACGTTCTTGTACACCAAATTAAGGCCATGAGGCGCCTGTGGCGATCACTCGGCATGGAAGCGATTGCGCGCTTCCTTTGGGCGGCGACATTGGTGACTTTGCCGGTAACGAGTTTCCGCTATTTTCCGGCCGGCGATGCAACATATGTGCGGCCCTTGGCTGCTTATCCTCTTGGATTATTGGCGGTGGCCCTGCTCATTATGCTTGCTCGTGGAAGGCAAACCTTTCCACTGTCGCCGTCTCTCACGCCTTTGACCGCCTTCCTTCTGATTGCCGCGGCTGCGAGCATGCTGGGAATCGCCCTCGCGCCCGTTCCTCTGCGTGGCCAGGATATAACGGGACGCATTGTCCGCGCCTGGGTGACCGTGGTTCTTGGCATGATGTTCTTTGTGGCGGCGGCCTGGATGAATCGGAACGACGACGAGTTGCGCCGTTCGGTACGCTGGCTGCTGGTGGGCCTCGCCCTGGACATGCTCTGGAGTGGACTGCAGGGCGCCACGTTCTACCTGAACGTCTTGCCCAAGCCTTTGGTCACCAATTGGCAGCGGGCCTTCTCCTCCGCGAGCTCATCCGTACCAATCGAATCTCAGGCATGGCCTATGAGCCCTCATGGCTGGCAGGCCAGATCTCAACACTTTACATGCCGTGGCTCTTTGCGGCCGTGATCACGGGCGTGAGGCTGACTCGCCTCAAGTGGCTTGAGCCGGCTTTGTTCATCTTGGCGGTGGCACTGTTGCTCGCAACTTTCTCGCGGGGAGGCTTGCTGACGGCGGGATTTGCGACGGTGGTGACGCTCGTGCTGGTCGGGCAATCCCACATTGGCGGCGCTTGGCGCTGGCTGCGGTCCGGGTTGAGTCATGCCCGCGCCTGGACCTCGCGACTGGCCGTCATTTTGCTCTGCATTGCGCTGGGCGCCGGTGCAGTCCTGTTCCTTGGGCAGAAGGGCTACATAGCACGTCTCTGGAACACACGCGCCTCCAGCGTCTCGGATTTCCTGATACAGAACTCTGCAGGCGCCCGTGCGGCGTATTTGTGGGGGGCCATGGACGCCTATCAAGCTCATCCCTGGCTGGGCGTTGGCCTTGGAGCCAGCGGTTTCTACATCTATTCGGGACTGCCAGATTGGGCGCTGACGACCGTGCCCGAAATCGCGCGTCAGCTGAGTCCTTCGAATGTGCTCTATCCCAATCCAAAGAACATCTATGTCCGGCTGTTGGCGGAAACGGGGCTGCTGGGCTTTGTGCTCTTCATGGCGTTCCAGTTCTCGCTGTTAGGCGATTCGCTTGTGGCGCTCCGCCGCGGAAGCCTTACGTGGCGCTTCCTTGGAGTCGCAGCTATCTTCACCTGGTTTGGCCTGCTCGTTTACAACATCACGCAAGATTCATTGGCTATACCAAACCTTTGGGTAAATCTCGGGATCCTCACGGGAATGATGGCTGGTTCACGGAAGCCGATTACATGAGATCGAGAACAGCACTGGATCGCTGGCGCCTCACGCCGCTTGATTCTCGGTTCATGCCCTCGGGAGACTTGGCGTGACTCCGGTAGGCGAGCCATGATTGTTCTTTCCGTCGGGATGCCCAGGGCCGGTTCTGGCTGGCACTACAACCTGATTCATGACCTGATGCGCACAACGCATTGCGCCGAGGCCGCCGACATCCGGTCACGGTTCCACCTGCATGGTATTCTGACCGAGGTGAACTGTAACATCGGCGTGCTTTCGGCCCGGCGGCTCGCAATGGTTGCAGTCCCGTCCGTTCTCGGCAACACCTTTGTGATCAAGGCGCATGCGCGCCCGACGCTTGCCTCGCGCTTGTTGGGTGCCGCGGGATGGATGCGCACCACGTACATCTACCGGGATCCCCGTGACGCCATGCTATCCGCCATGGACTATGGCCGCCACGCCCTCGAGAGAGGCCGTCCAAATGCCTTCTCGCCGGTCGCAGATTTCGAGCGCGCCCTCGACTTCATGATGGCATACGTACACATCTGGGAGTACTGGAGCCGTGAGCGCCGAGTGCTCGTCTCGCGCTACGAGGATCTGCTCCGCGAGTATGACGTGGAATCAGCTCGACTGTGTGAGTATCTGCACCTGGATAGCCGCAGTCCGGATGTCAGGCAAGTGCTTGAGCGCAACCGTCCCGAGCGGTCCGAGGGCCGGCAAGGGACTCATTACTTCAAGGGCCGCATAGGGCGGTTTCGAGAGGCCTTCACTTCCCAGCAACAAGCCGCGCCTGGCACAGAGGTTTGGACGCTTCCTCGGACCGATGGGTTACTCGGCGTAGCCAGGCGCTGGTTTGCGCGGTCTCCGGACCAGCTTGCATCGCACGCCTTGGAATTCCAGAGCCAGGGGCTCTTTCGAGGTCGCTTTGAGTGACTCCGTCTGCCATGCCAGTTTCTAACGGTCTGCACTACTTTGCCCTCGCAGCCGAAAACTACTTGCGGCCGCCCGTTGTGCTCTTGCATGGCGCGGGCGGCCATCACCTATATTGGCCCCCTCAAGTTCGGCGCCTGCCCGGTCAGCGCATCATTGCGCTTGATTTGCCTGGGCACGGCAAGTCGGCTGGCACGGGCTATCACACCATTGAGCACTACGCCGCTGGAGTTGCAGATTTCCTGCGGTCGATCGGAGCCAGTGCGGCGATTTTGGTGGGGCATTCCATGGGAGGGGCCATTGCTCTTCAAATGGCCCTCGAGCATCCGCGGCATGTGCTGGGCCTGTGCCTGGTCGGAACCGGCGCAAAGCTGCGGGTGGCGCCAGCCCTATTGGAGGCCTCAGCCGACCCGGAAAGATTTCACGAAGCGATAGCGCTTATCCGCGCCCTCTCGTTTGCCCCCCAGAGCAGCCCCCGACTCCAGGAGATGGCAAGCGCCCGCATGACCGAAATCCGGCCATCGGTACTGCACGGGGATTTGTTGGCTTGCAATGCCTTCGACGTGACGAGGCGCTTGGGGCAGGTCGCCGTGCCGACGCTTGTGATCTGCGGGGGCGAGGACAAGATGACTCCGCCATGGTACTCGGAGTTGCTGAAGAGACACATCACCGGTTCTACGCTGGAGCTGGTGCCGGACGCCGGCCATATGGTCATGCTGGAGCAGCCGGAGGCAGTTGCGGGGTACGTGGAACGCTTCTTGAACAGCCTTACCTACCGGCCGGGCCGGTAAGCCATTCCTTCCTCACGAGGAAAGAACTCTGGTGCCAAAGGCTGGGTAGGGGCGGGAGCAAGATTGCTTGGCGAGTAGACGGCTGCCTCAATGTGGCAGCAGGTCCTTCAATACGGCCCTTGCTTGCATCATGGCCCGGGCTCGATGGCTCACGCGATTCTTCTCCGCCATGGGCAGCTCGGCCATCGTGTGCCCCGTCTGCCCGACCAGGAATATGGCGTCGTATCCGAAGCCATCCGTGCCGCGTTCCTCCGGGATGATCTCACCCGAGCAGGTGCCTTCCACACATCTGACCGCCCCGTGGGGTACCGCAATTGCCACCGCCGCTCGGAAGCGGGCGGTCCACGGCCGGGGCTTGTCCCCGAGGTTTTTCAGCAGATACGCGCGTCGATCAGCATCACTGGCCGTCTTCCCGGGAAGGTATCGCGCCGAGTACAGCCCCGGTGCCCCGCCGAGGGCGTCAACTTCAAGGCCCGAATCGTCCGCAAGGCTCATGAGGCCGCTGGCTTCTGCGTAGGCGACTGCCTTCTTGGCCGCGTTTTCCTCGTACGTACTGCCGTCCTCGAGTATCTCCAGATGCAGACCAACGTCTTCGGGCCTGACCCACTGGATCGGCAGACCGCCCAGCAGATCGAGGAACTCCCGCCTTTTTCCCTCGTTTTGCGTGGCAAGCACAAGCCTAAGCATCGCGATGTGAACGGTCGTTGATGCGTCGGATTGCCCACGTGGCATGCTCGGCTACCATGGGATCGGGGCCGGTCGCGGCAGCCTCGAGTACAGAGATCGCATCCGCGCCGGCGACATTTCCGAGCGCCACCGTTACGTTCCTGCGGTATCCGCTGTGCTTGGCGCGCCTGATCGGCGTGCTCTTGAATTGCTCCTCGAACGCTTGCGATGTGAGTCGCATTTCGGCTATCAAATCGGGCTGGGACTGTCGGCCGGAGCTGCGGAAGGCCGTCTCGCCTTCGGCCTCCGCGAAGCGGTTCCACGGACACACCATCTGGCAGATATCACAGCCAAATATCCAATTGTCCATGCGTGACCTGAGATCTTCAGGGATCCGTTCCTTGAGCTCGATGGTTAGATACGAGATGCACTGGCGCGCGTCAAGGGTTCGGTCCGGCAGGATGCAGTCCGTAGGGCAGGCTTCAATGCATCGTCTGCACGTCCCGCAGTGGTCCGTGGCGAACGGTGGGTCAGGTTCCAGCACCAGGTCAAGGAAGACCTCGGCCAGAAGCACGTAGGAGCCTACCTTCGGATTGATCAGACACGTATTCTTACCAATCCACCCCAGGCCAGCGCGTTGCGCCAGGTCGCGTTCGAGGATTGGCCCGGTATCTGTGTACCAGAGACTGGACACATCGCGGCCCGCCTGATCCCGGATGAATTTGACGAGCGCCTTGATGCGTTTCGGCAGCACCAAATGGTAGTCTTCGCCCCACGCGTACGCGGCGGATTTGCCCACCGCGGCCCCGACATGGCCACTCGTGGCGGACGAAGCCGCATTGCCCGGATCTGAATAGGGAATTGCCAGAACGACGATCGACCTGCATTCCGGCATGACGAGCCGCGGATCGCTCCGACGCAGGCGGCCGCGCGGTTCGGCTAGGTAAGTCATCTGCCCATGGCGGCCCAGTTGAAGCCAGCGCTCAAAGACTGCCGCGTGCTCCGGTGGATCAGGACTCGTCACGCCGGCCAGGACGAATCCCAGCCGGCGTGCTTCATCCTTGATGGATTGTTTGAGCGATGAATTTGGGCGGTTGTCGGCCGTCACTTCACCACGATCTTCACATAGATCGGCCGTGGGAACGGTGTGCCGTTAGCGTTGGCCATCTGCCAGCCGCTAAGGTACACACCCGCTTTCGTGGGGGCCGTAAAATTAACCGACACCTCCACCTCCTGGCCTGGAGCGACGACTCCTGTGAACGGCTGAGCAATGCCCGCCAGGCGATCTCCGTAGCTGAATATCAGTCCGTAGCCGGCGCCCCACGTGCATGCCCCGTTGTTCCTGACCAGCCATGTCTTGACAAATTCCTGGCCCAGTTGCATTTCGGTGTTGTCCGGTACGTTCACGTCGACGGTGGCCTCATCATAGATGAGTGCATCGCATAACGGGGGAGTGGCGGTCACGCCACCCGGCAGCAGCGTGGGCGTATCGGTGATCGGCGTCCCCGAGACCGAAACAATCGTCGGCGTCTCTGTCTCTGTCGGCAGTGAGGTCGAGGTGATTGCTGCCGTCAGCGTGAAATTGGCAATCACGGTCTGCGCCGCGCTCGTCTGGATCAGCGAAATATCCGGGGTCGGCGGGACCGGCGTCGCCACGCAGGACACCAGTAGCAGCGATCCGACCATGGACAAGATCAGCATCCGTGTCTTCATGGGGCCTCCTCTACGAGTTCGTTGCCGCTTGCCTGGTCAACCGACGATGATATCGATCGAGACCAGCGAGCCGAACCACTCTCCGGCATCGCTCTTCATCTGCCAGTAGCCGATGTACTCGCCCTTGGCCTTGGGCGTTTGCAGGTGCACGACGAAGGCTTGCGAATGACCGGGTTCCGTGATCTGATCGCTGCTTACGATCAGGACGTCCGCGCCGCTCATCCGCTCGCCGGATTTGTACGCAAAGCTGTACCCCTGATCCCACGCGCAGGTGCCGGTGTTCTGAAGTGACCAGCCATTCTTGAATTCTTTCAGCCCGTCCAACACCGTCTTGTCAGCCACCGTCTGCCCCAAATACACTGCATTGTTGCAGCCCACGGCGAAGCCTCCCTGGCTGGAGCCGGTGGACTGTGTCGGGAGCGGCGTGACACCCGGGAGGGGCGTGTTTATCAGGAAGGTCCCGAAGGTGGGAACCCCTCCCACGGCGAACGTCGGTAGCAGAGATGTCGGGCTTGCCAGGGCTGTGGGGCTGGCCGTAGGCGAAGCGGCCGCCGCCGTTTGTGTTTCCCCCAGACCGGATTGGGCGATGAGCGTCTCGGCTGCTACCGTGTAGAGTGCACTGACGTCAGGTGTGGGTTCGGCTGACTTTCCGAGATTGCAGGAGGACGCGGCTAGCGCCAACACGACAGCCGCAGCACCCCAAAGGTGTCGCTTGTGAACCATTTCGAAACCTCCGTGATCAGAGAAGCATAAGCGGAGAATTGTGTAAATTCATGCCCGAAGTGATTATACTGCCTGCCCCTTTGGGCTTGCGGTGACACATTGGTACCGTCCAAGGATCGGCGTTGAGGTCCTCGTGTCCGTGGCTTCCCGTGACGAACCCTTTGATCGATCGGACTTGTCTCGCGTCTCGGTACCGGCTTTCCGTCTCGTCGTGGGTCACGTCTTTGCTGCACGGTCGCTCGCAGGCTTCCCGGGCCGCAGTGGCGGCGAATCATCGGTTACCTGATTATCCGGTGGAAACCGCCATCAAGGACCTCGAAATCCCGCACGGGGCTTATCCGGGTCGCGGCACCATGATCGCCGCAATGTCCGCGAAGTAATGCACGCTTTCCCTCGCCCCCGAAGTTCGCGAGCCGACGGCGAGTAGCCCACCTGGGGCCGGAGCGCATGCAATCACATGCACCCCGGCGGGCACGTATTATCCGCTTCCGCACATATAGAACGGGGATGACTGGGGCCACTCGAAGTAGCTGGGGGAAGTGACCGTCGCCTGCACCCAGCGTGGATTGGTCGAAGACGTATAGTGCTGGCTCCACTCACCATAGTCGTAAGTCAAGGTCGAGGCGGAGGTGAAGCTCAACTTGATATTCCTCTTACCGTTCCCATCGCTCTGAGTGACGTTGAAGATGGTATTCACCGGCCCATTGCTCGTCAGATTGACGTAGATGTGCCAGAATGTGTTTGCCGTGGTGCATCTTCGTTCGATCGTATAGGTGACGTTCGTGATACCGTACACCGTGGAGGTTTTGGCGTTTTCCGGCGTTCCGCTTCCCACCACAACATCCACCCAGAAGGCGTTTCCGCTGCCGCTGTCACCGAAGACAAATCCCCATGGCGACTGGAGCTTCCAGTATCCCTTGTACTCGCCGCCGGCCAATGGGGCCGTCAACACGATCGGAACGTCCACCGTGTCGCCTGGCAATGCGGGCTGCGGGAAGTCGTAGACAGTAGCCGCCCCCATCAGGTCCCCTGAAACGTAGACAAGCTTCCAGGTCTTGTACCAGGGGCAGGTTCCCGTATTCTGAATGCGCCATACCTTGGTGAAAACCTCGCCGGGGCTCATGATGGCTCCGTCGGGGATCGTCTCGCTGACGAAGCTGGCGCTGGCGGTGCACTGGTTGCTGCCGGTCGGTGCCGTAGGCGGCGCCTTGGTGGAAGCGGCGGTGGGCGAACCAGCTGGCGTCAGCGTGGGGGTCGGAGGAGCCGGCGTCGGCGTGAAGTCTGCGGCCTGGGTATCTTGGGCCTCTACGGTGAGGGCGACCGAAGTAGCAATGGCCGCCTCATTGGCCGCCGCGGGGACGCAGGCTGGCAGAACCAGCGAAAGGCATACGATCAGGGCTGTAACGGCATACTTATGTTGTACAGTCATTCTTGCTTCCTTTCGAGCAGGCAAGGATTATACCTGCTTTGAAAAAACGACCGCCCGGCTGGGGTGCCGGGCGCTTGGTTGCATGCGTGTCGACGCCGGCGCGGTTCTAAGGGGAGCTGCAGGTGGATGTGAACTCCTGGTGGCCAAAATCCTGGTGATTTGGCTCGTCAACATAGATGCCTAGCCAGCGTGTAGCCGAGCCTGCTGAGGTAGGCAGCTGCCAAATGTTGTCCACGTCTTGGCTGCCGGCTGCATCGAAGTGCTGGATCATGACGGTGGAGTTGACCCCGTCGGATCGCGTCCAGTGGTACTTGACGTCGCCCGCCGCGCTCGTGGTTATGTGGGCGGTGACGGTCGGACAATCGTGATGCAAGCCGTCATCACTGGTACTAAACGAGTATGTCACGTGCGTGACCGCGAACTCTCCGCCTGTCCCGCCGCCGACCGATACCTGTACATAGAAGCGCGAGAAGATCACGCCGGCGGCATTGCGCAGACCCCAGCTGCCGGTGTGGCTGCCATTGTCCCCGGGTGCCTTGAGTGCAACCGAAAGGTCCACAGTCTGGCCCGGATTCACGTTCCCCACCAGACTCTGCACGGCTGGTCCGCCCATCGAGTCCCCTGAGGTAAACACGACCGCGTAGGACGGCGTCCAGGAACACGTGCCTGTGTTCTGTAGCCGCCACGTCTTGGTGAAGGATTGGCCGGCGTCGACTGCCGCACCGTCGGGATAGGTTACATCTGCGACAAAATCCGCCATATCGCAGTCTGACGTTGGCGTCGCCGCCGGAGTCGTGGTGGCAACGGCTGCCGTCACGGACGGCAGCGTCGGAAAGGCCGCCATTGTGGAAGTCGGCGTTGTAGATGGCGACGCGGCCGTCAGGTCCGCCTCGACCGTCAGGGCCGCTGCGGTTTGAGCCGCTGCCGTCGCCTCAACCCGCGCGGGCAGATTGCATCCTGAAAGCAGGACCGCCGCCAGCGCGAGCCCACAAGGCACCGTTGCCGCCATTCGCATTTCCGCCTCCCTTAAAAGACCGCCGGACATTGTAATGCAAAGACATAGGGTGGGCACTATCCCGCTTACCGTGCGACGGAATTACCGGGCAGCCACGTCTTGCGGCCCTGGCTCGGCCCCCGTTCTCGGTCTTCCTTCAGCGATGCCGCTTGCCCTGTCCTATTGCTTCTCGTATGGTAGCCCATCGGCCGCTGGCGGGATGGCTCGGCCGACAATGCCGGTCAGCACGATCATTGTCACAATGTAGGGGGCCATGGCGAGGAATTCCGACGGAATCGGCACCCGCAGGATCTGCATCTTCACCTGCAGTAAATCGGCGAAGCCAAAGAGCAGAGACGAAAGAAAAGCCCCAATCGGATTCCACTTCCCGAAGATCATTGCCGCCAGGCCAATGAAACCTTTGCCCGCCGTCATGTTTTGGTCGAACCGTCCGACCGAGCCAACTGTGAAGTAGGCGCCTCCGATGCCGGCGATCATGCCGCCGATGATCACGTTGACATAGCGCGTCATGAACACGTTGATGCCCAGCGTGTCTGCTGCCTTCGGATGCTCACCCACGGCCCGCGTGCGCAACCCCCAGGGCGTGTAGAACAGTAACACGTGCAGCACCGCAACCAGCACAATGGTAATGTAGACGATGGGGCTCTGTTCGAAGAATATGGGGCCGAGGACGGGGATCTTCGAGAGCAGCGGAATGGAGATCACCTTGAAGGTGCCCGAATTGTTCAGCAGGTCGACGTTCGACTCCAGGTACCGGGACGAGATGAAGGAAGTGATGCCCGTCCCGAAGATGTTGATGGCGACGCCGCTCACAATCTGATCCACGTTGAACCGAATTACCAGCCACGCATGCAGGGCTGCCACGAGTCCCCCGGTGATGATGGCAACGATCAGGCCGACAACCAGGCTGTGCGAAAGGGTGCCCGCAATTACCGCGGTCATGGCCGCGATGAGCATGATGCCCTCGATGGCAATATTCACTACGGCTGCCCGCTCGCTGATCACGCCGCACAGGGCCGCAAGCGCAATTGGGATCGCCCGCCCCACGGTTCCATTTAACATGCCCACCAGGTTGAAAGACTTGTCCTGCGTGGCCCACACCAGGAACGCGGCCACAAAGCAGAACGAGACGATCGCGACTGACCAGCCCGCCGAGCGACCGCCGCCGCGCGCCAGTTGCCATGCGCCCAGGAAGACCGTCACCAGGATCAATCCGTACAAGGCGGGCTGTACCGGCACAACCAGGTCGGGGATCTCCACTGCCGAGTCGCCCAAGTTCATGCCAAACGAAGCGGTTTGTCCCGGCTGCGTGCCGGTAACAAACAGCACGAACATCAGCAACCCGAATGCCAGAAGCGCGATGCCCGTTGCCAGGCGTTGCCGATTGGCGAAGGCCGGTGTCGCGGAGAGTGTCTGCTCTGCCATGTTGTAGTCTCTCTATTTGCCCCAACCGCGCGTGAGCACGGTTTGATCTGTCGCGCCGATCCGCAGGTGGTAGATCCAGCGAATAATCGCTGGCGCCGCCACGAAAATGATGACCATGCCCTGAATCACGGAGATGATGTGAATCGGGATACGCGCCATCGATTGCATGCCGGTGGCGCCGCCTCGCAGGATGCCGAACAATAGGGCCGCAAGCACGACCCCCAGCGGATGGCTCTTTCCGAGCAGCGCCAGAGCGATTGAGTCGAAGCCGTAGCCCGCCGAGAAGCCTTGCCCCACCCAGTGATCGACCCCCAGGACTTGGACTGCGCCGGCGAGCCCCGCCAGACCGCCGCTGAGCGTCATCACCAGGACAAAGTTGCGGAGGACGCTCATTCCGGCGTACTTGGCGGCGTCCGGATTGGCCCCCACGGCGCGGATTTCGAAGCCGAGCGTGGTCTTGAATAGGAACCAGTAGACCAGCAAAGCGAACACCAGCGCCAGCGGAAATCCCCAGTTGAAGCGCAGCGGCTCGGGGAAGAATCGCGGAATCTCGGCCGTTACATTCACGCTTGGCGTGACAGGCCGGAAACCTATGGACTTCATCGGGCCGGACAGCAACCAGTCGCTTAATCGGAAGGCGATCCAGTTCATCATGATGGTGTTGACTACTTCGTGGGCACCGAACTTGGCCTTAAGGTAGCCCGGGATAGCGCCCCAAATTGCGCCGGCCAGTGCGCCGCCCAGCAAGGCCAGCGGCATGTGGATGTACCACGGGAGGCCGCTGATGCTGTACCCAACAAATGCGGCTCCCAGCGCTCCCATGAAAAACTGCCCTTCGGCTCCAATATTGAAAAGGCCGCACCGAAATCCGACGGCGACGGCCAGGCCGGTGAAAATGTAGGGCGTGGTCAGCACCAGGCTCTCCGTGAACGGGTAGATCGCCTTGTACAACAAATCGGGCTGACCGGTCGCTAGGTAGGTCCGCACTCCGACGACAATGTCGCTGGGATTTCCGAGCGCTCCGGCAAACAAGGCACCGTACGCCTGGATGACGGCGTCCCAGGACGCCCGAAAGGGAGCGAAAGGATTGCTGAAGAAGTTGCCCCAGGCGGCAATCGCCGCGTCATTTGCCAGGGCAATGATTACGCCGCCCACAACCAGTCCGGTAAACACGGCCAGCGCGGGCTGCACCACGTTGTTGATCCAGAATGCTGCCCGCTCGTTGCCCTCGTTGGCCGCAGAACCCGGCGCTACGGGTGTTGCTGGGGGGGCGACACTCTGTGGGCGCTCAGAGGTCGAGCGCTTGGCGCCTTTTTTTTCTGCCATGATGGACTCCTAGAAGACGCGCTCCACTTCTTCGGTCGCCTTCTTCTTGGGCGCCGTCCGGCCCGCCTTGGAGGCCTCGATGCCGGCCATCAGCAAGCCCAGATATTCCTTGTCTGTCTTGCTGGCCTCGACAATTTCCATGATGCGACCCCGATAAATTACTGCAATCCGGTCCGAAAGCGCCAGGATCTCGTCCAGTTCCGAAGACACCAAGAGCACCGCCGTGCCCTCGTCCCGCTTCTCGATGATTCGGTTGTGGATGTATTCGATGGAGCCCACGTCCAGGCCGCGCGTTGGCTGCGAAGCGATGAGCAGTTGAATTGGGCGGGAGAACTCCCGTGCCACAATGACCTTTTGCTGATTTCCCCCGGAAAGGCTGGATGCATTCAAGTAGACGCTGGGCGTCCGAATGTCAAACTGTTTGACCAGCTTCTCCCCGTTCTCAATAATGGTACGTTCCTGCAACTGCATGCCTCTCGCAAAAGGCGGCAGATAGTAGTTGCACAAGACCAGATTATCGTAGATGGGGAAGGAAAGCACCAAACCGTGTTTCTGACGATCTTCGGGAATGTGGGCTATCCCGCGTTCCAGGACCTGGCGCGGCGTCAGGTGTTTAACCGTTTTTCCTAGGAGGTCTATCTCGCCGCTCTGTATCGGCAGCAAGCCTGTCAGCGCGTAGACCAGCTCCGTCTGGCCGTTACCTTGCACGCCCGCGATGCCCAGCACCTCGCCCGTGCGTACGTCGAAGCTGGCCCCGTTCACGACGGTGTTGCCGCGCAAGTCACGAACGAAGAGACCGCGCACAGCCATGGCCGTTTCCCCGGGGCTCGCAGGCTTCTTGCGGACCACAAGGTTAACGTCGCGGCCCACCATCATTGACGCCAGCTTCTTGGGGTCGACGTCCTTGGGCGCGACCGTGCCTACCGTACGGCCGCCGCGCAGTACGGTGATGCGGTCGGCGACCTCCATCACCTCCTTGAGTTTGTGGGTGATGAAAATGATCGATTTGCCCTTCTCGATCAATGTCTGCAAAATTCGGAAGAGTCCTTCGACCTCCTGGGGGGTTAGCACGGCCGTGGGCTCGTCGAGGATCAGAATATCGGCAGCCCGGTACAAGATCTTGATGATCTCCACCCTCTGTTGTATTCCGACCGACAGGTCCTTGACGTAGGCATCAGGATTTACTTCCAGGCCATACGCCTCGGAAATTTCCTGGATCCGGCCCGCGACCTTGGCTTGGTCGAGAAAGACTTCCCCGCGAGTAGGCTCAACGCCCAGCATCACATTCTCGGTCACGGTCATGACAGGCACGAGCATGAAATGCTGATGCACCATCCCGACGCCAAGGGCGATGGCATCGTTGGGGGTATGTATCTCCGCTACCTTGCCGCCCACCATGATCTCGCCGGAATCGGGCTTGTACAGGCCGTAGAGAATATTCATCAAGGTGGTCTTGCCTGCCCCGTTTTCGCCCAGCAGGGCATGGATTTCACCCTTCTCCAGGGTAAGGTCGATGTGGTCGTTGGCAAGCACGCCGGGGAAGGACTTTGTGATACCGCGTAGTTCCAGGACGGTCGTCATCAGGAGTTCTCCTGCTCTCAAGCGAGCTTCGGCCTTATGTTTCCCCCCAGGCCCGCTGGCCCTCACAGGGATATTCGTGTCCGGCGCATGGATGACAAAAAGAGGGCCGGGAACTTCCCCCGGCCCTCTTTGTCAGGCGCGTACTTGACAGATGTTACTTACCAAGCACTCCATCGACGGTGAGCGATCCATCGATTAGCGCCGCTTTCGCCGCCGCGATCTCGCTCTTGAGGTCGGCAGGCACCTGGCTGTCGAAATCATGGAACGGTGCCAGATCGACGCCGCCGTCCTTGATGGTGTAGACCACCGTACCGCCCGTAAATTTTCCGGCGACGGCGTCACTGATCGTGCTCAACACCGCAACATCGATCTTCTTCTGGACGCTGGTCAGCACCACGCTCTGGTATTCGGGGGCGCTGACATACCAGTCGGTGTCAACCCCGACGATCCAGCACTTGCCGGTCTCTTTGCAGACCGCCGCGGAGCCCAATCCCACAGGACCTGCAACGGGCATGATGATATCGGCGCCTTCCTGCATCAGGGACTCGGCGAATTTCCGTCCATCGTCGGTGGAATCAAAGTTACCGGTGAACAGCCCATCGTCTTTGGCGGTATCCCAGCCCAGGATCTTCACGCTGGCGCTCTTCTGCTGGTTGTAGTACTTGACGCCTGCCTCGAAGCCCTTCATGAAGATTGTCACCGTGGGGATCTTGATGCCGCCGAAAGTGCCGACTGTGCCCGTCTTCGTCATTCCTGCGGCAGCGTAGCCGGCCAGGAATGCAGCCTGATCGGTTTGGAACGCCAGGCCGCGCACGTTCGACAAATCAGTCGACGAGCCGCAATCCTTGCCTTCAACCGCGCCGGGATAGCAATCCGGGTAGGTGTAGTCTACGATCGCAAAATTCGTGCCGGGGTTGGCCTTCGCCGCCGTTGCCGTATCCACGCCGAGCAGGAATCCGACGGTGATGATCAGGTTGTCCTTCTCGCTGAGAAACTGCTGGATGTTCTTGGCGTAGTCGGATTGATCCTTGGACTCCAGATACTTCCCATCCGCGCCGAATTGGCTGATGGCTTGCTGAACGCCTGACCACGCGCAGCGCGTTGAAGGACTTGTCGTCCACGCCGCCCAGGTCTGTTACTTCACCAACCTTAAAGCCTCCGCTCGCGGGAGCCGGGGCGGCCGGCGCGCCGCATGCCGTCAGCAGCAACGAGGCAGAAAGCACGATTGCCACAATTAGGTAAAGCTTTTTCATTGTTCTTCTCCTGTCAGGTTTTGGCACTTCATCACAGCTTGTTATGGTACGGACGCTGATTTCCGGCTGCGGCACCTCCTGTTTGAAGGTTGACCTTGTAATCCCGTCCTGGGTTCCCCATATGCGTAATTCAAGTATACATTGGCCGTTGCGTTTGTGCAAGACCGCGCAATTCAGGGAAGCAGATAAGGCACATCCAGGGGAATTTCTCCGTTGTCAAGCGCAGCGCGGATCTCCGCCAGTCGGCTCATCGCCACGCTCGGGACGCGGCCTTCCATGTCGTGAAACGGGGCAAGTTCGACCTGGCCGAAGTAGTCGCCTGCCGGAAGGGTGCCTTGCCTTGCGGCCTCCAGAAGATCCCGCACACTCGAGCGCACATCGTTCACGGCACTGGTCAGCAGGCTCGGCCGCAGGTCCGGGAGACGGTCATACAAGTCAGTTTCTGTCCCGATCACCAGAGCCCCATTCTCCGCTGCCGTCAGCAAGGCGGCGTCCGCCGTCTCACCGCCCGCGGCAAATACGATGTCTGTGCCCTCGTTTACGGCGCGCCAAGGCAGCCGCCCGGCCCCAGGCCGCGTCGTGGAATAGCGATTCCGTCGGGCCGTCGCGATAAGAAACGGAGACGTGAACGGTGGGGTCTGTGTAAATCGCCCCTGCCTGGAACCCATCACAGTACCGTCGAATGGAGTCTATGAAATTCGCCTCGCAAACCGCGGCGACCCGGCCCGTCTGACTGACGAGGCCCGCCAGCGCGCCGGCAAGAAATCCACTGCGCTCCTCGTGAAATTCGAGCCCGACCAGATTTGGAATCCTGGTCTCTTGTGCTTGTTCTACCCCGATGAAGTGCAAGTCTGGATGGAGTTGCGCCGCTGCGGTGGTTTCCTCGCCGATGGACGCTCCCACGGTGACGATGATGTCATATCGATCGTCGGTTAGCACCGCAATGTTTGCCGCCCGGTCCCGCGAATCGAGCGTCTCAATCCGATCGACCCGGTCGAGCAACCCGCTGGACTTCGCATCCTGTAATGCCTGCCAGGCCTCGGAGTTGATGCCCCCATCGGTGACCGTGCCAAAGTCGGTGACCAGGCCCGCGCACCAAACATCTGGCCTCGCGCAATCTTGAGGCCTGGGGCTGCACCCGGCGAGCAGCAGGGCGGCGCCATAGCTGAGCAGTAGGATGGCTTCTCCGAAACGAATCCGATGACGGCGGCCGTTCGTTTCCGGCGCGCTGGCGGCAAATGTGCTTCACGCGTTCTGGGATTTGGCCTATCTTGGCGGAAAAGCGGGCCATTCTGGTATGGTGCTATCAGGGGGGTTCTATGAAGCCCAATCCTCTGACGAAGGTCGCATCGTCCGGGCTGAGCTGGCCTCTTCCGCAGCAGGTCAGGCCGCCGCTCGGCAGTCCTTAGCAGGGACTGCTCATGCCGCCATTTCTCTATACGCGCGTGGTCTCCGGATAGCAGCACCTCCGGCACCCTCTCACCTCGGAATTCCGGTGGCCGCGTGTAGTGCGGATACTCAAGCAGGCCGGCCGCGTGCGAGTTGTCGACCGCTCCGTCCGGGTCACCGAGGGCGCCGGGTAGCAGCCGCGTCACCGCGTCGATGACGATCAGGGCCGGAAGCTCGCCGCCGGTGAGTACATAATCCCCGATGGAAACTTCGTCTGTCGCCAGCCTGCGGATGCGCTCATCCACGCCCTCGTAGCGCCCGCAGATCAGGGCGATTCTTTCATGGTGTGACCATTCTTGCGCAAGATCTTGAGAAAGCACACGACCCTGTGGCGTCAGAAGCACGACCGGGCACGCCGGGCTTTCCGACTGCTCAAGGCCCAGGACGGTTTCAATGGCCTCGAAGACTGGATCGGGCTTCATGACCATGCCGCCGCCGCCGCCGTAAGGAACGTCGTCGGTCGTGTGATGCTTGTCGTGGGTGAAGTCACGAATGTTGTGCACGTGCACGTCCAGGATCCCACGCTGTCGAGCGCGCAGCAAGATGCTGCTCTCCAGGTACGGGGGAAACACATCCGGCAAGACCGTGAACACGTCGAATCGCACACAAGGATTCTAGCATAGGCATCCCAGGCCGACGCGGAATCAGACCCACCGTTGGATGCCCCATGCCGGCGCTTCGTCGGTGTCCTCGCTCCGGTTAGAGGCCGATAAGTCCCCCTGCTTGACGCTGCCTCGCGGCGGATGGTAAGATACTTTAAGTCTTCGTGTATTGGTAGGTTCCTGGATGCCGACGCCAATCGGGTCGGGGGCGCGAGGGCTTTCCACCTAAGGGAAAAATACATGTACTTGAAGGGTAGCAAATGGAGCATGAATCGCCGGCGCCAGCATTTCAACTGGTTCCGTATCATATTGCTTACTTTGCTGATCGCGGCGGGCCTCTACCTGGACCGGGTCGTCATCCCTGCGGCGCCGGCTTACTTTTCCGCCACGGCCACGCCCACGCGGCCCTTGGAGGCCTACATCACGGAGGCGCAGAACCTTTTCAATGACGGCAAGCTCAGCCAGGCCATCGATGTATACGGGCAGGCGATTACGGTGAATCCTGACGATCCGTCGATCTATGTGGCTATGGCCCAGGTGCAGATATTCTCTGGGGACTACAAGGCGCGCCCTTGCGAGCGCCGAAAACGCCCTCTTGCTCAACCCGGACAACTCCATGGCGCATGCCGTTCGTGCCTGGGCACTCGACTTTGAGGGCAACCCGCTGGAAGCCGAGGCCTCCATCAAGCGTGCGCTGGAGCTTGATCCCAATAACGCTGTCGCCCATGCCTACTATGCCGAAATCCTGGTGGACCAGGGCCCGGGCACGGTCCTCAAGGCCGCCGATGAATCCAAGGTGGCGCAAGCTTTGGCGCCGGACACGCTGATCACGCACAGGGCCCGCGGATACGTTCTTGAAGCCACTGCCAACTACGAGGACGCGGTTCGCGAGTATCAGGCCGCCATCGCGATCAACGGAAACATCCCGGATTTGCATCTGCAACTGGGCATCAACTACACGGCTCTGGGTATTTATGATCAGGCCGTGCAGGAATTCAGTAATGCAAATGCCCTCAATCCCGCCGACCCCATGCCGGACTACCTTACTTCCCGGACATACGCTACGGTCGGCGAATATGCCAAGGCACGGCAATATGCAGAGACCGCCGTGACGGATGACCCCACCAGCGCCAGGTACCATGGAAACCTCGGAGTTATGTACTATCACACGGCGTTGTTCAGTGATGCAGTAAAGGAGTTGAGCCTGGCGGTCAACGGAGGGGTCACTGACACCGGTCAAAAAGTGGAAGCCATACCGTTGGTGCCGGACGCGCCCCGGGTAGCCGAGATTTACTTCACGTATGCGCTGGCGCTTTCAAAGGTGGGTCGCTGCGGTGAGACGCTCCAGGTCGCGCAGACGGTCCAGACTCTCATACCTACCGACGATATCTCCGTCGCCAACGTGAACGAAGCCATCAATTACTGCCAGTCGACTCTGGGGTCCCCGGTTCCGTCCTTGGCGACGGCAACGGAGGCGCCACAAGCCTTGGAAACGCCTCCAGCAACCGGTGGCGCTGAAGGCAGCCCGACACCATGAATCTGTCTCCTCGCCGCCCGATCTTTAATCGGAAGGCCGAGACCAGTGTCTACCGCGTATTCTTCCTGGGCTTGTTGATTCTGGGCGGTATTTGGCTGGTTACGCAGTTGCAGCAGGGGCGCATCAAGTCGCCGTTCTCGCCGCCGCCGGCTCCGACGCGCACCTCCACGTCCTATTCGCTCGAAGGCACCGCGCAGTTCACTGCCGGCGACTTGGATAAGGCCATCGTCGCCTACCAGCAAGCAGTCAAGCTTGACCCGAATGATGGGGAGGCTTGGGCGGCCCTTGCCCGCATCCAGACGTATTCCTCAGCCCTCTTGACCACGGACGCCGACCGGAGCGCCCGCCTTGAAGAGGCCCTCCAGTCAGCCAAGCAGGCGATAGCGGTCGCGCCGGATGACAGCACCGCGCACGCCGTCCTTGCCTTCGCGCTGGATTGGAATGCGAACCCTGGCCTCGTAGACGATAACCAGGTCCAGGCTTATTTGACCCAGGCCGATCTGGAAGCCATCCGTGCTCTCCAACTCGACGCCACCAACACCCTGGCGCTGGCGTTCTACGCCGAAATCTTGGTCGACGAACAGAAGTGGACGCAAGCAGAGCAATACATCAAGCAGGCGATCAGCCGGGATCCGTCCCTCATGGACGTACATCGCGTCTATGCTTACGTGCTGGAGTTGCTGGGACAGTACAACCAGGCCATCCAAGAATACGACAAAGCCATTGCGATCACACCCAAGTTGACATTCCTCTACTTGAGAGCGGGCGCCAACTACAGGCAGCTTGGTTTTCAAAGCCCCAACGAAGTGAACCAGAAGCAGTTGTTCGACAGCTCGCTCACGTATTTCGCCAAAGCCGCAAGCATCAATGATGAGTTGCGCATCCAGGATCCTACGCCCTACCTTTCTATAGCCAGGACGTACTCCCAGGAAGGCGAATACTTCATTGCCGCACGCAACGTCCAGAAAGCTCTGGAGTTCCAGCCCGACAACGCCGATTTCTACGGCCAACTCGGAGTAATCTACTTCAAGTCCCGGAATTACGAGGGCTCGATCCCTGCCCTGCAATGTGCTGTCTCGGGCTGCAACGGAGACATCTCCTGCACCGGCCGCGGCCTCGGCGGTTGCGATGATCAGCACCCTGCCGTGCAAGTGGCCGGTCTGCCCCTCTCCTTGGGTTCTGTCGACTACTATCAAGTGTACTTCTCTGTTCTGGCGGCCCTCGGACCTCGAGACGCGACCTACTGCCCGATCGCACTCGGCATAATCAACCAGGTTCGGGCCAGCGGGTACGAGGCGCAGCGAACAGATATCACAGCTAACATCACGGCGGCTCAATTGGAGTGCTCTGGCGGGGGCCCCGCCTTCACCCAACCGACCATGACGCCGGCACAGGGAGAGCCGACAACGGCTGCCACTTCGACGCCCTATCCGACGGAGGGTCCTCCCGAGACCCCCACCCCCTGACCAATCCTCGCCAACCAGGCGACTGACGGCGAAAACACCATCAGAGATTTGTAAGAATTTTCCCGCACCACTTGACGGTGGCTTGTGAATTCGTTATCATGACTTAGCACTCAGGTGGTAAGAGTGCTAATTTGGTGTTTATTTCAAAACCGAAGTACGTATTCCAAGGAGGTCGAAAAGATGGCAAGCAAGCTCAAGCTCAAACCTCTGGGCGGGCGCGTAATCATCGAACCGATTGAACAGGAAGAGATGACCGCTGGAGGCATTATTCTGCCCGAGACCGCGAAAGAGAAGCCTCAGGAGGGCAAGGTGTTGGCCGTGGGTCCCGGTGACCGCGACGACAAGGGCGCCCGCGTTCCGATGGATGTGAAGCTCGGTGACAAGGTACTGTTCGCCAAGTACTCCGGCACCGAAGTCAAGCTCGACGCCCGGAAATTGCTCATCATGCGTGAGAGCGACCTCCTGGCTATCGTCGAGAGCTAAGAGCGGAGGATATCAAACATGGCTGCAAAACAACTTGTTTTTTCGGAAGAGGCGCGCCGCAAGCTCAGGAACGGCATGAACGTCGTCGCGAACGCGGTCGGCGCAACACTTGGCCCCAAGGGCCGCAACGTCGCGATCGATCGCAAGTTTGGCTCACCGACGATCACGCACGATGGTGTCTCCGTCGCCAAGGAAATTGAGCTCGAAGACCCCTTTGAAAACATGGGTGCTCAGCTTCTCAAGGAAGCGGCCTCCAAGACCAACGACATTGCCGGAGACGGCACAACGACCTCCACTGTACTGGCCCATGCAATTGTCAACGAAGGCCTCAAAGCCCTGGAAGCCGGCTACAACCCCATGCTGATCAAGAACGGCATTGCCCTGGCCACCGAAACCGTGGTCGAGGAGCTTCGCAAGATGTCGGTCAAGATCGACACGAAAGAAGAAATTGCCTCCGTCGCCAGCAACTCGGCGGCCGATCCGAAGATCGGCGAGCTGATCGCAGATGTCATGGACAAAGTTGGCAAGGATGGCGTGGTCACCGTCGAAGAATCCAAGTCCATGAGCGACGAAAAGGACTTCGTCGAGGGCATGCAGTTTGACCGCGGCTATCTGTCGGCATACTTCATCACCAACGCCGACAAGATGGAAGCCGTAATTGCGGATCCGTACATCCTGATCAATGAGAAGAAGATCTCTGCGGCGCAGGATATCGTTCCGCTGCTCGAGAAGCTGGTGCAGGTCGGCAAGCGTGACCTCGTCATTATTGCCGAGGACATCGATGGGGAGGCCTTGGCCACCCTCGTCCTGAACAAGCTGCGCGGCATGCTGAACGTCACGGCGGTCAAGGCGCCCGGCTTCGGCGATCGCCGCAAGGCGATGCTGCAGGACATTGCGACGCTGACCGGCGGTACCGTCATTGCCGAGGAGACCGGTCGCAAGCTTGAGACCGCCACAGTTCAGGATCTGGGTCGTGCCGAGAAGGTCGTCTCCGACAAGGAGAACACCACGATTGTCGGCGGCAAAGGCACCAAGTCCGCGATCGAAGGGCGCATCAAGGAAATCCGCGCCGAGATCGAGAAGAGCACCAGCGACTACGATAAGGAAAAGCTCAACGAGCGCCTGGCCAAACTCAGTGGTGGCGTTGCCATCATCCGGGTGGGCGCGCCGACTGAGACCGAGCTGAAGGAAAAGAAGCATCGCGTGGAAGACGCGCTTTCCGCGGCTCGCGCGGCCCAGGAAGAGGGCATCGTGGCTGGTGGTGAGATTTCCCTGCTGCTGGCGATGCCGAAGCTTGACCGTATGCTGAAGGGCAGCGACCTCGATGAGGAGACTCGTGTGGGCATCAACATTGTCCGAAAAGCCCTCGAAGCCCCCATCCGCAAACTGGCGTCCAACGCCGGGCAGGACGGCTCCGTGATCATTGACACGGTGCGCCGCAACGCCGCCGATCAGAAGAACAAGAACATTGGCTACAATGTCTTGACCGGCAAGTACTCCGACCTGATCGACGACGGCGTCATTGATCCTGTCAAGGTCGTCCGCGGTGCGCTTGAGAATGCCTCATCCATCGCGGCCATGATGTTGACAACGGACGTGCTCGTCACGGATATCCCCGAGAAGGAGAAGCCGGCGCCTCCGCCGATGCCTGAGTACTAAACCACCGATTTCGATAGGCGCGATGCCCCGGGTGACCTAATTGGCCTGAGGCACGCCCTCATCCATCGGGACTAACGAGAGCCTTCTGCGTACGGCTTGATCCTCAGGGTCAAGCAGCGCAGGAGGCTCTCTTGTTTGCAGTGAGCCGGCGAATCAACCGTGCATTCCCGTACCACTTGTTGATTCGCTTCTGTGCGGCTCCTTTGTTCTTTGGCCGCGTTGACTATGATAAACTTCCATGCGTTAAGACTTGGATTCGGGCATCCTCCTTCGAGTCGGGAGAATAACCCTTGGCCACACGACATTCGAGGGCCTGACTTCGATCCGGGCACGACCCTCTCAATCAGTAGCTGTGCCATGCAAGCCGAGACCCTCAACGAAAATACCCAGGTCTACGACAGCCTGAAACGCGGCCCGGTCGCGCTGGAGGAACTGCGCGGTATCCTGCAGTATCGGGATCTGATCTACCAGCTGGTGCGGCGTGACATCGTCTCGCGCTACAAGCGTTCCGCCTTGGGCATTGCCTGGACCATGCTCAATCCATTGGGCATGATGATCATCCTGACGATCGTCTTCGGTCAACTGTTCAAGTCTGTGCAGGGTTACCCCGCCTACATTCTTTGTGGTTTGGTGGCGTGGACCTTCTTCTCCCAAACGACCTCTGCCGCGATGACCCAGATGGTATGGGGCAGTTCGCTCCTGCAGCGCATCTATATGCCCCGGACGGCTTTCGTGGTCTCGGCGGTCGGCACGGGATTGGTGAACCTCGTGCTTTCTCTCATTCCATTGTTGTTGATTGTCCTGGCAGTCGGCCTTCCGCTTGGCTGGCCGCTCCTCTTCTTGCCTGTATCGATCGCGCTTCTCGTGGCCTTTTCGCTCGGAGTTGGACTTCTGTTTTCCGCCTGGGCCATCTACTTCCCGGATGTGGCGGAAATGTACCAGGTTGCCCTGATTGGGTGGCTGTACCTGACGCCCGTCATCTATCCGGTGGAAATCATTCCGGAAGCTTACCGCTTCTGGTTCTTTCATCTTAATCCCATGTACTACATGGTTCGCTTATTCCAGGCGCCAGTCTACGAAGGAGCATGGCCGGCTGGCTCCTTGTTGGCCGCCGCCACCGCCATCGCGGTGTCGACGCTGCTTTTGGGCTGGTTCGTTTTCACTTCGCGTGCCGATGAATTCACTTACCGCCTCTGAGGCCCGGCGCGGGCCGGCGCAGGGACTCGCACCGCTGGCCACGGTCTTGCTCCAGGGTGTCACCGTCGTGTATCAGGCGCCACGCGAACGCCTCAATACTCTCAAGGAGTATGCCATTCGTCGTCTGCAGCGACGTGTGGTTTACATCGATTTTCAGGCCCTGGCCGGCGTTGACCTTGAAATCCAACGGGGGGAGATCTTTGGCATCATCGGTCGCAACGGCGCCGGTAAGAGCACCTTGCTCAAAGTCGTGTCGCGCGTCCTCGTTCCGACCACCGGACGGGTGTACATACGCGGCCGTGTCTCACCGCTGCTCGAACTGGGCGCCGGTTTTCACCCCGAGCTGACGGGTCGCGAAAACGTCTTGCTCAATGGCACCCTTCTTGGCCGTTCCAGCCGCGAGCTCGAAGCTCGCATGGATGAGATCATCGAATTCGCCGAACTCGGAAGTTTCATCGAAGCACCTCTGCGCACCTACTCCAGCGGGATGGTGGCCCGCCTCGGCTTCGCCGTCGCGACCGCCTGGCAGCCTGAAATTCTGTTGGTGGATGAGGTGCTGGCGGTCGGGGACGAGGCCTTCAAACGCAAGTGCCAGACTCGCATGCAATCGTTTCGGGATGGCGGAACCACCACGCTCATGGTCACGCACGATATGACGAGCATCCAGGCATTGTGCAGCCGCGTGGCGTGGCTTGAACATGGCAGGATTGCCGCCATGGGGACTGCTGCCCAGGTCATAGAGGAGTACCGGGCGGCCTAGCCCGCCCGCTGCACCGGACCCCCATGCACTTCATACCTCTGGAAATCGCCGATGTCGTCCTTATCCAGCCACGCGTATTGAGCGACGCGCGCGGCTTCTTCCTGGAGAGCTATCACAAGGATCAATTCTTGAAAGCCGGTATCACGGCGGCTTTCGTTCAAGACAATCACTCCGGTTCGCGGCAGAACTCTCTCCGGGGGCTGCACTACCAGGTTCAACAACCGCAAGGCAAGTTGGTGCGCCTGGTGGTCGGCGAGGCTTACGACGTCGCCGTGGATCTGCGCCGGACCTCGCCCACATTTGGTCGCTGGGTCGGCGTCCATTTGTCCGCCGAAAAAAAGGACCAGCTCTGGATTCCGCCCGGATTCGCTCATGGGTTCTACGTGGTTAGCGACTGGGCCGAGGTGCTGTACAAGACCACCGAGTACTATGCTCCGGAGTGGGAGCGATCCCTTCTATGGAGCGACCCGGCGATCGGCATAAAGTGGCCTGTGCCGAGCGGCCGGGAGCCTCTGCTCTCCGACAAGGATCGGACAGCCACACCCCTGGCTCAGGCCGAGACCTACGACTGACTGCCGCCGTTCGCGAAGCAAGGCGGCACCTTGAGGCATCTATGCAGAATATTCTGGTGACTGGCGGCGCTGGCTTCATCGGCTCAAATTTTGTGCGCTATTTGCTTGGCCACGCGGCAGACTGCAGCGTCATCAACCTGGACGCCCTGACCTACGCGGGCAGCCGTGAGAATCTCCGTGGATTGCCCGCGGAGGGACGGCACACCTTTGTTGAGGGCAACATCTGTGACCGCCCCCTGGTGGACGAGTTATTGCGGCGTTACCGCATCGACACGGTCGTGCATTTCGCCGCCGAGTCACACGTGGATCGGTCCATCCTCGGGCCGGACCCTTTCATCCAGACCAACGTGATGGGCACGTTCACGCTGCTGGAAGCGGCCCGGCAGTACTGGCTGGTCGAACAAGAGGCTCTCAAGATCGCTCATCGATTCCATCATGTCTCCACAGATGAGGTATATGGATCGCTGGTGCCGGATGCGCCGCCGTTTACGGAGACGACGGCCTATGCCCCCAATTCCCCGTACGCGGCCACGAAGGCGGCCAGCGATCATCTGGTCCGCGCCTACGGACACACCTACGGATTGCAGGTGTCTATTTCCAACTGCTCCAACAACTACGGCCCCTATCAATTCCCGGAAAAGCTCGTCCCGTTGATCATACTCAATGCCTTGGCGGGTAAGGTCCTGCCCCTCTACGGCGATGGGCAGCAGGTCCGCGACTGGCTTTTCGTGGAAGATCACTGTGAGGCCATCGAAATGATCCTGGACCGGGGCAAGGCCGGCGAAACCTACAATATCGGCGGCGGAAACCAGCCGACCAATGCCGCCATCGTGGAGAGTCTGTGCGGCGTCCTGGACGAGCTGCAACCCGCCGCTAAGTCGTATCGCAATTTGATCCAATCGGTGGCAGACCGGCCGGGGCATGATCGCCGCTACGCCATGGACACCACGAAGATTGGCCGCCAACTTGGCTGGAAACCTCGGCATTCGCTCGAACAGGGATTGCGATCAACCGTGGAGTGGTTCCTTGCGCACGCCGAATGGAGCTCGGCCATTCAGAAGCAGATCGAGTATCGCAATTGGATGGATCGCAACTACGATAAGAGGGAGAGGCCTGCATGAGAGGGATCATCCTGGCGGGGGGTCGCGGCACGCGGCTTCATCCGCTTACCGTGCCGATCAGCAAGCAGTTGCTGCCGGTCTACGACAAGCCCATGATCTACTATCCGTTGTCCATGCTGATGCTTGCCGGCATCCGCGAGATCCTGGTGGTTAGCACGCCTGAGGACTTGCCCCTCTTTCGGAGGTTGCTGGGCGACGGCCTCAACTGGGGCCTGCGCTTCACATACGCGGAACAACTCCAGCCGCGCGGCCTGGCGGACGCATTCCGCATCGGTGCGGAGTTTGTCGGCGGACAGCCCGCCTGCCTGATCCTGGGCGACAACGTATTCTTTGGCACCGGCTTGCCCGAGACATTGACCCGCGCCGCCGCCCTCACCGAGGGGGCTCTGGTCTTTGCCTACCCGGTGCGCGACCCTGAGCGCTACGGTGTCATCGAATTCGACGACCGTGGGAAGGTGCTGAGCCTTGAGGAAAAGCCTCCGCACCCGAAATCGCAATTCGCCATGCCCGGCATGTATTTCTACGATGCGCGGGTGGTGGAGTTCGCCGCGCGTCTGCAGCCCTCTGCCCGCGGCGAGTTGGAAATTACCGACCTGAATCGCATGTATCTGGAGCGGGACGCCCTCCGTGTCGAGGTCCTGGGGCGCGGGGTCGCCTGGCTCGATGCCGGAACCCACGAATCCTTGCTGCAGTCGGCGAGTTTTGTGCAGGCGGTGCAAGAACGCCAGGGATTGATGATCTCATGCCCCGAAGAGATCGCCTATCGCATGGGCTACATCAGCGCGAAGCAGTTGGCCGCCCTGGCGGCTGCCATGGCGGGCAACAGCTATTCCTACTATCTGCAGCGCCTCGCACATGAGGAGTCATGAGGATAGTTCTGTTCGGGAAGAATGGCCAACTCGGTTGGGAACTGCAGCGCACCCTGGCTCCATTGGGTGATATCACCGCCCTCGATTTCGAGGACGTTGATTTGGGCAATGCCGATGTCCTGCGCCAGCGGCTGCGGGAGCTGCGACCCCAACTCGTGGTCAACTCCGCGGCCTATACCGACGTGGACGGAGCCGAGCATAACCGCGAGAAGGCCTTTGCTATCAATGCCACCGCTCCCGGGATCATGGCGGAAGAAGCCGCATCCATGGATGCGCCCCTGGTTCACTATTCGACCGATTATGTTTTCGACGGCACGAAAAGCGCGCCTTACGTCGAGACGGATATCCCCAATCCCGTGAATGCTTACGGCGCCTCCAAATTGGCGGGTGAGCGGGCGGTGCAAGACGTCGGCGGAGCCTATCTGATTCTCCGCACCGCCTGGCTCTACAGTATGCGCGGCAACAATTTCGTGACCAAGGTCCTGTCGTGGGCGCGTAAGCACGAAGTACTTCACATCGTGGATGATCAGATCGCCAACCCGACCTGGGCGCGCACCTTGGCGCAGTTGACTGCCCACGTTCTGACTCATGGCAAGGATTATGTCGCCGAGCGCCGCGGGCTTTATCACCTGACTGGTGACGGATATGCGAGCAGGTACGATTGGGCGCGGGAGATCCTTCGGCTTGATCCGAAACCTGAGGAACAAACGGCGAAAGAGGTACGGCGGGCCGCGACGTCCGATATTCCCACACCTGCCCGGCGGCCCATGTTCTCCGCTCTCAATTGCGGCCGCTGTACCGAGGTCTTCGGGCTGACCGCACCGGCCTGGCAGCACGAGCTGAAGCTGGCGTTGATGGACTCCGCACGCTGAGGCTCCCGCCTGCCACACTCGCGAGGGACCCGCCCGGGGTCCGCGCCGCCAAACCCTGCATTGGATTAGGGTCGGGTCATCTACCTTACAGGCCCCTTGCAAAAGGAAGCAACCTCAGAGCCTCTCGTTGAGGGCAGGTCTATAATGAATACACTACATCGCGGGAAGGACGCACCACGGAGGTCTGATTGAAGGCTACTCGCAGAATACCCAGGCTTGCTGCAATCCTGTTGCTCGTTTTCATGCTCGTGAGTGCGGCGCAGCCGCCGCAGGCTGCCAGTGCGGCCGCTCCCAGCGATCCGCCCGCGCCCGGCGCGACGGTAAGGGTTGGGCCACTCGTCTATGCGGGCGTTTCGACTGTCCCGGTGCGGGACCTGCCCACTGTGCCGGCCCCTCTACCGCTACTGCCAATCCCGTCGTTCCCCGGTCCCGAGCCCGCCATCCAACAGGCTCCCGCGAGGGTGGTTGCCCCCGTGCAAAGCACATCGCCCGCGGTGAGCATGCCGAGCCCGTCAGTAAACGTTCCGGGCCTCAACCAGGCGGCTGCCGGCGCCAACTTGCCGCCCAATGCGACCGGTGATGTCGGCCCGAATCACTATTTGCAGGTCGTCAATACGACCCTGGGGATATTCGACAAGGCCGGCAACCTGCTCCAGACGATCAGCCTCAATGACCCCAGTGGTGTGGTCGATGGCCTTTTTCACAGTTCATTGCAGGCTGAGTGTCAGACCAACAACCATGGTGAGGCAGTTGTTATCTACGATCATCTGCATGACCGCTGGCTCGTGGCGGACGTGGCCTATACGAGTCTGCAAGACGGGCCATACTATGAATGTATAGGTATCTCGAACTCTCCCGATCCGCAGGGCACTTGGAGGGTGTTCGCACCCGAAACGGACAATCCGGCGGACTTGGTACCCCCCAATCCGGGCGATCCTCCGATTACCTGGTTGCCGTCCTACGCCAAGTTCGGATTGTGGCCCGAGAGCCTCTTCATGTCGGCGAATATGTACGATTGCGCAGACACCACCTGCACGACTAAGACATATAAAGGGGTGGGTGTCTGGGCCTTCAAGCTTGATGATCTGGAGACCAAGTTTGCCCTGCACCAGTTGTATGCGGTCACAACCACGGCTTACTTCTCGTTGCTTCCCGGCAATCTGCGCGGACCGCTCCCTTCGGTCTCTCCGGTCCCTCCGGTCCCTCCGGCCCCTTCCGATGCCATAACCTACAGGGACTACTTCGTCTCGAGTGACACCAGCAGCGCGGCACTGGATGTCTGGACGTTCCAGGTGTATTGGGGCACTTCACTCTTTGACCCCGAGGGCGCGTTCACCGGGCCGACGCAGATCTCAGTGGCCTCCTTCGGATCGGTTCCAGCGACCATCCCGGCTTCCGGCGGCGCCGGCCTTGACTTCCTCGGCACCCGCTTGATGATGCAAAACCAGTATCGAAACCACTTCGGGCAAGAGTCTTTGTGGCTTGCCCAAACAGTGGAAAGCGGCGGCTTCACCGGGATCCGCTGGTACCAGCTGGACGTGACCGGCGGGACGATCTCGCTGTCACCAAGGCAGTCTGCGACTTACCTGCCATCAGATAGCGTCTATAGATGGCTGCCCAGCCTTGCGGTGGACCTTCAAGGCAACATGGCGATTGGCTACAGCGCCTCGAGTTCCAGCATCAACCCCGGCATCCGCTACGTCGGGCGTCTGGCTACCGACGCCCTGAACACTCTCGGGCAGGGCGAAAGCACGCTTCAGAGCGGAACGGGCTCACAAACCACCAACTCGGGTTGGGGCGGGGCCAGTTCCATGACGGTCGATCCCGTGGACGACTGCACGTTCTGGTACACAAATGAGTACTACGTGTCCAACTCGGACACGAACTGGCAGACTAGGATCGGTTCGTTCAAGTACCCCGACTGTGGCAACGACGACGTGGAGGTCCATGTTGCCAGTGCCCTCAAGGGCATCTATGACATCGGCAGCGGAGAAACTGGAATGCCGTCGTACTCGTCATTGCTCGATGGGCCGGTCCGGGTGATCGATGAGCATGGGCAGTACATCTTCACCAGCCAGGCAGTCACATCGGGCGGCAGCTACAACGAGACCATGGGCGTTCCCCCTGCTCAATTCACCACGGACTACTGGTTTCCCTTCTACGATCATGGGTACCCAACCGTGAGCGGGGATAACGTGCGCACCTGGATCCTGGTGGGCAATCCCAGCGACATCGATACGGCCATTGTCCACATCTATATTGGTGGCGCGGAGCAGCTCAACAGCCCGTTCAGCGTCGCGCCGGGCAGCCGGGTGACCCCGCGCTGGATCGGGATGATCGGCAGCGGGCCGGTGCACGTCTCGAGTGACATCCCGGTATTTGCCAGCGAGCGCGAGTTCACCGTGCCGGACAACAGCTTCAGCGAGATGATGGGCTACCCGGGCGGACCAGCTCACCACAGAATACTGGTTCCCCTGGTACGACTCGATCAACATGGACACCCGCATCAAGGTGGGCAACACGGACGCGGGCCAGACGGCGACCGTGGATATCTACATTGGCGCGACACACGAGGGGCAGTACGTGATCCTGGCCAACGGGACCATTACGCAGTCCTACGCCAGCACCCTGGACGGGCCGGTGCGGGTGGTGAAGACCAGCGGCGGCAACATCGTGACCAGCCTGTGGACGCTGTCTGGGACCAACAACAGCTTCAACGAGATCATGGGCTATCCGGCGGATCAGTTCACGACGGAATACTGGTTCCCGTACTATGACCACGGCTACCCCGTGGTGGGCGGTGACAATATGCGTACGTGGGTGATGGTGGGAAACCCCAGCGGGAGCACGAACGCCCATGTGCACATCTATATTCACGGTCTCGAGCAGCCTGGCAGCCCGTTCACTGTGGCGCATGGCGATCGGGTAACGCCCCGTTGGATCGGGACGGTGGGTGGGCCGGTGCACGTGGTGAGCGACATCCCGGTATTCACCAGTGAGCGGGTGTTCACCGTGCCGGAGAACAGCTTCAACGAGATGATGGGCTATCCTGGCGAATCAGCTCAAGTCTGAGTATTGGTTCCCCTGGTATGACTCGATCAACATGGCAAACAGCATATTGATAAGCAGGCCATGAGGCCACGCAAGAGCGCCTGCTGATTTCGCGCGCGGCCGGAAGCGGCTGCGTGCACTGGCTGAAACCGGAGACCGGCCGGGTGCCATTGGCCAAGGCCCGGCCAATCGCGCCGTAGCCACGCAAAGATCGCTCCGCTGGCCCCGCAGCGAGGATTGGAACTCTAAAGCGATGGGCATCTTGGCAGTGTCCGTTGCTTCCGCTCCGTTCGTGGCGTCTTGCGCAAGGAGGAGCCATGTGTCGGATTTTCACCTTGTCTTCGATATCTAGGTTGGCTGGCATCGTTCTTGTTGGGAGCGTTCTCTTCTCGACGCCGAATCAGCTGGGAAACGTCGCGGCCCGCGCTCAGGGCGCGAGCTTAGGTAATGGCCCTGCCTCCCTGCCCCAGCCGGGCGTTCCGGCCATTAACCCAGCCAATCTGGCATTTCAGCAGGTGGCCAGCGGGTTAAGCTCCCCGGTGTTCGTAACCAATGCCGGCGATGGCTCAGGGAGATTGTTCATTTTGGAGAAGGCGGGGCGTATCCGGATCGTGAAGAACGGCGCCCTGCTGTCGCAACCTTTTCTTGACATCAGTTCCATCGTCAAGAGCACGAACTCCGAGCAGGGTCTGCTGGGGCTTGCCTTTCATCCTTCCTACGCCTCGAATGGTTATTTCTACGTGGCGTACACTGCAACCAGGCCAAGTGACTCAGTCGGCTCGATTCTTACCTTGGCGAGATACACGGTGTCCACCGATCCGGATGTCGCCTCCTCCGCCAGCGCCAGCGTCCTGCTCACCATCCAGCACCCCTCGCAGGGCAATCACAATGGCGGCATGCTGGCATTTGGTCCCGATGGCTATCTCTACTGGTCCACGGGCGATGGTGGCAGTGGCGGCGACCCACCCAACAACGCGCAGAATTTGGGTGTCCTGCTCGGCAAGCTTCTCCGTCTGGATGTCGACTCGGCCTCTCCCTATGCGGCGCCTTCCAGCAATCCGTTCTTCTCAAGTCCCAATGCGAATACGAAGTTGATCTGGGCCTATGGCCTCCGCAACTCCTGGCGCTACTCCTTCGATCGACTGACCGGGGACTTGTATATCGGGGACGTCGGTCAGAGCGCTTGGGAGGAGGTCGACTTCCAGCCGGCCGGCGATCCCGGCGGCGAGAATTACGGGTGGCGCCTCATGGAGGGTTTCCACTGCTACAATCCGTCGACCAATTGTGATCCGCTCAACGTGACAACGCTGCCGGTCACGGAGTATGGCCACAGCCCCGAGTGTGCAATAACGGGCGGCTATGTGTACCGCGGTTCGAACTTTCCTGCGCTTTACGGTCGCTATTTCTATGGGGACTATTGCAGCGGGAAAGTGTGGAGCCTGTACAACGACGGGGGCTGGACGGTGGAACAGCTCGTCGACACGCCCTACAGCATTTCCAGCTTTGGCCAGGACGAAGCCGGGGACTTGTACCTGGTCGACCTGGGCGGCAGCGTCTATCGTATTGTCTATCAGGCGCACGCAGTTAGCACGTCGATTTCGAGTTCCCTCATGAGCAGCACGGACGTAGTCACGGGCCAAACCATCTTCCAATCCTTCCTGGGACGCCTGGACGGTCCGGTGAAAGTGAAGGATGAGAACGGGGCTCCGATCTTCACGAGTCAGGTGGTGCTCTCGGGCCCGGGCAACAGCTTCAATGAGACCATGGGCTATCCGGTGGACCAGTTCACGACCGACTACTGGTTCCCGTGGTACGACCACGGCTATCCGGTTGTGGGCGGCGACAACGTGCGCACCTGGATTCTCGTCGGGAATCCCAGCGCCGGTGCGACGGCCCACGTGAACATCTACATCGGCGAGGCGTTGCAGTTGGGCAGTCCCTTCAGTATTGCGCCGGGCAGCCGGGTGACGCCGCGCTGGATCGGGACGATTGGTGGGCCGGTGCACGTATCGAGCGACATACCGGTGTTTGCCAGTGAACGGGTGTTCACGGTGCCGGACAACAGCTTCAGCGAGATGATGGGCTACCCGGCAAACCAGTTCACGACGGAGTACTGGTTCCCCTGGTACGAACTCGATCAACATGGACACGAGCATCAAGGTGGGCAACACGAGTACAAGCCAGACGGCGGATGTGGACATCTACATAGGGAGCACCTACGAGGGGTCGTACACGATCCCGCACGATCAGACGATCTCGGAGAGCTATGCGAGCACGCTGGATGGACCGGTGCGGGTGGTGTCGACCAACGGCATCGACATTGTGGCCAGCCAGTGGACGCTCTCGGGCAGCAGCAACAGCTTCAATGAGACCATGGGCTATCCGTTTGATCAGTTCACGACGGAGTACTGGTTCCCGTGGTACGACCATGGCTACCCCACGGTCAGTGGGGACAACGTGCGGACGTGGGTATTGGTGGGCAACCCGAGTGGCAGCAGTACGGCCACGGCGCACATCTACATCGGCGGCGTGGAGCAGTCGGGCAGTCCGTTCAGCATACCGGCGGGGACGAATGTGACGCCGCGCTGGATCGGCACCGTGGGTGGTCCGGTGCACGTGGTGAGCGACATCCCGGTCTTTGCGAGCGAGCGGGTGTTCACCGTACCGGAGGACAGCTTCAACGAGGTGATGGGCTACCCGGCGGATCAGCTCACGACTGAATACTGGTTCCCCTGGTATGAACTCGGTCAACATGCAACAACAGCATCTTGATCGAGCAGGCCTTAGGTTCGGATCGCGAGAGGTCTAAAGACTGATATGCAGCACGGACGACGTCCGTGCTGCGTTCTTGTACAGATTTCGGCGCGTGCCCCGTGATAGGACATATTCGGCGCGGGAAGGCGAGACGGGGCCGGGCGCTCCCCTTCCGATGGCGTATCCTGGCAGGCACCCGGCGCCTCGCTTGATGCGCCATCGACTATAATCCAATCCCGATTCGATCACATCGAGGGATTTCAATGATGAACAGGATATCCATCCGCGGACTTGCCCTCAGGCTCTTTTGGGCCTTGCTGCTCGCAAGCATTTTGCTCTCCGGCTCTGCCATGGGCCAGACCGAGTTCGCGCGTGCCCAGGCGCCCGGCGGGCCCGAGGTGATTCGGGCGTGGGCCCGGGCCTCAGCCAGCCGCTGCGGTCCTTCCCCCGGCTGTCGCCTGCCGCAGGCACCCCAGGGCATGGAGATCAACCCCGTCAGGCCGTTGCCTTCCTCGGCATCTCAGGCATTGACGCCCGAAGGCCCAACGGACTCGGCAATCGTGCAGTCCGCCCCGGTCGGTCCCTTGGTGCCTGCCGCCGGCGCCAACTTCGACGGTATTGGCTCCACCGGCTATCGTCCTCCGGACACCGAGGGCGACATCGGTTACGATCCGGCCTCCGGCAAGAAGTACTACATGCAGTTCGTCAACGTCTCCTATCAGATCTGGGACGTCACCAATCCGGCCTCGCCCGTCTCGGTGGCCGGACCCTCTGCCGGGCACAATCTTGTGGAGCGGACTTGCTCGCCGGCGTCAAGTGCCGCACCGCCGACGGCGGGGATCCGGTTGTGCTCTTCGATCATCTTGCCAACCGCTGGTTCGCCAGCCAGCTGGCCTTACAGCGCCAGCCAGCAATTTCCATCAGTGCATAGCGGTTTCGCAGACTGCCGATCCGACGGGCAGTTGGTACGCCTACGATTTCCTGTGGAGCAACACCGTCATCAATGACTATCCCAAGTTCGCCGTCTGGCCGGATGGCTACTACCTGAGCGTCAATGAGTTCAACAATGTGGAACGGCCAGCGAGATCTTCGTGGGCGCCGGCGTGGCGGTCTTCGACCGCGCGGCGATGCTCACCGGCGCCCCGGCCAGCATGCAGAAGTTTGAGCTGGCGAGTGAGCTACGGCGGCATGCTTCCCAGCGACCTGGACGGTCCCGCGCCCGCCGCTGGCACTCCCAACTACTTCGCCGAATGGGAGACGGCATCCCCAGCGATGCATTGCGCGTCTGGAACTTTCACGTGGACTGGACTACACCGCCAACTCCACCTTCGGTGTCGGATCCTCCTTCACGCCCAATCAGGTCATCTCGACTGTCGAGCCTGAACACGAGCGTCAGCCCGCGATTCCGCAGCCGAGGTACGACCCAGACGCTGGATACTCTCGCAGACCGCCTCATGCACCGCCTGCAGTACCGCGACCTTCGGCTCGTACCAGACTCTGGTCGGCAACCACACGGTCCGCGTCGGTGCCAGCTACCCCGTATCACGCCGGCGTCTACTGGTTCGAGCTGCGCAACAGCGGCTCGACTGGTCCATCCATCAGCAGTCCACCTATTCACCCGATACCGAACAATCGCTGGATGGGCAGCATCGCCATGGACACGCGCCGGCGATATCGCCCTCGGCTATTCGGTCTCGAGCGCCAGCGTCTATCCGTCCGTGCGCTACACCGGCAGGCTGGCGACAGATACGCTCAACACGCATGCAGACCGAAGCCACGCTGGTGGCCGGCGCCGGCTCGCAGACCGGCACGCAACCGCTGGGGTGACTACAGCATGATGGGTCGTGGACCCGGTCGACGACTGCACCTTCTGGTACACGCAGGAGTACTACAGCACCACCTGCGACGTACGGCTGGAAGACACGTATCGGCTCGTTCAAATTCCCGGCATGTACGTCGGTGGACGTGACGATCGGGCCCACCCTGATGGGTAGCTATGGCATTGCGAGTGACCACACGATCTCCGAGTCGTACCCGTCCCTGCTGGACGGTCCGGTGAAAGTGAAGGATGAGAACGGGGCTCCGATCTTCACGAGTCAGGTGGTGCTCTCGGGGCCGGGCAACAGCTTCAATGAGACGATGGGCTATCCGGTGAATCAGTTCACGACCGATTACTGGTTCCCCTACTACGACCACGGCTATCCGGTGGTGGGCGGGGACAACGTGCGCACCTGGATTCTCGTTGGGAATCCCAGCGCTGGTGCGACGGCCCACGTGAACATCTACATCGGCGAGGCGTTGCAGTTGGGCAGTCCCTTCAGTATTGCTCCGGGCAGCCGGGTGACGCCGCGCTGGATCGGGACGATTGGTGGACCGGTGCACGTGTCGAGCGACATACCGGTGTTTGCCAGCGAGCGGGTGTTCACGGTGCCGGACAACAGCTTCAGCGAGATGATGGGCTACCCGGCGAACCAGTTCACGACGGAATACTGGTTCCCCTGGTACGAACTCGATCAACATGGACACGAGCATCAAGGTGGGCAACACCAGCTCCAGTCTGACGGCCAACGTGGATATCTATATTGGTGCGGTCAAGGAAGGCTCGTACACGATCCCGCATGACCAAACCAGCTCGTTCTCGTATGGCAGCGTGTTGGATGGACCGGTGCGGGTGGTGTCGACCAACGCCGTCGATATTGTGGCCAGCCAGTGGACGCTGTCCGGGAGCAGCAACAGCTTCAACGAGGTCATGGGGACGCCGTTCGACCAGTTCACGACGGAGTACTGGTTCCCGTGGTACGACCATGGCTACCCCACGGTCAGTGGGGACAACGTGCGGACGTGGGTATTGGTGGGCAATCCGAGCAGCAGCAGTACGGCAACGGTGCACATCTACATTGGGGGCGTGGAGCAGTCGGGCAGTCCCTTCAGCATACCGGCGGGTACGAATGTGACGCCGCGCTGGATTGGAACGGTGGGCGGGCCGGTGCATGTGGTGAGCGACATCCCGGTGTTTGCGAGCGAGCGGGTGTTCACGGTGCCGGAGGACAGCTTCAACGAGGTGATGGGCTACCCAGGGGATCAGCTGACGAGTGAATACTGGTTCCCCTGGTATGACTCCATCAACATGAACAACCGCCTCCTCATCAGCAGACCCTAGGCCGCGCACGGGATCATCGCGAAGCAAGCACAGCCCGAGCCGACCTCGGGCTGTGCTCTTTCCGTGAGTCGCAACGCCGCCGTCGTCCGTGCGGCCCGCACTTCACCAGTAGCTTGCATGCTGCGTCACACCACCCCATGATAAAATCCGCAACTGTGCAGGCGAAAACAGGCATCTGAGTTGATCGTTGGGTTCATCGCCGCCCCTCGTGCCGCAACGAGCTTTGGTCCGTCCTGATTGAAAGGGAAGCCAGCAGTAAATCCACGGCCATCTCAAACCGCCCTCTTTCGTCTTTCTTCGCTTTTACTCGTCGCCGGCCTCCTGTTCTCGAGCTCTGGACCGGGCGCCTTAGCCGCGCACGCACAGGACACCGGTCTCGCAACTCCAACGCCGACCTCTCCCGCTCCGACGCTTGAAACCGCCCCGGAAAGCCGCGCTACAGCTACGGTCGAGGCGCCTCTGCCTACCGAGCAGGCAGCCGAGTCCACGCTCACGCCGGAGCCCGTCGATACCGCGGCCGTCGCAGCGCCGACCGAGGCATCGCCCACCGAGACCTCGTCGGAATCTCTTCCGACTCTGCCAGTGGTGGAGCCCATCGCCACCGAGACGGCGGTGGAGGCTCCGCTCGCAGAAGCGCCCGCAGAATTCGTGCCTTCGGCTCCCGGCGTACCATCGGGCACTGCCCGCTTTGGCATCATCGGCGATTTTGCCGAGGGCCCCGATTTGCTGGACGTTTCAAACGTGATCAAGGGCTGGTCGCCCGACTTCATCGTTACGGTTGGCGACAACACCTACGGCGATATCTGGGGTGAGGATCTCGACGACGACGTCGGGCAGTACTTCCATTCCTTCATATATCCGTACGTCGGGAGCTACGGGCAGGGCGCCACCAGCAACAAGTTCTGGCCCACGCTGGGCAATCACGACTGGGTCGTGATCAACGAGTACCTCTCCTACTTCACGCTCCCGGGCAACGAACGCTACTACGAGTTTGCCCGCGGACCCGTGGATTTCTTCATCCTGGATAGCGACACGCATGAGCCGGATGGCTACAGGCAGAACTCCGCGCAGGCGGCCTGGTTCCACGCCGCCATCGCTGCCTCGCCGTACCCCTGGAAGCTCGTGTTCCTGCACAACCCGCCGTACACCTCCGGCTCCTCTTTTCCATCCAATACAAATGTGCAGTGGCCGTTCAAATCCTGGGGCGCCAGCGCGGTCTTCGCCGGCCACAACCATGTCTATGAGCGCATCGTTCCGCCCACCCAGGGCATTCTCTTCTTTGTCAACGGTCTCGGCGGGAGCACAATCAGCGACTTCAACAGTTCCCAGGTCGCCGGCGAACAATTCCGCTACAACAACGATTTCGGCGCCATGCGTGTGGATGCCACGCATGTCCGACATCACGTTTCAATTCAGGGACGAGAATGGCAACCTGATCGACACGGTTTCGCGTTCCATCCCGACGATCTCCGGCAACGCCGGCGTGGGCGGTGCGACGTTGAGCTACACGGACCTTGGCGGCCCGCAGACCGCCACGGCCGACGTCAACGGCAACTACTCGTTCACGGTGGCCTACAACTGGTCCGGCACCGTGACGCCGTCCAAGGCTGGATACAGCTTCACGCAGCCCAGCAGGACGTATACAAATCTGCTGGCGAACACCTCCAATCAGAACTACACCGCAACGGCTCTCAACTTCTCACGATCTCCGGCAATGCGGGCGTCGGCGGGCGCGACCCTGAGCTATGACGATGGCGGCCCGCAAACCGCGACCGCGGATGGCAGCGGCGGCTATTCGTTCACCGTTCCGAATGGCTGGTCCGGCACGGTGACGCCATCCCTGTCCGGCTACGCTTTCCTGCCTGAATACAGGGACTACAGCAATGTGGCCGCCGACCTGCCTGGTCAGGACTACAGTGCGGGCAACATCAGTGTCCGGGTGGCGGACAGCCTGACGGGTACCTACAACCTTGGCAGCGTTGAAACGACCGCGGATTCCTATCCGTCCCTGCTGGATGGTCCGGTGAAGGTCAAGGACGAGAACGGGGACCCGATCTTCACGAGCCAGGTCGTGCTCTCCGGCCCGGGCAACAGCTTCAACGAGACCATGGGCTATCCGGTGGATCAGTTCGCCACGGACTACTGGTTCCCATACTACGACCACGGCTATCCGTCTGTCGGCGGGGATAATGTCCGCACCTGGATCCTGGTCGGCAACCCCGAGCGAAAGCAGCACCGCCACGGTGAACATCTACATCGGCGGTGTGGAGCAGTCCGGGCAGTCCGTTCGGCATACCGCCAGGCGGCAACGTGACGCCGCGCTGGATCGGGACGATCGGTGGCCCGGTGCACGTATCGAGCGATATCCCCGTGTTTGCGAGCGAGAGGGTGTTCACGGTGCCCGACGACAGCTTCAGCGAGATGATGGGCTACCCCGCCGATCAATTCACCACGGAGTACTGGTTCCCCTGGTACAACTCGATCAACATGGACAGCAGCCTCAAGGTGGGCAACACCAGTTCAAGCCAGGCGGCGGACGTGGATATCTACATCGGCAGCACTTTCGAGGGATCGTATTCGGTGCCCGCGGACGGGAGCATCTCGGAGAGCTACCCCGGCACGCTGGATGGACCGGTGCGGGTGGTGTCGACCAACGGAATTGATATCGTGGCCAGCCAGTGGACGCTCTCGGGCAGCAGCAACAGCTTCAATGAAGTCATGGGCTGTCGCCGTTTGATCAGTTCACGACGGAGTACTGGTTCCCGTGGTACGACCATGGGTACCCCAATGTGAGTGGGGACAACGTGAGGACGTGGGTGCTGGTGGGCAACCCGGACACGAGCGCGACTGCAACGGTGCACATCTACATTGACGGCGTGGAGCAGGCGGGCAGTCCGTTCAGCATACTCCCCGGCGAGAATGTTACGCCGCGCTGGATCGGCACGGTCGGCGGGCCGGTGCACGTGGTCAGCGACATCCCGGTGTTTGCGAGCGAGCGCGTGTTCACGGTGCCGGAGGACAGCTTCAACGAAGTGATGGGCTACCCGGCGGATCAGCTCACGGACGAGTACTGGTTTCCATGGTACAACTCGATCAACATGCAGAACAGTATCTTGATCAGCAGGCCATAGTGCAGCCGGACTGTCATGGGCGATTCGGGCCTCGATGCCGGGTCGCGTGGTGAGTAGAACCCGGCAGGGGGCGCAGGCGTAGGCCTGGCAGTCCGGGGCGCGACCGGCGATGCGGTTATACTCATGGCGGCGCGCCCTCCGGGGCATTTTCGCCCCCGGCGCCGTGCTCCGGGTGCGATGGTACCTTCCGGGGCATTGATATCCGCCCGCCCACGTGACGTTTGCCCCTTGAATCGGGAACCCGTGCGGTGTAGTATGATAGGCGGTCTGTCTATTCCGTAGGGAGAAAAACGATGAGCCACCTCGGCCCTCAAAAGTCGCTCTTCAAGCTGTTTTCGTATCGTTCTGCTCGTCAGCCTTGTGCTGACGACCCTGGCGGGCGCGGGAAACATCACGGCACGCGCCCAGGAGGCCGGCACGGACACCCCGCCGGCCGCGCCCACCGCCACGGAGCCGGCCCCCACGGAGCCGGCTGCCACGCCGGCGCCCACCGATGCCGCTCCAGCGGACACGGCGACGGCAACGGAAGCGGCTCCAACAGTCGAGGTCACGGCCCCGATCCGAGGCCCCCACGGTCGAGGCGCCCACGGCCGCAGCGCCCGCATTGCTGGCGCCGCAGCAGCCGCTGACGGGCGCCGCAACGACGACTCACTATGCCATGCCGGGCGCATCCTCAAGCAATGATTGCAGCAGCTGGGCGAGTGCCTGCGATCTGCAGACCGCGCTGACTTGGCCCCCCGATTGGCCGTCGGGTAAGATCATCCGGCTTTCGGGAGGCGTCTACACACCCCATGCCAACAATCGCTCCATAAGCTTCGAGATCACGCAGAACAACAACGGCGTCGCCCTGTACGGCGGCTACGTCGGTGGGGTGGGCGGCAACGCCAACAACCGGGATCCCGGGGTGTACAAGACGATCCTCAGCGGCAACATCGACGACCTTGGAACCAACGGACGATAATTCCTACCACGTCGTGAAGGTGGATGCAAACACCACGGCGACATTCGATGGCCTGACGATTGCCAATGGAAACGCCAATGCCGGCACCGGCTCGGGCACCGATAACTATCTCGGCGGCGGGCTCTACGCCTACGGCACCGTCACCCTGCATGACGTGACTTTCGACAGCAACTCGGCGCGTTACGGCGGCGGCATGGAGAATGCCGGTCCGTCCGTATCCACGCTGACGAACGTGACGTTCGTTGACAACTATGCCTACACGGATGGCGGCGCCATGGACAATGCCCAGGGCAGCCAGCCGACCGTCACCAACGCGACCTTCGCGTACAACGAGGCCGTCGGCAACGGCGGCGCCATATCCAACTCCACCAACTCCCTCGTGCTCAGGAACGTTACCCTGAGCGGCAACACGGCCGCCCACGGCGGCGCGATCGTCAACACCAACAGCAACCCGCAGATCTACGACACCATATTCTGGGGCAACGGCCCCGCTCTGCCGTTCTGGTACGTCGGCACCGCCGCGCCCACGATCGTGGATAGCATCGTCTACAACGGCTGTCCCACGGGTGCGCCCGTGTGTATCAACGTGATCAACCTTGACCCGTTGCTGGCAGAGGATGTGAGTGGCAATCCTATCCTGGCGGACAACGGCGGCAACACCGAGACCATCGCCATCGGCGCCACGTCGCCGGCCAAGGACGCGGGCAACGCCAGCGTCGGCTTCACGAACGCGTGTGCTTCCACCGACCAGCGCGGCGTCACCCGGCCGCAAGGCACGGCCTGTGACATCGGCGCGTATGAGATCATCCAGCACACGATCGCTGGAAATGCGGGTGTTCCTGGAGCGAACCTGCACTACGTTGGCACCGGCGGCAGCAGTGGCATCAGTGGCAACGTCACCGCGAACGGCAGCGGCGACTACTCGTTCTATGTCCCGGACGGCTGGTCGGGTACGGTGACGCCGTCCAAATCCGGATACACATTCGTACCGGTCTCCAGGACCTACAGCAATGTGACGACGGACCTGCTGAGTGAGAACTACACGGCCTACGTGGCGATTTCGGGCGCGATTACGTGGCTCACCGGGCGGACCGGCTTCCAGCCTGTGTGCCACCGTAACTCTTTCCTGGGACGACGGCGGCGCACAGTCCAAGCATCCCTCCTACTCCGGTGGCAACTGCACGTATAGCATCACCGTCCCTTACAACTGGATCGGCACTGTCACGCCCTCGCTCACTGGCTACACTTTACTCCGACCCAGATCGCTACACCAACATCACGGCGGCTGCTACCGGCCAGGACTATGCCGCCAGCATCATCACCTACACAATCACCGGAAACGTGAGCGGCCCCTGGGCGATTACTCGGTCGTCACGCTTTCCTGGACCGACGGCACGGCAAAGACCACAATCCCGGTGTGCGGCGGCGCCTATAGCATCACGATCCCGTACGGTTGGGGCGGGACGGTCACGCCATCACTCGCCAACTACACGTTCACTCCTGGCTCCAGGGCCTACTCGAATGTTACAGGCCCCTGGACAAGCCAGAACTACGTCGCTGCGCCAGCCATTACGATCTCGGGCTGGATTCTCGGAGGATTGAGTTCTGTCCTGTGCCCGCTAGTTACCTTGTCCTGGACAGACGGCGGGGCAAAGACGGCTCATCCCGCGTATTCCGCTGGCACCTGCACGTACTCAATTCTGGTGTCAAATCCATTTACCGGCACCGTGACGCCCTCGCTGCCCGGTTACGCTTTCACGCCGCCCTCGAGATCCTACGTCGCGATCAGCACGAATTCAAACGGTCCAAGACTACACCGCCGCTGTCGTGACGATATCTGGCGCCATTACGGGAGCTTCGAGTTCCAGCAACTGCACCACCGCCGTGACGCTCACTTGGACGGACAACGGTGCCCAGAGCATGCAACCCACATGGTCCTCGCCCAACTGCACATATAGTCTCAAGGTGCCCAGCGGTTGGACCGGATCCGTGATCCTTCTCGATCTGGCGGTTATACGTTTGGCCCCGATCACAGGGCCTACAGCAGCATTGTCTCAAATCAGACGGGGCAGGACTACGCGATGCAGTCGCCCGTTACGATCGCAGGTAACGTCAGTGGATCCGGCCTTTGGGCCTAGTCTGCCAGAATGTGGACTTGACATATTCGACGGATCGACAAAGGTGGTCCACCCGAGCTTCTTAGCTACAACTACACATTTACCGTTCCCTACGATCGGTGAACAGTTGACTCCCACATATTCGGCTACACCTTTTCGCCGACGAACAGGACGTACTCGAACGTCACCAGCAACCAGTCCAGCCAGAACTACGCTGCCAGCTCCACAGCTACTCCCATCAATGTCACCGTCGGCAATACCATGGTGGGCACCTACGATCTTCAAAGCGATGAGACGACCACCGATGCCTACCCGTCTTTGATCAACGGGCCGGTCAAGGTCGTCGACACGGGCGGCAACCCGATCCTCACGAGCCAGGCTGTGGACTCCGGCGGAAGCTATAACGAGACAATGAGCTATCCGGTCGATCAATTCACAACCGACTACTGGTTCCCCTGGTACGACCACGGCTACCCAGCCGTCGCAGGCGACAATGTACGTACGTGGGTGCTGGTGGGCAACCCGAGCACGAGCACGACGGCCGTCGTGAACATCTACATCGGAGGCGTGCTGCAGTCCGGCAGTCCGTTCAGCATCCCTGCGGGCGGCAATGTCGACTCCGCGCTGGATCGGGACCGTCGGCGGGCCGGTGCATGTGTCAAGTGACATTCCGGTGTTTGCCAGCGAGCGCGTCTTTACGGTGCCGGACAACAGCTTCAGCGAGATGATGGGCTATCCGGCGGACCAGTTCACGACCGAATACTGGTTCCCCTGGTACGACTCGATCAACATGAACAGCATCCTCAAAGTCGGCAACACCAGCTCAAGCCTGACCGCCAACGTCGATATATACATCGGCGCCGTCAAGGAGGGCTCGTACACCATTCCGCACGACCAGACGATAACGGAAACCTACCCGAGCGACCTGGACGGACCGGTGCGGGTGGTCGCTACCAACGGCATTAACATCGTGGCCAGCCAGTGGACCCTCTCCGGCACCACCAACAGCTTCAATGAGACCATGGGATATCCTTTCGATCAGTTCACGACGGATTACTGGTTCCCGTTCTACGATCACGGCTACCCGACGGTCAGTCGGCGACAACATGCGTACGTGGGTGCTCGTCGGCAACCCGAGCGCAGCCTGGCCGCCACGGTTAACATCTATATCGACGGCGTCGTGCAGGCGGGCAGTCCCTTCAGCATTGCGGCGGGCGATCGGGTGACGCCGCGCTGGATTGGCACGACCGGCGGACCGGTGCACGTGGTGAGCGACATCCCGGTCTTCGCCAGCGAGCGTGTGTTCACGGTCCCGAACAACAGCTTCAGCGAGATGATGGGTTATCCGGGCAATCAAGCTCACCGACGAATACTGGTTCCCCTGGTACGACTCGGTCAATATGGCCGAAGCATCCTGCTCAGTAGGCCGTAGTTCCGCCCGGCCCCGCAAGCGTACAGACAGAGCCCGGGAGTAATTCCGGGCTCTGTTTATTTAGTGGCAGTGTCGGCGTTCTCTGGTCGCTGAGCCGCCGGCTACAACGCCAATCTGGCGGCTTTTCAGAATTGCAATGTGGCGTGTCGTGCCTGCACGGCGCTCTATAATCTTCAAGTCACCGGAGGGGATCACCGAAAATGCCCACGCGCCGCGTATTATCCTGGTTGCAGGCAGCCCCATCCAGACTGGGACTTGCCGCTGCTAATCCTCGTCTCTCTCACGGCCTATTCCACGGCGCATGGCGCCGCGGCCGCATTGGAATTGCCCGCCTCTGCGCCCCCCAGCCTCTTCGGATGCACGATGTTTCCCGCCAACAACATTTGGAACGTGCCGGTCGACACGCTGCCGGTGGACACGCATTCGAACGCCTGGATCAGTTCGATCGGCGCGGGCACCGGCTTGCACATGGACTTCGGCTCGGGGACATGGGACGGCGGGCCGATCGGAATCCCATACAATGCGGCCGACGCCGCCACACCGAAATACGCGGTCGACTTCTACTATGGGGACGAATCCGACCCCGGTCCATATTCGATTCCCGCCAGCCCGCTCATCGAGTACAGCGGCGATCATCATTTGTTGGTTGTGGATCAGTCGACCTGCCGGCTCTATGAAATGTATGACGTGACCCACAACACCAACGGGTCCTGGTCCGGCGGTTCGGGCGCCGTCTGGGACCTGGGCTCCAATGCCCTGCGGCCGAACGGCTGGACCTCGGCGGACGCGGCCGGCCTGCCGATCCTGCCCGGGCTCGTCCGTTACGATGAGGTGGCGGCCGGGGAGATCGATCACGCCATCCGTTTCACCGCAGATTCCACCAACAGTTACATCTGGCCGGCCCGCCATCTGACCAGTGGAACGCCGGGCGTTCTCACCTCCACGCCGCCGATGGGCGCGCGTTTCCGGCTGAAGGCCTCCTTCAACATCTCGGGATATCCCGCCGATATGCAGGTGATCCTGCGGGCCATGAAGAAGTACGGCATCATCCTCGCCGACAACGGATCGGACTGGTTCATCTCCGGCGCGCCTGATCCTCGCTGGGACAACGACATGCTTCATCTATTGGACGGCATCACCGGCAGCAACTTCGAAGCGGTGAACGCTTCCGGATTGCAGGTGAGCGTCGACTCCGGTGCGACCAATGTCAGCATCACCATCTCGGGCAACGCGGGAATCGGCGCCGCGGCCGTGACGTACACTGGCGGCTCGACGACTGCCGACGGCGGCGGCCACTACTCCATCACGGTCCCGTCCGGCTGGTCCGGCACTGTGACGCCCTCCAAGGCAGGCTCCGCATTCCGGCCTGAGCATAGAGACTACGCCAACCTGACGGCAGATCAGCCGAACCAGGACTATGCGGCTGGCACCGTCAGCGTGCGCATCGGAGCACCTCTGGCAGGCGTCTACAATATCCCCGGTGATGACTCGACTTCGGATTCCTACGCTTCACTGTTGGATGGGCCAGTGAAAGTGAAGGACGAGAATGGTTTCCCCATCTTTGCCAGCCAGGCCGTCACTTCGGGCAGCAGCTACAACGAGACTATGGGGTACCCGGTGGACCAGTTCACGACGGACTACTGGTTCCCCTTCTACGATCATGGGTACCCAACCGTTGGCGGCGACAACGTCCGCACGTGGATCCTGGTGGGCAATCCCAGCGACAGCACGGACGCCCATGTGAATATCTACATCGGGGGTGCGCTGCAGTCCGGCAGTCCGTTTACGATTTCGCCCGGCAGCCGGGTGACGCCGAGGCTGGATCGGGACGGTCGGCGGTCCGGTGCACGTCGCTAGCGACATTCCGGTGTTTGCCAGCGAGCGCGAGTTCACAGTGCCGGACAACAGCTTCAGCGAGATGATGGGCTACCCGGCGAACCAGCTCACCGCGGAATACTGGTTCCCGTGGTACAACTCGATCAACATGGACACCAGCATCAAGGTCGGCAACACCAACTCGGGCCAGACGGCGAACAGTGGATATCTACATTGGTGCGACGCACGAGGGGCAGTACGTGATCCCGGCCGACGGGACGATTTCGCAGTCCTACCCGAGCACGCTGGACGGACCGGTGCGGGTGGTGAAGACCAGCGGCGGGGCCATCGTGACCAGCCAGTGGACCCTGTCTGGGACCAACAACAGCTTCAACGAGATCATGGGCTATCCGGCGGATCAGTTCACGACCGAGTACTGGTTCCCGTACTATGACCACGGCTACCCCGTGGTGGGCGGGGATAATATGCGTACGTGGGTGCTGGTGGGCAACCCGAGCGGGAGCACCGACGCCCATGTGCACATCTACATCGACGGAGCCGAGCAGCTCAACAGTCCGTTCACGGTGCCGCCGGGAGACCGGGTGACCCCCCGTTGGATCGGGATGGTCGGTGGGCCGGTGCACGTGGTGAGTGACATCCCGGTATTCACCAGCGAGCGGGTGTTCACGGTGCCGGAGGACAGCTTCAACGAGATGATGGGCTACCCGGCAAATCAGCTCGTTTCGGAATACTGGTTCCCCTGGTACGAACTCGATCAACATGGCCAACAGCATCCTGATGAGCAGGCCGTAGGGCAAATCAGACCGGCACGACGATAGACACACAGCCCGGACATTGGTCCGGGCTGTGTAATTCTTTCCGGAGGCCCAGCCGGTTGCCCCAGTCTGGGTTGTGCGAAATCCCGCAAATACCTTAAAGATTACTTAATCCCGATAATGTCTATGTTATAAGCCGTCTTAATCTACACCGATCCCTCTGATGTTTCCAGGCTCGAAGTCCGGAAACCGGGGGTGTTTCTTGTTGTGCGATGGAGGAGAGCGTGATGAGGGCCCAATTCCACTTGGATTGTTTCGCGATTTATTCTTCGGGTGCTGGTTCTGGCGGCATTATTGGTATCGTGTTGGGCGGAAGCTTGGGGGTCACGCCGGCGCGGGCCGCCGGTCCAATTGTCGTCAACACCACCGACGGAGGCGCCGCCAACGACGCCTTCTGTTCGCTCTACGAGGCCATCTCCAACGCCAACGACGACGGGGTAGACCATTCGAATGGCGCCTGCGTGCTCGGCTCGGGCAGTGACACGATCAGATTCGATGATGCTCTCGGGACAGCGACGATCACTCTCACGGGGGCGCTGCCTGTCGATTAACGACAATTTGGTCATCGACGGGGGCGGAGACATTACGGTTGACGGCGACGATACGTACCGCGTGTTTGAGGCTAACAACACCCTCGAGCTGGACAATCTCACCGTGTCCGGCGGGTCGGGGGGTTCCGAGGGAGGCGGGGTACGGGTCAATGCAAGCGGCGATCTGACAGTCTCGCGTAGTACATTCGCCGGAAATTCGGCTGACAGCGGCGGTGGGGTGTACAACCTCGGTATCGTGCACATCGTCGGGAGCACCTTCAGCGCCAACGGCTCCGCTACCATCGATGGCGGCGGTGTATACGCAGTGTCCGGATCGCAAACGACCATCACCAGCAGCACTTTTTACGGCAACTCAGCAAGCGGGCAGGGCGGTGGCGTGCTCGTCGGAGGAACCGTCTGGATCTACGACAGTACGTTTAGCGGCAACAGCGCCTCGGCCGGCAAAGGCGCGGCCGTGCAGATCGACAGCGGTTTTATGTATGAGTACAACACGATCATGGCCAACAGCACGTCGGGAAAGGACTGCGATAACGTCGCCGGCTCTTCGAACACCGGCAACGACATAATCGAGTCCGCGACTAATTGTGCTTTCGACGGCGTCGCTGGCAACATCGTCGGGGTCGACCCACGTCTGGGCCCCCAGAACGGCTCGCCTGTCTACTTCCTGCTGGACAGCATTTCCCCTGCGATCGATGCAGGCTCGAACGACGATGTCCCCGGCGGCGTGACGTTGGATCAAGGCGGGTACACGCGCTTCACAGATGTTCCGTGGAGATATGACACGGGTTCCGGAGCTGCCCCGATCGTGGACATCGGCGCGGCAGAATACCAATGGAACTGTATCCCTTACGCGCACATCTACGTGGACGCCAATGCCTCCGGTGATTTCACGGGCAGTTCGTGGGCAAACGCCGTCAGCGACCTGCAGTTCGGCCTGGCTCTGGCCGCCGCGTGTCCCGGCAAGGAAGTCTGGGTAGCCGACGGCACGTACAAACCGGATGGCGCCAGCCCCGACGACCGCGCTCTCAGTTTCAACGTCCTTCCCGGGCTGCAGGTCTATGGCGGCTTTGCGGGCGGCGAGACGGATCTGGGCGATCGCGACCCGGTCCGCAAATATCGCCCATCTAAGCGGCGATATCGGCACCGCCCACATCCTTTCAGATAACTCGTACCACGTGGTGTACATGGATGGCACAACCGGAACGACCATTACCTCCACCACCGTCCTGGACGGCTTCACCATTACCGACGGTTTCGCCAACGGTACGACGCCGGCCGACTCGGGAGCCGGCCTTTACTGCGACGGATCCCAATCCACCCATGAATGCAGCCCGAGGCTGGGAAATCTCACCTTCACCGGCGATCTTGCGAAATATGGGGGCGGCATCTACAACAATGGCACGCAGGGCGGGAAGGCCAACCCGACACTGGTGAACGTGACATTCAGCGAGAACAGCGCGGACGACAACGGGGGGGCGATGTACAACGCGGGCATGGACGGCGGAGCGAGCTCTCCGACCCTCACGGATGTGACCTTCGACGATAACGGTTCGGGTGGTGACGGCGGGGCGATGTATGACCATGGTTCGGGTGGTGGCACCAGCAGCCCAACACTGACCAACGTGATCTTTCATAATAACGGTGCAAGCAACGCCGGCGGGGCGATGGTCAACCAAGGCGACGACGGCACCAGCAACCCGACGCTTAGCAACGTGACCTTTGAGGCCAATAATACGCTCAATATCGGCGGCGCTGTCTACGACGACGCGGAGGGTTCTGGCACCAGCAGTCCCCAGTTCTACGACGTGACGTTTTCCAACAGCACTGCCAACACAGGCAGCGGTGGCGCCGTTTACAACTACGCCCTCGGCGCCTCGGCCACCAGCAGCCCGCTGTTCCACGGCGTGACCTTCAGCGACAATACCGCGGGTGGCAGCGGCGGCGCTGTGTACAACTACGGCTCCGGCGGGACCAGCAGCCCGCATTTCATCGACGTTACCTTCGCCCGTAATACCGCCGGCAGCTGCCGGAGGCGCTCTGTCCAACTACACCGATGACAGCGGTGTCAGCAGCCCCGGGCTCGTGGAGGTGACGTTCAGCGGCAACAATGCCGTCGTCGCCTGGGGCGGCGCCATGTTCAGCAGCGGAGTTGCCGGCACCAGCACGCCGACCCTCAGCAGCGTGATCATGACAGCCGACACATCGGGCGGTGGCGACGCCGGAGATCTCCAATGAGGCCGCCGTTCCGGTCATCGATTACAGCCTCATCGATGGCTCGGGAGGCAGCGGCGGCGGATGGCACTCCGTGTTGGGCACCGACGGCGGCTGGGAACCTGGATGCTGCCGGCAGCTTCTGGGGCCGCTGCAAGACAATGGCGGCTTCACCAAGACCATGGCGCTGCTGCCGGGCTCCGCCGCAATCGATGCGGGTAGACCCCGTGACCTGTGTGGAGGGTGATCAGCGCGGTGTGCCACGCCCGCAAGGATTGCAGTGCGACATGGGCGCTTATGAGGCCACGCCCGGCCACGTGGATGCATATATTGCCGACAACCTAAAGGGCACGTACAACATCGCCAGCGAGAGCACGACGACGGACGGTTACAGCTCTCAGTTGGACGGTCCGGTCAAGGTCAAAGAGGAGAACGGCCTGCCGATCTTCACCAGCCAGGCGGTGACCTCGGAATGGCAGCTACAACGAGACCATGGGCTATCCCGGTGGACCAGTTCACCACGGATTACTGGTTCCCATTCTACGATCACGGCTACCCGGTGGCACAGACAACGTCCGCACCTGGATCCTGGTGGGCAACCCCAGCGATGGCACGACGCCACATGTCGAAGTCTACATCGGCGGTGTCGCAGCAGCTCCGGCAGCCCCTTTACGATTTCCCCCGGCAGCCGGGTGACGCCCGCGCTGGATCGGCACCATCGGTGGTCCGGTGCACGTCTCGAGCGATATCCCGGTGTTTGCCAGCGAGCGCCAGTTCACGGTGCCGGACAACAGCTTCAGCGAGACGATGGGCTACCCGGGCGAACCAGCTCACCGACGAATACTGGTTCCCGTGGTACGACTCGATCAACATGGACACCAGCATCAAGGTCGGCCAACACGGACTCGGGCCAGTCGGCGTCCGTGGATATCTACATCGGCAGCACGCAGGAAGGGACAGTCGGACGAGATCCCGGCCAACGCAACGAATACGTACAGCTACTCCGGCACGCTGGACGGTCCGGTGCGGGTGGTGCGGGTAAGTGGCGGCGCCATCGTGGCCAGCCAGTGGACGCTGTCTGGGACGAACAACAGCTTCAACGAGGTGATGGGCTCGCCATTCGACCAGTTCACCACCGAGTACTGGTTCCCCTTCTACGACCACGGCTACCCCGGGACGGACAACATGCGAACGTGGGTGCTGGTCGGCAACCCGAGACTCCAGTAGCACAGCCCACGTGCACATCTATATAGACGGTGTGGAGCAGCTGGGCAGTCCGTTCAGCATACCTGCCGGCAGTCGGGTGACGCCGAGGTGGATCGGTACAGTTGGCGGGCCGGTGCATGTGGTCAGCGACATCCCGGTGTTCACCAGCGAGCGGGTGTTCACCGTGCCTAATGACAGCTTCAACGAGATGATGGGCTACCCGGCAAACCAGCTCGTCTCTGAATACTGGTTCCCGTGGTACGAACTCGATCAACATGGCGAACAGCATCTTGATGAGCCGGCCGTAACACAGGCAGCAGAGCACGCCGATAGACACGCAGCCCGGATCACTGTCCGGGCTGCGTCTGTGTTAGTCGGGGTCATTCCACCCATCTCATGTGAGATTTCCCGGTGCCGGGCGGGCCATGGTCGGAGGTCGGAACCACTTCGGGCCTTGACCTCTCCGCCAAATTGGGTAAAATTCCGGGAATTAATCCTGCGTTAAGGGCATACTTTGATATTTTCCTTCCAAGCGGCGCCCTGGCCGCGTCCACAATGATCCATGCACAGAAGGGTAACGGCATCAACCGGCATAAATCACGGCTGGCATATGCCGTTCGCGTTTAAGTTGCAGGAGGAGGTGCACATGAACGGGCTTCATCGATCGAGCGGGATTCTGCATGTCATCAGGATGCTCTCGCTATTGGCACTCGCGTTTGCGGCCCTGGGCAATCCGGCTCCTGCCGCTGCTGCGTCCGTCCTGCATGTCGAACCCGGCGGCACCGGAGACTGCAGCGACTGGGGTGCCACCGCCTGTGAACTTCAGGATGCCCTGACCGCAGCCAGTTCGGGAGACCAGATTTGGGTGAAGGCCGGCACTTACAAGCCCGACATTGCCAGCCCGAACGATCGAAGCCTAAGCTTCACGCTGATCAGCGGCGTGGAGGTCTACGGCGGCTTTGCGGGTGGCGAGACCGCCCTCAGCCAGCGTGACCCGGTCGCAAACGTTACCATCTTGAGCGGCGACATCAACGTGTCACCGAACCGGTTCGACAACTCGTGTCATGTGGATCCAGGGCGGCGGGGCCGACAGCACGGCCAGGCTGGATGGCTTCACCATCACGGCCGGCTATGCAGATGGCACATGCGACCGACGCCTACGGCGGCGGCATGTACAACTACCTGAGCACCCCGACCCTGGCCAACCTGATTTTCGTCGACAACTATGCCGTCGGCGAAGGGGGCGGCATGTACAACCTCGAGTACGGCGTGACGGTTGAGCCGCTGTCGGTGACGCGACGTCACGTTCCAGGACAACACCGGCACTTTTCGGAGGGCGGCATGTCCACGCGGACTTCACCTCGAGCTCTGGACATTCTCCAATGTGACATTCAGGCCGGCAACTACGCCGGTCAGCTCCGGCGGCGCCATGGCGAACAGTTTGGGGCTGGAACACTGACCAACGTGACCTTCTACGACAATTCGGCGGGCTTGCACGGCGGTGCCATGCAAGACACCGCGTTCGATGCGATAATGGTCAACGTCCACCTTCGACCACAACTCCGCGGGCGCCGATGGGGGGGCCATGGACGAGGACGACTCAGCGATCCGGCGATCAATGACAGCATCCTTTGGGACAACGGCGACACGATTGCATATCGGACTACGCCGGGACCGTCACGATCACTGACAGCATTGTGGATGGGGGCTGTCCCGGCGGCGCGACTTGCACGAATGTGCTGGATTCCGATCCGCTCCTGGAGCCCCTGTTCGCCAATGGGGGCTGGCCCGAGACCATGGCTCTCGGCTTCGGCAGCACCGCCATTGACACCGGCGGCAGCAACTCGACCTGCGCTTCTGAGGATGCGCGCGGCGTGTCGCGCCCGCAGGGATCCGCCTGCGACTTGGGCGCCTACGAGCGCATTACGTTGACGGTGACCAAGACCGCAGACACCAACGATGGCAACTGTGACAGCGACTGCTCCTTGCGCGAAGCCATGAATGCCGCAGGTCCTTCCGACAGGATCAACTTCGCGGTGAGTGGGACGATAAACCTTGCCACGCTACTGCCTCATGTGGATGCGCCGCTCACCATCGATGGGGGCGGGCAGGACATTGTTCTTGATGCAGGCGATGCGCATCGAATTCTGTATGTGGAGAGCACGGGGAGTCTGACACTCGAGCAGCTCACGCTTGAGCACGGCTACCACCATGCTGTAACTTCCGGCCCGGACTCCGGGGGCGGCGCCGTCGTCGTCGACGGCGGTACGCTGACCGTCAACAACAGCACTTTTCTGCTCAACAATGAGGATGCCGGTTTCGGCGGGGCCATCCGGGGCCTTGACCCGGCGGAGATAACGATCACAAGCAGCACCTTGCATGACAACAGCGCGGCGCTCGGCGGAGGGGCCATCTCGAGCACCGGCGCCGTCAGCGTCGTCAATTCCACAATCGCTTACAACTCGGCTACGGACGGGAGCGGAGCGGCAGGCGGCATACTTAATCAAGGGACGCTGACAGTCCTGAGCAGTACGTTCTCCAACAACAGTGCCCACGTGGGCGGAGCGGCAATCTCGACTTCCAGCGCGCTGAACCTTACAAACACAATCCTGGCCAACAGCCTCAACGTACCCGATTGCTATAACGTTTCCGGCGACTCGATTGATACCAATGTCAACAATCTTATCGAAACCAACGGCGCGTCCGGCCATCGGTGTGGCACGCCTGCGCTGTCAGATGACCCCAAGCTTGGGTCCCTTGCCGAGAACGGCGGCCTAGCTCCCACCATGGCGCTGCTCCCGGGCAGTCCTGCCATGGATGCCGGCGATGACAGCGCCTGCCACGACGCGCCGGTCTACGGCGAGGATCAACGCGGCGTTGGTCGCCCCCAAGGGCCCCACTGCGACATCGGCGCGTATGAGCTGGGGCCGGGCATGGTGGATGTGACCATTGCTGCCACGCTCGAGGGCTCCTACAACATTGCCAGCGACGACACGGATAGCCGGTCCTACGCTTCTCTGCTGGATGGACCTGTCGAGGTGAAGGAGGAAAATGGTCTTCCCATCTTTACCAGTCAGTTGGTGCTCTCAGGCCCGGGCAACAGCTACAACGAGCTTATGGGCTATCCCGTCGATCAGTTCACCACGGACTACTGGTTTCCCTTCTACGATCATGGCTACCCGAGTGTGGCGCTGGACAACGTGCGCACCTGGATCCTGGTGGGCAACCCGAGTGACAGCACCGACGCCCATGTGAATATCTACATCGGGGGTGCGCTGCAGACGGGCAGTCCGTTCACTATCACCCCGGGAAGCCGGGTGACGCCACGCTGGATCGGGATCGTGGGTGGTCCGGTGCACGTCTCGAGTGATATCCCGGTGTTTGCCAGCGAGCGCGAGTTTACCGTGCCGGACGACAGCTTCAGCGAGATGATGGGCTACCCCGCGGATCAGATCACCGACGAATATTGGTTCCCCTGGTACAACTCCATCAACATGGACACGAGCATCAAGGTGGGAAACACGGACTCGGGCCAGACGGCGACCGTGGATATCTACATTGGTGCGACGCACGAGGGCCAGTACGTGATCCCGGCCAACGGGACGATTACGCAGTCCTACGCCAGCACGCTGGACGGGCCGGTGCGGGTGGTGAAGACGAGCGGCGGAGCTATCGTGACCAGCCAGTGGACGCTGTCGGGGAGCAGCAACAGCTTCAACGAGATCATGGGCTATCCGGCGAATCAGTTCACCACCGAGTACTGGTTCCCGTACTATGACCACGGCTACCCCGTGGTGGGCGGGGATAATATGCGTACGTGGGTGCTGGTGGGCAACCCGAGCGGGAGCACCGACGCCCATGTGCACATCTACATCGACGGAGCCGAGCAGCTCAACAGTCCGTTCACGGTGCCGCCGGGAGACCGGGTAACCCCCCGTTGGATCGGGATGGTCGGCGGGCCGGTGCACGTGGTGAGTGACATCCCGGTATTCACCAGCGAGCGGGTGTTCACCGTGCCGGAGGACAGCTTCAACGAGATGATGGGCTACCCGGCAAATCAGCTCGTCTCTGAGTACTGGTTTCCCGTGGTACAACTCGATCAACATGGCGAACAGCATCCTGATGAGCAGGCCGTAGAGCAGGCATCAATTCCCGATCAAACAGGCAGACCTCGGACGTCGCCGGGTCTGCCTGTGTGTTAAGGGGACATGCCGCGTCGGCCCAGAATCAGGTGCCAGCTGCAAGGCGCGCCTGGTCCGTCGCGGCGCGGCGACCGACAGGACCCACCGAGCACGATGGCATGCCGGATCGAACCCGGCAGAATGCCCGAAGACCTGCATGATAAAATCGCCTCACGTTGATGAGCATCAATCCTCTAAGCCATCCCATCTGCCTTAGCCAACCGCGACGGAAGCTCTCCTCCGCCTGGATGGAGCACGTCCCGTTCGCCATGTATTTGGTCGACGTGATCCGACCCAAGCAGCTGGTTGAGCTGGGGACATTCTATGGGGTCTCCTACTCGCGCGTTTTGCCAGGCCGTTGACGCTCTGAATCTCAATGCGCGCTGCTATGCCGTTGACACCTGGCAGGGGGACGACCAGACCGGCGCCTACGGACCCGAAGTCCTCAACGACCTGCGCTCCTACCATGATCCGATGTACGGTGCCTTCTCCACGCTCATACCAAGTACGTTTGATCAGGCGTTGTCCCATTTCGAGGATGGCACCATTGATCTGCTGCACATCGATGGATATCACACCTACGAGGCGGTAAGCCACGACTTCCAAAATTGGCTTCCGAAGATGAGCAGCCGCGGCGTGGTCTTGCTGCACGACACCAATGTACGCGAGAAGGACTTTGGGGTCTGGCGCCTTTGGGAGCGGTTGAAAACCCAATATCCTCACTTCGAGTTTGACCACGCCTATGGGCTCGGATTGGTCGCCGTCGGCGGGCAAGTGCCACCCGGCCTTCTGCCATGGATGCGTGCCTCGGAAGAGGAAACTCGACGGCTCCGCGCTTTCTTCTATGAACTTGGTCGGCGGGTTTCCTTGGAGATGGAAACCATCGAGCGCCGGCAGGATGTCGAGAATCTGCGGTCCGATGTCCGTCTTCGGGAGCAGAAGATCGCCGCAGTCGAGGCCGAGGTCGCCAGCAGGGACGGCGCCATCCAGAATCTGGAGCACGCGGTCAACGATCAGGCAGCGCAAATTGCCGATACGCGGCAGCAGCTTGAGAGCACACACCGGGAAGTCATCGCTGTGCAGGGCGTGGTCAATGACAGGGAAGCACAAATCGCGGCGCTCCAGGGCGAGCTGACTGCGGGCAAGGCGCAGATTGCCGGGCTCCAGGGCGAGCTCAGTGCGAAGGAGACGCAGATCGCCGCTGCTAAGCAGCAACTTCAGAGCACACAGGCGCAACTCTCCTCCACATTGCAGGAGCTGCAGAAGCAGGACGGCGAACGCAAGGCCGCGCTGGGTGAGTTGGAGAAGAAGGAAGGACTCCTGTCGGGCACGCAACGCGATCTCGAGGATCGAAATGCACGTCTATCAGCCCTTGAGACAGAGTTGCGTGGAGTTGCCTCACAGTTCCATGAGCTTGAGGACGCCCTGCTGGTCCGGCTGCTGGGCCGCTACCGGGCCATCGTGGAAAGCTGGCTCCCTAACGGCACCGGGCGCCGGAAAGTCTACAGTTGGGTCATGCACGCGCTTCGTGGGTTTTTCTTCCCGAAGCCGGGCCTGTTCGCGCCCGTGCGAAAGGCATACTCGGCTTGGAGACAAGGTGGGCCCGGGTTGGTTGTGCAAAAGGTCCGGGCACGTGCCGACCGGGGCCGGGCCGCGCCCGCGGGCACCGCCGTGGAAACCGATCTGGACGAGGACGCGCAGCGACGCGCCTCCGACGAACTCCAGTACAAACCACTGATATCGGTCTTGATCCCTGCCTACAACACGCCGCCTGAGTTCCTCGATGCCGCGATCCGGTCGGTTGAAAAGCAGACATATCCGCGCTTTGAAATCTGCATACACGACGATGGCTCCGCCCCCGCGACACGCCGGGCGCTGGCCAAGCTGCTGAACTCCAACCCGAAGATACGGTCCTCGACCTCAGGCAGCAATGGTGGGATCTCTGAAGCCACCAATCGGGCAGCCAGGCTTGCATCGGGCGAGTTTGTAGCATTCCTGGACCACGACGATGAATTGACTGCCAACGCGCTGTTTGAAGTTGCGAGGGCGCTCAACGCAGAACCGGCCTTGGATGTCCTGTATTCGGATCAGGACAAGATCGATCCCCAGGGACGCGTGGATGAGCCATTCTACAAGCCGGACTGGTCCCCCGAGTACCTGCGCTCCGTCATGTACGTGGGCCATCTGCTCGTCGTCCGGCGCACGTTATTCGAGGAACTCGGCGGCTTCGACCCGATGTTCGACGGTGTGCAGGACTACGAGTTTATGTTGCGCCTGTCTGAGCGGACGGCGAAGGTCAAGCACCTCCCATCGGTGCTGTACCATTGGAGAAAAGCGCCTGGAAGCATCGCCCTGGACCCCGAACTCCAAGGGTAGCCAGATTGAGATCCTGCAAGCGAGGGCGGTAAATGCGCAGCTTGCCCGCCTCGGCATCCCCGCCCTTGCTGTGAGCCATCCGGAACACCGCCATCGAGTCAAGCTGCAGCCCAAACCTCGCGGGGACCACCCGCTGGTCAGCATCATTATCCCCACCAGGGACTCGCCCGCCGATCTGGAGCGGTGCCTGACCTCGATCTTTGAACGGACAACCTACCCCAGCTTCGAAGTCGTGCTTGTAGACAACAAGTTCCTCCGACCAGGCCGCGCTGGGGATTATGAAGAACTACCCCGTCACGGTTGTTCCCTATACGGAACAATTCAACTTTTCCAGGGCCAACAACCTCGGCGCCCAGAGCTCGCGTGGGGAATTCATTGTCTTCATGAACAACGATACGGAAGTCCTCACCCCGGATTGGATCGAGGTCATGCTCTCCTTCCTGGAGCACAAGGACGTTGCTGTTGTCGGCCCCATGCTCGTCTACCCGGATCGCACGGTCCAGCACGCGGGGGTCGTCTTGGGCATCCGCGGTACCGCCGATCACGTCATGCGTCATTTTCCATCTGACTCAGACGGCTACGCGGGCTCGTTGAGCAGCCCCCGTGAAGTCTCAGCCGTCACCGCCGCCTGCATGATGATCAGGCGGCAGGACTACCTGCGCTACGGCGGCTTCGTCGAGTACTATGGCACGCACTATCAGGATGTGGATCTCTGCCTCCGCATTCGGGCCAGCGGAAAGAGCATCCTGTTTGTTCCGTACGCAGTCGTCCTGCACCGCGAAAGCACAACCCGCGGCCGCTTCTACGACTACCTGGATCGCGCCTTGTTGCTTGACACCTGGGGTGCAGTGATTGCGCGCGGGGATCCGTTCTTCAATCCGCACTTCTCATTGGAGACCGCAGACTACGCGCTGAGGCCACAGGCGGGGGCGTGAAGGTCCTCTTCGTTAACTATCACCACCTCGATAGCAATAGCGGCATCCACATATTCAACCTGGCCAATCACCTCACGCGGCTGGGTCTGGAGTGCACGGTCTGTGTTCCGGATCAAAAGGAGGCGGTCGAGGCGCTGGGTACGCCGCTCTTCGCCGTCACGGACATCGTGGCGGCGCGCTGCCGCACGCGGCAGCCACGGCTTTGATCTCATTCATGCTTGGACGCCGCGTGAAACCGTCCGGACCATGACGGAGCAGTTGGCCCACCTCTACAATTGCCCGTACGTGGTGCACTTGGAGGACAACGAGGAGGCCCTGGTCGCGGCCGCCACAGGGATGCCATTCGCGGCGCTGCAAAAGCTGCCGGCCTCGCAACTCGATGACGCTGATCCCACCGCACCTTTCGCATCCCCTGCGCTACAAGGAATTCCTGGAGGGGGCCGCAGGCACCTCGGTCATTATGGATACCTTGCTCGAGTTTTGTCCTGGTGATCGGCCCGCAAGAGTCATTTGGGCAGGCTACGAGGAATCCATGGAATGGAGCAGGGGCGTAGACGCGAACCTGCGCGCCCGACTCAAGATTGGCGACCACGAGCGCGTCATCGTATATACAGGCAATCTGCACTCGGCCAACCGCGCTGAGGTCTTCAGCCTGTATCTTGCCGTGGCGCTCCTGAATCGCCACGGGATCAAGACCCGGCTGGTCCGTACCGGGACCGATTATGTGCCGCTGATTGATTCAGCGGCAAAGCTCGAGCCGGTATCAGACGACCTGCAGGCCCACTGCATCAACTTGGGCCACGTCCCGCGGCAGGATTTGCCGTCGATCCTGTCGCTCGCCGACGTCCTCGTGCAGCCCGGCAAAGCCGATGCCTTCAATGCATATCGGTTTCCCGCCAAGCTGCCGGAGTTCCTTGCCACCGGAAAGCCGGTCATGTTGCCCGCCACAAATATCGGCCGTTTCCTGAAAGATGGTGAGCAATGCATCCTGCTCCGTGACGGCAACGCCCTCGAGATTGCCCAGAAGCTGGAGACCCTTTTCAATGATGGGGCGCTGTCAGAACGGATCGGCGCCGCAGGCCGCCTTTTTGCTGAGCGTCGCTTGACCTGGCGGCAAAGTGCAGAGGATTTGCGCGCCTTCTACCAAAGCACGCTCTCGTCTCGGCGCGTGGGCCGTCAGCCCGGCAGAGCCCGCTGCCCCCATCGCCTCGCATGTGCCCGATTACTCCGTGATCGTCTTCACCATGGGCAAGGTCGGATCAAAGACGGTTCAGAAGTCGTTGATCAGCGCATTCGAACGCTTGCATCTTCCGGTCGATGTGCACTTCAGCCACATTCTGACCGGTTTCGACCGGGCGGAGGCCATTATCCGCAAGGAGCGCCCGAATCCGGCTCCCACCCTCGCGGCAATCAACGCGGGCCGCGAACTGAGGCAGCGCCTCGACCGTGACCCTGAGCGCAAGTGGAAGATTGTTACTCTCGTCCGGGATCCTGTCGCCAGGAATATTGGCACCTTCTTCCAGGTACTGGACGAGCATGTCCCGGATTGGCGTCAGGGCGACCCCGCCGATCCCGGCTTCATTGAGCAACTGCAACAGGCGTTCCTTAAGGTGCAGACCATCCATACGGAGCCCGTGCGTTGGTTTGATGAGCAGCTCAAACCGGTCTCTGGCGTCGACGTGTTTGCGGAGTCCTTTCCGGTCCACGCCGGCTACAAGATCTACGACAGCCTCATCGAGAACGCCCGTCTTGGTACTTCGTCTGGAAGACCTGAACTATTGTGCGGCCCGCGCCATGCGCGAGTTCCTGGGCATCGAAGATTTCTCTCTTCGCGACGCCAATCGGAGCAGCGGGCAGGAGTATGCGCCGCTCATGGAGGCCTTCAAGCGCAAGCCCCTGCCCATGCACTATGTCGAGAGTATGTACAACTCAAAGTGTGCCCGGACGTTCTACCTGCCGGAAGAGCGCGACCGGTTCACCTTGGACTGGACGCGGCCCGAGGTCCGGGCGAACCGCCAGGGGCCCGGACAGCTCAACCGGGATCCGATAATTGTCTATCAGATGGGCAAGGTCGGGTCAATGACCGTTGAAGTTTCCCTTCGGAAGGCCTACGCAGATCTTGAGGCAGATGTGCCCATTCATCGAGTACACCTCATGAATCTCGCTTACGAGGATGCCGTGAGAATTCTGGCGCCCGACTACCCTGATCCAGAGAAGACGTTGGGCGCAATCAGGAACGGGCTCGAAATGCGCCAAGTAGTGGACCAGCGCCCCGATCAGGCTTGGAGGCTTATCAGTCTGGTGCGGGAACCGATCGCTAGGAACATCGCAACCTTCTTTCAGAGTCTGGAGGAGTTTATTCCCGACTGGAAACAAATGCATCGGCGGGGGGAGTTGGATGCAAAGTACCTCCAGAGGATGTTTCTGGAAAAGAATTCCCTGCACAAAGGACCGCTGGAGTGGTTCGATAATGAGCTCAATGCCGTCTTTGGCATCGATGTCTACGGGACGCCTTTCCCTCATGCGGCTGGCTACAAGATCTATCGGGAGCGGCCGCGCACACCGCTGTTGGTGATTCGCCTCGAGGACTTGAATCGTTGCGCGGCGATGGCAATGGGTGAATTCTTGGGACTTCGCAGTTTTGCTTTGCAGAACGTCAACATCGGGGAAGAGAAAGAGTATGCCGATCTCTACCGCGCTCTAAGAGCGGAACCACTTCCCCTGCAGTATGTAGAGGCAATGTACAGCTCAAAATACGCTCGACACTTCTACGGGAGCGAAGAACTACGGATGTTTCGCAACACATGGCTCGGCCACCTCGACTGAGGAATGGCAGGCGCTTCGCTCGGCGGTCGGACGCTCACTCAGATTGTCTTTCAGATCAAACCGCCGGACACAGTGTCTCGCCCTGCGCCCAAATGCCAATTGCGCGTCCCTCTGACCGAACACACGGCGCCCCGTTGTGCCTTGCAAGCAGCGATCGAGATTGATGTTCAGCTCCAGCGCCCGTAGCCTCGCCGATCGCCTTCGGAGTTGGTCTGCCCTGACCTGGTGCATATCTGGCTTCCTGCTCTCGTACCTGCTGTTCTTTGTTCTGCCGGTGTTTCTGTTGGGCGAAACGATGCACTTGCCTGCGTCCGTGCCCGCTCTTGCCCCGATAGGGTCGGACCTGAAAGAAATCATGGCGTTCGTTCAAGCATCGTTGGTGCCTGGGGGAACGCCGTACATCCGGACTGCCAAGTACCCCCCGCTCACCTATTTGCTCTTACGGCCTCTACTGGTGCTACAGCCCCACGCTAGGTACGTGCTGTTCTCGTTAATTTCGCTCATCTGCTATGTCGTGGCAACCTGGTTCTTTCCGCTGAAATCAGGTCGGGCAACGCGGGCTACACCGCAGTTGATGCTCGTCTTCGCGACCGGATTGATTTCCTACGGCTTCCAGTTCGAACTTGAACGCGGACAGTTCAATGTGATCGTAGCCTGTCTGGTATACGCTGCGATCTGGATATTTCACTCCGGCAAGGGCAAGGAAATATGGGCATACGTGCTGTTCAGCCTCTCGGTGCAGCTCAAGTTATATCCGCTGGTCTTTATTGTGCTGTTCGTCCACGATTGGGGGGACTGGAAGCGCAACCTGGCGCGATTCTCGTATTTGGGTCTCGCCAACTTTGGGCTATTCTTCGTGCTTGGCCCGCGCGTTCTTCTTGGATTTTGTAGATGCTTTGAGCGCAGCCAGTGCGCGAATGCAGGTCATGCCCGTGGGCAATCATTCCGTTCATGCATTCGTCAGCCTGGCTGCGAAGACAGTGTCCGCCGGTGGTGCGTCGTGGCCGGAAGCCTACGCCATGATCTTGGAGGTGGCATTGGCTGAAATCGTGGCCATCTGCCTGGCGCTGATCGTGCTGAGGGCGTGGCGAGACCACCGCACGGGAATCAATGCTGAACTGCTGGTGGCCTGTGCGGTCACGGCTTTGGTGATTCCGGTTGTGAGTTACGATTACACGCTGGCCATACTGGCCGGTCCGGTGGGACTGTTGTTGGTGGATCTAAGTAGGCGAGATACGCAGCAAGACCATCTAATCGCTTTGGGTATCGCAAGTCTCGTCTTCTGTCTTGCCTACTCATCGACCCTGTTTCCATTGAGCTTGAAGCCGGAGAGCCTCTTGCTGCGCAGCACCTTGCCTGCCCTGATGGTGATGCTGGTCGCCGATCTTTATGTTGCCCTCTGGTTGAAGCCCGACTCAGAGGGGTCGCCACCGCGATGACCCCAAGCATGCGCCGCCAGCCCCATTCCGTTCCAGATGGCCCGGAGGCCTTTGGGCTTGAGCTGCGAGGGAACCGCGACTTTGCTTTGCATGGAAACGGCGCGAACTCGGGCAACGCCCGGACTTCTCAGCTCGTTGGCATTGCCATCATTGTGTTTGTTGTTCTTGGGTATCGGGCGCTTGCTGCCACGCTTGTGCCCAACCTTCCCCCATTCGCGAATAAGGACCCAGAATACAACTACTTTCTGAATTCTCTGGCTGGGCTTAAAGGTCTTCCCTACTACTATACCGATCATCCCGGCACTCCCGTTGAAATGCTGGGAACCGGCATCCTCGCAATTGCGTACCAGTTCTCCGCACACAAAACCCAGTTCGTCGACAAGAACCTTGAGAACCCCGACTCGTTTCTGGGCGTGGCCCATGGCCTTCTCACGGCCCTGAGTATCGGCTGCGCCATATGCCTTTTCCTACTTGCCCTTGGCCGTGTCTCTTCGCCCCGGCCGCGAGACGTATTGGCTGCCGCAGCGCTTGCACTGTTGTTCTATGCAATCCACCCGTACGCATTCAGCACATTGGCCGTGTGGTCGCACACAGCCTTTAATTACCCGCTTGGCGCCGGGTTCCTGGTGCTGTTGGTCTGGGTTTCCAGGCGCTCAAGCGCGACGTCCTTACCAATGCTGTTTCTCCTGGGCATCGGTACTGGCGTGCTCACGGCAGTAATGATCAACTTTCTACCTTGGGTTATCGGCTTTGCAACTTTCGTTGCTGTCTCCTTCCGCATTCGCCGGCTGCCGGTGCTCAAACTCCTGGTGGCAATGGCGGCAATTGCGGGGGGAAGTATCACCGGTTTCTTCCTCGGAACACTCCCCGCGGTGAGACGATTGTCATACTTCGCGGCATGGTTCGTGCAATTGATTGCCGGTCAGCTTGCACGCGGCCTTGGAGCGCGGGGGCGGGCAGGTTCCGCGGTACTTCTTGACAACAGTGCGACGATGGTCAGCCAATTTCCGCTGTTGTTCGGGTGCGTGCTCCTCGCGGCCTCGACTTTCATCTATGCGATCATTCGATGGCGGAAGCGCCTGCCGCATAATCCTGAGTTGTGGGCGCTGGGAACTGCCTTGGTGCTCCAGGTACTCGTTGAAGTGGGCATGGTCCTGGCTCTCCCTGGCCCTCGCTACGTGCTGCCCATAGCTGCCACTTTGCCGGTGCTCTTCATCGTTGAGCTGCAACTCCTGGAATACGATCATGTGTTGCAGCATGCACTTGGAGCGCTGCTTGTTCTTGTCACGCTTGGCGGCCTGGTGTACTGCTCCATTCAGTCGATTGACGCGGCAGACCGCTCTCGCCGGAACCATTGCGTCGCAGGAGCGGGAAGTTGCGCAGGCCACGCAGCGCTATGCCGGCATCACAGGGAAAGACGTTGGAGAACTGGTCACGGTGTGGACGTTCCACACCGCTTACGCTCACTATTCCCGATGTTATGCGCTTCTATACGGTAACCGCTATGCCGATGGGGCATTCACCAGCGAAGTGTCGCGCCTTTGCCCCCGGCAGTACCTCTATGATAATCTGACCGACCATGTTATTGTCGGTGACGACGCCTTGGACTTCAGCGCCATCCATTGGGATCTATTTATCAGCAATGCCAATGTGCTGCGAAATCATCCTGCCCTGCGGGAACTTGGAAGCGTTGCTGAATACGCCGACGGCCTCTTCGTGATCGCGAGTCCCGGCAGATGAGGCACTCAGCCTGCAGCCTGGCGTCCCCGCCGGACGGCCAACACGAGTTCTTATTATGATTATCCCCGATAGATACACCCGGATTTCTGTCGATATCACAGGTAACTGCAACTTGCGATGTCCATACTGCCTGAATGACTTTTCAAACATCCATGGCAATGTCTTCATGAGCCGGGAGAATTTCGAAAAGGCGCTTTCTTTGCTGCCGCTCGTGAAGGACCAGGGTGCTTTCAGGCTATCCTGTATCTTTGAGCCCACCATTCACCCTCACTTCCTTGACCTGCTCAAAATGATACCCGGCGGGCATAACAGGAGGGTCTACTTCACAACCAACCTTGCGAAACCGCTTTCCGACGACTTCTTCGATGGAACTCAGCCAGACTAATCTGTCCTATATCAACATCTCTCTGGATTTTTTGGTGCCGGAGACTTTCAACGTCATGCGCAAAGGCGCCAAATTTGAGAGATTCTTCGACAATCTGAACCGGTTAGTGGCGATTTTCAAAACCAAACCCACTGCACCTCGCTTGCGGTACATTACGGTCCTGGGCAAAAGCAATCTCCAGGAGGTCGCATCTCTGGTCTCGACCATGAGCCAGAAATATCTCGCCATGGAGCATGAGTTTCGGTGTTTTTGGCATCGGCAAGGCCAGGATCCGACGTGGGTGGCCCAGAACGACCTCGCGTGGAGCGACCTGTCTGGCGTCCAGGGGGAACTGAGCAGTCAACCGTATCCGTATAAGTTTGTGGCCTTTGAGGAGCCGGAGCACTTTCTGGACTTGTCTTTCAACGATCGCGGTGCTCAAGCCGTCTACAGCCTGCCGCCGCCTTTGGCGCTCTCCATATTCTCTGATGGGACGGTGGCCCTCGAGGGGGCTGCCACGAAGCCCGAGTTCAATCTGAATAGCATCGATGACCCGCCGCGGCAGTTCGCGAATGTATTGCTGCTGCAATCCCTCGACCAGGCGCTGCGCCGGCGAACTGCAGCGGCTCAGACAGGAGAATGTGCTCGTCAGGCAGCTGTACGGTGAACATTTCAACCCAGTCGGCCAGCTCAAGAGAAAAAGTACCGTCACGCCATACTGGATCGATACGATCAACGGGAAGACCCTCATGGGCGGCGTGCCACCTAGGATCGAAGGGCCGAGTGCCTCATTGCACATCCAGGGCTGGGCAATCGACGGCGATGCGCGGGATGCTGCGGGCGGCGTCATATTGCTCGTCGACGGGACGCCCTACGTGACCCACTACGGCCTGTGGCGCGATGACGTCGCCTTGGCTCTGGACGCCCCTCAATACAGGGAATTGGGTTTCACAGTTGATATATCCCTCACAGAGATAGGGACCGGCACCCATACGATCTGCATTCAGATAGTTTCCAAGGATAGGACCGCGTACTATCAGCCCGAGGACGCATTTCACTTCTCAGTTTGGCGCTGAGACGTGCCCACCGTGCGCTGGACAGGCCCAATCCCTGAGAGAGTGGCGCACGATGTGGTTGCTGGCAGAGTCCCGGCCCCGCGCTGTCCCCTGCAGGCACATTGTGGGCTCGGCTAATCAGGGGTCTGCGGCAACGGGTGAGATGGCATCCCGATGAAGCAGTACCTGCGGGTCGGACTGTTCCCCTTATGCGTCCTCGCGGCTGCCATTCTTCTGACTGCGTTCCGCCTGAACGGGTCCTCCATAGGCATGTTCCACATTCTTGTATTTGGGTACGACGTGACGGACCCCAGCCTTGTTCTAGGAGAACCCAGGAGCATCCGAGCCGACGAGTGGATGGGTTGGACTCCGTTGACGATTTCGGAATCCCAAATTGGTTTTGCGCCAGGCAACACACTCTATGCCGCGGGGCAAAATCTCACCACCGCGAATGTACCGGCAGCCAATTGGGCGATGATATTCAAACCTTGGCTGTGGCCGTTCTTCGCGTTGCCGTTCGAATACGCCTTTGCCCTGAGCTGGTGGCTGCGCTCTGCAAGCCTGCTGCTCATCAGCTACATCTTATTGTTGAAGATCACCAGGAAAGATGTTGTGGTGTCGGCGCTCGGCGCTATTGCCTTTCTCTATTCCCCGTATTATCAATGGTGGTATACGTCCCCGGCCAGCTTCGTTGACGTCACTTCCTACGCTCTGCTGACGTTTGCCTGCTTCGCTCAACTGGTTCGGGAAAGCAATCTTCGAGCAGCAGCATTGGAGAGCCTGCTCCTGGCATACTTTTGTCTCTGTTTCGCGCTAGTCCTGTATCCACCTGGCCAGATACCGGTGGCGCTGTTCCTCATGGTGCTCGGTCTCGCCTTCCTGGTTTCCAACCGCGCCTACCTGAGCCGCCAGAACGTTCGCAAAATCGCTTTCGGATTGCTAGCAGCGGGCATGATCATCGTGCTCGTTCTCCTGGCTTTGTATGTAAGCTTTGCCACCGTGGTCACGGCCCTCAGGCACACGGTGTATCCAGGGCAAAGGATCATCATTCCAAGCCAGTACGTTATCGCGCCCGCCAGACTGGTGGCTGGCTTCTTCAACGTGCAGCTTCTTCACGGAACACCGCCGCCTCTCCTCGGCAGGAATCAGTCCGACGCAGCGTCGTTCTTCATGTTCTCGCTATTCCTGCTTCCCGTGTTCCTCCTGCGGCTGGTGCGGTCCTTGGTACTGCACAGGCACGCAGATCCCATCGCCTCCGTCACAATCGGCTTCTATGTCGTTTGCCTGTTGTGGATGACCGTTGGCCTGCCGCCTGGGCTCGCGCAGCTGTTCCAGTACACCCCGCCCGCTCGAACTTGGATCGTTATGGGCCTGATGAACGGGCTGCTGATCTATTACTACATGTATGGGCCCGGGGCGCCTCTGTCTCCTAGGTTCAAGATACTTGCTTCCATCTACTCCGTCGTCTGCTTCTTGCTGTTGCTCGACCTCGGGGGCCTTGTGATGTCGGGCCCGGCCGGTTTCGCGCCGACCCAGCTGGCCGTCATACTTATTGCCATCGTCGGCGCTCTGCTGCTGTGGCTCTTGTTGATGAAGAGGAGGCGCGAATTTGCCATTCTTCTTGTCCTGTTCACCTTGTTCTCGAGCCTCGGCGTGAATCCTCTGTACAGAGGGCTTTCACCCGTTCTTGGCACCGACCTCTCGGCTGAGCTCCGCCGGATCAACAATCAGGATGGTGGACACTCCGTTTGGGTGGTTTATGATCGCAACGAATTTGCGAACTACTTGGCAGCCAACGGTTTAAGGGTATTGAACGGGCTCTACGTATACCCCAACCTTGCGTTTTGGCGACAGTTTGACCCAACGGGACAGTACGAGGACGTCTACAACCGGTATGGCTACTCGGTGTTCGCGACGTCGTTGAGCGACCAACCGGTCTTTGAACTCGTTCAGGGCGACCTATTTCGTGTCAGTGTCGCTCCGTGCTCTCCCGTCCTGGCGAATTTGGACGTCAACTACTACATATTCGCGGAAGAGGTGGACGCGTCATGTCTCCGGCCGGTTGATCAGCTGGATTACCCAAACCTCCGCCTCTATGTCTACGCGCGCCGCCAAGGCGATTCCGCCCAAGTGCTGCTGGCACCCGGGCATGCGAGCAGTCGGGGATTTCCGTGACTTCCCGGCCTGCTCAGTCCCAACCACGCAATTCCCGCAGCGGCGCCTAAACGCCGCGCCTACCCCCCTATGAACGCAAGCACAATGCAAGTCCTGAGAACGGCACTCCGAACTCGGCCGTCAATCCACCGCTTGCTCTGGGTTTTCGCCTACAGCATTCCATTTGTGGTATTTGCTTTCCTCGTGTGTCGCTATTCGATCAACGTACCCATGCACGATGAGTACGACATGATCCTGCGCTTCATGAACTCATTCCTGGAGGCAGGCACGGCGAGAGAGAAGCTCGGTTGGCTCTGGCGTCAGCAGGTCGAGAGCAGAGTCCTGACTACGAAGTTGCAGGCACTTTTAGAGTATGCACTATTTGGAGCCGTGAATTTCAAAACGATGCTGCTTGCCGGGGATTTCATGCGGGTGGGAATCGCTGGGCTTATGGCCTACGAAGCCCGCAAAGCCGGTCTTAGGCGGGCCGGACTGCTGGCCGTGTCGTTCATCGTGCTCGCACCCGCGGCTTCGGAGAACTTGTACTCGGTGAACGGACAGCTACATGTGTGGAACGCTCTTTGGGGTTTGTTGTTCATTGCGGCCCTTGTACAGGCGGGCATCTGGGCAGCATGTGTGACTTATATTGTGGGGATATACACCCTGGCCGGGGGCTTGCTGTTGTATCCCGTTGGCATGGCTTATCTTGCGCTTAGAAGGCGCTGGAGGGATTTGCTGGCCTATGGTGTCGTGACCACGGTATTCACAGCGATGTACTTCTATCACTACCAGGGCGGGCCGCCGCTGCCGCGCCTCCTGCTCGTGGCACCGGCGCAGGCGGTCAAGTCATTCGCTGCATTTCTCGGGGTAGGGCCATACCCCTATGATGTGGCACTCATTGCCGGGGCGGTCCTTGCCGCTGTGTTGGTCGGCGTCGCTGTCTACCCCCACGGTCAGCGTGATTTCTTGTCCCTGACTGCCATTTGGCTGCTGCTGACTTCGGTGATGGTTGCACTTGGACGCGGAGGCGATGAGTTGGGAGTCGGCTTTGTGCCCGGGCGCTACGCGATCTACTCACAAGTCTCCGTTGCAATAGGTTTTGTATGGGCGATGAGTTATATTCCGGCAAATCAGCTGGGTAGCCGGCTGCGTGTGCTCGGCCTCGTCTTGTCGGTGGCCTACTTCAGTCTTTTCATGCTGGTGAACTGGGGCGGGCGCAGATTTGAGCACGAACAGGACTACAAGATTGCCGGGATAAACACATTCCTGCGGTATCACGACCCGAAACTCTTGGTCTATCCTCAGCCGCGACAGGCGGGGGCTATTCTCACTACTGCTCAACGCTTGGGTGTGTATCAATACGCCGCTGCCGCCGTGTCCGTTCGTCATCCGGTCCGCTGGTTGGTCGCAATGCCGTCGAGCACAAGTACGTTGCGGACGCTTTTCGAATCCGTCCCAGGCTACGTGAGCGGCTGGGCCTTCATCCCCGGCCTCGATAGCCGCGACTCACGTGCCCACGTACTGCTCAGCAGCGGCGACCGCATCGCCGATCTCGACACATTCGCGGTTGCCAGGCCGGACGTTGCGGCTGCTTTTCCAGGGGCCGACTACAAGTACTCGGGCTTCGAGTGTTTCGTTGTGGCGTACGACTTGCCTGCTGGCACCTACCAGCTCGCCCTTGAGGTTCAGAACCCTGGTCACGTCGCCATCGTCGAGCAACCTCGTACGCTGGTCGTGCCTTGAGCCGGGTTACGTTGAGAGTTGCGCGTGCGGCTGCTCGGCAATCGACTATCGCCATGTCTGTTGTTGGTAGCCCGCGCGAACGAAGGCCCAGCTTGCGCCCATGAATCCCACACCGACTTCCCTCTGCTTCCGCCCGGCAGCGGCATCTCCCAATACGGCGAATGGCTCGCGCCACAGGCGTCCATGAGGTTCATGGAGCATCTGGGCAGCAGCGTGCGAGCCGCGTGGACGGCAGTTCCGCGTCGTCTCGGGCGCTACTCCGATGGCCTGCAATTGGTCGCCCTACTGTTGCCGTTTGCGTTCTACGTCGCCTGCACTCTTCGGTTCGCATTGAATGTCCCCGTATTTGACGATTACGGATTGGTGCTCGACTTCCTCGACAGGTTTCTCGAGGCTGCATCTCTCCGGCAGGCAATCGGGCTCATGTTCCTTCCTTGGAACGGGCATCGCCTGGTCCTGGAGAAGTTGATCGTCCTCGCTCAGTATTGCCTGCTGCACGCTGTGAATTTCCGGGTGCTGATCGTGGTTGGTGTCCTCCCCTACCTCCTGTTTGTGTGCGCCCTCTTGGCATACTTATGGAGTACGGGCTTCACGCTGTTGGAGACCTTGCCGATCCCGTACGTCCTGTTCTCCTTCACGCACTACGACATTATGTCTCAGTTCTCCGGCTCCAACGGCTACTTTGGTGCGCTGTTTTCACTGCTTTTCATTCTTTGCATTCTCCGCCGCCATCTGGCCTTGTCGGCTGGCATGTTCTTGCTCGGCATATTCTCGTATGCGGGTTGCCTGGTTCTTCTCCCGATTGGCATCGTTTACCTGCTGATCAAGCACGCATGGAGAAAATCCTTAGGCTTGTTGGTGGCTGGTGGCATCCTGCTGTCGGTCTTCTTCTATCACTACGGCGCGGCACCGTCGACGGGGCTTCACGCGGCTTTGTCTGTGGATTTCGGGGACATGGCGCTTTTCTTGCTGGCCTTCTTGGGAAGTTTCATGGGTAACTTCCTACCCGCCGTCGCCGCTGGTGCTGTTGTACTGGCTTCCCTTGTTTTCATCGTCTGCACGGGCTACCGGGCGGAAGATCTCGCGTTCTTGGTTGCGTTCTATATCATCGCATCCGCGGCGGAGATTGCCGTCACCAGATCCTATCTGGGCCCGGCGTATGCCTTGCAGCCCAGGTACACCGTCTACTCTCTCTTGGGTTCAACCTGTGTCTACATCTGGGCGCAGCGAACCCTTGCGCTCAAGGTAGGCACGTTCAAGTATCTTCCCGTCGCTGCGCTCGCCGTCAGTATCTTCTTCTTCAGTGGTGTGCTCAAAGACTTGCAGCGTCGCGACCTGTGGACTCGGTGGAACGATATGGCGGTGAGTCGACTTGTGGCTGGCCTGAAGAATCCCACCAACTTTAATGGCGTTTCGCTGCGGGAGGCTCACCAACTTCGCACCTACGATTACGTGCACAACGCGCTACCCCTCGTCAAGCCTGCCCTCTTGCTCGAACTCGCTGCCGACTCCCAGCGCCGACTATCAGGGCTATGTCGACGGGCGGCGCGATGACGAGTTGTACCTGACGGGTTGGGCAGCCATGCCCGGCGTGAGTTCGGCCGGAGGTCGGGTCTCGATCGTCCTCAGGCGCGCCGGAGAGATCATCAAGCTGCGGACTTTCGAGTTTCCTCGCCCGGACGTCTCTGAGCACTTTCATGCGGACGGGCTCTACGATCGCTCGGGATTCGAGGCCTTCCTCGGGGCCTACACAATCCCCGCTGGCACCTACGACCTGGGTGTCATGGTGGAAAACGGCGGGCAGACTGCGCTGCACTGGGAGCCGGTTCCCATTACCGTGTCGAGCTTGCCCCTTGCCCTCCCATAAGTGACCTTCTCTCGGCGGTCGCGTCCATCTGACTGACGAGCCATCTGCCCCCTTCTCGGCGCCTGACTTCCCCAGCCTCCCAAAAACTCTGTAAACCCTGCTACTCCCTGCACACCTCCCGCCCTTGACATTAGAACACCCGTTCTATACAATCCTCCCAATGTCCCGCAGTTCTTTCGCTTCATTCCTCTCCATCCTCTTTGCCTGCGGGACGCACGGGACGCTCACATGCAACCACGTCTGCTCAACCTCCGCGAAGTAGCCCAGATCCTCCATGTCAGCCGTTCACTCGTTTACCAGCTCATCCACGCCCGCAAGATCGCGGCCATCCGCCTTGGCCGCCTCGTGCGTGTCCACCCGCAAGATCTGGCAGCCTACATGCGCGAGAACCGCCTTGCGACAGGTCCGGAGCTCGAAGAATTCCTGGCCCGCTGGCGCGACTCACTTTGATACAGCGTATCTTTGTTTCCCCTCCCTAAGTTGTGCCGATTCATTCGGGGAGGGGTGACGCCCATCGCCCATGCGGCTTCCATCACCAATCAGCCCGTGCCGCCAACCGTCAACTGTCAACTGTCGACTACCCACCGCATTCCATGCCTCGCAAACCCACACCCGCGCCTTCCGCTGAGTCAAAGCACACCCGTGCCGGTAAGACCCCCTCGAAGCGCAAGTCCCATCCTGGTGCTCCCCTCGGCAACAAGAATGCCCTCAAGCACGGCCTCTATGCCAAGCATTATGTCCCGCAGAGTCGCCAGGCCCTTGACAGCATGCCCCCGCTCGAATCATTGCCCGAGATCTACATGCTGCGTGCCCAGCTCGATGACATCCTGACCCTCATTGCCAATTGTGAAGATGAAGACCGTCGCATCAAACTCTACAACGCCCTCTTCACGGGCGCCCACCGTCTCACCGCCGCTATGCGTACGCACACGATTCTCGTCGGCAAAGATCAGGAATTGCTCAGCACCTTCTGGGAAGCCCTCGACCTCTTCCGCAAGGAGCGTGGCCTGTGATCGGGCGAGGGAGCTTCCAGCGACCATCGCCCATGCCGATTCCAAGTGGAATCGGCTCGAGGCGAGCGACCGTTCGCGCAGGGCGGCTTCGAGCCGCCACTGCGCATCCCTGCGCCACGAGGCGCAGGGACCAGCGACCATCGCCCATGCCGATTGCAGGGGGAATCGGCTCGAGGCGAGCGGGCGTCCAGCCCCCATCGTCCACCCCGTCGAAGATCCCGGTGTTCGTTCCGGGGCGCCATGCAGGCGCGGGGTCAGGGCGCCTGCGGCCGGCCATCATGGGACCATCGCCGTTTCCCCTCTCCAGATTGTGTTCTGCCCATCTGGGGAGGGGCCGGGGGTGGGGCCAATCGCCCATGCTGCCCGTTGTCCCAACCATCTTTGTGCTCCTTCGTGCCCTTCGTGTTGAAAACCCTGCCTCGGGGCCCCCTCTTATTGATCCTCTTTGTTTTTCTCTCGCGCGCGGACGACAGTTCAGGAACACATGAATGGACCTCATCGACCAGACTAAAGCACTCGTTTCCCAACTTGATACCTTCACTGCCTACTTCGGCCTCGTCCACTTGCGGCCCTATCAGGTCGAAGCCGCCAACGCCGTGATCGATTCCGTCTTCAACCATCTCGGCCGCACCTTTGTGTGGAAATTCGCGCGCCAGGGCGGCAAGGACGAGACCCTTACTGCCCTCTATACCTACCTCATGACGGTTCTCGCTCACCGGGACTCCTCGATCGTCGTCGCCACGCCCACCTTCAAGCCTCAGACCGAACTCTCCATGCAGCGCCTGCAGTCCAGACTATCGCACCACGTCGCCCTCCGGTCCCAGTGGCGCCGTCAGTCCAAACACATCTTCCGCATTCGCGACTCCCGCGTGCTATTCTTCTCCGCCCATCGGACGGCCAACGTCGTCGGTGCCACGGCCTCCGACCTCCTCGTCGTCAACGAAGCTCAAGATGTGTCCCCGCTGATCTACGACAAGCACTTCGCACCCATGGCCGCGGCCAACAACGCCACCCGCCTCTTCAGCGGCACTGCTTGGACGAACACGACTCTCTTGGCGCGCGAGGAGCGCTTCTGCCGCCGGCAGCAGGACCTGGATGGCGTGCCTCGGGTCTTCACCGTCGACGGCCACGACATCGCCAAGGTGCATCCCCCCTACGGAGAATTTCTGGACGCTGAGATTTCCCGCCTCGGTCTCAACAATCCGATCGTGATCTCCCAATACCTCTGCCGCGAGATCGACGCGCAGGCGGGCATGTTCACCGCCGCCCGCCGCGCTCTGATGCAGGCCGACTTGCCCCCGCAGATCGCTCCCGTCCCCGGCACCCCGTATGCCTTTCTTCTCGACGTTGCTGGTCAGGACGAAACCTTGCTCAGTTCACAGGAGTTGGGCAACCCCGGCCGCGACTCCACGACCCTGTCCATTGTTGCCCTCGATCTCTCCACCCTGGAGACGCTTCAGTCTCCGACCTATCGGGTCGTGCATCGCCAGTCCTGGACCGGCATCACTCACCTGCAGGTCTTCGGCCAACTCAAATCCCTCGTCGAGGCCTGGAGGCCGCAGCACATAGTCATCGACGCGACCGGCGTGGGTGAGGGCCTTTGGGCCCTCCTCGACAAGGCGTTTCCTACTCGCCTCATCCCCGTGAAGTTCACGCAGCAGGAGAAGTCGACCATCGGCTGGCGTTTCCTCGCCGTCATCGAGACCGGACGCTTTCGTGACTGTGCTCCCACTGACGAGGTCCGCCTTCAATATGAGGCCTGCCGCAGCGAGATCCTGCCCGGCCCTGCCAAGACCCTTCGATGGGGTGTCCCGGACGGCACTCGCGCCTCAGAGGGTCAACTCATCCACGACGACTATGTGGTCGCCGACTCCCTCGTCTCCAAGCTCGATGAGCTTGAGTGGCGCCTCCACTCCGAGACGTTCGTGATCCGCGCCCGCGACCCTCTCGACGACATGAGCCACTTCTGATGCTTCCCTCTCCGCCTCGCCTCGTTCCCTCGCTGGATTCCCTGAAACTCGCCGCCCGCGGGCCGCAGCCCGGGGCTCCACGCCCGACCTGCTCAAAGCCTCTGGCCTGCATTAGCGCCTCGACCTGCCTCCTGAATCCGACGCATTCCCAGCGTCGCCTCTCCTGCGGTCCACCACTGCGCACGGCTTATTGCCAGGTTTGAGCCCGACCAGTTCCGTTTGTCGGCGCCTGTGCCTGCCGACCGCTCGTTGCCCGTCAACACGGCGCGGCCCAGCACCCCAATCGTGCCGGGGCTTCACATTTTCGTTAGCCATCCGTTTGCGCTACCGTGTACCTTGCCCCGGGATGCTATACTGCTTGGCTTAGAGAAGAGATGCCCCCGAAAACACCGAACGTCACCGTCATCATCGTCGCCCACAACAGCGCTCAATTCCTGCCTCGCTGTCTGGATTCCTTGGCCGCCCAAACATACAAGGACTTCGACGTCATTCTCATCGACAACGCCTCCACCGACGGTTCCACCGACGGCCTGGCGGAGAAGTTCCTTCGGTTTCCGCCTTCGCGTCGAGCGCCTTTCATCCAATACCGGCTTTGCCGCTGCCAATAATCTGGCGGCCCGCATGGCTGAGGGCGAGTGGATCGCCCTGCTGAACTCCGATGCCTTCCCCGATCCCGACTGGCTTGCCCAATTGGTGCATGCGGCCTCGGAGTATCCCGGTGCCTTCTTTGCCTCCAGGCAGATCCAGGCCAATCATCCCCAACTCCTCGACGGCGACGGCGACATCTATTTCACGAGTGGCTTGGCCCAGCGGCGCAACTTCAATGTTCCGCACTACAGCCCGGGTCCTCCCAGGGAGGTCTTCAGTGCCTGCGCCGCCGCCGCGTTCTATCGCCGCCAGGATTTTCTGGATGCCGGTGGCTTCGACGAAGACTACTTCGCGTACATGGAAGACGTGGACTTGGGCTTTCGTCTGCGCCTGCGTGGCCTGCGCTGCTACCTGGTCCCGACTGCCGTGGTCCACCATGTCGGTGCCGGCGCCACCGGCGATCGCAGCGACTTCAGCACGTACTATGGACACCGCAATCTCGTGTGGACGTACTTCAAGGACATGCCGAACCCCTGGCTGTGGCTCTACATGCCCCTCCACTTGGCGTGGGGCGTCATCTCGGTGCTCTACTTCATCGCGCGCGGCCATGGGCTGGTAATCCTGCGTGCCAAGTGGGATGCCTTGCGAGGGCTGCCGCCCGTTCTTGGGAAGCGCAAGTGCCGTGCAGGCCGACCGCCGGGCTGCGGTCTCGGACGTCCTGCGGGCGATGAACCGAGAATCCGTTCGGGCCGCTGGAAGGCATCATCGACAGAACTTGGCCCTCCCAGCGCTGAGTGGTCATTTCCGACTCTGCAAGATGCGTGGCCGACTTCATCGAGCCAATCGTGCTCGTCTGGGGCAGACAGGGACTCAGAGGGGAGGGATGAATTGTAGCGGGGCTTGCCGCCGCAGATCTTGATCTGCAATTCGATGTCCGACAGGTTCGCAGTCCCGCGGGCGTGTATAATAGGCGCGCTGGCCGACTAGCTCAATGGCAGAGCAACTGACTCTTAATCAGTGGGTTCAGGGTTCAAGTCCCTGGTCGGTCACCTAAATACGGTCGAAAGACCGTATTTTTGTTGATTTGAGCCACATATGGGGGGTACCAAGACCACCAAAATCAGTTCCGGTTGCGATTGGTTGCAATTGGTTGCAATTGGGGAATGCTGACGGCTATCGGCGTCACGATTTCATCCATAATCCTCGCCGCCTGGGTCTGCATATCCAGCGTCGAATGAGCATAGATCGTGAGCGTGACGCTTGCATTCGCATGTCCCAGTATCTTCGAAACAACCAGCGCCGGAACGCCATGATTGAGCATCAGACTTGCCGCAGTGTGCCGCAGATCGTGAAAACGAATCCGACGCAGACCTGCCGACCTCCAGCAGCTTCCAGAAATCCCGCTGCAGGTCCGTCTTCGCAAACGGCGTACCGACGCTCGAGGGGAATATCAGATCGTTCTCTCGCCAGATCGCACAAGCCTTGGCCTCAGCATCTATCCGGCTCTTCTGACCCCGCAACTCATTCAAGGTGCTTTCCCCCAGGAGAATTGCCCTGGTTCCTGAATGCGTCTTGGGAGCACCCGCCACCGAACCAACGCCAGGAATGTCCTGGATCTGCCGCTTGACCGTGATCGTGCCCCGGTGCCAGTCGACATCCGCCCAGGACAAGCCCTCGGAGCTCCGAAATCCTCATGCCCGTGACAATCGCCAGGTGATACAGGCTTCGATACCGTGACGCGCTGGCTGCCACAAGGAAAACCCCGACTTCCTGCTCATTGAGGATCTGCATTTCCTTGTGCGGCAGCTTCGGCAGGATCGCCCCATGTGCGGGATTTCTGCCAAGTGTCCCGGCCCTAACCGCCTGCTCCAATGCCGCGTGCAGCACCCGATGCGTGTACCGGATATTGGAGATACCCACTCCCGCGGCTCACCAGCTTTTCGTACAGATGATTCACCGCGTTCAGGCTCAGGTCTTTGAGCTTGACACTTCCAAGCCCAGGCTCGATGTAGAGACGGATCAGCTTTTCGTACTGGAACGCCGTCTTGCTTCGGAGCACATTCCTCTTGACCTTGATCCAGTCCTGCAAATACGCGGCCAGTTTGACACTGCGGCCTTCGAAAGTCAGCCCCTGGTCGATCTGGTCAAGCGTTCGACGTACCCACTCCTGGCACTCTGCCCTCGACTTGGATCCGTGCCCCACTCGTTTGCCGTCAAGCGTCACTTGGGCCATCCAGGTGCCATTGCGCCTTGCGAACTATCGTGCCTTCGTTCTTGCCTCTTCTCGCCATTTCCTGTTCTCCTCTCAGATGAGAAAAAGAAAGGCAAGTCCTTGACCTACTCGTTGCTCTGCCAGGTTGTTAAGGTCCTGTTTCCCCCACGCTTGAGCTAGTGCGGCTCTTATACACCTATTGGCAGACCAACGCAAGCAAATCACTACGACCACTGCGTCGAGTACCCGCTGTGCGAACGCTCCGCGAACTCCCTGAAGTCCGCAGGTATCACCCGCACTGCCCGGCCAATACGAACTGCCGGGATCCGCCCCTGACTGATCAGCCGATACACCTTGGCTTTGCTGATCTTCAGCATCCTGGCTATCTCCAGTGCCGTCATCAAGGTCTCGCCACCTTCTATATCAAGTGTGTTCATGTGCTACTCCCTTCATTCTGCAAATCCGCATCCGGTTTCCCGGCCGACAACAACGAGCGATATCGCTTTGCGCCTCTTCGCTTCACCCGGCCCAGGCGGATCAAGTCATCGAAGTAGCCTTCCGGCTTGATGTCATGGAGCACGCTCAAAGCAGCTGCCACCTGGTGTTCTATCCATTTGGTCATCCTTTCCTCGGTGATCTCCCGTGGCGTTGTAACCGTGGCCCAGGCACGCCCCGTTCCCTCTGTGAATTCGCGGCCACCAGGCCTGCATCGAAATTCACGTAGTCCAGCAGATGGGCCAGAGCAATCTCGAACCACTCCGAAACATCTGCGGCTCGCAAGGAGTTCCTTGGCGACCAGATCCGCCCGCTTATCCTTCAGTTCCATTTCCAACCGCGTGAAACCGCGCCGGTTGTACACACGGATCATCCGCTCGGATTGGCGAGAGCCCAGATTGACCGTGTGCGTTCCCAAGTCCCCGTCCTCCCGCCTTTCAAAGGGCATGCGAGTTGACCGTCAAGGTCTCGCGCTTGGCAGTCGATCTGACCCTGCCATCCCGGACGGCTTCCTCGACGTCCTGCGGAGTGAAAGGCAAACCATCAAAGGCGAAGTCCAGCCGCGTGTAGTGATAACGACCGGGGAAATTGGTCCTGAAGCACCTCGTCCACTGCCGTGCAGGATCTGCCAGTGGATCTGCTCGCAAGCCTGCCCCGGAATCTCAAAATAGAAGTACTCATTTTCACCATGGCTCGGTGTCAGATAGACCCTAAACTCCAGCAGCCCGGACCAAAGCTCCTCGAAAGCCCCTTCCACCCTGCTCCATGTTCTGCAGCTCACCGAAAAGGTCCTTGAAGAACAGGTCATAGCAGTATGTGCGCCTTTTCCTTGCCATCGAACACCACAAACGAAAGCCAATGTATCCCGTATCCGTACTGTCTCATTAGATTACTCCTGTATCTCCACCCCCCTATCAGCAGAGGGGGGTGGTCCCCCAGAAAAGATCTTCCCCCGGACGTGCGATTGTCCGGCGGACCGCCCTTGCGTCAAGCCCACCCCCCTGACCCCCCTGTTGGTGCTAAGTACTCTTGCGGCGCACTTTCCCGCCGTCCTCCTCACGTCCGGGCGGCGGGGCCCTGTGCGCCGAGCGCAAGCGCACCGGACAGGGGGGAACCGGGGCTTGACGCCGTGCGGCATGCCGCCGGCGCACGTGAACGCCGGGGGAAGTTGCACCCGGGGTTGAGAGCCGCGCATGGGAGCCATGCGCCAGCGGCTTGGGCTCCGGCCAGGAGATCGAGCCCATCACCGCCGAAATGAACTCGACAACCTCATGCAGCGTCATGCCTCCATCATTCCGATGCCGCCACAACCTGACCAGGTGCACGACGAATGCCAGCGACGCCCCCAGGATCCCCACGGACCAGAAGAACTCGAAGACGTCAGA
>CAVZIZ010000016.1:0-21299 GCA_963775435.1 uncultured Chloroflexia bacterium
GTTGTCAACCCAAAGTAGAAATGTCCCCTGAATTCCAAGATTGAGATGTCCCCTTTTTAGGGAACAGGGCCTGGCGCCAGGGGTGATCCGGAGGAGGCTTGTGTGGCGGGCGGGCGGTGACCAGCTGCCGGTCCACGGTTTTGGAATCGACGATCTCGGCCAAGCGCTCCTGGTTATGGAAGATGGCATAGGGCAAGGGTTTGGATTTGTAGAGCACGGTGATGGCGCCGGCACCGTCTTCGCACACGATCACTTGTGCCTGGCGCAGGGCATAGCTGGGTCGCCGCGTCTGGATCTGGTAGACGACCTTCTTGAATTGCAGCGTCAAGTTTTTGGATAAGGTGCGGGGCTCCTGCCAGGTCAGGATGGTGGCAAGCGGTTCGGACTTCAGGAGTGGGCGGTGGGCATCGTGGGGAGTGCGTGGGGGCACGGCGAAGCGGCGATTGAAGTCTTCCAGGAATTGGGGCAGGTAGGCATTGCCCTCGGCCATCTGGGAGATATGGCGCAAGCGCAGTTCCTTGACCAGTCGATCCTGCAAGGTCTGGATGACGCGCTCCACGCGGCCCTTGGCCTGCGGGGAATTGGCACATAGGATTTGGATGTCCAGCTCCTGCATGGCCCGGCCGAACTGGGTCTGGGCGTCGCCAGCCTGGCGACTTTCCTGGTTGACCCGAAAAATGCCATGTTTATCGCTGTAGAAGGCCACGGGCTTGCCGTGGCGCTCGAAATAGGCTCGCACCAAAGCGGCGTAGGCATGGAAACTTTCCTGCTTCACCAACAACAAGCCCAATAGTTTCCCGGTGGCATCGTCGATCAGCACCAAGAGGCTGCAGGCAGGACCGCGCTCTTCAAACCAGGCGTGAGGGGAACCGTCTATTTGTACCAACTCGCCCAGGCACTCCCGCCGTTCCCGCATTTGGTGCACCACGGCTTTCGGCGCACGGCGAGGCTTCCATAAGCCTGCCCCGAGCATCAGTTGCCGTACACTCTCATCCGAGATCTGCACCCCATCCAGCTCCACCAATTTCTCACACGCCAGCGTGGGGCCGAAGCCGCGATATTTGCCGCTCAACAAGTTCAATGCTTTGCGTTTCACTTTCTCATCCAAGCGATTTGGACTGGGGCGTCCACGCCGCTGGGACACCAGCCCCGCCGCCCCGGTCCGCCGATAGGCACCCAACAGCCGCTTGACCTGCCGCACGCCGATCCCCAGCATCTGCGCCGCTTCCTTTTGCCGCAGGCGTTTCTGTTCCAAGCGTTGCATAATTTCCAACCGGGTGAGTTCTTTGCCGCTCATCTCGAGTAAGGTCTCCATGTGCTGTCCCTTTCCGTGGAAGGGGACATTCTAACTTTGGCCAAAGGGGACATTACTACTTTGGGCTAACACCCGCGTAGCGTCGACTTGACAATCTGCGTTCGACCGAATAGACTGAACTCTGGATGGGGAGTAGCCGCCCGTGCTCCTTAAACAAGCGGGCTGGATTGTCGTCATCCCATTGGCGCAAACGCCATCGGCAATCCAAGCGCTGTAAGGCGTCGGCAAGACCACCACGAACATCGTGGTGGTCTTTTTCTTAAGGAATTCTTCCCCGCGAGCGATTGACCGAGGTCATGATGTCTGACGAACTCAAAGCAGGAAATGTCGGCGTGCTGCAGGAAAAGGCCTGGCACGCGCTGGACCTGGACCATGTGCTCAACGACTTACAGGTCCACGAATTCGGGCGTGACTGCCGCGGAGGTCGCAGAGCGCCTGCAGCGTTACGGCCACAATGAACTGCCCGTGGCCAAGCCCATAGGTTTTTGGAGCATGTTGTGGGACCAGTTGAACAGTTTCGTCGTCATGTTGCTCATTGCGGCCGCGGCCGTCTCCGGCGCCCTCGGTGAGTGGATTGACGCGCTGGCAATCCTGGCTATTGTGGTGCTTAACACCGTGCTGGGGATCGTCCAGGAACGGCGCGCGGAACAGGCGCTGGCCGCGCTAGAGAGCTGGCCGCACCGGAAGCGCACGTGCTGCGCGACGGCCGCCGGCAGATGATCCCCGCCCGGGAACTGGTGCCGGGGGACATCGTCTTCCTCGAGGCCGGCAACTACGTTCCGGCCGATCTCCGGTTGTGGGAGGCCATGAATTTGCGCGTCGAGGAGGCCTCGTTGACCGGCAAGTCTCTGCCGGTGCAAAAGAACTCGGCCACGGTTCTGGATCGCAACGTCCCTCTGGGTGATCGCAAGAACACCGCCTTCATGGGAACCCTGGTGGCCTATGGGCGTGGTCGCGGTGTCGTGACCAGCACGGGCATGAACACGCAGCTTGGGATGATTGCGAGCATGCTGCAGAACGTCGAGGTGGAAGTCACGCCCTTGCAGCGGCGCCTCGATCAACTCGGTCGGTCGCTCAGCCTGGGCGCCCTCGTCCTCGTGGCGCTCGTGTTCATCGTGTCCCTCATAAATAACACGCCGATCGCAACGCTGTTCTCGGCGCCCCTTGGCTACATCTCGCAGAATGCAAAGGACATCACCGACGGCTTCCTGATTGCCGTCAGCCTGGCAATTGCGGCCGTGCCCGAGGGTCTGCCAGCGGTGGTCACGATCAGTCTTGCGCTTGGCATGCGGGAGATGATCCGCCGCCACGCGCTGATCCGCAAACTGGCTTCCGTCGAAACGCTGGGATCTGCCAGCGTCATCTGCTCGGATAAGACGGGCACGCTCACGCAGAATGAAATGACGGTTACCCGACTGTGGGTGGACGGAACTGTCCTGGATATCTCGGGGTCGGGCTACGCGCCGATTGGAGACTTCACACAAGACGCCAAGGTTGTCGACATTGCCGCCCATCCCACCGCGCTCACCGCCCTCTGGGTAGGCGTGCTGAACAATGATGCCGATCTGGAAGCCATAGACATGGAAGGCGGGCAGAAGGCATATCGCATCGTGGGCGACCCAACGGAGGGCGCCCTAGCTGGTGGCAGCCGCCAAAGCCGGCGCCTACCGTGTGGACCTGAAGGATGCCTACCCGCGCGAGAATGAGGTGCCCTTCGACTCGGAACGCAAGCGCATGATCACGGTTCACGATGTCAAGCATCCGCAGCCCAAGGACTCCTCTCCTTTCTATGACGAAGCCTCACTGGAGTGGGACGTGATCGCCGTCAAGGGCGCGCCGGACGTGGTGTTGAGTTTCTGCACGCAGTACCAGAACGCGAAGGACGTAGCCGAACCGCTGACGCCCGAGAAGCGCGCCGAGATCGTGGCGGCGAACGACTCGATGACCAAGGACGCCCTGCGCGTCCTGGCGATGGCATACCGCCTGGAACGCGACGTTCCAGATGATCTGCGCCAGGATCAGGCGGACCAGCTGGAGAAGGACCTGGTCTTCGTGGGGTTGGTCGGGATGATCGATCCGGCGCGGCCCGAGATCAGGCCTGCCCTTGAGAAAGCGCGCCATGCCGGCATCCGGACCATCATGATTACCGGGGACTATCCGAATACGGCACGGGCGGTGGCCGAGTCGATCGGCTTGCTGCGCGGTGGGCGCAAGGTCGCCACAGGCGTGCAACTGGATGCCATGACCGACGCCGAGCTCAAGAGCGAGATCGAACACACCGATGTCTTCGCGCGGGTCTCGCCGCAGCACAAACTGCGGCTGGTGGACGCCCTGCAGGCGAACAATGAAGTGGTGGCCATGACCGGTGACGGAGTGAATGACGCACCCGCCATCAAGCGCGCCGATATCGGTGTGGCCATGGGCATCACCGGTACCGACGTGGCCAAGGGCGCGGCCGATATGGTGCTGACCGACGACAACTATGCCAGTATTGTGGCGGCCGTCGAGCAGGGACGCATCATCTATGCCAACATCCGCAAGTTCGTGTTCTTCCTGCTATCCTCCAACGTCGCGGAGATCATGGTGATCTTCCTGGCGGCGCTCGCCGGTCTGCCCTCGCCGTTGACCGCCATTCAACTGCTCTGGCTGAACCTGATCACCGATGGGGCGCCGGCACTGGCGCTCGGTACCGAGAAAGGCGATCCGGACATCATGGACCGCCCACCGCGCCGCAAGCACGAGCCGATCATCAACGGCCTGATGGGGTTGGGCATTGCCGTCCAGACAGTGGCCCAGACCGGCGCGGTCTTGCTGGCTTTCGGCCTCGGACTGATCTGGCACCTGCAAGCAGGCGCCGCCATGCCAGCGGGCGCAAACCCGATCGCTTTCCTGTTGCAGTACGACTGGCGCGGCCTGGATGTGCAGACGGCGGAGACCATGGCTTTCGTCACCCTCAGCCTGTGCGAGCTGTTCCGAGCGTATACCGTGCGTTCGGAATACGCCTCGATCTTCAAGATCGGAGTGTTTTCCAACCGCAACATGCAGATTGCCGTGGGCTTTTCGATCGCGCTGCTGCTGTTGGTTTGCACGGTCCCGTGGCTCCAGGCGATCTTCAATACGCATTTTCTTGCAACGCGAGAGTGGGGTGTTGTACTTGGACTGGCGCTTGTGCCGGCAATTGCCGAAGAGATCACCAAGCTCCTGTTGCGCCAGAGAAACAAGGCCGCATAGGAGCGCCCTTACAAGCTGACCGCAAACGACTTGCGGTGGATCGGCGAACGCCCAAGCCGGCGAAGGGAGCGCAGATGGGCCCGCGTTCCGTAACCCTTGTGAGCGGAGAGACCGTAGCCCGGCAAGCCCGCGTCCAGATCGCACATCAGGGCATCGCGGGCCGTCTTGGCCAGCACCGAGGCAGCCGCAATGCTGAGGCAGCAGGCGTCGCCTCTGACGAGCGAAGTCTGGCAGATATCCAGTTCGGGCAGCTCCAGGCGAAAATCGGTCAGCAGATATTCGGGGAAGATATCGAGCTGCTCGAGGGCGCGCAGGGCGGCCAATCGCGTCGCAGGCACGATCCCAATTGAATCAATTTCCTCGGCGGAGGCAAAACCCACGCTCCAGGCCAACGCGGCCTCTTTGATCTGCGTCGCGGCGGCTTCCCGTTGACGGGGCGTCATCTGCTTTGAATCGCGCACGCCGCACAGGTTGCCATGCGCGCCTCGCCCTCCGGAGATGCGTTTCGATGGATGCCACGTCGTTGCTCCTGCGCGCCGCAGACCCATCGGCAGGATGACGGCGCCGACGGCGACCGGTCCTGCCAGAGCGCCGCGGCCGGCCTCGTCCATGCCGGCCACATAGGTGAAGCCGTGTTTCCAGAAGCGACGTTCGAAGATAAGGGTGGGGTCAGTGCGCATCGTACCCGCCGCGCCGCGCGTTCAGGCGGATGCGGAAGATATCGAGCAGCATGCGCAGGGCATCCCGCACGGCGCTGACCTTGCTCTCGCGCCGGTAGTACCAATCGACGGGAATCTCGACCACCCGGTAGCCGCGCCGGTAGGCCACGAAGAGCAGCTCGATGTCAAAGGACCAGCCGTTCAGCGTCTGCTGCCGGAAGAGATCTTCTGCGACGGAGGCGCGGAAGCACTTGAAGCCGCACTGCGTGTCCTGCAGCCGCGGCAGGATCAGCATGCGGATCATCAGGTTGATCAGCCGCCCGCCCAGGTGCCGGTGCACCGGCTCGTCGAAGCGCCGGGCGTCCTTCACCTCGCGCGAGCCGATGGCGACGTCAAAATCGGAAAGCGCGGGCGGCAGGAAGCGGTTGACTTCCTCGATCGGCATGGAAAGATCAGCGTCGCACATGAAGCGGTACTCTCCGCCGGCTGCCAGCATTCCCATCCGGACCGCCAGTCCTTTGCCGGTGTCCGCCAGGGGGACGACTTGGAGATTGTCGTGCTGCTCCGCGAACCCCCGGGCGATCTCAAGCGTGCGATCGGTGCTGCCGTTCTCGACGATCAGCACTTCGGCCGCATAGCTCTGCTGTTTCAGAAAAGCAAACACCTGCTCCAGGGTGCGGGGCAGGCGCCTTTCTTCGTTGTGGGCCGGGATGACGATGGATAGCAGCGGGCGGGCCAAAGCGACTAAAGACCGTTAGCGTAAATCAAATAGCCGAACAACCCCACCGCGCCGCAGGCGACCAGCCCCATGACGAGCACGACGATCCACTGCAGGGCCGTCATGCCTGCCCAGCGGCGGGCCGTTTTCGGCGGGGGCGCGGCCTTGGCGTCGACCACGCCGGGCGCGATGCCGATGCCGGCTTTTTCGTCGAAGGCAAAACTGAGATCCGCCGGGTCGAAGGGTTTCAGTTCCTCCGCGGCGTGGAAGATGGCGCGGGCGCGGGCGGGTGCCTGAGCGGAGGCGGGCTCTGAGGCATCGGCCTCAACGGGCGCATCCGAGGCGGCGGCCGGCTGGCCTGGGCTCGCTGCCTCAGGGGCCTCGGAAGCCTGGGCTGCCTCGGCAGGTTTGGCTACGTCGGGGGATTTGGCTGCCTCCGGCGCCTTGGCCGCCTCGGAAGCTTTCACCGCCTCAGCGCCCAGTTCTTCGCCCGCCGTCTTGGGATGCGGACGGACGATGTGATCGACCAACTCGGCGATCTCCGGGGTCTTCAAGACGGGACGGCTCTGCATCAGCCCAACGGCGAACTGCTTGACGGCATCGCTCATCACCACGCGCGTCATCGGTCGCAACTGGTCGATGTGCACGGCGGGATTGGTCGCCATCAACACCGGCTCGAACATGCCGGGCAGATACATGTTCTGGCGATTCAGATAGACCTGGAGGGCGCGGGCGAGTTGGGCGACGCGGGCCATCAGGTTGATGGGCGCGGGCTCCCGCCGGTCGTTCTTGACGACGTTCCATTGGTCGCCCTTGGCCTCGTAAAAGCCGCCGATCGGCGTCACGTAGATGACAAACACTCCGGGCGGACCGATCAGGATAAGGGGTTCGACGATCTGGCTGTTCTCCAGGCGGAGATTGCGAATCAGCGTGAAGCCTTTTTCAAGCACGCGCTCCAGCTGGTTGATGACGGTGCGCTGGGCATCGAGCTCGGTCTGCCAGGCGGCGCCGAACTCCCACATGCCCTGGATGCGCTGCACCAGCCCGGATTGGCCTTTCTCATTCTGGAAGGGGGTCTTGTCGATGATCTTCATGGCAGAGCCCTGTTCAGTTTTCTGCGGCCGGGGCCTGGCACCGGACTTCCCGCCTCGGGGGTGGTCGCAGCGGGCTAGAAGTTGGGCACGCCTTCCAACCGGTCCTCGTGGGCGTGGTCCAAGGTGGTGACGATGGCGCTGCCATCCCGACCGACGAGGTTGACAGATTTCCCAACTTCAAACGTGCCCGCCAGGAATTGCTTGCGCTGGCCGGTGACGAAGTGCTTGCCTTTCTTGAGGCGCTCCAGCAATTGGGCGCGGTCGAGGAGGACGCGGTCCGAAAACGCGGCGCCGCGTCGCTCGTAGGCTCGAACCAACTGGATCTGGCCGCCGTGGTAGCGGACGGCTTCGATGACACCGTCGAATTTTGGCATAAGACCTTTGGATTATTTTAGCACACGGGGTTCAAGCGAGACGTTGCCGCGTCATTGCAGGGGAGTGACAAAGAGGGGCGGGCTGTGGTGGACCCCCTCCAGCTTGCCTCGCTCCACGCTCGGCAAGCTCCCCGGGGGGGAAGAGTTGGCGCAGCGAGATGCCAGGCAGGTCACAGTCGGAAATCTAACGGTGGTTTGGAAGTCTCGAAAAAGAAGAACGGCTGTGATTTCCACAGCCGTTCCATGAGGGGGCCAGGTCCCCTAAGCACTGGCTGGTGCCGCATTCTCCGTTATGTATCCGCGTTGTGCGGGATCGAGGCGCCCCATTCACCTCTTTGCACACACTGTAGCATGACGATGAAGGATTTGCCATAGGCAAATGTCATGCATGCAGATTTGTGCCAGGCATCAGTGCGACAACCTAATGTGCCTTGGGTCTTCCTAAGATATGAATATGCCGCCTTTCTGCCGGGTTTACGCCGGGACATGACGACGTTTGGGATTGTATCGGGGTGTTGGGATTTGTCGGAGCGAAGCGGAGATCCTCATAGAGGAAACCCGGGACCTCTTGCTCCCAAAGCAAGTGCGCCACCAGTGGCGGTCTACTGCAAATCAATCCTATTCTATCAAACGGCCCAGTGCAGAAAAGGCCTAGACTTACTCCGGCTGCCGAATTCCCGCGCGAGCTGGCGCGTAGCGGCTAGGACGTGTAGCCCTCTTGTGGCGGCCGATGGGGGCGCAGCATGGTGCGATGGAAGCGACGCGTCCGATACCATTTGCCTAAGGGGAGCACCCCCGCACCCCAACCGTCTAATCTCATTGGCACTTGTAGAGAGCTTCGTCGATGTTGATGTAGGGCAAGCCTGCTCCTGATCGCATGACGGTGCCCTTTGCCATCACACAATCTCCGACGCGCACGGGATACCACTTATTTCCACTGGCAAGAAAGAAGCCATCGCGATCACGCGAAATAAGAATCTGCTCGGTGCTTTCGCCGACGAGATGTGTGTCGTACACGAGGCCCCAAACACAGATTTGTTGCCCGATCAAGTCCTTTGTGACCTGATCAGAGGCGTAGCACCCCGCCAACGGATTCGCTGTGGGGCTCGGAGGGATCAAGACAGCATGTGGAGTTGGGCGCACCTGGGAATCCGCGCGACACGTTAACTGCGTCGCAAGAAATCGAATACTGCTCTAGCAATGCCTTGAGATCATGAACGGCGGCTTCATCCAGACGATTGGCGTCTTGAACAGCCATTGCATAGCTGTCGTAGTGGGCGGACTCCCCATCACAGATATAGAGGGCGTAGTATCTGTCCGTGTCTGCGTTCTTTCCAAAACTAGCCAGCAATTCAAGGTAGACTGCTCGCGCCTTCCTCAGGCGGATTGATGGTTACGAACTCGTTGTAGGAGTTGTTGCTCTTGTTGCTGACGTCGGTTAGAGCCAGGCAATCCGCCTGCGTAACCCCTCGGGATTCAATCTCCTGATGTAGCGCATCAGCGTCAGCTGCCTGCTGTTTGGCGGCCCTCTGGATAGTCGCAACCTTTTGAGCCCAGGCAACGATGTTCGCCCTGGCCGAAGAATTTGTCCCGCAAGCACAGAGTAATGGCACCAGCAGTACACACAGGAACCTAGTGCGGATCAACATGGGAGCAGCTCCTCGCAAGTAGCCCAGGGAGGCACGGCTATTCCGGACCGTTGGGCGACAGCTACTGGCCAGACGCTCACAACCAAGGCAATAAGAAACACATGCCCTACGACCATTCTACAACGTATCCGAAGCCATGAAACTACAACGTCCTGGCACACACGGCGGCGTCCCAACTTTTCGGCTCCCTGCTACTCATGTCAGAGGATCTTCAGCCACTCGGCGAACGGATGTGCGCGAAATACAACACTCCGCCTCTTCCCCTAGGATCGTCCGAACGAAGATAGCCAGGATCGCCGCCATGCTGGCCGAGGGAGCTGCAGAAAATCAGGCCCGCGCAATTTCGAGATCTACCAGGGTCTGCACTTCTTGCAGGGGCTCATGTTTCCACCAGTAGTTTGTGCGGTGGCCACGGCACCCTTCAAGGTCGGGAATGGGCCGAGCCAGCGACCGTGTTCTTCGCCAGCTTGAGGGTAAATGCCGTGGCCATGATTGCACCATGAACAACTGCCGCGATGCACGCGAGCTTTGTGTCGTTCGGCTCGCCAGTTTTCATAGACAAAATAGACTTCGCTTGCCTGTGTTGTCATTCTTGCTTTTGAGAATATCTGGAAGCCTTGGCAAGGACGGGGTTATCCTGTGTCATTTGCTTGATGCCGTGGAGTCGTTGCCCATAACCTTCGCGGCGGTCTTGGCCGAGGCCTGCAACTCCGCGTTCTCTATGTGCCGTTGCGCCTCCGACTGGTCTGCGTGGCCTCTTATCCAACGATGCCTCCCTACGCTCCATCCATATCCACGTTTCGTCCAGTACCCACAGTGGCGCGTGTCCCATTTCTCGATATCTGGCAACCATCGATGGAATTGATCGACCCAAACGTAGCCTGCGCCCCGCCAGTATTGCTCATTCATCTTTGATCTGTAATCGGGAGTCCAATAGTCACCTTGTCCCCACGGCCCCCTGTGTCGAAAATACCCCCTATGTTTGCGCGAAGTCGCGAATCAGCAGCGCTACGAGGACCAACAAGACCGCACCACAGGCGATGCCTGAGAGTGGGTCTACCGTGCCCATCGGAACAATCCCGGGACAATGGAAGCCAGTGTGACTGATATCGGGGATGTCATTTGGCTCCCAATTCTTGCCTCATCATGCGCATTATCGCGCCTGGGCGCGGGCTGGTCAATGTGACGCAGGCCGCACACAAGGGTCGACCATGACCGTAGAGCCTGCCAAACGGATTTGCATGGCGCCCACCGTGGAAGAGGTCGCAGTACCTATCCTCCGTCGACAAAACAAGCCGATGTCGTGCTGTCTGTGTAGACATTGAAGACACCGCCTGTCTGCCCGATCTAGGGCTGGACATGACGGTGTTTCTGATTTGTCGGGGTGCCGGGATTTGAACCCGGGACCTCTTGCTCCCAAAGCAAGCGCGCTACCAACTGCGCTACACCCCAAATCAAACCTATTCTATCAGACGGCCCAGGATCGAGAGGACCGGGCGCTAGCCGTTAGGCCCGCGGACATTCACCGGATTCTCGTCGTCGCGATCCAGGCCGCCGGGTTGGCCTCGATATAGAGATGAATGCGATTCCATTCGTCGGCGTTGCGGATGATGTGCTCATAGTAGTTGCGCTGCCAAACGCGGGGCAGGGGGCCGAATTCCTGAACGATCCGGTGCGTGACGGCAGCCTTATAGGAACGGACGATGGCCCTGAGGGAGCCGGGAACCAATGCGGCCCTCGTGGCGCGGCGGGTAGGGGCGCAGCATGCTGCGCCCCTACGGGCGGCGGTTGGTCCGCCGCCCCGACGGGGGATGATGATGGATTTGAGGCCGCGACGTCGTGCAGGACGAGGATGCCGTGGACGTGGTTCGGCACGAGGACGAAGGCGCCCAGTTCGGTTTGAGGGAAATGCTAAGGGATCTCCATCGCAACACGATTGTCTAAGCCGATTTCGTCCGTGGCCTTCAGACCTCCGAGATGCTCTCCGAGAGCAGCCTTCGGAGGTCTCGGGCAATGTCCAGCCCGGCCTCGGGTCGTGCGCCCGGTTCCCCACGGGTATAATGCGGAGCGTCCTCCCCCGCGAGCACACAGCATTCATGTCAAACCGTCGTCTTATCCTGATCCCAGCTTTGGTCCTGGGGCTGTCCGCATGTTCGCCCACTCCGAGCCAGCCGACCTTAACGGCCGCGCCCGCACCTTCACCGGTTCCAACGGCGACGAGCACGCCCGCGCCGACCCCCACGGTTGTGCCCACCGAGGGCCCACTCGCGTGCCTTTCAGAACCTGGCCAACTTCAGAACGGGGCGGTGCCGGATACGAAGCCGTCGCAGCAATTCATCATCTACCTGCCGCCGTGCTATGAGCAGATGGCGGATGTGCGTTATCCGGTGCTGTACCTGCTGCACGGCCAAACGTACACAGACAATCAATGGGTGACCCTGGGGGCGCCGACTGCCGCGGACAATCTCATCCATGCCGGCGACGCCCTGCCCTTCATTATTGTGTTCCCGGATGACCGCTACTGGAACCTGCCTCCCGGCGACGGCTTTGGCGACCGGCTGATCCACCAGATCATCCCTTATATCGACCAGAATTTCCGGACGCTGAGCGACCGGGACCACCGCGCCGTGGGGGGATTGTCACGGGGCGGCGGCTGGGCGGTCCACTGCCTGCTGACCCGCTACGACCTGTTTGGCATCGTCGGGCTGCACTCCCCGGTGATCATGAACAACGACCGGGCCGTGCTGGAGAGGCTGGTGGCGGCGGTGCCGCACAACGCCTGGCCGCGAATTTGGATCGACGCCGGGGACAAGGACGGGGATTTGGGCAGGATCCAGGCCTTCGAGGCGCTGCTGACGGTCTACCAGGCGCCGCACGAGTGGCACCTGTACTCGGGGGACCACACGGACCGCTACTGGCAGGCGCATGTGACGCAGTATTTGCAGTGGTACGCGGACGGCTTTCGGGCTGCCGGCGGGGGTCTGGCCGGCGCCACGCCCTCGCCCTGAACGGGAGCCTGTTAAGGTACTGATATAATCCCAGCATGCCGCTGACGCTGGACGAGGTGGACCACATCGCGCAGTTGGCTCGCCTGGAGCTCGGGCCCGAGCAAAGGGGCCGTTACCGCGAACAGCTTTCGCAGATCCTCGACTACATCGCCAAACTGCGCGAACTGGATACGACGGACGTTCCCCCAACCGCCGGCGGCGGCTTGGTGCAGATGGTTTTGCGCCTCGACCGGTCACAGCCCGGGCTGCGAACCGAGGCGCTGCTCGCAACGCACCCGAGGCGGAAGACGACCAATTCAAGATACCCCCCGTTTTTGAATAACGCACGGGCGCGGTCCGGCTGCGAGGGCGCGCCGGTGTCCCACCCCGCCGATCGCGCGGCCTTGTGACGCGCAATGGATTCCCTGACGGATCTCACACTGAGCGAAATGCAGCACGGACTGCAGGCCGGTTCGTTCTCGAGCCGCGAGTTGGTGCAGGCCACGTTGGACAAGGTTGCACAGGCGGAGCCGTCGCTGCATGCGTTCCTGCACATCGCCGGTCCGTCCGCGCTGAAGCAAGCAGAGCAAGCCGACCAGCGACGCAAGCAGGGTGAGGATGTGCCTCTGCTGCTGGGCATCCCCATGGCGATCAAGGACGTGTTGACCGTCGAGGGACTGCCCTGCACGTGCGGGTCGCGCATTCTGGAGGGTTTCGTTCCACCCTACACGGCCACGTCGGTGCAGCGGCTGCTGGATGACGGTATCGTGATCATCGGCAAGACCAATACCGACGAGTTTGCGATGGGGTCATCGACCGAGAACTCCGCCTACGGCGTGACGCACAACCCATGGGATTTGGAACGCGTGCCGGGAGGCTCCTCGGGCGGCAGCGCGGCCTCGGTGGCGGCGCGCTGTGTCCCCGCCGCGCTGGGCACGGATACGGGCGGAAGCGTGCGGCAGCCGGCATCGTTCTGCGGCGTTACCGGACTCAAGACCACCTACGGCCGCGTGTCGCGCTATGGGCTGGTGGCGTTTGGCTCGTCGCTGGACACGGTCGGGGCATTCGGCCGCACGGCGGAGGACGTGAGCGTGGTATTTTCTGCGATGGCCGGCGGCGATCCGCGCGATGCGACGTCGACAGATGTCGGCGTTCCACGAATCGACTTGTCAGACGTGCGCGGGTCCAGGCCACTGGATGGCCTGCGCATCGGCGTGCCCAAGGAATACTTCATCGAGGGTGTTCAGCCAGCCGTGGAAGCCGCCGTGCGCTCGGCGATCGAGGTCCTGGGGAAGCTCGGTGCGACGGTACGGGACGTGAGCCTACCTCACACGGAGTACGCGCTGCCGGTCTACTACATCATTGCGCCGGCGGAGGCTTCCGCGAACCTGGCGCGCTACGATGGAGTCCGCTATGGACCGCGGGAAGAAGCCACGGATATGTGGGATGTCTATTACCGCACGCGCGGGCGCCGCTTCGGACCCGAGGTCATGCGTCGCATCATGATCGGCACGTACGCGCTGTCGGCGGGATACTACGATGCGTATTACGGTCAGGCACAGCGCGTGCGAACGCTGATCCGCCGCGACTTCGAGGCCGCCTTCCAGGATGTGGACCTGATCGCCGCGCCGACCGCGCCGGGCACCGCCTTCAAGATCGGCGCGCATGAAGACGATCCCCTGGCGATGTACCTCGAAGATGTGCTCACACTCCCGGCCAACCTGGCCGGTCTGCCCGGACTGTCATTGAACGCCGGTTTCGACGAACAGGCCTTGCCGATCGGCCTGCAATTGATCGGGCCGCATTTTCGCGAGGATGTGTTGCTGCGGACGGCGCACGCCTATCAGCAGGTCACGGACTGGCACACCCGGGCACCGGTGCTCTGAAAGCAACACGAGGCGTGTTGCGAGGAGGAAGAATGCGTACATACAGGTGGATCGCCTTGTTGCTGGTGGCAGCGTTGTTTGCCGCCGGGGCCTGCGTGCTGCCAACGATCAGCATCACAGACGAAGCCTCGCAGGCCACCATACAGGCGGTGACCGTCAATGCGGCGATCATGGACACGCAGCGGGCCGCCGTGACGCCCGCCACGGCCGGGCCCTCTCCGACGGTGACCAACACGCCCGTGCCCGGCACGCCGGCGGCCACATCGACGGAGACGCAGTCCCCGACCCCAACGGTGTCACAAACCCCGTTCATATTCTTCACGTTCACACCGCTGGTACCGATGATCAGCGTATCGGTCAATACCAACTGCCGCACTGGGCCCAGCACCATCTACGACATCACCGGCGCACTGCTGGTCGGGCAATCCGCCCAGGTCTATGCAAAGGATCCCACGGGTACCTGGTGGCAAATCAAAGACCCAAGCGGCGGGGAATACTGCTGGCTGTCGGACAAGTACGCCACGCTGACAGGGCTCACCAGTACGTTGCCGGTGTATACACCGATGCCCACGCCGCTGCCGACCTACACGGCCACGCCTTCCACGGGCTTCGACCTCTCGTACGACGGGCTGATCGGCTGCACGACCGAGTGGTGGCCGGAAATCTCGCTGTACAACTCCGGCGACAGCACATTCCGTTCGATAGAAATCATCGTGAGAGACATGGCCAACTCGCACGAAGTATCGGACAACTACAACAGTTTCATCGACAACTACGACTGCAGCTCCTCGAACAGCAGGTCCACCTTGCTGCCGGGCAAGTCCGTGACGGTGAGCTCGCCGTCGTTTACGACCGATCCGACCGGGCACCGGCTGCGCACGACCATTACGCTGTGCACCGAGAGGGATCTGGGTGGCGATTGCGAAACCGAGACGATCACGGCCAGGCCATGAGCGACGTGCCCGCTACGATCATGTGGCGCACGCCGCGTGCATAGCCCAACGCGCCGGCAGGATGTTGTCCAACTGGCGCTGAGAATCAGCGTATGAATATCCTTGTAACGGGCGGAGCCGGCTACATCGGCTCCGCCACGGCCGAAGCATTGCTTCAAGCCGGGCACGCGGTCACGGTCTATGATTCATTGGTCACGGGGCATCGCCAGGCCGTCCCCGAGGGTGCGACCTTTGTGGAAGCCGCCATCGAGGACCGGCGCACGCTGTCCAGGACGCTCACCACGGGTGCGTTCGATGCGGTCATGCACTTCGCGGCCTTCATCGAGGCCGGCGAGTCGATGCAGGATCCAGGGCGCTTCTACTTCAACAATCTGGGCAATTCGCTGACGTTGATCGAAACCGCGGCGCTGGCCGGGATCAAACGGTTTGTGCTTTCATCCACCGCGGCGGTCTACCGATCCAGCGATCAACCGCTGACCGAAGAGTCACCGCTCGGCCCCACCAACGTCTACGGTCACACCAAGCTGGTGGTCGAGCAGGTGCTGGATTGGTATCGCCAGATCCACGGGCTGCACTTCGCGGCGCTGCGCTACTTCAATGCGTGCGGCGCGGTCCCGGGGCGAGGCGAAGCGCACCAACCCGAGTCGCACCTGATTCCGCTCGCGCTGCAGGTCGCACTCGGGGGCCGGGAGGCCGCCTCGATATTTGGCACCGACTATCCGACGCCGGATGGCACCTGCATCCGCGACTACGTCCACATTGCGGACCTGGTGTCCGCACACCTACTGGCTTTGGAGGCGCTGGATACGAAGGACAGGCTGATATACAACGTGGGCAGCGGAAACGGATTCTCCGTGCGCGAGGTGATCGAGGCCGCGCGGGCGGTCACGGGGCACGCCATTCCAATGATCGAGTCGCCGAGGCGGCCTGGCGATCCGCCGCGCCTGGTGGCCTCGTCTGATAAAATCCGCGCGGAACTTGGGTGGCAACCGCTCCATACCGATCTTCAAGACATGATCGCCAGCGCCTGGGAGTGGCACAGGTCTCATCCGAAGGGATATCGGAATTCATGACGTTCATCATTGTGCTTGTAGGCTGGGTCGTCTCGCTGTGCGTGCATGAGTTCTCGCACGCCGCCGTGGCTTATGCGGGCGGCGATACGACCGTCCGTGAAAAAGGCTACCTCACGTTCAACCCACTGAAGTACACGCATCCCGTCTACTCGCTGCTGCTGCCGCTCGTATTTCTTGCACTGGGCGGTATCGGGCTGCCGGGCGGCGCGGTGTATATCGAGACGTGGCGGTTGCGCAGCCGCGGTTGGAGAACGGCGGTCAGCCTGGCCGGGCCGGCGTCCAATCTGGTGCTGGCCATCGTGCTTGGCATCGTCCTCAGTGTGTCCCCGGTGTCTGCCACGGGAATCTGGCCGGCGCTGGCCTTCCTGGCCTTCCTGCAAGTCTCGGCGCTGGTGTTGAACATCATTCCGCTGCCGCCCTTCGACGGCTTCGGCGCGCTGGAGCCGTATCTGTCAGGCGGCATCCGCGGCTGGGTGCAGCAGTACAGCGGCCTCATTCCCTGGGCGGTATTTTTCCTGCTCTGGTATGTGCCCGCGTTCTACCAGGGTTTCTGGGCGGTGGTCTTTGCGATTGCAGGCCTGATCGGCGTGCCGGCCAACCTGGCACTGGAAGGGCTGCGGGGATTTCAGTTCTGGGTTAGATAGCTCGCCGGCCGTGCTGGCTGCGAAGCCTTCATATTTTAGAGGTAATCGTCAATGGGTCATGATCCAACCGCGCAGGACCAGACGCAGCCACACGTTGTCATCATAGGCGCAGGGTTCGGCGGACTCGAGACCGCCCGCCTGCTGAGAAGCGCACCCGTCCGGGTGACGCTCATCGACCGGCGGAACTATCACCTCTTCCAACCCCTGCTATATCAAGTGGCCATCGCGGGCCTGGTGCCATCGCAGATCGCCTACCCGATCCGCACGATCTTCCGCGGTCAACGCAACCTGACGTTTCGCATGGGGGAGGTGACCGCGGTTGACTTTGACGCGCGTTTCGTGAAGATGGACGGCTCGGTGACCGCGTATGACTATCTGGTCCTGGCCATGGGCGGGCAAACCAACTTTTTCGGTCTCCAGTCCGTGGAGGAAAACGCCTACCAGGTGAAAGACGTCGGCAGCGCCATCGCGGCCCGCAATCACCTGCTCCGAATGTTCGAGCTGGCCAGCCACGAGACGGACGACCGCCAGCGCCGCGCCCTGCTGACCTTCGTGGTCGTGGGCGGCGGCCCAACCGGCGTTGAAACGGCAGGCGCGCTTGCCGAGCTGATCCGCCTGGTGCTGGCCAAAGACTTTCGCGACATGGACCTGACCGAGGCACGCGTGCTCCTGCTGGAGGCGGCCGATCATCTCATGGAAGCCTATCCGCCGGGGCTCAGGCAAGCCACGTTCGATCTGCTGTCAAAGAAGAGGGTCGAGATCCGCTTGTCCACCAAGCTGGCGGACTACGATGGCGACAAAGTGACGCTGGGCGATGGCCAACAGATCCCCGCCCATACGCTGATCTGGACTGCGGGCGTGCGTGCTGCAAGTCTCACGGACCAACTGGGCCTGCAGCAGGCCTCGGCCAGACGTCTGGTCGCGGAGGCTACGCTGCAGCTGCCCGGGCATCCCGAGGTACTGGTTCTGGGCAACTCAGCGTATCTGGTCGATGCAAATGGGCAACCCTTGCCCATGCTTGCCACGGTCGCGCAGCAGCAGGCCAAAATTGCCGCCAGGAACATCGTCAGGATGGCCAGGGGGCAGAAGCCGGAAGTGTTTCGCTACAAGGACCCGGGTTTGTTGGCGACCATCGGCCGCAACGCCGCGGTCGCTCGCATCGCCGGCGTGTCGTTCAGCGGATACATTGCCTGGGTGATCTGGATCTTCCTGCACATCTACCGGCTGATCGGTTTCCGCAACCGGCTGTTTGTGCTCATCAACTGGGCCTGGGACTACGTCTTCTACGACAACCAGGTGCGTCTGATCACCAGGGACTAGACGCGACGCGCCGTGTGGGCGTCAGCGGTCTTCAGCCAACTCCCGGTAGATGAACCACTGGCCTTTGCGGTCATCGACGTTCTTCATGGCGCGATCGTAGTAGATATCGAAGATCTGCCCACCCTCCACTCGGACACGGAAGAAAATCGTCCGACATTGAGAGAGCCGCGCGCCGCGGCTGCCATGGCATGCTCCGGGCTCATATTGTCCTGCATGCGTCCGCGGCGCTTGAAATCCGTCCATTCCGAGAGGGACTCTTCAATCTGATAGGTGCGGCCCTCCCAAACGAAGGCATCCGGGCAGGGGGGCAGCTTCTGCCGCGCGGGCGGCGTCCGAAACGAAACCTGTATGGGCTGATCGAAGAAATGCACCGATCGCAGCTCAGGCGCGCTCAAGATATTCCTTCAGTGCGACCGCATTGTTTTGAGCTTCGTCGCGGGCCACGTAGACCAGCGTGACAGCCCCGGCTTTGGCTTTCGCCCTCAGCTGCTTGACCAGGTCCGGCTGCGCTTTCAACTCTTCGAAATAGCGTTTCTTGAACTCGGGCCACCGGTCGGGATTGCCGTGGGTCCATTTGCGGAGTTCTGCGCTCGGGGAGATATCCTTCATCCACACGTCGAGCTGCAGAGTGTTCTTGCTGCGGCCGCGCGGCCACAGCCGGTGGACCAGAACGCGGAAGCCGTCGGCGGATGCGGGTGGATCGTATGCCCGTTTGATTGAGAAGCTCATGGGCGGCCGCCTCCAGGTAGGCTCATAATTCGTCTTCGATCTCCAGGTGGAAGCGATGCAGGAAACGGTGGAAAACCGGCGCGATCAGCACGCCGACGGCCACCAGCAGCACCATTCCCGAGAACAACGCGTAAAATGAGGCAAACCATTTACCGGCGATCGTGCGGACAGGGTCGACCGGGCCCATGCCACCCAGGATCATGGAGGCGTTGAGCAGCAAATCCAGCCACGAGAGCCCTTCGGTGACGTGGTAGCCGACGATGCCGATGGCCAGTGAAAAGAATATGATCGCCATGGAGAGGGTCAGGTAGCGCCCAATCCTTTTGAGGAAGACACGCCTGGAGGCCAGCGGTTGTCGGCGGCGTTCGAGTCGGTGCAGCACATCGGCCTCCGTCGTATTTCCAGTCCCAGAACCAGAAAGCCAACCCCTTGTACTCACCCCAGCGGCTGAACGCCTTTTCGACCTGCTTGGGCGTGACCTTGCGGCCCCGGTGCCATTCGTGCGAGACCAGCTTCAGCGCCCACGTGTCGATCGGGATGAAATCGGTGCGACCGAGAATGATCAGAAGGTTGGCCGCGGCGTAGGGGCCCACGCCCCGGATCTTGAGCAGCTCCTTGCGCAGCTCGAGCGTCGGCAGCGACGATGTCTTGAAGGATTCGACATCGAGGCGGGCCGAGGTGACTTGCACGGCGAGCTCATGGATGGCCTCGGCGCGATAGCCAACGCGTACCTTCTTCCGCAGCACCGCCGGGCTCGAGGCCGCCACGCTTTCGGGTGACGGAAAGGGTTTGAGGGCCTCGCCCCATCTGAAGCATCCGCGTACGTGGCGATCAGATTCAAATTCATGCGCTTGGTGGCGCCCCACAGCGTGTTAGTCGTGAGGATGGTCTTGACCACGTCCTCGAAGAAAGTGGGTGAGCGCAGCACACGTCCGTGCGCCAGTCTCCGCGCCTTGCGCAGCTTGGGCTCGCCGCGGGCAGCCTTGTAGAAGGAGGCGAAGTCCTCGTTAAGGCCGAACATCCACGTGACCTTGTCGGCAATTTCGGATTTCTCAAGCTTGTTGAGCCGGCCTGCGGTGTGCACACGGACGCCCCCTGGCAATTCCGTCACGCGGTATTCAATCGCGCGGTCGTTGGACAGGCGGTCGGTGTAGAACAAGGTCCGCCGTTCCTCGTCGAAGCGGAAGGGCGCCAACTGGATCCAGCCGTGGGAGTTGATCACCGAGCGGAAATTGAAGGGCTGACGGGCGGACAGTTCAAAAGAGGCCATGGGCGAATTCTCGCCGGTTCCCCGGCGGATCAGCCAGAGGGTCACAGCTTGAATGGTGGCAGTGATGGCGATGGCCGCCGCGAACGCCGTGGCAATGCCTGCCGGTTCGAGCAGCAGCGACAGGGTCAGCATGAAGGTTGCGTAAGAGAACAGGCCCATGAGCAAGCCGCGCAGCACCTTGATGGCCGCGGCGGGACCATGCAGATGCTGTCCAAAGGCGGCGAGCGTGGCGGTGAAGAGCGGAAAAGGAGACAGCAAGCCAGCCAGGTGGGGCCCCAGCGCGGGCGCCACGCCGGTGATCAGCACGACGAAGGCCGTCGCAATGATCATGCGCATCGGGATGTCCCAGCGGGGCAAAACTTCCGTGGAGTTTTGGTTGCCAGGCCACGGGGGAGCAGCTGGATGACCAGCAAGAAGCCGGCGATCACGCCCAGCCACAGCGGGACGACCGGCAGCGTGAAGTTTTCCATCACGAGCGTCATCAAGCCGAATGCCAACGTCGCACCGGCAAGCGTCGGCAGCCAGGGGAGACGCGGCGCCAGGCGCGCGTAAACCAGCACGAACACGGCCAGTGAAAAGCCGCCGGCAAGCGTGCCCGCGGCCCGTGCGCGCCGCAAAGGCGCTTCCGTGGGTGAGGGCCAGCAGGAAGACGATCGGTCCGGTGGTCAGAGGCAGGGCCACCAGCCAGCCGCTGATGGCGTGGCCCCATTTCCGGCCGGCCAGGCTGGCCGCCCCAATTAATGAAGGCGTGAGGATCAGTTTGAGTAGCAGCAGGTTCACGAACGGATGCCGATCGTGACCATGGTTGGCTGAGCGATGCGCAGGTAGTCGTCCGACGGCATCCAGATGGAGCGATCCAGCCGCCCGGCGTTGAACACGACCTCCGGGTTCTCCCGAATGCGCGGGTCTGCCAGCACGGCCAAGCAATCGTCGAAGGAGAATGGCGGGATGGCGCCAGTCACGCAGCCGGTCAGCGCCTCCGCCTTGTCTCGGCCGGCGATGCCGACGCTGGTGGCTTCGTAGTCGCGCGGATGGCATCCAGGTGGACACGGCAGTCCCCCGGTACGTTCGCCAGGCAGTAGGTGTTCTCCTTCTTCCGCAGCCGTACCTGCACGACGATGGACTTGATCGCCTGGTCGGGTCGATTTCCACGGATCTTGGCGATGAATTCATTACGGCCCTCCGGCGAATGCTCGACGACCGCGATAGCGCCCTCCTTCACGATCGAGCAGTTCGCATAATCGCTCGTGGATACCCGTGTTGACTTCCATACTCTAAATCCAGGATGAGGATCAGGCGAGTATAGTCCCTTTGGGCCACCTGAATTGAGCATGCTTTAATCATTCACACATTAGCATCATCGCCCACGTTCTCCAGATGGATCAGAAAGCGAGGTG
>CAVZIZ010000017.1:0-41634 GCA_963775435.1 uncultured Chloroflexia bacterium
GCGCAAATTCAAGACCTCCGAGGTCTCCAAGACCTCGGAGGTCTGGCATGTCGCGCCGCGTGGTGCGCCCGGGTCCCCACGGGCAAAACGCGGAGCGTCCTCCCCCGCGAGCACACAGCATTCATGTCAAACCGTCCTCTAATCCTGATCCCAGCGCTTGTCCTGGAATGTCCGCATGTTCGCCCGCTCCCATCCAGCCGACGTTAACGGCCGCGCCCGCCGCCTCACCGGTTCCAACGGCGACAAGCACGCCCGCGCCGACCCCCACGGTTGTGCCGACCGAGGCCCGCTCGCGTGCCCGTCAGAACCGGGCCAACTTCAGAACGGGGCGGTGCCGGACACCAAGCCGTCGAAGCAATTCATCATCTACCTGCCGCCGTGCTATGAGCAGATGGCGGACGTGCGTTATCCGGTGTTGTACCTGCTGCACGGCCAAACGTACACGGACAATCAGTGGGTGACCCTGGGTGCGCCGACCGCCGCGGACAATCTCATCCATGCCGGCGACGCCCTGCCCTTCATTATTGTGTTCCCGGATGACCGCTACTGGAACCTGCCTCCCGGCGACGGTTTTGGCGACCGGCTGATCCACCAGATCATCCCTTACATCGACCAGAACTTCCGGACGTTGAGCGACCGGGACCACCGCGCCGTGGGAGGATTGTCACGGGGCGGCGGCTGGGCCGTCCACTGCCTGCTGACCCGCTACGATCTGTTTGGCATCGTCGGGCTGCACTCCCCGGTGATCATGAACAACGACCGGGCCTTCCTGGAGAGGCTGGTGGCGGCGGTGCCGCACAACGCCTGGCCGCGAATTTGGATCGACGCCGGGGACAAGGACGGGGATTTGGGCAGGATCCAGGCCTTCGAGGCACTGCTGACGGTCTACCAGGCGCCGCACGAGTGGCACCTATATTCGGGGGACCACACGGACCACTACTGGCAGGCGCATGTGACGCAGTATTTGCAGTGGTACGCGGACGGCTTTCGGGCTGCCGGCGGGGTCTGGCGGGCGCCACGCCGTCGCCCTGAACGGGAGCCCGTTAAGGTACTGATATAATCCCAGCATGCCGCTGACGCTGGACGAGGTGGACCACATCGCGCAGTTGGCTCGCCGGAGCTGGGGCCCGAGCAAAGGGGCCGTTACCGCGAACAGCTTTCGCAGATCCTCGACTACATCGCCAAACTGCGCGAACTGGATACGACGGACGTTCCCCCGACCGCCGGCGGCGGCTTGGTGCAGATGGTGTTGCGCCTCGACCGGTTACAGCCCGGGCTGCGAACCGAGGCGCTGCTCGCAACGCACCCGAGGCGGAAGACGACCAATTCAAGATACCCCCCGTTTTTGAATAACGCACAGGCGCGGTCCGGTTGCGAGGGCGCGCCGGTGTCCCACCCCGCCGATCGCGCGGCCTTGTGACGCGCATGGATTCCCTGACGGATCTCACACTGAGCGAGATGCAGCACGGACTGCAGGCCGGTTCGTTCTCAGCCGCGAGTTGGTGCAGGCCACGTTGGACAAGGTTGCACAGGCGGAGCCGTCGCTGCATGCGTTCCTGCACATCGCCGGTCCGTCCGCGCTGAAGCAGGCAGAGCAAGCCGACCAGCGACGCAAGCAGGGCGAGGATGTGCCTCCGCTGCTGGGCGTTCCCATGGCGATCAAGGATGTGTTGACCGTCGAGGGACTGCCCTGCACGTGCGGGTCGCGCATTCTGGAGGGTTTCGTTCCACCCTACACGGCCACGTCGGTGCAGCGGCTGCTGGATGACGGTATCGTGATCATCGGCAAGACCAATACCGACGAGTTTGCGATGGGGTCATCGACCGAGAACTCCGCCTACGGCGTGACGCACAACCCATGGGATTTGGAACGCGTGCCGGGAGGCTCCTCGGGCGGCAGCGCGGCCTCGGTGGCGGCGCGCTGTGTCCCCGCCGCGCTGGGCACGGACACGGGCGGAAGCGTGCGGCAGCCGGCATCGTTCTGCGGCGTTACCGGACTCAAGACCACCTACGGCCGCGTGTCGCGCTATGGGCTGGTGGCGTTTGGCTCGTCGCTGGACACGGTCGGGGCATTCGGCCGCACGGCGGAGGACGTGAGCGTGGTATTTTCTGCGATGGCCGGCGGCGATCCACAGCGATGCGACGTCGACAGATGTCGGCGTTCCACGAATCGACTTGTCAGACGTGCGCGGGTCCAGGCCACTGGATGGCCTGCGCATCGGCGTGCCCAAGGAATACTTCATCGAGGGTGTTCAGCCAGCCGTGGAAGCCGCCGTGCGCTCGGCGATCGAGGTCCTGGGGAAGCTCGGTGCGACGGTACGGGACGTGAGCCTACCTCACACGGAGTATGCGCTGCCGGTCTACTACATCATTGCGCCGGCGGAGGCTTCCGCGAACCTGGCGTGCTACGATGGAGTCCGCTATGGACCGCGGGAAGAAGCCACGGATATGTGGGATGTCTATTACCGCACGCGCGGGCGCCGCTTCGGGCCGGAGGTCATGCGTCGCATCATGATCGGAACGTACGCGCTGTCGGCGGGATACTACGATGCGTATTACGGTCAGGCACAGCGCGTGCGAACGCTGATCCGCCGCGACTTCGGGGCCGCCTTCCAGGATGTGGACCTGATCGCCGCCCCGACCGCGCCGGGCACCGCCTTCAAGATCGGCGCGCATGAAGACGATCCCCTGGCGATGTACCTCGAAGATGTGCTCACCTCCCGGCCAACCTGGCCGGTCTGCCCGGACTGTCATTGAACGCCGGTTTCGACGAACAGGCCTTGCCGATCGGCCTGCAATTGATCGGGCCGCATTTCCGCGAGGATATGTTGCTGCGGACCGCGCACGCCTATCAGCAGGTCACGGACTGGCACACCCGGGCACCGGTGCTCTGAAAGCAACACGAGGCGTGTTGCGAGGAGGAAGAATGCGTACATACAGGTGGATCGCATTGTTGTTGGTGGCAGCGTTGTTTGCCGCCGGGGCCTGCGTGCTGCCAACGATCAGCATCACAGACGAAGCCTCGCAGGCCACCATACAGGCGGTGACCGTCAATGCGGCGATCATGGACACGCAGCGGGCCGCCGTGACGCCCGCCACGGCCGGGCCCTCTCCGACGGTGACCAACACGCCCGTGCCCGGCACGCCGGCGGCCACATCGACGGAGACGCAGTCCCCGACCCCAACGGTGTCACAAACCCCGTTTATATTCTTCACGTTCACACCGCTGGTACCGATGATCAGCGTATCGGTCAATACCAACTGCCGCACTGGGCCCAGCACCATCTACGACATCACCGGCGCACTGCTGGTCGGGCAATCCGCCCAGGTCTATGCAAAGGATCCCACGGGTACCTGGTGGCAAATCAAAGACCCAAGCGGCGGGGAATACTGCTGGCTGTCGGACAAGTACGCCACGCTGACAGGGCTCACCAGTACGTTGCCGGTGTATACACCGATGCCCACGCCGCTGCCGACCTACACGGCCACGCCTTCCACGGGCTTCGACCTCTCGTACGACGGGCTGATCGGCTGCACGACCGAGTGGTGGCCGGAAATCTCGCTGTACAACTCCGGCGACAGCACATTCCGTTCGATAGAAATCATCGTGAGAGACATGGCCAACTCGCACGAAGTATCGGACAACTACAACAGTTTCATCGACAACTACGACTGCAGCTCCTCGAACAGCAGGTCCACCTTGCTGCCGGGCAAGTCCGTGACGGTGAGCTCGCCGTCGTTTACGACCGATCCGACCGGGCACCGGCTGCGCACGACCATTACGCTGTGCACCGAGAGGGATCTGAATGGCGACTGCGAGACCGAGACGATCACGGCCAGGCCATGAGCGGCGTGCCGGCTGCGATCATGTGGCGCACGCCGCGTGCATAGCCCAACGCGCCGGCAGGATGTTGTCCAACCGGCGCTGAGAATCAGCATATGAATATCCTTGTCACGGGCGGAGCCGGCTACATCGGCTCCGCCACGGCCGAAGCATTGCTTCAAGCCGGGCACGCGGTCACGGTCTATGATTCATTGGTCACGGGGCATCGCCAGGCCGTCCCCGAGGGTGCGACCTTTGTGGAAGCGGCCATCGAGGACCGGCGCACGCTGTCCAAGACGCTCACCACGGGTGTGTTCGATGCGGTCATGCACTTTGCGGCCTTCATCGAGGCCGGCGAGTCGATGCAGGATCCAGGGCGCTTCTACTTCAACAATCTGGGCAATTCGCTGACGTTGATCGAAACCGCGGCGCTGGCCGGGATCAAACGGTTTGTGCTTTCATCCACCGCGGCGGTCTACCGATCCAGCGATCAACCGCTGACCGAAGAGTCACCGCTCGGCCCCACCAACGTCTACGGTCACACCAAGCTGGTGGTCGAGCAGGTGCTGGATTGGTATCGCCAGATCCACGGGCTGCACTTCGCGGCGCTGCGCTACTTCAATGCGTGCGGCGCGGTCCCGGGGCGAGGCGAAGCGCACCAACCCGAGTCGCACCTGATTCCGCTCGCGCTGCAGGTCGCACTCGGGGGCCGGGAGGCCGCCTCGATATTTGGCACCGACTATCCGACGCCGGATGGCACCTGCATCCGCGACTACGTCCACATTGCGGACCTGGTGTCCGCACACCTACTGGCTTTGGAGGCGCTGGATACGAAGGACAGGCTGATATACAACGTGGGCAGCGGAAACGGATTCTCCGTGCGCGAGGTGATCCAGGCCGCGCGGGCGGTCACGGGGCACGCCATTCCAATGATCGAGTCGCCGAGGCGGCCTGGCGATCCGCCGCGCCTGGTGGCCTCGTCTGATAAAATCCGCGCGGAACTTGGGTGGCAACCGCTCCATACCGATCTTCAAGACATGATCGCCAGCGCCTGGGAGTGGCACAGGTCTCATCCGAAGGGATATCGGAATTCATGACGTTCATCATTGTGCTTGTAGGCTGGGTCGTCTCGCTGTGCGTGCATGAGTTCTCGCACGCCGCGGTCGCTTATGCGGGCGGCGATACGACCGTCCGTGAAAAAGGCTACCTCACATTCAACCCACTGAAGTACACCCATCCCGTCTACTCGCTGCTGCTGCCGCTCATATTTCTTGCACTGGGCGGTATCGGGCTGCCGGGCGGCGCGGTGTATATCGAGACGTGGCGGTTGCGCAGCCGCGGTTGGAGAACGGCGGTCAGCCTGGCCGGGCCGGCGTCCAATCTGGTGCTGGCCATCGTGCTTGGCATCGTCCTCAGTGTGTCCCCGGTGTCTGCCACGGGAATCTGGCCGGCGCTGGCCTTCCTGGCCTTCCTGCAAGTCTCGGCGCTGGTGTTGAACATCATTCCGCTGCCGCCCTTCGACGGCTTCGGCGCGCTGGAGCCGTATCTGTCAGGCGGCATCCGCGGCTGGGTGCAGCAGTACAGCGGCCTCATTCCCTGGGCGGTATTTTTCCTGCTCTGGTATGTGCCCGCCTTCTACCAGGGTTTCTGGGCGGTGGTCTTTGCGATTGCAGGCCTGATCGGCGTGCCGGCCAACCTGGCACTGGAAGGGCTGCGGGGATTTCAGTTCTGGGTTAGATAGCTCGCCGGCCGTGCTGGCTGCGAAGCCTTCATATTTTAGAGGTAATCGTCAATGGGTCATGATCCAACCGCGCAGGACCAGACGCAGCCACACGTTGTCATCATAGGCGCAGGGTTCGGCGGACTCGAGACCGCCCGCCTGCTGAGAAGCGCACCCGTCCGGGTGACGCTCATCGACCGGCGGAACTATCACCTCTTCCAACCCCTGCTATATCAAGTGGCCATCGCGGGCCTGGTGCCATCGCAGATCGCCTACCCTATCCGCACGATCTTCCGCGGTCAACGCAACCTGACGTTTCGCATGGGGGAGGTGACCGCGGTTGATTTTGACGCGCGTTTCGTGAAGATGGACGGCTCGGTGACCGCGTATGACTATCTGGTCATGGCCATGGGCGGGCAAACCAACTTTTTCGGTCTCCAGTCCGTGGAGGAAAACGCCTACCAGGTGAAAGACGTCGGCAGCGCCATCGCGGCCCGCAATCACCTGCTCCGAATGTTCGAGCTGGCCAGCCACGAGACGGACGACCGCCAGCGCCGCGCCCTGCTGACCTTCGTGGTCGTGGGCGGCGGCCCCACCGGCGTTGAGACGGCGGGCGCGCTTGCCGAGCTGATCCGGCTGGTGCTGGCCAAAGACTTTCACGACATGGATCTGACCGAGGCACGCGTCCTCCTGTTGGAAGCAGCCGATCATCTCATGGAAGCCTATCCGCCGGGGCTCAGGCAAGCCACGTTCGATCTGCTGTCAAAGAAGAGGGTCGAGATCCGCTTGTCCACCAAGCTGGCGGACTACGATGGCGACAAAGTGACGCTGGGCGATGGCCAACAGATCCCCGCCCATACGCTGATCTGGACTGCGGGCGTGCGTGCTGCAAGTCTCACGGACCAACTGGGCCTGCAGCAGGCCTCGGCCAGACGTCTGGTCGCGGAGGCTACGCTGCAGCTGCCCGGGCATCCCGAGGTACTGGTTCTGGGCGACTCAGCGTATCTGGTCGATGCAAATGGGCAACCCTTGCCCATGCTTGCCACGGTCGCGCAGCAGCAGGCCAAAATCGCCGCCAGAAACATTGTCAGGATGGCGAGGGGGCAGAAGCCGGAAGCGTTTCGCTACAAGGACCCGGGTTTGTTGGCGACCATCGGCCGGAACGCCGCGGTCGCTCGCATCGCCGGCGTGTCGTTCAGCGGATACATTGCCTGGGTGATCTGGATCTTCCTGCACATCTACCGGCTGATCGGTTTCCGCAACCGGCTGTTTGTGCTGATCAACTGGGCCTGGGACTACGTCTTCTACGACAACCAGGTGCGGCTGATCACCAGGGACTAGACGCGACGCGCCGTGTGGGCGTCAGCGGTCTTCAGCCAACTCCCGGTAGATGAACCACTGGCCCTTGCGGTCGTCCACGTTCTTCATGGCGCGATCGTAGTAGATATCGAAGATCTGCCCACCCTCCACTCGCACGCGGAAGAAGAATCGTCCGACATTGAGAGAGCCGCGCGCCGCGGCTGCCATGGCATGCTCCGGGCTCATATTGTCCTGCATGCGTCCGCGGCGCTTGAAATCCGTCCATTCCGAGAGGGACTCTTCAATCTGATAGGTGCGGCCCTCCCAAACGAAGGCATCCGGGCAGGGTGGCAGCTTCTGCCGCGCGGGCGGCGTCCGAAACGAAACCTGTATGGGCTGATCGAAGAAATGCACCGATCGCAGCTCAGGCGCGCTCAAGATATTCCTTCAGTGCGACCGCATTGTTATGAGCTTCGTCGCGGGCCGCGTAGACCAGCGTGACAGCCCCGGCTTTGGCTTTCGCCCTTAGCTGCTTGACCAGGTCCGGCTGCGCTTTCAACTCTTCGAAATAGCGTTTCTTGAACTCGGGCCACCGGTCGGGATTGCCGTGGGTCCATTTGCGGAGTTCTGCGCTCGGGGAGATATCCTTCATCCACACGTCGAGCTGCAGAGTGTTCTTGCTGCGGCCGCGCGGCCACAGCCGGTCGACCAGAACGCGGAAGCCGTCGGCGGATGCGGGTGGATCGTATGCCCGTTTGATTGAGAAGCTCATGGGCGGCCGCCTCCAGGTGGGCTCATGATTCGTCTTCGATCTCCAGGTGGAAGCGATGCAGGAAACGGTGGAAAACCGGCGCGATCAGCACGCCGACGGCCACCAACAGCACCATTCCCGAGAACAACGCGTAAAACGAGGCAAACCATTTACCGGCGATCGTGCGGACAGGGTCGACCGGGCCCATGCCGCCCAGGATCATGGAGGCGTTGAGCAGCGAATCCAGCCACGAGAGCCCTTCGGTGACGTGGTAGCCGACGATGCCGATGGCCAGTGAAAAGAATATGATCGCCATGGAGAGGGTCAGGTAGCGCCCAATCCTTTTGAGGAAGACGCGCCTGGAGGCCAGCGGTTGTCGGCGGCGTTCGAGTCGGTGCAGCACATCAGCCTCCGTCGTATTTCCAGTCCCAGAACCAGAAAGCCAACCCTTTGTACTCACCCCAGCGGCTGAACGCCTTTTCGACCTGCTTGGGCGTGACCTTGCGGCCCCGGTGCCATTCGTGCGAGACCAGCTTCAGCGCCCACGTGTCGATCGGGATGAAATCGGTGCGACCGAGAATCATCAGAAGGTTGGCCGCGGCGTAGGGGCCCACGCCCCGGATCTTGAGCAGCTCCTTGCGCAGCTCGAGCGTCGGCAGCGACGATGTCTTGAAGGATTCGACATCGAGGCGGCCCGAGGCGACTTGCACGGCGAGCCCATGGATGGCCTCGGCGCGATAGCCAACGCGGACCTTCTTCCGCAGCACCGCCGGGCTCGAGGCCGCCACGCTTTCGGGTGACGGAAAGGGTCTGAGGGCCCGCCTTCATCGGCAGCATCCGCGTATAGGTGGCGATCAGATTCAAATTCATGCGCTTGGTGGCGCCCCACAGCGTGTTAGTCGTGAGGATGGTCTTGACCACGTCCTCGAAGAAAGTGGGTGAGCGCAGCACGCGTCCGTGCGCCAGTCTGCGCGCCTTGCGCAGCTTGGGCTCGCCGCGGGCAGCCTTGTAGAAGGAGGCGAAGTCCTCGTTAAGGCCGAACATCCACGTGACCTTGTCGGCAATTTCGGATTTCTCAAGCTTGTTGAGCCGGCCTGCGGTGTGCACACGGACGCCCCCTGGCGATTCCGTCACGCGGTATTCAAGCACGCGGTCGTTGGACAGGCGGTCGGTGTAGAACAAGGTCCGCCGTTCCTCGTCGAAGCGGAAGGGCGCCAACTGGATCCAGCCGTGGGAGTTGATCACCGAGCGGAAATTGAAGGGCTGACGGGCGGACAGTTCAAAAGAGGCCATGGGCGAATTCTAGCCGGTTCCCCGGCGGATCAGCCAGAGGGTCACCGCTTGAATGGTGGCAGTGATGGCGATGGCCGCCGCGAACGCCGTGGCAATGCCTGCCGGTTCGAGCAGCAGCGACAGGGTCAGCATGAAGGTTGCATAAGAGAACAGGCCCATGAGCAAGCCGCGCAGCACCTTGATGGCCGCGGCGGGACCATGCAGATGCTGTCCAAAGGCGGCGAGCGTGGCGGTGAAGAGCGGAAAAGGAGACAGCAAGCCAGCCAGGTGGGGCCCCAGCGCGGGCGCCACGCCGGTGATCAGCACGACGAAGGCCGTCGCAATGATCATGCGCATCGGGATGTCCCAGCGGGGCAGGACTTCCGTGGAGTTGTTGGTTGCCAGGCCGCGGGGGAGCAGCTCGATGACCAGCAAGAAGCCGGCGATCACGCCCAGCCACAGCGGGACGACCGGCAGCGTGAAGTTTTCCATCACGAGCGTCATCAAGCCGAATGCCAACGTCGCACCGGCAAGCGTCGGCAGCCAGGGGAGACGAGGCGCCAGGCGCGCGTAAACCAGCACGAACGCGGCCAGTGAAAAGCCGCCGGCAAGCGTGCCCGCGGCCGTGCGCGCCGCAAAGGCGCTTCCGTGGGTGAGGGCCAGCAGGAAGACGATCGGTCCGGTGGTCAGAGGCAGGGCCACCAGCCAGCCGCTGATGGCGTGGCCCCATTTCCGGCCGGCCAGGCTGGCCGCCCCAATTAATGAAGGCGTGAGGATCAGTTTGAGTAGCAGCAGGTTCACGAACGGATGCCGATCGTGACCATGGTTGGCTGAGCGATGCGCAGGTAGTCGTCCGACGGCATCCAGATGGAGCGATCCAGCCGCCCGGCGTTGAACACGACCTCGGGGTTGTCCCGAATGCGCGGGTCTGCCAGCACGGCCAAGCGATCGTCGAAGGAGAATGGCGGGATGGCGCCAGTCACGCAGCCGGTCAGCGCCTCCGCCTTGTCTCGGCCGGCGATGCCGACACTGGTGGCTTCGTAGTGCGCGCGGATGGCATCCAGGTCGACGCGGCAGTCCCCCGGTACGTTCGCCAGGCAGTAGGTGTTCTCCTTCTTCCGCAGCCGTACCTGCACGACGATGGACTTGATGGCCTGGTCGGGTCGATTTCCACGGATCTTGGCGATGAATTCAGTACGGCCCTCCGGCGAATGCTCGACGACGCGATAGCGCCCTCCTTCACGATCGAGCAGTTCGCATAATCGCTCGTGGATACCCGTGTTGACTTCCATATTCTGAATCCAGGATAAGACTCCGGCGAGTATAGTCCCTTTGGGCCACCTGAATTGAGCATGCTTTAATCATCACGCGTTAGCATCATCGCCCACGTTCTCCAGATGGATCAGAAAGCGAGGTGCGTAATGGTGCTCAACGATGATGTTCTTTCTGGCAAGTGGAAACAGGTGAGGGGCAGAGTGCGACGGTCGCGCGGCCAGCTCACGCACAACGAGGTCGAACAAGTGCTGGGCAGACTGCAACACCACGTGGGCCTGGTACAGGAACGGCGCGGCCTGATCGTGGGCCGCTTTGAGGCAGCCGTGAAGCGATTTCAGAAGGTGCGTCCGCCGCAGTAAGCCGTAGCGCACAATTCTGCCTGGTCGCCGTCGCAACGGCGACCAGGCGATCAAATCGCCTTTTGTAAATTAAGACTGGAGACCGTGTAGCCCAAGCTCTCGTAAAGGGCGCGGGCTTCCGTATTGTATGCAAAGACGTGCAGCGCCAGTTGGCGCAGACCCATGGCGCGGGCGATCTTCTCCAACTCGAGCATAGCCTGCCGCGCGTAGCCCTTGCGGCGAAACGGCTCGTCGATTTCGAGATCGAAAATGAAGCCGGCGGCCTTGGACAACTCGAGGTTGGCCTTGAACCACAGCACGCCCACGGCCTGATCACCTTCCGCCTCGCGAATCGTGTAGAGATGATGGAACTTGCTCTTGAGGCCATCCTTGAGCAAGAGGCGGTGCTCACGCCGAGACCTGGAGAGCGACTCGGCCAGCGACCACTCTCCAGCCAGCACCTGGGCGCGCGCGTACTCGCGGATGTCGTGCTCGAGAAAGCGGCGGAACTCCTCTTCTGTCATCGGGACCAGTCGAACCATGCCTGCCTCCACGGCTGCCTGGGGATCACGCGTTGTGCGCCTTGCTCTTACGCTCCAGCCACTTCAAGGCCTCGCGGGCGCTCAACGGTTGCAGCGGGGTCTCTGCCACGAACTGTCTGACGCCCTGCGGGTCGACACGAGTGTACTGCCGCAGAGCCCATCCAATCGCCTTATTAATGAAGAACTCCTGCGAGCCAAGGTTCTCACGGATAATGTCCTTCATCAGATCGAAGTCGGTCTCCTGCTTGTAACCGAGCTGGAAGAGAATGGCGGAGCGGCGCAGCCAGAAGTTCTTCGACTTGCGCCACCTCGACAGGGTCCGGTCCCTGACTTTCGGATAGCGCTTGAAATGAGTGCCGATTGCGTGCGTTGAGATGGTGTCGACCGTGTCCCACCAGGACTTGGTCACCAACAGATGCTCCAACGTGTGGATGAAGCCGGCAGGGAGCTGCTTCTCCGATCTTGCGAGCAGCCCCATGGCCGCGTACTGGAACTCGCGCTGCGGCAACGCCCACAGGTCGCGCACGACCTCGTCCAGGTCGGCCAACGAGGGCAGCCCGTGATCGCGACGGTACTGCCGCGTCAACTCGTCCAGCCTGGGGCCCTTGATGCCCAGGTACTCGAACTGGTCGCGCATGTAGCGTTTCATTGGCGCGGCCGCTTTGGGATCCGCATGCTTCGTCAGCAGCGCCTGGAGCCCGCGGGAATATGAATGCATAGGTCTCCGCCCTGTCGATCGATGGAATTGGGATCAGTTCCGGGAGAGGAAATAGGTCTGCGCCGGCAGCAGCAGATGCTTGCGGCGATTCCTGGCCGTGCTGCAGCGTTCACGCCTCAGCCGCGGGATCTGGGCCGAGTTCGAACAGGAAGATGCTCTTGCTGGTGATGTTATGGATCACGGTCCAGTGGTCGTGGAAGCCGTTCAGGCCCAGGATGATGGCTCGGCCCGGCGTGCCATCCAGGAAGTCCTGCATGGAGTGCCAGAAGGTGTCGAGGTCGGGCGTGGGGACGCCGCGCCAGGGGATCTCGAGGCGCGGGATGCGCCCGTTGACCACCGTCTGCATGGTCAGCAGCATCTGCGGGTGGACAACGCCGTCGATCAGAATCCTGGCAAGCATGCGCTTCCTGGAAAGGAAACGCACCATGGTGTTGAAAAGCTCCTGCGCCTGCGCGTCGGAGGAGCGGTTAATGATCCGCTCCGCGTTGACGATGCTGTACAGGCCGCACAGCGAGTCCAAGCCACCCTGCTGGAAGGGCGGCAAAGCCGGGATGTATCGCGTATTCATTTGGAAACCTGCCGTTACCGGTGCTGCATATTGTAGCAATGGAATCGTCGGGCGGGTTGGACTTTAAGGATTGCGGTGGTTTGGCCGCGGAAGAATTGATCAGACAAGGCATCCAAGATGCCGCCCATATATGGGCTGGCCCAACAGGTGAGCGCTACCCGTGGGGGTCATGGTCTGCCGCGACCTCGCGGGAGCCCGGCGCTGAGGGCAAAGCCGGACGGTATGGCATCAATTACAATACCCGGCGGCAAATACGAAACATGAATCACGGCGTGAGGCAGTGCGCAAGGCGCCGCTGGAGATCGAATGATCGAGACACACGGACTGTCCAAATCTTTCAACGGGAACCGCGCCGTGGAGGGCCTGGATCTGGAAGTGCAGAAAGGGGAGATCTTCGCCTTCCTGGGACCGAACGGCGCCGGCAAGACCACCACCGTGCGAATGCTCGCCGGTCTGATCGCCCCGACCGGCGGCAGCGCCGTCATCGATGGGAGCGTGATCGGCCGGGACAACGATGCCATTCGCGCCAAGATCGGCATTCTGACGGAATCGCCGGGCCTGTACGAAAAACTGTCCGCCAGGCAAAACCTCGATTTCTTCGCGCGACTGTACGGCATGTCGAACGCGAGGCGCGTCGACGCCGTGAAGCGCCATCTCGAAATGCTGGACTTGTGGAGGCGTCGCGACGAACCGGTCGTCGGATTCTCGAAGGGCATGAAGCAGAAGCTGGCGATCGCCCGGGCGCTGCTGCACAATCCGCTCGTCGTCTTCCTGGACGAGCCCACCAGCTCGCTGGATCCCGAATCCGCCAAGGTGGTGCGCGACTTTGTGGCGGAACTCAAAGGCGAGGGGCATACCATCTTCCTGTGCACGCACAACCTCGACGAAGCGGACCGGCTGGCCGACCGAATCGGCGTGATGAAACAGCGCCTGCTGCAGGTGGACACGCCGGAGAATCTGAAACGCAGGCTGTACGGTCGGCACGTCGTCGTGCGCATGCGTGAAGTAACCGACGCACACCTCGCGGCCCTGCGGGAAATGGCCTTCATCAAATCCGTCGACCGGCAGGGCAATCGCTTGATCCTGGCGCTGGACGATCCGGATGCCATGACGCCCGCGCTGGTGAGTGCGCTGGTGCGCGCGGGAGGCGAAATCCAGGCCGTGGCGGAAGAAAGCCACTCGCTGGAAGAGGTGTACTTGAGCCTGGTCGAGCAGGGGCCTGCGGGCGGCAGCCAATGAATCTCTCACGCGTGCGGGCCATCATTGGAAAGGAACTGTTCGAGATCCGGAAGAATCGGGTGCTGCTGTGGACCCTATTCTTCCCACCGCTGATCCTGGCGCTTCTACCGATCGGAGTGATGGCCGCGGCCGGCGGCCAGATGGCCGCGGGCGCGAACGGCGGCGCAGACCAGATCGCGCGCTACTACAGCCTGTCGCCAGCGTTCAGTGACTTCACGCCGAACGAACTGATGCAGCGGATGTTGCTGCAGGAATTCCTGATCCTGTACCTGGTGATGCCGGTCATCATTCCGGTAACCATCGCGGCCTACAGCATCATCGGCGAGAAGCAGAGCCGCAGCCTGGAGCCATTGCTGGCGACGCCGGTGACGACCAGTGAACTGCTGCTTGGAAAATCCATCGCAGGGGTGGTGCCCGCCATCCTGGCCACCTGGCTGGCCTACGGGATCTTTGCGGCCGGCATGCGGCTGGTCATGACCAGCCAGCGCGTGCTGGCGAGTTTGTTCGATCCCATGTGGATCGTGGCGATGCTGATCCTGGCCCCGCTGCTGGCGCTGCTTTCGATGAGCATCGGCGTGATGATCTCGTCACGCGTCAACGACACGCGGGCGGCGCAGCAACTCGGAGGCGTGCTGGTCATCCCGGTGGTGGCCTTGGGAATCGCCCAGACGGCAGGCTTCGTGCTGCTGAATGCAGTCACCTTTGTCGTCGGAGCCAGCGTGATCGCATTGACCGATGTGGGGGTGTTATACGCCGCAACCCGACTGTTCCAACGCGAGACCATCCTCACCCGCTGGAAATAGCGGCCGGCAAGGGGCAGGCTCGGGGTCTGAAACGGCCCTGCGCGGTCGTCTATATTTCGCATCTCAAATCCTGAAGCCTCCGCTATACTACAACCAATACTGGAGAAGATATGCGCATCCGCAGCCGGTACCGTACTTCACTTATCACGCTCTTCTTGCTCGCCTCGCTGGTCCTGCCGGCCTGCAGTGCGAATGCCCCGCTTGCAGCACAGGTCCCGGCGCGTGCCACCCTGGCTCCCACTCCCTCCGGTCCACCGAACTGGCTCGGCGTCAAAATGACCGATGTGCTGACCGGCGAGACGTTCTCCATGAACGACTTCTCGGGGAAAGTGGTACTGGTCGAGACCATGGCGGAGTGGTGCGCCACCTGCATCCTGCAGCAAATCGAGGTGCGCAAGATCCAGGGCCTGGCGGGCGCCTCGCCGGACCTGGTGCACGTCAGCCTGGACACCGACTTGAACGAAGACGCCGCCACGCTGAAAGAGTATGCAAAGAGCTACGGGTTCGACTGGTACTTTGCGATTTCACCGCTGGAAGTCGATCGGGAGTTCGCCAATCTATACACGCCCGAGTTCATGAATCCGCCCCTGGCGCCGATGCTCTTCATAGACCGCCAGGGCGGCATCCACAGCCTGCCTTACGGACTAAAGAAGGCCGAAGCCATTCAGAACACGCTGGCGCCCTACCTCGCTGAGTAAGGCCCACGACATATCGCGATTACGTCGTTCCTGGCAACGACCAGCGACCCGCAAGCCGGCCTACAAATAGAGAAGGGCGAGACCAAGTCTCGCCCTTCTTCTTGCATCGGGAACGCCAGGCTTGCGCCGCAACGGCCTTATTCCTTCTTGTCGGTTGGGGCGTCTCCGTGCGCACGCCGATGCCACTCCGCGAACATGGGCGGCAGGCCGGCTTCGCCCTCGTCTCCCATCCAGCGGCCGTAGCGCATGTGGTGCCAGCCCCAGCGCGGTCCCCACATCAGGCGTCGGAAGGCGCCGAAGGCCAGGAACAGCAGGAACAACGGGATCAACAGGCCGATGCAGCCGAAGCCGAAGAACGGGAACGGACGCCAAAAGGGCATGCCGTAACCATGGAACGGATAGGGCTGCGCGATTGGCCGGGGCGCCCGAGGCGGGCAGGTTCACGACCGTTCCATGGGCCACGCCCGCGTTGTAGGCGAAGAAGCCGATGCCGGCGATGGCGGCCAGCAGGACGAGCCCGGCGATGACGCGAAAAGTAATGCTCTTCATGACTTTGTCTCCTTTTGTTCTTTCTACGTCTTGCCCGAGTATGGAGCAAAGTTGTGAAGTGAGTGTGAAGAGAGGTGGGAGAGGCTGCGGAGATGGCGGAGGGGTGAGGCGCCGCCCGGACGAACCGCCGAGTGTCCTCCGACTCCACCCGGCTGAGCGGCCCTTCGCACAAACTTTACTGAAAATCCGGAAGCGCTTCACATCGGGCTTCTAGAATGAACCCAACTCGGCCGCTGAAACACTTCGGTTGTCAGCGGCCGGAAACACACAAGGAGAATTGACAATGAATACAAAATCCCGTTTTGGATTGGCAGCTGTGCTGCTCGTTTTCGTGATCGGCGCCGCGGCGCTGAATGTGTCCGGCGTGCAGGCGGCGGGTAAACCCACCGACGTGCCGGGGGGCGGAGGCGGTAGCGGTCGAGGGGGACAGGCGGTCGCGAACACAAACGCAGCGCCCGCCGCGCTCGCGCCTCTGACCGCTCAGGAAGCCGACGGCCTGCTGTTCATGGTTCAGGAAGAGCAGCTGGCACGCGATGTCTACGCCCGGATGTACGCCACGTGGCAGATCCCAATGTTCCAGACGATTGCCGCCAGCGAGCAGAACCACATGGATCGGGTTGCCGGGCTGCTCACCCGTTATGGGCTGACCGCCCCCGCGAGATCCCCGGTGTCTTTGCGAATGCCGAATTGCAGGACCTGTACAACCAACTGGTGGCGCAGGGCAGCACGTCCATCGTCGCTGCTAAGCAGGTCGGCGTTGCCGTCGAGCAGAAGGACATCCAGGATCTGCAAACCCGGCTGGCCGAATCCACACATCGCGATATCCAGATGGTTTACAGCAACCTGCTGGCCGGCTCAAACAACCACCTGTGGGCCTTCTCCACACAATAAGACACTGATCATCTGAGCGACCGCATCGCGGAGTTGCTCCGCAGGCTTGAGAAGAACCGACCCCACGGATTCCGTGGGGTCGGTTCGTTTGTTGTGCCCGACTTTCAGAGCGCGAGATGGTGCTGACAAGCTCGAAGCATTGGCGTCTTACAATAGGCATGCCTCCTTGCTTTGCCCTTGGCCTCGGACACGCAGACGGCGGCTATCTTTGAATATGAAGCGGCGACAACGGATGATGGACACACGGCGTGGATTTCACGTGACAGTTGGGGCCGCCGCGTTGTTGTTGAGCTGCGTCACGGGCGGCTGTTCCGGCGCGGTCGAGACGGCAAAGCCAGCCGAGGCGACACCGACAAGCGCCTCCACGTCACAGACCTATGCCGACCCATTCGCCTATTGTGCAGCGGTCGGGACAGCAGACACGCCGGACGCGCGCTACACTGGTGCGGCGGTGCCCGATGAGATCATCACAGGATTTAAGAAAGCAGCAGGGCTGGAGTTAAGCAGCGAGCCGATGGATATGCTCAGGAAGTCCACGGTTTGGCGCTGCATGGGCGGCCGGGTCTACGCCTGCAATTTCGGGGCGAACCTGCCGTGCGATTCCAAAGCCGATGTCGATCGAACGCCGTCGCAGGCAATGCTAGACTATCTGCAAGGCCCAACCGGAGTCGGATGCGATCCCGATGAGCGTGACGGGGCACGATACGATCTTCAGTTGGGGCTGCGCCAAGGACAGCCCGCAAGTGCTCGCGCAGGTCTGGCAGGTGGATGCGGCGGGTTACGTCGCGGAGATCTGGTACGCGATCGAGCCCGGGCAGTAGCGCGATCCGCGGCCGACAGGCGCTTATCTACGCAAGTACTTGCTGGAGGATCAGCACGAGCGCGCTCGCGGCTGAAAGGCCCAGTACGGCATAACGTGTCGACCCCGCACTGAGCCTCTTGATGAGCAGGGCCGAGCAGAAGAACCCCAAAAGCACTCCCGGCACAATCCATGCCGCGAGGGATAGCTCCGCCATTCCCAGGCGCCCGGCGCGAAAATCTCCCGCCAGGGCGGCCACCCCGGACAGCACAAAGTAGCCCGAAAGGGTGGCCCGCAGTTTCGTGGGCTCCAGATCCTGGTTCGCCAGCGCGACGGGCGGTCCGCCGATGGAAGCCAGGGTCGTGCCAAAGCCGGAGACAAACCCGGCGATCCACAGAATCCACCAGTGTCGCTGAAAATGCAATCCTGAAAGGCTGAGGCCCACGCCCAGTAGTACCAGAATCCCCAAAAGCAACGACAGGGTTCTTACCGGAATCACCGGCAGCAGGAGGCTTGCCAGGACCGTTCCCGGCAGCATCCCGAAGACCATCCAGGCCACGCCGCGCAGATCCACGCCGGACTTATCCCGCAGGGTGATCAGAATCACCAAAAGCAGGGCGCCGACCATCATCGGACCGGGGATGAAGGCCGGGCGGATCATCGCCAATAGAGGCGCGGCGAACAGGTTGAGTCCCAAACCGGCGACACCCTGGAACAATGCGCCGGTGGCGGTGGCCAGGAGGACAAAAATAATCTGCAAACTATTCATGAATCGTTGGTGAGGCGGAGAAGGGTGGATGTGCCAGAATTGCCGAGCGGGGAGTCACGTATGGTTGGTTGGGGAAAGGTACCTTCGCTTCAGGATTTTACCAGTGGCAGAGTTGGCACCTGCGGTGGCCCACTGGATTCTATTGCCTCAGTTTCTCAATCGCACCGGTTGGGCTCATGCTCTCGTCTGTGCTGGGCTGGAAAACTGGCGCAAAGCGGGCGATATAATGCCAATGTCTGTTGCCTGTCTGGAGGGCGTCTTACGGGGAGGCAAGCATGCACGAAATCCCATTTTCAGAAAAGTCCGTTGTTATCACCGGAGCTTCGCTCGGAATTGGCCGCGCGATGGCGCTGCAGCTATCCGGGCAAGGCGCGTGGCTGACGCTGGCCGCGCGGCATCGTGAGGAGTTGGATCAGGCGGCGGAGGCGTGTCGGGAGCGGGGCGGCAGATGTATTGCCATCCCGACTGACGTATCGAACGAGACGGCCTGCACCCACCTGATCGACGGCGCAATCGCGGAATACGGCCGGATAGACGTGCTGATCGTCAACGCCGGCATCGGCATGGTTGCCAAATTCGACGAGTTGCCCAGCCTGTCCGTGATGAAGACTGTCATGGACGTGAATTTCTGGGGATGCTTGTATTGCATCTACCACGCGCTTCCGCAGCTCAAGGCCTCGAAGGGGCGCATCGTAGTGGTCTCTAGCGGTGGCGGGAAAATGCCGACGCCAAATGCGATCGGATATGGCGCGGCCAAGTGGGCGCTGGCCGGCTTCTCTGATACCCTGCGGATTGAGCTCGCAGCCAGCGGCATCAGCGTGACCGTGTCTTACCCCGAGTGGGTGGCAACGGGCATCAGCAGCCGGGCCCCGAGGGCAGATGGCACGCCGTTGGGCGAAATCGTTTCGCATGAGATGGGCGCCATGAGCGCAGAGGAATGCGCTCGAAGGATCTTAAATGGCGCCGCGGCCCGCAAGCGCGACGTCATGTCGGCAAGGCTCAGGCTGGGCATCATGCTGGCGCCCATCCTCCCTCACCTGATCGATGCAATTGCCGCTCGAGAATATGCGTGAGTTGATGCGGCTGCTACCAGGGCTCGGCGCTATATTCGCAGCCAGTCCTTTTGATCATAGGCGACGTGGTTCTGCGTCTCGTAGTGCACCGGCTTGCGTGGCGAAAATGCGGGAAGCGGACGAAAAGATCGGTTCCCGTCCGACACGCGGCACTGATGGTATACTATCTGCAACAGTCTGGCATTGGATAACTGAGTGCGTGCGGTAGCTATGCCGTCGGCCCTGTTATGGGCTGGCGGCTTTTCTTTTTTGCCCGGTAACCCAAAGAGACGGCTTCAAGACTGAACACGCGAGGCGAATCCACTCCGTGGCGGAGGCTCGTCTCGCATCGGCGGTCATCTGGTGGGTCGGCGAGGAAACACGTGTTCCAGAGCGCCTGACCCGAACGGAGTCGTCCATCTGCTTGACCCGCACGCTGCAACTCAGCGCCGGGAGCTTTGCCAGGAGTAGTCTGATATGGAACAAGCAACTCACCGGATCATTCGGCGGCTCGCCTTCGTGGGCAACTACCTGCCACGGCAGTGTGGCATCGCCACATTCACCACGGACCTGTGCGAGGCAATTGCCCAGAAGTACAAGGGCACGGGATGCATCGCGCTGCCTGTCAACGACACCCCGGCGGGCTACGAATACCCGCCCCGGGTGCGCTTCGAACTCGCGGAGAAGGACATCGAATCGTATCGCCGCGCGGCGGATTTCCTGAACATCAACAATGTGGACATGGTTTCGCTGCAGCATGAGTACGGCATCTTTGGCGGCCAGGCCGGCGCCTACATTCTCACGCTGCTGCGCGAGCTGCGCATGCCGGTGGTCACCACTTTGCACACGATTCTGCGCGATCCCGACCCGGCCCAGCGGCGTGTGCTGGAGGAGGTCGCGTCGCTTTCCGACCGCCTGGTGGTCATGAGCGAACGCGGCGCGGAATTCCTGCAGCGCATCTATCAGGTGCCTTCCGAGAAGATCGACCTGATCCCGCACGGGGTCCCGGACGTTGCGTTCGTGGATCCAAGTTTCAACAAGGACATCTTCGGCGTGGAGGGCAAGATCGTTCTGCTGAGTTTCGGCCTGCTCTCACCCAACAAGGGTATTGAGAACGTGATAGCGGCCCTGCCGGCCATTCTGGTCAGCCATCCGAATGTTGTGTACATTATCGTGGGCGCGACGCACCCGCACGTCCTCAGGAGTGAGGGTGAAACCTACAGGCTTTCGCTGCAGCGGCTGGCGCGCGAATTGGGCGTCGAAAGCCATGTGATCTTCTACAACCGATTTGTTGCGCTGGATGAGCTGGTGCAGTTCATCGGTGCCGCCGACATCTACATTACGCCCTACCTGGATGCGGCCCAGATCACGTCGGGCACCCTGGCATACACGCTGGGCGCGGGCAAGGCGGTCATATCCACGCCATACTGGTATGCCGAGGAAATGCTGGCAGAGGACCGCGGAGCACTGGTACCGTTCCGGGATCCGCCGGCGCTGGCCGCCGAAGTCATCAGCCTGCTGGACAATAAATCCAGGCGTCACGCCATGCGCAAGCGCGCCTACATGTTCGGGCGGGACATGGTGTGGCCGCAGGTGGCCCTGCGCTATATGCGAAGCTTTGAAAAGGCGCGCGCCGAACACCGCCACTATGCCGAGGCCGAGTTCGCCGTAAAGCCGCTGGATCGACGGGCGGAAGAACTACCGCCGCTCAAGCTGGATCACCTGCGCCGCCTGACCGACGATACCGGGATCCTGCAGCATGCCGTCTTCACGATCCCCAACTACCGTGAAGGCTACACAACGGACGACAATGCCCGGGCCTTGATAGTAAGTATCCTTCTGGAAACGGCCGGCAGCGAACACGCGCCGGACCTGGCGACCCGCTACCTGGCTTTTACCTGGTTTGCATTCAACAGCGAAACCCGGCAATTCCGCAACTTCATGGACTATCAGCGCAACTGGCTCGAAGAGAGCGGCTCCGACGACAGTCACGGCCGCGCGCTGTGGGCCATGGGCACGGTGCTGGGTCGCTCCTCCGTGCCGGTACTTCACAACATGGCGGGCCGCATCTTCGAGCAGTCCCTGCTCACCATCCTTGAGACCACCAGTCCGCGGGCCTGGGCCTTCGCCCTGATCGGGATCCAGGACTACCTGGTGCGCTTTTCAGGCGATCGGCGGGTTGGCCAGGTCCGCGACGAGCTGGCCGGGCGGCTGATGAGGCTATATCGGGAGAACCGGCAGGACACATGGCGCTGGTTCGAAGATCGGCTGACCTACTGCAATGCAGCTCTATCCCAGGCGCTGCTGCTCTGCGGCCGGTCCACGGCCAATGCCGACATGGTGGATGTGGGCCTCGAATCCCTGGCCTGGTTGGCCGGCTTGCAGCATGCGGACACCGAGGGCGGGCACTTCGTTCCGATAGGCTCCAACGGCTTCTACCCTCAGGGCGGCGAACGCGCCCGCTTCGATCAACAGCCCGTGGAAGCCCAGGCGATGGTGTCGGCGTGTCTCGAAGCCTACCGAATCGCCGGAGACAAGCACTGGCGTGACGAAGCCCGGTGCGCTTTCGAGTGGTTCCTGGGCAGGAATGATCTGCATCAGTCGCTCTACGATCCAACCACGGGCGGCTGTCGCGACGGACTACATCCGGACCGGCCGAATGAGAATCAAGGCGCGGAATCGACCCTGGCCTTCCTGCAAGCCTCGCTGGAGCTGAGGCACGCGGAAGATCCCATCGATCTGACAGGAACCCCTATCCATGATCCAACGACCTTTGCAGCTGCTGCGCCGGCACGAGCGCAATCCGATTCTGACGGCGGCCGCCTGGCCGTACCCCGTCAATAGCGTATTCAATCCCGGCGCGGCCCGCCTGAGCGACGGGACCACGCTTCTGCTTTGCCGCGTGGAGGACCGCCGCGGGCTATCGCATCTGTGCGCGGCCCGCTCGGTGAACGGGCGCGATGGATGGGACATCGATCCCGTGCCAACACTCATGCCCGATCCGGAGCATCACCCCGAAGAACTCTGGGGCATCGAGGACCCCCGCATCACTTTCGTTCCGGAGCTGGGAAAGTATGCCGTGGTTTATACGGCTTTTGCCAAGGGCGGTCCATGCGTTGCACTGGCGCTGACGGAAGACTTTAGCCACTTCGAGCGCCTGGGGGTCATCATGCAACCCGAGGACAAGGACGCCGCACTGCTGCCGCATCGCATTAACGGGCGCTGGGCATTGGTCCATCGACCGGCCAGCGGCATTACGGGACATATATGGATCTCGTATTCGGACGATCTTCGCAACTGGGGGCGCCACGAGACGATGCTGGAAGCGCGCCGGGGCGGCTGGTGGGATGCCGACAAAATTGGTCTGTCCTGTCCACTGATCGAGACCCAGGAGGGGTGGCTCGCAATCTATCACGGTGTCAAACGGAATGCAGCGGGCTGCATCTACCGATTGGGTCTGGCGCTGTTCGACCTGAACGCACCCGAGCGGTGCATCAAGCGCGGCGATGAATGGATGTTTAGCCCCGAGGAGGATTATGAGCGCCGCGGGGATGTGGACAACGTGGTCTTCCCCTGCGGCTATACGGTTGCCGCGGATGGCGATGCTCTCCATCTGTACTATGGCGCGGCGGATAGCACCATTGCCATGGCCACGGGGAGTATCCGTTCCATGCTCGATTGGCTGTCCAAACAGGGGGCGGGGTCGGCCGGCAGAGGGCGGGAGAAGTCCGCGCGCGACCTGCCGAGATAGAAGCAATACTCGCCGCGTTACCAGGGAGCCAGAGGCGCGGCAAGGGGCGTTCCGACCCCGGATTTGAAGTGCAGTTCGATAGTTTCGTGGTGCGGCAAGCAGCGCCGGATTCCCTAACCCCCCAAATAATCTGCCATCCTCTTTCGATAATTGCACGTCTCGCAGTCTTCCGCTGATTCGGGCGGCTCCGAGGCATCCAGCAGCCGCACCACCTCGCCCAGAAGCGCCAGAAAGGCCGTATCGTCGCGGGGGACATCCATCCACACGGTCTTGTTCACGAAGACCACTTCGTCATTTAGGGTTGGCTCGAAGCGATCGGGTGTGACGACAAACAGGCCCATGCGGGTGACGGGGGACAGTCCCAGGGCTCGCGGGGCGGGGTGTTCGAGGGCGTACGCGTACGCGCCCAACTGCCGGCTGTAGAAGGCGGCCTGTTCGTCCTTGGCCTCGGACGTTTTGTAGTCCACGATGCCGTAGGAGCCGTCTTCGAATTCGATCACTGCATCGAAGCGACCGCTGATGTAGCACTGCGACTTTGCGCCGGGCGGCGAGATCGGTTCCGACTTGACCCATCCTTCGCGCAGTTTCACCGTGCCCGGCGGCAGCGTGGGGGAGATGTCCGCCGTGGACCGGCCGAGATAGAACTGGCTGGTCAGGTTCGCCATCTTTCCGAAGATGCCGGGGAAGATGCCGCGCAGCACGATGCCGTGCTTCACCTTGAGGTAGAAGCAGTAGTGGCAGCCGTCCCAGCCGAACGTGAGATCCGATGGACTGATCTTGTACATGGTCCCGCCTTTTGCCCAAGTATAGCCCCGGGTGATAGCATGGGGCATGGAAAACCAGAGAGGAGAGGCTTTTCGCCCTCTCCTCTCTTGTTACAACCTCGATCGATAACGTGAGGCGTGGAAACTACGCCATGTGAAGGGCCTTCAGGACCTCGTCGGCGGACTGGTAGGTCTTGTCCTCCAGGTGTGCCTCGGCCATCTTGTGCACATCGTCCGGAAGCTCACCCGTATGGCAAGACTGCATGATCTGTGCCTTGGTAGCCGGGTACATCACGTGGCTGCTGACGTGCGCCTTCAGGGCCTCGCTGCCGACCATTGCTGATTCATCCATCGTTGTATCTCCTTTTGTCTGATGCAGGACCGTCCATGCAGGCGCTTAGACGCCAGGCAGGCGAAGTTCTTACCCCGTTTCCGATTTGCGCCAGGCGGTTGCCAGTACGATCCCGGCAGCCAGAATCACCAGACCGGCGATCTGAGTCGCACGAAAACCGCCGGCCAAGAGCAGGCTGTCGCCGCGGAATCCTTCCAGCAGAATCGCTGCGCTGGTTTGCATTGCCACCCACTGGAGGAAACTTAGTCCCGAGCCCGGCGTCCCTGCCGGCCGCCAGCGCCAGAGCAGAAACACGATGACGGCTGCCAGGATCTCATAGACCTGGGTCGGGTGCCTGCGGTCTCCCCAAAGATCCACCGCCCAGGGAAGACTTGTCGGTGCGCCGTAGGCGTTCCCGCTCAACAAGTGTGATACGCCCAGGGCGATCATGAAGGCCGCTAGGCCCGGCACGAGGGCATCCAGCGTTGCACGAAGCGGAAGACGATCGCCTCGACCGATGATCACCGCGATGGCCAGGCCGATGAGGGCGCCTCCGGCCGGATCAAGTGTGGTTGTGTCGAGCGACAGAAGACCAAGCGGGTTCGACAGATAGATGCCGGGATGCTGCGCAGCGAAGACCAGCCTGGCCCCAAGGATGCCGCCAATGAGGCCGTAAGAAAGCGCTTTGGTGATGGCGGCCGCATCCAGCTTCAGGCGGAGCGCTTCGCCCTCGATCAAGACCGAGGCGGCCCACAGGCCGGCAAGGATCGCAAGACCGGGTGTTTGGATGATGAGCGGCCCCAGCCGCAGGAACGGCAGCATCATTGCTCCTGCAACAGGTTCTCGATATGAGCTTCGATGGCTGCCTGGCTCAGTGGCCCGCCAACGATGACGGTCCGGATGATGCCGCGGCGGTCCACGAAGAAAGTTGAGGGCAGGCCGAGCAGGCGATACTGCCGGGCCACCGCTCCGTTGCGGTCAAGCACGATGGGGAAGGTCAAGCCGAGTTGCCCCGCGAATCCGCGCGCGGCGGGCTCGGAATCCTGGGGCGTCATGTTCACGCCCACCACCGTGAGTCCGGCGTCCCGATAGCGCTGGTAGGCGGCCTCGAAGGCCGGCATCTCGTATCTGCACGGCAGGCACCAACTGGCCCAGAGATTCACGACGACAACTTTTCCGCGCAGATCAGACAGGGTCAATGAAGACCCGTCGAAGGACTCCAGCGTGAAGTCGGGGGCAGAGAAGCCTTCTTTGGGACTGGGAGGAGCAGCCGACAACGGCGCTGTGGAGGGGGGCACCCGCGAGGCCAGCGTCCAGGCGGCGCCCAGCACAAGCGCGGCGATCATCAGCGGGAGCAGGCTATCGGAGCCGCGGCGCACGGAGGGGTTGCTAGATTCCAAAGCGAGTGCTTCCTTCATGGGAGACGATGGCGCGCTAGCGTCGTCTCGAAAGACCCGATCTATCCCGTTTGCATCTGTGGGGGGGCCACTGCCAACAGACACCTGAGCCAGCGCGAGTCTTACCTTCAGGCAAGAACTGCGCGAGCCGCCCAGGCGCTCTCACGACGATCTGGTCACGCGGCGTGAATGGTCCCTCGATGCCGCATTATAGCTACAGCCGCGCGCTCGAAGAAACCTGGGCTTGACAAAAAAGAACGCTTGTTCTATATTATACACGTGTCACACCATCTGCTGTGCTACCACTCTGTTCCGCCTGAGCCGGGCCTTCTTGCCGCGGCTCGTCGGGCCTCGTTTCTCTGCGCAGCCTTGCTCTTGAAGATGCGCCCTCGCGAACCCTGGTATTGATCCTCTTTGAATTTCCCTTGCGCGCGGACGGATTCCCGGGGGCGGCATTCGGCAGGCGACCCTCAGGCGAACCTGGTGGATGCCGTTCTCACGAGGAAGCAATGTCGGCGTTAATTCCGCACCGCGCGGCGCGAGAGGTAGAATCTGCGAATTGGTGGATAAGTCCGCCGTGGGCCGAGTCAAGAGAGGCAAGATTCCGCGGAGGAGGATTACAGGCAGATGAACATTATCGTTGGAATCCTTATCGCGCTGCTAGCCGTCTACCAGGTCTACACCGGCCGGATGGTCATCGGCGACGACGTCGGACGCACCTCCACTGTGCAGCGCGGCGAAAAGCCCGTCTACTTCTGGCTGGTCCTCGCCGCGGAGCTGGTGGTTGCCGCCGTGCTGATCTCCGGCATCATTCACTTCTAAGGCCGGGGGCACGGATAGAAAGGTGCCTGACGCGGCCGTCACGCAAGCGAGGAACTTTTCAATGAAGCAGGCCTCATCGATGTCGGACGGGAACTCTCAAAGCGCCATACGGGAGCGCGTGGCAAGCGGGCGCGTGACATGGTCCGGCCCGCTGATGATGGTGTTTGCCCGGCTTGGCCTGGCGCTCATCCTGCAGGTCGTCCTGGCCGTGCTCTTCACGCGGGGCTCTCTCGCCGATGCGGGCCACTGGTGGCCGGTGTATGCCATATTGATCGACCTGGGCTGCCTTGCCTTGTTGCTGCGGCTCACCAGACGCGAGGGCCTCCGTCTGCTTGACCTGGCTTCATTCGATCGAAAACGGTTGGGGCGGGACCTGCTTCTTGGATTTGGCTTCGCAGTGCTGTTCCTGCCGCTGGCGCTTGGCGGCATGCTCGGCAGCAGTCTCCTGGTCAACGGGACGGCGCAGTCCGCACCCGTCTACAGTCCGCTGCCGCAGTGGGCGGTGGTCTACAGCCTGATCGTGTTTCCGCTCGTGTGGGGGATTGTGGAACAACTGACGTATCAGGGCTACGCGCTGCCGCGCCTCCAGGCTCTAAGCGGCGGGAGCGTCCCCGCTGTATGCGTCGTCGTCTTCGGCTGGGCCGTGCAACACATTGCGCTGCCGCTGATATGGGATCCGCGCTACATGCTGATCCGCTTTATGTCATTCATACCCCTTGCGATCTTGATGACAGTTCTGTATCTTCATGTGCGCCGGCTGCTGCCTTTTATCGTTGCGCACTGGGCATTGGACTTCCTGGGCGTGGTCAGCGGCCTGCTGCTGCCCATGCTATCAAGGTAGGGCCGCATCGCAGGCACGGGCGCTCGCCACCCGGGACTCTGAAGGATCCAACATGCAAATTCAACTTGAACACAAACGGGCACTCGTCACAGGCGGGAACACGGGCATCGGCCAGGCAATCGCACTGCATCTCGCCGAGGCGGGCGCGGATGTCGCCATCAACTACGTCGCCCAGCCCGATGCGGCACAGGCAACGGTTGAGGAGATCAAGAAGCACGGCCGCCGGGCCTTGCCGTTGGAGGCCGACGTGACGGATACGGCGGCGGTCGACCAGATGTTCGCCGAGGCGGAGAAGGCATGGGGCGGCATCGACATCCTGGTCAACAATGCCGGCATCGATGGCAAACGCTCCGTGGGTTGGGAAGACGATCCCGATTCCTGGCGCAAGGTCTTGGAGGTCAACCTGTTCGGGGCGTACTACTGCGCGCGCCGCGCGATGAAGGGCATGATCACCCGCAAGAACGGCGTGGTTCTAAACATTACGTCCGTGCACGAGATCATCCCGTGGGAAGGATACAGCGCTTACACCACCAGCAAAGCCGCGGCGGGCATGATGACGAAGACGCTGGCGATGGAGGCGGCGCCTTATGGCGTGCGGGTTGTGGCGTTGGCGCCGGGCGCCGTGAAGACGCCCATCAACCAAAGCGTGTGGAGCAATCCGAAGCAGCTGAAAGACCTGCTGACGAAGATCCCGCTGGACCGAATGGCAGAAACCGACGAGGTCGCCCAGATGGCGGTGGTGCTGGTCTCTGACGCCGCCAGCTACGTTACCGGTACGACAGTGTATGTCGACGGTGGGATGACGCTCTACGCGAACTTCGAGCACGGCGGCTGATGGACGGTTGGCTCGATCCTGAGCTGCGGGTCTCCGGTGGGCGCGAACGGTCGGCGTGCGCTCGGAGCGCCGCGTTCACTCCTTGGAATGGGTAATCTCCACCAGGTTTCCGTCGGGGTCACGCAAGTACGCCGATCTTCCCCAGTAGTAGTCGCGTGCAGGCACTTCCGGCGTCGTGCCCGGGCCCTGCAGATTGTCCAGGGCCTCGTCGACGCTCGGTACCTCGAAGGCAATGTGATCCTCGGGTGGCAGGTCGCCCGGCCCGGCTTCGTAGCGTTTGTGGATGAAGATCTTGACCCCATTGCTGACGAAGATCGCCATTTCGGCGGACTGTGCCACCGGCTCGACACCCAGCAGGCTGCGATAGAAGGCAGCCATCTCATCGACGCTATTCGTGAATCTCGCGATCTCGATCAAGTTCATGATCCATCTCCTGGTGGCTGCCGTATCTCCGGCGGATTGATTGAGTTAGGTACAGAGCCGGAGCGCGCGATCCTCGCGCACAGCCCAATTCCAGTCCAGACCCTTGCGATCATCGGAGGGCGCAGGCGCAGGTGACCTCTATTGCCCCACAACGGAGGTCAAATAGTCGAGGAACGGTTTCATGGCGGTGCAGGCCTTGGTCACATGCGTGATGAAACCGGGGGCGAGAACGTCCGCATCCGACAGCTGATGTACGGCGGTGACCCCCTTGAGACGCAGCAAGTCGATCTCGGGATGGTCGCGGTCGTAGCCCTGTGGGGCGGTCTAAGTCTTTCACCGGAGATCTCCCCGAAGTAGCGCTTGAAGGACTTGTCTGCCACCACGGCCTTGAACTTGCGCGGGTTTCGATCGATGGCGGCGCGGAACACGTTGATCTGCGCCAACTCGGGCTCGTGCAGGCCACCGGCGATCATCAACTCGTCGTGAGGTTGGATATGCAGGTAGTAGTGAAAGCGGTAGGATTTGCGGCCGCCGGGCCCGATCGAGGCGCTCATGTGCGTCTTGTACGGCGACTTATCCTTTGAGAAACGGATGTCCCTGTAGATGCGCATGACGCAGTCTTTGGCGGTGACGCCGCGCATGGCCTCGATAGACCCGAGGCTGAGAATCACCTCGTCCACCAAGTCTTCAAAGAGGCCCCTGGCGCGCTCGTAGGCAGGACGGTTCGCCTCAAACCAGGGGCGATTGTTGTTCTTCGCCAGATCGCCTAGAAAGCTGAGTACAGGCTTCAGATCCAAGTTGGCGCTCATGTTCACCTCTATTGGTTGGGGTTTTGGTTGGCGTCAAAGCGCCGCCACGGCTGGAATGATCTCTTTGCCGAAGATCTCCAACGGGGTAATCTCATGGACGTTGGGCATGTTGAAGATGCAGTGCTGGATGCCCAGGGCGGCCAGCGAGCGGCATTCGGCGATCACATCTTTGGCGCTCATCTGACCCGCGGCGATGTGCACAGTGCTGAGGGTGGTCTTCTCGATCGCGTTGTAGTCGCGGCCCAGCCTGTCGCAGTGTGCTCTCAGCACATCGAGCTTCTGGCGCACTGTGTCATTCCCCATGCGGGCAAACAGGTTGCATGCGTCGCCGTACTGCGCGACCAGGCGCAGAGTCTGCTTTTCGCCCATGCCGCCGATCATGATCGCAGGGTGAGGCTTGCTGAGAGGCTGCGGATGGCAGAGGGTCTCGGCCAACTGATAGTACTTGCCTGCGTACGGGCCGTTGTCATCCGACCACATCTGCACGGCGATCTGCAGCGTCTCTTCCAAGCGCTCGAAGCGCTCCTTGACGGGCGGGAATGGCACCCCGAGGCCCGCGCGACTCGCGCTCGTTCCAAGCGGCGCCGATGCCGAAGTAGGCACGCCCGCCTGAAAGGACGTCCAGCGTCGTGACGGTCTTGACCAGGAGTCCGGGATAGCGATAGATCACTCCGGTCACGAGGGCGCCGAGCTTCGCATCTTTTGGTGATGCCTGCAAGATAGCCAAGCGTCGTGTAGGCCTCGAGCATCTCGTCTTCTGCGGGACCGAGCCCGGAGCGCCTTTCCGGGCCGCCAATCTGGAAGAAGTGGTCCATAACCCAGAGGCTGTCGAAGCCGACCTCGTCCGCGGTGCGCGCGATCTCAGCAAGCCGGCTGCCAAGCTTTTGCGGCCCTGACGGCCAGGTGAAGTTGGGTATCTGCAAGCCGATCTTCATATTGTGCACTCCAGATGGATGTCTTCGGGTTCCAAGGCTAGCAGGTCGGGCTCGGGGTGGGTGGTCGGCACGCAACCCCTGCGCAAATAGAAGTTGATCGTGTTCTCGGAGGGTGTGGCGGAGACATACAGTCCGCGCGCCCCTTGTTGGCGAGCCCTGGCGGCGGCAAGGTCGAACATTCTGCGCCCCAGCCCTTGCTGGCGGTAGTGCCGGCTCACGTGCATGAACTTGAGCTGCAGGAGATCGTGGCGCGGGCCGATGAATTTTGAGTCCAGGACAACGACGCCAACCAGTGAGAGGTCGTCAAAGAGGCCATGGAACCATCCGCCGCGATTGAAGGACTCGATGAGAAGTGGCGTGTAGATCGCCTGCTCTCCCGGAGGCCATCCGGCCACGTCCCAACGCTCCCGTTTCAAAACGAGCTCACCATCTTCCAGATGATACACGTTGCGGACCAGCTCTGCGCGATCGATCTCCCAGACGCACTCGATCTCATCCCGCTTCAGGTCCCTGCCGATGATCATGCGTCGCTAATTTGCGGACGGCCCACGAATCTATCTTGTCCGGGCGCGTTATTGCTTGTAACGGCTGGCGAGTGACCCGGCACCACTGCGTTCAAACAGACTGCGCTCATCCTCCTCGAGGCGGGTGAAGAGGCTAGCGTCCTCCATGCCTGGCAGGCAAACGACCTCGCCCAGACGCAAAGCGGCAAGCGAGGCCTGGACGACGTCCTCCGGCATCGAGACGATCTCCGGCGGGAAGCGACTGGGGTCCATGCCCATGCGCACGTGGAAGTCCGTGCGTACAACCGCGGGACAGAGCGCCTGTAGCTTGATGCCCGTGCCCTGCAATTCACTACTCAGAATTTGGGTAAAGGTATTGATGAACGCCTTGGTCGCAGCGTAGGTGGCGCGCTTGGGCAGGAAGCCTTCGGTGACGGCTCCGCTGAAAGCCAGCCGGGAGGAGACGTTGATGATGCTTCCCCGACCGCGAGCGAGCATGCCCGGCAGGGCGGCGCGCGTCAGGAGCGTCACGGCCAGCACCTGGACATTGATGAGATCCTCGGCCACTTTGGGTTCAAGCTCCACGAAGGGCTTATAGCCGCCGAAGCCTGCATTGTTGATCAGCATTTCAAGCGCATCGTCGGCGGCGACATGCTTTTCCAAGATACCCAGGTCCGCCGGGTTGCTCAGGTCCGCGACAATGACCTCAACCTCGACACCGTAATCCTTATGCAGGTGCGCGGCGAGCTCATCCAAGCGGTCGCGGCTTCGCGCGACGATGGTCAGGTCAAAGCCGTCGTGCGCCAGTCGCTCGGCAAAAGCTTTCCCGATCCCGGTTGACGCACCGGTCACAAAGGCACGAGGCTTGCTGCTGGATTTTTCTGTCAAGAGTCGATCTCCTTACCGGCGCGATGTCCGGGTTTCCATAAAGTGCGGTGCGGCCTGTCGGGGCCGCGCCTATCTCCGGCCGCAAGGTCTCATTTGACGAATCGCCAGAATAGAATGCCGGCCGCGAGGGCAAGGGCGGCGCCAAAAAAGAAAGGCGCCGAGGGGCCGAACCCCGTCCAGGAGCCAGCGCCTTGCCAGAGCACCCCCGCAATCACCGATGCCGGCAACGCGGTGATGCCGATGGCGGCGTTGAGCAAGCCGTAGGCCGCGCCACGTCTCTCCTGCGGGACGATATCCGCAACAAGGGCGCGCACCACGCCCTCGGTGGCCGCGTAGTAGATGCCGTAGGCGGCATAGAGAATCCACACATGCCAGCCGGCGTGCGAGAAAGCCAGTCCAAGATATACCAGTCCGTAGGCGATCCAGCCGCCGATGATCAACTTGCGACGGCCGACCCTGTCGGAAAGAGAACCCAGTGGACCGGCCAGCGAGGCATACACCAAGTTGAACGTCATGACCATCAGCATGATCTGAAAGACATCCAGACCGCGATTCTGTCCGAGGAGCACGACGAACGAGTCCGACGAGTTCCCAAGCGTAAACAACACCACCACAAACAAGAAGAGCCGGAAGCGGCTGTCCATCCCTCGCAGAGTCAGATGCATGGATGCAGGTTTCTTGCCATGGGCAGTCACTTCCGACGCACCAAGGGCGAGCACGATGACAGCCAAGACCGCGGGGATGATGCTGGCGAGTACAACTATCTGGAAGGTGCGCCGGGTAAGTTCGGCCGCGCCGGATTCTGTCAGCCAGACGATGAGGGCTGCCAGGCCAAGGCCAACGAATGCGCCGGCGGTGTCCCCGGCGCGGTGCACGCCGAAGGCCAGGCCGCGGCGGCTCTCATCGATGCTGTCGGCTACGAGGGCGTCACGCGGCGCCGTGCGGATGCCTTTGCCTATACGGTCTGCGAAGCGCACACCAAGCACCCAGCCCCAGGCGTCTGCGAAATACAAGAAGGGTTTTGCGATGCTCGAGAGGGCATAGCCTGCGACGGCCAGCCACTTGCGCTGTCCAAGGCGGTCGGACAGGGCGCCCGAGTAGTATTTCATCACGCTGGCCGTCGTCTCCGCGACGCCGTCAATCAGGCCGATGACGGCTGTTCCCACGCCCAGCACGTTGGCCAGGAAGAGCGGGATGAGATTGAAGAGCATCTCGGAGGAGATGTCTGTGAGGAAGGACGTGGCCGTGACCACCCAAATGTTGCGCGGGAGGGCGGTCAGTCTGCGATCGTTTGCCATGGGGATGCCGGACGATTATAGTCCCGGCGATCCCCGGGCTAGATTTCGTGGGAGAAGGGGCTTAGACGCGGAGGGGACAAGCAGCTCGAATGAAGAAGCCAATGGCCGGCCCAGGCCGCGGAGGCATCCTGGTTTTCCAAGCCGATGGAGGAGATTGCTTCGTCACGGCGCGAGGCGCCGTTTCCCCGCAACGATGGGGGAGAAGAGGTTAGATATCGCCGGGCTCGCCCCGATCTGACTCGGGGGCGCTGGGTTGATCGATGCGCAGCACTTCGCCGTGGAGGTCTGATGACGATCTTGAAACCCAGCATTCCCAGATAGGTGCGGCCTGCTTCAGGAATCCCCTGCTGCATCAAGGCCTCGAACTGCTGGTCGATATTCTTGAGTTGAAGCTCGATCATGGCCTTCGAGAAGATGTCTTCCTGCCCGAGCATCTTGGCCGCCTGCTCGGAAATCACCCCCTCGCTGCCCTTCATCATGTCCTGCATGTGCTTCAAGACTTGACGGTCAATCTGTGCGGCCGGGATATGACGCTTGAAGCCGGCGTCGTCCACCACGTAGAAAGGTTCTCCACCGACCTGCGTGGAATCCACGGGGCGATCGTTCTCATCGACGACCAAGCCTGCAAAGAGAGCATAACCGGCCATGTCAGCTAGGAATTGGTCGAGACAATTTTCACGGCGGTCCCCTCGCCGGGCTTGTAGAGATACGGGACATCCACCGGGACCAGCGGACTCGTCCAGCGATACAGGAACTTGGCGTCTTCAGGGCGCAGGTTCACGCAGCCATGGCTGCGCGGCCGGCCATAATCGTTGTGCCAGTAGGTGCCATGGAACGAGACGCCCGTACCGGTGAAGAAGCTGACCCACGGCACCCCCGGCAGGTCATAGCCCTGGCCCGCACCGGCCTCGCCGTCGTTGGTCATGTGAATCGTCGGGCCTTTGTGAAAGGTGAAGAAGTCGCCCAGGGGCGTCGTCGTGCCCTTGCCGCCGCTGGAGCAGCGCGCCGTCAAGACGGCGGTGTCGTTCTCAAAGGCGGTGACGGATTGCGTGGCGGTATCCACGTAGATGTGCTTGAGCGCATCGGGGACGTCGGGGGCAAGACGGGTCATTTCATCGTCGGGAACGAGCCGCATTTCCGCTGAAGATATATAGAACGACTTCTGCAAATCGCTGTCGTAGATCTCGTACCAGATGCCCTTTTCATACGAATTGACGCTGACCCCGGTGACCCAATGTGTCGTGGAGAAATACAGGCGATAGCCATTCTTGGCCCACATGCTGGGCTGAAGCCGGGCAATACTGACCGGCACGGTGATCTCCCCCAGGCGGCCAGCCGGGGGAATGTTGAAGCCGGGCTTCTGGTAGATCGTCTCGACCGGTTGGACCCAACCCGAATAGGTATAGCCTTCCCCATTGACCTGAAACCACTTGCTATTGAAGGGATTGCCCGGGTCGCCGTCGACTTCGTCGGTGATGTCTACGACCTCATCGCGACCGAAGACGTGTGTCTTGTTGGCAGCGAAGGCTGGATCATCGTAAAGGCCCAGGCCGCTGAGGGTCATGCGGCCTTGCGACATGGGCGCGGCGAGGGCCCGCCCAAGGCCTGCCTCGGCAAGCAGGGCGCCTACCATACCTGAGGCCGATACCTTGAGAAAATCGCGGCGAGAGAACGGCAGATTTCGCATTCGGTGTCTGGAATTGTAGCTGAATTGCGCGAGGCGGCCCGCAGGCGAGGGGGAAGTCTAATACAACTCTTATGGGTGCCGCACACAGGCGGCCGCGTGTATTAGAGGCTGCGGCAAAGAAACGTAGATGACAGCCGCGAAGCCTCTCTGCCGAAAATTACACACAGCGACTTGTGGCCGGAGGGCGTAGCCCAGTTGCGGTGCACAGTCCTTTCACCGCCGGGGCCTCCCGGCGCTGTAACATCATGGCTCAACTGTGGGTTCGGGTGTGGGCTCCACGTTCTCGTTGTTGACGAAGCAGAGCAAGCCATTGACAACCCCGTCGGCCACCTGGTCTGTGTGCTGCGTGAGGATTTCCCGATCCAGATTCAAGAATCCGGTCTCGATGATGGCCGCGACCGTGTTTGGGTCGATCTCGGAGAAAGCATGGTAGCTGGTCATGTCGGCGGTGATACTACCGGGATGGAATGGCAAGCCAGTGGCGGCATGATAGCGGTCGACCAGGCAGGCCAGCAGCCGGCTGGCACGATTCGTATCGCGGGTGTTCAGCGCGGCGGCGACCTTGAAACCGGTGGCCTGATCGTTGATGTACTCACAGGAGTCGTTGTGGATGGAAACGATGGCCACCGCCCGGTAACCATTGAGACGGGTGTCGAACTCGTTGAGGAGATCAACCTGGAAGCCCCGATCGACCAGTTTCTTCTGGACGAGGGTGGCGATCTTGAGATTCACGTCGGCTTCCGTCAGCGTCACGGTGCCGTCGGCATCGGTGCAGACGGCTCCGGAATCGTTTCCGGAGTGGCCAGCCACGATCCCGATCCGGAGGGCCGGCAGGGCAGTGGATTCAGGGCCCTGGCCTGGCTGCGGAGTCAACAGGAAAGCAAGTCTATCCGTGAACGACGCAGAGGAGAAACTCTGCGGTGTCCAGGCCACAAAGATGGTCGCCACGAGAACAGCAAGCACCAGAGTCGTCCGGATGGCGTGCAGGGGCCTGGACCGCGGAGGCGGTGCCGGCGCTGAAAAGTCGTGGTCGGGTGGCTGCTCCATGGCTTACCATCGTACTGACATTCAGACGAAACTGCAAGGGGATACTTCACCAGAGGCTCCAGACGAACGCGCCCAACGCTGGCCCGAGCGGACGACCGCCCAAAATGCCTTGCGCCTTGACACTGCCTGTAGCCGCATTTATGATGAAATGACAATGACAATACAAACGACAACTCCTGAAGAGCGTACGGAAGGTCTCCGCGCTGCCATGCGCGCCTGGACGACGGGCGTGGCGATCGTTACCGCGGCGCACGCAGGTGAACAACACGGCATGACGGTAAGTTCGTTCGCATCCATATCGCTCGATCCGGCATTGGTGGCGATTTCTCTGCAAACCGCAAGTCATACGCATGCGCTGGTGACCCGCGCCCAGGCATTTGGCGTCACCATCCTGGCGACCGACCAGCAGGATCTGTCCGAACGCTTCGCGGGGCGGAGCGGGGAGGCTTCCGGGCGGCTGGACGGTCTGCACACAGAAACGCTCCTTACAGGCGCTCCATTCATTAAGGGTGGGTTGGCATTCCTGGACTGTCGGGTTACGCAAGCGATCCAGGCCGGGATGAACACGCTCTTTCTTGCGGAAGTGGTGGCTGTTCACTCAGCGGACGATGCGCCGCCGCTGGTCTACCATGACCGGGCATACCGCCACTTGGAGGAGTGATTCTGCAAGAATCGGGCGCCGGGCTGGCGTCGAAAGTGGGGCAGAGGCAACATGGAAGACCGATTGACGAATGACGAAAAACAGGCACTGCTCCGCATCGCGCGGGGCGCGCTTAGCCGAGGCGTGCGCGGCGGCGACCTGCCCTCCGCCGAGCGCGAAGAGTTGTCTCCCCGCTTGAAAGAACCCGGCGCCTCCTTTGTAACGCTTACGATCAAGGGGCAGCTGCGAGGTTGCATTGGCGCCCTGGAGCCCCACCAGCCGCTGGCCGAGGACGTGCGCGAGCATGCGGTGGCGGCGGCGCTGGAAGATCCCCGTTTTCCGCCGGTGGGTCCCGAAGAACTGGACCAGATCGAGATCGAGGTCTCCCGGCTTACGCTTCCTCAGCAACTTGAATACCGCGATGCCGCCGATCTGCTGTCCCGGCTGCGCCCGAATATCGATGGCGTGATCCTACGAGAAGGCTGGCGGCGCGCCACGTTTCTTCCGCAAGTGTGGGAAAAGATCCCTGACAAGGCCGCGTTCCTCGATAATTTGTGCATGAAGATGGGGGCCGGCGCGGGCACATGGCGAACCAAGCACCTCGAGGTGCTTACCTATCAGGTCGAGGAATTCCACGAGTAATGGCCGCTCGGCCGGCGGACCGCAGCACACGCGCACCAGAGGCAGCTCCCAGCACATGACAGAAGCTCATGACACCATGCTCGAGCAGGCGGTTGAGGCGCTGCGGCAGTATGACAAACCACGCGCCAAAGACCTGCTGACGCGCTTGATCAAGGCCAACCAGACCAACGCCACCTATTGGATCTGGATGAGCGCCGCCGTGGACACACACAAGGAGCGGGTGTACTGCCTCGAAACGGCACTCAAGCTCGAGCCCGAGAATGCGACAGCGAAGCGCGGGCTGGTGCTCCTGGGCGCGCTGCCACCCGAAGAGAACATCAAACCGTTCTCACTGGCCAGGCCGCGGGCGTGGGAGTCACAACTCCACCTTGCGCACGAGCGGCCGCGCGGCGGACTGCTTCGGGATCCGGCCACGCGGTTGGTTGGCATCCTGCTGACCGGCGCCGCGTTGATCGTAGTTGCCTTCTTTGCCTTCTTCGCTCCTCGCAGCGCGGCGCTGCGCGCGACGGCGGCTGCGACTTTTGGCCCGCCGCCCACTCGTACCAGTACTCCAACGCCGGCCTTTGCCGGGCTAAACGAGGGCACGCCGGGAGACCCAACGCCCCTGGCCGTACTACTGGGAATCTCCTATTCGCCCACCCCGGCCTACATCAACACGCCGAGGCCCCCAGAGTCAGCCGATCTATTCCGGGCCGCCGAAGCGGCGCTGGCCAAAGGAAACTGGGACGAATACTTCCGGGAAATGCAGCAGATCCAGCAAAACGAACCTGCGGCGGCGGATATCCCTTACTACATTGGCGAAGGCTATCGTTTGCAGGGCGACTGCAACCAGGCTTCGACCTACTACAATGAATCCTTGAAGGCGAAGCAGCACCTTTGCGCCGGCGTACCTTGGCCTGGCGCGCGCCCGGCTCTGTCTGGAGCCTGGAGCCGACACTCGAGAGCTCTACACCGCGCGCAATCAAGGCGGACCCGACTTATGGCGCGGTCTATCTTGATCGCGCCGACTTCTATATGAAACAGCAGGACTTCAAGGCCGCCCTCGCCGATCTTCAGGAGGCGGACCAGCTGATGCCGGGCTCTGCCCTGGTTCAACTTGGCTATGCACAGGCGTATCTGCTGCAGGGCGACAACACCAGCGCCCTGGAGGCGGCCCGGAAGGCCAACAGCATTGACCTGACGCTGCTGCCCTCGTACTATCTGTTGGGGCGCGCCTACCTGCTAAACGAACAATATGCCGAAGCAATCAGGCCTCTGCAACTGTATCTTATTTATGAAACGCAGGACGGAAGTGCGTATGCCATGCTGGGGCAGGCGCTCACCGAAACCGGGGACTATCCCGCTGCCATCGAGGCGCTCAACCAGGCGCTGAAGCTTGACCCAAGCCAGGTGCAGTGCTACGTCTATCGGGGAACGGCATACCTGCGGACCGATAACCTGGCTGGAGCCGAGGTCAACTACAAGCGGGCAATCGACTACTTGCCGGATTCGTTTGAGGCGAACATCGGCCTGACGGAAATCTACTACCGCAAAGGCACCTACGGTACGGCCTACTTGAAGGCGGAAACGGCAAAATCTAAAGCCACGAACAACACGGAGCTGGCACTGGCGATCTACTGGAGGGCGCTCTCACAAGAGGGACGCCAAAGCTATGGCGACGCCATCAAGGATTGGGAGACGCTGCTGGCAATGCCCACCAGCGCCACAACGGACCTGATGCGGCAGGATGCCCAGGCGCACTTGCGAAGCATTGCCTCGCCCACCAGCACGCCGAAAGGCCTGGAGCCAAGCAGCACGCCCACGGCATCGCCGACGAACAGACCGGGCAATACGGCGACGCTGCCACCCGGCTATAAGTCGCCTACGCCCTCAAGCACACCCACCTCGACAAAAACGCCTTAGCCAAGGCACGCGGAGCTTCCGCTACGCCTTGCGGCCATACTTGGCTCGGTCCTCTGGACATGGACACAAGAGGCGCAGGTAGTGCCAGTTGTAAATCCCATAGTCGTGTCCGTCTTCCCAGACGATGGTCAGCGCGTATGAGCCCACGGCTTTGACGTTGTCGATGCGCGTGGCCGGCAACTCATCCAGCTGCATGTTGAAGACATCGGCGTCCGGTTCGGAGTGCATGTTCTCATGTCCGCCGCGACACTGCGCGCACGGGCAGGCGGCGCGCAGCAATCCAAACGGATAGACACTGACATGCGCGTCATCCCAGTTGATGGTGAACTCGCGGGTCTTCTTGTTGACGGTGATATTGGTTGGTTTTTCGCTCATGCAGAACTCATTCAACGCTAGGGACACACAGGAAGAGGAGACGAAGACAAGGGGAGCAAGCAGGGCGGTATTTGCGTGGTGGCCCCTGACTCTGGAAGGCGCACTTACTGCGGCGGGGGAACGGCGGCAAGATAGTCCGCGGCGGCCCAGCCGGCCCGGGTGTCATCGTAGGGTGCAACCAGGTACCACCAGGTAAAGCCGTCAGCCTCTTTCGGGCCGTCCTTCACTACAAACGTTTCTTCCTCCTCGCCAAGGAACACGGTCTCGCCGGACTGACCGGCGTCCTTACGGATGCGCAGCCCGGCGCCCTGCGTGCCGGTGATCTGCACGTAGGCGCCGATGCCGATCTGGCCTTCCGGCGTGCTGGTCACTTCCGGCGTCGGGACGACCGTGGGGCTGAGCGTGGCGGTGGAGGGCGGGATGATGGTCAGGTCGGCCGGCACAAATCCCTGCGGCGGCGCCTGACGTGCGTGCAGCCAGCCGATCGAGAGAAGCGTGAACAGAATCAGGCAAGCCCGCGACGGCCAGTGCGCCGCCCACTGTCCAGAGGTTGATCAGGCCGGGAGGGTTATTGTGGCTCATGGGAGGAAGAAGAAGGCCAACCCAAGGATGAGATAGATGCCGAGCAGTCCGGCACCTTCCAGCCAGGTCAATTCGCCGTCGTTGGATACCAGCACGGAAATCGCCACAGCGGCCAACAACGCCAGAAACTCGAATTGATTGAAGATCAACTGGAGCGGATGCCCGAGCAGCAGGCTGAGGAAAACCAAAAGTGGTGCGACAAACAATGCGATCTGGAGACTGGACGAGATGGCAATCTCCGTGCTGAGGTCCATCTTGTTCCTGGCCGCCATTTGCACGGCAACCAGATGTTCGGCGACGTTGCCGATCAACGGCACCAGGATGATTCCGAGGAAGAATTCCGAGATGCCCACACTGGTGATGACCGCTTCCGCTACCTGAACCAAAGCCTCACTCAGCCAAACCACGCCTGCGGTGGATATCGCCAGGACGGCAACGGACTGAGCAATCGTCCAATGGGCCGTCTCCGTCCTGGGCAGTGTGACGGAGATGGAGCTTTCCTGCGCGCCCCGAACCCGCCGCGGCCGCGCAGCATCGAAGAGACCCAAAGCATAGAAGGCAATCATGACGATTGCCACGCCGAGGCTGAGGGCTTCGATCGGCGATCCCTCCGCCTCGGTGACGGTCACAGGCGCCCGCACTCCCATCGAGACGCTGAATACTGAAGGAATGGCAAGCGCGATGACCGCCAGAACCAACAGGATGGCATTGCGGCTGGCGTTGATCTTGTTGAAAGACTGCGGTCCGTGGCGCACACCGCCGACCACCATGGAAAAGCCGAGAACGAGCAGCAAGTTGCCGATGATCGAGCCGGTGATGGAGGCCTTCACCAGCTCAAGCAATCCGGCGCGCACCGCGGTGATCGTGATGATGAGTTCCGCGGCATTGCCCAGGGAGGCGTTAAGCAGCGCGCCCGTGCGCGGGCCGGTGTGGACGGCGAGCTCTTCCGTGGCCCGGCCAATGTAGGAGGCCAGCGGGATGATGCCGATTGCGGCGAGGGCAAAGATTCCACCGGCTGCCATGCGAGCCATTGTGCGACCAGCGTTGCCGGAAGCGCCAGCAGCATCCAGGAGAGAGGGTTTGCGCGCAGGAACGTCGTCACGCGTTTCATCCGTCGGGAGATCCCTTAAGCAATTTTGCGCCCTCGGGAGGCATCAGGACTTTGAGAGCCTTCTTCTGGACGCTGAGCCTGACTTGTTTTCCCCCGAGCATGGGATCGCCGTCCATCTGAACGGAAAAGGGTGTGTCTGATTCAACACGGGCCGAAGCGAACGGCATGCGCTGGGCCTGATCGCTGGTGACGTGGCTGCCTGCAAGCACCTCAAAGAACGCCCGGATGGCGTCTGCCAGCGTGCTGCCGTTGATCAGCCACAGATCCATCTCGCCGTCGTCGAGATACGCATCGGGGAGAGGACCGCCAGGCCGCCAACGTAGCGGCGGATGTTCGTGGCGACCGCCATGAGAAAATGACCATCCACGCGTTGGTCGTCGGCCAGACGTGGAGATCCATGCCGTGCCAGACGGCCGCATTCCACATGGTGGCGGCCACATACTGCGGCACGGAGACGTATTTCTCGGCGTGTGGCCTGGGCTCCAACTGCTGAATGGTCATCGCGTCCAGGCCGATGCCGGCCCACAGCAGATAGGCATGATCGTTGCAGAAGCCCACGTCCACACTGTATACGGGTGCATTGGCAAGCAAGGCGGCATTCTGTGCAAGGGCGTCGGTGCCGAACGGCCACTCGAAGGTCCGCAGGCCAAGTTCCATTGCCCAGACGTTCATGGTCCCGGCGGGGAGTACGCCCAATGCGGTATCCGTGTTGATCAATCTGTTGGCGACCTGACCGACAGTACCATCGCCCCCAACCGCGAAGACGGCATCGAACTTCTCCGCGGCGGGCCTCCGCCACGCTGGTGGCATGACTCCCACTGAGCGTCTCTGCAAGTTCGACGCGCCAACCGGCATCCCGCAACGGACCGACCACGCTGGGAACGAAAGTCTTAATGGGAGTACGGCCAGCGGCCGGATTGTAGAGCAGCAACGCTCTGCGCATGA
>CAVZIZ010000018.1:0-21294 GCA_963775435.1 uncultured Chloroflexia bacterium
AGTCACGGCGGAAACATCGTCAGCGTGTCCCCCACGTTCAAGCCGCAGACGATCAATGCCATGGAGCGCACCCGGCTTATTCTCGACCCAACATGCTCACCCGCCGCAAGTGGAAGTCAACGGCCGGCTTCATCTTCCGATACAAGAACGCCCGGCTGCAGTTCTTCTCCGGTGAACCCTCAGCCAAGGTCGTAGGTGCAACCGCCGACCTGCTGCTATCCGTGGACGAGGCCCAGGACGTGGACCTCGCCAAGTTCGCCAAGGACTTCGACCCCATGACGGCCAGCACGACACCGGACACCGTCTGCTTCGGGGTACGGTCTGGACGTCAGACACCCTGCTAGCACGGCAAATGGAGCAAGCGCGCATCGAGCAAAAGCAGGACGGCATCCGCCGCCTGTTCCTCTACACCGCCGACGACGTGCGCAAGTTGGTTCCCGCCTCGGTAAGCACGTCGACCGCGTGGTCGCCGAGAGCGGACGCCAGCATCCCCTCGTCAAGACCCAATACTTCTGCGAGCCGATAGACGCACAGACCGGCATGTTCCCTGCCGGCCGGCTCGCACTCATGCAAGCAGATCAATCTCCCGTGGATCCTATCGCCGGAACGGTATACGCCTTCTGCATCGACGTGGCCGGCACCGATGAAGCCATGCTCAACCTCGACGGCCTGGGCAATCCAGGCCGGGACAGCACCACGCTCTCCATCGTGGCCATCGACCTCTCAACCCTCGCCCTACTCAACGCTCCAACCTATCGCATCGTCCAGCGCTTCTCGTGGACCGGCATCTCCCAGGTGGACAGTTTCGCCAAGATCAAGGCACTGGCCAGCTCGTGGCGCCCGCAGCATATCGTCCTCGACGCGACCGGCGTAGGTGAGGGACTCTGGACCATGCTCGACCGCGCCTTTCCCGAGCGCGTGATCCCCGTCAAGTTCACTCAGCAGACCAAGAGCGAAATCGGGTACGGCTACATCGCCATCATCGAGACCGGCCGCCTCCGCGACTGCGCTCCAAGCGATGCGGTCCTTATCCAATACAAGGCATGCCAGGCCGAAATCCTGCCCGGCCCTGCAAAGACCATGCGCTGGGGCGTCCCGGACGGACGCCGCGATCGATCGGGCACCCTCATCCACGACGACCATGTAACTGCCGACGCCCTGATCTCGCAGTTGGACCTGCTCGAATGGCAGGTGCATTCCCCCGCGGCCATCCTGCGCGGACGCGATCCCCTGACCGACATGAGCAAGACCCGATGATCTGCCATCATCCCCACGGCTATCACAAACGCCGTTGCGCCTGTGGCCTCGACTTCCTGCATTGCCCCACATGCGAGCCTCGCATCCTCCGCTGCTCTGCATGCAGCCGCGGCCGGGCGTCCAGCGCGGACCGCAAGACAACAACACCAGTTCAGGATGCCCAAGCATGTACTACGCACACGCACGCCGAAACCATCAAAGAGAAACGCCGACGACGCTACATCGAGAAAGGGTACTGATCCATGCGCACCGTTGATGCAACCCTCACCGCCGCCCTTGCCTCTGGCAAGGGCAAGCCCTACGTCGTCGGCTACGTCGGACCCTACACCGGCGCCGCCACTCACTCCGAAGAGCTCACCTACTACAAGCTCACCGGCAATACCCTCGAGTTCAAGATGTTCTACAACGGCGACTTTGCCGGCGCTCAGACCCACGCTTGGATCGAGCGCGGCATGATCGTCGCCGGCACCAAGTACAGCATCACCACCGGCCGCTTTTGGATACACCGTCAGACCTACCAGGCAGACGGCTCGCAGCTTTGCGAGGCCCAACTGTTCCCGCCCCTGTACTACTCCGCCAGCGGCTACGACACCTATCAGAACATGATCACCGCATTTCTGCGCCATTCGGCAAGACCGCCATGTTCAAGGACGCCGGCGCCGCCTGGCTGGGCTACAGGTTCATGGCATACGGCGAAACCTCCTCCTCACCGATGCAGCCACATGATCAACATGTGCCGGCAGAAGAGACTGATCGAGTTCGTCGACAACGGAAACACAACGAGGTATGATCTACTCCGCCGATATCCAGGGCGCCGTCGACGCCACGCTGTACCCCTTGGCCCGCTTCCATCTCGCATAGACCCAGAAGCGCAGCCGCCGGTACGTGTGGTACGACGAGTTCGAGCGTCTACCACGCAGCGGCACCGCCTACAAATCCAATCCACAATCTCGGCTTCCTCCAGGCGAGCCGACAGCCCGCCCGCCCGCAAGACATGGCCCTACGAGATCGACTATGTCATACCGCCTGATCTCCGCTACGTGGACGGTGACATTCTCAAGTTCTCCATGTGGGGAGGGACCAAACTAATCACCTTCTTCGCCCAGATCGTGGAGGAGTTCCTCCCGGCCGATAAGCAATGCCCCGTTGGCGCACACGCATCCAGTGCAATCCCATCTTCCGCGGGACCGAGGGCGGGGAGGGCATCCCCGCCGCCCTGCAGGTCGGCAACTATCAGCCGGTCAATACGTCGAAATTCTAGCACTCGCTCAGCGCCAATGAGAACAACGTCCAGGCGGCACTCGACGTGCTGGACAAGCGCAGCGATCACCTTCAAGTTCAGCCAGTACGAATTCATCCGCTTCCTCAACGTAAGCACGTTCGCCGTTCACTGCCACGATCAACGGTGCGCCCGCCGGCGCCGTCGTCAACTACAACGTTCCCACTGCCGGCAGTGATAACGAGCTCCGGCAGTACGACGCCAGCGGCGTCCAGGCATCGACCAATATCGCCAAGGTCGTACTGTTCAACTCGACCCGCGGCAATTACGCCCTGATCTCCGACTGCAACGTCGGTGCCAGGCAAATCACCTTGACCGCCAACGCTCCTGCCGGCTGGCAAACGGAGACACCATCACCACCAACAATGGCGCCGGCTTCCGCCTCCGGTCCGTGGAGATACTCGACACAGCCGTCATTCCCCAGGGCGCAAGCTTCCTGCTGCTTCTTCGCACAGATGAACGACACCGCCGGCATCATCACCGGCTGGTACGCAAAGGATGGATGGTCGACTGCCTCCGAGATCATCCTCGTCGGAAACAACAGCGCAGCTGGCAACGCCACCACCGGCGTTGTCGGCGTTGGCCTAAACAATCGCCGCATCCAGTGGGTGCCACGCTCGCCCGCGGGCGCGACTGCCTTCATGCAGCTTCGCCTCTTCGCCTACCAGTAGCCAGCACCTGACGCGCGGGCCGCCCCGCCCCCCTCCCGAACCCAACCCCCCACCTTCCCGTCTGCTGCGCTGCGCTCCGCAGTCCAACATCGTGTGTCTACTCGGGATAGGGGGGCAGGGCTCTCCGGCGAAGACCCGGCGCAGTATGCGCGACGCTGACGCTCACCCGCAGAATTCGATGGCAGTCCGCAGGTAGATCTCCGCGCAGGTTTGCACGCTCGCGAGGTCGACCCACTCTTCGTCCGCGTGTGCGCCTGCGCCTGAAGGACCGAAGAGCGCCGCCGGAATGCCGGCCTCGGTCAGCAGTGCCGCGTCGGTCCAGAACGGCACGCCGGCTATCGAAGGCGCGTGGCCCAGCACCTTGGTGGCAGCAGACTGCACTGCACTCGCGATCGCGGAGTCCGCCGGCGTCTCGAGCGGAGGTCGATCCAATCCGCGACGGAGCAGGGCTTCAAACGAGGGGTCCTGTGACTTCATATCAGCGAGGATCTGAGCGAGCTCGGCCTCTGCGGCTTGAGGCGTCTCACCTGGAAGCGTTCGCCGTTCAATCGACAAGCTGCAGCGTTCCGGATAGCTGGATAGTTCCTGTCCGCCCTTGATCAGCGAGGCGTGCGCCGACCCGCTGCCGAGCAGGGGATGTGTGGGCTTGCGTCGCAGGCGCTGATCGAGGGCTTCCACCTCGGTCAGGACGCCGCCCATCTTTACGATGGCATCTACCCCGAGGTCTGGGCGCGAGCCGTGGGCCGCTTTTCCAAGCGTCTCCACCTCGAGCCATACGAATCCCTTGTGGGCCAATATCAGTTGCAGCTCGGTGAATTCGGCGACGATGGCCCCATCCGCCCTGTATCGGGACGCCGCCGCCTGCGTCCCAATGCTGGCGTACTCTTCATCGACCACTGCCTGCATGATCAGGTCTCCACGAAGATGCTTGGACTTGGCCTGCGAGGCCGCAACCATGCAGGCAGCCAGCCCGCCCTTCATGTCGTATGCCCCGCGGCCGTATAGTTTGCCCCCCGCGATCCGCGGTGAGTGCGGATCGTGCATATCGCCGGCCCCGACCGTGTCCATGTGGCCGTTCAGAATCAAGCTCTTGCCCCCGCCGCTGCCGCGCGCGATGCCGACCACGTCTGATCGTCCTGGCGCGACCTCCACTGTCTCCACCTCCAGGCCATCCCGTTGCATCCAGTCCGCGAGAAGCCGGGCGATCTCACCTTCGCCCACGCCGCCCGGCACCAAGTCGGGATTGGTGGAATCAATTCCAACCAGGTCGCTTAGCAGTTGTGTGAGTTCATCCATGCCGGCATTTAACCACAGATGCAGCTGCAGGTGGGCCGCTGAAGAGGGCGGCGAATACAGGGCGGCAGGAATACTTCCTGCCGCTCTGTATTCGATCGTGTCTTTGGATTCGACGGGAATGTCCGGTCGTTGCCTCGTCACGCCGCTACACCTTCGCCAGGACCTCGGCCAGCCGGTCGTATGTCTCGTTCACGCCCGCTTCCATGTCCCCCTGCATCATGCCGTCGCGGTCGGCCACCGACTGGAACACGGAATGTGCGGTGACGAGGGTCTGGCTTCCGCGGGCTTCGAGCGGTCATCGTCTCGAGTGAGACGTGGCCCGCCATACCCTCCCATTCGAATGTCTGCACCACGCGATTGGGCGCTTGAATGGCGTGGTACACGCCGTGGAAGGCGTAATCGGTGCCATCGGCGTCCCGATTGATGAATCGCCAGACCTCCGCCCTCTCGCACATCCATCTTGTCAACGATCGTCTCATACTTACGCGGCCCCCACCAGTGGGGTATCAGTTCGGGGTCGGTCATCGCCCTGAATACCCGCTCTGGCGTTGCATCAAACAGGCGGGTAATAACGATTTCCTGTTTGCCGGGTTCGGCCGTGAATGTGATCTTTGCCATTCGATTCTCTCCTTATTGCCGCAAATTCCGTCTCTTGTCTTGCGGCGGCCTCACGCCAGCGCCTGCGCCATCTTTTCCAGCGATTGTTGCAGTCCCAGGACGGCGAACTCGTAAAGTTGACCATCGGGAAATCCCTGCTCGACGATACGGATCTCAGTTTTGTCGCCGAGTGTTTTCAGCGTCAGGACGCTCGGCACAGCCGCGGGGAAATCGGCGCTCACCCCGATCGACGCCGGGTCAATTGGCTCGCCGTCCTTGTTGCACAGGCTCTGGTTGAACTCGATCCGTTCCATCGGCACGATCTTCAGGTATGTCCACGTGTTGTACATGTCGACGCCCTCCGGCGAGCGCATGCACAGGATCGTGGTGCCGCCCTCGCGGAAATCCATCTTGCAGCTGGGCGAGCTGAAGTACTTTGGCCCCCACCAGCGCATGACGATCGCCGGATCGCTAAGCGCCCTCCAGACACTCTCGGTGGATGCGCCTTGACAACTCGCGTCAAGTCCACATCTCTGGGGCCGGCCGTTGGGTTTGCCATTCCTTTTGTCCTTTGAACCTCTGACTGGGCGACATTGCGCGCCTTCTGCCACTGCTACAACGGGCTTCCAGCTCGTGGTCGGCAGCGTTCGGCCTAGCGCAGGGCTTCCGCCATTTTGTTCAGGCTGGTATCCCAGCCTTCTTTCATCCCGCTGTGCAGCATGGCCTGGTATTGTGCCTCGCTTGCGGGCTTGGGATACACGATCGAAAGGCGCGTCCGGCCCTTTCCAAGATCCTTGAAGAGCACCGTGATCGTGAACTCGGCCGGGAAGTCGGGTGGCTGACCGTACTCCGTCGCGTCGATCATGTTGCCATCCATATCGGACATGTACTGGGTGAGCACGATCTTCTCGTTGGGAACGATCTCATTGAAGACCCCGGCGTTGAACATCTCCCGGTCCCACTGCGTGCCGGCCGGGCCGCGCATGGACCATACGTATTTGCCGCCGACTCTCAGGTCGATTCGCACGGACGGCGCGGTGAAGTGCTCGGGGCCCCACCAGCGCTTGACCAGCTCCGGATCGGTCCATGCCTGCCAGACTCGTTCGGGCGGGGCATCGAACTCCCGCGTGATCACGATGTCCCCGATGCTGTCCTCGGCCTTGACTGTCGTTTCTGCCATCGTCTCTCTCCTTTGGGTTGTTTTGTCTGCAGCCGGACGGTCGGGCGCCTCGCTAGGATTTTGCCAGGGTTTCCGCCAACGCGTCGAGCTCGCTTGTCCAGGTGGCTTCCATGCCGTTCAGGTACTGGGCTGCCTCTGGCGTCGTCCACAGCACGCCCGTGTGCACACGGAGCTCGGTCTTCCCGGCCTCCTCTTTGAACGTCACGGTCGTGATGCTCTTGGTCACGGGCTCCGCCGCCTCGATGGATTCATAGCCGTCATTGGTGAATACCAGGCGTTCTCCTTCCACCACTTCCTTGAACATGCCCTTGACCGGATTGATGCGTCCCCATCCGCTGAGGTGCAGCAGAAGCTTTCCCCCGGGTCGCACGTCCAACTCACAAACCGGGGCGGTCATGCCCTTCGGGACCCACCATTGGGCGAGGATGTGCGGGTCTGTCCAAGCTTTCCACACGCGTTTCTGGGGCGCGTCGAAGACTCTCGTGAGTGTCAGTTCCTTGACGTACTCATTTTGCACTTCCATGTCCTTTGTCCTTTCCAGTTCTAAGATTCGGGTTCGTCGGTTCTTCTTCCTTTAAGAGGGCTTCAAGCCGGTCGAAGCGCTCATTCCACAGCGTGGTCATCTGCCGGGCCCAATCTTCCACATCGTGCACCGCCTCCGGATTGAGCTCGTAGATGCGCTGCTGATGATGCTTGTGCATGCGCACGAGCTGCGCCTGCCGAAGGATCTTCAGGTGCTGCGAAATCGCCGGCGGACTCACTCGGAACCGGTGGCTGATCTGCGAGGCGGTTAGTTGGCCGCCCTCTGCCAGCATCTCGAGAATGCTGCGGCGGGTGGGTTGGGCAATAGCTGCGAAGACATCCATGGCCGCCATACTACATCATACACTTAATTAAGTCAATGCTTAAATAATTAGCAGAATGAGGCCATTGAAGGTCATTGCCCCCGTCCTGGATTCTGGCTGTCAGGCTGGGCGGATTATTCGCCGTGCTCCGCAGCGGGCGGAATCGTCGAGGCGAGCGGACGATCCAACTCTCGCATCACAGGGATGAATATTGCGCTCACGGTCGTGATGACATAGATGGCCCCTAAAGAAATCAGCAACGGCTGCAATCCGAAGCGCTCCGTCAGAAATCCGCTCACCAGCATGCCGAGCGGCATCGTCATCCAGGCCGCGGCTGTGATCGTGCCCAGCACCCGGCCGCGCATCTCCGCCGGCGTCCGTTCGAGCAGCACGGTGTCGATGATTGGATTGAGTGGGCCGGCGGCGATTCCCGAGATCGTCGCAGCCACCAGGATGGCTGGAAAGGGCAGGAAGAAAGCCAGGCACCAGTACATCAGGCTTGCCACCACGAACATGCCGACAAATGTCGCATAGCGTGACACGCGACTCCCGATCGCGGCGAATGCGATCGCCCCGATCAATGCCCCGCCTCCGGACGCCGCGATGATCAGTCCAAGGTCCACCGCGTTGCCCCAGACTTGTTTGGCATACACCGGCAAAATGACTCCCCCAAAGGCGGCGTCGACGAAATTGGTGATCATCACGATCAATACGATCATCAGGATAAGTTGATGACCGCCCAGGAATTTGAGCCCGGCCCGAAGCCGGTCGAAATATCCACCCTGCGCCGTCTCTTCGGACGTGGTTCGCGGGGCCCGCACTGCCACCGCAACCAGCGCCGCCGACACGAAAAACGAGGCCGCATCGATCCACAGCACGTTGGCGGTTCCAAGAGCGGCGATCAGGAGGCCCGCCAGCGGTGCCCCGACCAGGCGCGAGCCGCGCTCGACCGCCTGGATGGCCGAAGTGGCGCGCTCCAGCGGCATATCGGCAATTTGCGCCAGTTCGGGTACGAGGGCATTCCGCGCCGTTGTTCCTGGTGCGTCCAGCAGCCCGCCCAGGAAGACCAGCACCATCAGCTGCCAGAACTGCAGGCCGACCGTGAAGTGCAGCAGAGGGATCAAGGCTACTGTAACGCCGCTGGCCAGATCCGCGATGACGCTGGTCGGCTTGTACCCGAGGCGCTCGATGAGCGTGCCGCCGAGGAATCCGGCCAGGACCACGGGCAGAATTGTGAAGAACCCGGTGATGCCAGTCTGCGCGGCGCTGCCCGTCGTCTGCAGCACGAACCACGGGATGGCGATTGCTGCGCACACGTTGCCCACCATCGAGATGGCGTTCGCCGTAAACAACGAATAGATGGGTACGCGGGAAACTGGAGGGTGGAGGCCGTTGACGTTGCTCATTGCGTTGGTGTCCCTCGTTCGTGATCGCGTTCCCAGGGACCGCGGCCAGGTCGAATTGGGCAGGGCGTTATCCGGAGGGCAGCAACTCCCAGTTGATCTCGGCGGCGTTCCGCTTGAGTAGCAGTGTCACACCGCGGTATTCCACCTGCGCGTAGTTGGTGGTGACCCACGCCGTGACGTCCTGCTCACCCCAGCGGCTGGTTTCGATGTAGGTTGGCTGCAACTGCTCGATCGAATAGTTCAGGTCGTACTTGTTGTGCCCGGGAACGCTGTACATGCCGTTCCAGGATATCGCGCCCGACAAGTCGGCTGGCAGGCTGGCAATGTACTTGTCGGTCCTGCCTAGGAAGTCGCTGGCTCTGAGGCCCGTGTAGTAAGGAATCACCCCGGCTGCCAGCACGCCCACGCTTGCGCCCGGCGCCGTGATTTCGTTGAGCGCGACCGCCGCGTTGACTCTCGGAGCGTAGAAGTCTTCCGGGAACCACGGCCGCTGCAAGAGGATCTGCGGACCGAAAATCACGTTGATGCTCAAGATGCCAAGCGCAGTGACCGCTGCAAAAAGGCGCGCACCTCTCGCCGCAGAGACTGGTGCCTTCAATCGACGCAGCGCTTCGATGGCTCCCATGGCGAACAGCACGGCCGCAAGCGGCTGCGCCGGCGCCATGATTCTCCACATGCTGACTGGATCGCCGCCTATCCATGCCTGGTAGGCGATGGGCAGCAGCGACCATCAGCAGATAGGTCGCTCTTCTACGGTCAGGCCTGAACGCGCATCCCAGGGCCGCCACTGCCAGAAGGAAGGCATGCGTGGCAAGATACAGCCCGAGGAATCCGATGCCATTGCGCAACCTGTCCGCAAGCGGCATGCCGGTCAGCTTGAGGTAATACGTGTTGGGGAGCAGAGCGCCATAGTATATGAAGCGGAAGGCTTCCTGTAGCAGTGGAAACGCCACGTATAGGCCGATCGCGGCCACCACTATCGGGATGGAAGGTCCGTTACCGGCGTTCTCCCGCCGGGACTTGTCGATGGCGTATGCCAGCAGTGGCAACGCGAAGATGACCGAATCCGGCCGCGTCAAGTACGCCAGGCCCATCAGCCCGGCGACCGCGAAGATGCGCCTGCCGCTTCCGGTCGCGGGACCCCGTTCCGTAACACATACGGCGGCCAGCAGCAAGAATGTCAGCAGCCCGGTCTCCATCCCGGTGAGCGCCCAGAACGAGAGCGGGTAGTAGGTGACGGTGAGCAACACGACGGGGCCGTGAATAACAGCCTGGTCCGTGGTTCGAGATCTGCGGCAAGCCGTGTGGCAAGTCTCCACACCAGGTATCCACAACCCAGCACGATGCACACGCCCATGATCTGCACCGCCAGCACGGCCGTGGACTTGTCGAGCAGCCAGGTGAAGACCGACATGATCAGGGTCAAAGCAGATTGGTGTAGCCCTCAACTCGCTCGCCCGGATTCCATACGAGCCCTTGGCCATGCGAGAAATTCCACGCATAGCGCATCGAGATCATGGCGTCGTCGAACAAATTGAAGTAGCGATGTCCGTCGATCGCCACGATACTTGATTCCATCATGAAGGGGTACGCCCAGCTGACATACAGCAACGCCAGCACAGCGCTGATCAGTGCCGTTCGGCGAGAAGGCGTCAGACTGGCAATTGGATTCTGCATTTCGCGCCCCCGTTGAACCCTAGAACCCCTCGGCCACGTATTCTCCCCACACGCCGCGCAGCGTGTTGCAGATCTCGCCCAGCGTGACGTCGTTCTCGACGCATACGACGAACAGGGGCATCAGGCTCTCGTCGCCGCGTGCCGCGGCCTCCAAACTGCCCAGCAGCTCGGCGACTTTGGCCTTTTCCCTCCTGTGTCGCAGCTCAGCCAGCCGCCCACGGGCCGCGGCCTCAATGGCTGGATCAACTTTCAACCGCTCGAGCGTGACTGCTTCGTCCGTTTGGAACTGGTTCACGCCCACCACAATCTGCTCGCCCCGTTCGATCGCCTTCTGGGCGGCGTAGGCAGCCTCTTGTATCTCGTTCTGCATGAAGCCGCGCTCGATGGCGGTCAGGGCGCCGCCCATCTCATCGATGCGGGAGATGTATTTGCTCGCCCCCTTCTCGATCTCGTCGGTGAGATGTTCGATCAAATAAGAGCCCGCGAGAGGATCGACGCTGTCCGCCACGCCCGATTCGTGGGCGATGACTTGCTGAGTCCGCAAGGCTAGGCGCACCGACTGCTCGGTGGGCAGCCACAGGGCTTCATCGCGGCTGTTGGTGTGCAGCGACTGCGTGCCGCCCAGCACCGCGGAGAGCGCCTGGATCGTGGTGCGCACGACATTGTTCTCCGGCTGCTGGGCCGTGAGGGTCGAGCCTGCCGTCTGCGTATGGAAACGCAGTTGCCAGCTCGCAGGCCTCTGCGCGTGGAATTGCTCGCGGATGATGTTGGCCCACAGCCGGCGCGCCGCGCGGAACTTGGCGATCTCCTCCAGGAGTTGATTGTGAGCGTTGAAGAAGAATGAGATCTGCGGAGCGAACTCGTCTACTTCTAGCCCCGCTTTGAGTGCCGCTGCGACATACGCGATGCCATCGGCAAGCGTGAAAGCCACTTCCTGCACCGCAGTCGACCCGGCCTCGCGGATGTGGTATCCGCTCACCGAGATAGTGTTCCAGCTCGGTACCTCGCGTGCGCAATATTGGAAGATGTCGGTGATGAGCCGCATGGAAGGCGCTGGCGGGAAGATATACGTTCCGCGTGCCACGTACTCTTTGAGAATGTCGTTCTGCACGGTGCCGCGCAGCTTCTTGACTTCGGCGCCCTGTTTCTTGGCAACCGCAATGTACATCGCCAGTAGGATCCCCGCTGGCGCGTTGATCGTCATCGAAGTCGAGACCTTGTCCAGCGGGATTTCCCGAAAAAGCGTCTGCATGTCGTCCAGCGAGGAGATCGAAACGCCGACTTTTCCCACTTCGCCGTGCGAAATTGGGTCGTCCGCGTCATACCCGATCTGTGTGGGAAGGTCGAACGCCACCGAAAGGCCCGTCTGCCCCTGCCTCAACAGGTATCGATAACGTTCGTTGGACTCTTCCGCGGTGGCGAAGCCGGCATATTGCCGCATGGTCCACAGCCGCGAGCGATACATCGTTGGCTGGACACCCCGCGTGAACGGATACTCGCCCGGGAAGCCCAGCTTCTCCCCATAGTCTGGCTGTTCACCCTCAGGCAACGCGGTCCGAGGCAGCTCGATTCCCGAGGATGTCTCAAAGCGCTGCTTGCGCTCGGGGAATCGCTTGACAGATGGATCGACGGTTTCCTTCTGCCAGCGCGCGGTTTCGTGTTTCAGGGACATGTGGGCTCCTGCTGCCGCGAGTTTATCATGTCTTATAATGCATTTCGGATCTCACCTCCTCAGCCAAGACGGCTCGCGCCAATCTGAAGCCGCGGGGCTCGCGATGAACAATCCTGCAATCTTCGATCCTCCATCCTCAGTCCTCCATCGGCTACGTCATCGGCGGCGGGCTCAAAGAGTCCTTTCGCGTTCGCCTGACCGTCGACCCGCTGACCGTCCAGGAGGGCGCCTTTGTCGTCATCGAAAGCGGCCCCGTCTTCTTCTACGGTCTGGTTACCGATGTCCAATTGGGCGCCGTTGATCCGCGCTTCGCGGATGAGCGGTTGGAGCAGCGGCTTGGGCCCTCGCTGGCGGGGGCCCTTGATGCGCAGACCCTCTATACGACCATCGAGGTCCTCCGGAACTGATGCTGGATCGCGGTCCGGATCCGGGGTCGCCGGCATACGAGGCATGGTTCCAGTCCCTGAGCGGCGATAAACCCCGGCCGCGCCCGGTCAAGAGCGTTCCGCCGCATCACATGCCGGTGCGCCTGGCGGCGGAGGGCGACATTGCCGAGATTTTCGGCAAGCCCGGCGAGGCCGGCAACTTCGTCATCGGCTACACCCGCGAGCAGGATCATCCGGTGTGCGTCAATCTGGAGCGGCTCGTGCAGCGCTCCGCCGGTGTCTTCGGCGCAAGCGGAACCGGCAAGTCGTTCCTGACTCGAATCGTGTTCGCCGGACTGATCCAAATGGACAAGGCTTCTGCGCTGGTGCTGGATATGCACAACGAGTATGGCTACGACGCCGCCGACTCCGAATCCAAGTTGCCGGTCGCCGGCCTCAAGACCAAGTTTGCATCGAGGGTGCGTGTCGTGGGGCTGGGTCGCGGCGCCATGATTCGCGGTACCGTCCCCGATTTCAATCTGGAGATCGGCATGTCGGACATCTCCACCGCTGACATAGAGATGCTGACCACAGAGCTGAATCTAAAAGAGACCACGCCCACCACGCTGGACGCCCTCTACACCGATTTCGGTCAGGATTGGTTCAGGGATTTCCGTGCGCTGCGCTACGAGGGAGTGGTTGAGGATCCCGAATCGGGCAAGAAAGTTCCCGCGCCCGGGACCGTCGAACATTGGGCAAATTCTGCCGGCGTAAATGCTTTGGCGGCCAAAGCCCTCCACTCCAAACTGAACCGACTGTTCAGGAAGCCCTACATTGTGGATAAACCCGCCGCAGACACTCTGAAAGAAATGATCGGCTTGCTTGAAAACGGGCAGCACGTCGTTCTTTCGTTCGGTGAGTTCGAGACCGACCTGGATTATCTGCTGGTCTCCAACCTGCTGACCCGCAAGCTTAGGGAGGCCTGGGTGCGCCGGACGGACAAGTATCGAAAAGACGGCAAGGAAGAGCCGCGCCAGCTGGTGATTGTGCTTGAGGAGGCCCACAAGCTCCTCAATCGCGAGATGGCCAGGCAGACTACCTTCTCGACCATCGCCCGCGAGCTCCGCAAGTACTACGTGACGCTGTTGGTCATCGACCAGCGGCCCTCGCAGATCGACGACGACGTCATGTCGCAGCTCGGTACGCGCATCAGCGGATGGCTCGGTGATGACGACGACATCCATGCCGTCCTCTCAGGCCTCGCCGGACGCGAAGCCCTGCGCGGCATGCTGGCCCATCTCCAGCCCAAGGAGGAAGTGCTCCTGCTGGGTTGGGGCGTACCCATGCCGCTGCCGGTCAAGTCTCGCAGGTACGATGATGCATTCTGGAAAGAGCTTCAGGGTGGCAAGAAGACAAAAGGGCAGGGGCTCAAAGACCTCGGGTTCTAGTCAGGCTTGACCCGGCGGTATTCGCCGGTCCATTCATCGCGCGGGCAGGGACAATCGATATGGACTTGAATCCTCCTGGTAATTCTCGTCGGACTGGCAGGCGGTGTGGCCGTAGGGCTGCAGAGTCCGCTTGCTAGCATGATGACCGAACGCATCGGCGTCTTCGAGAGCATCTTCGTTGTGCATCTCGGCGGCGCCATGCTTTCCGTGCTTCCCCTGATTGTCATTGGCGGTGGACGTCTTTCGCAGTGGCGCGGCGTGCCCTGGTATGCCCTGTGCGCCGGCTTCTTTGGCGTGGTCGTGATTGCCGCCATCAGCTACACCATCCCGCGCGTGGGCGTGGCGGCGTCCATCATTACGATCGTGGCCGGCCAATTGGTGGTGGGCACCATCCTGGATCAGTACGGTCTGCTCGGCGCCGGTATCCGTCCCTTGGGACCCGCGCGCGCGATCGGTCTGGCGGTTGTGATGTTGGGCGTGTGGCTCACGGTGAGGTAGGGGCTGCGCGGGCGACGTTCCCTCAGACAGTGTGGGTCGGAAGCGTCATCAGCCGCAGTCGAGCACTGAGACGGACATCAAGATGCGCGTAACGATGCTTGGCAACACAGGTCTCAAGGTCAGCGGCTTAAGCCTTGGATGCATGTACTTCGGCTCGGCGATCGATGAGCCCCAGTCGGTTCGGCTGCTCGATATCTATCTCGAGGCGGGCGGCACATTTCTGGACACAGCCAACAACTACGCGTACTGGGTGGAGGGCTGCCAGGGTGGTGAGAGCGAATCCGTCCTTGGACGCTGGATGAAGGCGCGCCAAAATCGTCGGGACATTTTCCTCGCCACCAAAGTTGGATCCAACATGCCTCCGCGTGTGCCCCGCAGCCTCTCGAAGGCCACCATCGTGGCGCAGTGCGAGGACAGCTTGCGGCGCCTCCAGACGGACTATATCGATTTGTACTACGCCCATACCGATGACCGTGGCACTCCGCTGGAAGAGACCCTCGAGGCCTTCACCGGATTGGTGCAACAGGGCAAGGTGCGTCACATTGGCTGCAGCAACATGCTTGCTTGGCGCATTGCGCAGGCCCGCGCGTTGAGCCGCGCGCATCACTGGGCCGATTATTGCTGTGTGCAGCAGCGTCATACTTATTTGCGGCCCAAAGCAGGCCTCACTGTCTTCTCGAATGGACAGGTCCCGGCGACCGGCGACTTGCTCGACTACGCGGCCGAAAATGCTGACAACTTCACGGTCGTGGCCTATTCCACGTTGCTGGGCGGCGCGTATTCCCGTCCCGACGGAAGTATCCCGGAAAACTATCAGCCTGATCAGTATGACGCGGCGGATACGCGCGTGCGCCTACAGGTGTTGCGCCAGGTGGCCGAAGAGGCAGATGCAAGCCCAAATCAGGTCGTCCTGGCATGGATGCTGCAGGGCACGCCGACCATGATTCCGCTCATTTCTTCGAGTTCCGTTGCTCGGCTGCAGGAAGATCTCGACGCGGAGCAGCTCGCTTTGACCCCGGAGCAACTGACGCGGCTTCAGCAGGCCTCGGCATAAGCCCCCACCCATTTCGCTCCTACCCCCTCTTGACAAATCCCGCCTGCGCGGGCATACTACGCGACACGATATATCGTGTTGTGGTACACCACGGAGCGTAGTATGAACCTTGCAGACTTCGGCCGCTTCTCCGATCCCGCCCTGCTGATCCTCTCCAGCCTCGCCGACCGCCCCAGGCACGGCTACGGCATGATGACCGATATCCAGGCCATGACCGGCGTGCGCCTCGGTCCGGGTACCTTGTACGGTGCTCTCGCCCGTCTGGAAAAATCGGGCCTCATCAAGGCTTTGCCGCCAAAGGATCGCCGGAGGCCGTATCAGTTGACAACCAAAGGTGCCTCGGCCCTCCGCCAGCAGTTGGCCCTCCTGCAACGGGTCGCCGCGACCGGGCTCAAGAGGCTGGCCGCAGAATGACCCTGCGCAACTGGCTCGTCAGGCTCTATCCGGCGACGTGGCGAGAAAGGTACGGCGAAGAGTTTGAGGCGCTGCTGGAAGAATGCCTGCACGGTCCGCTGGACGTCGTGGATATTTTGCTCGGCGCGCTGGACGCACACTTCGGCAATTCCGGCGCTGCGAACTGGAAGTCGATGAACATGAACAATAAACTGCGGTCGGCGATTTTGCTGGTGTTCGCCGCCTACATTGCTTTTGTCGTGGCAGGGATGGGCCTTTATGGTCTCGCCGACGACAGCCCGATGTTGCTGCTCATGAGGTCCGGGGCTGACTTGCCGCTGCTGATCTCCTGGGTCACGGTGGAAGCCTTCTCATTGATCGCGTTGCTATCAGTCGTCGTGGGAGGGCTGCCTCTGGCTTGGGTCGTCATCCGCCGCGCCCTCACGACCTCACGCGCTCGATCTGCGCCTGCGCCTGGTTCCCGCCCTTTCTTTCCTTGCGTTGGTTCTCTACGCCGCGTTTGTCGTCTCCGTCGGTCTGGGCGTGGTCACGCTCCCGGGCGTGACCCGCACCGTGACCCACGAGGAGTTTCCGATTGGCAATCGGCTGCTGATAGGCGGCGGCATGTTGGTTTTCATCCTCGGGGCCATAGCCAGCACGGCGGCCGTTTGGCGCATCCTGTCGCACACCAACGTCGCCGTGGACAGCTTCCGCCTCCTTGGGCGGGAGGCGTCCATTCAACCTTTTGAGCACGCCTTGGTGCCCGCGTCCGTGGCCGCCGCTGCCATGCTGGTGATGTTCCTCGCTACGCTGGCATGGGGCTGGTTCGCCTACTCCGCCATGCCGCAGGTGTTTGCCCAGGACTGGGGGCTGCTCCAGAGCAACACCGCCGTTTCGTTGTTCCTCATCATTGCCCTCATGGCGGTTGCCACCGCCTTGGCGTTGGTCGCAATCGCGCGCGCTCGGACAGCACGGCGGCAGCAGCCAGCGTAGTTCGCCTCCTGCCTGCCAAGATACACGCCGCAGGCGATGAGCCCACGGCCTGTGATTTCACGATCCCTCGGTGCCGGCTAGTTGAAATCCTTTGTCGTTGGCCAAGCCTCTTCCATCGGGTACATCAACCCCCGTGCGATGAAGATCGGCGCGCCGTTTTCGTAGGGCATGCAGTACTCGCACTTCCATGCCGGCCCCGCCTCTACACTCTCGAAACTTCCGACTAGATCCGTAAGCGGCCGGCCGATCGAAATGATGACTTTCCCAGAACAGCCCTGCGGCCCCCAGAGATAGTAGCTGTTGTGCCCGCTGATGGCCTTAGGCAGTCCCAGCGCCGGGCCGTAATAGTCAATGGCGCCCGCCTCGCCGTAGTTGCTTGTCAAAATGCACGCCTCCGCCTGCTCGGCAGGTGACAACGTGTCGTAGGCTTGCTTGACCGCCGTGACCATTTCACGCCAGCCGTAGCGATCGGCATAGTTCTGTGGAAGCGCGGAGGACTGCAGGTTTTCCTGCTTGACCTCGCCTGCCCCGCCGACGGCGGCGCTCATCCCGATGAACGTTGCCGGCGGCAGAATGGGGAGCGCAAACGGCACAAACAGCAGCCCGGTAACGGCGATCACCACAGCGTAGGCCGTCCGCATCCAGTTCATGCTCGGCCTCTTCTGTAGCAAGATTTCCAGTCCGTATGCCCCCGCGGCAAGCAGCATCGGATACGCTGGCGAAAGCCAGTAAAACTTCGTCTTCTGGATCATGAAGAACGCAAAGAGCACAACGTACGCCCAGCCAAACGCGCGATACGCCCGTCCCGCTGGGACGAAGAACAAGAAGTACAAACCGCCCAGCCACAGTGGCAGCGCCAAGGGGTTCAGAGTGATCACCTGCTGAGCGAAGAACTCCAGCGGCGTGGCCTGAAAGGTCTTGCCGCTTGCATAGTGTTTCGTGAACTCCAGCAGGGGGAATCCGTTGTGCACCTGCCAAACGATGTACGGGATGGTCATGGCGAAGGCAATGAATCCGCCGAGGATCAGCCACCGGTGGAACAGCAGCTTGCGCTCGCTGCTCAAGAGCAGGCCGATGAGCAGCGCGATCACGAAGAACGCGATCGTCAGCTTGGTCAGCAGTCCCAGGCCGACCACAGCCCCAAACGCCAGCCACAGACGCGGCCGCTGCTGTCTGATCATGCGCACGAGAACCCAGGCGGCAAGAGCCCACCACAACTGATCGAACGGGTCCATCGACAGCAGCCCGCTGGAGCCGATGAAAACCGGACCCACCGCAATCGCGATCGCGGCAAGCGCCTGGGCCGCACGACCGCCGCCGAGCACTGCCACCATATCGGCCGTCAGCAAGACGATGGCCGCACCTGCCATCGCCGGAAGGATGCGGATACCGAGCGCGGAGCTACCGAATGCGGCTCTGGAGAGGGCGGCGGCCAGCGCCACGAACGGTGGAAACTCCACGTAGCCGAAGGCCAGATGCTGTCCGGTGGCCAGGTAGTACAGCTCATCCCGGAACAGATTGTCGTGCGCGTTGGTCCACAAGTGCAGGACGAACTGAACCAGCGCGATCAATAGCAGCAACCAGCCCCCGCGGCGGAGCCACATCAGGCAGGTCGATCGAGCGTTCATGGTGTCCCTCTCACGGTGAGATCTCCCGGTGTCGATCGCAGTATTCGGGAAATCACTGCCCTTGTCAAGTGATGAAAGGCATTCTTTGAAGTCCCCCCTGCCGCCGATCGGCGCGGCAGACCTAGGCGGCGGGCGACGGCTGCTTGTACGCCGCAGCCGAATAGAACTCCCGCAGGAAGCTGGAGGCGTGCGTGCCTAGCAGCCTCGGTTCAGCGTATCCCGCCCGTGGCGCCAGACTCTGAAACGTCTTGAACGAAAGCGGATACGGCACCCACATATTCCCCGTATCGACGTTGTACTCCACGATCAGCAGCACGCCCGTCGGTTTGAGCAGCGTGCGCACCGCGCGGAGCAGGGGCTCCTTCTGGCTGAAGAAGTGCAGCGAGTTGGCCATCAGGATGCCGTCCAGGGCAGGCGTCGCGGGCCGCGCCGAAAGGTCCGCAGGCAGCAGATGCAGCCTGCTTGTGTCGCCAAAGCGCTGGCCGTACTCCTGCTCGAGATCGTGCAGGCGGGCCTCGTCCGCGTCCACCGCGTAGATCTCGGTTTCGGATCCCACCAGTTCGCGCAGCGCGAACGTAAAGGCACCCGCGCCTGCCCCCAGGTCAGCCCAGGCGCCTCCGCCAGAAAGGTCGGCTGGCCTTAGCAATTCTACATAGTCTTCGTGGTCCATGCTTTGCTGGAGCGTCGCCTCCGGCCTACTTGCCCCGTGTAACCAGCAAGCCAAGCGCGGGGAAGGTCATGAAGAGGACGAATAGAATGCCCATGGCCCAGCTGAGCCACTTCTTGTCCGCGTGACGGATCCAATAGAAGAGCATGACGGATAAGGCCAGGGATTGCAGCAGCACCTCCGGCAGGCCGCGCAGGTGATCAGAAAGCGGCAGCACGGTGTAAAGCATCCCCTCGAGCGAGCCTGGCGTAGGCCCAAACGTGCCAAAGATGCCCACCACTACCAGGACAATCCACATCGTCAGCCAGCCGTTCTTCTTGGCGAAGAACTCCTCGCGCAGCAGGTAGAAGACGATGCCGAACAGGATGCCTCGGATCGGTTGAAACAACGGGCCCGCCATCACCCACGGATCGCTTGTCTGTCGCATGAAAAGGTGCAGGCTGGACTCCGCGTAGAAGCGAGCGTAGTTCAGCAGCGTGGACGCCAGCCATCCGATGACAAGATACGTCACGGTATGCGTAATGGCTGTCTTCACGATGGTTTCGATCAGCGATGGACGCTTCTGGTTCACTGGTGTCCTCCCGCGGGATCGGTCCGCAGCCGGTCGCTCGACCATGGCGCGTACGGCGCCATGACCAGGTTGGACAGCGCGGTCAGGGAGCGGTCATAGTTGACGCGCCAGCCCGCAAAGTCCTTCCAGGCCTGCTCACGTTCCGCCTTCAGCGGTACGCCGGCAGCCGCCAATTGTTGCAGCGTCTCATTGAACTCTGCCTGGTTGATGCTTATCGGGTAGTCGGGAAAATGCGGGTCCTGTGGGTTGGGAATCTCAAAGAAGTTGGCGATGCGTCTGAGCGCCAGGAAGCCCGCCCGGATGCACAGTGCCGCGATCGGCTCGTACGGCACGTCGACGGCCGCAAGCGTCAGGGCAGCAGTATCCAACACGGCGCCGGCGGCCGTGATCCAGGAAAGCTCCGGCCGCGGTGACCGAAAATAGACCAGGGCTGCCAGCGTGGTATGGCTTTCCTCGATGTCTGCAAACCAACCCTCCCATGTGCGCCAGGTTCCACCCAGCTGATCGAGCCCGTGGATTCGGTGAAACCGCGATAGCATCTCGACGGCGGTGGGAGGCGTTCCGGCGCGTACCTCCAGTAAATTCACATCGCGTTCGCGGCGCGTGAACGCCGCGTACATGGCCGGCAGGTAGGCGATCAGCAGGGCCACCAGGATCAACCCCAGCATCGCCTCCGAGAGTGCCAGCGCGGTGCTCCATGGACCTACAGGCGCCGTGAACCCCAGCGTGAAGAGCGATGAGCCGCTCAGCCGCAAGCTCTCAATGAAACTCCCCGCGCCCAGTGCGGCATACATCGCGCCGTAGCCGAGCCCGATCAGTGCGTACCAGGCTGGCAGGAGCAGCAGCAGCCCGACCGGCGCATAGTAGGCCATGATCGCATCCCGACGCTCAAACGTCTTCGCCGCTCGCAGCAGTGGATCGAACAAAAGTCGCAAGACGGTGAAGACCACCCTTGTCACCAGGCTGCGGGAGCTCCGCGGCAGGACAAAGGTCGAGATCGCAGAATAGAGCGTCATCAGCACCAGGACCACGCCCGCGAGAAACATCGGGATCGGGCTGACGTTGTTTGCGGGATTCATAATTGTAGATTATAGCGATGTTCGCCCGCCGCCTCCTCGCCTCGCACCCGCTGCGCGGGCAGGCAGATGCCTCGGCGGCGACCTTCGCCAGTTCGTTTGTCCGAACCGCGTTGTTACCAAATGTGGGGGATCAGGATCTTGGTGCGCTGCCGGTACGCTTGATACGCGGTTCCAAAGTACTCGCTTAGCAAGGCTTCTTCTTGCCGGAGCTTCAGCACGACGGCCCCGACGATCACGAGCAGCCCCAGGCAGGCTCCCAGAGTGTCTGCCGAGACCGCGGTCCCCACGACCATGAGCAGCATGCCGCTGTAGATGGGGTGACGTACGAGACCGTACACGCCGGTCGTGATGAGTTCGTGCCCTTCTTTCAGCGCCACGGCACCGCTCCAGTTCCCGGCCAGCGTCCGCCGTGCAACGATGGCAATCCCCAGGCCGGCGACCGTCAAGATCGCGCCCGCTCCATCCAGGGTGAGGCTCGGCGGCACTGGCATCGCCCACAAACTCGTCAGCGGCGGTCCGAACCTGGCGAGGAACTTAAGCTTTAACAGAAGCAGGAAGCCCGGCAATAGCAGCAGGCGATACCAATTGCCCCCCAGCCAGCCACGGGTCTGCTGTATGGGCTTCACCACCGCGGCGCTGGCCAGCCAATACACCAGAAAGATGAGCCAGCACCCCAGTGTGATCTCTTCCGGTGTGATTTGCATGGCGGCAATCATAG
>CAVZIZ010000019.1:0-126459 GCA_963775435.1 uncultured Chloroflexia bacterium
GTATTGCTACAAAGGCACCTCGTTCGACTTGCATGTATTAGGCACGCCGCCAGCGTTCATCCTGAGCCAGGATCAAACTCTCCGCCAAAACTTCCACTCTTGCGAGTGTCAAGTTGCACGGATTCTGCTGGATTGACAGGTTGTGTTGCTTCCTATCACTATTCAGTTGTTAAGGTGCTGTCTTTGGGGCAGCCCACCCTCCCGACTGCCTCTTCGCCTGCAAAGCCCTGCAACAGACGAAAACACCGATGCCCCTTGCGCATCGGCTCGTCAGACTTCAAAGCCCGTTGGCTTTTGTCTCTGACTTGAGACCTTATTCGGTTATCAATGATCTGTCGGGGGACGAGATCAGCTTCAACCGGACTGGCAAACGATAATTATACAACGATCGCCCCCCTTGTCAATGCCATTTGCAAGATCCGACCTTAAAATATCGCCCGCATTGCGGGACCGCCACGTGCCTCCGAGTCTACTCCATCTCCGACCGGCCGGATAGGGCCCGCAGGATCGTATTCTGATCTGCATATTCCAGGTCGCCTCCGACCGGCAGCCCCCGCGCCAGCCTGGTGATCTTGACCCCGAGCGGGCGCAGCTGCTGTTGCAGGTAGAGAGCCGTGGCGTCGCCTTCCATGCTTGGGTTGGTGGCCACGATAACCTCTTGCACCGTCCCCTGCGATACGCGCCGTAGCAAGGGCTCAATCCTCAGGTCCCCGGGACCAACCCCCTCAATCGGGGACAGCACGCCATGAAGTACGTGGTACTTGCCACGGTAGACACCCACCCTTTCCAGGGCCAGGACATCCAAAGCTTCTTCCACCACGCACAGGACGGCGGGTTCGCGCTGCGGATCCTCGCAGATCTCACAGCGCTCTCTGCCTGCCTCCGTAATATTGAAACAATCCTGGCAATACGCGACCTTAGCCTTGAGTCCGCTCAACGCTTCCGAAAGCGTCTCCGAAACTTCGTCCGGCGCCCTCAGCAAGAAGAACGCCAGCCTTGAAGCCGACTTCGGGCCGACTCCGGGCAATCGTTCCAGGCCGTTGATCAGCTTCTGGATAGGATCAGGGAGAATCATCGTCGCAATGCCATGGCCGTGGCTGCGGCGCGGCAGAACGAAGGCTCAGGTCGGAAGTCCACCGGTCAGGGGCCCAAGTCGCTCAGACGCCAAGTCACGGGACTGGTCCAGCGCCATGTTGACGGCCGACAGGACCAAGTCCTGCAGCATCTGCAGATCGCCCTCCTGAACAAGCTCGGCCGCAATCTCGACCGACGTGCACTTCTGGTTGCCCGTCATAGTGACCTTGACTGCGCCGCCTCCCGTCGTGGCCGTAGTCAGTTCCTCGGCCAGCTTGGACTGCGCCTCCGCCAATTGCTGTTGCAGCCGCTGGATCTGCTGCATCATCCCACCACCAGCCCCGCCGGCTGGTCGGCTAAACCCTTTTGACATCACGGCACCTCATGATCTCTGGAACTGGGTTTCGCCGCACAACAACGGGAACCCGGCGTCCGCTATTCCTGCAAGTCCACAATTTCTCCCCCCCGGTCGACTGCCGTCGCCACCATGCCATCTTGCGGCAGGCTCGGTGGCACCTTTCCGCGGGCATTTGTTACGATGCACCGTACGGTCAGGTTTGCGCTGAGAACCTCGGCGATCGCCTGCTGTGCGGCCTTGATATTCTCAGGCTTGTCCATGAGCGCGCGCACGGTTTCCGACTGGAATCCGATCATCAGTTCCTGCCCCTGCACCTCCACCGGTTTGCAGGAGTTCAACAGTGCTTCCACAGCGGGATGAGAGGGTTTCAGCGCCAGACGAATGTCTTTCCAAGCGCGGGCCACCTCTGACAGACCGATCGGGGCTGCAGACACCCCGGTCGATTGCGGCGCATCGGACTCGGTCGACGCTTGGCCTTGAACGGCGTCGCGGGGAGCTTGAGACTCCGACGGGGAGCCGCCTTGGGACGCGGTACCCCGGCCTCGGCTGCGACCGGGCCCAGTTGGAGCACCGCGGTTCTCGACCCCGGCTGCCGGTGCTGTGGTCGCCGGATGACGTGCAGCCGTCTCTGGTTCACCCGAAGCATTGTGCGTTGGGCTCCCCTCCGACCTCCCCTCCAAAGCATCGGCAATCGCCAGCTCGAGAGAAAGCGAAGGTTGCCAGCCGCCACGCGTGTCAGCCGCCGCCGCGTTGAACCCTCTTAGCATACTCAAGACCTCGGCTGACGAATGGCGCGTCGCCTGGGCCGCCATGGCTTTCCGGATTGTCTCCGAGGCGTCGACCTCGGCGGCGCTGCCGAGTTGGATGAGGAGCAGGCTGCGCAGGTACTCCACAATCTGGCGCGCCAGTGTACGAGGATCGGTTCCGGCATCCAGGGTGCGGCGCAATGTCTCCAAGGCGCGGGCCGATCCCTTCTGGTCAATAGCATCGATGATTTCCAAAACCGCATCGCTGGTGGCGGTTCCCAAGACGGATTGAGCGAGCTCCAGCGTGACCTTGGTCCCGGCCGACGAGAGTTGGTCCAGCAGTGACTGTGCGTCGCGCACGGAGCCTGTCGCCTGACGCGCAATGAGCGTGAGCGCATCCTCGTCCGCCTTCCAGCCCTCGCTTGCTACGATCTTCTGAAGATTGGCGACGATCTCGCCGACGGCTACGCGACGGAATTCGTGTCTCTGGCAACGCGAAAGAACTGTAGCAGGAATCTTGTGGATTTCAGTGGTGGCAAGAACAAAGATGGCATGTGGTGGCGGTTCCTCAAGCGTTTTCAGAAGGGCATTGAACGCCGCCGTGGACAGCATATGAACTTCATCGATGATATAGACCTTGAATCTTCCCTGCGACGGTGAGAAGCCTATCTTGTCACGGAGATCGCGAACGTCGTCAACTCCGGTATTGGAGGCGGCGTCCATCTCAATCAGGTCCAGAAAGCGGTTTTGATTTACCGCCAGGCAATTCTCACAGACATCGCACGGTCGGCTGGCGGCATCGGGATGCAAACAATTCACCGCCTTGGCAAGGATGCGCGCAACCGTAGTCTTGCCCGTGCCGCGCGGACCCGCGAACAGGTACGCATGACCGACGCGGTCGGCGGCAATCGCATTCTTGAGGGTTTGGACGACGTGATCCTGTCCTATAACCTCGGACCAGCTTCCGGGACGGTACTTTCTATAGACTGCTTGGCTCATAGTGAGGGTCCGCACGCCTGCTGCAAGCCGGCGGTTGGAAACGCCTACGGTACGGGATAGCTATCCTGTGCCGCTCCGTCCGGGGTGGTGAGCAAGACTGCCTGGCCTGATTGCCAGACGGCCTGCCGCTCGCCCCAATATAGGTCGACGGCCGTGTTGGTGCCATCCGCCGTATGCACCTGCACGGCACCGTCTTGAAACAACTTGAAATGGCGGAAACGTGTAGGAGTGACCCGCTGCATCTTTAAGATGCCAGCCGGTGAGATCCAGCTCGCCGTCCCCGTTGTAACGAACAACGACTGCTTCGACGTTCAGGACGCCCGCGCCTATTACGCTGACGATCTGCACAGTTCCTTGTTGCAGCGTGGAGGCGCCCACCGCGGTCGGGCCGTTGGCCGGCAAGGCCACCGCGCCCGTCTGGGGAAGGCTTACCGAGCGATAATTACGATCGTACCAGTAGAGGATTGCCGAGGTAACGCACGCCGATATGAATACGTTCAAAAGTAGATAGAGGATGAGATTTCGGCGCTCCATCGCGCGAATGATAGCACAGATTTATCGGCCTTCTTTGCTCACGAAATCCCGCAGCGCTTGGCCAACCACACGACCTCAGCGTTGCACTCGCAGGGCAAGCCAGTCGCCAGCCTGCCGGCGCTCCATACGCGCAAACCCGGCCTCGCGCGCCGCCGTCATGACCTCATCAACTCGATCCTGCAAGATGCCTCCCAGGACGATTGAGCCGCCCTCTTCAACCAGCAGGCCCAAACCGTCTGCGAAGAGGCGCACGATGACGGGGGCCAATATGTTTGCAGCGACTATGGAGGCGGACCTGGTGAGGAAGCGGCCCGCCAGAACCTCCTTCACGGAGCCCAGGCCCAGTTCCAGCTCCATACCGATCCCATTTAGTGCTGCGTTTTCGCGCGCATTCCCGATGGCGTCCGGGTCGATATCGACACCCAGCGCCGAAGCCGCCCCGAGCCGAAGTGCCGCGATCGAAAGGATCCCTGAGCCACAGCCCACATCAATGAAAGTAGACGGCTGGGGCGTGGCAACTCTACTATCTGGATGGGCCGGTGCACCGAGCGCGATCTCGAGCAGTTCGAGACACAGCTGGGTGCTCGGATGCGTGCCGGTGCCAAAGGCCATTCCCGGGTTGATTCGGATGGGGATTCGTCCGTCTGCCTCCCCAGGCAACCAGGCAGGGACAACCATCAAGTGGTGCCCGACCGCAATCGGCCGATAATGCTCCTTCCAGGCTTCCATCCAATTCTGGTCAGCAACCAGGCGAAAGGCCGGCAGCGGCAGTGGTTGGATGAGTCCCAGATAATGCAGGGATTCTTCGATGTGGTGTCGGGTGGTATCCGTCCGATCATCCACGCGAACATATGCACGCACAGTTACCGGTCCATCAGGGGTGCCTTCGTCGTCCGCTGTCGCGTACTTTACTCCCTGCTCCGTTGCCACGCTGTTCGGCGCAAATCGCGCCAAGACGTCCGCGACAGCCTCCGCGAGCTCTCCATTAACGTCGAGAGAGATCTCAAGCCAGGTCATCGCACGTCATCCAGGGTCGAGTGGCTACGGTTCAGAGCCGCGCCGCGGGCGCGAGTCAGCTACCTGCTGAGACCGCCCCGGGCCGTCGATCTCACAATACAGGGCGTCCGGATCGCATCCGGCGCACTCCAGTTGCAGCGTGGCATGTGAAATGTTGTATCGCCGGCTGAGCAGCCCATTGATTTCACGCTGGATTCGGGCGCCCGCGCTCATCGGAATATCATCCGTAAGGATGTGCGCGGACATGGTGCGGAGGCCGTGTGTCAGGCTCCAAACGTGCAAATCGTGCACGGCCAGCACGCCATCGACGCCCATCAGATCCTCCACCATGGCGGGCATATCAACATCTCGGGGCGAAGACTCCAAAAGAATGTCCACGATTTCGCGCAGAATTCCCCAGGCGGTGTAGACAATGATGCAGCCGATCAGCACACTCGCAAGAGGGTCAAGCCAGTTGGCCCGTGTGAAATAGATGAGAACACCTGCGATCAACGCGCCCGCCGTCGAGGCGACGTCGCTCATGAGATGCAGAAAGACGGCCCGCAGGTTGAGGTCGCGCTCCCCCGGCCGGCGCACCAGCCTCGCAGTGATCAGGTTGATCACCAGCGCCACGAGAGCAACGCCGATCAAGATCTCAGAGTTCACTTCGGGCGGAGAAAGCAGGCGACGATATGCCTCGTAGAACACCCCGACTGAAATGAGCACAAGGCTGGTCGAGTTCACCAGTGCGACCAGAATCCCGGCGCGATGATAGCCATAGGTCTTCTGCGAGTTCGAGGGTTGTGCGGCAAGACGGAAGGCGTACCAGCTCAATCCGAGCGCAACTACGTCGGTGAAGTTGTGGGCCGCATCGGTCAGCAACGCCAGACTGTTGGCCAGGGCGCCAGCCACTCCTTCGATCAGAACAAAACCAAGCGTCAGAACGGCAGCGAGCGCCAGCCGGCTGCTTGTGCGTTGCATGATCCCGTCCAAACGGCCGGGACTCCCGGATGTTCCCGCATCAGTGGCCATGACTCAACCGTGCTCGATGTGATCCAGACCCATGCGAAAAAGCTGCTCGACATGATTGTCCGCCAGGGCATAGAAGACCTGTCGCCCCTGCCGCCGGCCACGGATCAGCCGCATTTGCCGCAAACCGCGGAGCTGGTGCGAAACCGCCGATTGGCTCATCTTGAGCTTCCCGGCAAGGACCCCGACGTTCATCTCTTTTTCGAGCAGCGCGGAAATGATGCGGACGCGGCTGGCGTCGCTCAACGTGCTAAACAGGTCGGCTAGTTCAAACGCCTTGATTTCCGTGATGGCCATGGTTATGCTGAATATATGAACAGATATTCATATAATAACAGATGTCTTCGATCCTGTCAACGCGCGCGGGAGCGGTGGGCCGACATTCGGTCAATCGATAGTGTGGACGTTGACCGCATCCTGCTCGCTTTCCCCGATGGTATGGCCAGCACCGGGTTTGGCACAACCAGGCGGTCGCGTGTCGCCATCGGGATGAGGTCGCGTCGTCCTTGGACACACGATAGTCGGCGCAAGCGTTTGCCGCGTGCGCTGCACCGGCTCTGGCGACGCAACAAGACGTGCGACAGCCCGCACCGCGTTCGCGGCGGCACCCTCCGGTTGACTGTCATGAAAGCACCACACTCCCTCTCCCGGACCTCGGTATAATTTTCGCCATAGCCACACGCGCAGGGACACCAATTGACTGAGACTGGCCGGACCGTTCCCCCAAGTGCAGCCGCGGCCTCGCATTCCCGGGGCACCGGCTTCTCGCCGGAACGGGCTTTGCAGATTGCGGTATTGTGCTATCAATTGCTCGGGGCCGGAATCCTGATCTCGAGCGTCGTGCTGGCAACCATGTGGATCAGGCAACCGTTTCTGGGCGCCCTCTTTGACCGGTCGGGTATTGTCACCAGGGCAGCGCCCACAGGCGACACGGCGGCGTGGGGTCTCGTCAGGGAGGGAGTGCAGGCTGGTGACCAGCTACTCTCAGCAGAATTCGGTTGCACTTCAGACGAGCGAGGACCTCCGGAGGCTCACAGATGGATTGCTGCCCGGAGACAAGATCCAAATAGCGATTAGGGCAACCGGCGGCCAAGGGCGCATTTTCCAACCCACGCTCACGGTCTTTCCAACCCTGGACACCTTCTCATACATTGTCCTTCCACTGATCGCGGGCCTGCTCTGCCTCGCGATGAGCCTGTCGACGTTCGGCCGCCGTGGGCATCGGGCAGCAGGGCATGCCTTTTCGCTGTTTGGCGGCTCCCTCAGCATCTTGTACAGCACATTTTTCGATTCCCTCAGCACCCACGCGTTGTCCCAGGCGTGGATCATTGGCGCGGGAATTGGCGCTGCGGCATTGGTCGATTTGGCGATGTCCGTCCCCAGCGGCTCGTCCGCTGCGTTGCCACGTCGGTATGCGCGCGGGGCAGCATACTTGGTTGCACTGGGCTTGATACTCTTGGCCATAGCCGGCGCGGCCGGCCCGTTTTCGCAGGCACTCCCCTCCCTTCAATTGATGTACGCGTACATCGGGGTCGCGATCATCGTGTACGCCGTAGTCGGCCTGTACCGGGCGGTGTGGGCTCGGTCGCCCGTCGTAAAGGCACAAGGGCTTAATTCCTTGGGAGCAACCTTGCTCTCGGTCGGGCCCTTGGCCGGCTGGCTTGCACTGGCGCCGCGTCAGGCGCTCACATTTACGCCCTATTGGCTAATGCCGGGCGTGATCTTGCCAGTGGCGCTGTGGTACGCACTTGTGCGCGGGCGCTACATGATTCCGTTTGGTTGGGGGCGCCAAAGCATGACCTATCTTCCCCTCTCTGTCATGGTTGTCGGTGCGTATGGGCTTGTCGTCGCAGGCATCGGCCTGCTCTTCCGAGGAGCCATGCCGGCCGCCAGCCCCCTCTGGATTGGCGGCGTCATCTTTGTCGTCGCGGTTCTGCTGGAGCCGATGCGACGGCGCCTGCAGTACCGCATCGATCGTACCTTTTTCCACGGCACGGGGGCCAGCACGGTCAACGACAACTTGGGTCAGCAACTCGCAGAAGCACCAGATCTTGCCACCATGAGCAGCGTGCTGAGGCAGGCGATCCGAGCCGCGCTTGGGGCGAACCCGATCCACATATTCGTATACGATGCCTTTGGCGAACAATTCACCGCACTGCCGGACGAGAGCAATCGGCGTAGTACCGATGTTCGGTTCGCCGCCGAAGGGGCACTGGCGAAGTACCTCGACCGTGAACCACTTCCGATGGTTGTGGATGAGGGAGGCTTGCCACCGGCCTTGCGAGCGGACCAGGCGCGTATCACGCTGCTGGGTACAGCGCTGATCGTTCGTCTGGGTGGGTCGCACAAACTGGCAGGCTGGCTGGCCGTGGGACCGCGTCTTTCCGGTGAACCTTACACACCCCGTGATCTGGGGCTTTTGCAGAGTATTGCAGATCGGGCATCGGGCGTTATTCGGCGGGTCCAGAATCGGGCTGACCTCGAGCGGCGCCTGCAGGAAACCAGTGCGATTACCCGGCTGGCGCAGGCCGTGAACATTACTCTGGAATACGACGATGTTCTGGAATTAATCTACGCTCAGACATCCCGGATTATTCCGCTTGCCGATCTTCAATTGACTCTATTCGACCCAAACCGGGATTCATTCCACGTGGCGTTTGTCGTGGAAGACCACGAGCGGCTTCCGGCAAGCGACAACCCCGCGCTGCCTGCAGACCTGGGATTGGCGCCCGCGGTCATCCAAGACGGGCGTTCGATTCTCGCCGGCGACTATGTCACGGAATGCCGTCGCCGTGGAGTCCCGCCTGTTTCGGATCGTATTGTTTCCTGGATGGGGACGCCGCTAAAGGCGGGCGCAGAATTGATCGGCGCCCTGAGTGTCGGCAACCGCGATCCTGGAATCACATACACGGCCGCTCATCTTGGCCTGTTGCAGGCAATTGCTGACCAGGCGGCGGGCGCAATCGTTAAAGCCCGACTCTTGCGTGCGTCTCAGGAGAGCGCGGGACAGCTTGCAAAGCTTAATGACATCGCCCGTAAGCTTGGCTCGACCCTGGAACTGGAATCGCTTCTGCGTAACATCGTGGAGGGCTCAGCCAACGTGCTGGACTGCGAGGCCTGTATCCTCTACCTCGTGGATGATCCGCCGTCCAGCCTCACGGTCCGAGCGAGCGCGGGCAAAATTCCGCCGGGTGTTGTTGGGCTCCGGCAACCCCTCGCAGCCGGCATTGCTGGCCGGGCGGCCACAACCGGCAAGGCGGTCATCGATAATCACGTCCTGCAGGAAGGAGCGGGTGCTGCTGTTGTACCCGGCGTCGATTTTGAGGCTCAAACCATTCTTGCCGCACCGCTGCAAGTCCAAGACCGCAATATTGGCGTCCTGGAAGTAATGAATCGGCGCGATGGCTTGCCATTCATCGAGCAGGACCTGGCGCTTCTCACTGCCCTTGCGGGGCAAGCTGCTGTAGCGGTAGAGAACGTTCGCCTGTACACGCTCACCGACCGGGAACTCGCCGCCCGCGTTGAGGAACTGTCGATTATGCAACGCATCGACCGCGAGTTGAACGCCAGCCTGGACTCCGAGCGCGCGATGAGAACCACTCTCGAATGGGCGTTGCGTCAAACCAATGCCGAGGCCGGCTTGATCGGTATGCTGGACAACTCGGGCTTGCGCGTTGCAGCCCAGGCCGGCTATGGGCACGCGCTCGACGGCGCCACTCCCTGGTCGGTTGCCCAAGGACTCCCTGGATTTCAGTCGGCCGTAGAGAGCGGCGCGCCCCAGCAAGTCGACCTGGGGCCAGCCGGCGGTGGCGGCCTACTGCCGGGATCCGGTTATCAAACGCTGATACCCGTTCGCAGGGAAGCTTCGGTCATCGGCCTGCTCGTGCTCGAAGGAACGGGCAGTCCGGGGGAAGACTTATCATTCCTCAGCCGTCTTAGCGATCACGCAGCCATTGCAATTTCCAACGCCCAGCTGTATGACGAGCTTCGGCGGGCAAATGCGGCGAAGAGCGAGTTTGTCTCCCTGGTCGCGCACGAACTGCAGAACCCGATGACCTCGATCAAGGGCTACGCGGAGTTGTTGGCTGCCGGGACTACCGGACCTATCACGGAAACACAGTCAAGTTTCCTTGAGACGATCAGCAGCAATGTTGAACGCATGTCCACGCTTGTCTCGGACCTTAACGACAATTCGAAAATCGAGGCGGGGCAGATGCGCCTCGACTTCAAGGCCGTGGACCTTGCAGGTCTCATTGACGAAAGTCTGAGATCCGGCAGGCGACAGTTTGAGGAGAAGGCACAGACGATCCAACTGCAGTTGCCGAACACACTTCCGGGAGTCTGGGCCGACAAGACCCGCCTCGGCCAGGTTCTAACGAATTTGATCAGCAACGCGACTAAGTACACGCCCGAAGGCGGCCTGTTGTTCATCGGCGCGGAGGCCACCGCCAATCAGTGGGACCCGGATGGCGCAAAACAGGTTGTGCACATATGGGTGAAGGACAACGGCATAGGCCTCAGCCCCGAGGACATGTCGCGGGTATTTCAGAAGTTCTTCCGGTCAGAAGACCCCGAGGCGCGCGCCGCGCCAGGGGTCGGCCTCGGCCTTAACATCACTCGCAGCCTGGTGGAAATGCAAGGTGGACGAATCTGGTTCGAAAGCCAGCATCGCGAGGGAACGACTTTTCACTTCACGGTACCCGTGGCGGAGGTCTGAGCATGTCATTCGCGGCGGCAACTGGACTCGGCCAGGATCTGGACGGCCGGGAAGCAGGGCTCCAAGCAGCACGTCAGGCACTCAATGGATTGGGGCCCGCGGTGCCGCGCCTGGCCATTCTGGTGGCATCCGCTAAGTATCAGCCACGGGATATTCTGGGTGGGGTCCTGAGTTTTCTGGGCGACACGCCCTTAATCGGATTCAGCTCGCCGGCCGGATTGATGGATACTGGCAAGCAGCCGAATTCCGTGGTCTTGGCGCTCCTGGCAGGGGACTTCGAGGCCCAGTCACACTGGTTCTCAGCTTATGCCCAGTCCGGCCGCGAGACGGCGGGCCGCGTGCAGCGGCTGGCGGCAGAAATTCCCGCCAGCCAGGGAGTACTTTTCTTTGCAGACGGGTTTAACGGGGACGCGGAGCAGTTCTGCAGCTCGATCCCGCCCGACACGTCGCCCATGGTCGGTGGTCTTTCCAGCGGGGACCTGCAAACCGGGACAACATTCCAATTGGCAGGCAACCAAGCGGGGACAGGCAGCCTGGCTGCAGCCTTCCTAAGTGGAAACGTCCGCATGGGCATCGGCCAAGCGCATGGCTGGGACCCGATCGGGAGTCAGTTTCGGATTTCCCGCTCCCGCGGTTTCTGGCTGCGAACGCTGAATGGTCGCCCTGCTTCAGAGGCTTACGCTGAACTCTTTGGCCAACCTGCTCGCGACTGGGCTTTCCCGCCTCTGAGCTACCTGGCCCGCCTGTATCCTCTTGGAGTCGTCGATCGAGAGGAGCTGGTGGTTCGGGCACCGATCCGCGTGGAGGCCGACGGGAGCTTCCGAATGAACGCGCCGCTACGCGACGGTGCGGACGCTTACCTGCTGGTTGGCAGTCGCGCAGCTTGTCTGCGCGCGGCCGCGGAAGCTGCCCAGAAGGCCGTGCTGGCTTTGGGCCCCGTCAAGCCCTCATTTGGGCTGGTGCTCGCCGACGTGGCATGGCAGCTGCTATTCGAGTTCGAGCCCCGGCGCGGAGGTGGTAGCTGTGAAGGACATTCTCGGGCCAGCGGTTCCAGTGGCGGGGGGCTACACGCTCGGCCAAATTGTCCCTTCGGATGCTACCGGCTTGCCTGTTGCAGGTGGATCTCCGCTAAGATTCCTCAATCAACATATTCTCGTAATTGCCTTTGGTGAGGCTCAAGAGGGATAAGTACCTCGGGGCGGCTGCGGAGACCGCGCGGGCGAACGACATCCGCGCATCACGAAGACGGCCGGTCGAAATTGGGTGAACGCGGTTTCAGAGAGGATGAATTTTGCGACGCTGGCGGATCCTGGCTCCATTCACCATAGGCATCGCCTTCCTCAGTACGCTCGTTCTCCACGGCGAGCTGGGAGCATACAGCCGCTTTATAGCCGATGACTACTGCTCCGCGGGCATCGCGGAGCGATTTGGGATACTCAGGGCGGTGTGGTACTGGTATCTCAATTGGACGGGTCGCTACTCCGCGAGCACCTTGGATGCGGTGTTCGGGCTTCTGGGTCCGCGAGTCACGCCGTTTGTTGCCGCGGCGGTCTTGGTGGTTTGGCTCTGTGTATTGACCTGTTCGTTTATGATGCTCGCGGCCGGCTCGCGACCGCGGAGCCTTGGATGGTCGTTCATCCTGGCGTTGGCGTTGCTGTGCGTAACGCTGGCCCTCAGCCCCGCCGTTCCCCAATCTCTTTACTGGGGCCAGGGAATGCGCTCGATCGTTCCACCTCTGATCCTTGCCGCGGTCTACGCAGATCTTGCTTTGTGGTTCAGTCGGAATGCCGGGCCAGTCAATCGATCCGCACTTTGGCTCGTCGTGGCTTTTCTGCTGGCACTTTTCATGGGCGGCCTCAACGAGACATTCACGGCCCTGGAGGCCAGCGGCCTGGTCTTCGCGTTCGCGCTTGCTTGGGTCGCCGGACCCGCCGGGACCAGCCGCCGTATCGCCCGCTTTCTGTTAGCCGGGGCCCTCGGTGCGGGGCTCGCGCTGCTTTTGGTCATGAGTGCGCCTGGCAATGCCTTTAGACAGGCATTCTATCCCCCGCCACCGAACCTCTCGGACATATTGAGAATATCCACCAGGAGTTATGCGGCTTTCCTTGGTCAGATCTTAAGCACCCCGGAGAGATGGACCGCAATGCTTGGGGCGGTCGGTGTCGCCGCGTCGGCGGCGCTGCAGGCGCCACGCGCCCGACCAAGGCGCTGGCTGGCTCCCCTGATTGTGGGCGCGGGTCTGGCGTTTTCGTTTCTCTGCTTCATTCCAGCTGCCTACGGCCTTTCAGATGCACCCCCTGATCGAACGCTTATGATCCCCGCCTACTTGATTGGCGTCACGGCCATGCTGGCAGGCTTTGTCGTGGCTCGTGGTATTGCCGCGCGGGCGCCCAACCCCCGATGGCTTGCAGGCTTCGAGGCTTGTGTGCTTGTTGTTTCTGCGGCAGCTTGCATCGTTTCGGCATCACTCTCGGACGCCCGCCTTGCAGCCAGCCAACCGGTCTACGCCGCCTATGCCGCCCACTGGGACCGCGTAAACGGACAAATTCTGCAGGCAGTTGCTCAGGGGAAAGATCAGGTTCTTATTCAACCCATGGACAATTGGGCGGCCCTCAACGAACCCAACGACAACCCGAAGTTCTGGGTCAACGTTTGCTACCGGGACTATTACGGCATCGAAGTACTGGCTGCAAGCCAGCCGTGACCGTAGCGGGATGGTGAAAAAGGCTTCCGGCGACACAAGCCGCCGGAAGCCCGTTGCTACGCGGCCATGCTCACCTTTGGAAGGTCCTCCATCGCCACCTTGACTGCTTCGGCAGGGTACTCGTAGTCCTCCAGCTTGCCCCCCAGGTAGGACTCGTAGGCGCCCATGTCGAAGTTGCCGTGCCCCGACAGATTGAAGAGGATGACGCGCTTATCACCCTTGACTTTCGCATCCAACGCCTCATCAATGGCGGCACGTATGGCATGAGCCGACTCGGGTGCCGGCACGATACCTTCCGAGCGGGCGAACTGCACGGCCGCCTCGAAAGTAGCGATCTGCCGTACCGCAACCGCGTCGATCAGACCGGCATCGTGGAACGCAGACAGGCTCGGGGCCATTCCGTGATAGCGGAGACCGCCTGCGTGAATGGATGGCGGCACAAAGTTATGCCCGAGCGTGTGCATCTTGACAACGGGGGCCATGCGGGCACTGTCGCCGTAGTCAAACGTATACACGCCTCGGGTGAGCGAAGGGGCTGCCAGGGGTTCAACTGCGAGCAGCCGTGTATGCCTGCCATTCTTGAGATTCTCACGCAGGAAGGGATAGGCGATGCCGGCGAAGTTGGAGCCGCCCCCGGCGCAGCCGATCACCACGTCAGGATATTCATTGGCAAGGTCCATTTGCTTCAGGGCTTCCTCGCCGATGATACTCTGATGCGTCAGGACATGGTTAAGTACCGAGCCGAGGCTGTATTTCTTCTTGCCGCCGGAGCTCGCTGCCACCTCGACCGCTTCCGAAATGGCAATTCCTAGCGACCCGGGGCTGCCCGGATCGTTCGCCAATACAGACCGGCCGTAATTCGTGCGCTCTGTGGGGCTCGCAAACACCTGCGCCCCATACGTTTCCATCATGATCCTGCGGTAAGGCTTCTGCTCGTATGACACCTTCACCATGAAAACTTCCAAATCCAATCCGAAGAAGTTGCATGCCAGGGCTAGTGCGGAGCCCCACTGGCCCGCGCCGGTTTCCGTCGCCAGAGCCTTGGTCCCGGCAGCTTTGTTGAAGAATGCCTGAGGGATGGCTGTATTGGGCTTATGGCTGCCGGCCGGAGATACTCCTTCGTTCTTGTAGTAAATGTGGGCCGGAGTCCCCAATGCCTTTTCCAAGCGACGGGCGCGAATGAGGGGCGTGGGCCGGTACAGCTTGTAGATCTCCCGGACCTCCTCGGGTATGGGAATGTAGCGCTCGGTCGAGACTTCCTGGAGAATCAGCTCCATCGGAAACAGCACTGACAGGAAATCCGGAGTGACCGGCTCAAGGGTGTCCGGTCGCAGCACGGGCGTGGGCGGCACCGGACTATCTGCTGCGATGTTGTACCAATTTCGCGGCAGATCGGTCTCGTTCAGAAGGTACTTCGTTTGATCAGACATGACTTACTCCTCTCAAATAGATGGCGGATTCACTCCGCAGATTGGGGAGACACACCCATTCAGCCACCAGTGCTCGCGAACAAGGGCCCCAAACGTTCGTCACACCGGCGTTTGCTAGGGCACAAAAACCGGCGCCGGGTCATCACGCCCGCGGCTCTCGGCCTGCTGGGTGAGAACCTGTTGGGCCGGCAGAGCTCTATCGGCAACCTGCTTGACGTGCGGTTGCAGACGTGTGACGCTCTCAAGATCTTGCTCGACCAGGGTTTCGGTAGAAGGTCCTTGCAGTTCCATCACTTGCTCCTTTCTGAAGCGATCCTCAGGGGCCTGCTGATCCAGGGCACCCCGCGGCCGCCGTCCGACACTGCGACCAGCATGTCAGGCAGGCCTGACCGACGGCGAAAACAAAAAAGGCATTCATCCCTGAAAGGGACGAACGCCTTGGTCCGTGGTGCCACCCAATTTAGGCCGGCGACAACGAGCCGTTAACGAAGTGTCCCTGATGAAGCATCAGGGACACGAGCCAGCCTCACTTTTCCGGTACGGGCCTTCTGCATCGGCCGATACCTTAGCCCTATAACGGGAGCGCCCGTTTCGGATACTTGGGCCTGCGCCCTTTCGCCTAGCAGCTCGGAGGTCCATTCGGCGCCGTCGTTGCGGGCAGGACTTTCACCAACCGCCTGCTCTCTATTCCGTCGTTCGGCGCGTACTCGTCCTCGTCGAAGCCTTTAAGATATTGGGCTGTATTATATGCATCGTCGGCAACTTGTCAAGGCCACGGATGGGGTTGCCAGGCGAAGCACGCGGTGCGGCCGCGGGCACACGGGCGCCCGGCCGTGGGCACGCTAGTTGGAGACGCGGCCGCTCGCGGCGTGGAAGGAGCGTCAGAGTGTTCACAGAATCTGGATTGCGCCTGGTGACCTGCGTTGTCCTTGCAGCGGCGGCAGCTTGCTCCGCGGCCGTTCCCCCTATTCCGGCACCGGAGCCTACCCCATTCATTGTGGGGAGCAAAGTCGATGCCACCACCGCGTCCCCAGTGACAGCACCTACGTCGTCCGTAATCACAGCATCGCCACAAATCGAAGCCGCTCCTCAAGGCACAGACGCCGCAGTAAAGCCGAACGGCGACTTCTGCCTGGATTCGCGGCCGCGCGCCGTCTTCGGTGGCCTGAGGTCTGCGCTTGCGACAAAGGACGGCTCGCTGCTCGCGTCACTGGTGGATCCGGTGCATGGCATGGATGCCCAGCTGCTCCGCAATGGAACGATCGTAAACTACGACCAGGAGCGCGCACGGCACCTGTTCCAGTCTGACTATTCAGTCGACTGGGGAGCAGCACCCGGAAGTGGCGTCCACGAGCATGGATCTTTCCGGCAGCGATTGGCGCCAGATCTGCTCGAGGTTCTCACGCAGCCATATTCTCTGGCGTGCAATGAACTCGAGGTCGGCGGCGCCACATACGCGCCGACTTGGCCATATCCGGGAGTTAACTTCTTCTCGCTCTACGTTCCGGGCACGCAGGCAAACGGCAACCTGGATTGGCACACTTGGGCCATTGGCCTGCGAGTCGAGGGCGATCAAATGTTCCTTCGCGCCCTAACGCAATTTCGATGGGAGCCATAGCGCGACCCAGGGCATTCACGCTGCGTGAAAAGATGGATATCTCTCAAGGGATGATATACTCCCATCGGTCGTTATTGCAACTATTTGCAACAGGGATTCTCATGAGTTGTGCCTCCGAATACGCCCCGCAGCTTCGTACGCTTGGTTTCCGGGTGACCGCGCAGCGGATGGCGATTCTGCACGTTTTGCGTCACTCGCATGGTCATTTGTCGCCTCTCCAAGTCTATGCCGAGGCCCGTACGTCCGCCCCCGCCCTTACTCGATCAACCGTTTATCGCACGCTCTCATTCCTGGCCGACAACGGTATCGTTTGGCAGACAAACGGGGCAAACGGCCACGTGGCATACGAGCTCGCCGAAGGCAACCACAATCACCTGGTCTGCAGAGAGTGCGGAACACAGGTCCAGATTAATCGGACGGCACTCGAGGGCGCCTACCGTCAGCTGGAGGCTATCAGCGGCTTTTCCGTGGATCACAACCACGTGAGCTTTTCCGGACTTTGCCCGGACTGTCGCAGACGACGTTCCAAGAAACGAGGCCGAAAAAATGCCGACGACGAGTCCTAAGACTCCGAATCCTGGCCGTGTACTACGGCGCGCTGACTCTGTGGCTGGCCACCACGGCCATGCACATCCCGGACGGGTACCTGAGTCCGAGCACATCGCTGGTTATGTTCCTGCTTGTGCTTCCGTTCTGGGCCGTCGGTGTCCGCAGAATCCGCCAGACGATGACCGCCCGAAACGTACCGCTCATTGCTTTGATGGCGGCATTCTCATTCGTGATCATGATGTTCAACGTGCCGTTGCCCGGCGGGACGACGGGGCACGCGGTGGGCGCGGCGCTCGCGGCGATCATCGTCGGCCCCGAGGCGGCGACGATCGCTATCTCAATCGCCCTGATCATCCAGGCTTTCTTCTTTGGTGACGGCGGGGTATTGTCGATCGGCGCCAATTCGTTCAATATGGCCGTGGTGATTCCCTACGTTGCCTACGCCGTCTACCATGGAGTATCCAGAAACGCACCCCTTCGCTCGGGACGCCGCTTGGTCGGCGCGGCACTCGGGAGCTGGATCGGTGTCACGCTTGCGGCGCTCCTCGCCGGAGTTGAGTTCGGTATTCAGCCCCTGCTCTTCAGGGCGGCAGATGGCACGCCTATGTATGCTCCCTATCCCCTTGCGGTGTCCATCCCCGCCATGGTAATCCCGCATGCCTTGGTAGCGTCGCCGGTCGAGGCCTTATTGACGGTCCTCGTGCTGGCATATCTGCAGCGATCGAATGCCGCGGTTCTTGAGGCAGCGGAGAAACCTGCTGCAGCGGTCGATGCAGGCAGCTTTTCAAAGCTCCGTTGGCTCTGGGCCAGCATCATTGCCCTTATCATGCTCTCGCCCCTGGGACTGCTTGCGCCCGGAACGGCTTGGGGGGAGTGGAGTGCCGGAGAACTCAAGCAACGGGGACTGCAATCGATCCCCCTGGGCTTGGAGCGCCTGTCGGGTCTATGGGGCGCGCCGCTTGCTGGCTACAACCTGCCAGCATTGGGCAACGCCAATCTGGGCTATGCGCTCTCCGCCATTTTGGGAATTGTGGTCGTCGCCCTGCTTGTCTGGCTTTTCACGCTCCTGATCACGTCGAGCGGAGCGCGGGCAAGGGGGCAATATGAGGACCGATAGAACCGTGTTGTGGTCACGTGCTGCCGCAACATGGGCCATCGGTGCAGGTCGAGACGGGGAAATGACTCAGCCTTGAGCCCCCCCAGAAATAACAACGGCACCGTAGAGCGCGCGTTGCACGCCATAACCGGGACCCTGCAGCAAAGTCTGTTTGCAGAGGAAATCGCCGCCAAGGCAGGGCTCTTCCAGAGCCTGGATGCGCGTGCAAAGCTGCTTTCCGTTTTCTTGCTGCTGATTGCCGTCGGGCTCTCACATAGTTTGATCGTGATCGGCCTCATCTACGTGCTGGCCTTGGCCCTGGGATGGGCCTCGGCGATTCCGCTCGATTCTCTGGTCAGGCGGGTTTGGCTGGCGCTTCCCTTCTTTACGGGTTTGATCGCTTTGCCGGCCGTGTTTCTCACACCCGGGCCTGCACTGGTTAATCTGCCGCTGGGCCTCGTCATCACGCGCACCGGCGCGGTCACAGCCCTTTTCCTCTTGCTGCGTGTGAGCACATCGCTCTCGCTCACGCTGCTGCTCGTCCTGACGACCCCCTGGAACATGGTGCTCAACGCGTTGAGCGTCTTGCATGTGCCGGACGTGTTCGTCTTGATGCTGGGGATGACCTATCGGTACATCTATTTGCTGTTGCGAGTCTCCAGCGACATGTTCCTCTCCCGCCGGAGCCGTCTCGTGGGAAGGCTGTCCCTTGCGGACAGTCAGCAGATCATGGGCTCCATCACGGGCACCCTGCTCGGCAAATCTCTGGATCTCAGCAGCGAAGTTTATCTCGCCATGCAGTCGCGCGGCTTCCGCGGCGCGATGGTCGGCCTGAAGCCGTTTCACATGCAGCGCAAGGACTGGTTTTGGGCGGCTGTGCTGTGGGGAGTCGCCGGAGTGTCGATGATCGCGGGGCGGTAGAGCACATGACGGAAGAACTGAGGCAAAACGCGGCCAGCGTCTTTGAAACCCGTGACGTGTCGTTTGCCTATGAAGGCGGGCAGTCGGCGCTCGAGCGCGTCAGCCTCACGATCCACCCTGGTGACTCAGTCGTCGTCCTGGGGGCCAATGGCAGCGGGAAGAGCACCCTTCTGAAAGTGCTGGATGGTCTGTATTTCCCCAGCAGTGGCACGGTAAGTGCCTGGGGGGAGCCGCTGACGGAAGCGGCTCTGCGGGAGGACGAGTTCAATTTCGCGTTCCGCCGCCGAGTCGGCCTGGTGTTCCAAGACTCAGATGTGCAACTGTTCTCCGCGTCCGTGCTGGACGAGCTGGCTTTTGCACCGCTGCAACTCGGCATCTCGCGCGCCGAAGTCAGCGAGCGCGTGGAATCCGCCCTGGCGGCGCTCAGGATCGAGAGCCTTCGCCAACGTGCTCCCCACCGCCTCTCGGGCGGAGAAAAGCGCCGGGTTGCTCTCGCCTCGCTGCTTACTCTCCAGCCAGAGGTCTGGCTGCTGGATGAGCCCGCGGCTGGTCTCGATCCGCGCAGCCAATCCTGGCTCGTCGAGTTCATCCAGGAGCAGCGGCGGCTTGGAAAAACCATAATTACCGCGACTCACGACCTAGGCCTGGCTGAAGAGGTTGCGACCACGATTCATGTCTTCTCGGAGGACCACCGGGTGATTGCAGCCGGCAAGCCGGAAGCGATCCTCGGCGATCATGACTTGCTGCATCGCTGCAACCTCTACCACTACCACGCCCACCATCCCTAGGATGCCGTAGCAACAAAGGCGCCACCGAGACCATGGTGGCGCCCTGTTCACGCACCGTCAAGACCGGCAATGGCCTACAACTTCGCAGCCAGCTTCAGAGTTGCAGCCTTGTCGGTTTTCTCCCACGGGAATTCGATATCGTCGCGCCCGAAGTGACCATATGCCGCCGTCTTCCGGTAAATGGGCCTCCTGAGATCAAGATCGCGAATGATGGCCCCCGGCCGCAGATCGAAATGCTCGACAATCATGTCGGCAATCAGAGGATCCGCGATCCTTCCCGTTCCAAAGGTCTCCACATTGACGGACAGCGGCTGTGCAACTCCGATGGCATAGGCCACCTGGATCTCCACTCTGTCCGCTATGCCGGCGGCGACCACATTCTTTGCGGCGTACCGCGCGGCATAGGCCGCCGACCGGTCTACCTTTGTGGGGTCCTTGCCGCTGAAGGCTCCCCCTCCGTGGCGGCCCATGCCGCCATAGGTATCGACAATGATCTTACGCCCGGTGACGCCGGCATCTCCCTGGGGCCCGCCTATCACGAAACGCCCGGTCGGGTTGACGTAGACCTTCATATCGTCGTCGACCATACCCTCGGGCATCGACGGCATGATGACGTGCTCCATCACGTGCTCCCGGATATCTGCCTGGGACATGTCCGGAGAGTGCTGTGTGCTCACCAGCACCGTGTCGATGCGCCTGGGCTTGCCGTGCGAATACTCCACTGTGACCTGGCTCTTGCCGTCCGGCCGCAGCCAGGGCAATGTGCCGTCCTTCCTGAGCTCTGCCAACCGCCGGCTGAGCTTGTGCGCCAAATAGATGGGCATGGGCATAAGCTGCGGCGTCTCATTGCACGCGTAACCGAACATCATGCCCTGATCGCCCGCTCCGATCAACTCAATCTCGGATTCCGACATTTCACCGATCTTTGCCTCAAGCGCCTTGTCCACCCCCATGGCAATATCGCCGGACTGCTTGGCAATGGCCAGTAGTACACCGCAGGTCTTTCCATCCAGACCCTTGGCAGAGTCGTCGTAGCCGATGTCGAGGATGGTCGACCGCACCAGATCATCGAAGTTGATGGTCGCGCGCGTCGTGATTTCGCCCAGCAGCATTACGTAGCCCGTTTTCGTGGCGGTCTCGCAGGCAACGCGCGATGTCGGATCCTGCTCCAGACAGGCATCCAAGACGGCGTCGGAGATCTGATCGCAGAGCTTGTCGGGATGCCCTTCGGTTACCGATTCAGATGTGAACATCAATTGTGGGGAGGTCATGAATGACGTGCTCATAGCGCCTTTTGTCCTTCCGTAGAATGAAATTGCCCTTCCGGTCTCGAAAGGGCAATTTGCGCGGGACGCACGGCTGCCCTCTCATCTTCCAGAACATCCTTCTGACGGAATTGGCACCTTGGCTTGGTCACACCGTCCTGTCAGCAAGGTCGCATCTTCGCTGAAGCAAAGTGCTCGAGATCGCTGACCGTTCGAACGAGTTGACCAATCCAGGTTGTCGAGGCATCACAGGGCCGGTCCCTCCGCCTCTCTGGATAAGAGCGCCGATCAGGGCTATTTGATTGCGCGCCATGATACCACAGCCAGCATGCGCAGTCAATTAATCCTATCGGCGGTCGCGTCTTCTTACGGACTGCAGCCGGCAAGATTGTACGTCGGCTGCACAAAGTCATTGATGGCTTTCTCGGCATCGCAATACTGCGGGTGAACCTTCAGAGCCTTGTTCCAGTCCGCCGCCGCGCCCGCGCTATCGCCCTTCCTGAGCAGGCCGTATCCGTGCCACAGCAATGCCTCCTCGGAGTAGGACCCATTTATCGGTTTGTAGGTGTTCTCGGTGAGCTCAAGCAGATAGTCAATATGGTCAGCATTGTAGTAGGCAACGAATGGCCAAAATTGATAGCGTGTCATTCGTTGGGGCAGGCCGATCGTAAATGCCCGGTCAAAAGCCTCGGCAGCCTCCGGATAGCGTTCAAAGTACACCAGCGTGCTGCCCAGGTCGAACCAGGCGAAGGCGTCTTGCGGGTCGGCCGCCACGGCGTTCTGCGCAAGCGTCTGTGCACGCTGGCGGTTCTGGAGCGGATCCCAGTCTGGACCAAGAATAGACTGGACCTCTGCCTCATCCTGCGGCAGGTAGATGACCATGTAGAGATAGTTGAATGGCTTCCAATCAGCCATCAGCGCGTCGAACGGGATCTTCTTGTCTGGCCCTCGCAGTGGATCCTGGGCTGTAAATGTTGCGCTTCCCTCGTCATAACCGGTGATCAGCAAATAATGCGCGTCCCAAAGATCGTCGCCTGGACCATTGGCGTCCTGGGGATCGAGGGTGGAGGCCTCTTCGATAACGACAGGGTAATTGGCAGCCAGGAGCCGTTCCAGGACTTGGACGTCCCCAGCCACGCGGTACTCGGCGCGCAGCCAACCGGCCTCGTTCAAAACGAAGTACCGCAATTCGTCCGGATTCACATTGCGGTCCTGCTCCACCGGCTTGATGATCTTGGCAATATCGTCCTGAGTTCCCCTGCCACCCATACATGCGCAAGGCCATCGCCAGCGTGGCCGGTCCGCAATTGTTGATCCCTTGCCGCTCGTACTCCGGCGACGGCAGAGACACTTGCGCGGGCAATGGCAGTGCGGTCGCGGTCGGCAACACCGCCGGTGGCGTCCTCGTGGCATCGGGGGACTTGGGCGCGAGAGGCGTGACCGTGGAGAACGGGGTCGAAGGCACGGGCGTCGGCATCGGGCCGACCGGGTCGACCACGTTCTTGACGTAGGTACTCCAGACCTCGTAGCGCCAGCTCAGGCGGCTCCGGATCGCGGGTATCTGAACGATTAGCACGGCCACCAGGCACGCGCCCGTCAAGAAGAGCGCAATGTGTCGTGGGCGGATTCGGAACATGGAAGAAAGTCTATCAGAGGCCGGTTAGCAGTTTCTCAGTTGACGATCTCACGGGTCGGACGGTTGGTAGCAGCGGGCAACCGGGGAGGCGGGCCTTCGCCTAGCCGTGCTCCGGACTCTTCGGTACGCTCGCAAGCAATTGCTCGAGAGGTTTGAGGTCGGTGACGGGCACTGCCAGGTTCGTCTTGCGAGTCCGATTGAACTGAAATACGCGGTTGCCTGCCGGGATCACCTGCGCGCGTGTGCGGAACTCGCTATGGCGCATCCATCCCAGTAACAGGATGTCCATGCCGTCGATCCAGATGTCCCCCCAGTCTTGGGGGCGGACCAAGTGCAGCCCCCGCTTCCCCGGACTGCCTACGCCGATTGCCCCGGTTGGTAGCAGCCTGGCGTGCAGGTGTGACAAAGAATAGAAGCCGTCATCAATCTCAAGGCGTGTCCGCGGCCTTAGATTTACGGCGCACGAAATGGGTTGTGCGGCCTCGTCCTGCCCGCCCAGCTCGAGCCAGAGAACCGGATCAAGACTCCGACTTTAGCGCGAGGGGAGACAGGGGAATCCACGGCCGTGGATTCGCCCAGTTGGTCGGCATTACGTGCAAGAAATATGTGCGCTCAGAAACACCGGAAACACTTCGCCCTTTGCCGAGAGGGTTCTTGGTGTACCCCGCCAGCACGGCAAACAGGTGTACGTCCGCGGCCTGGCGGCCGCCGGCCCAATAGTGCTCAGCGGCAACCAGGGCCGGCGCATTCAAAGCCGTAGCATGATCTGCATGCAGGGAGGCAACTTGGTTCGGCTCCGAGATCAGATACGAGATGATATCGCATCGGTTCGCTGCCTAGGCTCAGGTCATGTGATTGGATACTCGCAAATTTCGTTGGCCGGGCTGCTGTGAAAGGAATCTCCAGCTGTCCCAAGTATCTGCGAAACGCCACCTCAACAGCCGCTTGGGCAACGATTCGCCGCAGGCGCCCGAAAAAAGCCCTGCCCCTTTCGTCGTGAAGCGCCGGAAGGGCACGCGTGCAGAATGAAATGCCTGCCTGGATCAACTCTGCGGAGCACTCCAGGCGCACCACGTCCCGGGCCGAGGTCATGGGGCGGCGGGCGATGATTGCGTGCCAACGGGACGGGATAGCCTTCTCGTCACCACGGCGGCAGCAATGAACGCCGTGCATTCCAGGATTCGCATTACGTTGGCCCAGCCAAAGCGCGTGCCGGAACCGCCATAGAAATCGAGGTAGCTGCCCAGGTCCGACATTGGAAACGGAAGCCAGATACGATTGAAGACAAAGACGCCGCCCAAAGTCATTGCCACGGGGAGCCACTTGGCTTGCTTTGCCACCAGAGCCACGAAGAGGCCCTGCGGAAGGAAAAGGTATGAAGTGAACCTGTAGAAGTCTGTACCGCCCAGAAAGCTGAAAACCAGAACCATCAGGCCGTACGCTCCAAGGTAGCGCCGGATGGGGACACTGATTGCCCCTATCGCAGAGGCAGCCTCAGCCAGGCCGGCGATCATCAGGCTTGGCAGTAAGTACGCCAACACAGAGTAGATGAAGTTTGCATCTCGGGAGGGGATGAATGGCGCCAGCGCCAAACGGAGCAGCCCGTCTCTGGTCAAGGAGACAAATTGAAAGTCCTCTGCCACAGGAATCAGCAGGCGCGGGAGGCCCAGGGCAACCGCAAGCCCAATAGCAGAGATCAAGATCTGATGGGATCGGGTGAGCCTCGGGTGAACCGCAATCAGGTCCCGTGAGGTGTCCGCCAGGCCAAAGAGGTAGGCCAGAAGCGGGATCACGGTGAATTCCCGGACTTGGACCGCCAGCAAAGTCAAGATTAGGAGGGGCCAGAAGCTTCTCTCGAAAGCAAAGTATGTCAGCAGCAGGATCAGTGCGTACGCCAGATGATCGGGCCGATATACGTCAAACAGCAGGAACTTCACGTTGAAAAGCGAGAAGGCCGTCACCACTAGCGCGACGAGGGCACCCTTTGCGGAGCGTGTGAACCAACGCGTGAACAGGAAGACGCCGACGAGCTGCAGAATGGCTCCAGCATACGCGAGGACGCGAAACCCGGCGATCATGGAGATACCGAGTCCCCTGACGAGCGCGTACACGAGAAGCGGCGTGGCATAGCGGTATGCAAAGGGACTGGCAAGCGGTGGAACGAAAGGCTTCTCAGCCATCTGGATGTAGTATCTGAAATCCCAGGAAAATCTGGTGATATCAAGGGAATTCGTTGTGAAAGCCAGGCCGGCGATCAGCAGCACTGACAGCACCAATGCCGCCAGCAGGGGCCGAGCCTTGACCGCGCCGACGCTCACGTCTCGTACCTGAACTGCAGGCAGTAGTGATGGAAGGTGTTGCTAACCCAGGCCGACCCGAGACCGTATGGGGCAATCCGTTGGTTGTCCTGGCACCACAGCTTCTCGTCCTTGAGGCTGTATGTGGCCCCAAGTTCGCGGGCCAGGTCCCAGGCCAGCGGATAGACGCGCCCGCGTTTCTTCACATTCTTGACGATGATCGTAAGGTATGCCTTCTCGGCGAGCAGGCTTTTCATACCGGCGTAGATTCTCACCAGTTTGCCCAGGAAATCCTCGTAGTCGTGGATGTTGCCGAGATCACGGGCATCATCGGAATAGAACACATCCAGCTCCGCCGAGGCCCTACGCCCCTTCTGCGTCATGGCACCCCTTGCGTGCAGCATGTCCCAGTACGGCGGCGAGGTAAGGACGTACTTGAATTTCGGCAGTCCCCGTCCATCAATGTGGGCAGCGTCGCCAAGAACGACCTCTGCGCTTAGGCCCAAGGCAGAATCACCCAGGGCTTTTCGCTCTTCCGCTACGATCTGCCGAGCCAGTTCAAGGTACTTAGGATTCAGCTCCACACCATACGAGTTTCTGCCGGCCCGCAAGGCAGCCACAAGAGTCGAACCTGTCCCTACCATTGGGTCCAGAACTGCCTCGCCTGGCTTCGTGAAAAATTCAATGAATTCCTGCGCCAGCGTCTCTGGAAATTTCGCCGGATGGGTGAGCACGTCCTTGCGACGCGCCGGAGGGTTGTGAACGAACCAGGACTTCTGAAACTTCAGCCAGCTCTTGGAGTCTAGGTCGTTCAGACGATTGGCTCGCATACGGCAATATGAACGCGATCAGGGCCCTACGGCGTGGCCGAAGGCACAGGCGCCCCGCCCTCGATTTTGAAGACCGCAAGGTCGGAAAAGGTTACCGTCACTGGCGTGGCCCCCGCGGCGTGCGCAAATACTCCGAGGCCTCCCACCGAATAGCTGTCGTCGCTGGCGGTGAACTGGTAATGCCCATTCAGGAAGAATCGGAACTCGTGACCGACGGCCCAGACCCCCAGCCGAACCTCGCCCGGTGCGCCGATCGGAACGTCGGCGCTCGCGATCGGAGGCTGCAGAACGCGGGGACCGCTAGGGTTGATCCGCTCGGCCGTCGCCGTTCCGTCGCAGGCGACGGCGTACCGGTAGAAAGCCACGTTGTTGGGTGCACGGAACAGCAAGCCGTAATCGTCCGGACCACGGCAAAGGCTCGGGCGCGCAGTGACCTCCGCATACATGTCGCTGAATAGCGCCCCCTGACGAAAGCTCGCCACCGGGGCGATGCCCGGCTGAGCTGCAATCGTAAGCCCCGCTTCACTGATTGCCACAGATGCCGTGTCACCCGTTGCCGTATTCCAGACATCCGATGAAGAGAAGTCGTCTCTAAGCACGACTTGCCCGACATCCGGTCTCTTGTCCGCCGTGGGTTGCGGCGTCGTGTATGGTTGCGGGGACGAAGTCGCTGTCACAGGGAACCAAACGACGGTGGTCGCTGTCGAGTCGGTGGCCGCACCGGCGGTAGGATCAGCGGGAGCGGGGGGGAGATTGGCTACGCCACCGCAGCCCGCGGCCACCAGCATCGATGCGCTGAGGAGTGCGGCAATCCGTGGATTCATGCAGGAAACAACTGGCTGCTGTAGAATAGGCTGTACATAATGATTGTTTGCTGACTTGGCTTTGGAGCGTATGCAACCCGAGCGCGCCGGTCTGCCGACGATCGGAGCCCTTGGCCCCATAAGACCGGATGCTTATTCGATTCTAGCATAACAGGAGCGGGCAATGGCACCTACGGACTCGCAACAACAAAAATGCGTGCTGGTAACCGGAGCCAGTGGAGAAATCGGCCAGGCCCTTGTCCAGGAACTGGCCAAACGGGGAGGCTTCCGCGTGGTCACCGCGGATCTTACCCCACTGCCCGCAGCGATCCGGGACTTTGTCTTTGAGCACGTGCAAGGGGATCTGATCTATAAGATCAAGACGTTTTACGACTACGACTTTGACGTGATCTTCCATCTGGCTGCATCGCTCTCCTCCAAGGCCGAGATCGCCACAGAGGAGGCCCACCGCATTAACGTGGAGGGCACAATGCAGTTGCTCATGCTGGCGGCCTACCGATCGGAGAAATATCGAAAGCCTGTGAAATTCCTCTTTCCCAGTTCGATCGCGGCTTATGGGCTTGGCAGCGAGGAGAAAAAACAGGCGGGCAGGGTGAAAGAGGCCGAGTACAACTTCCCGCACACCATGTACGGCTGCAACAAATTGTATTGCGAGAAACTTGGCATGTACTACAGCCGCTACTGCGGCCAACATCATCTGGATCCTGTTCCGCCCGTGATGCTTGACTTTCGTGCCCTGCGCTTCCCGGGCCTGATTTCCGCCAAGACGCTGCCAAGCGGAGGCACAAGCGACTATGGTCCCGAAATGCTCCATGCGGCCGCGCAGGGCATTCCCTATGTGTGCTTCGTACGCGAGGACACGAGGATCTCCTTCATGGCAATGCCCGACGCCATCAAATCGCTGTTGATGCTCACTGACGCGCCGCGCGGGCACCTGAGCCGCGTCGTCTATAACGTTGCCGCCTTTTCCATGACGGCCGGTGATTTCCGCGATCGTGCCCTGCGCGCCTTCCCGGACGCAAGAATCAGCTTTGAGCCCAATCCCCGGCGTCAGGGAATCGTGGACTCATGGCCTGAAGACGTAGATGATTTGCTGGCACGGCACGACTGGGGATGGATGCCGGACTTCGGCGTCGACAGATTCTTCGACGACTACTTTCTCCCGCAGATTAGAGACCGATACAATCTGTTAGCAGATCCGGCAGGAAGCTAAAGCCTCCGCCTGCCGCGCAGGCCTGATTCTCTTCGCTGATATAATCCTTCAGATGCGACTCGGGCGTCTGATCATTCTGGCAGGTTTGGCCGCGATTGCCGTGCTGTACATGGGGTCGCTTCCTGCGCAGGCGGCAACCCCGCAGCAGCAGTTTGCCACGAACACCCCCCTTCCCGACGGAAGGATTGTGTATACGGTCCAGGCTGGCGATACCTGTACAAGGATTCAGCTGCTCTACGGCATCAGCCTCGAGCAGCTGCGTGAGCTAAATCAGAATATCAACTCGGACTGCACCAACATCATTGAGGGACAACAGCTCTTGGTTGGCACGGGCGGCCCGGCGGGCGCGGCATCCATGACACCGGGTCCGCCTTCCACGCAGGGACCTCCCACTGTTACGCCAACGCCTTTCGCTGGAACCACGGAAATTTGCGTCCTGCTCTTTGATGATCTCAATGGCGACGCACTGCACGAGGCGGACGAGCCCGCCATCGCCGGAGGGGCCATCAGTGTGGCGGAAACAAGCGGCAAGTACAGCAAGACGCTTGAAACCGTAATCAATCCTGATCCGACAGCTTACGCCGGCACATGCTTCGGCGAAGTTCCGGAAGGCAAGTACAACGTCGGCGCGGCAATTCCCGACAACTACAATCCGACCATGAACCTCACGTACACACTTGACGTGAAGGCCGGTGATCGCGCTTTCGTTGATTTCGGCGCCCAAAGCAGGGAAACAACCACCGCCGCACCGGCGAGTCCGGACGGAGGCAAGACTACCTCTCCCTTACTCGGGTTCGTTGGCGGCTTGTTGCTGCTCGGCGGACTGGGATTGGGCTGGTATGCCCTGCGTCTGCGCAATCCGCGCAGCAAGCTGCGCGGCGGCTTGCTTAAGCGCTAGCTCTCTCGCGGTCCGCCTTCCCCGGAACCAAGCTTGAACGCTGCGCTCTAGCCGGGCGGCCAACCCATGCGCCTGCCGCCCAACAGATGTAGGTGCACGTGCAATACGCTTTGGCCGGCGTCGGCCCCCGTATTGATGACCAAACGATAGCCGGTCTGCCCCAGTTTCTCCCGAGCGGCAAGCTGGCGCGCCAATTGGATCATCGCACCAAGCAGGGACTCGTCCGCAGCATCGGCTTCATTCAGCGATGACACGTGCTGAATAGGCACAACCAGTATGTGGATCGGGGCAACGGGGTGAATATCACGAAATGCCACCAGCCGGCGGTCCCGATGCAGGATGGTTGCGTCGGCATTACCCTGCACGATTTGACAGAACACGCATGTTTCGATTGACATGCTTCGATCGGGTCGTCAGCCAACCAGGCGCCTTGCTTACTGAATGGGGCCGTACGTGGAAGCGCAGACAATGCCGTAATATTCCATCTCCGTCGGCCTTGTTCTGCTCCGCATACGCCGCCGCCTGCTCACCGATCACACGAACCGTATCCAGATTCGGAATGACCTGCTGCGGCCAATAGCGCGGCAGGACCATGCGAGGATCATTGACGGGGCCCTCAGGAAGGTACAGCGGCCGCTTGGGATCCTGCTGGTCAGCCAGCGGAACCCAGTCGTACATGACGGGTCCCCTCGGGTTGATGGTGAAGCCCAGCCGATAGCCATACTTGCGCGCGAACTGAACAGGGCGGACGCCAAATCCCCCACCGGGCCAGACGATCGCGATGGGCGTCTTCTTGAAATATTCCTGCATGTTCGTGATCGACCCCTGCAACTCGCCCGTCAAGAACTCGTCCGACGATCCGTCGCTCATAGGGATGTTATGGACGACGCCGTGAGCTTGGTGATCCACCCAGCCCTCCTGTTCCAGGGCCACATTTTCGGCAAGCACCGGATCCGAACCTCCGAGGGCGCTGATCCAACCATTGACCACCGGCCATTGCCACTTTTCCCAATATGGCCGGAACCAGTCGTTGAAATTCGCCGCCGCATGGCGGTCGTCCTGTGTCAGTAGGACAGATCGCTGCGGAATCCTGGCGTTGTGATCGAGAAAATCCGCCAGTTGCTCGGTGTCAATCGCCTGAAAGCCCATGTCGTGAAGACCATTCATGAGCTGCTTGAAGTCGCTAGAGCCTATGTTCTTTGGATCTGTGACCGTGCCTTCGCCTTTTTCGATCCCGTGGAACATGACCACCATCACAATCGTGCCAGGAGGGGAGTTGCTGGCAGTCCACTTGTCTCTTAGGTACTCGCATTGATCTTGAATATAAGTGTGCGGCGCATCCAATGGGTTGAGGTAGCCGCTGACAAAAGTCCCGGGCAGCGCTGGGGGCGGCAGTTGGGCGGTGGCCGTCGGAGCCGGGGTGTTGGTCGCCGTGGGCTGCGAAGCCGCCTGGGTTCCCAAGATGGACGCGAAGGCGGTGGCCACAGCTTCCGTTAGCTGGGGATTCGCTTCGGCAGGCCCGGCGGTCGGCGCGCAAGCGGCCAGCGCAACCGCGCATAGAAGCACGATCGGGGTGCCACGATTTGCGGACGTCATTGATTTGGAGATCCGGAAGACAGGGAATCGCCAGCCGGCGTGACTGCCGTGCCGCGGAAGGCAATTCTTGGACTGCCGCGTCTGGATGCTACTCGTTCGATTCGCCTTTGATGAAGGCCTCTACCATTTCCCGGCAGACATCGTCACGGAATTGCTTGGGCGGGGTCTTGAAGAAATATGACGATGGCCCCACCAGGGGGCCGCTCAGCCCGCGATCGAGCCCGATCTTGGCGCAGCGGATCGCATCGATCATGACACCTGCCGAGTTGGGACTGTCCCAAACCTCAAGTTTAGCCTCCAGGTTCAAGGGGACGTCGCCGAACGTCGTTCCCTCCATCCTGATGTAGCACCACTTGCGATCCGTGAGCCACGGCACGTGATCGGACGGACCGACGTGGATATTGTTGGCCCCGAGGTCATACGGGATCATGCTCGTCACCGCGCCCGTCTTCGAGATCTTCTTGCTCTCAAGCCGTTCGCGTTCCAGCATATTCAGGAAATCGGTGTTTCCGCCAAAATTGAGCTGGTAAGTGCGGTCAATTCGAACGCCGCGATCCACAAAGAGCGTCGTCAGGATTCGATGCAAGATGGTTGCGCCGACCTGCGATTTGATGTCGTCGCCGAGCAACGGTAGGTTGGCTTCCCGGAATCGGTTCGCCCAGTATTCCTGTGATGCGATGAAGACCGGGATCCCGTTCACAAATGCGCAGCCGGCTTGCAGGACCTGCTCCACGTACCACTTCGTCGCCTCTTCCGAGCCCACGGGGAGGAAGTTGACCACGACGTCGGTCTTGGTCTCCTTCAACAAGCTCGCTATGTCGGCCGTCGGACCCGGTGCCTTCTCAATGACTTCAGAAAGATACTTGCCCAACCCGTCGTGCGTCATGCCACGCACAACGGGAACGTGCAATTCCGGCACGTCGCAGAACTTATAGGTGTTGTTGGGCGCCGCAAAGATCGCGTCGGAAAGATCCTCCTCCACCTTGGTGACGTTGATATCAATTCCCAGAGTGAACTCGATATCCCGCACATGGTAGCCGCCCAGATTGACGTGCATGAGGCCCGGCACCTTGGCGTCCTCCGCGGCGTCCTTGTAGAACTGGACGCCTTGCACGAGCGCCGATGCGCAGTTGCCCACTCCAATGATCGCGACGCGGACCTTGTTGTCTGTCATGCAATCGTTCTCCTTCTAGACGAGTATAATGCCATGGATTGGTCCGTGGCCGGGGCATTGCGGCGCGAACGACTCACCTGCATGCACTGGCCCGGGATCTAGGGTCTCCCAGATGGAGTCCGGCGGAGGCAACATCTCTGCGCCGGGACATGCACCACCTGATGCAATCCTCACTCCAATCCATTCTCCCGCTTTCGTCGACGGCGGAGGCAGGATTCGGTTCGCCAGTCACTTCGGTGAGTTACTTCTTCGATTATACCGGGGATGAGGTCCTGGCAGTGGAAGGCCAATTGCCATCCTGCACGCCGTGCTACCCCTCCAGTTTGGATTCTCGTGGCGGGCTTCCAGGGCCCATTGATCATCCGGCAAGAGCCTCCATGCGGCGGGCCGACCCTCTGATGCGCGCCAGGCATGAACGGTTAATTGCCAGGCAAATCCTGCCGAGTGGTCAAGGCCAAAGCAAAACCTGATTCAGTGGATGTAGATTTCGTCGTCGCCGGGCGGATGACCCGGGAGTACATCCTTCCGCCGGTCGGTCTGCCATCGCTCGATGCTCCGGGTGGCAGCGGGCTCTACGCTTGCGGCGGATTGCGGGCCTGGCACAATCAGGTGGGACTCATGGCCCGGGTTGGTGAGGACTTTCCCCGCAGATGGTTGAGAGAGCTGGATGCACAGGGCATTGATACCAGCGGTGTGACCCTACTTGAGCACAGTGTCGATCTCAGGGCCTTCTTTGCATACGATGCGAATTTGCGTCCCGTCCGCAGTTCCCCCGTTTCGCAATTTGCGCGGCGCGAACTTGCATTCCCGAAGACCCTGCTGGGATATCAGCCGCCAGCCGAATCCCAGCCGGCGACACGCAAACCCGATGCGCTTGCTCCGTCTGCAATGGAAATCCCAGCCGGGTACCGCGAAGCCCGCGGTGTGCATCTTTGCCCGTTGGACTTCACCACCCAGATGCAACTTTCGAGCGCCTTCCGCGCCGGTTCGGCAACAACCCTTACCGTAGATCCATCCCCGGCCTATATGGCGCCTCACTTTCTTAGGGCCCTGCGTCCGCTGCTGGCTGGCGCAAGCGCCTTCCTACCTTCGGAGGAAGAACTACGCGCCCTGTTCTGGGGAAAGACATACGACCTGTGGGAGATGCTCGCCGCCATCGGGGATCTCGGCTGCGAGATCGTCGTGGCAAAACGGGGTGGCAAAGGTCAGGCCGTGTTGGACGTGGCAGGCAAACACAAGTGGGAAGTGCCTGCCTACCCCGCCCGCCTGGCAGACCCCACGGGCGCAGGTGATGCCTATTGTGGCGGTTTCCTCGCCGGCCTGAAGAAAACCTATGATCCGCTGCAGGCAGCGCTGCACGGCAATGTCGCAGCCTCCCTGGCCGTGGAAGGAACGGGTGCGTTGTATGCGTTGGGCGTCGCACCGGGATTAGCCGAGGCACGGCTGCACATGCTGACGGATCTTGTGAGGGAGGTGTAGACAAATCCCCCGGCCGGCGTCACTCTGGAAATGACAACTCTAACAAGCCGCATACTCGATCTCGCTGTGCAGATCCAGCAAATTCCTGCGCCGACCTTCCAGGAAAGAAAGCGCGCGGAATTCGTCCGAAGTCTACTGGCAGCCGAGGGACTGGCCGATGTATCCATGGACGCGCTCGCTAACGTCTACGCGCGGGTCCCCGGCAGCGCGGCCTCACATCCCCTCGTGGTCTCGGCCCACCTAGACACCGTGTTCCCTGCTGGATGCGAAGAAAGGTTGCTCCGGCAGCCGGACCGGATACAGGCGGCGGGCATCGGGGACAACTCACTTGGCGTGGCGGCGTTGTTTGGGTTGATCTGGACATGGCGGGAGCGCCATACAACCCCGCCTGCCGACGTGTGGCTGGTTGCCAATGTCTGTGAGGAGGGCCTGGGCGACTTGAGGGGAATGAAAGAGGTTGTTGCGCGCTTCGGTGACAGCCCGCGTGCCTATCTTGTAATCGAAGGAACGGCGCTGGGCCAGGTCTATCACAGGGCAATTGGTGTTCGCCGCTATCGTGTAAAGGTCAGCACGGAGGGCGGCCATTCCTGGTCCGACTATGGAAAGCCATCGGCCGTTCACGAGCTGGCTGAGCTTGTTACACAACTCACAGCTTTACCCATGGCCAGCCATCCCCGCACAACGCTCAACGTGGGCACGATTGATGGCGGCAGCGGTGTCAACGTCGTGGCGTCGGATGCGCGTTTTGAGCTTGACGTGCGGTCGGAAACGGCGCACGGCCTCGGTGAGATCTTGAGACAGGTGGAGGCAAGGATCCGATCGCTTGAGAAACCGGGTGTGCTCGTGGAGACCGAAGTGATTGGAGAACGCCCGGCGGGAGGCCTTCCCCTGGACCATCCCCTCGTCAAGCTGGCCGGCGAATGCCTGTCCGAGCAAGGCATCCAGCCAACTTTCACGGCGGGCTCGACAGATGCCAACATTCCTCTCAGCCAGGGCTTGCCTGCTCTTGTCCTCGGTGCGACCACGGGTGGAGGAGCCCACACGCTCCATGAGTACATAGATATCGCGCCCCTCAAGCAAGGAATGCGGCAGATATTGGGCTTTGTCGAACGGGTCTTGGAGCGCTAGCTCCGCGGGCGCCTGCCTCCGGGCGCTCCCAATGTTCGTGCTACCTGGAAACCCCCGGAAGCTGGCCGACCCGCCAGCATCCACGCCGCCTACTTCAGGCCCATTATCTCGAAGACCTCGAGCGGCTGGGACTTGCCTTTCGCTATTAGGGGGGCGAATGGCTTGGCGTCCACGTCGGCGGCGACGCGTTCGTAGGCGGCCTTGCTGATCAATATCTGATTCCTGGCCGAGTTCTCCTGGATCCTCTTCGTGGTATTGACGCTGTCGCCGATTGCCGTGTATTCCAGGCGCTTCTCGCTGCCCATCCATCCGAGCACGGCTTCCCCAAAGTGAATTCCGACGCCGAAACTGAGATGTGCCTCGGGCGGCAGCTCAACGTGCAGTCGGGCAACGCTCTCCCGGATCGCCACCGCCGTGCGGACTGCACGCAACGTATGGTCAGGCTGCGGGAGTGGGGCGTTGTACCAGGCCATGATGGCATCGCCGAGGAACTTGTCGACGGTGCCTTGCTCCTCGAGCACGGCGTCTGCGCACGCAGCCAGGTAGCGGTTTAGAACAGCCACGAGATCTTCAGGTGTGTGTTTTTCGCTGTAAGCCGTGAAACCGCGGACATCTGCGAACAGGATCGTGACTGCCAGCTTCTTGCCGCCCATCTCCAGGCTGCTGGGATCGATCTGATCCAGCACGGCTGGCGACACCATGCGCTGCAGCAGTCGGCGCTGCGCCTCCAGTTTCTTGCGCTCTGTCAAGTCATCCAACACCATCGCAATGCCATGCGTCTTCTTGGAGGCATCCATGAGCGGCGCAAGATTGAGGCGCCAATCTAGATTGCCGCGAACCGGGTCAGAATGGCTTATCTCCAGGTCCACAATCGATTTCTCGGATTGGCGGACTTCCTGCAAATGCGGTTTCACCAATTCCAGGGCCGAGGCCAGTACCTCGTCGAGGCTGTGTCCGACGAGGCCGACGGAGGTCAGGCCCAGAATGGTTCCAGCAGCCCGGTTGGCCAGCAGGATCTGCTCATGCGAATCCGTGGTGATGACGCCGCTGGTAATCGAAAAGAACACGTTGTCCATCAGATTCTTAAGATCGGTTACTTCCGCCAGCGTGCGCCGCAGCGAGGTAAAAAGTCGGGCATTCTCAATCGCCACGGCGGCTTGATTGGCAAATGCGGTAAGCAGGTCGCGTTCCGTCTCCCCAAACATGCCGGTTCGAATCCGGTTGTCAGCGTAGATCACGCCCGTAAGCTCGCTCTTGACCTTCAATGGCACGCACAGAATCGATCGCAGATTCAGCGCAACCACACTGGCCTGGCCGCTGAAACGCTTGTCCTCCTGGGCATTCGTGGTGACGATAGCCTCTCCGGATTCAATTACGCGCGCAACGACGGTATGGCTGGTCGCCGCGTCGCCGAATTTGATTGCCTCTTGGGACCAGTGACGCGCTACCCGCGTCACCATCTCACCGTTCTCGTCCCTAAGCATGAGAAACCCACGCTCGGCGCCGGTCAGACGCACGATGTTGTCCATCACGATGCGCAGAACGTCGTCCAGCTCCAGCGAAGAATTTACGACGCCCCCGATTTCGGTCAGTGCAATGAGCTTGCCGTGCTCAGCCTCGATCGATTCGATGCCTCGGCTGACCTCGCCGAGCATATCCGCCAGAACACCAAGGTTCTGAAGGGCGCCGGCCGGAAGATCGCGTGGCTTCAGCTTTTTCAGGGCATCGAGTAGTTGCACCGCTTGTACGGCCAGGGCGCTCGTCTGCCCGTGCAACGTGGTTGGAGACGGACTGTGTGATTGCATCTTAGCCTCTCCGGCAAGCACGACGAATGGGGCTAGGAGTATACATCGCGCCCGTCGGCGGCACCCAGTAGCATCTGAATCCGCCGTCGGATGCTATGAATGAGAATCACAAAGCCGGCCCGCCGAGCACGAGCCAAATCGGCAACGCCAGGCGCGAATAGGCCGGATTCCAACTCACGTTCCAGCGCCCAGATCGGCGCCGAGGCACTTGGCACGAACCCGGCAAGGGCCCTCGCTCGTTCAGCTGGCGTCGAGGCTAACGGCTGAGGCCTCCGCAAAATGATCAGGCTCCAATTGATGCTGGCAAAAGCCCGCTCAATTGGCTCAATCTGCTGCCAGTGCTTCCAGGCCGTTACCCAGGCCGGAGCGGAGTTGCCATTGCCCTCGAACGCCCGAAATACGTAACTGGGCAGTCTGCGCCAAATCCCGAGATCGTAGATGAGGGCAAGGAGCACCGCGCCTGAAAGAAGAAGAGGCACGGTCGCCAGAACAAATCGACCAACGGCAGTCCGAGCGAATGAGATGAATCCAACGGATCTGTTCGTCTGCCCCGTTTCAGGAAACGCCCCCTCCTCGCGCGCCGTTGGCCCTCGCGGTTGCGGACTTGTCGGACTTGCACTGGATTGAGACAAGCCGCTGGGCCGGACGAGGGGGTCTTGGTTCACGGTGGGCTCAAACTCCACCCAGCCAATTCCAGGAAAGTAAACCTCAGGCCACGCATGCGCGTCGCGTCGATGTGCGACGTACGTCTCGGCCTCCAACTCACCTTGCGCGAAACCGACCGCTAGGCGGGCCGGGATTCCCAAGGATCGAAGCATCAGGACTTCCGCGGAGGCATAGTAGTTGCAGAAACCCTTCTTGTAGGTTTGGAGCACCCACAAAATCGGATCTTTGCCGGCGGGCGGCGCGGGGACGCTCGTGGAGTATTGCAGGTTGGACCGCAGATAGTTTGTGATCGCTGCCGCCGCATCATAGGGATTGTCCTGACCGACCGCCGCTGTCTCCGCCAGCGTCCGAAACGTCTCGCGGAGTGTCTCAGGTACTTCAAGATCGCGGGCCTGAATCCAGGCAGGGTAGTCCTGTCCGGCGGAACGCAACTCCTCAACCGTCGGGTTGTCGAGTTCTGCCCTGACCACATAGCTGCCGCCGGCCGTGACCGCCGTCCTGGACTCCCACGAAACAGCATCGTAGACGTTCTCCGCAACTGGTACGGCGGCCACGTAGGCGTTCCGATCAACCCAGACCAGCGGCGAGGGCGAATAGATCAGGCTCTGCTTCGCGAACTCGCTCGTTACAGCGAGCTGTGCTTCCAGCCGGTTTGCTGGGTTGGGGATGCCCAAGTCACCTTGGTCGGGTCTGAAAAGCACGTTTTCATCCTGGGAAGCGGACCAGCGCCCGTTTGCATACGTGTCGTAGGAGCGGCCGCGCCAGTAGAAGCGGACACTCGAACTTGGCGGGACCAAGACCTGGACCCTGAGCAGGACATCGTCTCCCGAGGCGGCGTTCCCTCCGAGTGCGAGAGTCCCACCGTAGAAGTTGCCGGCCGGGGGGCCGTAAGGTCCGTGCAGTGATATGACCGCGTTTGAGAGTCTCTCGCGAACCGGGGCGCTAACGCTGTTCCACGTATCGACGGCACCCTGCAGACTGGCTCGCGAGGTGGGCAACAGCCAGGCAATCATGATGGCTGCTCCCGCCATAAGGAACAGGCTTCCCAGGATATTGGGCCACGCCTCCTCGTTCACGAACACTCTCCGGCGAGACCAGTCCGTGCGGCTATTCAGATAGTGGATCCTGCCAGCGAGCACGATCGCAATCAGGAGATAGATTGCCAGCCACCAGGATCCCCGCGGTTGATAGTCTGCGTACGCCTGCACGAGGATGATGGTTGCCCCGCTCAAGACGATTGCCGGCAGCGCGCTGCCGTGCCGGGACAACCAGTATCCAGAAACCAGCGAGATGAGCCAAAACGCAGCGCAGACAAAAGCGAGAAACAGCAGTGGATCCGCCACGGGCTGGCGGCGTACGAATTGACCCAGGGAAACACCCAGCGTCTCGCCCTCCAGGGCCAGGCGATCCAGCAAGTGTTCCGCGGTAAAAACGCCGGCGACGCGCCATGGTACGACAATTACCGTGTAAGCGGCGGCCAGTACCGCGACCGTCCTGCGGCCAAAGGTGCTGGTTCCTAGGGCAAGGCCCAGCACCGACCCAAAGCTCGCCAGCGCCTCAGCGAAGTACAAGAACCGCGCCCAATCTGTGGTGACGAGTTGGGCGGCCGCAACCTGCAGAAGCAGAAAAAGAAGGACAGCCGATGTCCAATCCCAATGACGTCCTGCGGGACGTTCCATGGCCAGAGTCTACAGTACTTGTTGCCGCCGCGCAATTGCGGGCTGTTGAAGGTGGGTCGGGACCAATCTGATATAATCCCGCCGCTGCAAATGATGGCTAACCGAGGATAGGCTGAGTTCACGCTGCGAAGTGGCCTGGTCTCCTTCTCCTGATTTCTTTCCAAACCAACACATGAGCCAGACGATCGGATTGGCATGACGCTCGAGCGCGGCGCGCTTCTTCACGAACGCTATCGCATTGTTGAAATCCTGGGTCAGGGTGGCATGGGTTCGGTTTACCGCGCCGTGGACGAGAATTTGGGCGTCGATGTAGCCGTCAAGGAGAACCTGTTCACCACCGAAGAGTATTCCCGGCAGTTTCGCCTTGAGGCTGTAATCCTGGCCGGACTGCGGCATGCGAATCTGCCGCGCGTTTCCGATCACTTTTCGGTGGGCGACCAGGGGCAGTACCTCGTAATGGACTTCATCGAGGGAGAGGACCTGCGGCAGCGCATGGAGCGCCTGGGCACGGTCACTGAGGACGATGCAACCATGGTCGGTGCTGCCATGTGCGATGCGCTCACCTACCTGCACACGCGCAAGCCAACAATCCTGCATCGAGACCTGAAGCCGGGCAATGTCCGGATCGCGCCCGATGGCTCCATCTTCCTGGTCGACTTTGGTCTCGTGAAACTGGTACAGGGCCCTCAGGCAACGACAACTGGCGCCCGAGCCATGACCCCAGGCTATTCTCCGCCTGAGCAGTACGGAGGCGCCCGCACGGATCCACGCACCGACATCTATTCACTCGGTGCGACGCTCTACGCCGCGCTTTCGGGCGTTATCCCTGAGGATGGTCTGGCCCGCGCCATGGATAATGTCCGCCTTACCCCGTTGCGCCGACGCAATCCCAGTGTATCGCGTCGTGTGGCTGCCGCCATAGAGAAGGCCATGGCGGTCGATCCGGCCGATCGCTTTCAGACCGCAGAGGAATTCAAGAGGGCACTGCTGGCTGCTGCCTCGCGGAACGAGCGCCCAACTGGAGAATTCACTGTTGCGCCACCGCCGGAGGTGGCACCCCTGGCTGCCCTCATGCCTTCGGCAGAAGGAGCCGATACCGCTGCCGGGCTGAAAGTCGCCGACGCGGTTTCGGACGCCGTAGCGGACAAGGCCGTGCGGGCCCCACAAAGCCGCAGACGCAGCCCTGCCTGGCTCTTCTTCCTTTTTGCGTTCATCGTTGCTCTTGCTGGCATTGTCATATTGCTGCCAGAGGTCATCCCAGAAAACGTTCGGGCAATGATTCCCGCCTGGCCACTCAATATGACTTCAACGCCTGTGCCTGCTGCCCCGGTGCTGCCTCCGGAGGAGGCCCCGGTGGGCGCGGCGAGCGCGACCTCGACGCCCGCGCTCCACACATCTACGCCTGCCGGTACGCTCGCCCCGACGGCCGGGCTGGCCCCTGAGGCAAGCTCGATTCCCTTATCAGTTGTTGCGCCCGCGGGAGGCACCTTGCGTCAGATTGCATTTGCCTCTGACCGTTCTGGTATTCCCCAGATCTACATGATCGATGTCAGCGGAGGGGCCGCCATCCCGATTACCAACCTCCCAGACGGTGCCTGCCAGCCATCGTGGTCGCCTGATGGCGCGCGATTGGTGTTTGTTTCACCCTGTCATGTTTCCCCCGAAGGGCGCCCTCTCGACATCTCCGAGGGGCCGCCCGAGGACACGGCTCTCTACATGGTGAACGCGGACGGCTCGAATCTGGTGGCGCTTCCTACCGCCCCCGGCGGCGACTCGGAGCCCGCCTGGTCGCCGGACGGCCAGCGCCTTGCCTTCACTTCGTTGCGAGATGGCCGCCCCTTGATCTACGTGATGGATCTGATGGATCAATCGGTCAAGCGGCTCACCGAACCGTCGGCCGACTACGCCGCGGTTCGCCAGGCGGCCTGGTCGCCGTTTGGGAATCAGATCGCCTTTGCCAAGAAACGCGTCGACACGTATCAGATCTGGACCGTGACGGATGCAGGCCAGGGTCAGCAGCCGATTTCGCGGGGCGGTCAGCAGTATTGGGACTTCTCTCCCACGTGGACTCCCGATGGGAAGACCGTCTTGTTTACAGAGCGAAATGCGGACGGGCCAGTCCTGCCCTGGATAATGAGCATCCTCTACGAGATGCGCGACAGTGCGAGTAGCACCAGACTCGATCTTGGACCACTCCCTGTCGAGCATCCGCAGGTGTCTCCTGATGGACTGTGGGTCGTGTTCGAGGGCAAGGGCCCGGACGAGAATCGCGATATTTTTTACGCGTCCCTGAGTGGCGGGCAACGCAGCCGTGTGACGACAGATCCGGGCATTGATTTCGACCCGACGTGGCGACCTGCCGCTCCCCCGGCCAGCACGCCGTGATCAGCGCACCAAGATCGGTGCGGGCCCTACGGGAGTGCGAGGCACATCGAGGCCCTTTCTTACGTTCTTCTTATTGACGCTCCTGTTCCGCGCATGATATTATCTTAAGACAAGCAATGGCACTCTCTAGGCGCGAGTGCCAGCTTGTAATGAACCATGTCTGAACTTACTGAACGCCAGAAAACCTTGCTGCTTGTCATTATCCGCGACTATATCGACGCGGCGCAGCCCGTCGGCTCGAAGCGGCTCGTGGACCGCTACCGGCTCGACCTTTCCTCCGCTACGATCCGCAATGAGATGGCGGCCCTGACGGAATTGGGCTACCTGCGTCAGCCACACACCTCTGCGGGCCGCGTCCCCACCGAAGAGGGGTATCGCTTCTTCGTCAGCGCCATGATGAATCAGGCAGCACTGCCTCATGCGGTCGAGAATAAGATATCCCTCCAGTTTCGGGAGGCGCGACCAGATGTGGAGCAGTGGATGCATCTTGCAGCCTCCATTCTGGCGCACCAGTCGCAGGGCGCTTCAATGGTCACCGCACCCCGGGCAGACAGGCTCCTCTTTCAGCATGTGGAGCTGATTTCGACGCAAGGCCGGCAGATCTTGATGGTTCTGGTCCTCGTGGGCGGCGAAGTGTCACAGCAGTTGCTGACCCTTGCAGAGCCGGCATCCCAGGAGAGGTTGAGCCAGACGGCGACCCGACTCAATACTGCGCTTGCGGGCCTGAGCCTCGACGAAATCGCCGCGGTACCTTCGCTCCCCGATGCGCTGGAACACGACATCCTCACGCTCATCCTTGGCGAGTTGCGACGCACAGCCGAGGGAGTCTCGGGTGAGATCTACACTGACGGTTTCACCAACATGCTCGCCGAGCCTGAATTCGCAGAATCCGACAGTGCGCGGCGCGCCCTCAAGCTGCTGGAGCAACGTTCGACGTTGCAGGCCCTCTTGGCCCGGACCACCCTTAACAGCGCTGTGGGTGGGCTCCAAGTCTTGATTGGAGACGAGGGTGGTTCGGAAGACCTGAGCGAGTGCTCCATGGTCCTGGCGCGCTACGGCGTACCCGGACTGGCCACGGGCACTCTGGGGGTCCTGGGTCCCATGCGCATGTCCTATTCAAGGACCATACCGACCGTGCGTTTTGTGGCAGGCCTACTGAGTGACCTCGTGCAGGAACAGATTGCCGGAACCTAAGCTCTAACACATTCCCTCCTATTGGCAGAGGTACATGACAGAGAACAGGCATCACAAGCACCAAGCTCAACACAACGGCGGCGAACCGGACATGCCCATCGAAGGCCCGGAGTCGTCTGCTCCATCCATGACCGAAACGCCCGCGGAGGCTGGGACCACCGACGACGAGATCAACGAAGTCCGGGGCCGCCTCGCTGAGGCGGAAGCGCGGTCGGCGGAAAATCTCGACGGCTGGCAGCGCGCAGTCGCCGAGTTTCAGAATTTCAAGAAACGGGTGGAGCGCGACCGCGAAGCAGATCAGGCAACAATGAAGGGTGATCTGATCCGCCGGATCCTGCCGGTCATGGATGATTTGGAACGCGCCTTGCAGAATCGACCCTCCGATGATTCCTGGTTCGATGGCATTGAACTGATCCAACGCAAGCTGCAGGCCATTCTCGAAGCCGAAGGCGTGAAACGAATGCAGGTCGAGGGCGCCCTCTTTGACCCCAATTTCCACGAGGCGATCTCGCTGGAGCCGGTGGATGGTGTCGAGAGCGGCCGAGTGGTCGGGGTGGTCCAAAATGGCTACATGCTCGGTGAGCGAGTCTTAAGGCCCGCCCAGGTCAAGGTAGCGGAATAGCAGCTCGAACTCGGCAGCGTGGTGGTCGTGCACCGCCCGCGCGATATTCAAGGCTGCCACCAAGTCCGCGCAGGCGAAACCCCATGAGCACGGTTATCGGCATAGGTCCGCGCCCGACCACTCCCGCACCGGCGGCTATGCGAGTCTGCCCTACGGTTGTTACGTCATCGGCAGCTGAACGCGTGGTGCCGTCCGTCCTGGGGTCGACAAGAAACGTGGGCGATCGGTCGGACGGTTGGCCCACGGCGAGTTCCCAGTACTCACCGGCGACGGGAAGCAGGCCTGCTTACGCGGGCGGAGTAGCATCAGATTCCGTTGGCAGCGGGCGCGACGAAGGCTCGGCAAGCTCCTCCCCACAGATCGCACACTGGCGCAGGATGCCTCAGTGCACCGCAGCATAGATCATGGTTGAACGCGATTACTACGAGATCCTGGGAATTGACCGGAATGCCGGCGAGGGTGAAATCAAGGCCGCCTTTCGTAAACTGGCGCGTCAATACCACCCCGACGTCAGCAAGGAGCCGGATGCCGAGGAGAGATTCAAAGAAATCAATGAGGCCTACGGTGTTTTGGCGGATCCAGAGAAGCGCGCCCGCTACGACCGCTTTGGCAAAGCCGGCCTTGGAAATGCGGGCGGCTTCCACGACTACACTGTGGATTTTGGCGACATATTCAGTGAGCTCTTCGGTCAATTTGGGTTCTCGACAGGACGCGGTGCACGCAATGCACCGCGCCGCGGCCGGGATCTTCAGATGGGAGTCGCCCTCGAGTTCCAGGAAGCGGTCTTCGGCGTCGAAAAGGAAATGGACTTCGAGCGGGAAGATACGTGCTCGCGATGCGGGGGTTCAGGGGCAGAGCCTGGAACCACGCCGGCGCGCTGCCCAACGTGCGGCGGTCAGGGTGAGGTCCGTCAGGTGCGGCAGACCATTCTGGGACAGATGGTCCAGTCAACTACCTGTCCAAATTGTGGTGGTCGCGGCGAGGTTCTTTCCTCTCCTTGCCGAACGTGCCACGGCGCAGGCCTCGAGCGGAGGAAGATCCACAAGCGCGTCGACATTCCCCCGGGCGTTGATAACGGCACGCAAATCCGGCTGGCGGGCGAAGGCGAGGCGGGGACCCTGGGCGGGCCGAACGGGAGTCTGTTTCTGCTGCTCGAGGTCAAACCTCACAAGTTCTTTCGCCGGCGCGAAGACGATCTCATCCTGAACCTGAATATCAATCTGGCGCAAGCCACCCTGGGAGCGGAAGTTGCGGTGCCGACGATTGACGGCGAGGAGCAGCTGCGCATCCCGGCCGCGACCCAGCCAGGCAAGGTCTTGCGCCTGAAGGGCAAGGGAGTTCCGCACTTGCGACGAAAGGACCATCGGGGCGACCAGTTGGTCATTGTGAATGTCGAGATACCGGCCAAGCTGACGTCGGAACAAAAGGCGCTCTTTGAAGAGCTGGCGGTCAGCCTGGGTACAAAAGTCCAGCCTAAGGAAAAGGGATTTCTGGATTGGCTTAACGAAGCGCTGGGGGGATAGGCCAGGGACTGGTAGCCGGGCACACCGGGGTCCTACTCGTTATAGTGGATGGGATCTATTTCCCGTTTAGGGCCTGCCGATCGAACGGAGCTCGCCGGGTAGTAGAAGGTTCCGCGCAGTTGTTGAGTCACGGGACCGGAGTGGCGGTAGCCCTGATAGGTTCCCCAGAACTGGGCTGTTCTGAACCAGAAAATCGATACGGGATATCGCCAGGGCTTCTTCTCACTCACAGCGTGGAGCAGGTCGCTCCAGATGTTTGCTAGGCTGAGGCGCAGAAAATCATAAGCACTGAAATGTGCTTCGGCAAAGATACGCTTGAAAGCCATGGCCTCGCGTCGGTAGCGATTGTAGACCAGGCGCGGTCGTTCGTTGTGCACGTGGATGACTTCGGCCGCAGGAGCGTAGCGAACGTCATGTCCCTGCTCTTGGGCCCATTTGGCCCAGGCCACGTCTTCCAGTCCGGTAAGAGTTTCATCGTATTCGTGCTTTTCCCACAGGCTGCGGCGTATGGCAGCATTTGCATTGTTGCAGAACGGCCCCAATGGAGGCGCCACGTCCTCTTCGGGAAACCATTGCTGGAAAACCCGGCGTTCAGAAAAGATAGTGGTCTCATTGCCGCGTTGCTTGCCGTAGACGACAGCCACATGCGGATCCTTAAAGGGCTCCAGAAGATGCCCGATCCAATCCGGATACACGGGATAGACGTGGGCGCTCGCCACCACAACGATCTCTTGTGAGGCAGCCCGCACCCCAAGATTCAATGAACGACCAAAACTGAACTCCGACGACGGGATGTGGACCACTTTGGCGCCGTACTGTTCTGCGATGGCGACGGTCGCGTCCGTCGAGCCCGAGTCCACCACGACGGTTTCTGGGGCTGCCACGGTCTGTCGCGCGATGCCCTCGAGCAATCGCCCGATATGCTGGGCCTCGTTGAAGGCGCGAATCACGATGGAGCACTGCATTGGTTTAGGATTGCTTTGGCCCGGCCGAACGCGAGCCAGCGCTCAGGAGCCTGGGCTCAGCGGACAGGCGGGAACCCCTCCCGCGGCGGTCGAAAATCGTAGATTTCTCCCCTTACCGGCCACTGTCTACCGCAATTGCCGCACTCGAGAAATCGCTCCCGCTCCACCAATGGCGTGTGCCCGCACGACGGGCATTTGAAGTAGCCTGCTGGCTCCAACGCAACCCGGGCTTGCTCCGCCACCCCTCCCCTGAGTTCGCGCCCGCGTGAACACGCTGGGAGTTAATTGCCACAGCGCGCCAGTCCACTGAAGCACCGAATCCAGCCAGACCAGCAACCCAACGGGAATCAGCCGCTTGACGACACCAGCCCGAAAGTGCGAAACCGTGAGCGTCTTGTCAATCCTAAAACCCAATCGAGACAGCCAACCGCGTATCGCCATCGGGTGAAAATCAAAGTTGAGCCTTGCGAATTCCACCGGCTGCAGGGTGAAAGGATTCCAGGTCTGTCGCCCGAGCCAGTAACGCAGGATGGATTTTGCATTTCGCTTGTTGGCGAACTCCAGAATGAATGTGCTGTCGGGCTGCAGCACGTTTCGAACCTGGGCCAGCGCCCTCGGCGCGTCCGCCATGTGATGCAGCACACGGATCATGGTTGCTGCGTCAAATAGACCGTTTATGAACGGCAGGTGATACGCATCCGCAGCCACATACACATACTTGTTGGATTTTCCAAGTCGCTTCTGAGCCTGCTCCAGCTGCGTCATTGAATAATCCAGCAGCACGACTCGTTCGTAGCCCCCGTAGCGCGCGGTGTTTCGTCCGGCCCCGGCGCCCACCTCGAGCATCAGGCGGCCCCGTCTTGGCAACAGCCGCCTCAGGGCGATGGCCTCAACCTGGTCCTCGTACTCGCGGCCCCCATGTTCCCAAAACGAGGTCTGGTAGTCCGAATCCTCGTAGTCGCAGACGGGCGGCTCGGACATCCGGTTTCAGGAGGCGAGCGAGCCGCGCCCTATAGCCCGATACGCGAATCCCTTTTGCTTCATCAGCTTGGGATCGTAAATGTTGCGCGCATCAAAGAGGACCGGCTGCTTGAGCGCCTTCCTGACTTGATCCAGATCAAGCTGCTTGAATTCATTCCACTCAGTGACAACCACCAGCCCATCGCATCCCGCCGCCATCTCGTAGGGGTCCTTGAACATTTGGACATCCGGCAATAGCGGCCGAGCAACCTCCATGGCCACGGGATCATAGCCGCGGACTTTGGCACCCGCACGCACGAGGTGCTGTGCGACGTCGATCGATGGGGCTTCGCGCATGTCGTCGGTATTGGGCTTGAATGCCAGACCCAGCAGACCAATTGTCTTTCCCGTGAGCCCTCCAAGCATCTCGGACAGGCGTTCCACAACATCCGACCTGCGGTCGTAGTTGACCTCGGTGACTGAATCCAGGATACGCGGCGTAAGGCCCTTCTCTTTGGCCATGTACGCCAGGGCTTTTACGTCCTTTGGAAAGCAGGAGCCGCCCCAGCCCAGACCGGCATCCAGAAAGTGCCGGCCGATCCGCGCATCGTACCCCATGCCCGCCGCGACCTCTTTGACATCCGCCCCAACGCAATCACACAGATCCGCGAGTTCATTCATGAAGGAAATCTTCGTGGCCAGGAAGGCATTGGACGCATACTTGATCATCTCGGCCGTGCGCAGGTCGGTGATTACGATGGGCGCCCGCAGCGGCAGGTGCAACTGCGCCACCTTCTCCGCCGCCTCGTGGTGTAAAGACCCAATCACCGTACGATGCGGGCTTGTGAAGTCCGCTATCGCCGATCCTTCGCGCAAGAACTCCGGGCAGGACACGACGGAAAATGGGATTTCCCGCGTCTGCGCACCCTTCACGATGTCCGCCACCCAGTCCCCTGTACCAATGGGGACCGTCGATTTGTTGATGATCACCAGCGGGGCGGTCATGTTTTGCGCGATGGACCGCGCCGCCGATGCGACGAACTGCAGGTCGGCCTCGCCGCTGGCGCCCGAAGGTGTCCCCACCGCAATAAAAACAAACTCCGCACCTTGCAGCGCCTCCGAGTAGGAATTGGTAAAGGACAGCCTGCCCGCCCCCACGTTGCGCCGGACCAGTTCATCCAAGCCCGGCTCGTAGATCGGCATAATACCGTTGTTGAGGTTCTCGATCCGTTTCTCGTCGACGTCGAGCGCAGCGACTTTGTTACCGAGGTCGGCAAAGCAAGCCCCGGTAACGAGGCCCACGTACCCCACACCCACGACGCAGATCTGCTTCATGCATGTCCTCTTTCTGCGAAGAATGCCTGCCGGACTTCCCCACGAACAGCCATGTTCCCGTGGCAGAGCCCACCAATGATACTACGGCTGACTTTCATGGGCAACTTCTGGTATATTGACCGAATGCGCCTGCTTTTTGTGGCGGACGGCCGATCCCCCATTGCGCTGAATTGGATTCGGTACTTTGCGGAACGCGGCGACGAGGTCTATCTGGCCTCAACTTTCGACTGCTCCCCGGACCTTCCACTAAAGGGTTTTGACTTTACGCCGGTCGCCTACAGCAAGGCACGGACCAAATCTCGACGCCAGGACCCGGGCCTGACCCGCTACGTTCGCTTGCAAAGAGCCATCCGGGATCTCCTTGGCCCACTCACCGTTAACCGGGCGTCGCGCCGACTGCGACAGGTGGCGGCCCGCGTTCGTCCGGAACTGGTCCACGCCATGCGGATCCCTTATGAGGGGATGCTTGCCGCTGACGCCTACGATGGCACGCCGCTGCTCGTATCCATTTGGGGCAATGACCTCACCCTGCACGCCCCATCTACCCCCCTCCTGCGCCACTATGCAGCCTGGACGCTGCAGGCCGCGCAGGCCCTTCACGCCGACTGTCGCCGCGACATCCGCCTGGCCAAAGAATGGGGCTTTGACGCGTCCAAGCCCACGTGTATCCTGCCCGGCAACGGCGGTGTGAGGACCGACCTATTCCACCCGCCCGCAGAATTGGTGGACACGCCCATCGTGGTCAATCCGCGCGGTGCCCGGTCCTATGTTCGAACGGACGTCTTTTTTCGGGCTATTCCGCTGGTCCTCAAGGCGTTCCCAAAGGCAAAATTCTTGTGTGCGTCGCTGGCCGGTAACCGTGAGGCGCTCAAATGGATTCAGACGCTTCACATCGACGAGGCGGTTACGCTGCTGCCCCAGTTGGCGGCCACCGAAATGGCGGACCTTTTTAGGAGTGCCGGGGTCGTCGTCTCACCGAGCGTGCACGACGGTACACCCAATTCCCTGCTTGAGGGAATGGCCTGCGGCTGCCTTCCGGTTGCTGGAGACCTCGAGTCCATCCGCGAATGGATTACGCACGGTCAGAACGGCCTCCTGACGGACGCCACGGACGTGCGGGGATTGGCCGGGTCCCTGGTGGAAGCCCTCGAAAACAAAAACCTGCGCCATCGGGCAGCAGGTCGGAATTACGAGATCATATTACAACGCGCCGAGTACGCTCGCTGCATGAGCGAGGCAGACCGCTTCTACCGGCGGATCATCTCAAAGTCCTGAGACTTCCAGGCAGTAGGCGGACCTTCAGGCACCCTCTTCGCGCGGGGCACGCAGAGCTTCGAGTCGCTCGGTCAGTTCAACGCGCCGCGATTCTGCCGCCTCACGAACGTCGACGAGCAGGCCATCACCGCGCAGGCGCAACTCGGCGCGCAACTTCTCGCCCGAATCCGGTGCCAGCAACAGGGCCACGGTCGAACCGACAAGCGCACCAATCAAGAACTCCTATCAAGAAACCAAACATACGGCGCATTCAAGTCTCCTCAATTGCGGCGCCTCGCCGTGGTCAAGTACTCACGCCCACGCGGAGCCGAACGCCGCACACTGCTTCGGTCGGAATCATTATAGGCGAAAAGACTGTTTTGTGGAATAATGTATGGGTCGCGTGCATCGAGGCTGCCATCGGCCAGCGAGCACGACGGCGAAATCAAATTCAGGCTGTCCCGCGGCGATCGGGGGAGACCGCATCAACGGCCCCTACCATTATTGGAGGGTACCATGTCAACAACTGCTCCTGTCATCAGTGCAACCGTAGTTCAACCCATCGCGCCGCCGCGTAAGAAGATAACGACGGCGACCTTGCGTCAAAAGAAGGAGCGCCACGAGGTCATCACGATGCTGACTGCCTATGATTACCCGACCGCCCTGGCAGAGGACCAGGCCGGCATCGATTCGATTCTGGTCGGTGACTCCCTGGGCATGGTTGTCCTGGGATATCAAACCACCTTGCCCGTGACCATGGACGAAATGCTCCATCACTCGCGCGCTGTGGCTCGAGGTTCCAAATTCGCGTTGCTGATCGGCGACATGCCGTTCATGTCGTATCAGGCCTCCACCGAATCCGCAGTGCGGAATGCTGGACGCTTTCTGCAGGAGGCCGGCATGGAGGCGGTCAAGCTCGAAGGCGGCAGGGAGCGAGTGGAGGCGATCCGGGCGATAACGGGTGCCGGAATTCCGGTGATGGGTCACCTCGGCCTCACTCCGCAGTCCGTGAACCAGTTGGGCGGTTTCCGGCCGCAGGGCCGCAGTGCTGCGGCCGCCAGGCGTTTGCTTGAGGATGCTCTTCTTCTGGAGGAGGCGGGCTGTTTCGGCCTCGTGCTGGAATCCGTGCCCGCCCGCCTCGCTGAGCTCGTCTCTCGTCGTTTATCCATCCCCACGATAGGAATCGGTGCCGGCGTTGGCTGCGACGGCCAAGTCCTGGTCACGCACGACCTGCTGGGGCTCTTTGATCGATTCACGCCGAAATTTGTCAAGAAGTATGCGGATTTCCACGGGGAAATGCAGCGCGCCTTCGGCGAGTACATCGACGACGTGAAGAACCGATCATTTCCGGAACCCAAGCACTCGGTAGACATCGATGAGGCCCAGTGGCAACAGCTCCTCGGCGACCTTGAGGCCTGAGTTGGCCCCGGGTAACAACCAGAGCATGAAGCCAGCGGCGTCATCCACCTCCGGTAACATTCTGATCATCGGGACCGGCGCGCTTGCAACACTATTTGCCGCGCGACTGGCACGGGCTGGCCGAGGCGTCACGATGCTGGGACGCTGGTCAGACGGCGTGCAGGCGCTCCGCGAGACCGGGGCAAGGCTGCTCGATACGCACGGAAGGGACCAACGGTTCTTCGTGACGGCCGTCGATGATCCCGCAAATTGCCCAAGGCATCAGTATGCCCTGGTGCTTGTCAAGTCGTGGCAAACCGGGCGGGCCGCTGATGATTTGGGAGTGTGTCTGGCCGAGGAGGGTCTGGCGGTCACTCTGCAGAATGGACTGGGCAACCGCGAAATACTGGCCGCCCGACTTGGCTCGCATCGTGTGCTGCTGGGCTCGACAACCACGGGGGCGACGTTGCTCGGCCCGGGGCTTGTGAAACCGGGCGGCGAGGGGAAGATCTCGTTGGAGGCGCATCCGGGCCTGGATCCCTTGCGTCAAGCGCTCGAATCTGCAGGCTTCAGGATCGAGACGGTCTCTGACGCAAGCTCGGTGGTTTGGAGCAAACTGATCATCAATGCGGCGATCAATCCCTTGACCGCCATCTTGCGGGTCCCAAACGGGGAACTACTTGAACGGCCCTCGGCCAGGGCATTGCTGGGCGCCCTCGCAAGAGAAACCGCGGCCGTGGCCGTGGCGGAGCGCGTTCCGCTCGTCACCGGGGATCCTGTGAAGTTGGTGGAAGATGTGGCCTCACGGACGGCCTCAAATCATTCGTCGATGTTCCAAGACGTGCAGCGGGGCGCGCCAACGGAAATCGACGCAATCTGCGGCGCCGTGACCCGCGCGGGAATTCGGCACCATATTCCAACACCCATGAATCAGGCCTGCTGGCAATTGGTGCAAGCCCTCGCCGAATATTCCGTGGCGCCCTCCATGAGCGCGCTTGGCTTGGCGGCCGCCTCCGCCTAGACCAGCGACGTCAACTTCTGCCCAGCGCCGGATATTGGCGCTCTCTCGGTGCAACCTTAGCCGCCCCTTTGCCATGGTAAGATTCCCTTCCGCGGGTGGAGGCGTGCATGCGGAAGTGGTTGGTACTGGCTATTCTCACAGGAACGATCTTCTCATCAATTCGCGCCCACGCGCAGACCCCAATTGCGCTGTCTACTCTTCAGATCCAGCTATGGCCCGAGTACGATCAGCCGAGCATGCTGGTGATATACGATTTCAGGCTGCCGGCCGACGCCAAGCTGCCAATCAGCATCTCCCTTCGCTTTCCAAAGGAAGCCAACCTGGTTGCGGTCGCCTCAGAGTCGGCTGACGGGAGCCTGCTTAACACCGACTATCAGGGCCCCAGCGTCGGTGACACTTGGCAGACGATCGCAGTGCAAATACAGACCGCTGTCACCTACCACATTGAGTATTATCAGCCGCTCTCCCGAGAGGGGAGCATGCGGCAATTCTCGTACGTGTGGCCCGGCGACTACCCGGTGACTGACCTTACGATCAGTGCGCGCATGCCTCTCGATGCCACCAATGTAAGCACCGATCCCCAGATGCAGTCCAGTCAGAGCTCGGATGGGACGCCCTACCTGACAAACGACTTCGGCGCAGTGGCTGCGCAGCAGCAAGTTCCGGTCCAGCTAAGCTATTCCAAGACTTCCGATAGCCTTACGGCCTCCCGGCAGGATCTCCAGCCATCGCAGCCGCTCGGCGCGGCCACGCCTGGTCGGGTAATGCTCAGCAACTATATTCCGTATATCTTGGGTATTCTCGGGCTGGCGCTGATCGTCGGCGGATTTGTTTACTTCTGGCAATCAAGCCGTGGGCGAGTTCTGGCCCGTGCAAGGCATCATCGCAGGGTGTCGGAGCGGCAGGAGCGCCCCGGGAGCGAGGTCTACTGCCATCAATGTGGCACACGCGCTCATCCGGACGACCGATTCTGCCGCGTCTGCGGGACCCGCCTCAGGCAGCCCGAGTAGCGTTCTGAAACGGGGGCACGCGCCCCGCGGGGCAAGGCGAAAGGATAGGCGCTGCAAACCCTCAGCACGGCCACCATCTATTTCTTCTACGGGCTTGCCTTCTTCAGCATGGGCCTCCTGGTCGCGCTCGAGGGCGGAAGATCCTCAGACCAGCGCGTCCGCAAGGCCTTGCGGCCGCTGGCAGGCTTTGGGCTCGTGCATGCTGCCCACGAGTGGATCGAAATGTACACCTTTGTCAGCCTGGGGAGCGGGTATGCTGTTGCGTCCTGGCTGCAGATTCTCAGACTTTCAACCTTGGCGTTTTCATTCCTTTCCCTGGCCGCATTTGGCGGTTTCCTGCTTGCCAAGGATGAAATCGCCCAGCGCGTCAGCCTGCTGATTCCCCTTGGACTGGAGGCGCTGTGGGTGTTTGGCCTCATGAGCCTCAAGTCGAGCGTTTCGCCGGCGTCGCTCTACGGCGCCACGGACGTGTGGACGCGATACTCGCTCGCCATTCCCGCCAGCGTGCTCGCCTCCGTGGGCTTGATCGCCCAGCAGCGTGCCTTCCGGAAGGCAGGCCTCGTGCGTTTCGGGCAGGATGCCTTGTGGGCGGCGGTTGCATTCGGCTGGTACGGCATCGTCGGACAGGGCTTCACGCGCGCCAGCTCACTGCCGCCATCCAACTTCATCAATGAGGGGCTCTTCCTGCGCCTGTTCGGTTTTCCGGTACAGCTCCTGCGTGCCTTGGTGGCAGGCGCCGCCTCGGTTTATGTCATCCGCTTCCTGCGCGCATTCCAGGTCGAGACCGAACAGAGGATCTCTGACTTGCAGAATGAACGCCTGCGAGAGTCGCAGCAACGTGAGGCCCTGCGCGGCGAACTCTTTCGCCGGGTCGTCGCCGCCCAGGAATCTGAACGTCAGCGCATGGCCCGCGACTTACACGACGAAACCGGGCAGGCGCTCACCGCGATTGGCCTGGGCTTGCGGGGCTTGGAGGGCCGATTGAACCGGGATCCCGAGCAGGCTGTGTCAACCTTGCACGAACTTCAAACATTGACAGCCAACTCCCTCAAGGAGCTTCAGCGCCTCATGGCCGACTTGCGCCCCTCGCACCTGGACGACCTGGGACTGCCCGCCGCATTGCGTTGGTATGCATCCAAGATCGAAGAACGGTCTCAACTGAAAGTCGTTGTGGATATCGAGGGGAAAGAACAGCCTATCGCCGACGCCGCCAAGATAGCCACGTTTCGCATCATCCAGGAGGCCCTCAATAATGTGATCAGGCATGCCGAGGCGCACAAGGCCAGCGTGCGGCTTGACTTTGCCCAGAAAGGCGTGCTTGTGTTGATACGCGACGACGGATGCGGCTTTGACCTGGAAAAGTTGCGCCGGACCCAGTCGGCCGTGCGGCCGCCGCTTGGGCTCGCCGGCATGCAGGAGCGTGCGGCGCTTCTCGGTGGTGCGGTCACGGTCCGATCAACCCCCGGTGATGGCACGATCATTGAGGCCTTTGTGCCCTATCGCGATGAAGCCGAGGATCCCCATGACAATGCGCCTGCTGCTGGTTGACGACCACGCCGTCGTTCGCTCCGGCTTGAAGATGCTCCTGGGCGCCGAAAACGATCTGGAAATCGTGGGGGAGGCCGGGACCGCTGCGGAGGCGATAGAGGCGGCCGAAACCCTCCTGCCCGACGTAATTCTGATGGATATCGGCCTGCCCGATCTCTCAGGGATCGAAGCTACGCGGGCAATCAAGCAGCGCTTTCCACGCATCTCCGTTGTTGCGCTGACTATCCACGAGGATGAAGAGTATTTCTTCAAGATGCTGGAGGCAGGGGCTTCCGGATACGTACCGAAGCGGGCTGCGCCTGAGGAATTGCTGAGAGCCATAAGAGCGGCCGCCTCCGGCGAGGTCTACCTGTACCCGTCTCTGGCCAAGCTTCTGGTGACTGACTATTTGAGTCAGGATCACCCCGCCGAGGAAAGGGCCACCTTGGATGGCCTCACAGATCGCGAGCGCGAGGTGTTGACGTACCTCGCAGAGGGCACCAGTACTGAGGAGATCGCCGTGTCGCTCGTTATCAGCCCGAAAACGGTGGACCGTCATCGTGAAAACATCATGAGAAAGCTGAATCTACACTCCAGGTCGGAATTGGTCAGATACGCCATCCGCAAGGGCATCATCAAACCTTAACCAGGGCGCCGCGCACGCCAGCCTGCACTATGCTGAAGCTATTCGGCTGGCTTCCCCTCAGGCACGTGGGCACGCATTCGGCTGCGGTGGCAAGCCTTCTGCGCATTCTTCCGTGGCCTGAGAATCTTCGCCGCAGAACCAGGGTGATCGTGCCAGAACCCCCTGAAAATCGGCTTGCCCAGCCACTGCCTCCCGCCCAAGGAACCTGGCGGGAGGTTCTGATTTATGGGGCCAACACCCCACGCGCCTACCACACCGTGGGTCGAAGACAGTATGGCCGCATTGGGAAAGCACCGAATTCTTGCGGGCGAAAGTTGGGGGCGCTGCCGAATTTACGACGCAGGTGCGACAACGTACACTTCAAGCGTACCTACCCCGGCCCAAGCGCTCCAACAGAAGACCGGAGGTAGGTAGGAACTGGAGAATGCAATGAACGCCTTCGAGATCGTGTTCGGCCTGGTTTTGGTGCGGCTCGTTTTGCCCATCGGCGTGCTGATACTGATTGGTGATTGGATTCAAAGGCGCCAGCGGGCCCAATACTAACGGTGGGAGGTATGTCATGAATAGTTCAACCGCGGCTCTCGCTGTTCTCGTCGGCCTCGCTATCCGCTTGGCCGTTCCGATTCTGCTCACCCTGCTCGTGATCGCCGGCTTGCGTAGCCTCGACCGGCACTGGCAGGCGGCGGCAGAAAGCCTGCCGTTCAAAGTCGAAAAGCCGCAGTGCTGGAAAACCCAGGGCTGCGCCGCCGCGCAGCGAAAGACATGTTTGGGCTACAAGTCATCGCTGCCTTGCTGGCAGGTGTTTCGCCTGCCGAGCGGCTACTTGGAAGAAAAGTGCCTGGGCTGCCCCGTACTGTTGCAGGCGCCCTTACCGGCCCAAGCCTAGTCGGGCTTCAGAGGAGATGCAATGATGCTTCGACGTTTCGAACAACTCCTGATCGCAACTTTGGTCGCGATGACGGCAGCGGCGGCCACGCTGCTGGTCGCGCATGCTCAAGATCCAACCCCGGCAGCTCCCACCCAACCGGGTCCGCAATCGCCGCCGTGTGTCGCCTGCCACACGGAGTTTGCCACCGCATGGCAAGACGGCGCGCATGGCCAGGCCGCGACGGATCCCGCATTCCTGAAGGACTGGAATAGCCAGGGCCAGCCGGGCGCGTGCCTCGTTTGCCATGCCACGAACTACGATCCGGCGACCGGCACCTGGCAGGAGGACGGCGTCGCGTGTGAAGCCTGCCACGGGCCCATGGTCGCCGGCCATCCCAAGGAGCCGATGCCGGTCGACAGATCCCCGGATCTGTGCGCTCGCTGCCACAGCGACACACGATTTGATTGGCAGGATTGGCAAGGAAGCACCCACTACCAGCGCGGCATGAACTGCACCACGTGCCACGACCCGCACAGTGCCTCGCTCAAGGTGGTAGCGCCCCGGGATGGAAGCGCCCAGTACACCGACGCCTCTCAGTTGTGCGTTACTTGCCACAAAGACGTGAGCATGAACTTCCCGTACACGGTTCATCAGCAGCAGGGCGTCACTTGCATCAACTGCCATGTAAATCACAGCGAGACGACCCCGCCCAATGCGCACGCCATTCCAGACCATTCTTTCAAAGCCAATCTGGACAGCTGCAATGCGTGCCATTCCGACCAGATGCACAACGCGGCCTCGGCGGTGGGTACTGATCCAGCCTCCCCAGTGACCGTTTCTCAGCCTGAGCAGATTCAACAGGCTGGCCTTGCGCCACATCCCAGCCCCGTAAGTCCGCTGGGGTACGCCGGCCTGGCGGCCCTGATCGGACTGGCAGCGGGCATGGTGATGGCGCCATGGCTTGAAAAATGGTACAGCAAACTCGCAAAACGCGAGCGCGGAGGCGATGATGACTAAGAGACTCGGCCGCCGCGATTTTCTCAAACTCGCCGCCGCGGGTGCCACCGCTGCCACGGCTACGCGGGTGCTCCATGGGGCAGAGGCCTCTGAAAATTCAAACACAGGGCCGCGCCAGTGGGCCATGGTCATTGACCAGTCCAAGTGCCTCGGCTGCGGCTACTGCACCCTCGCGTGCCAGGCGCATAATGACATCAACCCTGAAATCCAATGGAATCGCGTCACACCGGCCGGCGAGGTCGCGGGAAAGAGCGTCTTCCTCGCGCGGCCTTGCATGAACTGTGAGGACGCCCCTTGCGTCGACGTTTGTCCGGTCAAGGCATCCTACTACCGGGATGACGGGATTGTGATGATGGATTACGACCGCTGCATTGGTTGTCGATACTGCGAAGCGGCATGCCCCTACCAGGCCAGATCCTTCAACTGGAAAGCCTTCGACGGCCCCAATCCCGCCGTTCCCAAATGGGGGCAGCCCGAAGTTGCGCGCCGACCACGTGGCGTGGTTGAGAAGTGCTCCTTCTGCTATCAGCGGGTAGATCGCGGCCTGGCACTCGGGCTCGAACCCGGCGTCGACGCCGACGCCACGCCGGCCTGCGTCGTGGTGTGCCCGACGGGCGCCCGTGTCTTCGGTGATGTCAACGACCCCAACTCGCAGGTCAGCAAGCTTCTCAAGGACAACGTCACGTACCGTCTGCGCGATGATCTCGGGACGGGCCCGCGTGTCTACTACATCGCCGCCGATCCGCAGAAGATGGAGGCATGATGATCGGTAATCTCAAACGCATCCGGTTGCCGTTGCCAACAATTTCGCGCTGGACGCTCTGGCTCACTGGTCTCGGCCTCGTTCTTGTGGCGGCGCTTACAGCCGGCTTCCTGGTCTTCTCAAAGGGGCTATGGATCACCAACCTCTCGGACTTGGTGCCCTGGGGTTTGTGGATCACGATCGACCTTTCTTCGATCGCCTTGAGCGCCGGTGCCTTCACCTTGTGCGCGGCGGTTTACCTAATAGGGCTCAAACGGTATCAGCCGGTCGCCCGCACAGCCACCTTCGTCGGGCTGATCGGCTACACGATGGCCATGCTCTCGCTTCTGCTTGACATCGGCCGACCGGATCGCTTCTGGCACGCTCTCGTGTACTGGAACGACCACTCGCTGCTCTGGGAAGTCACCATGTGCGTCATGCTGTACCTGACGGTCTTGGTATTCGAGTCCATGCCGATCTTTGCCAGCTGGAGTTGGCTGAAGAAACGGTTCCCGGCTTTAGCCGAGAGGATGAACAGCGTGCATCATTACGCCCCCTACCTGGCCATCGTCGGTCTGGGCCTTTCGATGCTGCATCAGTCCTCGCTCGGCGGCGTCTACGGCGTCCTGAAGGCCCGCCCCATCTGGTACAAGCCCGAAATGACGGTCCTGTTCATGTTCTCCGCCATCATCGGAGGGATATCCCTTACGCTGTTCGCTTCGATGCTTTCCGCCAGGCTGACTCCCAGGGCGAAGGTGAACGACTTCCTCCTGGAACGCCTTTCTCGCTTCGTGGCTTGGGCGCTCGTCGGGTATCTCTACTTCCGCTTCTGGGACGCCTTTGTTCAGCACTACACGTACGACCCGGGTCGTACGGAAGGTTTCGCTTTGTTCACCGGCGGGCCGCTCTCATTCAACTTCTGGATACTGGAGATGCTGCTGGGCTCTCTCGTCCCGATGGTCTTGCTGCTAACCCCGTACACGCGGCGCAACCGGTTCTGGAGGATGGTGGCACTGGCACTGGTTGTCGTCGGCGTCGTAGCGTACCGCTGGGACACCAATCTCTCCGGCCTGCTCGTCGTCATGCCGTACCTGCCCGGCCAGGCAGCCGTGGCGTATGCCTCCTATACCCCGTCCTTAATTGAGGTCGTCGCGGGCATGGGTGTCATCGCCTACGGACTTCTGGGTTTCTCGCTGGGAGTTCGCTACCTGAACGTGGTGAACCATCGATATGTCGTGGAGGAGGCTGAGACCGTCAAAGCCGACATACGGGAGACGGTCCCGGCCTAACGATCCACTCTCCGCATCGACCAACAAAAACAAGCCGATCCATGATGATCGGCTTGTTTTCTCTCGGTGGGTCTGAGTCCGCCCACGCCCAAACGGTGGCCCACAGACCTATTTCTCAGGCGCCCCCGCATCGATCCATTGCTTCACCAGTTCCAGATTCGCCGGTGAAAGATTTCGCGAAGTGCTGGGAGCTCTGGATTTGGACCAGAACGCTGCTCGCCGAATCTCCTGGCACGATCACGGCACCATCCTTGCCGCCTTGGATCATTCCAGCATACGTCGTAAGGTCCATGCCGCCGGCTAGCGTATCCGGGTTGTGGCAGACACCGCATGTGGGGCCGATGACCGCCGCGATGTTGGCATCATACGTCGGATTCCCGACTACGGGCTGAGGCTCAGGCGTCGGCGCTGGGGTCGGCACCTGCGCCTGCAGTACCTCGCGCAGCTTGGGCGCATCAAAACCCGCGTAACTCAGGACCGTTCCGTGGCAGGCACTATTTGAGCAGAAGGATGTATTGCTTGTGCCGCCAGGATCTGCCATCGTGTGACAGGCCGCGCAGGAACTATCGATCGACTGGTTGTGCAGGCCGATCCAGTTCGGGTTCCGATGGGATTCAGGTTCGGGCCCCCGGCTGATCTCGATGTTGGCAACGAAGTCCTGGGCTCCTGCCACAACCGGGATCGAGTGGCACAAGTTGCACTCAAGGCGTATGGCCTGCTGGTTGGAATCCAGGTGCTTGCCGTCGTGACAACGGAAGCAGCCGGGAGAATTGATGTGGCCCAGATTGTTCGGGTAGGTCGTCCAATCAATCTTCTGATCCAGGAAGACCGTGTGATCGTAAATGCCCTGAATCGTCTTGATCGCTGCCTGGATCTTGTCTTCGTGCCCTTTGTAGAGCGAATTCTGGTAATAACGGTCAAGTCCGTCGATGGCCCGCACCGCCTGATCGCGCGTGTCATACTTCGTGCTCAGCACCTCCACGGCTTTAAGATGGATGTCGGGGATCGATGGATCAATAAGCCCGCGGCTCATGGCCAGGTTTACCAACTCTTCGGGAGGCATGAAGTCGTGCGTCACGCGGTTATGGCAGGTGAGGCAGTCGACGGTCTTCAGTTGACCCGGCTGGATCGACTTGGGATCGAACCCTGACTGCACATCCACGTATTCGGTCGTTGAGCCGTCATCGTTCGTCACGCGCACGTAGGGGATGTTCTGGCTCAGGTCGTCCGTCGCGTAGTACTGCACTTGATTGACGATATGCCAGTGGATGCCCTTGCCCAGTCCCTGCAGTTTCGAACCCCCGCCAGTCTTTAGGAGCAGGTAAGTCGTCGTAGCCGTGTTGTCGCGGTCGGAGGCGTACTGCACGATTTGTTCCATGCTGTCGGCTGAGAAGGTCTCCGGCTGATGACATTTCTCGCACGTGTCACGAGCCGGCCGCAGCGCCTGGGCGTGTATGGGATATGTATACAGATGGAAAGCCGCATCCCACGTCTCTTTGATTGCCTGGCTTTTCCTCACCAGCTGCTCGCCGATCGAGGCCCGCCCTATGTGACACTCTTCGCATGTGACATTCGCATGCGGAGACTGCTGGTACGTCGCGTTTTGCGGCGGCATCATGTGACACGTCGTACCGCAGAATTTCGGCGAGTTGCTGTATTCCCACGCGTAGGCGCCGCCCACGAGAAGTACTAACGTCAAGACACCGAGAACGGCGTACGGAAGGATGAGGAGCCATCGGGCTGAACCCCGTGGCGGAAACAAGAAGTCCCGGACCGCCCCCCCGATCCGGCTCAGGATTCTCCTCAGGCCCATCAATTGTTGTTCGCCCCGGCCGATATCCAGTCGAGGATTGCCTGGATGTTCTCCGGCGACATTCCACCCTGCGGTGGCATTGTCTGGCCGCCTTTTCCCTGGATGAATTGTGCCAGTAGGCTGTCATCGGGATCGCCAGGGGTAATGACGGGGCCATTTTCTCCGCTGGTCATGACCGAGTCATAAGTCGACATGTCCCAGCCTCCCAACTTGGCGCTTGAGCTGTGACAAGCTTGGCATTGAGCCTGCAGAATTGGCATCACTTGGCCCGAGAATGTGGCTGGCGCGGCGGCGCCCGTGGAAGGGGCTGCTCCCGTGGGTGCAACAGCACTTCCGGCGCCCGCTGGCAGCGCCCTGATGAAAGCGACGAGGTCTCTTATCTGCGATTCCGAGAATGCCCCGCCCACTCCGATCATCGGCGTCCCCGGCACGCCCTTGCTGATCAGGTCGAACAAAGCCTGATCGTCGTACTCGGCCTGGAAGTCGGCCGTATCCAACGCGGGACCGATGCCCCCGGCGCCACTGGCTCCATGGCACTGCGCGCAGACGCTCTTGTAGATTTGGTCGGCCGTCGCGGAGGGTGGCGCAGATGTCGGTGTAGGAGCCTGCGGTGGCGCCACTTGCGGCGGATTGGCTTGCCAGGCCCGCACAAAGGCCACAAGCGCATCCACCTGATCATCGCTCAGTGGTCCACCGTTGGCAGAACTGAACGGATTCATGCCAAGATCGGGTTGCCCCTGGGCAATGATATTTCTGATCGTCGCATCGTCTCGGGTATTCAGAAACTCTGCCGAACTGATCGGTGGGATCATGTCGCCTGCGCGGGTCGGATTCGGCCCGCCTTCGCCAAATTGGCCGTGGCAGGCGGAGCAGTTGGCCGCAAACAGCTGCGCGCCTTCTTCGGTACCCTGACCCTTGCTGGCTGTCAGCGTGTATTGGACCAGCGCATCGAGCTGTTCGGTTGTCAGTATGTTGCCCCATACAGGCATGGTGACGTGAGGACCGCCGCTGCTGATAATCTTTGTAGCGCTGGCGACGTCGGGCGCCGACGGTACCACGCCTCCATGGCAGACGCTGCAATGTTGGTCGAAGAGAGTCTTGCCGGCCGGATGCGTGGCCGGGTCGGTAACGTATTCTGCCAGCGTGGCCAGGTCGGCCTGGCTCAATGTCCCCTGCCATGCCGGCATGCTCAAGTGCTGCCCGCCCTTGCTGATCAAATCACGCAATTGGCTTTCCGTGCCCCCGAAGGTCACGCCAAATCCGTGGCATCCGGAACAGTTGATCTCAAAGAGGCGCTGTCCATCGGGCGCCGCCAGGAAATTCAGTAGCGCGTCGCGCTGCGTGCTCGTAAGCGCCGTCTGCCAGTCGGGTACGTTTTGATTCTGGTGTGGAGGGTAATTTGCGCCCTCTTGGAAGACGCGCTGAAGCTCCTGGGGATTTCCAGAGGCTTGAACCATGGTCGTGTGGCATTCCCCACAATACTGGGTATACAGCGCGCTGCCGTTGGGAGACGTGATAAATCCAGCTAACGCGTCGATTTCGTCCGTACTGAGGTCGCCGCCCCAGGCTGGCATTCCTTCATGTTTGCCCTGCGCGATCAGTTGGTGCAAATCGGTCCCGGGGGGAACCGAAATGCTCGCCCCGTGACAACCCGCACAGTTCGCCGCGTACAAGGCTGCCGCTTGATCCACAGGTGCCGCTATCTGCGGGGGCGGTGCCTCGCGAACCGAAAGGACCGTCAAGGTCAGAATTCCCGCCACCACGGCAACGGCCGCCAGGCTTGCGACCGGTCGGTTGAGGAAATGGCGCCGCCTGCTGGTATCAATAAAGGGCAAGGCCAGCAGCAGAAGGATAAACAGCCCTGGAATCACCACCACGCCAATGGCTTCCAACTTTCCCGGGAAGTACTTCAGCATCTGGAACAGGAACAGGAAATACCATTCTGGACGAGGCGTGTACGTGGCGTCATTCGGATCCGCCCGGGCTTCCATGGGGACGCCCATGAAATACGCCAACGCCACCAGGATCAGGAAGATCACAAGCGAGATAATTACGTCCTTGAAGATAATGTCAGGGAAGAACGGTACGCCCTTTTCCTTCGCTTTCTTGTAGCCCTCCAGGTACTCTTTCTTTTCCTTTTCGTTCATGAGTGCTCGTTCCTCTCCGGCACAGCCGAAATGCCGATTCGGATAACCAGGTAGAGGTGTATCGAGATCAGGGTTACCAAGGCCGCCGGCAATATCCAGACGTGCGTGCCGAAGAAACGCGCCAGGGTCACGGCGGACAGATCGGGGCCGCCGCGGGCAATCCGGAGTATCAAGTCACCGACGACCGGCGCCACGCCGGCGATCCGCGTACCCACGGTCGTGGCCCAATAAGCCTTCTGATCCCATGGAAGCAAGTAGCCGGTGAAACCAAATCCAACGACGATTAGCAGGAGCAGCACGCCAGTGATCCAGGTGGCCTCGCGCGGAAACTTGTAGGCGCCGTAGAAGAAGACACGCAGAAGGTGCAGCACTACCAGCACGATCATGGCGCTGGCCCCCCAGTGATGCAAGCCGCGGATCAACCAACCTGCCGGCAGCTGTGTGGTGATGTACATGACGCTGTCGTAGGCATGGTCAGGCGTCGGAACATAGTACAGCGTCAATAGAATGCCCGTCACTATCTGGATGGTCGCCACGAAGAGCGTCGCGCTCCCCAGCGTGTACAGCCAGTTGACATGCGGGACCTTGCGCAGGAATATGGCATCCCACACCTGGCGCCAGGCAAATCGTTCATCCATCCAATTGGCGAACCTGTCCAGCATTTCAGCCTCGCTTTATGTAGAGAATGCCGTTTTCCACTTTGTTTTCAAACCGGTCGAGCGGACGCGGCGGCGGGCCGGAAACGACGGCCCCATCCTTGCCAAATACCCCATTGTGGCAGGGACAATGGAAGCGGCCATCGTCGGCAATCCAGCGGACGCGGCAGCCAAGATGCGTGCAAACGTTGGATATGACATCAAAGTCCTGCCCATTCTGGGTCAGGACATAGGCCGAAATCTCCTCCTGCGAGCTGATCCACCCCGTCTGTGTCTCCACCGTCGTCTTGAACAGCGTCGGGTTATCTAGCTCGACCTTGCTGATCGCCCCCAGGCGGATCCATACATCGGCCACCTGCTTGAGCGCAGGACCGACGACGTAAGCAATGGCGGGCAGCCCGATGGCGGCTCCAATGAGTCCGCCAATGCCGAAGATTGCGGCCCTCATGAAGTCTCTGCGTCCCATCGACGGTTGTGACGGCTCAGTCATCTTCCTACCTCCGGTGTCGGTTCCCATCACTGTTCGGGCGCGCCCGCATCAATCCAAGCCCGTACGAGCGCCAGCTCCTCATCCGTCAACTGGCCCGGATGCCCGCCCTGTGACTGGACTTGGATCAGCTTGCTGTTCGCCGCAGCTCCCGGCAAGATGACTGGCCCATCCTGAGCACCTTTTAGCGCCTCGGCATACGTTGCGAGGCTCAGGCCGTTCGTGGCTAGACTTGCCCCGTGGCACATGCTGCACTTGGCAGCAAACACGGGCCCCACCTGAGCCCAAGTCACAGCGCCCGCAGCACCAGCTGTTGTCTCGGCCGTCGGCCCGGCGGTTGGCGTAGGCGCAGGTGTCACTGTGGGCGGCAACGGTGTCGGTGTTTGGGGAACGTAAATCGGCACGGTGGCAACTTGGGGCGGAACGGTGGTGATGGCCGTCTGCTCGCCGGTGACGAATCCAAACACCCCAAAAAGCATTGCCGCAGCAACGATGCCGGCCACAGGGTAGTAGACTAGCCGCCGCCTCTGAAGCACCTTTGCCGGCGCGGTGGGTTGAGCCAGCCCTGCCTTAATGTCGGCCAGCTCCAGCGGATGCTCGTGCAGCATCTCCTCTTCGGTCACTTGACCCGTCCACATGGCCTTGTTGAAGCGTTTCAGGTGGACGCCGTACATGTGCCACACGATGATGGCCAACACGGCGAGAATGGCCTCCGCCCCGTGGGCCGTCTTCGCAGCCGGAATGAAGTCTCCCGGAAAAAGCTTCACTGTGGCGAGCGGATTCCACATCATGAACCCGGTAAACGCCATGATCAGGATGCCCCACACCAGCGCCCAGTACTCAGCCTTCTCCTCGAAAGTGTAGCGCCCCATCTGCGGCCGCGACTTGCCGAGGCCGATGTTGTAGCTGAAGGCCATCCACGCGTCTTTCACGTCCTGAAGACCCGGCAGCATGGTGAACGGCGCCCGTAAGACGTAGGCCTTGTAGCCAACCTCCACCAAGTGGAAGATCACGACCAGCATCAGCACTGTGGCAGCCACGTGATGGGTCGTGCGGACCGCCTCCACGCCTCCCCACACTGTAATGACGAATACTGAAACGGCATTCAGTGCGAATTTCTGCACCAAGCCGGTGATGGCCAACGTCGTGAAGGACAGCAACACTAGCAGATGCTCGATGCGGTCCACGGCTGAAAAGCGCACATACCGACGAACCCGGGCCGGGGCGGCTGTTTTCCTTGCCATCAGCGCTGCCCTCCTTTCCGGCTGTCGAGTCGCCTTCTGACAAAATCACTGGCGACAAATATCAGCATCCCGCCGATCACGGCCGGAACGAAGATCTTATAGAACAGCCCGACGTAGTAGACCAGCGGGAAATGTTGCGGGCTGGCCACATAGTGGCTCATCCATGCATCGGTGAAATTCGCGGTGGTCACACCCGGGTGGCAGCGCTGACACTTGACCAGAAGATTCTGCTTGATGGCGATGCCGGTGGCTGGATTGTCGACGTTCGAGATATCGTGCACGCCGTGGCAGTCGGTGCACACCGGCTTGTTGGTCGGCGTATCAGGCGACACCTGCTCGAACAGCGTGACCGTTGTCCCGTGGAAGTCGGCCACATACGTATTGAGGACGTTCGTCGAGATGCCATAGCGCGCCATGAGCGACGCATTCGTATGGCACTTGGCGCACAGCTGCGGTACGTCGTTGCGGAAGCGCGCCGTGGTCGGGTTGGGAATATTGTGCACCCCATGGCAATCAATGCACGTCGGCACATCCAGGTTGCCTGCATTGGTCAAGGCTGCCCCGTGCACGCTTCCCTTGTAAACGTCGTAGATGGCGCTATGGCAGCGAGCACAGGTCTCTGGGACTTGAAGCCGCGCATCCGGTAGCAGAGCTCCGGTTTTCGGGTCTGTTAGCGGCTGCTGAACATGGGGATTGTGACAGTCGGTGCAGACGGCGGCGTTGAAGTTCCCCGCCGCCAGCGCCTGCTCGTGGACGCTATCCAGCGTCAGGTTGTACTGTTCAGCGTGACAGTTTTTGCACGACTGGTAAAGGCGAAGCGTGACCGCGCGACGCAATTCCGCCTGGAATGCCGGATGGGGGAAACTCGTGATGTCCGTATGGCAATCCACGCACTGGATGTTCGCATCGTTGTGAGCGCTGTGTTTGAAAGCCTCCGGGTCAATTGTAAGGGACAGGACTTCGCTGTTGCCCAGCGTCTTGCTCAGCCCCTGCTGACCATGACAGCCCAGGCAGAAATCATTCGAGGGTTTGTCCTGCGCCGGGGATGCGGCCGGTCGGGCCGCATCGGCTGGCACTGCAAGCGCGATTGCCGCAAACACTACGAGACCCATGCCGAGGGCCAACAGCCCGAGACGAGATCGTATGGCCTTCGACAAAGTCATCGCGCGCTCCTGTTTTCGGCGATCTGGTTGGCAGCCGGCGCTTCTACGTGCATGAGACCGGTCCGCCAATTATATAGGAAATCATGCAGGGTGATCCGATTTCAGGACGGTTTCTCTCGGCAACGCGATGGCGGGCGCTATGCGCCCGCCATCATCATTAGTCCGAGAAGTGTCGAGGACTACGGTCTCGTTAGTGTCGAGACGTCGCCTCCGAGAGCCTTCGTCGAGTCGTACAGGAACTGCATCACGTACTGCGGGTTGTGGGCGAAGGCGCCGGGATCCTTGATGGAGTACTGGTAGTTATACGCAGCCTTCATCAAATTCGGAGTCCAGGCATTGTAGCCCTGCAGGCCGCCACTCGCCGCCGCGTCGGGCTTGCCGTCCTTGTCCGCGTCCACGAAGAAGTATGGGTAGCTGGCCGCATCGTAGACGATGGGCGTACCACTCTTTTCTGCGTACGCCTGGATGGCGGTGAATAGCGCCTGTCGGAAGCCGTCGATCTCAGCGTACACGCCTTCCGTAACATCGCCGTTGCCATTCCAGTCTGTGGTGTCGGTCGTCGCCCGTATCTTGTCAAGATCGTCGGCGCTCGTCACGTTGGTATGGCAGCCTTTGCAGGCCTCCACCTTGACCGTCAGGGCGTGAACATCGTGGCAGTCCGTACACTTATTAAGCGGATGCACCGTGTTCTGCCCGGCGTATGTTTGGCCTTCATATTGATACGCGACCTGGGCTGCATCGCCAAAGAGCGTCGCACCGGCCGCGAAGTAATGGACATTCTTGAAGCTGATCTTGGCGTCCACCGTGTCGTCGGGCTTGCCCGCCAGGTAGTTGTTGACCGTCAACGTGGACTCTCGTCCCTGGTGGCACTCGATGCACAGGTTGGAGTCGACCGGCACAAGATTGCCGTCCGCATCCTTCTCGGTGCTGAACGTCAAGGACACGCCTGAGGGGAATGCCACACTCGTCACCGCGTAGCGGTTTGGCCAGTTGGCCTCGTCGTGGCAGGTCGAGCACATGAAGCCATTCGCAGGGGGCTGACCAACCACGCCGGTGATCTGCACGCCGGACTTGGTCACAACTTCGGTGCCCGCATTATGAATGAATTCCGGCAAACCCGTCGCGCTGTGGCACTTCGCACATGCCGCCGGAACCTCACCGGTGCTGTCCCAATGTCGGAAAGGCTCGGTATCGCCGGCGAAGTGACCCGCATCATCGCGCGCCATCTTTGACATGTCGACAGGACTGGAGAGCTTTGTGTTCAGGTCGGCGATCGAGTTGTACATCAGCTCGATGTCGTACTTCGCATTGTGGGCAAACGCGCCGGGATCTCCGGCCACAACGCCGTAGTTGTAGGCGGCTTTCAGCATCCGAGCGGTCCAGGTCGTGTAAGCTACCGGGCTGCCATCCTTCTGATCTGCATTGCCGTCGCCGTCTGCATCCGCAAACCAGTACGGATAGGTGGCTGCATCGTATACCAGACCAGTGCCCGCCACTTCTTTGGCATACATCTGGATCGAGCCCAACAGGGTATCCTGGAGGCCCTTCAGCTCGTAATAGATGCCCTCTTTCGTGTCCCCGTTGCCGTTGTAATCCACTAGCGAACCGTTCTCGCGGTTGTTCTTCAGGTCGTCAACGGTCTTTACGCCCTGGTGGCACTCGGCGCACTTGTCCACGCGCACCGTCGTGCCGTGCTGGTCATGGCATGCAATGCACGTGTCGAACTCGGGCACATGGCGGAATTTCGGATCATATGTTTTGCCATCGTACTCGTAGCCCATCTCAGCCTGCGAACCGTAAAGCGTGGCGCCGGCCGCGAAATAATGGACGTTGCGGAAACCAAAGGCCACATCGTTGCCGCTGGCATCCTTCATCGGAGCCACGACCGCATCGACGTCCGTCACATTGAAGTCGCTGATCTGCTTGTCGACGCTGACCTTGGATTCGCGGCCCTGATGGCAAGTCATGCACCGTGCTTCGCCTTCCTCGGAGGTCTCAACGACCTTGCCGGATGGGAAGGTCACCGAGGTCAAGGCCATGGCGGCCGGGTTGTGACAGGTGTCGCAGTTGAAGGCGCCCGCAGGAGCCTTGATCGCGGCCGCAACTTTGCCGGTTGAAACGAACTCTTGGTAGCCGGCTGACGTATGGCAGCGAGCGCACGCCGGCGGGACCTCGGCGGGACTGGCCGTATCCCAGTGCGTGAACGGTGCGTCTGTCGCGTTGGCATGACCGGAGGCCAGAAATTCGTCCTTGAACGGCACGTTCAACGTGGCCGCGGCGGGCGCGCCCGTGCGTCGCCGACGCGGCGGGAGCCGAAGTGCTTTGCCCTCCCCCGCAGGCCGCCAATATCACAGCGCCCAATAGCAGGGCGCCAACAAGAACAAGCATTTTCCTCAACGACATGGGTGCATTCTCCTTTCGGGGAGTGAAGTGATCATGATGTCGCACCACATTCCGTACTTCTAAAGCAGTCTCGCCCAATCTTCGCCGCCGAGCCGGCATTTTTCCAAAATTCCGGACGTGAGTGTAACATGAATCAAGACTGAGAATGGGGTGAATACCACATGACATTTGTCACTAATTGCGCGTTACGGGGCTCCATTTGCAGAGTTTTCCCGTAGAGCGCTCGTTTCCCCAGGCTGCCCTTGGACGATTGTCAGGCCACGTGGTGATGATTGTCATGTGGTCTGGTCAAGTCATTGGGATAGAATACCCAAAGGGCGCCATTCCGTCGAAAAGGACGAGATTCCGCGAGGCTTCCTCCTTGGATGTCGCCTTCGGGTTCGAGCGGAGGCCTTTTCTCGAGGTAAGTGAGCTGAACTCTCAGATCTTGTCCTTGGGAGCTTACCAGGCCGACCGCAAGCGGCGATCCCCCGGGCTCCTTTCTGGTCAATCTGGTTCGACGGTTCGCGCAACGGAGAATCAAGACAATCCCTGAGGCCTACGGTGCCAGCGCACATCGAAGTTGGACGCGGCTGGTTGGAGACGAACGCTTAGATGAAGCCCATCAGGCTCCTGCTGGTAGACGACCACGATATTGTCCGCACGGGTCTACGTTCGTTCCTCGAATCTCAGGATGGGTTTAGTGTTGTCGCTGAAGCCCGCAACGGAACCGAGGCCGTCGAACGGGCCGTTGAGACCAAACCTGGCATCGTCCTTATGGATATTGGCATGCCAGGGGTCGACGGCTTGGAAGCCACACGCCTACTAAAGAAGGCCTGTCCTGAAGCGCAGGTTCTGGCGCTGACCATACATGATGACAAGCAGTACTTCATGCAGATGCTCGCGGCAGGTGCCTCGGGCTACCTTACAAAGCAGGCGGCCCCAGACGAACTGGTCGCAGCCATCCATGCCGTCGCCGACGGCCATGTCTACCTCCAGCCCGCCCTCGCCCGCTGGCTGATCGAGGATTACCAGCGCCTGGCCGAGGCTTCCACCGCGCGCGATGAGCCCCCCGATGCCCGGCCTGCGACCCCGAGCGGACTCGAGGTGCTCAGCCCGCGCGAGCGCCAGGTGCTCGAATTGGTGGCGCGCGAGGAGAGCAACGTAGAGATCGGTGGCAAACTCGGGCTGAGTCCCAAGACCATTGCCCGTCACCGGGAACGCATCATGAACCGGCTCAACATGCACTCGCGCACGGAACTGGTAAAATTCGCCCTCCGGACGGGGTTGATCACGCTGGAATAGAAGCGTCGGCGAATCTGTTTCGTTGCGGTATCGGACGGAGACCAAATTCAGCGCGGTCTCATGACATTCGTTCGAGGGCTTCTCAGCCTGCTCTAATCATAAACTAGGAAAATCTAGCAAAGAGGATCGACCGGTACTGGAGGCAGCGGATGGGACGTTCCAAATTTATCATCGGTGGGGTTGTGATCCTGGCAGCCGTGGTCTACTTGATAGTCTCGGCCACGCAGGCGAATGCAGAGTACTTCATGACCATAGATGAACTGAAGGCCCAAGGGCAGAGTGCGGTCGGGAAAAATCTGCGGGTCTCGGGCGCTGTTGTCGGAGATACCATTCAATACGATCCTCAGTCGCTGACACTGACTTTCGAGGTTGCTCACGTACCGGGCGATAACCAGCAGGTGGAGGCAGAAGGCGGCCTTGCAGCGGTGCTGCACGCGGCGGTCATCGACCCCACGCGCAACCGCATGAAGGTCGTGTACTCCGGGCCGAAACCCGATCTGCTAAAGGACGAGGCCCAGGCCATTATGACCGGCCAGGTGCTTGCAGATGGCAGCTTCCATGCCGACGAACTGCTGCTCAAGTGCCCCACCAAGTATCAAGAGGCGGTGCCCAGCCAGGCCGCCGGATCTTCCTAGTGGCGTGGCGCAAGGCGGCAGCTTGGAGAGTTGAAGTTGCTCCGCAGATTTAGTCCATCAAGCCATCGGATACACCGGACCTGACGGCGCTTTGTATCGTCAGGTTTTCTTATCCTCGCGCCGGCCATGGCTGGATCGGCTTGCGGGAACGGGCGGTCCGGAATGCGTCCCGGTCGCAATGATCACCAAGGCTTAGTGCTCGTGTCTTAGCGTAGAGCAAGCTTGGCTCGCGGCCCCCGCTGTCATCGGCTGATGGCCGGCTGGCCCAGGAGACCTTCATGATTGCTGAAATTGGATATGGGATCTTAGCCGTAGCTTTCTTTGTGGCGCTTTACAGCGTGATCGCGGCAATCTACGGGGATCGCACCAAGTCGGCCAGCCTGGTCGAGTCGAGCGCGGCGCGCCATGCTCTTGCTCTGGCCTCTGATCACGCTGGCCGCGGCCTGCTTGATCTACCTGCTGGTCACAAACCATTTTGAGGTCTCTTTCGTTTATCAGGTCACCAGTCGCAGCATGCCGACCTATCTCAAGGTCACGGCTTGGTGGGGCGGGCAGGCCGGCTCCCTGGTCTTCTGGTCGTGGCTGATGTCGGCCTTCGCCTCCCTCGTGACCCTCCGGAAGTGGAGCCGCGACCGGGAGTTCCTCCCCTGGGTGATCGTTGTCACTTCCATCACGACGGCCTTCTTCCTGGGCCTCGTTGTCTTCTACGAGAATCCCTTCGCCCGCTACTGGCAGACGGTGGACGGGCAGGTCCTCGCCAGTATGTTCGCTCCTGCCGGTGCCATGGCATTCTTCCCTTCGGACGGCAACGGATTAAATCCGCTGCTGCGGCATCCGGGCATGATCATCCACCCGCCAATGCTGTACCTGGGCTTTGTCTCGTTCGTCATACCGTACGCTTTTGCGATGGCCGCCCTCATAACCGGCCGCAGCGATGACCGATGGATCCGACTGACACGTCGTTGGACGCTCTGGGCCTGGCTCTTCCTTTCCTTTGGCTTGGTGCTGGGCAGCCGCTGGGCGTATGACGTACTCGGCTGGGGAGGCTTCTGGGGCTGGGATCCTGTCGAGATCGCGGCCCTCATGCCATGGTTGACCGGCACGGCTTTTCTGCACTCGGTCATGATTCAGGAGAAACGCGGCTTGCTGAAGCACTGGAACATGATTCTCGTGATTCTGACGTACGCGCTCGTTATTTTCGGCACGTTCCTGACGCGCTCCGGGGTGCTCTCTTCGGTGCATGCCTTTGCGCAGAGCGCCATCGGGCCCGCTTTCTTTGCGTTCATCGGTGTGACCTTCATCACTTCCATCGCCTTGGTCATCTATCGCTGGCCCACGCTGCGCAGCGAGACCGAAATGAAGTCGGTCCTCTCGCGGGAAGCGCTCTTCCTGCTCAACAACCTGCTCTTCATGAGCGTGTTGGTGGTCTGCTTCTGGGGCGTGATCTTCCCCTTGATCTCTGAACTGATTACCGGACAGAAGGTCACCGTCGGGCCGCCTTTCTACAATCGTGCCACGGCGCCCCTCTTTGCCGCGCTCATGCTCCTGATGGGCATTGCGCCGCTCTCGGCCTGGGGACATTCAACCATCCGGACCCTCGGTCGGGCGCTGTGGAGGTCGGCGCTGATCGCCGTGCTGATCACTGCCGGCATCTTTGCCACGTACACGCGCAACGGCCTTGCCCTGGTCGGCTTCTTTCTGATCGCCTTCGTCCTGCTGGTCACGCTTCAGGAGTTCTGGCGCGCGACCCAGGCGCGCCGCCACGCACAGCACGAGAACTTCGCCGTGGCGCTCTGGACCCTGGTGGGTCGAAATCGTCGCCGCTATGGCGGCTACATCATCCACATCAGCATGATGCTCATGGCCATCGGCATCCTGGGCATTGGGTTCTTTCAGATTCAGACCCAGGGGACTGTTCCGGTGGACGGTTCCCTCAAGCTGGGCGATTACAGCGTCAAATACAATTCGATTGCGCAGTTCAATGGGCCGGACGGCCGGCAGGTGACGCGTGCCGTGGTCGGGGTCTACGATACAGGCGGCAACTACCTCGGCGAGCTGCACCCCCGCATCGATTATTATCCCAATTCGCAGCAGAACATGACCATCCCTGGAGATCGCTCCACATTGAAGGACGACCTGTATGTGATTCTGGTGGACTGGCAGCCGGCGACCGCCAACGGCGCAACATTCAAGATCTTCGTCAATCCATTGATCAATTGGATGTGGATCGGCGCCTTCGTGTTTCTGTTCGGCATCCTGGTGGCCGCTTGGCCGGACCGCGACCCGGAGACCGTTCGCCGGACCGTTCGGCGCGCGGAGCATGTTCCGGGACAGGAGACAAGCGCTGCCGACTGAACGCAGATCGGCGCGGTCCAAAGATTATGGTCTTTCAGTCAAGGTACATCCGAAATGAAGGGTAGAAAGCACTACACGATCGCCGGCCTGCTTCTTGCTGCGCTGATCGGAAGTATTTGGAGTACCGCTGTGCCGTTGCCCGCGCTGGCGCAGACCGTCACCCCGAGCGACGACCAAGTCAACCAGATTGCCCATCAGTTGTACTGCCCCGTCTGCGAGAATACTCCGCTGGATGTCTGCCCGACGGAAGCATGCCGCCAGTGGCGCGACCTCATTCGCCAGCAGCTCAGCCAGGGGTGGAGCGAGTCCCAGATCAAGCAGTACTTCGTCGAGCAGTACGGCGCGCGCGTCCTGGCAGAACCGCCGCGTGCCGGGCTGAATTGGCTGGTCTACGTTCTGCCGCCCGTCATCATCCTGGCGGGCGCATTCCTGCTCTTCCGCGCCCTGCGAACCTGGACGCAGCCCGCACACGCCTCAGACGGTGACTTGGATCAGGCCGGGGCCGGTGCGCCCGCCGACGAGTACGTTGCCCGCCTCGAGGACGAACTGAAGAAACGAAAGTAGCTGCGCCGAGGCTCTGCAGGTCCTACGGAAGCACGCATGGCTGCCGCGGCATCTGCGGCGGGAAGTTCTGGAGATTTGCATGATTGACACGACAAGTGTGCCCACCAAGAGGCGCGGGGTTCCGCTTTGGGCCCAGATCGCGATCTGGGCCGTTCTCATCGGACTGCTCGTGGTCCTGGCCGTGACCCTCAACCGTTCGCAGAAGGGCACGGCGCAACCCGGTGACCAGATTCGTGATTTCAATCTGGCTCTGTTCAGCGGGTACGAGATGGACGGCCACACTGAGGTGAAATTGTCTGACCTGCGCGGCAAGGTACTCCTGATCAACTTCTGGGCGTCATGGTGCAAGCCATGCGAGCAAGAGGCAGCCGACCTCCGCTCTGCCTGGGCGAATTACCAGGGCAGCGACAAGGTGGTCTTCGTGGGCATCGACTATGTGGATACCGAACCCGAGGCCCGGGCCTACCTGGAAAAGTTTGGCATTGAGTATCCCAATGGTCCGGATGTGGGTACGACGATTTCACAGATGTTTCGCATTCAGGGGGTCCCCGAAACCTATTTTGTGGATCAGTCCGGAGTCCTCAGGTATGTGCAGATTGGACCGTTTACTTCGGCGGACCAAATCCAGTCGATCATCGATCCGCTGCTGAAGTAGGAGGGAAAATGGACCTGGGAGCCATCCTGCTGCTATTCGCTCTGCTTCTGGGCGTGGGGTTATTCCTTGCCGCGCCGCTGATGGGCGACGTGCCGGCAGGTATTTCCCAGGAGTCCCGCGAGGCGTCCTCACTGATGGCGGAGCGCGATCGCGTCATAAACGCGCTGCAGGAGCTGGATTTTGATTTCAAACTTGGCAAGATCCCACAGGAGGACTACCCGCCGCAGCGCGCCACGCTTCTCCAGACCGGCGCCGACATCCTGCGCAGGCTCGATGAGCTGGAACCTGAACCTACGCCGCGATCGGGCACGGTTACAGATGCAAGCTCTCGCATTGAGCAGGCCGCCGCGGCCAGGCGAAGCGATTCGTCTCGCGCTGGGGCCGTGCTCGACGACGACCGGATTGAAATCGATGCTGGCCGCGCGCCGCGCCGGCCGCCCCGGGAAATCCGCTGGGTTCTGCCCGCGCTGTGGGAAACCGGTCCTGGTCACAGATAAGTTTTGTCCAAATTGCGGCAGGGCTCTGCCGTAGATCTTTCAGGCATTGAGGCAAAGATGAAGTTGCGTTCCACAGCGATCCTGGTATTCTCCGCCATGCTTCTGGCTGGATGCAGTTTCACGCTGGCGGCCGACATCACGCCCCCGCCGGACTATGTTCCGCCAAGCCCCATGCCGACCTTGGGCCCGGCATACCCGGCCTCAACGCCGAACGTGCAGGACGGTGCGGCCATTTTTGCCGACAAATGCATGCCGTGTCACGGTGCCACGGGGCTGGGCGACGGTCCACAGAGCATGCAACTGCCCGTTACGGTCCCTGGGCTCGGATTGGCTGAAGTAGCCCGCACGGCCTCACCGGCCGACTGGTTCAAAACGGTCTCGCAAGGCAACATGGACAGGTTCATGCCGCCTTTCGCTGGATCGCTCAGCGACCAGCAGCGATGGGACGTCGTAGCCTACGCCCTCACCCTTCACGTATCATCCGGCGATCTGGCGCGCGGACAAGCACTGGTCCAGAGCGGCTGCCCGGATTGCCCTGCAGCATTCTCCGACCAGAAGAAGATGGCGGCGCTTTCGGAAGACGGCCTCGTGGCTGCCTTGCAGAGCGGCACTGCAAACCAGGCGGCTTTTGGAAAAGACCTGTCGGATGATGATGCCAAGGCGGTAGCCGAGTACTTGAGAAGCCTGACGTTCTCTGCCGCACCCCAGGTGGCGTCGGCCTCAACGCCCGCAACGGGCGTGACTCCCGCGGGGACAGCCGTCTTGGAAGGCCAGACGCCGGTGGCCGCAGCCGGAACAGCCGTAGCCGGCGGAGTGGGCGAAGTGACGGGGAATGTCGAGCTCGCAAGCGGGAGCCAGGCGACGGATCTGACCGTCACGCTGCACGGCTACGACCACGCACCGGACCAGACTTCGGGACCACAGGAGGTCCTCACCCTCTCCGGAACTGTGGCGCCTAATGGTACATACGCGTTTGAGGACGTCGGCATGCCTGTGAATCGGATCTTCCTTGCCGAAGTGGACTACGGCGGCATTGCCTATCGCTCTGACTTCGCGGCCGCGACAGCCGACTCGACCAGGGTCGCGTTGCCGCCCCTCAAACTATACGAAGCCAGCACGGACGTGAGCCTGCTCACCCTCGAACAGGTGCACCTCTACACGGACTTCACCACGGCCGGCACGGTCCAGGTGCTCGAAATCTTCGCCTTCACGAATGCGAGCAATAACTCCGTTGTGATCTCCACGGACAATGCAACGATTCCGTTTATCAAGCTGCCGGCCGGTGCAACCAATCAGGGTTACGAAGCGGGACAGGACAGCGCACCTTTCGTTTCCGCGGATCCGGGAGTGGCGGTTGTACCCAGCGACAAGCCATACTCCATCGTTGCCTTCTTCAACTTGCCGTACGACAAGAAGGTCGATATCAATCAGCCTCTCACAATCGATATGCCATCGTTGATTCTGCTGGTCCCCGAGGGAATCAAAGTCCAGGGCAGCCAACTGGAGGCCCGGGGCCTGCAGGTCATCCAGAGTAACAATTATGAAGAGTTCTCTGCCAGTGACTTGAAGGCCGGCGACACCCTTGCTTTTTCGGTCAGCGGCCAGCCGAGAACCGGCAGCCCGGCGGGATTGGACGCTCATCAAGGATGGCTGATCGGCGGTGCATTCCTGGGCGCGGCGCTCATCGCCGTCGGTCTGTTCCTTTACGTGCGCGAGCGCAGGCGGCAGCCCGCAGCGCCTGACGAGGCCGAGTTCGCCACGGCGGATGAGGTCATGGATGCCATTCTGGCTCTGGACGATCTGCATCAAGCCGGCAAGATCGCGGACAAGCCCTACAAGATACGCCGCAACGAACTGAAAGAGACCCTCAAGGAGCTGTCCTGAGCAGAACGTCGATTGCGCTCGAGGCCCGCCCCCGGGCCTGCGTCAATCTTGGAACGCGCCGCGCCTCAGGCTCAGGCATCTGCACGGTCCTCGGAGGTGCGGAGGTGCAACCCAGGGCCACCCCCTACCACTGGCCAAAACTATGATCAAGGTGCGCCAACTCGTCAAGCGTTTTGGACTAAAGACCGTCTTGAACGGAGTTGATCTTGATGTGGAGCGGGGGGAGTTCGTGGCGCTGCTTGGGCCCAACGGCGCCGGCAAGACAACTTTTCTGCGTATTCTCGCCTCACTTTCCCATCCATCGATGGGCGAGGTAAGCGTCGCCGGACAGCGCTTGCCTCACCAGGCGGCGGCAGTGCGGGCCCGTCTCGGGGTGGTCTCGCATGTGCCTCTGCTCTACGGCGATTTGACGGCCGAAGAAAATCTACACTTCTACGGCCGACTCTACGGGATAGAGCACGTGGGCGCGCGCACGACGGAGGTGCTGGAACTGATCGGCCTGCAGTCACGGCGCCACGACCTGGTCCGTACCTTCTCACGCGGCATGCAGCAGAGGCTGGCCATCGGGCGTGCTGTGTTGCACAATCCTGATGTCATGCTTTTCGACGAGCCGCACACCGGCCTCGATCAGGACGCCTCGACCATGTTGGATGGCGTGCTCCGTTCGGTTGCCGCCGAGGGGCGCACGGTACTCATGACTTCGCATGATCTCGCCCGTTCTGAGGCGCTGGCAACGCGCTTCGACATTCTTTCGCGGGGCGTGATTGTTGCCTCGGCGACCAGGAAGAGCCTGGGAAGAGGGCATCTGCTGTCATTCTACAAGCGGGCTCTGGTTGCCTGATATGGCGCGCCGTTCATCCGTCCCAGCCAGGCCCGAATCCCCAGTTCTGGCTTTTGGACGCGCCGTGGCCGCCATCACGTGGAAAGACCTGGCTGCCGAGTTTCGATCGCGCGAGCTCTTCTCGGCGATGCTGGTTTTCTCTCTGCTGGTCATCCTCATTTTCAATTTCGCCCTCGAATTGGACATCCGAACCCGCCAGTCCGTGACCGCCGGCGTCCTTTGGGTCACCTTTGCCTTCGCCGGCACGCTCGGCCTGAATCGCTCGATGAGCCTCGAGAAGGACCAGGGCTCGCTGGATGGCCTGCTGCTGGCGCCCGTTGATCGCTCCGCGATCTACTTCGGGAAGGTCTTCAGCAACCTGACCTTCATGTTGATCGTCGAGGCCATCGTCCTGCCGGTGTACTCCTTTCTGTACAACGTGAACCTGCTCAGGCCTGGCCTGTTGCTGATCCTGTTGCTCGGATCGATCGGGTATATTGTGGTGGGGACGTTGCTGTCCACCATGGCGGTGCAGTCTCGCACCCGCGACATGCTGCTGCCCATCCTGCTTTTCCCGGTCGTGATCCCCGTGCTGATCGCGGCCGTGAAGGCCAGCGGCGGCTTCCTGACGGGTGAGGATGCAGTCAATATCCGCCCGTGGCTCAATCTTCTGATCGTGTATGATGTGATCTTCACGGCCATCGCATTCATGGTTTTTGACTACGTCGTGGAGGAGTAGCCAAAAGACCTGGGTGCTTGACGCTCGGTCGCCCGTCTTATCGACACGGATTTCATTGAAGGAGCGCTTATGGAAGCCAAACCAACCTCTCTGAGGGTGCTGGATATCGTTGCGATCGTGGTACTCGTCATCGCGGCGTACCTCGCGCTCGTCTACGCGCCGGAAGAGGCCGTCATGGGGCAGGTCCAGCGGGTCTTCTATTTCCACATTGCCACGGCCTGGACCGCCCTGCTCGGTTTTGTTGCCGCCGGAGTGGCCGGAGTGGCTTACCTTTCGACGAAGGACGAGAAGTGGGATATCGTCGAGATCGCGGCCATCGAAATCAGTCTGGTCTTCTTCCTGATCACGATCGTGCTGGGCTCGATCTGGGCGCGCCCCGTCTGGAACACGTGGTGGACTTGGGACCCGCGCTTGACGACCGCGGCCGTGACGGAATTGATCTATATTGCATATTTCATGCTTCGTCAGGGCATCGAGGATCCGGGGCGTCGCGCGCGCTTCGGGGCCGTCTACACGATCATTGGGGCAGTGAGCGCTCCGATCACTTTCTTTGCGATACGGCTCTTCCGCACAATCCATCCTGTCGTCATTGGCAGCGGGGATCCGAGCGCGCAGGGCACCTTTGCCATGGTGCCGGGCATGCAGGTGGCCTTCTTCTTCGCCCTCTTCGCCTTCACGGTGATCTTCATCGACCTCTTCTGGAATCGCATCCTGATGGGACGGCTGGCTGCCCGCGTCGAACAACTCAAGCTCAGCCTGATGCAGTGATATCCGGCTCACAGCCGGTCCGGGGCACCGCCTCGGGCGATGCGTACAGCAAAGGATAAGAGAGATGCACTACGCCATGCTCCTGCAAGACACCACTCCCGACACCTCGTCCTACATGATCGCAGGCTACGTGATCTTTGCCGTGCTCATGGCGATCTACGTCATCAGCGTTCTGGCGCGCCGCCGGAATCTTGAGCGAGATCTGACCACGCTCGAAACGATGCAAGCCGAAAGCAAGGTGGCGCGGTCCTCGAGCGCGAGCCGCAAGCGGGCCACCCCCAAGGCCGCGCCGGCGAAGTCCGGCGGGCGCGGCGCCAGCAGGAAGCGCGCCACCAAACGCAAGTAGCTGCAATACAACCGTCCATTGCAATACAAACGGAGTCCACTATAATAGTAACGGACTCCCACCGATGCTGACCCCTGTCCCATGAGGCCAAATCGATCCGGCATGGCTTTCGCGAGCGTTGCGGCTGCGCTTCTTTTTGCATTGGGCGCGCAGACGATCTTGCCGGCCAAGCCAGCAGCGGCCGCGCAGCCCGACGCCCCTCCGGGTCCGGACCGGATCTCGACCATCACGGTCGACTACACCGCCTACACCTGGTGGATGGCCACGTGGGACAACAACACCGTCGAATGCTCCCTCGTGATCGACCATGAGGGCCAGCCCACGTTGAATGACGTCTATCAGAACTGTGATACCAACGTGGCCTTCGACTTCTCGGAGCAGCCACCCTGCTACGGAGCGGCACGGAAGCAGCGCTGCGAAGGCGACTACCTCTACCTGGTGGACACGCAGCCGGCGCAGCGGCAGATTACGGTCACCCTGCCGGCGCCCGAGGTGTGGGTGTCCCTGGAGGGCTGCGATCCCGTATCGCGGTCCGGCACCAGCATCTGCGAAAGCGCACCTGTGCTCGTGCTTCAAGGTGATGAGCCGCTCCCCAACGAACACATCCTGGGCATCGAGGGCACGGTGGACAGCACACCGTTCAAGTGCGAGGCCACCTGCAAGCTCGAGCTTTCGCCCACGGATGGGGACGGCGCCAACGTGCAGTTCTGGGCGTGGTCGAGCTACGGCGACAGCAGCCAGGTGTTCGGCGCACAGGTCCGCGTGGCGCTTGCCGACGTCAACAATCCCGACCAGTCTTCGTACTATGTCGACGTGCTGTCGAGTCAATGGAAGGGTGTCCCCAACGCATCCTGTTCGGCCACATGGGACGTGTTCCCGCCGGTCGGTGGACCGCCGGCCTGGTTGAGCACGCCCACGGATCCCGCCGAACTCAGCAGCGACATCCCCTACAACTATCTTTCCGCGAACCTGATACTGCAAGGCGCCGTGGATGCCAGCGCATGTCCGGACGGGGGCCTGCTGCCGGAAGGCGGCGCCAACTCGTGCGGTCAGGAGGCGGCGCGCAGCGCAGTCGACCAGTGGCAAAACCAGTTCGACAAGCTGATCGTCGATACTTCGACGGACACGGGCGTGCCCGCCCAGCTGCTCAAGAATCTCTTTGCCCGGGAGAGCCAATTCTGGCCGGGAGTTTTCAAGGCCAGTGCCGACTCGGGCCTTGGGCAGCTGACGGAAAACGGGGCGGACACCACCCTGCTGTGGAACCCGTCGTTCTTCGGCGCCTATTGTCCGCTGGTGCTCTCGGCCGACGATTGCAGCAAGGGGTATCTGCACCTCGAGGCGGACCAGCAGCAACTGCTGCGTGAAGCACTGGTTTCGAGCGTCAACGCCAGCTGCGACAACTGCGCTCTGGGCATCGACTTGAGCCGGGCGGATTTCAGCGTCGGCGTATTCGCGCACACACTGCTGGCTAGCTGCGATCAGACGGCCCAGGTGATCCAAAATACCGTCACTCAGGCACCGGCCGAGGTCGCCTCGTACGAAGACCTGTGGAAGCTGACCCTTGTCAACTACAACGCCGGTCCGGGATGTCTGTCGCTGGTGGTAAACGATGCCTGGAAGGCCGACCATTCCCTGACATGGGACACACTGTCGACACACTTTACGGATGTGTGCGCGCCCGCCAAGGACTACGTCAACGATATCAGTCAGTAGGCAAAATTCCGATGGCGGCATTCGATAGCGTAAGGACTAGCGGAGGCAAATGGCTTCCGCATTTTTGTGCCATCCTGCGTCACTCGAGGCAACCGCGGCACGCACCGGCAAGTCGCAATTGACGGAGCGTCGAGGCTGACCATCCGGACGGTTCAGTCTGAGGCGGAATTGACTAGCTGTGCCTGGCATGATGACGGAGCTCAACGAGATGCGCCGCCCGTAGGAGGCGCAGCTCGCACGGCAAGACTGTAAACGGAGGAATGCATGCTTACCATCGTCGAAAAGATCCTCTTTGCTGCGGCAACCCTTGTATCGCTCTACCTGACATGGCAGGGCGTACAACGCATCCTGCACAATATCGGCAGCGGCCATGGCAAGGTCCAGTGGGGGCTGGCATGGAAGCGGCTCGGCGACGTGATCGCCAAGGTGGGGCTGTTCCAGCCGGTCTTCAAGCTGCGGCTCGGGCCGAGCATCCTGCATGGCATGATCGGCTGGGGCTTCATCGTCTTCCTGGTTGTCAACGTCAATGACCTCGTTTATGGCTACACGGGCTTCAGCATCTTGAATCAGACGGGCGCGGCCGGTAACGTGTACCGCCTGCTCGGCGATATCGCCGATGCCGCCATCCTGATCGGCATCGTGGGCATGGAGATCCGCCAATTCATCCTCAAGCCCGCCACCTTGACGACGCGCGAGTCGACCCTGCTGCATCCCAAGGCCAGATTGGGGATCACGCGGGACTCGGCCATCGTGGCAGGCTTTATCTTCCTGCACAACTCCGCGCGGCTGTTGGGCGAGTCGTTCCACTTGACAGCGGAGGGCTTGCACGACAGCTGGCAGCCGGTTGCCTCGGCGTTGGCGAGCGTGTGGACGGGCGCGGCGCCGGGCGGGATGATCGTCGGCGAGCACGTCATGTTCTGGCTGTCGCTCGGCGCGGTGCTGGCCTTCCTCCCCTACTTCCCATACTCCAAGCACATCCACTTGTTTTTTGCACCGATCAACTTCGCCTTGAAGCCGGAGAGGAGATCGATCGGGGAGCTGGGCTACATCAACCTGGACGACCAGTCCATCGAGCAGTTCGGCGCGGCCAAGATGCGGGACCTGGGCTGGGAGCAGATCATGGACAGCTACGCCTGCATCATGTGCTTCCGCTGCCAGGAGGTCTGCCCGGCTTACAACACCGGCAAACTGCTCAGCCCGGCCGCGCTGGAGATCAACAAACGCTATCACCTCAACCAAGGCGGCGCCACGGACGTGGCACTGCAGACGCTGATCTCCGACGAGGCCGTGTGGGCCTGCACATCCTGCGGCGCGTGCGTGGACATCTGCCCGGTCGGCAACGAGCCGATGCGCGACATCCTGGATATCCGCAGGAACCTGTCGATGATGGAGAGCAGCTTCCCCAAGCAGTTGGAGGCCGCCTTCAAGGGAATGGAGCGCAACTCCAACCCGTGGAACGTCTCGCAGGCCGACCGCATGAAATGGGCCGAGGGCCTGAACATCCCGACCGTCGACACCAACCCCGAACCCGAAATCTTGTGGTGGGTCGGATGCGCACCAGCGACGGACGCCCGCGCCCAGAAGACCGCCCAGGCCTTTGCCAAGATCCTGCAGGCCGCCGGCGTGAACTTCGCGGTGCTCGGACAGAACGAGCAGTGCACGGGCAATTCGGCGCGGCGGGCCGGGCGCGAGGACATCTTCTTCGGGCTGGCGTCGGCGAATGTTGAGATCCTGAATATGGTCAAGCCCAAACGCATCGTGACCACTTGCCCGCACTGCCTGCACACGCTGAAGAACGAGTACCCCGCGTTCGGCGGCAACTACACGGTCATCCATCACACGCAGCTGATCAACGAGCTGGTCGGCGCCGGCAAGATCAGCATGCAAGCGTCGGGCGACAACTACAAGGTCACGTTCCACGATCCGTGCTACCTCGGGCGACACAACGATGTGTACGCGGCCCCGCGTGAGGACCTGAAGTCCGCGGGAGTGGAAGTCATCGAGATGCCGCGCCATGCGGCCAAGTCATTCTGCTGCGGCGCCGGCGGCGCGCAGATGTGGAAGGAAGAAGAGGCCGGCAGCGAGCGAGTGAACGAGGCCCGATTTGCTGAGGCCAAGGCGACCGGAGCGACGACCCTGGCGGTTGGCTGCCCCTTCTGCATCACGATGCTCAGCGACGCGGCGACTGCGGATGGCGGCTCGGTCGAAGTGAAGGATGTTGCGGAGATAGTCGCCGAGCGATTGAGGAGTTGAGATTCCGGTGGGGATTAGCGGCTCGCCCGGAGGCACACGGCGAGGCGTTTCACTCCCTCGGTGATCTGGTCCGAGTCGTAGAAGGAAAAACCCAAACGCAAATACTCGCGTAGCCCGAAGCCGTCAGTTGAGAACAGGCTGCCAGGCCGAAAGTCGACTTGATGGGCAGCGGCCCGCTCACGCAGCTTGAGCGTGTCTATACCGGGCAAACGCAGCCAGAAGAAATAACCTCCATCCGGTAACGCATATTCGGCCTCCGGCAGGTACTCGCGAAGAGCGGCGTCGGTCGCTTGGATGCGGCCCACGTAGACCTCCTGCAGGTGGGCGATGTTCTGCTGGAGGTCGCCGCTCTCGATCACTCCGCGGACGATGGCCGATGTGAAGGGGTTCATGCCGCCGCCGCTGTCGAGCAGTCCACTGCCGGCCAGTCGCTGGATGATGGTCGGATGTGCCTGGAGCCAACCGAGGCGCAGGCCAGGCGCAAGTATCTTGGAGAACGAGCCCAGCGAGATGACGAGTTCATCGTCGGTGTAGGCGCCGAAGGAATGCGGCGGCTGAACCGTGTAGTTCAGGAACTGATAGACCTCGTCTGCGACCAACAACAGGTCAGTATCGCGGGCCAGGGCGAGGAGCTGCTGCCGACGTTCCTCGGTCAGCGTCTGGCCGGACGGATTCTGGAACGTGGGGATAAGGTAGAGGAATTTCGGGCGGCGCATTCCCAGTTCCCTGTCGCAGCGCAGTCGAGAAAGATGCCGGATCCATCGGTCGGTATGGAGGCGACCTTGAGGCCATGGTCGGCGAAGATGCGGAGGGCCAGGAAGTAGGTCGGCTCCTCGACGAAGACGGTGTCCCCCGACTTCGTGAATAGCGTGCACAGCAGGTCCAGGGCGGAGGAGATGCCGGAGGTGATGAAGAGAGTCTCCGGGTCGACGTCGAAGCCGTAGCCATCACTCAGAAATTTCCCCAGTGCGCGCCTGAAATAGCCATCCCCCTGCTCGGTACCATATTGCAGGAAGGCGTTGTCCGCCTGCGCCAGGCGGTCGGTCGCGGCCCGGCGCAGGATGTCGAGGGGCAGGAGTGCAAGCTGTGGATCGCCGCGGCCGAGGTCGATCAGGCCGGCAGGGGTCTCTATCTGGGTGACGCGCATGGGTTGGGGCATGGGAGCCTTATACCGGATTCGAGGGGATTCCTCAATGGATTGGAGATTGAGGATTGAGGATCGCGGATTGAGAATTCGCGAGCGATTGTGGCTTTTCGGTGTGTTAAGGTGCGGCCCGGCGCGTCCCTCCAAATCGAACGCGCGGTTCAAATGAGGTTCAATTCCCCGAGTGCGAGGATTCTCAACACGAAATACGCGAACGGGGATTGAGGATTGCTGATCGAAAATTGAGGATTGGCAAGCGAATAATCCTTCATGGTTAAGAGAACTCAACACGACGGACACAAAGAGCACAAAGAAGGATGGATACAATCCGATTCTCCACGTGGTGCAAGGCTACCAGCGAGTACCGCCAGATTGTGGCGCCTTTGGACGGCCCCGCAGTGCGATTGGTATCAAAATTCGAAGAGGAACGAATAGGAGACTTGCCGCGCGCAAGCCCAAGGTGCAGGCTATGAATTTCGGGGGGAGCATGCAGGCAAAGGTAATCCATATCGGCAAGTGGGATAGCAGTCTGTGATCGGATCGCAGGCGCGAGGCGGCGGTATCCACTGGTCAATATTAGCACACTTGTTCTGTTTGTCAAGGGTGATGGTCCTTGTGCCTCCTGGCCCAAGGATGGGCGACGCTCGCTTGACGCTCGCTCGCCCGAGCGCCGTGGCGAAATCATGTCAAAAATGGCAAAATAGGTTGTACAATGGAAGCCGGAGAGGGTCCCCCATGGAAAACCCAACTTATGGAGAACAAAAGGCTGCCTGGCAGCAAATCGTCGCACGCTACGCGCGTCCCGACCTGCGTCGCGCCATCTGGCAGTCGGTCAACTCGCTGGTCCCCTATTTCATCCTGTTCTACCTGTCGCTGCGCAGCACGGAGGTGTCGTTCTGGCTGACGCTGCCGCTTTCGATCCTGACGGCCGGCTTCCTGATGCGGACCTTCATCATCTTTCACGATTGCGGCCACGGCTCGTTCTTCAAGTCCAGGCGGGCGAACGACTGGATGGGGATCGTAACCGGCATGCTTTCGTTCACGCCCTACTATCGCTGGAAGCATTACCATGCCATCCACCACGCCACGGCGGGAGATCTGGACCGGCGCGGCGCCGGCGATGTGTACACGATGACGGTGCAGGAATACCTGGCGGCGCCGTGGTGGAAAAAAGTCGGGTATCGCGTGATGCGCAACCCGTTCGCCATGTTCCTGATCGGGCCGCTGATGGTCTTCCTGGTCGCCGAGCGCGTCCCGCCGCTCAAGGGCAAACGAGATATTGCCAGCGTGTGGTGGACGAACGTGGCCTTGACCGTGATCGTGGCAGCCATGATCCTGACCTTCGGCTGGCGGGCGTACCTGACCGTGCAACTACTGGTGCTGTTCTTCGGCGCGGGCGTGGGCGTGTGGCTGTTTTACGTGCAGCACAACTACGACGGTGTGTACTGGAAGCGTCGGGAGCAGTGGGACTACGTCCAGGCCAGCCTGCAGGGCAGCTCGTTCTACAAGCTGCCGGCGGTGCTGCAGTGGTTCAGCGGCAACATCGGCTTCCACCACATCCACCACCTGGGGGCCAAGATCCCCAGCTACAACCTGCCGAAGGCCTATCGGGAGAATCCGCTGTTTCACGTCAAGCCGGTCACGCTGCTTTCGAGCCTCAAGAGCCTGAAGCTGCGCGTGTACGACGAAGCCAACGGAAGACTGGCCGGCTGGGAGGCGCTGAAGCTGCAGCCGGTACCGGTGCAAGACAGAGACTCGGAGTAAGAGCGAAGGCCGCCGGTGACGGCGGCCTTTTTGTGGCAGCGCCACGCGCGGCTCCCGCTTGCCGGATCAGGGCCGGCTGGCGAAGCGAAGGATCGGAGAGAAGATGAAGGCGACAAGCAGTCCGGATGAGCGAGGCCGCTTCAGCGAAGATCACCAAGCGCATTCAAGAGCTGGGGGATTGGAGAGGCGAGACGCTTGCTCATGTCCGTCAGCTCATCCACGATGCCGACCCGGACATCCAGGAGGAGTGGAAATGGGAGAAGCCAAAGTCGCCGGGAACGCCGGTCTGGTCACATGACGGAGGCGTCTGCACGGGGGAAACGTACAAGGAGGTCGTGAAATTCACGTTCTTTCGCGGAGCCTCGATCAGCGACCCGAAGAAGCTCTTCAATTCCAGCCTGGAGGGGAACGCGCGGCGTGCGATCGACCTGCACGAAGGGGAGAAGATCAACGAAGCGGCGTTCAAGCAGCTCATCCGCGCGGCGGTGGCAGCCAACTCTGAAGCGGTTGCGGGACGGGCAGCCAAGAAGAAGTAGGGCCGGCTCTCATGGGTGTCGGGAGTAGATACGAAAGGGTCGCGCAGACGGCGGCCTTTGTGATTCGGGGAGCCGGACGGACGACGTCCGCCTGGGTGTACACTCGACGCAGGCGGCGGCCGGCTCACATGAAACGAGAATACTACTCTGACACGATAGCGGGCTTTTTGGCGACGAGCCCTGATGAGATCCTCGGCGAGGCTGGCCCATAACAGCGACTTCCCCGTTGAGCCAACCCAACGCGACGCCTGGATGGCGGAAATCAGCATCTTGCAAAGCAGTGCTGCGACCCTACAAAGGCACCGTCTACTTCGAATACTCGATCCCGCGGATGGGTAGAAGAATTGATGTGGTCGCTTTGATTGGGCCAGTTATCTTTATCCTGGAGTTCAAGGTAGGCGCACGAGAGTTTTCGGCATATGCGAATCGATCAGGTTTGGGACTACGCGCTGGACTTGAAGAACTTTCACGAAACCAGTCACGACAAGGTCATTGCACCCATCCTGATTGCGACCGAAGCAAGAGAGCCCGGCACAATAATCGCGCAAACTTCCCATGATGACCAAGTGTTCGTGCCTATGAGGGCCAATAGCGAAACGCTTGGGGACGTGATTAGAGATGTCTTGAGCATGAGCGGGGACAGCGACATTGATCAGGCAATCTGGCCGCTGGGCAGATATGAGCCCACCCCCACCATTGTTGAGGCGGCAAGGGCACTCTATCACGGCCAAACGGTGGACGAAATCTCGAGAAGCGATGCCAAAGCCATCAATCTGGGCGTGACCTCGGACGCAATTTCCAGAGATTATTGCGAGTTCGCGCGAAAAACGGGAAAAGAGCATTTGCTTTGTCACCGGCGTTCCTGGTTCTGGGAAAACCCTGGTGGGACTGAATATTGCGACCGCACACATTAATCGCGAAAATGAACTCTACAGCGTTTTCCTCTCAGGAAACGGTCCGCTGGTCGCGATACTGCGACGAGGCCTTGGCACGAGACAAGGTAGAACACGAGAAGGAGGCGGGACGTAGGATGAGGAAAGGCGGACGCCATGAGGGACGTGAAGCTCTTCATCCAAAACGTCCACAACTTCCGTGATGAATGCCTGGTAGATCCAAGCCGGCCGCCCTTGGAGCACGTCGCGCTATTTGATGAGGCTCAACGGGCCTGGAACTTAAAGCAGACCGCCAAGTTCATGCAGCAGAGGAAGCATATTGCGGGGTTCGAACAATCAGGAGCCGGAGTTTCTTATCTCCTGCATGGACCGTCACCGTGATTGGGCAGTAGTGGTCTGTCTTGTCGGAGGCGGCCAGGAGATCAACACTGGGGAGGCAGGGATTGGGGCATGGCTTGACGTCTCTGCATAGCTCTTTCCCTGAATGGCGAGTGCACATTTCCCCACGTCTTACGGATAGTGAATACGCCGCAGCACAAGCACTGGAGCAAATTCGCGAACAGCGGGAGTGTGACCTTCAATGAGAATCTCCACCTGTCGGTTTCGATGCGCTCGTTCCGGGCAGAGAACGTATCGTTATTGGTCAAGCAGATTTTGGATCACGACATCAAGGCTGCTCGGACAACCTTGGGGAGCGTGCGCAGTCGGTACCCGATTGTCATCACCCGAAGTCTAGCGAAAGCGAAGGACTGGTTGCGGCAACAGGCCAGAGGCTCAGAGAGATATGGCATCATAGTGTCTTCCCAGGCCGAGCGCCTCAAGCCACACGCGATTGATGTTAAGTCGCCGATGGATCCCGTTCACTGGTTTCTGGACGGCAAGGAGGACGTGCGCTCGTCGTACTACCTAGAAGACGTTGCCACGGAATTTGACATACAGGGGCTTGAACTGGACTGGGCCTGCGTGACCTGGGACGGCGATTTCAGGCACACACAAGGATGGCTGGGAGCACTGGGCTTTCGTTGGCAAGCACTGGAATCACATAAGGCAGGAGGAAAGGCGGAGCTACCAAAAGAACGCTTACCGTGTGCTTCTGACACGTGCGCGGCAAGGCATGGTGATCGTGGTTCCAGAGGGAGCGTCGGAGGACCCGAACGCGCAGGAGCGACTTCTACGACCCCACATATCGATACCTGGAGCAGATCGGATTCGATGCGATCTGAGCAGGAGGCAATACAGCGGCGTACTGAGGCCGCTCGGCAAGAGTAGCTCAGGAACTATACGATGATCATCATTGATAATGACATGCTGTGGTGGCGGTTCGGAGCGGCGATCGACATGCTGCGCGAGGCCGATCCGCGACTGCCCGGATGAATTGTGGGAGCAGAGTTCTCTGGGGCGACCAGGCAGATCAATGGGTGGCGGCCGGTTTCTCCAAGTTCTGGTATCTGGGCTATCACGCGCTGTTCTGGCTGGACCTGTACCTGACCGGCACGGAGGAGGGCTTCGCTCCGCCTGCGCCGTTTGACCTGACCGAGATGGAAGCCGGCGAGGCGCTGCCGCGGACCTACACACGCGACGAACTGCTTGATTACCTGGAATACTGCCGGGAAAGGTGTAAGGAGATCATTGGCGGCATGTCAGACGAAGAGGCCGGCCGGAGATGTCGCTTTCCCTGGGGGGAGATGCCCTTCGCAGAGCTGCAGCTATACAACCTGAGACACGTTCAGGAGCATGGCGCGCAATTGCGCATGTTCCTGGGACAGCAGACGGGAAAGGCCGCGAAGTGGGTAGGCCGAGCGGCGTAGTGTAGACCTCCGAGGTCGGGAAGACCTCGGAGGTCGGCGTGGGTGCGAGGCTGGGATGACCTCGGAGGTCCGGATGGCGGTTGCCAGAACTCATTGGCGAGTCACAACCATGACAGCTTGATTTCGCCCTCCAGGGCCCGGAATTCCTTATCGCCGGTGACGAGGTCGGCCTTGCGGACTTTGGCCAGGGCGGCGGCGAAACAGTCGGCATAGGAGAGACGGCCCGATGCCTTAAAGGCGGCTGCCTGACGAGTGAGGTCCCAATCGGCGTCAACGACGTCGATTGCCATGCCCTCTATCTCCTGCACGTAGCGGTCGGCGGTTTGGGGTGAACTCGTGCGGGCAATGGAATACCAGACCTCGCCGAGGTTGACAACACTCATAAAGAGTTTTGTTTTGCCATCCTCGGCTTTGACCAAGAGGTCGCGCACAAAGTCGGACCCCGGCTCGTCCTCAAAGAATGCCAGCAGGGCGTACGAGTCCAGGACTTTGGAGGCCACAACCTATTCCTTGTCCTTGTCGAGGCGGCGCTGTTCCAGGAGTGCTTTCAGAGCACCCCTGCCCTTCAGCGAGCCTTGCAGCTTCTTCAAGTACTGCTCGGTCAGCGGTTTCAACATGATGGCATCTTCCGCCTCGGTGATAACGATCTTGGTGCCTTCCTTGATGCCGTATTTCCGGCGAAGCCTGGCAGGAATGACGATCTGGCCTTTGACAGTAGCGTAAGTCTCCATTTCAATATACTCCATTCACGAACAAGTAATACCATAGAGGATTATGTAAGTCAAGTGTGCAAAAGTACGACTTCATTGGCTGGCGGGCGGGAAGGTGCGGCGTAGACCTCCGAGGTCGAATTTGGGCCCCACCCTCGGTCCCTCCCCAAATGCCGGAGAGCTGGACTTCCCCCGAATCAGTGGACACGGAAAATGTCCTCGAAGTACACTGAAACAGGAGAAGCCCAATGAACGAACGCAAGTATCGAACGTACCCGGAAGACTTCAAACTCGAGGCTTTGGCGTTGCTGGAGAAGCACGACAAAAGTGCCGGTCAGATCGAGCGCGATCTGGGAATTACGCCCGGCATGCTGCTCAAGTGGCGGGCGCGGTATCAGGCGGTGCAGCAGAGCGGGCATGAGGTGCGCCTGGGGCCCAGTGATTTGGATGCGGCCAAAGCCGAGATCCGCCGGTTGCAGCGGGCCTTGGCAGAAGCCGAGGAGGAGCGAGACATCCTAAAAAAAGCGGTCAACATTTTCTCCCGGAAAACCGCATGAGGTACACCTTCATGGCGACGCACGAAGATCGCTATGCGGTGAAACGGATGTGTCGAGCGTTGAGTGTGAGCCGGAGCGGTTACTACGCCTGGCGTGGTCGCCCCGTCGGCCCGCGGGCGCAAGCCAATGAGCAGTTGGTGGCACAGATCCGGGAGGAGTTTCAAGCCAGCCGGTACACCTATGGCAGTCCGCGCATCCACGTCGCGCTCCAGCAGAAAGGCACCCGCTGCGGCCGCCACCGGGTCGGGCGCTTGATGCGCCTGTACGGCCTGAGGGCCCGCCCGGCACACAGGCGCAGGCCGCGGACCACCCGGCGAGACCCCCAGGCGATCCCAGCTCCCAACCTGCTACGCCAGGACTTCTCCGCTCCTGCAGCCGATCGGAAATGGGTCAGCGACATCACCTGCATCGATACAGCAGAGGGCTGGCTGTATCTAGCCGTAGTGATGGACTTGTACTCGCGCCGGATTGTGGGCTGGGCGATGGCCGACCATACGCAGACTGCTCTGGTGCAGGCCGCTTTGGAGATGGCACTGCGGCAGCGTCAACCTGCTCAAGGACTGTTGCATCACTCCGACCAGGGAAGTCAGTACACCAGCCACGCCTACCAACAACTCCTGCGAGCACGGCGCTGCAACGTGAGCATGAGCCGCGTGGGCAATTGCTTCGACAATGCTCCCATCGAGAGTTTCTTCCGAACCCTAAAGGCCGAGTGCGCCACGCAGCCATTCGCCACCAAAGCCGAGGCCCGCACCGCCATCTTCGAGTACATCGAAGGCTGGTACAACCGCCAAAGGCTGCATTCCGCCCTGGGCTACCGCAGTCCGAATGATTTCGAAGCCCTTCCGCGTCATTAATCGTGTCCACAAAAACGGGGCAAGTCCAAGCACGGAATTTAGGGAGGGAAGCCCGCCTGATTGGGCATGGCAAGCGTAGACCTCCGAGGTCGGGAAGACCTCGGAGGTCTCGCGTCCGCAGGCCGACTAGCCCTCAAGTGCGGCCACATGGTTCATGACCGCCTGCGGCATGTGGCGAGTTTGAATGTAGTCCAGAACGAATTGCTCGTAGCCGCGAGGATCAGGGAATTGAGCGTGTACGAAGTCCGGATCGACCAAGGCCCCGCCTCGCTCACCTATCCATTCCAGATAATTTGAATACGGCCACTTCGCAGGGTCAGTCACGAGGCCATCTTTGACCGGATTGGCATGGATGTAGCGACAAAGCTGCAGCAAGTGGCTGGGCTTGGCTTGAAATGGCCCCTGAAACAGCACCCCCACACGGGAAAAGCGCTTGTTGATGGCTTTGGTATATGAGACAGACAATTTCATGATGGCCGAGGAGACCTCGGAGGTCTGCGAGGATTCTCTTGATCCTGACCAGCAAGTGAGAGTGCGTGGGCAGCAGGCTGTAGGCAAGGATGTCGGCCACGGGCAGCAAATAACCCTGCGCGACGTGCAGGAAGTGTCGGTAGTTGTCCGGCTGAAAGAAAATCGGAGCGCGGTTGTTGCCGCGATTGTAGACGTGGTAGTAGGCGGAGGGCAACGAATGGCGTTGTCCGACGTGGCATCGCGGCGATCATATCGGAGGCAAGACCTCCGAGGTCTAAGACCCGGAGGTCGGGCTCCAAGCTACGGCCAGGTGGGAGGCGGGTTGTAGAAGGTCGGTGGATTGTAGAACGTGGGCGGATTGTAGAACGTAGGCGGGTTATAGAACGTCGGGGACTGGTAGAACGTCGGTGGATTGTAGAACGTCGGCTGGTTGTAGAAGGTCGGCGAGGTGAAGTTCGAATAGGGATTCGAAATCGGCGGAATATAGTTGCCGATTCGCATACGGGATTCCGGGACCCTGGAAGAACATGGGCGGGAATTCAACCGGATCGTAATCGACGACAGGCAGGGTGTAGGTGAAAGCGGGCACCCGGACAGAGGCCGGCGGATTGTAGGCCGGCGATACTGAGGAGCCGACCGGATAGTTCGTGGGCGGCAGGTATTGCCGGATGATCGGCGCGGGAACAGAGCCGGGCATGGCAACCGAGGCGTTGAGGGCCTCGATACCTGGGTCTGGCTGAGCGCCCTCTTGAACACCAGCATCTTCTTGAACGGGACGGGGTAGTCCGCGGGCGGGCGGTCCGGTCGAACGCTGGCAGCCTTGACCTCCGGCGCTTTGTTCGCGGCATCGGGGCCTGGAACTTCGGCTGCCGGCTGTGCGGCGCATCCGGCCAGGAGGATGGCCAGGATGATCACAACCGCCATACAGGCTGCGGGCCAGGAGGCGTCAGGTCCGGTTTGCGTTCCGGGATTCTTATTGATTGCGTTCATTGTGTCCCTCCCTGCCATGCTTTGCGTGCCGGTGCTCGACAGCGGCCACACACTACGGCTTGGCGCCGGTCAATTCGACAGCGTCGATCTGCGTCCATGCAAGGCTCTGATCCACGTCGATCTCGACCATGCTGACAACCCCCGGCACGTCCATCACCGGGATCAATAACGGGAGCGAACAGTCGGGATCGAGGGCCGCCTGGCCCTCGTAGACTCTCGTACCACTTATCCACATACTGATCCCGGACCTTGACAGAAACGATGGCGCCGGGATTGTAGGTTTGGTGAATCACGATTTCGCGTGGAATGACGGCCTGCGTGTACCAAAGCGTGAGCGTGGCGCGAGGACTGGCATCGCCGGATGCCCAGGCGGTCGGCTGATCTCCGCAAGGCGGAGTATCGGGGTCGCCGGTGGCCTCCGCGGCCAAGCCCGGCGTCAACTCATGGTCGGCCTCGGCGCGGATGGCCCATTGGCTGAGCGGTTCCCCAGCGCCGACCGAGGTCGACGAGGCGGCTGCGGATTGGGTAGACGCCGGGGCTTGCCGCGATCTTTTCGTCCAGCCAGGCGGTCAGGTCGGCATCGGTCACTTTGGGGCGCAGCGTGTCGGCCTCGCTCCAGATCGCGTGCGCGGTGATGTCGAGGCCGGCGTCGCTGACCAACTGCATGGCCCGGGCGGCTTCGTTCTCGCCGATCAGCGCGGCGCCGTAGGGCGAACCGCCGACGAGCATCCCAAGGTCATCGTAGGAGGCGTCGTCGGTCACGATCCAGATGGCGGCTTGTTCCACGGGATACGAGACGTCGGCCTTGTTCAGCGTCTCAATGATCGTGCCGAGCTCGGGTTGCTCCGAGAGGCGCGCAATGCCGAACGTGTCGGTGCTGCCGGGTTCAGCCCGACGCACGCTGGCGCAGGCCGCGTCCACAGTGAGCTCGAGCCTTTCCAGGGGTTCGAGCGTCACGCTGGTGGAGTGCCTGGCGACCATGTTTTGCACCTGTGGATTCCGGGCGACGAAGAAGGTGCCGGCAGGAATCTCGACCTGCAGGGCCCGCGAGGACAGGCTTTGAATGCGCAACGCGAGCGCGTCCATGCTGATGCCGGTGATGTTGGCGTAGATGAGATCCTGGTCCACCAAGTCCACGATGTGCTGCGACTGGATCACGGGGGCCGCGGTTGCGACGGGGGTGGAGGCGGGTTCGCCCCTGGCCGTGGAGCACGCGGCCAGCAACGTGCAACAGAGGATGATGAAGCAGGAGTGCGGGAAGGATCGTGATCTCGGCATTGCGCCCTCCTGAGGCGGGCGTGGCGATGCAGCTCGGGCGTTCCCGATCCGGCGACCGCTAAGGGAGCAATGTGAGCTGAGGGTAGTTGTAAGTGGGGCGGCGCAGCGAGGCGCCCCTGGAGCAACTGATTTTACCGTGGTTGGGCCGGACGAGGTAGACGGGCAAGGAGGCGGGCGAAGACCTCCGAGGTCGGGAAGACCTCGGAGGTCTGGCGAGGGGACAGGGCGGCGAAATCATCATGTCCGGCGTGGCACGTTGGTGATACAGTATTTGAAAATACTGCCAGCGTGTGCAACGAGCATTGGGAGGGAATACCATGCGCATCAAACCAGTCATTTCCACTCTCCTTTGTATCATCCTGTCCGGTCTTATTGGCGGCTGTGTGTACGCGCCGGTTGCTCCCGCAGCCGAGCAGCCGGCCTATTGGCCTGATGCTGAATGGCGCACGTCCACACCGGAAGAACAGGGCCTCGACTCGGCCTCGATATCGTCCATGCTTCAGGAAATACAGAAGACGGACCTGAATATCCACAGTGTCTTGATTGTCCGGCACGGCTACCTGGTGACCGAAGTCTATTTTCCGCCGTACACCGGGGAGATCCAGCACCCTTTACATTCCATAACCAAAAGTGTGACGTCCGCCATGACCGGCATCGCCATCAACGACAACTGGATCAAGGGCGTTCAGCAACACGTACTGGAGTACTTCCCGGACATTGCGAACAAGACCCGGGATAGGTATATCAGGGACATAACCATTGAACATCTGCTGACCATGTCCGCCGGTTTCAATACCACCACCTTGCCGGACTTCTCGAAGAGGGATGCGAGTTTTGATGCGGCTGATTACATTCTGACGAACAGCAACGTCCTGTACAAACCCGGCGAAACCTTCTTCTACAATTCGGGTTTGCCGCATGTGATGTCAACCATTATCCAGAACACCAGCGGGCTTACGTTGGAAGAGTACGCCAAACAGAAGCTGTTCAGCCCGTTGGGCATTACGAGTTTGGCTGGGATTCCGACCCGCAAGGCGTGACGACCGGGAACAGTGGACTGCGGCTCCGCCCGCAAGACATGGCCAAATTCGGCTATCTGTATCTGCATAACGGCCAATGGAATGGCGGGCAAATCGTGCCGGCCAAATGGGTGCGGGAATCCACGACTGTCCATATGGAAACAAATGGTCTGATGAACCCGGCCGAAGACGATGGATATGGCTACTACTGGTGGATAAACTCTTTTGGCGGCTATTCCGCCCATGGATTTGGGGGACAATATACTTTCGTGCTGCCCAAGCTGGATATGGTCGTGGTCTTTACAGGTGGTTTGTCCGATCCGAATTTCCCGGCGCCGCATGAGCTAGTCAAAACCTATATTGTGCCGGCCGCGCAGTCGGCGCAACCCCTGGAGGCCAATCCACAGGCGTACGATCAGCTCGCGACGGAGATCAGGAACATTGAAGACCCGCAAACGCCCGCGATGCCGCTGCCTGAAATGGCCAAACAAATCTCCGGCAAAACCTACAGGCTGGTCGGTATTCCGCCGGTGGGCTGGCCCACGGAGATCACATTTACGTTTGCAGGCGGCGACACCTACACCACATCCACGCTGACAAGTAACGGCGAGATCCTCACACTCACCGGCGGTTTGAACGATGCCTTCTACATGAACAAGCTCGGACCGGAGGGCAAGACCATGGCGCCTTTCAGAGGGTATTGGCGGGATGAGCGCACTTTTGTTGAAGAGCAGTACTTTGACCTCTCGGCTGATATTCAATTCGTCACCGTGACTTATGTCTTCGATGGAAGAAGATTTCCGTGGCGGTGAACTCCAGCATGGGTTATTTTCCGAAGCTCAACGGCACTGGAGAAATCATCGAATAAGACGGGGAGGGTCCGCCCTGGTCAATGGCGCAGGATATTCGTGGAGAGCCTGGCGGCCGAGAGGCCGCTGAAATGGCATGGCGTCATCAGCACCCTTCGGACGAAGGGGCTCCCGTGTGCGCCACTTCTCCCGCGGGCGTAGACCTCCGAGGTCTTGAGACCTCGGAGGTCCGGGGAGGGTATTTCGATGAGCTGGAAAGCCTTTGAGGATGCGGAGCCGGAGCTGGCCGCGTTCGGAGCCGAACGACTGGACGGCAAGGTGGCGTACCTGGCAACGATCCGCAAAGATGGCTCGCCGCGCCTGCATCCGTTCACGCCGATCATCGGTGAGGGGCACTTCTTCGCCTTCATGGAACCGACTTCACCAAAGGGCCACGACCTGCGCCGGGATCCGCGCTTCGCGATCCACTGCGCCGTCACGGACACGAGTGGCGAGAGCGGTGAGGTCATCCTGTCGGGCACCGCGCGGCCGGTCGAGGATCCTGAGATGCGGGCGGTCGCCGTGCGGCTGTCGAGCTATTCGCCGGCCGATCGGTACGTGCTGTTCGAGTTCGATGTGGACAGCGCGAAGACGACTACATATCCCGATGGGAAGGCCCTGCGGAGGGCGTGGAAGCGGGAGGGGTAGGGACGTCATTGCCCCTCACCCCCCTCGCCCTGCGGGAGAAGGGAAAGAAACCAGAAAAAGACAGCGTGAACGGATAGAACACCGTTCACGCTTTTTTTTTCCGAAGTTCTCCCGCAGGTGATCAATCACGCATCGCGCATACAGTACAATCCCTCGCATGCCTTCTGATACGCAAGTAATCTATTCGATGGTGAAGGTTGGGCGGATACATCCGCCCAACAAGCAGGTGCTGCGCGATATTTCGCTGGGCTTCTACTACGGCGCCAAGATCGGGGTGCTGGGCCTGAACGGTGCGGGGAAGTCGACGCTGCTGCGCATCATGGCGGGCGTGGACAAGGACTACGTCGGCGAGATCGCCATGTCCAAGGGTTACACGGTCGGGCTGCTCGAGCAGGAGCCCAAGCTGGACGAGAGCAAGACAGTGATCGAGGTGGTGCGCGAGGGCGTGCAACCGATCGTCGATATGCTGAAGCGATACGATGAGGTCAACGCGGGCTTCGGCGAGGCGGATGCGGACTTCGACTCCCTCGTTGCCGAGCAGGCCAAGCTGCAGGAGCAGCTCGACAAGCACGACGCCTGGAATCTCGACAGCCACCTGGACCTGGCGATGGACGCGCTGCGCTGTCCGCCGGCGGATGCGCCCGTCAAGGTGTTGTCGGGAGGCGAGCGCAGGCGCGTGGCGCTGACGCGTCTACTGCTGACCGAGCCCGACATCCTGCTGCTGGACGAGCCGACCAATCACCTGGACGCGGAATCCGTGGCGTGGCTGGAACATCATTTGCGGGAGTACAAGGGCACCGTCATCGCCGTCACGCACGACCGATACTTCCTCGACAATGTCGCCGGCTGGATCCTGGAGCTGGACCGCGGCTACGGCATCCCCTGGAAGGGCAACTACTCCTCATGGCTGGAGCAGAAGCAGCAGCGCCTGGCCCTGGAGGAAAAGAGCGAGAGCAAACGCCAGAAGACATTGGAGCGGGAACTCGAATGGATCCGCATGTCGCCGAAGGCGCGGCAGGCGAAGGGACAGGCGCGCGTCACGGCCTACGAGAAGTTGTTGAGCCAGGAGACGGAGGAAAGGCGCGAAGACCTGGAAATCTACATCCCGCCCGGGCCACGGCTTGGCGACATCGTGTTCGAACTGGACAAGGTCACGAAGGCGTACGACGACCACTTGCTGATGGATGCCTTCTCGGCGCAGATCCCGCCGGGCTCCATCATCGGGGTGATCGGGCCGAACGGCGCGGGCAAGACCACGCTGCTAAAGATGATCACCGGTCAGGAGAAGCCCGACAGCGGAAGCATCAAGACGGGCGAGACGGTCAAGCTGGCGTACGCGGATCAGGCGCGGTCGCTGGATAGCGACAAGACCGTGTGGGAGGAGATCAGCGGCGGAGAGGACGAGATCACGCTGGGCAAGCGCAAGATGAATTCGCGGGCCTACTGCGCCTCGTTCAACTTCATGGGCACGGACCAGCAGAAGAAGGTGGGGACGCTCTCAGGCGGAGAACGCAACCGCGTGCATCTCGCCAAGACGCTGACAGAGGGAGCGAACGTGCTGCTGCTGGATGAGCCGACCAACGACCTGGACGTGAACACGCTGCGGGCGTTGGAGGAAGCGCTCGAGGAGTTTGCGGGAACGGCTGTTGTGGTCAGCCACGACCGCTGGTTCCTGGACCGCATCTGCACGCACATACTGGCCTTCGAGGGCGACTCGCAGGCGAGGCTGTTCCTGGGGAACTGGTCGGACTATGAGGCGTACATGCGGGAGAAGCTGGGAAAGGATATCAGCCCGCATCGGATCAAGTATCGGGCGCTGAGGAGGTAGGAAGGGGATTGCTTCGGGGGGGAAGCGTGTGACTTCCCGGCCAAGGAACGGTCTTGATCGATTTACCGGTGCTCGACGAGCCTCTCCAACCTTCGCAATACAACCTGCTCGAGCGACGCAGGATACGATAGACCGGCTTGCTGTGCCAGGGCTGGCGCCAGATCCTTGTAGAAGCTGATGATCAGCTTGCCCGATCTCAGCATCGGGTCCCACTCCAACGGGCAGAACGTCTCGCGCAATGGAGCGAGATGCTCCACTGGCAACACCTTCTCAAGCTTGAAATACGGCTCGTTGTCCGCATCTGCGTCCAAGAAATCGCTGCGCATGCGCGCCAATTTGATGCAGTAAGCGCGCAACTGCTCCAACTGACCGTGCGCCCACCAGAGTTGGTTGCGCCCCATCGCCGTCACGAAGTGGGATGCTTCATGCCAAAACCAGTAAACGAGTTGCCGCAGCCGATCCGCCTGCTCGCCTGCATCCACGACCGCACGCGCCGGCTCCGTGTTCTGAAGGAGGCTTTTCTTGTCCACCAGCGGAATGCGCGGGCCGTGGTAGGTGTCGGAGTGGTTGCGCTCGCGGCCAATTCCCAACTCCCCCTCCGCCCCGTTTGCGAAGACGAAGAACACTACCCCCGGCAGCCCAAAGTCTTCGACGAACAGGGGCTCCCCCAGCCTACGCAGGAATTCATCACGCTTTGCATCGAATTCATCGAAAGCCTCATCGGCAATGACCACGTACAGATCGAGGTCCGAGAACTGATCCGCCGACCCGGCCGCATACGATCCGCCCAGAAAGCCTGCCACGATCCGTTCGTCGGACGCACACGCTTGCACGAAGCGATTTTTCACCGCCTGGTGCTCCGGGAGCAGTTGCGTCTGAGTCATTTCCGTCTCCGCTTCGCTGCCAGTCCCAACCTCTTGTGGTCTCGGGCTGCTCAGCGCCATTGCCGGCGAACGCGTACGTTCCGCCCCGGCCTGGGTAGTGTGACTAGATCAGCCGTCGTAGCGCGGCTCTAGGAGTGGGCCAGCGATGACATAAGCACCTGCACCGCGGTGCAACGTAGCGTGCCCCTGGCAGGCGGAGTGCCGAGCCCCCGTTACATTTCGACGACGGCGGCTTCGACAGAATGGATGGGGGGCAGGAAATCGGCCATCAGTTCCCAAGAGTCGCCTGAATCGCGGCTGTAGAAGAGCTGGCCGGTGTTGGTGCCCGCGTAGATTCCGGCATCTTCAAAGCTGTCGGTGGCCATGGCGTCGCGCAGGACGAGAAGCCGGGCATTTTCAGGAAGACCTTTGGTCATGGGCTGCCAGGATTCGCCGGCATCCTTGCTGCGCCAAACGGTGAACTGGCCGTCGATGCTCATGCGGTATTGATCACTTTCCGCCGGCGCGATGTAGACGGTGCGAGGCTCGGTCGGATGCACAACGATGGGCAGGCCCCAACGTGTGGGGAGCTTTCCCTCGCCGATGTCAATCCATTCCTTAGCCCCGTTGTCGGTGCGATACATGCCATCATGACTCTGCTGATAGAGCACATCCGGGTTCGACGGATGCATGGCCAGCTTGTGCACGCACTGACCGAACTCGGGATACGGGTCGGGGCTGTAGTTGGCGCGGATACCCTTGTTGTGGGGCGCCCACGTCTGGCCGCCGTCGTCGGTGCGGTAGCAGCCGCCGGCCGAAATGGCGATATACATGCGATCCGGATTGGACGGGTCGAGAATGATCGTGTGAAGGCACAGGCCGCCGGCGCCCGGGGTTGAATTTTCCGCGATGCGGGTGATCGTAAAGAGGTTCGTTGATGGACCAGGTTTCGCCGCGGTCAAGCGACACGAAGAGCGAGGCCGGTTGCGCGCCCGCATATAGGACGCCGGGCTCGCCGGCACGGCCGGGAGTGATGTTCCAGACCTGAATCATTTTCTCGGGCGTGTCGCCGACGGAATCGCCACTTTCGGAGCGAAACATCTCATCGACCGTGCTCATCGGCCGGCCTGACTTCGAGGGTCGCGGAAGCGCAGGAACCTCGCGGGCCTGGGTCCAGGTCACACCGAAGTCGTCCGAGTAGTGCGTGGTGGGACCGTACACGAAGTGGGAGGTTGCGGCGTGCAGACGCTGATCACGGGGGTCAAGCTGCATGTGCATCACATTCCAGCTCTTGAACTGAATGTCGCCGGGATTCCATTTCTTGCGACCGCGATCGCTCTCAAAGACAAAGCCGCCCTTGGCGGTCCCAACATATACCTGCACTCGTTGGCTCATCGTTTCCTCCTGCACTAAGGTTAGAATGTCTGTTCTAACACGATGATAACATAATCGCCGTCTTTGCGGCAGGGGCCGTGCGTTCCGGCACGCAATTTGGCGATTGGACGGCGCGTGAGATCAAGCCGCTGTTTCCGTGCCGCGAAATTTCCGATCCGGGTGACGCCCGTCGATCGCAGCCCGCGGGTCATCGGAGAATCGGGCCAATAATGATGGGGTCGTCCGGAGCACGGGCGGGCGTGCCTTGCGTCGTCACCGACCTCGATGCGCTTGTCCGTTGAATCTGGTTTCTCCATCCCAAAATTCCGGTGGCCGCGGCAGCGAGCAAAATCACGGCGGCGACGTACCCAATGATGCGCTTTCTTGCGTTGTTCACAACCCAACTCCTTCGTATCGAACGAGGGCCCGGGTCACTGCAGGACGCAATGGACATGGAAGAAACCTGTGCTCTTCCCGGGAATGTGGATGCCGATTATTCCTTACTTGGTCTCTTTCGTCAATGAAATGATGAGAAAGGTGTCACAGAAATAGTCCGGCATCGGGAAAGAAAAGGAGCAGGCCTACCAGCCTGCTCCTTTTGACCAACTCACGCTGCGGTTGCCGAATCGCTAGCTCTTCGCCACGCGGCGTCCGGGTCGCGGTGGCTCGGGCGTTGTCGGGTTGATCGGCGCCGTGCTGGCGGCAGCCGAGGCACCCGCGCGCCTCCCCAGCCAGTAGAAGAGGATCGCCACGAGGACCAGTATCCCCAGCGGGATGATCAGGTGCAGCAGCCCGCCCAGGATCAAGAAGCCGAATCCAAACGGCATCATGCCACCGAAATTCCGGAAGCCGCGCCCTCCCATCATGGGCATGCCTCCGCCGCGGTCGTTCAAAGAATCCGCGGTTTCCCCGGCGAAATCCGTACGGTGTGCCCTGGCGACCCTGATTATTGGGGATTGCCGGCTCGCCAGGCGCCACCGGAGTCCCGGGCGCCGGCTGCGCGTACTGACGCATGCGCGTCACGCGACTGCCAAAAGCCGTGGGCGAGTAGTTCCGCCACAAGAAGACGGCGCCGACCACGACCCCAACAATAACAAGCACGGCCACGATGCCGAGAATCCATTTCCAAGCTTTGCTCATTGCACAACTCCTTTGTTGAACGGTTCCATCATAAGTCCGGATTGCAAGATAATGGTTAAAGAAATGTGTAGCCTTTATGTGCCCATGGGCAAGGGCGCGCCGGTGAGGGATCGAGGCGGGCAACCAGGTCTGCCTGATAGAATTCAGCGTCATGTGAGACGAGCGGGAGCACCCGGCCGGGTCGGGCCGTGATCTGCGAGAAGCATGCGAGTTAGAACCCAACTCATCGTCATAGCACTGCTGCGGGTGATCCTGAACACGATGCACCGGATGGTGTACCCGTTCCTGACGGTGTTCGCCGGGGGACTTGGCGTCAATGTCACGGCGATGTCGCTGGCCCTGACGGGCCGCAACGCGGTGGGCATCTTCGGGCCAATCCTGGCGCCGATCGCAGACGTGCGCGGGCGAAAAGTCGGAATGCTGGCCGGCGTCGTGCTCTTCACGCTGGGGGTTGGCGCGGTTGCCGTTCGTCCAAGCCTCATCACGTTTTCCACGGCGCTTGTCCTGGCCATGCTCAGCAAGTGCCTGTTCGATCCGTCCGTACATGCGTACTTCGGGGATCGAGTCCCGTACACGCAGCGCGGCACGGCTGTTGCGATCACGGAACTCGCCTGGTCCGCCGCATTCATTGCGGGTGTGCCCGCGATGGGCTTCCTGATCGCGCACTTTGGCTGGAGCGCGCCTTTTCCGGTCCTAGCGGCACTGGGTGTCTTCATGTTCGTCGCCGTGTGGCGCACGATTCCGCACGACGGGCCAACCACGGCGCCCGAGTTGCCGCTCCGCAATGTCCGCGAAGTATTGACCTCGATCCCCGCGGTGGCGGGCGTCTTGATCGGGTTGTGGGCCAGCGCCGCAAATGAAACGGTCAACCTGAACTTCGGGGTTTGGCTGGCAGACTCGTTCGGACTACAGATCGCCGCGCTTGCCGGCGCGTCCGCCGTGATTGGCCTGGCAGAGCTGGGAGGCGAAAGTCTGGTTGCCACGGTGACAGATCGGCTTGGCAAGCCGCGCGCCGTCGCTGTGGGCCTCGCGGGAAACATCCTGGCCTCCCTGCTGCTGCCGTGGATCGGCAGGACGGAAGTCGGGGCGCTCGTCGGGCTGTTCCTTTTCTACATCACCTTCGAGTACCTGGTCGTGAGCCAGCTGCCGATGATGACCGAGGTGGTGCCATCCTCCAGGGCAACCGCGATCGCGCTCAACGCCATCGGCTTTGGGATTGGACGGTCCCTGGGGGCGCTGCTCTCGACGTTCATCTATGCCAGGCTGGGTTTCCCCATGATCACGGCGACGGCAGTGGTATTCAACGTTTTCGCCTTGCTGGCGCTGGCGGAGATGCAGCGCAAGATCACGATCCTGCCGTGGCTGGTGGCGCTACTGAGACGCCCCCACGCGACCGGCTGATATAATCGGACAATTCATCGCACCCAGAATTGAATCGATGGCCCGGAAATCGACCCAATACACGCGCGGCAAGGGCTGGCTGGAACCAACACTGGCCCGCCTGCGCACCGGGCGCGCCAATCGCCTGATCCCCCAGAATTTGCGGGACGGCCGCATCCTGGACATCGGCTGCGGATCGTTTCCATATTTCCTGGCACATACCGCCTTCAAAGAGAAATTTGCCGTCGATCAGCTTCCCATGCCAACGGAGGCGGCCACGGGCAACCAGATCGAGTTCTTCGAGCTGGATCTCAATCGTGAACCGCGATTGCCCTTCGAAAACGACTACTTCGACGCCGTCTCGCTGCTGGCCGTCGTGGAGCATCTCAATCCGGACAGCATGGCGGCACTTTTCACGGAATGCCGGCGGGTGTTGCGGCCCGGCGGGATCGTCGTGCTGACCACGCCGGCCGCATGGGCAGACGGCTTGCTCCACCTGATGGCACAGCTCAACCTGGTCAGCGCCGAGGAGATCCATGAGCATGCGTTTGCCTATACCCTGCCTCTGATCGGCTGGCACTTCGGGCAGGCCGGCTTTGAAATGAAGAAGCTGAGGTTTGGATACTTCGAATTGATGATGAACATGTGGGCCACTGCGGAGAAATGAGGGCGAGGTGCTGATCCACTCCGCGGCTCAGCTGCTGACACTTGCAGGCGGCCCACAGCGCGGCACGGCGCTCGGCACGCTGGGCCTGATCGAGGATGGCGCGGTTCTGATCCGCGGCGAGAAGATCGCGGCGGTGGGGACCACGCGCGACCTGCGCGGTGCATACAGCCAGGAGCCGGAGCTGGATGCAACCGGATGCGTGGTGATGCCCGGTCTGGTCGACCCGCACACGCATGTTATCTGGGTGGGCGACCGGGCCATGGAATTCGAGATGCGGCTGGAGGGAGCGAAGTATCTCGACATCCTGGCTGCGGGCGGCGGCATCCTCTCAACGCTGAAGCTCACCCGCGGAGCCTCGATCAAGACGTTGATGGACCAGACCCGCCCGCGCCTGCAGCGCATGTTCGCCAACGGAACAACCACGGTCGAGGCAAAGACCGGCTATGGCCTGGAGGCCGAGGCGGAACTTAGGCTGTTGGAGGCCCTGCTCGCGCTCGACGCCGAGTTGCCCGTCGACCTGGTGCCCACCTACCTGGGCGCGCACGCCATCGCGCCAGAGTTCAGCGGCGATCCGCAGGGTTACACGGAGCTGTTGTGCCGCACGATGCTGCCCGGCGTCCGCGAATGGTGGCAGAGCCACGCGAGTGAACGCGCCCTGCCATTCGTGGACGTGTTTTGCGAAGATCGAGCTTTCAATTTGGCGCAATCACGGGAGATCCTGACAAAGGCACGTGAACTCGGTTTCCCCCTGAAGATCCATGCGGACGAATTCGACAACCTCGGCGGGGCCTCCCTGGCGGCGGAACTGAAGGCGGCCTCTGCTGACCACCTCGTGAAGACATCGGATGCGGACATTGCAGCGCTGGCCAAGTCGGAGACAGTGGCGGTGGCGCTGCCGTGCACGCCTTTCGGCCTCGGAGAACACGAGTACACGCCGGCGCGCAGCATCCTGGAAACCGGCGGACTGCTGGCCCTGGCTACGGACTGCAATCCAGGCACCGCATGGAACGAGTCGATGCAGTTTGCAATTGCCCTGGCCTGCCGCTTCATGGGTCTGACACCTGCACAAGCCATCGCGGCGGCCACGATCAACGCGGCCCAAGCCATCCGCCGGGCCGACAGCATCGGTTCGCTGGAGGCGGGCAAGCTGGCAGACATACTGGTTCTGGACGCGCCGGACTATCGCCACTTGGGATATCGATTCGGGACCAATCTGGCGCGCACGGTGATCAAACGCGGGCGCGTGTATGCCGTGAATACGGGTTATGATCGGGTCAACTAAGAACGGGAACTCGGGCTATGCCATTTGATCTGTCGTCGATCAACCTTGGTCTGGTGGGCTGGCTCCTGATCTTGCTGGCCGTGGTGGTGCTGGCCGGGGCCATCCTGCGGTTGTTCGGCCACTTGCTGCACATCATCTTCCGCGGCTGCGGAGTTGTCCTGGTAGTCGCCGTCCTGCTATATGTCTTGCATCTGCTGAAACTGCTCTAGGTCGCAGCAGGCACACCGAAAAAGAGGAACCGGGACGAGATTGGATCTCGTCCCGGTTTTGTTCACGCATAGCGCTTGCCGAACCAGATCCTGCTGAAGATACCATCCCTGCGCAGGAATTGATGATACAAGGCCGCGCCGACGTGTACCACGAGCAGGAGCAGCAACAGTGTCCAGCTCAGGCCGTGGAAAGCGCCGAGAGAGAACCCACGGCCCTCCCGGAAACCGCCTTCAAAGCCGCCCGGTCGATCACCCCCCCGCGGGAATTGTCCCAGTTGCGAAGGCTGACCGGGCTGCGACCCGGGCGCTGGCGGCACCTGGCCTGGCTGCGAACCGCCGGCGGGCGGTACCTGCCCGGGTCGTGACTGCCGTGCCTCAAAGCCACCGGCAAATGCACTGGAGGGGTTGAACACGCGGTTCAATCGATTGGTCTGGACAGCAAGGATCAGGCCGGTGATCGTTATCGCAAATGTAAAGATATACAGGCCCCAGTGAGTTAGCACACCGATGAAGTCGAGGAACCGGTTGCCAGCCGTGGCCCAATCAGGATGCCGGGTCGTCAGCCGGATCACGAGTTCGAACGATCAGCAGGACAAGGACCAGAAGTCCCAGAATCATGTGGATCCCGATGGATGGAAGGCCTGCGATGTTCAGGCTCGCCTGGCGGCCTTCGCCTCCGGCGAACAGGACGAAGTAGGCCGTGGCGAAGATCAATATGACTATCAGCCAATGCAAGGCAACCAGTGCGGGATGATAGCGCTTGGGGGCGGCACTCGCGGGGAGGGATGCGGCATTCTCGGTCATGAAGTGGCGGGCTCCTTTGGAGATGCAGTATATGGAAGGCAGATGAACTTCCGCTGACAGAACTGTGTAGTCTTCATGTAGGTATTGTCGCGGCGGGGCGCAGGCGCAGCTTTGATAGAATGGGGAGAACTCTCTCTTTCAGGAGCACAAATGCAAATCGACATCATCGGCGTGCCCATCGACCTCGGTGCGGATCGACGGGGCGTCGACATGGGACCGAGCGCCATTCGGTATGCCCATCTGCGTGAGAAGGTGGAAATGCTGGGCAAGGCCGTGGCGGACAAGGGCAACATCGAGGTCCCGATCGCCGAGACATGTTCCATCGACGACCCAAATCTCAAGTATATCGATTGTATCGTGCCCATGGCGCGGCGTGCCGCGGGCGCGGTGGCGACAGCCGTCCAGAACGGGCATTTTCCGTTGGTACTGGGCGGCGACCACAGCCTGTCCCTGGGATCGGTGCGGGGCGCGGCAAGGAACAAAAACCTTGCGCTGATATGGATCGACGCGCATGCCGACTTCAACACCGACAAGACAACGCCCTCCGGGAACATCCACGGGATGCCGCTGGCCGCGCTATGCGGTCTGGGCGACAAGCGGCTCACGCGCCTATGGGAGGAGCCGGCTGCGGCCGTGGATCCACGACACGTTGCCGTGATCGGCGCCCGGGACCTCGATGCGGGGGAGAAGGCCAATTTAAGGGAGGCGGGTGTGACCGTCATGGGCATGGAGCAGATCGACCGCCTGGGGATGAGCAGGGCCGTGGAAGAGGCAATCGCCAGGGTATCGAAGGACGTGGACGGCCTGTATCTGTCGTTCGACATGGACGCACTGGACCCGCTCCACGCGCCCGGGGTCGGCACACCGGTCCCGGCCGGGTTGAGCCAGCGCGAGGGGCACGTGGCCTGCGAATTGGTGGGTGCGACCGGCAGGCTGATCGGTATGGACATCGTGGAGGTCAATCCGATCCTGGATGTGGAAAACCGGACCGCCGCCCTGGCGGTGGAATTTGTGTTATCAGCCCTGGGAAAGAGAATCTGGGAAGATGATTGAAGGCGAACAACAATTTGAAATGCAGGACAAGCCGCAACCGTTACTGGCCGACATCGAATCGCTGGCACGCCGCGCCGGCGCGATGCTGCGGGATGGGTTCGACCGCGTTCACACGGTCGAGTACAAGGGGGTTATCGACCCCGTGACCGAGATGGATCGGGCCTCCGAGAACTTTCTGCTGGACGAGATCAACAGACGCTGGCCCGGAGGGACGATCACGGCGGAGGAACGGGGGCTCACAGAAGGAGATCAGGCGCGATCCTGGTTTGTCGATCCCCTGGATGGCACCGTGAACTACGCGCACCGCATTCCGATTTTCTCCGTTTCGATTGCCTGCGCGTACCAGGGCCGCGTCCGGCTCGGTGTGGTTTACGATCCGATGCGCGACGAGATGTTCAGCGCCGAGCGGGGCCAGGGCGCGCGGCTCAACGGGGCATCGATCCACGTGTCCGATACCAAAGAGCTGCGCAAGAGCCTGCTGGTAACGGGTTTCCCATACGACGCCTGGGACACGGAACGGGACAATTTCGACAACTTCGTCCACCTGGCGAAGCTGACCCAAGGTGTGCGCCGGCTCGGATCGGCGGCCCTCGACGCATGCTGGGTGGCAGCAGGCCGCTTCGACGGCTTCTGGGAAATTTCGCTGAGCGCATGGGACGTCGCCGCGGGCGGATTGATCGCGGCAGAAGCGGGTGCGGTCGTGACCAACGCACGCAATGGGCCCGACTATCTGACCGCTCCGCAATCGATCATCGCCGCCACACCGGGCATCCACTCGCAGATTCAAGCGAGCTTGCGCCGATTTTGAGGTCGCATCGAGATCGCAATGCCCGCGGCCGGCCCGGCGAGTAGAATAAGATCCCCGTTTACGGGTTGATGCATGGCAGCGCCTGACATAACCATCAGCAGGACGAAGGTCATCATGCCGGCGCGGCGCCCCGAGCTGTTGAGCCGCGCCCGGCTGCTGGATATCCTGTACGGGCGGCTGGATCGACGACTGATCATCGTGTCAGCGCCGGCGGGCTACGGCAAGACCTCGCTGCTGATCGACCTGGCGCATCAGAGCGAACTCACCTTCTGCTGGCTGTCCCTGGACGCACTCGACAGCGACCCCCAGCGTTTCATCTCCTACCTGATCGCAGCCATTGCACAAAGATTCCCGCAGTTCGGCGGGCGGGCGCGCTCGGTGCTGAACGGCCTGACCAGCTTCGAGGAGGGCCGGGAATCCCTGCTGGTCACCCTGGTCAACGAAATCCACGATGCGATCCCTGAGCACTTCGTGCTCGTGCTGGATGACTTCCAGTTCCTCGACGGCGTGCCACCCATCCAGGCTTTCATCAACCGATTCGTTCAGCTGATGGACGAGAGCTGCCACCTGGTGTTGGTCTCGCGGTCACTGCCAGAGATCCCCGATATGCCCCTGCTCGTGGCCCGAGACGAGGTAGGCGGTCTGGACTTCTCGGATCTCACATTCCAACCCGAAGAAGTCCGGGCTCTGTTTGCACAGAATCAGCGTGTCGAACTCTCGGATGAAGACACCGGCAAACTGATCCAGGCCACGGAAGGATGGATTGCAGCCATCCAGTTCGCCGACCTGGAGCGCCTGCGCGCAGGCGAGGATCCATTTCCGGCGCGGCACGCCGTGGGCGTCAGCGTATTTGATTACCTGGGCCAGCAAGTCCTGGAGCAACAAGCGAAGGACGTGCAGATCTTCCTGCTGCGCACATCGCTGCTGGAAGAATTCGATTCAGCCCTGTGCGAGGCGGTGCTTGGACCCTTATACCCGGAGCCGCCCAACTGGCCTGCTTTGCTCGAAACGATTCGCCAGAAGAACCTTTACGCCCTGCCAGTCGGCACAGACGGCCAGTGGCTCCGCTACCACCACCTGTTCAGGGATTACCTGCAGGTTCGTTACCGGCGTGATTACCCGCAGGAAGTCACAGCGGTATTGCAGCGGCTGGCCGGCGTGCACGAACAGCGCGGCGAGTGGGAGGCGGCGTACCAGCTTTACAAGCAACTGGGGGATCAGGCTGCCCTGGCAGACCTGATCGAGCGGGCCGGAACGACGATGTATCGAAACGCGCTGCTGACGCTCGAGGCCTGGCTTGACGATCTGCCTCCCTCGATCGTCAGGAGGCGGCCCGGATTGCTTTCGCTGCGCGGGGCCGTCGAACACATGCGCGGCAATGCCAGCGAGGCGGTAAATCTGCTGGATGCGGCGCTGAGCCGCTTGCAGGCGGAAGGCGACCCCCAAGCGCTGGCGGTCGCGCGTGTCAGGCGGGGGCACGCCTTTGCCTTCCTGGGGAATTACGAGCGCGCCATCCAGGACGCCACCGCGGCGATGAATCTGACGGAGGGCTCAGACGATCTGCAGATTCACTATGCCGATGCCTTGCGCCTGCGCGGCCTTAACCGCTTCCAGCAGGGCCGGAGCCTGGACGCTGCGGACGACCTCGAGGAAGCGCTGGCCGTCTACATCCGTCTGGGAGACGATTTCCGAATCCCGCATCTACTGATGGAAACCGCGATGGTGCGCGCCGCGCTGGGCGAATACCGCAGGGCAGAAGCCTCTTATGAGGAGGCATTAACGGTCTGGCGCGACAGCGGAAACCTCTTCTACCAGGCAAACCTGTTGAACAACTACGGCTTCCTGAAATACCAGCTGGGCGAGTATGAAAGTGCTGCTCAATCCCTGGAGGAGGGCCTGCTGTGCGCCAGGCGATCGGGGTACAGAAACATGGAAGCCCTGATCTCGGTCAGCATGGGAGACCTGTACAGCGAAATCGAGGATTTCGAAATCGCGGCTCAAAACTATCGCAGCGCCGATTTCCTGGCGCAGCAGCTCGGGGACGGTTTCCTGATCAATTACCTGCAGATCGCGGAGGCGAACCTGGCGCTGCTGAAGAGAGAACCCATGCGCGCCCGGGCGATCCTGGAGAATGCTGCCGGCACCATAAAGGAGCAAAGCTCCAAATACGAGTACGGGCATTTGGAGCTGGCACGCGGCCGACTGGCCCTGCAAGAGGATCTGGCGGAGGAGGCAGTGCAACGCCTCACGGAAGCCAAGCGTTGTTTCGTCGAGGATGGGCGCGAAATGGAATGCGTGTGGGGCAGCATCTGGCTGGCTGCCGCGTTGACCCAGACGGATGAGGTGGCCAGCGCCCTGGAGGAAGTCAAGACGGCATTGCCCAATCCAAACCGCATCAGCCACTCGGCTGTGGTCGCGGCCCGTCACGCCATGGTCTGGCTGGAGCCCTTGCGGCAGGATCGACAAGCCAGGGCGCTCATGCGCGGGCTGCTGGATGGCGCCGACCGACTGGACGATCAACTCCCGGCGACCCGACGGCAACTAAGGCGGATGGCACGCACCATCGAGGTCCCGGCCCCGACACTTACGATCCATGCCCTGGGACGGGGCCAGGTATGGGTCAACGGAAAGCAGGTCAACGCCAGCGATTGGCAAACGCAGGCTGTGCGCGAGCTGTTCTTCTATTTTCTGGCGATGAACAAGCCGGTCTCCAAGGAACAGGTTGGAAGCGTGTTATGGCCGGACATAGACGACCCGGCGCGGCTGCGGTTGCGATTCAAGAACGAGATGTACCGTTTGCGGCGCGCAGTCGGGCAGGAAACCATTTTGTACGAGGACGAGTACTACCGACTCAATCCTGCGGCCGACCATGAATATGATGTCGAGGCGTTCGAGGCGTACCTGGCCCGGGCGAAGGCCGCCGCCCTGCCGGCGGAGCAAATGAGGCTGTACCAACAGGCAGTCGATCTTGCCGGGGGCGAATACCTGGAAGATTTCGGTGCAGTGTGGATGGCGCCCGAGCGCGAGCGCCTGCACCAGGAGTTCGTCTCCGGGGCCCTGCGCCTGGCCGAGTTGTACTTCGCAGACGGGCAGTCGTCCAAAGCGCTGCAGGCGTGCGAGCGCATCCTGCAGCGCGAAGGAACCTCGGAGGCCGCCTATCGCCTGAAGATGAGCATCCATCGACGTCTTGGCGACAACGCCGCCCTGGTCCGCACATACCGGGATTGCGAGCAGAACCTGCAAGACCTGTTCGGAATGCCGCCTTCACAGGAGACACAAGACCTGTACCGCAAACTGGTCGGCTGAGAACCGCCCGACCAGCCGCTGGGACCGGTCTACAGACCAGCGACAAGCCATAAACACGCTTTTTTTGGAGCCTACTTTGGAGCCTGGGGCCGCGTATAGTCGGGCCACTAACCCAAACCAAGAGGAGTGTGTCATGAACAAGAAGCTTGCCGACATCATCGTTGTAGGCCGCCAAATCAATCGTCAGCACGTGCAGTTGCTGGTGGCAATCGTGACCGTGGCCATGCTGGTCCTTGGAATCGGCGCCCCGGCTCGCGGCGGTGGCGGGTTCTAGTCGCCAAATCACATTGGCGTGATCCTGCTTGCAGCCCTGCTCCTGGGGCTGATAGCCGGATGGGCTTGGTCGCACTGGCAGAACCTACCGTATCGGGCTCCTGAATTTCGAGCATTGTGGCTGGTACCTGCGGCGCTGCTGCCGCAGCTCGTGCTTGCCTATTTGCCGGCCTCGCCGAGGCTGCAGGGTTTCCCGGCCTCGGCCACCCTGCCGCTTTCGCTGCTCGGGTTTCTGGCTTTCGTCTGGCTAAATCGCAGCCTGCCGGGAATGCCTATCCTGCTGATAGGCCTGGTACTCAATTTGCTCGTGATCTCCAGTAACGGTGGATGGATGCCCATCAACCCTGAGACCGCCACGCACCTGCCGGGCGGGGCCAGCCCGGCTTCGGCTACCCTCGGCAGTCGCTTTGGGTCAAAGGACGTCCTGCTGCCGGCCGCCGATACCCGGCTTGAGTTCCTGTCAGATCGTTTCCTGGTCCCGGCCTGGATCCATTTTCCGACGGCATTCAGCCTGGGAGATGTCCTGATTGCCGCAGGCACGTTCTGGCTGCTGGCCCGTCAACGGGCAGCGCCAAATTCAAGAGTGGAGTGAACCATGTTGAGCTCATCTGCCACACTAACAAAGCTTCCCCTGACGATAAATCCGCAGACCGCGCATGCGGGACTGAGCAGCCTCTTCACGGCCGCAGTGGTCAGCAAAAGCTTCTGCAAGATGTTGCTGGCTTCCCCGGAACAGGCGCTCAAGCAGGGGTATATGGGCAAGCCATTCGCACTGAGCGCGGACGACGCCGCACTGATCGTCTCGCTGAACGCGCAATCATTGCCAGACCTGGCAAAGCAGGTGGTCCAAACCCTCGGAGGCTAGAGGCAGCAGGATCACCGCCGCAGTCTTTATCCGACGTTGCCCACAGGACGACGCGGCGGAACAGGGGGCGCGGTGATGAAGGGATCGCCGCGCCCCGCGTCCCGCCCCGGCAGGGAAAAACAATCATTATGCTGATGCAGGAATTGCCGACCGCCGAATCGCAGCTCAACGCGATGCTGCAGGCGTTTCCAGACGTGCTCTTTACCCTGGACGAGGACAGCACGATCCTGGACTACAAGGGCGTCCAGGCGCTGTCGACGTTGTTTGCAGCCCCGGAGGCGTTCATCGGTCGTCGAGCGGAAGACGTCTTGCCTTCTGCGTTTGCCGACAGCTTGCGCGCCAGCCTGAATGAGTTGCGGGCCGCCGATGGCCCGGTATCGTTCGAATACATCTCACAGCACGCAGGAGAACGGCGCTGGTTCGAAGCCCGCCTCGTCCGATCATCGAACGGTCGGGTGATCATGGTGGTGCGGGATGCCACGGCACAGCGTAAGGCGGAGGAGAGCGTAAAGTCGCAATTGAGGCGCATGGCCTCGCTGCGCGCCATAGAACAGACCATCTCCGCAAGCCGGGATCTGCGTCTGGCGCTATCGGTGGTTCTTAGCCAGATCACTTCGGAACTTGAGGTGGCTGCGGCGGACATCCTGGTACTGAATTCCGAAAATGTGCTCGAGTTTGCGACGGGCATCGGTTTCCGGTCGGCGGCGGTTCAGAAGCGACGCCTCGCGCTGGGACACGGGCTGGGAGGCCTGGCTGCCGAGAAACGGGTATTGCTGCAGATCGCAGACCTGCGCCAAGACGAAAACGGATCAACGGCTGAGCCTGAACTGCGGGACGAAGGCTTCCGCTCCTACTATGGAGCGCCCCTGATCGCAAAAGGGCGGGTCCAAGGGGTGCTCGAAATCTTCCAGCGCGACAGGCACGAGGCCGACGGCGAGTGGCTGGGATTCATGGAAGCGCTGGGCGGTCAGGCAGCTATCGCGATCGAGAACGCCTCGCTGCTCAAGGAACTTCAACACACGCATTTTGAGCTCACGCTGGCCTACGATACGACCATCGAAGGTTGGGCGCGGGCGCTGGATCTGCGAGACCGGGATACGGAGGACCACACGCAGCGAGTGGCAGCCGCGGCCGTGAAACTGGCGCGTCAGATTGGCATGAGCAAAGAGGAACTGGTGAACGTGCGTCGCGGCGCGATGTTGCACGACATCGGGAAGATGGCAATACCGGACAGCATCCTGATGAAGAAAGGTCCGCTGTCCGCAGACGAGTGGCAGGAAATCCGGCGGCACCCGCGCTACGCCTACGAGCTGCTCAGCCCGATCCCCTACCTGGCCCCCTGCCTGGATATCCCGCGCTACCACCATGAGAGATGGGATGGTACCGGCTATCCTTATGGCCTCAAGGGCAAGGAGATTCCCCTGGCGGCACGCTTGTTCGCAGTGATCGACGTGTACGACGCCTTAACCGCTACGCGACCTTATCGACCGGGCTGGGATCCCAAGCTGGCCCGGGACTACGTACGGCAGGAAGCCGCCAAACAGTTCGACCCCGAAATCACGGTGGAATTCATGCGCTTGCTGGACGCCGGCGAACTGAGTGATGCGACACCCGCACGAGACCGGGCCTGAGGCGACGGAGCGGCGTTCTGCCGGCTACAATCCAAGACGCAATTTGAAGAAGAGTGGGGGAATCCGTACCAGCTTGCCCAGGCTGCCGAGCGAAGCCCGGCGCGTAAATACGTCATAGTCGTTGCGTTCGATGACATCCAGAATGCCGCGATAGAGCTCGGACGCGGCGGCAATGGCCAACCGACCGTCGCGATCCAGTAGTCCGATACCGGGCCAGGCCTCGGCGTAGAGGGTGCGGGCGCGGGCAATCTGGAAGCGCATGAAGTCGCGCCACGCGTCCGTGACTTTGCCTGATCCGAAATCGGCAGTCCGGATGCCGTAGGCGCGCAGTTCTGCAGCAGGCAAGTAGACGCGGCCGTTTTGCAGGTCCTCGCCCACATCCCTGAGAATATTGGTCATCTGAAGCGCCACCCCGAGTTTGATGGCATACGGCACCGCCTCGCCGGAGTGGAATCCCACGATGTGCATCGACATCAGGCCGACGGTCGAGGCGACACGGTAGCAGTATGTGCTGAGGTCGTCGAAGGTTTCATAGCTGCTGGCAGTCAGGTCGCGGGACACGCCCTCGATGAGCTGCACTGCGTAGCGCCGGGGAATCCGATAACGACGCAGCGCATCGACCCAGGCGGCGGCAACCAGATTGCCATCGGGGGCTGAGGCAGCCTGGCTGATGCCTCTCCATTCTTCCAAAGCTGCCGCCCGGTCGGAAGCCACCGGCCCATCGACGATGTCGTCCACCGTTCGGCAAAAGGCGTACAGGGCGCGAACGGCCTGTCGTTTCGGTTCCGGCAGCAATCCTGAAGCGAGGTAGAAGGACTTACTGTGCCGGGACGTGATATCCGCACAGAGATTGTAGGCCGACTGGAGGCGGAAGTCATCCGCCCAGTACGACACCATGGGGCTGGGGGCAGGCGAAGACGCCTCGCCAGCCAGCGCCCTAAGTCGGTGTTCCCAATGTACTTCCATAATGGCCTCCTACTTCAGATCCGATCGCAGGAGGCCATTGTATGAAGATATCCAGATTTGTCAAGGTTTTGGATATATTTTGTTCAAACCTTGACAAATACTGGATAGTGCGTAGAATAGCCCCCAGGAGACAAAGATGCAGGAAAAGAGATCCGCTATTGTGATTGGGGCAGGTATCGGCGGCATCGCCAGCGCCGCCCGCCTGGCGCACGCCGGCTACGACGTCACCGTTCTGGAGAAGAACTCATCAACCGGGCGGACGGGCGGGCCAGCTCAAGCGCGATGGGCATCGCTTTGATCTGGGACCGACGTTATTTCTGATGCCCGAGGTCTGGGAAGAGACGTTCGCGGCGCTGGGGGAAAGGATGAGCGAGCACCTGGATCTACGCCGCATCGACCCGACGTATACCGTTCACTTCGAGGATGGACTGAAACTCCGTCTGACATCCAACCTGGGCGAAATGCAGCAGCAACTGGAGAGCGTTGAGAAGAGCGCATTTACCGGGTTCCTCAGCTACATCGCGGAAGCGAGCCGGCACTACAAGATATCGTTGGAGAAATTCCTCGGTCGCAACTTCTACGGCCTGCTAGACTACTTCAGTCCGCGTAATCTGCCGATGCTGATTGGACTGAAGGCGCTCACCAAACACTACGCGAATACCGGCAGGTTCTTTAAGGATGAGCACCTGCGGGCGGCATTCACTTTCCAAAACATGTACCTCGGGTTGAGCCCGTTCGATGCACCGGCGACCTTCTCCCTGCTCCAGTACACGGAACTGGCCGAAGGCGTGTGGTATCCCATGGGCGGCATGTACCGGGCCATTGAAAGTCTGACCGCCATCGCCACGAAGTTGGGCGTGAAGTTTCTGTATGACTGTGCCGTACGAGAGATCAAGACAGACGCTTCACGTGTGCGGAGCGTCGTCACGGAGGACGGTCGGGAATTTAGCGCGGATGTCTTCGTCGGCAACGCGGATCTGCCCTACATCTACAAGAACCTGCTGCCGAAGAGTCGCGCGGCCGACCGGTTGGACAAGAAACTGTATACCTGCTCCACGATCATGTTCTATTGGGGCATGGACAAGCCGTACCCGCAGATCGCACATCACAACGTGTTTCTGGGCGGCGACTACCGCTCCTCATTCGAGAATATCTTCAAGAAACACGGGCTCCCTGATCAGCCCAGTTTCTACGTGCATGCGCCAGCCAGGACGGATCCGGAGGCGGCTCCGGATGGACAGGACACGCTCTACGTGCTGGTACCGGTCGGGCACCTCGACGAAGAGCAGCAGCAGGACTGGCAGGGCATGATCGCACGGGCGCGCGATGCCGTTCTGCAGCGGCTTTCGAAAGACATGGGGTTGGACGACGTCGCCGAGCACATCAAGTTCGAAATGGTGTATCAACCCCAGGACTGGAAAGAGCAGTTCAATCTCGAGAAAGGGGCGGCGTTCGGCCTGAGTCACAACTTCACGCAAGTCGGATACCTTCGGCCACAAAATCGACATGCGCGTTACAGGAATCTGTACTTCGCCGGCGCATCCACGCACCCCGGCACCGGCCTGCCAATCGTTCTGCTGTCTGCGAAACTGACGACCGAGCGCATCCTCAAGGAAATGGAAGCGCAGCCGGCGCACGAGGGCACGGCGGTGGTCGCCGCGGCCCGCGTCTAGGCCTGCCCCCTCCCGGAGTACCATGACCTACAGCCAGGCGCCAACCTACAATCTCAAGGCAGTCATCAAGGAAACCGGCCTCACCGCCGACACATTGCGCGCGTGGGAGCGTCGCTACGGACTGCCCGCACCGCAACGCACGCGCGGGGGTCACCGGTTGTATTCGGAGCGGGACATCCACGTGATCAAGTGGCTGAGGCGGCAGCAGACCGACGGCCTGTCCATCTCGCGGGCGGTTGGAAAATGGAACGACCTCAATTCGTCCGGGAGCGATCCGCTCAACGAAGCGGTGTTGTCGACGGCGGCCGCACCGGCAGGCCCGGCGCTCGCAAGGTCCAAGGTCGATGTGCTGCGGACGGAGTGGCTGAGCGCTTGCATGGCCTACGAGGAGGGACGCGCAGAAGATGTCCTTAACGAGGCCTTTGCGATGTACTCCCCGGAAACTGTTGTGATCGATTTGATCCAGGGAGCCATGCATGAGATAGGGGAAATGTGGCAGCGCGGTGGCGCCACCGTCCAGCAAGAGCACTTTATGTCGTCGCTGTGCATGCGCCGGCTGGATGCCTTGATCGAGGCCAGCCCGTCGCCGGTACACTCCGAGATCGTCGTGCTGGCATGCCCGGAGTCCGAGCTGCACGTTCTGCCGCTGCAATTTCTCCACGTGCTGCTGCGCCGGGCCGGCAGGCGTGTGGTGTTCCTGGGCGCGGATGTCCCGATGGCGCAGCTTGAAGACACCGTGGGCGAAGTCAAGCCGGCGCTGGTCGTGATGGCTGCCCAGCAACTCACGACCGCATCGGCACTCAAAGAGGCGACCGCGTTGCTGCACTCGCTGCACATCCCGCCAGCCTTTGGAGGGCGCGTGTTTGACGTGGTACCCGAATTGCGCGACCAGATTGCGGGAAGCTTTCTCGGCGAAGAGATCAAAGAGGCGGTGAACACGATCGAGCATCTTCTCAGGCATCCTGCCGTGCTGCCCCGTCGGCGAGTCGGGCCAACGCAAAGAACCGAAGCGCTTCGGTTCCGCGAGGCGCAAGGGAAGGTCGACGCCAGCGTGCAAAGGCACTTTGCACGGGGAGCGATGCCCACGCGACACCTAATCACGGCAAACCAATTCCTGGGGGCCGCGCTTGCCGCCGCACTCGACTTTGGAAAGGTTGAGTACCTGGAAGCCGACATCGAATGGGTGAGGGTCCTGCTGCAGAGCCAGGGCTTTCCAGAAGCCGGGCTGCGCGCCTACTTGCTGGCGTACGCGCATGGTGTGCGCCGGGCGCTGGGCGGCGAGGCGGGCGACATTGCCGGGTGGTTGGAAAACTACGCAGCCCACATGTAGTCACTCCAGCAGTCGCTGCGTCGCCTGCCTGAACTCCTGAAAGCCAATAATGAGAAGCAATAACTCCAGCATCACACATCTGACATACGGAATCGCCGCGGCGGCCGCGCTGACGGCCATCATCGCTGTAACGGCAACGCACCTGACAGGCTTCGCAATCGTCGGGAAGACGGTGCCGTTCGCCTATCCCTGGCGTCTCACCTCGCCGAGCACCGCCGCGCGCCTCACGGCCTGGGCGGGATATGTGCTGCACACACTCCTGGCCTGGTTCATCATCTATAGAGCCAAGCGCCAGAAGCCGCAGTACGGCGGGCAGATGCGCTGGTTCAACTGGAGCCTGGCCGCGGTCCACGTCACCTTTGCAGGACTGCACATCGTTCAGACACGGTTGTTCTACGATGGACTGGCCCAGGACGTGCCGGAGCTTACGGCGCAGGGTTCCGTTGCGCTCATGTTGATCCTGATCCTGATGCTGGAGACGCCTCGGCGCGGGTTGATCCTCGGGCGGAAGGTGCGTTTCTCGCAGCGCTTCATGCAAATGCTGCGAAAATATCACGGCTACCTATTCACATGGGCGACCATATACACATTCTGGTATCACCCGACCGAGGGCACCTGGGGTCACCTGCTGGGATTCTTCTACATGTTCATGCTGTTCACGCAGGGCAGCCTCATCTTCAACCGCGCCCACCTCAACAAGTGGTGGACGTTAACCCTCGAAACCTTTGTATTGATCCACGGCGTTGCGGTGGCCATCTTCCAGGGCAACAACCTGTGGCCCATGTTTGCCTTCGGATTCGGGGCCATGATCGTATTGACGCAGATCCATGGCCTGGGACTCGGCGTGCGGACACGGCAGGCATGGACGGCGGGTTTCGTCGTGCGTTGCGTTGGCCACCTACGCCTTCATGGGGCGCCTGACGGGACTGGACGAAGTCGTCCGAATCCCCGTGCTGGAGTACGGCGTGGTTGCACTCATCTATGGCCTGTACCTGGCTATCGACCGTCTCACCTCGTTGCTGAAACCAAAGACCGTGATGCAGGCGGCAGATTGATCTCGCAGTTCTGGAGAGGCGGGCATATATGAAAGAAAAAGTCGTCGTGATCACCGGCTCAAGTCGCGGATACGGGTACGCCATTGCGCAGGCGATGCTCAAAGCAGGCGCCATTGTGGTCATCAGCGGTCGTTCGGAGGCCAGCCTGAGGCGCGCGGAAAGGACGCTGCAGAAGCTCGGACCCGTGATGGCCGTCCGCTGCGACGTGCGCCGTGAACGTGAAGTCTATTCGCTGGCCCGTCGAGTCGTGCGCAAGTACGGCCGGATCGACGTGTGGGTGAACAATGCCGGTTATTCGGCAGTGGCGGGCATGATGCTCGACATTCCGCCAAAGAAAGCGCTGGACATGTTCATGGCCAACGATTTGGGAACACTCTACGGAGCGCGCGCCGCGCTGAACTACATGCTGGAGGCAAAATCAGGGACGCTGGTCAACATCTATGGCAATGGCTCATTCCTGCGAGCGGCATCACCGACGGGCCTGTACGGCGCCACAAAGGCCTGGGTGACGTCCTTCTCCCGCACGCTCGCCAAGGAGATCGCCGGAAGCGGCGTGCAGTTGATCGGATTCAGCCCGGGCATGCTGCTGACAGACATGCTGCAAAAACCCACGATTGCCGGCGAGCGGGGGCGGGAAATGATGAAGAACTACGGCTTCGTCCTGCGGCTGCTGTCGGGCTCACCGGAGAAGGCGGCGGAGAAACTGGTGGCTGTGATCCAGTCAAATAGCAGAGCATTTGTCGAATACCGCCTCTTCAAGCCATGGACGCCACTCTTTGGCTTGGTGCGCATTGCCTGGGAGAACATCACGCACACCGGAAAATTGCCGGAGTTCCGGCTGAAGTACGAACCCGCATACCGGCCCAAGATATAGGAGTCCTGCTGGAACATGACGTCGATATGGTGGATCCGGCGCGACGTGCGCCTGGAGGACCAGCCTGCGCTGCAGGCCGCCGTGGAACGCGGTCCGGTTGTTCCCCTTTTCATTCTGGATCCCGATCTGCTGAGGCAGACGCCCGGCCGCAGACAGGCCTTCTTGTTTGATGGGCTGCGGGACCTCGACGCCGGACTGCGCCGCCGAGGGGCGCTGCTTGTTGTGCGCACGGGGAAGCCGGTGGATGTGCTGCCCCAAGTGATGGATGAGGCCGCAGGCAGACACGGTCTTCGCCGAGGAAGATTACACCCCCTATGCCCGACGGCGCGACCAGGCGGTCGGACAGGCACTGGATCTGCGCCTGATGCCGGGCTTGGCCGTCCACCCACCCAATGCGGTGACCAAAAGCGACGGCAGCCCATACATCATCTACTCGCCGTACGCGCGGGCCTGGAAGAGGCTGCTGCCGGAACGCCTGGCGGTCCAACCCGCGCCGGATCACGTCGAGATGCCGGCCGGGCTGCCCTCGGAAGAGCTCCCCAAATCAAGAGGCGCTGAGGACTTTCCGGCTGGGGAAGCAGAGGCTCATCGTCGGCTCGAGGAATTCGCCAGTCAGCGCGTCTACCGTTACGCGCAGAACCGCGACCGGATGGACGTGGATGGTACTTCGGCGCTGTCGCCTTACTTGCGCTTTGGGATGCTTTCGATGAGGGCAGTTGTCCACGCCGCCATCCAGGCATTGCTGGTTGCCGACCACGAGCAAGCCCGTCGCAGCGCGGAGACGTGGCTGAATGAGTTGATCTGGCGCGAGTTCTACGTGCAGATCATGTTTCACCACCCGGCGGTTCACCAGAGCGCCTTCCGTCAGGATCTCTCCCGAATTGCGTGGCGCAACGATCGCTCGGAATTCGAGGCCTGGAAGGCAGGCCGGACGGGCGTCCCGATTGTCGATGCGGGGATGCGGCAGCTGTCGGAGACCGGCTGGATGCACAACCGGGCCCGCATGATCACGGCTTCGTACCTGGTGAAGGACTTGCTGATCGATTGGCGTTGGGGTGAGAAGTGGTTCATGGCCAATCTAATCGATGGCGATCCGAGCTCCAATAATGGCGGCTGGCAGTGGACTGCCGGAACCGGAACGGACGCGGCGCCCTATTTCCGAATCTTCAATCCGGTCCTGCAGAGCCGGAGGTTCGATCCGGATGGCGACTACATCAGACGCTGGGTCCCGGAACTCGCCCGCCTGCCAGGCAAGGCCATCCACGCGCCGTGGGAGAAGGGATTGGCCGTTCCCGGTTACCCGGCCCGGCCGATCGTTGATCACGGCAATGCGGTTAGGCGCACCCGGCTCGCCTACGAGACTGCGAAAGCCGGGGCTATTGAAGGAAGTAGATGAACAAGAAACAGCTCTTTTCGATCATCCTGGTCGTTTTCATTGACCTGCTCGGTTTCAGCCTGATCCTCCCGCTGCTGCCCTACTACGCGGAGAGCTTCGGGGCCTCCGCATTCGTGACCGGGCTGCTGGTCGCGTCGTACGCTGCGGCACAATTGGTGGGCGCGCCGCTGCTCGGACGTCTATCGGACCGCTACGGCCGGCGCCCCATCCTGCTGGCCTCGGTGCTGGGGACATTTCTGGGATTCCTGTTGTTGGGATTTGCGGGCGCATTGTGGATGCTCTTTGCCAGCCGAATCATCGACGGTTTGACCGGCGGCAACCTGTCCATCGCCCAAGCCTACATATCGGACGTCACGGACGCGAAGAATCGTGCTCGAGGCCTCGGCATGATCGGCGCCGCCTTCGGTCTGGGCTTCATCATCGGTCCGGCTGCGGGCGGCGTGCTCAGCCAGTGGGGCTATGACGTCCCCGCATTCGCGGCAGCAGGACTGTCCTTGATCAATCTCGCCCTGATCTATTTCTGGCTCACAGAGTCGCTGCCTGCCGAGAAGCGCGGCCGGAAAGAGGACCGGCGTCCTGCCGTGACCCTGGGCGCATTGATGACAGCGCTGCAGCGACCGTTTACGGGCTCGCTCCTCATCACGCGGTTCTTCTTTGGCATCGCCTTCGCCATCCTCCAGACGATCTTCTCCCTGTATGCGCTGACCAGGTTTGGTCTGTCTGCCACCAACACCGGCTACATCCTGGCTTACGTGGGCGTGCTTTCGGTGATTACACAGGGTTTCCTGGTCGGCAAGCTCAGCAACGTCATCCGGGACGATGTATTGATCACGGCATGCGTAGGGCTGATGGCCATTTCCCTTGCAGGCTGGGCGCTGGCCTCCTCCGTGCTGGCCGTGCTGATCATCCTGGCGCCCATGGCGCTCTCGGGGGGACTGCTGAACACCCTGCTGTCCTCCACCCTGACCAAAGCCGTGGATGCGCGAGAGACAGGCGGGATCCTGGGACTCTCCTCAGCGATCGAAAGCTCGACGCGCATCATCGCACCGGTCGCAGGCGGCGCACTTCTCCAGGGCGTCGGCGCCTGGGCACCCGGAGCCTTTGGCGCGCTGTTGATGGCCGGCTTGCTCGTCTACGTGTGGAGAGTGATCTACAAGCACGAGATCATCATTGCGCTGGGACTCCGCGAGAGCGAGGCCCCGGAGGCAGCGAGTTGAACCTGCCGGATTGGCGGGTCAGGGCGACCAAGCCCGGGAGATCCACATGATGATATTGAAAGACACGCTGCGCTACGAGCTTCCGCCGGAAGGCACCAGCCTGTTGGGGTACGTTGTCCGGCGCATGCACAAGACTGCATGGCTTGTGCCGGTCCCGGGCTTGATATCCAATGGAGAGGCTGCTAGGGCACTGGCACAGATCGCTGCATACGCCATTGCCGCCTCGACCTCCTTTGGGCGCGCCTTCTACCAGCCGCGGTTCGACACGCAGGGAGACCAGCGCAGCGAACCGGACCCTGCCACAGGGGCCGTGGTCACCGCGAAACTGGACGCTGTGGCACCGCACTACATGATCTCGCATTCCGTGAGCATGCCGGATGGCGCCACCTTCGACGGCCATGAGGAAATCACCGGGACGAAGATCGGACTGCGAGGCTTGGGCATGCCGGCGCCCTCGGTCTTCCAGTTCCGATACCAGGACTACTCTGCCAAACTCACTGGCATCATTACGAGCGAACTTGCCCTCTCGCTCTTTGCCAGAACGCGTATTCGTGGGTACGGACTCTTGCGCCTCAGCGACAATGCCGGTAACTCCGGCGCGGCACGCGTGGAGCGGAGCGGCGCCCTCAGCATCGAGGTAAACGGGGCGAACATGACTCCGGAAGACCAGATCGCCCCGTCCGAAGCCTAGATGCCGATGCAGAAAGTTGACTCCAAAACCGGCAGGCAGGCGCTTCGGGCGCTGCTGCGCGAGCGATCGCTCCTTGGGCCGCTCAAGGTGCTGTACGAGCGCCTCGGCCGGGTGTTTCAGATTCCACTCCCGGCGTTCCATCCATTCGTCGTCGGCGGAGCGGAGGCCAACCGCAGGGTCCTGGTCACCGAGCGCGACAAAGTCCGCTGGCGCAATCCGGACCCCGTCACCGAGGTGTTGAGGCGCGGCGTGTTGGTGACCGATGGCGAAGAACACGATCACTATCGCCGACTGATGGAGCCGGATATGAGGCCCTCGACGCTGCCTGACTACGCGCCGGCGATGATCACCCACACAGACCGGGTCAGCGCGACGTGGCAGGAGGGACAGGTCGTCGACATGCTGGTCGAAGGCCGCAAGATCGCCCTCCTGATCGTGATGGACACCTTGTTCGGCGTCCAGGCCTGGGACGATCTGCCGCGCATCTGGAAGCCGGTGCTCAAGACCATCGAGTACATCTCGCCGGGCGCCTGGATCCTGTGGCGCGGCATCCCGCGGCCGGGTTTCCGCAAGCCGATGCGGGAGCTGGATGAGTATCTATTCGGAATTATCCGGACACGGCGCGGCGCACCCGCCAGAGCTGACCTGCTGCAACACCTCATCGACGCGGGTCTGGACGACGATCGAATCCGCGATCAGATGCTGACCATGCTGATCGCCGGGCACGATACATCCACCGCCCTGCTGGCGTGGGCATTCTATCTGCTGGGCAGCGATCCGCAGATAAAGGAGCAACTGACGATTGAGATCCGGGAGGCCCTGGGCAACGACGCGCCTGCCTCGTCCGCCGGATGGCAGCCGCCGCTGCTGGATCACGTCATCAAGGAGAGCCTGCGGCTGTATCCGCCGATCCATCTTGGCAACCGCATGCTCGCGGAGGAAATGGAGTTCAACGGACAGCGCGTCGCGGCCGGCGAGCGCATGTTCTATTCCATCTACTTGACCCATCGGGATCCGGAATACTGGGACGACCCCGAGCGCTTCTGCCCGGAGCGCTTTGCGGGCGGGCGCAAGACGCCGCCATTTGCCTACGTGCCATTCGGCGGCGGTCCGCGTTCCTGCATCGGCGCCGCGTACGGACAGGCAGAGGCCCGCCTGGTACTCGGCCGCCTGCTGCAGACGCATCAATTCGATTTGATGCCCCGAAAGGTGCATGCCCACATGGGCGCCACGCTCGAACCGCGCCCGGGCGTCTTCATGCGAGTGACGAAGCGCAAGCCATAAGCGACCATGAGCTACTTCGGATTTCTCCTGATCTTTCTGGTCGTGCCGATCGCAGGGCTATTCTGGCTATTGCGCGAACGTCGCGAAAATGCGGCGTCCGCGGGCGTCCGCCAGGATCCCAGGGCGCTGCGCTGGGCGGTTGCGATCCAAGTGCTGCTGGCCGTCCTGTACACGACCCCCTGGGACAACTACCTGGTCGCAACGGGAGTCTGGCACTATCGCTCGGGAGCGGTCACCGGCGTATTGCTCGGCTACGTGCCGCTCGAAGAGTACACGTTCTTTGTGCTCGAGGCCATCCTGGTCGGGGCCTGGTGGAGCTTCGTTGCACGCGGCATCACTCGGGATGGGAGTTTTTCGCCGTCTACCAGACTGCGCGTCTGGGCGTCGGTAGCCTGCGCCCTCATGTGGCTGCCATCGGTGGCCATGTTGCTCAGCGGCTGGAGGCCGGGCGTGTATCTCTCGCTGATCCTGGCGTGGGCGCTGCCTGCGATCATCATTCAGATCGCCTTTGGTGCAGATATCCTATGGCATCATCGCAAACTGGTTGGGGCGGTGATCATCCCGCTCGGCCTGTATCTGTCGTTGGCCGACGCCCAGGCCATCGCCGCGGGCATCTGGGCGATCGATCCTTATCAGTCCACGGGCATCCTGCTCGGCATGCTCCCGGTTGAAGAGGCGCTCTTCTTCTTCATCACCGTGATTCTGATAACGTTCGGGCTGACGTTGTCGCTGGCGGACGAAAGTCGACAGCGGCTGGCCGCCATGATCCATGGGATGCAAGCTGCCCTTGGTCGCGGAACCGCCAAGAGAACAAAATAGCCGCCCAAGACAGGCGGCAAGATAGTGAGCGCGGAGAGATTCGAACTCTCAACCAATGGCTTAAAAGGCCACTGCTCTGCCGTTGAGCTACGCGCCCGGGCTTCCAAAAAGCGGTTTGGATTGTATCATGAGGAAAACCGCGCGGCGACCGCGCCTCAGGTTCGTCGAGCGGTTGTACGCGGCGGCAGGCTGAAAAGGTAATACAATCCGCACACAGGGCGTCTATGTGCTCGGTGGAGGAAAAATGACCGAAGTGAAATATGTGACCGAAGCAGACTTCCAGAGCGAAGTATTGAACGCCGCAGACCCTGTGCTGGTGGACTTTACCGCGGTGTGGTGCCAGCCGTGCCGGATGGTCGAGCCGATCGTCAAGCAATTGGCTCAGGACTGGGACGGCAAGGTGAAGGTGGTCAAGCTCGACGCCGACGCCAATCCGAATATCCTGATGAAGTACGGCGTGATGGGCATCCCGACGCTGATGCTGTTCAAGGGCGGGGAGATCAAGGAACGCGTGACGGGCTATCAGCCGAAGGACAAGCTCGTATCAAAGATCAATCCGCACATCCAGGCCGTCGCCTAGACGATTCTGTTTCCAGGCACCGACAAGCCTTACACAGGAGAACGGGAAGCAACACGCTTCCCGTTCTTTTTTCGTTGGCATGCGACCGTAAAGCTAGTGCCGGAGGCTCTTCTCCAGAGCGGACAGGTCGACGCGCGAGGTCATGTCCAGGCTGATGGGCGTGACCGCGATCTTGTGGTGCTTGCGCAGCACGACCACGTCGCTGTCCTCGTCCTCCCCATCCAGTATCGCGACCTCCTTGTAGCCCAGGCGCGCGGCCACGTTCCAGGATTGGCGCTGGGGAGGCAGTGGTTCATAGTAGCCTTGACGCGCGACGCGCGTGACGAGCCAGTCGGTCTTGCGCGTGGCGTCCGAAGGGACATCGACTTTCAGCAAATGCACATCTTCCGGCAGCTTCTTGGCCAGCAGGATGCGGCCGAAGAAAGCGGTGAAATGCGCCGCAGCCGTGAAATCGATCTCCTGGGAATACGAATGATGGTACTCCTGGGCCGCCTCCAGTGACATGGCCAGCGCCGGGATGCCCAGCGAGGCGGCCTCCATGGCCGCACCCACCGTCCCGGAGATGGTCGTGCCGAGGCCGACGTTCTCGCCGTAGTTGATCCCCGAGACCACCAGGTTCGGTTTCTTGGGCATGATCTCGAGCACGCCGTGCTGCACGGCCTGCGCCGGGGAGCCGTTGACCGCGTACACGACCCATTCCTGGCCGTTTACGCGCAGTTTCTGCTCGACGATGATGCCGCTCGACGTGCTGGGCAGGCTGCGACCCATGCCGGAGGATTGCTCCTGCGGCGCGGCGACGGTCACGCGGCCGATGGAAGCCAGGGCGGCAGCCGCAGCCCACAGGCCCGGCGATTGGATGCCGTCATCGTTGGTCAGGAGGATTTGGGGTTTCGTTGTCTTTGGCATGGCTGCTCAATTCCGCCCCAGGGCGGCTTGGGGCAAGAAAAGAAGCGGCACGTACCGCTTCGGGAAAATCGATGGCGCTCCTGGCGCGATTCGAACACGCGACCTTTTGGTCCGCAACCAAACGCTCTAATCCGCTGAGCTACAGGAGCATAGGCAAGGGATTCTAATGCACAAGGGAGGGCCGGTCAAGCTTGCTTGACCCTGCCCCCTCGTCACGGTAGAATCGCTACGCTGCGGGAGTCGCCAAGTGGTAAGGCGTCAGCCTTCCAAGCTGATATTCGCGGGTTCGAATCCCGTCTCCCGCTCTCTTCATCAGAAATGAGGGACAGGTTTCAAGTGCCAGGTGCCACGTTACGTGACACTTGACACATGGCACATGACACACAAGGGCCCATGGCGCAGTGGTTAGCGCAGGCGACTTATAATCGCTT
>CAVZIZ010000020.1:0-891919 GCA_963775435.1 uncultured Chloroflexia bacterium
GAACAGGCTGCCGGTGAGCAAGGAACTGCGCACGGGCCGCGAAGACGTGTGCAGCCAGGGTGGGCTTCAAAAGCCGCTGGATACGGAAAGTGTGGTCCGCAAGCTGATCGAGGTCCTCAAAGGGATTTCTGAGCCTGTTCATGTCATTGGCTGATGCAGAGATCGGGATCAGGGTGAGCCGCGCAATCTTCGGAAAGACGCGGCGGCAGCGGCCAGGGAGCCATGGGCACGGGTGTCCTGATGCGCCTGGCACGCACGCGTTTCGGAGAGGCGGCGCAAGCCAATGTCCCCCTCGCCCCGCTCACGTCGGCACGCATCGGGGGCCCGGCGGATATTCTCATACGGCGGCCTCATCTGACGCCCTGCGAGATCGTTTCGTGGCTTTGGCAGCAGGGTCGGAATGGCCATGCTCGGCGGCGGCTCGAACGTCCTGATCCGCGACATGGGCGTGCGCGGCGTTACGGTTCTGAACCTGGCGAAAGCCGTGCGTTTTCGTGAAGGCCAGCCTCCTTCCGTCTCGGCGGAATCCGGCGTAATTTCAGCGACCTCGCCAACCGCTGCGCTCCGAAAGGCCTCGCGGGCCTGGAGTGGGCCGCCACCGTGCCCGGAACGATCGGCGGCGCGGTTTACGGCAATGCCGGCGCGTTCGGCGGAGACATGGCGGCAGCCTGACGTGGGCGGACATACTCACGCGCTCCGGTCGGGAACGATGGAGTGTTGATGCGCTTGGATACGGCTACCGCACAAGCGTGCTAAAGCGCAATGAGACTCAGGGAGTGGTGCTGGCCGCGGAATTGAAATTGGCAGTATCGACTGAAGAATCCATCAGGGCGAAGATGGCGGAAAATGGCGAGCAGCGCAAGTCCACGCAGCCGCCTGGCGCCTCCATGGGCTCCATGTTCAAGATCCGCAGGAGACAAGGCGGGGCGGCTGATCGAGGCTGCCGGTCTCAAAGGGAGGCGTCCTCGGCAATGTGGAAGTCAGCCCGGTGCACGCCAACTTCTTCGTCAATCACGGTCGTGCCACGGCCGCCGATGTAGAGGCCTTGATTCACTTGGTGCAATCGACCGTACGAGATCGTCTGGGCGTGGAACTGGAGCTCGAGATCGAGCTGTTCGGAGAATAGGTCGCAAGAGGCGCATGGTGAACATTCGATGATGATGAAGAAGAAGCTGCAAATCGGATTGATCTTCGGTGGACGTTCGGGCGAGCATGAGGTGTCGCTGATGTCTGCCAGTTCCGTGCTATCCGTTCTGGATCCCGCAAAGTACGAGGTGCGGCAGATCGGCATCGCCCCGACCGGTCAGTGGTTCACGGGCGACGACGTTCTGGAGAAGCTTCAGGCCGGGACCACGACCGGACTCGAACCTGCCGTCGTGTTGCCAGATCCTTCGCAGGCGGGCCTCTATGCGGTGCGGGAAAAGACGTTGGTGAAGCTGTCCGACATCGACATCTTCTTCCCGCTGCTGCACGGCACCTTTGGGGAGGACGGCACCATCCAGGGTCTCTTTGAAATGGCGGCCGCGGGCTACGTGGGCGCCGGTGTACTGGGATCTTCGGTGGGCATGGACAAAGCCCTCTTCAAGGATGTGATGCGGACGCACGGGATTCCGGTCATTGACTCGATGCTGGTCCTGCGCGCCGAGGTGGAGAAGGACATCAACGCCGTGATCGCCCACGCCGAAGCCATGAGCGACTATCCCATCTTCACCAAGCCGGCCAACCTCGGTTCGTCCGTGGGAATCACGAAGTGCAATACGCGTTCCGACCTGCAAGAGGGCCTGATGGAAGCCGCGCTTTATGACCGGCGGTTGCTCGTCGAGCACGGCATTGGCCACGCGCGCGAGATCGAAGTGAGCGTGCTTGGTAACGATGATCCACGGGCGTCTCTTCCAGGCGAAGTCATCCCCAGCCGTGAGTTCTATTCGTATGAGGCCAAGTACGTGGATGGCACGTCCGGCCTGCTGATCCCCGCCCCTCTGGATCCGGAAATCGCCGCCCGGATCCAGGACATGGCTGTCCGGGCATTCAAGGCCATCGACGCCGCCGGCATGGCGCGGGTGGACTTCCTGCTCGATGCCGAATTCGGGCGCGGTCTACCTTAATGAAGTCAATACGATCCCGGGGTTCACGAAGATCAGCATGTATCCCAAGCTGTGGGATGCCAGCGGCATGCCGTATGCGGCCCTGGTCGACCGGCTGATCGAACTGGCTATGCAGCGCAAGAGCGAGCGGGACCGCACCAGTCATTCTTTTCGGAGTCGCGGGTGAGCAAAGCGGCAGAGCGGCGACGGGCGGATGTGGTCCGCAATCGGCGGCAGGAGCATGCGCAGAAGCGTGTGTCCGAATCCACGATTCTCGCCACACGTCCGCAGGCACCCATCACGGCGCGCCGCATGCCGATGACCAGCGGTCCCGTGCGGGCCACGCCCAGCCGGGTCAAACGGCGGCCGAGGCCGGCGATTAAGATGCCGGGTATCGAAGTGCACCTGCCCAGCATCCGGTTTAGCAGCCAGCAGGTTCAGTGGCGCCTGGTTTCGCTGGCCCTCAGCCTGTGCCTCGGGACGGCGCTGTACATGACCTGGAATCTGCCGCTATTCCGCGCCGCGGCGGTGCGGGTTGTCGGCAACGAGGGGATCACCGCCGGTGAAATCGGCGCCGTCATGGGGAGCGACGGGCAATGGATTTTCTCCCTGACCCCACGGGAGCTGGAGACCCGCTTGCGCAGCAATTTTCCCGAGCTTACCTCCGCGCATGTGTCCGTGGGTCTTCCCAACGATGTGTCTGTGACGGTCACAGAGCGCAAGCCCGAGATCATCTGGCAACAGGGAGATGGCTACACCTGGATCGACGACAGCGGAGTGGCCTTCCGTCCACGCGGCACAGTCAGCGGCCTCATTACGGTGAAGGCGGACGCTTCCCCAAAGCCGTCCAACGCCGCGGGCGCCGATGCCTTTTCGCCGGCGCCATATCTCTCGGCGGATCTGGTCAACTCGATCAAGACGCTGGCCACACAGGCGCCGGCGGGCGCAACCATCCTGTTCGATCCCAACTACGGCCTGGGATGGACGGACCCGCGCGGCTGGCAGGCATATTTCGGAATCGGGGCACGCGAAATGGCATTGCGGCTGCAAGTTTATCAAGCGCTGGTGCGCATGCTTAACTCAGAAGGCCTGGCGCCGGCATTCATCAACGTCCAATTTCCAACGGCCCCCTACTACAGGATGACCCAATAGCATGGACGAAATAGTAGTAGGCATCGACGTCGGCACAACCAAGGTCTGCACGCTGGTCGGGCACGTCGAAGGCGACAAGCCCGTGCGGATCATTGGCGTGGGTATCGAACCTTCGGACGGCATCCGCAAGGGCGTGATCGTCGACCTGACCAAGGCCACGCAGGCGATCACCCGCTCGGTTCAACGCGCCGAACAGACCTCGGGGCTGGAAATCGCCTCCGCGCTGGTCAGCCTGGCAGGCGGGCACGTTTCCTCCGTGAACAGCCGGGGCGCGGTCGGGGTTCCCGGGGGCATCATCGATGCTTCAGACGTGGCCCGCGCCCTCGATCAGGCGCGCACCATCGCCATCCCCAACGACCGGGAGGTCGTTCACGTGGTCCAGCGCACCTTCAGTGTCGATGGGCAGGATGGCATCCGGTCGCCCGTGGGCATGCACGGCTATCACCTGGAGGCCGAGGCGCACATCATCACGGCCGGCGCCGCCACCGTCGACAATCTGCGTCACTGTGTCACCTCCGCCGGGATCGAGCCCCAGGCCTTTGTCCTGAATCCGCTTGCATCCGGCGAAGTGGTGCTCACGGATCAGGAAAGACAAATGGGCGTCGCCGTGTGCGATATCGGCGGCGGGACAACCGACCTGGCAATCTATGTGGAGGGCGACGTATGGCACACCATGGTGTTGGCAGTGGGCGGCAACCACCTGACACAGGACATCGCACATGGGCTGCGGCTGCCCGTCGCACAGGCCGAAGACATGAAGAAGCAGCAGGGCCACGCCGTGCGCGCCGAGGTGGGAGCCGAGGAGTATTTCAGCGTGCGCCCCTTCGGCGAGGAACAGCCGGTGCGCATCAACCGCCAGGACCTGGCGCACATCATCGAGGCTCGTACAGCCGAGATCTTCGGGCTGATTCTCCAGGAGGTCAAGCGCTCCGGCTACGATGGCCTGCTACCCGCGGGCATGGTCTTGACCGGGGGCACAAGCGCCCTGCCTGGCATCCGCCGCAATGCCAGCGAAGTACTTGGAATGCCGGTGCGTACCGCCAGGCCGGAAAAGCTGGTGGGTCTGGTCGATCGGCTGAACTCGCCGGCCTATTCCACGAGCGTGGGTCTCCTGCAGTGGGCGGTCACGATGCACGAGCACCAGCTCGATCCGGGCAAGCCGCAACGCACGCGGCGGACGAAAGGAGTGCCATTAATGAAGCTGGATGACGTCAAAAATGTGCTCAAACGATTCATACCTTAATTGGCATCAAAAGCGGTCATTTATGCTGTGCGGCCTGCGGGAACCGGATGCTAGAATGACTCAAGGTTCCCCAGGACTGGGATAGCGCCGGCGAACTTTACAAACTCATGGAGGAACAAATGGACTCGACCAGAAAACATCAACCTGTTGAGACCTTCGCCCGCATCAAGGTGATCGGCGTGGGCGGCGGTGGCCAGAATGCGGTCAACCGCATGATCGAGGAAGGCATCCTGGGCGTGGAATTCGTGGCCGCCAACACGGATGCGCAGGCCCTCAACCTTTCCAAGGCGCCCATTCGCGTCCGTCTCGGTGACAAGCTCACCAAGGGACTGGGCGCAGGCGGCGACCCCGAGGTCGGCCGCAAGGCCGCCGAGGAATCGGCAGACGAACTCTACAACGTGCTCAAGGGCGCGGACATGGTCTTCGTCACGGCGGGCATGGGCGGCGGTACGGGCACCGGCGCGGCACCCGTCGTCTCCCAGGTCGCCAAGGAATGCGGCGCCCTGACCATCGGGGTCGTCACGCGGCCCTTCACATTCGAGGGCGGACGGCGGTCCCAAGCGGCGGAAGCCGGCGTCACCAAGATGAAGGAGCACGCGCACACGCTGATCTCGATCCCCAATGATCGGCTGTTGCAGCTGTCGGACAAGAAATCCAGTCTCAATTCGGCCTTCCGAATTGCGGACGAGGTCCTGCGCCAGGGCATCCAGGGCATTTCCGAGCTGATCACCGTGCCCGGTTTGATCAACCTGGACTTCGCGGATGTCCGCGCTATCATGTCCGAAGGCGGGGCCGCGCTGATGGCTGTTGGCCACGGGTCCGGTGAGGACCGCGCCAAGACCGCCGCCGAGCAGGCGATTTCCAGCCAATTGCTGGACATTACCATCGACGGTGCCCGCGGCGTGCTCTTCAACGTCACCGGCGGCACCAACCTGACGCTCTTCGAGGTCAATCAAGCAGCCGCCATCATTCGCGAGACGGCGCATCCGGATGTCAACATGATCTTCGGGGCGGTTATCGAACCCGATATGGCCGATGAGGTGCGCGTGACGGTCATCGCGACAGGCTTTGAGCGCACCGGCGTGCCGAGACGCGCCCTCGAGCGCCTCACCAACCGCGTGGAGAATCAACGGGGTTTCCTTGGAAGCGAACCTGCCTCCGGCCCGTTCCTGCGCTCCTCGGAGAGCGTTAGCGTGAGCGCCGAAACGCACCAGGCCTCGGATGCGAAGTCCGTGACTCCGCCTCCCGCTTACACCGGCCCGGTCGATCTGGACATCCCTACGTTCCTCAGGAATCGACGCTAGCCCCCGCAACAGCGCTTCTGACCGCGGACGCCGCACCTGCGGATTCTCAGCAGCATCTCGTCGATCACGGTAACACTGGTCGGTCCAACAAGAGCAGCCCGGCATTTTGATGCCAGGCTGCTCTTGCGCGTATGGGTCCCTGCATGGCCGGCAGGCGACAGTCGGCAGGCAATCGCGGTGAAACCGGTGCCCCATTGCCTGCGCGCAGGGAGGTCAGCTAATCTGGGTTAGAATACCGGAAATGACACAAGCGAAGCCGTCCAAGGCGGTCCATCCTTCGTATCGATTGCACCGTCGCCAGGTTTGGACGCAGATTTTGTTGCCCGTGCTGCTCGCGACAATCGCGATCTTGGGCCTGATTGCGTTGATCAGCATATCGACTTTCGGGGGAAACGGCGATGTGGGCCGCTGGGCCGCGATCTCGACCATGTGGCTCGTAATTCCGGCCATGGTTGCCGAAGTGGCAGTGTTGGCGGTGCTCGCCGCGCTGATCTATCTGGTATCGCGATTGATCGGGATCATTCCGCCTTATTCGGGGCGCACACAGAGAATTGTGCACCGCATCGAGAGCACGATCAGACGCGGCACGGACATGCTGCGGCGCCCCTCGTCCGGAGTGCGTGCGCTCGCTGGATTCGTCCGGGACCGGCTCGTCAAGGGACCTGAAAGGACGTGATTGGCGTGAAAAACTCAGGCAGGACCATATTCTTCGGAGTGGTGTTGGGCGCGACGACGGGCCTGGTGGCTGCCATGCTGCTCAATCGACGCGCCGAACGGGACAGCCGCAGCACGGCTCTGACCGCCGGAGAAGGATTGAAAATCGGCGTGCTGCTCCTGGGGCTGCTGCGGGCCATCGGATCTCTGAGCGATGAGGAAAAGAAGAAGTGACAGCTGCCGCACCCGAAGGCCACAGCACGGTCTCCCCGTTCCTGGTGGTTGAGGACGTGGAGAAGGAAGTGGCCTTCGTCAAGACTGTTTTCCAGGCCGAGATCGGAGAACAGCACCGCAATCCCGAGGGACAGGTCTGGCATGCAGAGGCGCGCATTGGCAACTCCGTCGTGATGATCGACAGGACATCCAAGCACTATCAGGCGTATGGCGGCATGCTATACGTCTGGGTGCAGGATGTGGACGCGGCCTACAAGGCCGCCCTGGCGCAGGATGCGGAGTCTGTCTCCGAGCCCAAGAATCACTTCTGGGGGACGCGTGAAGCCGGCGTGAAGGACACGCAAGGCAACACCTGGTGGATTGCCCGGCAGGCTGAAAAGCTGTCAAACCAGGAGGTCGAACGCCGCCTGGCGGAGCAGCGCCGGAAACGGTTGTGAACCGGGAAGCGCGGTTGGATGCCCGCAATCTTAACTAAGCGACCGGCCGCTTGCCTTGATGGCAAGCGGCCGGTTCATTACAGCAGTGAAGCCGAGGAGCTCCGCTCCGGCGTCGCTCCACCGTAGGCTGCGCCACCGGGCGAGGCGCGCACCGCGGAGCGGATCATCAACAGCTCGGTGATGTTTTCAGAGGTGATCAATCCCTCCAGCCGACCGCCGTGCGTGACCGGCAGCGTCTTGGCGTGACTCTGTTCGAGGCGCTTCAGCGCCAATTCGATCATCTCGTGCGTGTCGACCTCAGGCACGTCTGCCCGCATGACGCGCGCGACGGATTCATTCTGACCCGTCGTGGCCAGCGCACGGATCAAAGTATCGCGCTCCAAGACACCCACCACGCGGTCATTCTCGATTACCGGGAAATCGTGTTGCGAACCGGACAGGACCAGTTCCACGGCGTGCGCAAGCGTGTCGGTGGTGGACAAGGTGTTGAAGTTCGTCAGCATGGCGCGGCTCACCGGGATCCCGCCGAGCGAATGCTTGATGCGGGCCATGTTAGCCTCCTGCTCCGCGCCCAGCCAGACGAAGAACGCGATGAACAGCAGGAAGGGATCCCAGAACAATCCTATGATCCCGAAGCCAAACGCCATGGCTTGCCCGATCGTGGCGGCCACCTGCGTAGCCCGGAGGTGATCCATCCGCATGGCCAGCAGCGCCCGCAGCACGCGCCCGCCATCCATTGGGAAAGCCGGCAGCAGGTTGAAGGCCACCAACAGGACGTTGACCGCCAACAAGCGGGCGGCGAATCCACCGGAGATCATGCTGATACTGGTGATGCCGGCCAAACCTGTCGTGGGGATGACATACAGCGCCAGCGCGGCGGCGATGAAGACGTTCACCGCCGGACCGGCAATGGCCACCCACAACTCTTCTATCGGCTTTTCCGGAATCCGTTCCAAACGCGCCACACCGCCGATCGGGTAAAGCGTGATATCGCGTGTCTTGACGCCGAAGCGGCGTGCCATCAGCGCATGGCCGTATTCGTGAAGGACCACACAAGCGAACAGCGCCAGGATGAATATGACGCCGCCTGCAACGGCACCGAGGGTGTGAAACTGCGTCCAATAGCTGAATGCAACCCATCCAACAATCAGCAGGAAAGTCGCGTGAACGTACACTTCAATGCCCCAAAGGCGGGCTATTTTCCATGACCATTTCATTCGGACCTCCAAATTCTGTCCGGATTATAGGACGCGCACATGACAGCACGGTCAGAATCGCGTATAAATCCTGTTAGTCAGGCGACACTCATGGGTACCCTGATTGAGCCCCGGGAATCGACTTTGGGCGCCGTGCACGGCGCGCCCTCGCGACCCAACTCCTAGACAATGCCTATCTGCTTGCCCGCCGCAGCGATAATATCCATGGCATGCTCGATATCGGCAGGTTCATGCGCGGCGGTGATCGTCGCCCTGAGCCGCGCCAGTCCCTCGGGCACCGCAGGGGATACCACCGGCAGCACGAAGACGTTGCGATGCTGCGCCTCGCGCGTCATCGCAAAGGCGCGTTCGTCCGAGCCACACAGCACCGGCACGATCGCGGTGCTGGTTGAAAGGGTGTCAAAGCCAGACGATTTCAAGCCGTCGATGAAGAGACGGGTGTTGCGATTCAGCCTCACGAGCCGCTCCGGCTCATCCAGGATCACCTTGAAAGCCTCATTGGCCGCGGCGGCCTGCGCGGGCGCCAGGGCCGCAGAGAATATGTACGCCCGGCTGACGTGCCGCAGATAGTCGATCAAGTCCTGGCTTCCAGCGACGTAGCCCCCCACCGACGGGATCGTCTTGCTGAGCGTGCCCATCTTGAGGTCCACGACGTTGTCGAGGGCGAAGTGCTCCTCCACCCCGCGGCCCGTCGCGCCCAGCACACCCAGCGAGTGCGCCTCGTCCAGCATCAGATATGCGCGGTAGCGCTTACACAGCTCCGCGACGTGTGGCAGGTCGATTACGTCGCCGTCCATGGAAAATACGGCGTCTGCAATGACCAGTTTGGCGGCGCCGTCCGGAACATGCTGCAGCCGGTTCTCCAAATCCTGCATATCATTGTGCTTGAACCGGCGGAATTCCGCGCCCGACATCAGACACCCGTCGACGATGGAGGCGTGATTCAGCTTGTCGGACAGGACGTAGTCGCCGCGCCCCACCATGGCGGAGATGACAGTCAGGTTGGTAACGTATCCTGAAGTAAATGTAATGGCGGCCTTCGCATGCTTGAAGTTCGCAATGGTTGCCTCGAGCTCGTCGTGCAACGTCAGAGTGCCGGCCAACGAGCGGACGCCGTGTGTAGCGGTGCCGAATTTCTGAACGGCACGAACCGCGGCGTCGTTGATGCGCGGGTGACCGATCAGGCCAAGGTAGCTGTACGAGGCATACATCCCCATCTCGCGGCCTCCCACGAGCACCTTGGCTCCGCCGTGGAGCTCCTGTACCGGCTGATTGTAAAAATACTGGTCGTTGGCTTTGGCCGTGGCCAGGCGCGCGGCAAACGCTTGGACTCGTCGTGCAATCGCATCATCCCCGGTAAATCTCATCTATTCTCCTGATAAGTTCAGCCAGAAATTGGGCATCTTCATCCAACCCTGTGTTGAGATCTCAGGCCGACAATCTTGGACCCCATGAGTGCAGAGTCGCTACTTTTGCGCCAATCGCCGCAACTGGGCTTCGTCGAGGGTCTTGACCCCCAGCGAGGTCGCCTTCTGTAGTTTGGAGCCCGGCTCGGCGCCCAGCACCAAATAGTCCGTCTTGCGACTTACGCTGTCGGAAACCTTGCCGCCGTGCTCTTCAATGAACGCTTTGGCACCCTCGCGGCTGAATCCCGGCAGTGTGCCGGTCACCACGAAGGTCTGGCCGCTGAACGGACCTTCGGTCCGTCGTTGACCTGATATGCCCTCGGGCCACACTTCCACCTTTTTCAATTTGCGGAGTATCTTGCGATTGTCCGGTCTGGCAAACCAGTCGACAACGGCCTCGGCGATGTTTGGACCGACGCCTTCGATCCGCATCAGGTCTTCCACAGAAGCCGAAGAGAGCGCATCCAGGTCTGCGAACGCCCGTGACAGATCCGCTGCCAGCACCTCCCCCACGCCGCGAATTCCCAGCGCCGTGATTAGCCGATTCAATGGACGGCCTTTCGACGCCTCGATCGAGGCCAACAAGTTGTCGGCAATCTTGCCCGGCGGTTCCTTGTCGGTCTTGCGGTCCTTCTTGGTGAGTGCCTGCAAGACCGCCTCGCGGTCCAGGCTGTACAGGTCCGCCATGTCTCTGACCGCCCCGGACTCGATCAGCTTCTCAACGATCTTGCCGCCCATGCCGACAATGTCCATCGAGCCGCGTGATGCGAAATGCTCCACGTTGCGAGCCACCTGCGCGGGACAGGCGGCATTCACGCAATACCATGCCACTTCCCCCTCGAAGTGCTCCACAGGCTGCCCGCAGTCGGGGCACTTCTTGGGTGGGACATACTTCTTCTCGCGGCCTGTGCGCGCATCCACGACCGGACCGATCACATAGGGGATCACCTCGCCGGCGCGTTTCAGGAGCACGCGATCTCCCACGCGAATATCCTTTTCCGCGATGAAGTCGAAATTATGAAGCGTGGCATGCTCGACCACGACGCCGCCGATCTCCACCGCCTCCAGCACCGCGTTGGGGACCAGGACCCCGGTGCGGCCCACGCTGACGCGGATATCGGTGAGCCGTGTCGTCACCTCACGCGCCGGGAACTTGAAGGCGATGGCTCCGCGCGGGTCCTTGCCCACAAACCCAAGATTGGCCGCCAGTGGCAGGTCATCGATCTTGATGACCATGCCGTCGGCCTCATAGCTCAATTCGTCACGGCGCTGGTCCCACGACTCCGCATACGCTATGGCGGAATCGACGTCGTGGAAGCGCCTGGCGGCATCCGTCACCGGGAAGCCCAGGGCGCGCAGATACTCGAGTAGCTCCCACTGCGAGGATGGCACGCCGGCACCTTCGGAGTAGAGCACTTGGTAAACCAGCAGGGTCAATGGGCGAGAAGCCGTCAGCGCCGGATCCAACTGCCGCAATGAGCCGGCGGCCGTGTTGCGCGGATTCACGTAGGTCCTCTGGCCCGCCTCCTCCAATTGCTTGTTCAGGTTTTCGAAGTCCTTGACAGGGATGAATGCTTCCCCGCGCACGACCAGGACAGGCGGAACCCGCAGTCCCTTCGCCGGCGTGAGAGGTACGCGCAATGGGATCGACTTCAGCGTACGCAGATTACCGGTGATATCTTCGCCGACTTCCCCGTCGCCGCGAGTGGCGCCCTGCAAAAACACACCATCCCGGTAGTGCAGCACGACAGATAGACCATCGATCTTCGGCTCGACCACGAAGCTCGCGGAAGCCACGCGCGCATCCAGCTTCCGCACCCGGTCATACCAGGCACGCGCGTCGGCAGCGCCAAACGCGTTGGCAAGCGATAGCACGGACGCCGGGTGGCGCACCTTCTCAAAACGGTCGGCGGGCGCGGACCCCGCCCGCTGGGTGGGTGAATCCGAGGTGACCCAATCCGGATGGTCCGCCTCGATTTTCCGGAGCTCGATCAGGAGGGCATCGTATTCAGCGTCGCTCACGACAGGCGCGTCGAGGACGTGGTAACGATAGTTGTGGAAATTGATTTGACTTTTTAGCTCGTCGTAACGCGAGCGTTGTGTTCGAGCGGGCATGCACAAATTATAGCGCGCAAATCCGACCAAAGAAGTCGGCGTCCCATCATCGTCGTTCTCTCTGCCTCGCAGCTCGGTAGGGAGGGTTGTTCGGATATACTCTGCGCGATGGTTGAGCGCATCGGCGTCTTCGGGGGAACCTTCGATCCCCCTCACCTGGGACATCTGATCCTGGCAGCGGAGGCTCAGGCGCAGCTGGGGTTGGCCCGGGTCCTATGGGTGCTGACCGCGGTCCCGCCTCACAAGAGCAAGGTGTCCATCAGCCCCGTCGAAGATCGGTTGGCGATGCTCAAGCTGCAAGTGCACGACCAGCCCGGCTTTGAGCTCTCCCCGGTGGACATGGACCGCCCGGGCCCCCATTACACTGCCGACACGCTGCGATTGCTGGCTCTCAGCAATCCGGGTGCTGAACTCATCCTCGTGCTCGGCGGAGACTCGCTGCACGACCTCCCGTCCTGGCACGAACCTGCAGGGCTCATCGCGCGATGTGCTGAAATCGGCGTCATGCGAAGACCGGTTGATGCCATTGATCTTGAGGCCCTGGAACGCCAGCTCCCCGGCCTGACCGCCAAAGTGCGCTTCGTCGATGCGCCTCTGCTCGAAATCGCCTCTCACGGCATCCGCGAGCGAGCCCTGAAGGGCCTTCCATTTCGCTACTTTCTGCTCCCGCCGGTGTACGACTACATTCAGGCGCATCACCTCTATCGGGCTGATTAGGTTCCCACACGGGGCAATACTTAGAGGACCAATATCGAGGGCACGCGCCATTCGCAATACGTGGTTATTAGAGTATGCTTGCCGAAATTATCCGGTTAGGGAGGCAGCAGCATGAGCACTAATCCGTCCGTGCGAGCGTTCAAATGTCCTGAGTGTGGCGCGCCGTTGGAACCAGAGGCGGGCACACTCACCATGAAGTGCTCGTACTGCGGTGCAACCGTCATCATCCCTGAGTCATTACGCACGCCGGCCAAGAGTTCCGGCCCCACGATGGGACAGATCTTCGATTTCGGGCTGCAAGGCCTCGACATGAACAAGATCGTCGGCAATGCCATGCAGCTGCCGCAGGCGATCGCGCTGGCGAAGGAAGGGCGGGTGGACGAGGCGGCCGCGATCTACAGCCAGATCACCGGTATGGAGCACGCCGATGCCGTCGCTGCGATCGAGGCCATGGCTGCCGGCCATGCGGTGAGCCTCACGCCGGGGCAGGCCGGAGTGACTTGGGGACAACCCCGCCCGGGCTTCGCCTCGTCGGGGAGCGGCGCGTCTGTCTCGTCAGCGGCCTTCGAGAGTGGGACCAGCCAAAGCAAGGGCGGCGGCTGCGGCGTGCTGACGGGCATCATAGCCGTCGTTGCCGTTGTCATCGTCGGCCTGGTGGCCGGAGCGCTCTACCTGTACAAGGGCAGTTCTTTGACGGGCTCTCTCGTCCCTGTTGGCTTCGCCAAGCAGAGCCTTAGCTTTGGTGGCGAGGGCATTGGCGCAGGCATGTTTCAGGACCCGCGCTCGATCGGCGTCGACGCAAACGGCAACATCAGCGTGGCAGACTTCGAGGACGGCCGCGTCCAGACCTTTGATTCCGCGGGTAAGTTTCAGTCTGCCTTTACGCTTAGCGTGGACGGCTCAAAAGTCTACGTGACCAGCATGACCGTCGGTCGCGATGGCCGGATCTACGTGGCCCGCAATCTGAAGATCTTCGTCTACGACGCCGCCGGAAACGAGCTCGACCAGTTCGGTGACAGCGACCATCACTACCAGTCCGTTACGATGGGCGGCGACGGAAAGCTCTATGCGATTTCCGGCTCCGAGTTGATCGTCCGCCTTGCACCCGACGGGACCGTCGATCTGGAGATCCCGGACACTTTTGCCAAGGTCACCGGCGACATCGACATCGACAGTCATGTAGCCGCAGACGGTCTCGGGAACATGTACATCGTTGGGGGCTTTCACTACCTGGTGTTGAAGTACAACCCGCAAGGGACGTACGTGGACCAGTTCGGTGGCGAAGCCAAGGGAAGCGCTGGCAGTGAACCCGGGAAATTCACCTCGCCGCGCGCTATTGCAGTGGATGGTTACGGAAGGATCTACGTGAGCGACTTCCTGGACGTCCAGGTATTCGATTCCGACGGGACCTATCTGAACCGTATTCCCCTCGAAAAGGGCGTGGCATTTGGTCTGGCCGTGGACGACCAGAACCGCCTTTACGCCGTCACCAACCAGGGACAGGTCACCCGATTCGACCTGCCCGCGCCCTCAGCAAACTAGAAGGGCCCACAGCAGTCGGAACGGTCGCGTCATGGTCTCACGCCCTCGAGTCGCGGGAGAAATTGACCGTCGTCGTGATCTCAAGGCCCGTCTTGCGGCCGGTGGCGATGATCGCGCATGGTGTCGCCCATCAGCAACTGAAGCGGTGAACGGAGCGCCACGGCGTCCAAGGTCATTGCCTTTCACTTGAACACCCCGTACATTTGATCCGGCCCCAGCAGGTCGGGGAAACGCGGGCGCAGTGCACGCCGGGCCTCATAGCACAACTGGCACGCATCAGCGTAGGCTTCACGATGCGGCAGACCGTATTCCGTGACCAGTGCCGCAGGACCGCCATCCAGCAGCAAGCCGCAAATTGGATGCCGCTGCGCATCGTATTTGTCGCAGATTTCCTTGAGGGGTCGCTGGAACACATTGCCGATCGTCAGGCCCTGACATACGTGGAGGTTGCCGAAGGGGTCGACGTGGACACGGCCAGGATCCCGCAAATCCTCGTGTGGGCATGTCGTGAATTGCTCCCACGCCTGTGTCATCCTGGTCGGCGCCAACACCTCCGCCGCCCGGCCGCGGAACAAGACCCCGGCCTCGTCCTCGAGTTGGCCCCGGCTGTCCGGCGCGACATCACCCGGTTGGGCGATGCTGATCATGCCCGTCGGGATATTGAGCAGCTTCGCCGCGGCGAGCGCATTCTGCGGTTCCTCTCCCAGTACCTTTTCGCAGTGAAACAGATCGCTGCTGACCGTCAGTTCCTGGATGCGTCCGACCAGGGGTTGTAACGCTTCGACGGCGTCAGCGACGGACACCGCCCAGTAGGCATTGGATACGATCCCGACCGCAAAGCCCATGTCGGACGCACGGCGCACGCCGTGCACAAGCGGCGCGTAGTACAGGAAAGGCTCGCCACCCTCGAAGTAGATCCACTCCACGCCGGCTTCCTTGGCTTGCCCCAGAACGATGTCAATGGCGTCGATGCCCATGACGCCCGTTTGTCGAGGGCTCCCCCACACAAAACAGTGATCGCACTCGAAAGTGCACTGGAAGGTAAGCAGGATGTGAAGACCGTTGAGCTGCACGCTGACCTCGCTAAAATCAGTGTACACTCGCCGGGGTGCCGGAGTCACGGGTCAAATATCACCCGCGGGCTATAATAAAGTAACTGTCGCGGAGGCCAGCATGTCCAATGTCATAGCGTCCAGTCATCCCCTGGTGGCACACAAACTGACCCGGCTCCGCGACAAGGGGACCGATCCAAAGCGCTTCCGCGAGTTGGTGCGTGAAATCGCCGCCTTGCTGGCGTACGAGGCCACGTTGGACCTGGCGACCACGCCCCGTCCGGTGCAAACGCCGCTGGCGACGACCGCCGGCTCCGACCTCCAGGAAAAGATCGGATTGGTGCCGATCCTGCGAGCGGGTCTCGGTATGGTCGAAGGCGTTTGGGAGCTGATGCCCTCTTCGGAGGTCTGGCACATTGGCATGTATCGGGACGAACAGACGCTCAAGCCGGTCGAATACTACAACAAGCTGCCCATCGAGCCGCGCGTGTCCGTGTGCTTGATCCTGGATCCGATGCTGGCCACCGGCGGCTCGGCGGTGGCCACAGCCAGCGTCCTGAAGCGCTGGGGGGTGAAGCGCATCAAGTTTGTCGGAGTCATCGGCGCGCCTGAAGGGGTTCGGAACATGCAGGAGAACCATGCGGACGTGCCCATTCACCTCGCCGCGATCGACGATCACCTGAATGAACGTGGCTACATCGTCCCCGGCCTTGGCGACGCCGGCGACCGCCAGTTCGGCACGGGCTAGTTACCCCGAGCGTTGACTTGGAACTTCGCATTGCCGTTTTCGTCGTGGGCTCGGTTGTGTTGGGGTACATCTCGCGCGCCTCGCTCCTGCGGCCGCGTTCGCACGGCTTCTTCCAATTCTTCGCCTGGGAAGCGATCCTGGCCTTGGGATTGGTCAACCTCCCGGTTTGGTTCCAGAATTGGCTTTCCTGGAACCAGATCATCTCCTGGGTCTTGCTGCTTTCCGCCCTGGTGCCACTTGCTTTGGGCGTGGATGCCCTCAGCCGGCTCGGGAACGCCGATCCAAGTGCGAGGCTCGAAGCGGAGTTGCTGAGCTTCGAGCGGACGACGAAGCTCGTAAGCGCCGGCGTCTACCGATACATCCGCCATCCGCTATACTGCTCGCTGCTTCTGCTGGCCTGGGGCATTTTCTTCAAGGCGCCCGCCGCGCTGGGCGTCGCGCTGGTCGCCGCGGCCACGGTCAGTCTGAATTCTGTGCGCCAGGGCTGACGAAGGTGAATGCCTGCGGGTGTTCGGAAAGGACTACCGTACCTACATGCAACAGACCAAGATGTTCATCCCTCACGTGCTCTAGACTATGAAAGCGATGCTTCTGCGGGCCCTCGCCCCGCTGTCGGAGAACGAAACACCGCTGGTGTTGACTGACCTGCCGGAGCCAAATGTGGCTCCCGGTGAGATCCTGATCCGCGTCAGCGCATGCGGTGTCTGCCACACCGAACTTGACGAGATCGAGGGTCGCACTCCTCCCCCCCAGCTTCCGGTTGTGCCCGGGCATCAGGTCGTCGGCGTTGTTGAGGCCGGTCCGGGTCGCGGCCAGCGGGTGGGCGTCGCCTGGATCAATTCGGCCTGCGGCGAATGTGCGTATTGCCTCGCCGGAAACGAGAACCTTTGCGAACAATTCCGTGCTACCGGCCGGGACGCCGACGGCGGTTACGCCCAGTACATGAAGGTCGGACATGATTTTGCCTATCCCATTCCCGAGTCCTTATCGGATTCTGAAGCGGCTCCTCTTCTTTGCGCGGGCGCGGTTGGCTACCGGGCGCTCCGCCTCGCAAATCTTCAAGACGGTGGCAGCTTGGGGCTAATGGGTTTTGGAGCCTCCAACCACCTGGTGTTGAAGACCGCCCTGCACAAGTACCCGCGTTCCGCCGTCTTTGTCTTCAGCCGAAACGCGCAGGAGCGGGAACTTGCGCTCCAGATCGGCGCCGCCTGGGCCGGAGCCATTGACGCCGCGCCGCCGTCGGAGCTGATGGCGATCATCGACGCCACCCCCGTATGGAAGCCGATCTCCGAGGCGTTGAAGCACCTGGCTCCCGGCGGTCGCCTCGTCATCAACGCCATCCGTAAAGAAGAAATCGATAAGCAGGAGCTCCTGAAGCTCGATTTCCCCACGCAGTTGTGGATGGAAAAGGAGATCAAGAGCGTTGCCAACGTTACCCGAAAGGACGTCAGGGAATTCCTGCAACTGGCCGCCGAGGCCGGGATCAAGCCCGAATTCGAGGACTTCGACCTGAAGGATGCCAACCGCGCGCTGCTCGAGGTGAAGCAGGGCAAGATCCGTGGCGCAAAAGTGCTGCACGTGGCGTGAGCGGAGAGGATTAATGGCATATAGTGAGGACTTGGCAAAGCGCATGCGTCTGGAATTGCATCGAACGCCTGGGCTCGAGGAAAAGAAGATGTTTGGGGGTATCGGATTTCTGCTCAACGGCAACATGGCCTGCGGGTTGCACGCCGACGATCTGATCGTTCGTCTTGGAGCCGCCGAGTATGAGGCGGCCTTAAAGAAGCCGCACGTGAAGGTGTTTGACATGACGGGCCGGCCCATGACCGGATGGATCGTTGTGGAGCCGCGCGGCTATGCCACCAAAGAGGCCCTGCAGGGCTGGATCCGCCGGGGTGTGAAATTCGCGCGTTCTTTGCCGCCAAAATAGGCTGACATGACCGTAGACAAAGACCCCGAGAAGAAAGAGCTTGCTTACCTGAACCGCTACGCGCAGTTTGCGGGCCAGCGCGTGCTGGAGGTGGGCTCCGGAGACGGACGTCTTACGTGGCGTTACGCGCGGGCTGCGCGTCAGGTGGTCGGCGTGGACGTGGCGCGCGACGATCTCCGCGTCGCCTTCATCGAACGGCCCTCCGACCTGCAGGGCTCCGTGCTCTTTGCCCAAGCCACCTCCACGGCGCTGCCGTTCCGGAGCGCGACGTTTGATATGGCGGTCCTGGCTTGGTCCTTCTGATGAATTGAGCATGAGGGCATGGTCCATGCCCTTCGGGAAATTTGCCGGGTGTTGATTCGCAACGGCGTGTTGATCGACCTGCGGCCGCTGACCGGCAACTGGCCGGTGGAGGTGGTGTCGAGGCGCGGTCGCGTGCGAGGCGGGTCTGGTCAGCGACTTGCCGGAAGGCCTGGCGGATGACGCCGCAGCCAACCAGGCCATGGCCGACGCCACGGCGCAGGGCCTGCTGGTCCGCGAGCAGCAGGAGGTTTTTCCTTTTCACTACTACTGGGACTCGCCGGCCGAGATGCAGAAGTACGTCGAAGAGGAATGGACAGACTGGCTTGGCATCGAGGAAAGCGTGTGGAAGGAAGTTCGCTCGAAGTGGGCGGTTGCCGATGCGGACGCCCGCGTGCGAATCCAAGTGGACATGCTCATCACACGATGGAGAACGGCACCGTGAGATGCCGACGGCGGGCGGGGGACATCCGCCAGAATTGCGATCCCAGCACACCGCCTTACCGCAATTCGGACCAGCCCGAGGATTCGCAATGAAATCAGCGCCGGGGCGAGCAGCCGGCTATCTTGGAGCCGCCGCGGTTCTTGGTTTGCTCCTGGCACTCGTGATCAACCATCATTGGTTCTATCCGGACTTCAATCTGGTGCCGGGTGACCGCGGTGATACGCGCCTCGTGATCTTCACCCTCGAGCACTGGTTCAGCGCTTTCAAAGGGAACGAGCCTCCCCTTCTCCTCAACATGTTCTATCCCGACAAACTTGCCCTGGGCTATGCCGACGGGCTCATTCTGTTTGCGGTGCCCTATGCCGCCTTCAGGCTCGTCGGATTCGACTACTTCACGAGTTATCAACTGTTGTTCGGCTTCATGACGGTTCTCGGATACACGGCCTGGCTGGTGCTTCTGCGGCGGGCGCTCAACCTGAGCACGGGGTTCGCCGTCCTCGGAGCGGTCCTGCTAACGTGTCTGAATGCACTCCAGCAGCAGGCTCAGATCGGCAAGCTGACAGCCTTCAACGCGTATCCCTATCCTGATCGGACTGCTCGTCCTCTATGCCCGCATGGGCGACAAACGGCGCTGGATCGCGTGGGCCAGCCTGGCGGCATTTGGCATCGTGTTGGGCGCCCTTTTCTTCACGAGCTACTACCCGGCGTGGTTCTTCCTTTTCACATTGGGTTTGTTTGGCGTCGTCGTGCTGTCTGCATCGGTACTCCGCAAAGGCGCGGCGACCACGCTGGTCAATGTCCGCGATTTCGTCATCTCTCAGCGGTGGCAGTTGGTTCTATGCTCGTTGCTGCTGCTGCTATCGCTCGTGCCCTTCGCCATTACGTACGCGCCGCTCGTGATCTCCGACGCAAAACGAGGCTTCGATCTGGTGCTTGAATTCACCCCTAGCCCAAGGGACGTCATCAACGTCTCGGCTCAGAACTACCTTTGGTCGCCGGTTCTTCGATCGGCGGGTTTCAAGTTCGGCAACGTGGAACTCCAGATGGGTTCGCCGCTGATCGTGCTGGTGTTGTTCGCGGCGTTCTATTTGAAGGAGCTGATTGCCCGGCTCAAAGGAACCGTCCCCGCTCCGAACGAGCGCGCCCGTACGATGTTCCTGCTGTCGACGACGGCCCTAGTCATCCTCGCGCTTACGGTCCGGGTTCACGGCATCTCGCTCTGGTATCCGATATACAGATTTGTGCCCGGCGCATCCGCCCTGCGGGCGCTGGGCAGATACTTGATCGTCTTTGACATGCTGGCCGTTACGGCGGTCGTCTACGGCCTGAATGAATGGTATCGGTCGTTGCACGGCTTTGGCCCACGCCGGAATCAGTACGTTGCCGGAGGGATGATGTTGCTGGGCGTTGCCCTGGTTGTCGAGCAGCTAAACGGCTCCCCCTATCGCCTTGACAAGTCCCAACAGCTGGCGGCTCTGGCCCGGTATCAACAGCCAACCATCGATTGCCAGGCATTCTTCATCAGCAATCCCGGCTCAACCGACTTGCCGGTTGGCTACTATCAACTTGACGCGATGATGATTTCGATGAAGCTCGGTATCCCGACGGTGAACGGCTACTCGGGATTCGCTCCGGACGTGGCATTCACGCTGGTCCCGACGGGGGCTGAGTACGAGTACCGCATCCGGCAGTGGCTCAGTCAAAATGGAGTCCAGAACGGGATTTGTGAGTTGGATGCACAATCGGCAGCATTCCGAAGCGTCAATGTGCCAGTGGAACTTGCCGAATACGAGGCGCTGTACCGCGCGAGTTATGCCGATACATTTGCTGCCCTTTACTCCGCCGCGGGACGCTTCCTAGCTGATGGCACTGGCCTGTCGAGCCTCTACCCACAGTATCTGGAAGAACATGGCTACCTCGACCGGTCCCTCGGCCACGAAACGGGGTCTCGCTCGAAGTGGATTCAAGATCGATACTGGATTGGGGAACGGGCTTGTAACCGGGGGCCGTGCCTTGGGATCGGAGTCGTCGGCGCCTATGCGGATGTGCGCGCGATCATCGACAAATACGGCGCCCAGGCCTCCCAAATCTACTTCCCATACCCCGAAAGATATGTTCCCGACGCTTCGACGCCGAGCGACGCCCGCGGGGAATTGCTGCTCGTCTTTCCGGGATCAATTTTCCAGCACTAGTTCCGGTGTATGCGCCCGCGGCAAAACAGGGGTCCGAGGCCGCCCTCAGCTGCATGTTCTTCGCCTGGCCGCGAGCTTCGACTTCTACTTCGGCGCGGCCGCCCGCGTAATCGCCACGAAGTCTGCGGGTTTCAGGCTGGCGCCACCAACCAAGGCCCCATCAATTTGGGCCGCGGCGAAGTATTCTGCTGCATTCGATACGGTAACCGAGCCGCCGTAGAGCACCCGGATTGCCTCCGCGGTCGCGGCACCAAAAAGCTTTGCCAGGGCGGGACGCAAAACTCCACCGATAACGTCGTTGGCGTTCTCAACAGTCGATGCTTTGCCCGTTCCAATGGCCCAGACCGGCTCGTACGCGACGATGATACGAGGCGCAAACGCAGGCGCCAAGCCCGCCAAGCCCAGGTCGATCTGACGGCTGACCACATCCGAGGTCTTTCCCGCCTCGTATTCCTGCAGAGTCTCTCCAACGCAGAAGATGGGCGTGATAGCGAACTTTTCGGCGGCGCGGACTCTGCAGTTCACCGTTTCATCGGTTTCGCCAAACAGAGTCCGCCGCTCGGAATGCCCCAGGATCACGTAGCCGCACAGTTCCTTGACCATGGAAGGCGAGACCTCGGCGGTGAAGGCGCCCTTCTCCTCCCAATACATGTTCTGTGCGCCCAGTCCCAGGTCGCTGCCCGTCAACAGTGCCTGCACCGCTTGAAGCGCCGTGAACGGCGGGCACAAAACCTTCTCCACGCCGGAGATCTCTCGAAGTCCCGCTGACATCGCGTACACCAGCGACCGGGCGCCTTCGACCGTCATGTTCATCTTCCAGTTTGCAGCCACGACTGGCGTTCGCATGTTTAGCCTGGTCCTCTCATGGAATTGGCTTCAGGGCTCCACTTAGACGGGTAGTTCTACTTGTCTTGAAGCGCGGCAACGCCGGGCAGCTCTTTGCCTTCCAGAAACTCCAACGACGCTCCGCCGCCCGTGGAGACGTGCGTCATTTGCTTTGCGAGCCCGGCTTTCTTCACCGCGCTGGCGCTGTCCCCGCCGCCGATCACCGTCGTAGCGCCGGAAGCGGCCAGCAGCCTGGCGACGGCAAACGTGCCTTCCGCGAACTTGGGCATCTCAAAGACACCCATAGGGCCATTCCACACGATCAAGCGCGCGCCGGTCAAGGCCGCCTTGCAGGCCTCAATGGATTTGGGTCCAATGTCCATGATGCGCCAGCCGGCAGGCACCTTGTCCACGTCGACGACCTGCATGTTCGCATCTGCCTCAAACTTGTCGGCCACGACCGCATCCACCGGCAGGAGCAGCTTGTCGCCGGCCTTGGCCATGAGGGCACGTGCCGTCTCGACCGAGGCTGCTTCCACCAGGCTGTCCTGCATCGCAAACCCTTTGGCAGCCAGGAACGTATTGGCCATACCGCCGCCGATGATCAGCCGGTCGCATTTGGCAAGCAGATTTTCGACTACCGGAATCTTGTCGCTGATCTTGGCCCCGCCCAGTATGGCAATGTAGGGGTGCTCGGGATTCGCCGTGGCGCGGCCCAGATATTCGAGCTCCTGCTCCATCAGAAAACCCGATACGGCCGGCAGAAAGCGGGCGACGCCCTCTGTCGAGGCATGGGCACGGTGGGCAGAGCCGAAGGCGTCATTGACGTACACCTCTCCCAGGGCAGCCATTCCCTTGGCAAGGTCCGGATCGTTCTTCTCCTCGCCTGCGTGGAAACGGGTGTTTTCGAGCATTAAGACGTCGCCCGGCTTGAGCGCCTTCGCCATCTTCTCGACCTCGGGCCCGACGCAGTCCGGCGCCATCTGCACCGGCTTGCCGAGAAGCGCCGCCAGCGCCTGTGAGGCCGCTTTCAGGCTGAAGACCGGATCGGGCCCGCCCTTGGGGCGGCCGAGGTGGCTCATCAGCACCAGCGAGGCGCCATGGTCCAACACGTACTGAATGGTGGGCAGCGAAGCCCGGATACGCTTGTCGTCCGTGACCTTGCCGTCCTGCATGGGCACGTTGAAATCCACGCGCATCAGCACGCGCTTGCCAGTTATATCAATGTCCTTGACGGTTTTCTTGTTCATTTCCCATCTCCCGCCCCCAGTTCTTAGACCTTCCCCGCCATGGATCCTGGCGGGGAAGGTGACGTGAGGCGCGCTTAGAGCGATTTTGCCATCAGGGCAGCCAGATCGGCTGTTCGAACGGCGTAGCCCCATTCGTTGTCGTACCAGGTAACGATCTTTGCAAACGTGCTCTTGCCCTTGCCGAGAACCAGGGTCATCGGCAAGTCAACCGAAGACGAATGCGGATCACCCTTGTAATCGATGCTGACAAGCGGTTCGTCGACTGCCTGCAGGATGCCCTTCAGGCGAGGTGTCTTTGCGGCATCGCGAAATGCCTGGCGCAGCTCTTCGGTCGTCGTCTCTTTCTCAAATTCGGCGGTCAGATCGATGATGGAAACGGTCGACGTGGGCACACGCAGCGCATACCCGTCGAGCCTGCCTTCCATTTCGGGCATGACCAGTTTCAGTGCCTTGGCCGCGCCCGTCGAAGTGGGGATGATGCTCATTGCCGCAGCCCGAGCCCGGCGCAGGTCGGAGTGCGGCAGGTCCAGGATCTTCTGGTCGTTGGTATAGGCATGGATGGTGGTCATGAAGCCGCGCACGATCTTGAAATTGTCGTGAGCCACCTTGACCGCCGGGCCGAGGCCATTCGTGGTGCAGGAGGCGTTGGAGACGACGTTGTGCGTCTTGGGATCGTACTTGTCTTCGTTCACCCCGAGGACGACCGTCAGGTCTTCGCCTTGCGCCGGCGCCGAGATGATGACTTTCTTGGCACCGCCTTTGGTGATGTGGTTGACCGCGCCCTTCACGGTCTTGCCCTTCTTGTTCACACCGTCTTCCTTAAGGGTGAACAAGCCGGTCGAACTCGATCACGATGTCGACGCCCAGGCTGCCCCACGGGATGGCCGCGGGATCGGTCTCCTTGAAGGCCTTGATGGTCTTGCCGTCGACCACGAGCGCGTCGCCCTGGACTTCCACCTTGCCTCCGAAGCGGCCATAGTTGGAGTCGTACTTCAGCAAATGCGCCATGGTGGGCAGATCGCCGATGTCATTGAAAGCCACCACTTCGAGCGCCGTGCCATGGAAGTCGCGGATCGCCTTCAATACCTGGCGCCCGATGCGCCCAAACCCATTGATTCCTACCTTAACTGTCACGATAACCTCCTATTCGAGTTCAGCATCACGCCGCCGTCCGCAACGTACAGCGAATTCGACGGCGGCGCGAGGATATCCAGCTTTGTGAATTCTAACGCATATGAGGGTGGCTGGCTACTGCCGTTTGTCACCCAGCTCAATCGCTTAAAGGCCCGGTGCGTTCCTCGAAGATATCCATGATCACGCCGGCAAGCTTGGCTGCGTCGTGGCGCCAGGGATGCTCGCTGTCGAGCAAGTCTGCCGCGTAGAGACGCGGATCCGCAGGACGCTGGCCGTCCGCACGGACCCACTGGGACGTTGGGCCCAGATCGCCTTCGTAGCTGGCGTTGCACAGCACCACGTCGAAGATCTGGCCGCCCATGTGCTGTTCCAGGGCATGGACATGGTCCTGGCACGAGTACGAATCCGTCTCGCCGGGCTGGGTGGCGACATTGCAGACGTAGATCTTGACTGCCCGGCTGGCTCGAATCGCAGCCAGAACTTCGGGGACCAGGAGATTGGGCAGCAGGCTGGTGAACAGACTGCCCGGACCCACCACGATCAATTCCGACTTCAGAATTGCCTGCAAGACCGGAGGAAAGGCAGGTGGATTGTTCGGTTCAAGCCACACCCGGCGAACGCTTCCTGCCATCCCTGGAATGCTGCTTTCCCCTTCGACCCTGACCTCATTCACGAGTTGCGGTATCTGCATGTCGGCCACGAGGCGCACAGCGCGCAGCGTGGATGGCAGCACCCTCCCACTGACGGATAGCGCTTTGCCAGACTCGGCAATGGCCTGTTCGAAACTGCCCGTGATATCGCTCAGCGCCGTGATGAAGAGGTTTCCGAACGAATGTCCATCCAGCTCCGGCATTCCGCTGAAACGATATTGGAACAACTGCGTCAGCAGTGCCTCATCGTTCGACAGGGCTGCCAGACAGTTGCGTATGTCGCCGGGAGGCAAAATGCCAAGGCCCTCGCGCAGGCGCCCGGATGAACCCCCGTCGTCCGCCACGGTCACCACGGCGGTCAGATTGCGCGTGCGATCCTTGAGGCCCCGCAGAAGGGTTGAAATTCCGTGGCCACCCCCTATGGCAACCACGCGCGGTCCCCGGTCGAGCCGCTGGAAGCTCGCCAGCTGGTCCAGCAGCGCTTGTCCGGGTCTCACAAATGGACGCAGCAGCGCCCGATTCAACCTCCAGATTCCGTAGGCGACAACTCCGGCGCCCAGGGCGCCGAAAACCAGCACCCTTGCCAACCGGGGCAGGAATCGCAGCGAGGCGTAGCTCAGTACCGCCAGGATGGCGGCATTACTCGTGTCGGTGCGGTAGAAATCGAGCAGCAGGATCCCGGTTCCGACCCCCAGGAGCGTCACGCCCACCAGGATCAAGAGCATCCAGCGCTTGATTCCAAGTCCTGGCACGAACCAGCGCGCGAAATCGGGCCAATCTTCGGTCGCCGGGCTTGCCTGACTTGTCCATCTTGGGCAGTGTAGCAGGGATATGGTTCGCAGTCAATCAGGGGCCCCGTGGAGGCCGCAAGAAGGATCAGCACGTGGTGTGTGCTGGCACTACACGCCAAATCGGGCGCCTTCCCCGGAATCCCGGGGCTGCGCCGCCGCTCACCCGCAATGGCTCCGGCATCACCCCGGCGCGCCTCCGCCACCACTGCCATCATCTGTGATGGTCAAAAGACCACCGCTGGGTGCAATACTTCCTACACTTATCTCTCCCGTATCTGGCAGTATAATCGTCGCGGATGAGCGCGTTCTTCAGCCAGGTTTTCTCACTGCTGACGAGTCCGCAGGGGAATTTCATTTATGAACTTGTGCTGGCATTCTCGGTTGCCGGCGCACTTCAGCCTGCTTACGTCCATTGGCGACAAAGCCAGACTCCGGCTGCCCGGCGAACTCTGTTTGGCCTGCTTGGGATTCTCGGTGGTGTGGCGCTGCTCTTTTGCCTGGCTGCCTTTGCACTGGCGGGGCTTCTCAATCCTGCCCTGCTGCTGCCCCCGGTGGATCGCGCCGTCACGGCGGTCTACGTGATTGCGGTCATCTGGCTCTGGGCCTTTCCGCGGCCAAGTCGCGAGGCGGACCTGGCTGCCGGCATGTTGGCCCTGCTTGCCCTCTTTGGGCTCGGCTTGAATCTGGCAACCAGGAGAGGCGTCGGAGCCGGCCTTGATTTCAATCGAACCCTGCCTGACGCCTTATGGCAGCTGTACTCCCTGGCATTGGTTGCCCTCGGCGCGGGGCTGCTACTCATCAGGCGAACAGAGGGCTACATGGTCGGTCTTGCCTTTATGGGACTTGCCTTCCTGGGGCACGCAGTCCATTTGCTCGTTCCGGAGCCGGGCAGCTATTCCGGGATCCTGCGTCTGGCATACATGGCTGCATTCCCTCTGCTACTTACGCTTTCGCAGCGCGGCTTAGCCCCCAAGACCGGCGCCCTGGTCTCCGAGGCCATTATGCACGCGCCGAGCGGCACACGGCGCTACGGAACCGACGGAAAGACGGCGACGGCCTTATTGGGCGTGGCTGCCGCTCCCGCTGGCCCCACGCTGCTGCAGGCCGTGGCAAGGGCCATCGCCCACACGTTGCTTGCGGATTTGGGCTTCGTGGCTTCGATGAGCGAAGACAAAAGCCACATCGAGCTGTCATCTGGATTCGATCTCATTCGCGAGGAGTTTCTCCCCGCTGCACGCGTGGACAGTTCGGCCGTGCCTCGACTTGCCAACGCATTTCAACGGATTCGGCCGCTGCGTCTTTCTGCCTCGGGCACCTCGGCCGACCTGACCGCTCTGGGCGGACTTCTTGATCTCCCCAATCCCGGCGACTTACTGAGCGTGCCGATTGCCGTGCCCGGGAGTGAGACTCCGACCGGACTGATCCTGCTATCGCCCTACTCACACCGGGCATGGACTCCGGAGGATCAAGGCTTCCTGCAAAAAATGGCCGACGCATTGGCGCCGATTCTCGGGCCGAAGCCTGACCAGTCCCAGTCCGCCGTTGTGGATCGCAGAGCAGACGAGCAGCTCGCGGGCGCGAGCAGCCGCATCGCGGACTTGGAACGCCGCAACGCGGAGCTCGCCAGACAGCTGGAAGTCGTGCCCCTGGGCGGGGAAGGTGCCGCCCCCGAGTCAATGGCTACGGCCGGCAACCAGTCAGAAGCCGTTATTGAGGGCCTGCGGAATGAGTTGGAGGCTGCGCGCCGGGAGCGCAAGCTCTCTGAAGCGCAATTGGAAGGCCAGGTCAACGACTCACTCCGTGATCTGGCGCATATGCAGAACCAGCTGGCCGAGGCCAACCAAAAGGCCATGGATCTCGAGAGGACCCGGAGCGCCGGGCGCCCGCGCAAAGAACAGGCCGAGGCCCTGGCCTCGCTTTCCCAGGAACTGCGCCAGCCCATGTCTTCGATCACAGGGTATACCGACCTGCTGCTCGGGGAATCTGTCGGTATTCTGGGGGCCCTGCAAAGGAAGTTCATAGAACGCATCAAAGCCTCGACGGAGCGCATGGGCAGCCTCATCGACGACATGATCCAATTGAACACGCTCGAAGTGGGATTGGCAGATCTGAAGCCAGAGGCGATGGACCTCAATCTCATCCTGGACAACGCGCTTGCCTATACCAGCAGCCAGGTGCGCGAGAAGAAGATTTCCATCCACCTTGACCTGCCGAAGCAGGCGCCTGCGGTCAACGCGGATCGGGATGCCCTCCAGCAGATCCTCATCCACCTGCTGCAAAACGCAGGGGCGGCCACCCCGATGGACGGGAGTATCACCATCAAGGTGCAGCCGACGGCGGATGACGGGCAGGAATTCGTGATGGTACAGGTCACGGACAGCGGCGGTGGGATCCCGGCAGAGGACCTGCCGCGCGTCTTCACGAGGCTTTACCGGGCGGATAACGTCCTCATCGAGGGTGTCGGCGACACCGGTGTGGGACTGTCGATCGCAAAGACTTTGACGGAGGCACAGCACGGCCGCATTTGGGTCGAGAGTGAGCCGGGCACGGGGGCTACCTTCAACGTTCTGCTCCCCGCGGTGGTCAACTCTCTCGACTGGCGACCCAGCACGGAGGCCGGCTGATGCTGGCGCTTCGGCGGGCAGCCACCATTCTGGCCTACGCATTCGTGCCAATCTTGCTCGTCCTCGGAAGCTTCGCCCTCTCTCTCACGGAAGCAACGGCACCCGCAACCATCCCAATCGTTCTGTCGACAACGCCCAGCAAGTCCCCCTCAGCTACCCAGTCTGTAACCCACTTCCCGACTGTCTCAGCCGCCGGATCGCAAGTATCGCCAGGTGCTCCGATCGCTACGGCATCGAGGACGGCGGCGCCAACCGCGACCGCAAGCCGCACCCCCACGGCCGCGCCGACAAAAACGGCCGTGCCCCCGACCAATTCTCAGGCCGCGTCTCCGACAACGTCCGCGTCTGCAACCACCACCGTGCAGCCCCCCCTCCTGACCATGGCGACACCGGTCTGCGGTCCGTTTCCAGGTTGGATTCCCGCCTACGTGGTCAGGCGTGGAGACACGCTGTTTCGCATCGCGCTGCGGTTTGGCACGACCATCTTGGACTTGCAACAAGGGAACTGCAAATCGACGTCGGTCGTGTACGCCGGCGAGCGGTTGTGGGTGCCCGGTCCTGCCGCATTTCGTTGGGGCTCTTCCGCTGACCGCCACTATCGGCAGCCGTGGGAGGATTGGTCGCAGCCCGTGCCGCCACCTTATCTACAGAACGCACCGCGTTACCCCTAGGCACAACATTGCGAACTGAACGCCCCCCCTGCCGCCGGGCGGCGCCATGGCGTTTTCAAGCGCGACGTAACCTCTTGCTTCCGCTTGTCGTCGTCTTGGCGGCGAGCGCGTGCGGCGCCCCAGGTAATGGGCCGACTGGAGCCTACGGTGGTCTGATTCTCGTAACCTCCGCGCCCAATGCTTCTCCAACGCCCACTCCTTTTCAGCCGCCGCACTCGGGGCAGGCGGCCCCGCCATCTCTGTACTTCATCCAGGTGCCGACGCTGGAGCCGTTCTTTGCAGCCGGAACGCCGTCTGTCGGAACGCTGCCGACGGTCGACCTGAATTCACTGTTCCCGACCGCCGCGGCCCCGCCTGTCGCATCCAACGACGCCGAAGCTCCCCCGCCCGTCCCCCAGCTGTCCGGTGGTGACAGCCTGAGTTTCATGCTGATCGGATCCGACAAGCGGCCCGGCGGAACGTTTCGGACGGACACGATGCTGGTGGTCGTGCTGTGGCCCAAAGAGGGCCAGGTGTCGATGATTTCCATCCCGCGGGACTTGTGGACATACATCCCCGGGGAGGGCATGCAGCGAATCAACACCGCCTATCAGAGCGGCATGATTGACGGCTACCCCGGCGGCGGCCCCGGACTTCTTGGAGATACCGTTGCCTACAATCTTGGAATTCGGGTCGATCACACGGCCATGGTTGAATTTGACGGGTTCCGCCGCATAGTGGACACACTGGGCGGCATAGACGTCCCCGTCGCGTGCCCCTACACGGATTGGCGCCTCACCGACCCAAACGCCGACCCCAATGTGGAGTTCGAATTGGGCCCTGTACACCGTGCAGCCCGGCATCGTGCACATGGACGGAGATCTTGCTCTCTGGTACGCTCGCTCACGACTCGAATCCAGCGATTTTGACCGCGGCCGGCGTCAGCAGGATGTTCTCCGGGCGATCTTCGGCAAGGGCGTCCGCACGGACAACTTGTTCCGCATCCCCCAGCTCTATGCCGACTTCTCCAGCGCCATCTCGACAGATCTTGGGTTGACAAACATACTGAATCTTGCCGGGTATGCACCCAGGCTTAGCAATGCTAGCATCCGCTCCTATTACATCCGCCCACCATACGTAAGCGAGTGGACCACGCCCGCCGGCGCCGACGTACTCCTGCCGGTTCAAGATCAACTCGAGCCGCTGTTGGTGGAGGCGACGTCCCTCTCTGACACAGCAGTCCACAGACAGGGTGTTGCTGTCGACGTTCGGAACGGCACACCGGTCAGCGGCGTTGACGGCCTGGCAGCCAGCCGGCTGAACTACGCCGGCTTCTTCGCCCACATTTCGCCGGCCGATTCCCACGATTACCAGACTTCGGTGCTCGTGGATGCCACAGATTCGCAGGACCCGGCAACCCGGGCTGCGCTCTTGAGCGTGTTGGGATTGAACAGCGCGACCGTCGTGAGCAAACCCAATCCTGCCGCATCCGCGCCCTATAGCATCACTCTGGGCAGCGACTTTCAAGCGTGCTTTCGACCAGAAGACTTGCAGCACTAGTTGACAACGGGCGGCAGTTTCGTTAGACTATACGCAATGGAGCTACGAACCATGACGCCGTGTCGCAGACACCGGATGGTGCAGTAACATGCCAGCGAAGTCATCGGGTCCAATTACCCCGCAGACGCCGTTGGTGCCGGCAATAAAGGCCTGGGAGTTGTTCCTGTACGATCAGGGTCGCTCGCCCAACACCGTTAAAGCGTTCCTTTCAGACGTGGGTCTGCTTTCCCGGTATTTGCCCTCAGATCGCACGATCAGCGCGGTCACCACCGCCGAGCTGAACCGGTTTTTCCATTGGATGGAGTTGGAGCGGGATGTACCGTGCAGCCCGAAGACGCTGTCCCGCCGCATCACCTCTACCAAGGCATTTTTCCGTTGGCTTGGGAAGTATGGTGTGCTGACAATCGATCCGGCGGAAAAGGTGCTGCAGCGGTCAGCCGTTAGTCCCCTGCCGCAGGTGTTGAGTGAGGCGGAGTTTCAGTCGGTGTTGGCCGCGGCGGATCGCCACCGCCGCGACAAGAAGCCCGACGCCCGCCCGTACGTCCTGTTGGGACTGTTACTTGCCACGGGCATAAAGAAGAGCGAATGCCTGGGGATTCATATCAACCACGTTGATCTGGAAGACCGCTCCGGTCCGTTGGTGTTCATCCGGTATGCAAGTCCGGCGAACCGATACAAGGAACGCAAGCTCGAGTTGCCGGAAGATTGGCTCGCTGCCTACACGGAGTACCTGGAACAGTATCGTCCTGTGGATCAGCTATTTCCCTGGTCTCCGAGGCGGCTCGAATACCTGCTTGAAGACATCGGCGAAGAAGCCACCCTCAAGAAACACCTGTCGTTTGATATGTGCCGCTGGACGTGCGCGCTGCGCGACTTTCAGGCGGGCTGGGATCCGGACAAAGTGCGGCAGAAGATGGGCATTTCGAAGATCCAGTGGCGTGAGATCCACCTGAAGCTTCGACGGTTGGCGGACGCCGCCTGAATCAGGCTCGGGCTATCCCCCTCTACCAACTCACACTCAGCGAACGAGTCTCGCCACCTCAAGACTGATTGCGTGCCGACTCCCATCGCGGAGCCGGTATCGACTTGAGGGCCGGAAACCCGGAATCCACACGATCGTGTCCCCGTCGCATAATACCGGCCAGCGAGTGCGAGCCCGAGCCGGCAGTTTCGCATCTACAAATAGGTCGGACACCTTCCGGGAGTGACCACTTAGGCCGGCAGGCTCAAACCGGTCGCCTCGTCGGCGTACGCGTAATTCCAGTCGCGCCGGCAGGCGCTCGGCGTCCAGCCGCACGCGAAAGAGGTTTGTGCCTTCCGGGGAGCTTCGGATACCGGAGTCTTGCAGATCGAGGCGCTCCGAAGTAAGCTGCCAGCCGGAAGCCAGCGCCACGCGTCCTGGCACATCCACCCTAACGACGTCCTCCTCGGGCGGCATCTGCGGCCAAGCGTCGAATGGCAGGGCGTGGTCCCCGCGGGCCACGTACAGCACATCCCCCTCCCGGACGATCACCATGCCACCCGCCAGGTCTTCCCGGCGGCCGGACTTCGCAGCAACAAAACTTGCCGCGCGCTCCAGAAGCGTGTACGGCGTCTCTTGCTCGGGCGCGAGGCGCTGCACCGACAGCCGAATCAGGTGTTTGCGTTCTGTGACCGAGGCCTCCGCCAGGGAGTCCGCCCTTAGAGCCACGCAGTCCGGGGTCTCCGCCACAACGGCGCGGCGCCACAGGCCTCCCACATACTCATCGAGCAGCGCGCGATCGGACACCAGACCATCTGCGGTGCGCCACAGGGCCTCGCGGATCCGCGGGTTGTAGCTCTCGAGCACCGGGAGAAGGTCGTGACGCACGCGATTACGGAAGTAGTCCGTCGATGCGTTGCTCGAGTCATACACGGCCGCCAGATCATGCTCCGCGCAATAGGAAACGGTGGCGTCTCTCCACGCGCCCAGCAGCGGCCGCACAACAGGAATGCACGGATCAAACGTGGGTAGCACAGTTCGATACGCCATCCCGGTCAGGCCGCGCAGGCCGGCTCCCCGAATCAAATGCATCAGCAAGGTCTCAACCTGATCATCGGCCGTGTGGCCGACTGCCACTGCCTGGGCAGAACGCCCACGTGCTTCTGCAAAAAGGAACCCGTAACGACGTTCGCGGGCCGCCTGCTCGACAGAAATTCCGCGCTGGTTGGCGTCCGCCCGGACGTCTGCGCCGCCAAGTACGAAGGGCAGTGCCAGGCGAGCAGCCGCGGCCTCGACGGCGCGGCCCTCCGCCTCCGCCTCGGGTCGCAGCCTGTGATTGAAGTGAGCGACCACGATGGAGTATCCTAGTGTGTGAAGCACATGCATGAGGCAGAGACTATCCGGCCCGCCTGAGACACCTACGATGATTGTTCCGTTGGGATTGAGCTGACACCGTTCCAGAAGGACGGCTGGAAGGTTCTCGAGAAGGGTTGACACGTTGCTACACATGGCCGCCTCGCAATATGGCGAAGCGGCGGAACACGCTACGTCTCGTACAGTTCAACGAGAACGCCCCCACTGGCCTCCGGATGTACAAATGCATAGCGCTGACCATCCGCTCCCAATTGGGGCGCGTCGTGGATCAGGCGGATTCCGCCGGCCTTCAGGCGCGCCAGCACGGCCTCGATGTCGTCGACCTCAAGACAGACGTGATGCATTCCAGGCCCGCGCTTAGCCAGGTACCGGGCGACTCCTGAGTCGGCCCTTGTCGGGAGCACCAGTTCCACCTGTGATTCCCCCGCGGGGAGGAAGGCCACCTTTGAGCCTTCAGCCGGCACGTCTTGCACCTCGCGCACTTCCATGCCAAGAGCATCGCGCCAGAAGGACAGTGACTCTTCCAGGTTGGCAACAACCACGGCGACATGATGGACAGACTTCACCGATGTCATGCTCTCTCCAACGCTCTTGGGAAACTATGCCGGTGGCGCCTGCTCCAGCAGGTCAATGTATGCGTTCTCCAGCAGATCAGCGGGCTTGACACCCAGCGCTGCAACCAGGTCCCGCGCGATCGCCTGGCCGTGCTCTTCGGACTCACCGGGGTTGAGCACCACCTCGAGTTCCATGAAGTGCCCCAGGTTCTGGACGTCGTCCAGATGAACGCGGGTTTGGCCGACCATGTACAGGCGCCGCACTTTTTGCACTGTCCCGCGCACACCCAGAGCCAGGCTGAGCAGGGACTTGAGCCTCGCGGGCTCGCGGGTTTCGCTGACATGGTAATCTGAACGCTTGGGCCCTTCTTGATCCGGCCGCTCGTAATAAATGAGCTGGGCGGCGCCGGCGCCAAATTCGCGCAATTTCAGCCGCCCTTTGGACGTGAAGAAGAAAGTATCCGTCTGGTTGATTGTCTGCGCCGGCGAATCGCTGAGTTGTTCAGCACGGGCCTTCAACGCATCGAACTCCGGTGCGCGCGCCTTGATTTCGATGTTTGTCGGCATTTCATACCTCCGGGAATGGCCTTCTTGTGTTTCGCGGAGCGCCGCAATCATCACTAACGCACGGCCGGAAACCCGGCTCGCCGCGGTTCGACGCGCAGCAGCTATCCCCATGAATCGCCGATCTACTCGGAAACAAGTCGCACATAGTCAGGTTGCCGGCGGCCAAAGAATCCGCGGATCAGGTGATACATGGCGAACAGCTCGAGGGAAAACGGTAGGTATCCTCCGTAGCCCATCAGCGGCATCTCAAAAACGTGAACCCAGTCACCCCAGGGGATGTGATACACCCACTTTGGATAGGAATGGAAGTTCCACATCTCCCAGAAGAACGCCGTGAGCAGCACACCACACCACAGCGCCAGCACGGGCCGCCAGTCGCCGCGGCGGGTCCAGTCCGCCAACGAGCGATTGCCCAACCAGACGTTGATCGGCTCAACGATGAAGTACAGGCAAATCCAGGCAAAGGGGAAGAAGACCGCCGGCCAGAGCATGGTCAGCGCCAGCATGACCCAGCCGACGCCGAAGAAGACCAGGGTGGTTCTTCGATCGACGCCGATGCGGGGGCCCGGCCGGACCTTCCGCAGGAATCCGAGGCTCGCCACGAGCTCCGCGCTCCCAAAGACCGCCGGCACGACGGTGCTGAAACTCAACGTCGTCCAAAAGGCATATCGCAGGGGCGAGAAGTTCGCGGCTCCCAAATAGATCCAGTTTTGTGTGCGGAGATTGATGGCCTCGAACATCCACCAAATGGGGGCTGAGATGACGAACAGTCCAACGTAGGCGCGACCGCCGCGGGTCAGCAATGAGGTACCCGTTCGCCACCGGACGGCGCCATCCACCGCCAGGCAGTAGCCGAGCCACATTGGGAAGAAAGCCCAATCTGTCCGGAGACCGGGCAATGTCCAATTCAGGATCCAACCAACAAGAGCCAGGATGGCGCCGAGCCAACCGTACCAGGGGAACGCTGCGGACGCTTGTGGGATTTCTTTCGCGTTGACGCTGGTTGCCACCCGCCTAGTTTACACTAAAGAACCCCAGCGCCCGCCATAGCCTTCGCATGATGTCATGGCCCACATCCGGATGCAGGAATTGGTTGGGGCACGAGCCCGGAATGACCGCGATCCCGTGCTGGGCGCACATTTCGACCGCGCGCGGCGAAACGCTGGACATGCTGGCCGCCAGACCGCGTTTCGTGCCCATCATGCAATGCATCCACACGTGGCCGACGCCCAGGTCAACGCACTCCTGCACAATCTGCTCGGTCACTTTCGGATTTGCCAGTATGAACACACCGTCGGGTTTCGCCGGCAGAGACCTCAGGTCGGGATAGCACGGATCTCCATCGAAGGCGGCTATCCGGGGGTTGACGGCATACACCGTATAGCCGGCCGCCTTGAACTTCCGATAGTTCAAGTTGCAGCCGGTATCACGACGATCGGAGACGCCAACCACCGCGATCTTCTTCAGGGCAAGAAACTCCTTCACGCGTGAATTAAGTTCGGACATGGATATCCTTTCGTCATGGCCGGCTGAAGCTCATACCCGGGAATGCGGTTAGCGGCGGCCGCACACGGCCAATCACCACAACTCTCACCGTCGCCTCGTCCCTGCCTACGTATTCCTTGCAAACCGGAAGATGAGGATCAAGCCCGCGACCACAAGGACCGCCGGCCACAGCAAACCCATCGTTCCTGGAAAGGCCGCGCCGACCAGTCCGCCCAATGCCAACAGGACGACCCCCGGTACGTAGGCCCAGGTCCTGCCTGCCAGCAAGGCGACCAACAGGAACGTCAGCCCGAGGCCGACGAACAACACCCCTCCATTGTCCCCAACGTTGGAAATTTCGGCCAACAGAGTGACGAATCCCAGCGTCACCAGAACGCCTCCCGGAATCAGCGCCCACCAGCGTGCACGGTCTCCGACGTATACCGCCAGAAAGCCCAGCCCCAGTGCACCCAGGAAGAACATGCCGTGCCAGTTGCCAAGAAACGGCGGCACCAGCGCCTCTGCGGCCAGGCCGGCAAGGGCAAAGCCGGGAATGGCTGCCCACCAATCCGCGCGGCTGTCGCTGGCAAATCGATACAAGAAATAGGCGGCGGCTGCCAGGAATATGGCTCCCCCAAATACCTCCTCGCCTCCAGGTATCAGACCCAGGCGCTCCAGCAGCATCAGGACGCCCAGCAGAACGAGGGCAGCACCAATCGCGATCCGCCAGTCAAATCTCTTCATGTCGTCTCCTAGATCACACGTACCGAGGTGGCACCACCGTCAATCGTGACATCCGCGCGGTGTGGCGACAAGTCATAGTCGGCCGACTGATAGATGTCCATGTCGCGGCGAGGAAAGCGGCTCTCGTTGACGTTCAGCGAGCCGATGCTTTTGGCCCGCAGCCGGAGCGCGACGCCGTCCGGCACGCGCACTTCGATGCTGGCCGCTCCCGCCTCCAGATCAACCATGGTATTGTCGACATGGGCCGGCAGCGTCAAATTCAAATTGCTTGCTCCGCCCTCAAAAGAGAAACGAGTCACACGGACCTCCGAGAAGTCCAGGTCCAATCGGCTCGCTCCGGCATGAATGGTGATGGCCGTTGGAATGGTGGACGCCAACTGATACTCCCAGGCGCCACCCTCCGGCCCGATGAAGGGAACGAAACTTGGCCCCGCTTCGATCCTTACATCCAGGCGATCACCAGCGTGCTGGACGGTTTGCTTCATGCCGGCAGCCTGCGTGCCCGTCAAGAAGTCGCCTTCGCGGGCTCCGCCGCGAATATCAAGCCGCCCCATCCCCGCATCGATCCGCAAACTGGCCTCCTTGGCCTCGTCCATCCGAACGGAGAAACTCGCGGCGGCTCCAGCCCCTGGACGGGAAACGCCGCTCCCCAGGAGAATCCAGACGCCGGCCGCGATCACGACAAACGGCCAGAACCAAGCGAAGATGTCACCGGTCAAAAGGCCCGCCGCCCGGAGCCACAAGAGCACGCCGAGGATTACGAGCAGGGCGCCCCAGAATACCTCACCCCGTCGCATCTCGACCTCCATCTGATCCCCGCGAGCGGAGCAGACCCCGGCCCATGACGTACAGCCCGAGCAAGATGAGCAGCACCGCCGGCCCGTAGCTGCCCATGACGTTCAGGCGCTGGAAAAGGGCCGCAAAGATCAGGAACATTACGGCGCTGATCACCACGAGATTGATGCCGTGACCGAGATTGTGCCGGGTGTCTTCCCCGAGCAGCGCGGTCAAGATCGTGCCCACGCCGACAAATCCCGGAATCAACGTCCAGAGAAACGACCACGATTGCCAATCATTGGTTTGTTGCTGGTAGTACAGGATTCCACCGATCCCGGCGACGATGCAGGCGGGGATCGACATCGCCGGCGCGCCCGTGATCAGGCCGATCAAGAGGATCACCGCGCCGGCGCCGAGTACATAGAAAGGCCACTGGAACTGGATTTCGGTCCAGACCCTAAGGGCGGGAACTTGCCGGACTGCGAAAAACCACACTCCCAATAGGACAAGTAAGAGGCCGAGCCCGAGCTGACTGCGGTTCTGTCTGGTCATTACATCCTCCTGATTTGGTTCCCCTGGCGCAGTGTATATCAAATTCAGGCTTTCGCCAAGCCTATGCTTGTCTACGAGTGCGAGCCATCGAAGTTGCACGCCTTTGCCGGTTACCGGGAGGGTTGGGAGCGGGCAGTATAATTCCGCGACTATTGGGAGGATCTACCATGGCAGTACCGACATTCGACGGCTGGACGTGCCCCCTGCCCCTGCAGAACTATCCCACTATCGTGATGGGCCACGGCGCTGGCGGCAAGATGATGAACGACTTGATCCATCACCTTTTCGCTGCCGAGTTCCACGGGCCGCTGCTTGCACAGATGGCGGATGCGGCTTGCATCGATCTCGACGGGCATCGCGTGGCGTTCACCACAGACTCGTTCGTGGTCAGCCCGTTATTTTTTCCAGGGGGCAGTATCGGAGAACTGGCAGTGAACGGCACGATCAACGACCTTGCCATGACCGGGGCGAAGCCGTTGTACCTCTCGGCAGGCTTCATTCTCGAGGAGGGCCTCCCGATGGAAACCCTTGGTCGAATCTCCGCGGCCATGGCACGCGCCTGCCAGGAAGCCAACGTGCAAATTGCGACCGGCGATACGAAGGTTGTCAATCGCGGACACGGAGATGGAGTCTTCATCAACACGTCAGGCATTGGCCTGATTCCTCCGGGCGTTAGTATCGCGCCGGACCGGGCCGCACCCGGCGATGTGGTTATCGTCAGCGGGACGCATGGGCGACCACGGCATCGCCATCATGTCCGTCCGTGAGGGTCTGGAATTTCAGACTGAACTGCGCAGCGATACGGCCCCTCTGGCCGGCCTGGTCGAAGCGATGCTGGCCCAGGCCCCGGACATCCACTGTCTGCGAGATGCCACCCGTGGCGGGCTCGCCGCCGTTCTAAACGAGCTTGCGCAGTCTTCAGGTCAGGGCATCCTGTTTGACGAAACCAAGGTGCCGGTTCGCGGACAGGTCGCCGCCGCTTGCGAAATGCTCGGGCTCGACCCGCTCTTCGTCGCCAATGAGGGCAAGCTTGTGGCCATCGTTCCCGACGACCAGGCAGATAAGTGCCTCGACGCCATGCGCAACCACCCCTATGGCCGCGACGCCACCATCATCGGCCACGTCGTCAGAGATCATCCTGAGATGGTTGTGGCCAGGACGTCGATTGGCGGCACGCGCGTGGTTGACCTGCCCGCTGGGGAATTGCTACCCAGGATCTGCTGAACAGCCGGCAGGAAAATGCAGCTTACCGCAGCCGGCACCTGGTTGAGGCTGCGACTGCCTGCGTTGCGGTCAGGATTTCTGGATCTACCCATCCGGTCCGCACAGCTTCGGTAGCGCGAGCCATTCACCGGACTTTTGCGGGTGCCGCGCCGGAGCCAATCGCCCACGTTGGATCAGGCGAGCCACCGTTCGGCTGCTGAGCTCCTTGCCCCATCCGAATAGTTTGGCCACGTCGCTCAACTGCGCGGCGCCGACGGAATCAAAATACAATTCCATTAATCTCTCCCGCGCGGCCGACTCGCTTATCACACGGGCCTGTTCCGGTAGTTCCGGGAAATGCCGAGACACGATCTCGTAGACAAACGCATACTTCCAGGCGCCGGCCTCCGCGACGCCGATCGGCAAGATTTTGAAGTCCTTCTGGAGATCCTCCAGCGCTCGATTCCAGGCGGATTCTTTTGCGCCGGCCATGTGGCCCGCTTTGCGCAGGGAAATGGAATCAAGCGGGCCGCTTGTCAGCAGGGCCTCATAGATATTCTTGGCGGCCAGCGTCAGGTGTCCATCTTCGTAGGCCACCAAATGATCCTCTTCGGGAGAGCCATAGTTTTCCGAGAGCGCGTAGAAGTAGGGCGCGACCTCCAGCGAGATCATGGTCGCCTTCCGCCGAAGCACCTTGGCGTAGTACCACCTGCGCTTTGGCAGCGCATCGTCCTTCCAGCCCCACGTGACATGGCCGGGGTCGTCGTGCTTGTCCGGCACAGGCCGGTCGCCGGCCACGGCAGCCCACAAGCTCGGTAGATCGGTCCCCTTGATCGGCCAGAAGAAGACAAAACCCCGTTTGTTGACAAATTGCAGGGCCTGCGAAGGCGTGGAAACCGGTCGGGCGGGCCCAAGGTGAAATGTGCCACGGCGATATGCCGTCAGTGCGGGAAGTCGTATGGTGCGCATGGTTAGAATCTTATAGGGCCTGGATCCGGTGTTCTTCAAGGAGCGGGCAGAATTCTATTCCATGCAGGCCGTATTGGGAAAGAGACGTATAATCTCGCGGGAGCTCAATATGTCAGCGGACGTCACGACGTTGACACGCCTTATCAACAATGAAGTGATCGAAGCGATGGGCTTGCCGGTCGACAGTTGGGCCGCAGCGCGCTTGCAGCCCGTGCTTTCGCGGGCCACCAGGCGCTTCTGCGAAGTCTTCTACCAGGCGGACCGGCTGATCGCTGCAGAGGGGCTGGCTGCCGGCGCCAGATGGGTGCTGACTAATCTCGTAAGCGATTTCAAGGCCCGCGGGGAGCAATATGTCCCCAGAACAGGTCCGCTGATCATCGCCGCAAATCATCCGGGCGCGGTCGAACTCGGTCACGATAGCAGCCACTGCCGGACGTGAGGACTTAAAGATAATCGCCAGCGCCGTTCCGTTTCTGCAAAGCCTTACTTACGTTGGCCAACACCTCATCTTCCTTCCAAGGCAGGGCCTGCAAAGGCGGATGCTTGCGGCCCGTGCTGCCGTCCGGCACATTAGAGAAGGCGGCGCTCTTCTGCTGTTCGCGCGAGGCAACATCGACCCCGATCCGGCCTTCATGCCGGACGCCGATCAGGAACTGACAGTCTGGTCGCGGAGCCTCGAGCTCTTTCTGCGATCCGTGCCTGCGGCGCAAGTGGTTACCAGCATCGTGAGCCATGTCCTGGATCCGGCGTATATGCGGCACCCGCTCACCTGGTTGCGGCGCCGTCGCCGTGATCGCCAACGTCTGGCCATGATGATCCAGATCATGCAGCAGATGATGGGCAAGAGAATGAAGATCGAGCCGCGCGTCTCGTTCGGACTTGTGATTTCTTCTCGGCATCAGTGCCGGAGCGCCTGCGATCTCCAGACCATCGTGGACGCCGCCGAGCACCTGTTGGAATCCCATTTGGCATGGCAAACCTGAACTCGGACATCAGGGTTTTCGAGGACCTCGAGCAACTGAGCCGCGCCGCGGCGGCAGCATTCGTCGAGGCCTGCGTGAACGCCACCTCAGCAGGCGGCCGCTTCACGGTTGCCTTGAGCGGCGGCGGCACCCCCGCCGGGCTGTACGGCCTCCTGGCCCGCGCGCCCTTTCGAGAGCAGGTCAATTGGGGCGACGTTCAGGTGTTTTGGGGCGACGAGCGCTGCGTCCCCGCGGACGACCCCGAAAACAATTACAGGCAGGCATACGATAGCTTCCTGGGCCGCGTGCCGATTCCCGCAGAGAACATGCATCGCGTCCGCTCGGAACTTCAACCGGAGCTTGCTGCCGCCGATTACGCGGCCATCCTCAAACAGCACGCTGCACCGTCGTTGGATTGGCCGCGTTTCGATTTAGTGCTGCTCGGCATGGGCGACGACGGGCATACTGCTTCGCTGTTTCCCGGATCGCCGGTTGAAGCCTCTCGGGCCGTCCTGGCAGTCGAGGGCCACTATCAAGATCGGCCCGCCTGGCGCGTCAGCCTCACACCCTTGGTTATCAACGCCGCGAAGACAGTCATATTTCTCGTAAGCGGCGACGCCAAGGCGGTCACGCTGGCAAACGTCCTTTACGGGGAGCACCGACCCGCGTCCCTTCCCGCGCAACGCATCCGTCCCACAGATGGCAGCCTGATCTGGATGCTTGATCGCGCCGCCGCGGCCGCGCTGCCCGCTACACTAGGCAAGGAGTAGAGATGGAATTGGCAATGATTGGTTTGGGCAAGATGGGCTTGAATATGACGACCCGTTTGGTCCGCGGTGGGCACAGGGTGATTGGCCATGCCACGCGGGCGACGTCGATCGACGCCGCCGTGAAGAACGGCGCGGAAGGCGCAAACACGCTGGACGACGTCGCAGCCAAGTTGAAGTCGCCACGGGTCGTCTGGCTGATGGTGCCGTCAGGCGAGGTGACGGAGAAAGTCGCCGGGGAGGTTGCGGACGTTCTCAGGCCCGGTGACACCGTCATTGACGGCGGCAACTCCAACTACAAGGACACGATGCGGCATGCCGACATGTTCGAGTCCAAAGGCATCGAGTTCGTTGATTGTGGCACGAGCGGCGGGATTTGGGGATTGGATGAAGGTTACAGCCTTATGATAGGCGGCAAGGCGGCGGTCGTGGAGGGACTGCGCCCGATCTTCGAGACACTGGCGCCAGGTAAAGACCTGGGATGGGGATACGTGGGGGGTCACGGAGCCGGTCATTTTGTCAAGATGGTCCATAATGGGATCGAATACGGCATGATGGAAGCGCTGGCCGAAGGCCTGAACATCATGCGCGCCAAAGAGGAGTTTGGCCTGGATCTGGCCGCCATCTCCGAGATATGGCGCTATGGGAGCGTGGTCCGATCCTGGCTGCTTGACCTGACGGCCCGGGCGCTCAAGGAAGATCCAAGTCTTGCGGATATCGAGCCGTGGGTGTTTGATTCCGGTGAAGGGCGCTGGACAGCGATCGAAGCCATAAATGACGGCGTCCCTGCCCCGGTAATCACGCTGGCGCTGCAAATGCGATTTGCCAGCCGCGATCGGGAGAACTTTGCCGCACGCGCGCTGGCCGCCATGCGCAACCAATTCGGCGGACACGCGGTCAAGAAGATCGACGGCGCAAAATAGGATGTGATGACGCCACAGCGGGTGATAGGAGCGCCCGTACTGCCTTAGCGGGCCAGCCACGACCCGTGCATCGGGCACAACCGGCCTTCTGCATCGACCAGGAGCATTGACGACATGAGCTCTGACATTGCCACCACAATTGTGATTTTTGGCGCGTCGGGCGACCTGACGCAGCGCAAGCTGATTCCATCCCTCTTCAATCTCTTTCGAAAGGGGCGCATGCCGGCGAATTTCACAATCGTGGGCCACAGCAAAACGCCCTTCACGGATGAGGCGTTTCGGGCGCATCTTGCCGCCGGACTCAAGGAATATGCAGGTTTCAAGTACACCGACGCGGAATGGCGCTCCTTTGCCCCTCACATCTCGTATCATGAGGGCCATTACGACCTGATGGCGGATTTTCAGAATCTGGACGCGGTCTTGCATGAGAGTGATCACGGAACCGGCAACCGCCTGTACTACATGGCTACCCCGCCCGGCATTTTCACCAGCATCATCGACCTGCTGGGGCAGACGAAGCAGCTGGAAGAGCAGGGCGGCTGGCGCCGGGTGGTCATCGAGAAACCGTTTGGGATTGACCTGGCCTCGGCGCTGAATCTGAATCAGCGCGTGCACCAGACCCTGCACGAGAACCAGATCTACCGCATCGATCACTATCTCGGAAAAGAAACCGTGCAGAATATCCTGGTGACGCGCTTCGCCAACACGATCTTTGAACCCCTGTGGAATCGGAACTACATCGACCATGTCCAGATCACAGTGGCTGAAGTCGAGGGCGTCGGTCACAGGGGCGGCTACTATGACACGGTCGGCGTCCTCCGGGATATGTTCCAAAATCATCTGCTTCAATTGCTTTCGCTGGTTGCGATGGAACCGCCCACCTCCTTCAGCGCGGACGCCCTGCGCAACGAAAAGGTCAAGGTGCTCAGCGCCGTCCAGCCATTGACTGAACAGGACATGCTTTCCAGCACCGTCCGCGGTCAATACCAGGGCTACTTGGAGGAGGTCGGCATCGATTCGGATTCCACGACGGCCACTTTTGGTGCCGTACGCCTTCAGATCGACAACTGGCGCTGGCAAGGGGTTCCGTTCTACCTGCGCTCGGGCAAATGCCTGGAGAAGAAGCTGTCCCACATCGCCATTGAGTTCAAGCAGCCGCCGCAGATGCTGTTTCCCCGCTCCGGCGGCAACATGGCGCCCAACATCTTGCGGTTGTTCCTCCAGCCTGACGAGGGAATCCACTGGCGCTTCGAGGCCAAGGTACCCGATACGGTTGCGGACACCCGCGACGTTGACATGGAGTTCCACTACGCCGAGGCATTTCCCGGCATGACGATACCGGAATCCTACGAGCGCCTCCTGCTGGAAGCCATGGCTGGCGACGCATCCCTGTTCACGCGGGCGGACGAGGTCGAGGCTGCCTGGGGTCTGATAGATCCCATCACCCAGAGCTGGGCCATGCAGCAGCTCCCCAAACTCGGCCTCTACGAGTCAGGCACCTGGGGACCGCCGCAGTCCGATGCCCTGATGGCCCGCGACGGCCGCCGCTGGATTGAGGGCCCTCCCCACTGAGCCCCTAGCGGGAGGGAAGGTCGGCGCACGAGGCATGCAAATCGGCTGCCGTGGCGCTCGAAACATCGGTCCAGGATCGTTCCGGGCAATTCGGCCATTCCATCCAATGCATTCGTGACTTGCCGTGCCGATCCGCACGTCATGTAACGGCACCGCAAGGCTTGGAATCGCGCCTCGCGAGGCCCATGGCACGCGTCCTTTGGCTCGCCCAAGTGTTTATGCGGGCAGGGGGCCGCGTGCCCCCCACAACGGTCCGCCGGGGGAACATGGATCGGCCGCGACCAAAGGTGCTGGCGTGCGTATGTTGGTTTGTGCCCAGTCAGGATCGACGCCTATCGACGAGTCCGCAAGTTGCGCTGGCCAGGGTCTGGGCTGCGGAGCGGACTGTCGCCCCCCAGATTAACGGGTCGTTGCCATCAGTAGGCAAGTGCACGGGAGGAACAATGCCATGAAAAGCCAGAAGATTACCATCCTGCTGCTCCTTGCACTTGCGCTTGAGGCCTGCACCCCCGGCGCGGGCGCACAGCCCACGCCATCTGCCATCCCCACAGTGGTTGCCCCCTCGGTCGTGGTGGCGGAAGGGCGAGTGGAACCAATCCGGTTCGCGCAGCTTGCCCTGAACTCCAGCGGCTTGGTCAGCGAGGTCCTGCTCAAGGAAGGCAACTCGGTGCAGGCAGGCCAGGTCATTGCCCGTCTCGAAAACAGCCAGGTCAAGACTTTGGAGACGGCCCAGGCGGACGCCCTCAAGACGCTGACTGCTGCGTACGAAGCTGTCCGCGATGCGCAATATGACCTGGATATTTTCAGCGTGCCGTCCTATTTCGCCGGCATGACACCCACGGAAGCGGTGGAATCGACGACGGTGGCGCTCAACAACGCTCGCGATGCCTTTGAGCCTTACAAGTATCTGGACGAAAAACAGCTCAAGTTGACCGATGCCGAGGAAGACAATCCGGTTTTGAGGAGCACGCCAAAACGCCTAAAGAAAGGGCTCGACGATGCGTGGGAGAGGTACCGGCGCGCGGTCCTGTGGCTGGAGAAGGACTCCACGCTGGCAAACGCCAAATCCGAGCTTGCACAGGCCAAGACGGACTATGACAGCCTGCACGACGCCTCTTTCTCGGAAGACACGGCGGGAATCCGCGCTGCGCTGGCAAGCGCGGAACTGCGCTCGCCTTTTGCTGGCACGATCACGAATCTCGACCTCAAGGTCGGCGAGTTTGCAGCCTCCGGCACGCCCGTGGTGACGATCGCTGATCTTTCGAATTGGGTTGTTAAGACGACGGACCTGACAGAGATCGACGTCGTCAACATCGACGAAGGTCAGCCGGTGACGCTTAGTCTGGACGCCATGCCGGAGGTCTCGCTGGAGGGACACGTCCTTTCGATTGCTCAGAATTACGCAGAGAAACAGGGAGATATCGTCTACGAGGTCAAGGTGCTCCTGAGCGATCAGAATCCTTCGATGCGTTGGGGCATGACGGCGCAGGCAAACTTCAAGAAGTAGGATGGACGTGAATCCTGCGGTGGCGCGGGGGCTCGGATGACTAGAAGCCTGATCCTGCGGATCGTGCTTGGGGCCGGGTTGGTTGCCGTTTCATCTTGCAGCGCGATCCGGAGTCAATCCCCCACTCCCACGCCCCTGCCGCCAGTGCCCGATCTATCAGCGGTCTCCGTGGAGGGACGGCTCGAGCCCATACGCTTCGCCACCCTGTCAGTCACCGCGGACGGACTCGTCAGCGAGGTGCCGGCTAAAGAGGGTGAAAGCGTCGATCGCGGTGACCTAATCGTTCTGCTGGACAATACCCAGACCCGGACGCTGGAGCAAGCGCGTGTCAGCGCAGCTGTGGAATTGGGCGACGCCAATCAAGCGGTTCGATTGGCCCAGAGGGCACTCGACGACTATCCGGTGCCTCAGATCTTCGTGGGTTTGACCGCGGAGCAGGCGGCGCGGACCTGGCTCGATAATCTAAACGCCGCGCGCGCAGCCTTCGAGCCGTACATCGGCACAAGCCGCAAAGCACTTAAGCCGAATCATCACATCTTCCCCAGCTTGCCGCGTCGCATCTGGTTTGACACGGACGAGTACAGCGGCATGGCGAAGGAGTACGACAAGCAGGTGGACGTCGCCTGGATGAACTACAGGAAGGCGGTTGACTGGCTCGCCCTGGAATCTGGCCTCGAAAGCGCCAAGGCGCGCCTGCTCCAGGCGCAGACCACGTACGACGATCTCCAGGATGCTTCGCTTACGGAGGCCACCGCGGGTGCGCGGGCGGCGCTGGCGGGCGCCGAAGTCCGGGCACCTTTCGCCGGCACTTTGACGAACCTCGAGGTGAAACTGGGTGAGCACGTGGCGTCAGCCCAGTCGGTTGCGACCCTTGGAGATCTTACTGGCTGGGTCGTGAAGACCGCGGATCTCACGGAAATCGACGTGGTCAACGTCACCGAAGGAGAGCCCGTCACGGTGACGTTCGATGCTGTTCCGGGTCGGACGTTCACCGGCAGGGTCTCGAGGATTGCCAAGAACTTTGCCGAGCGACAGGGCGACGTCGTGTACACGGCCACAATTGTGCTGGACCAGCGTGACCCGGCCATGCGCTGGGGGATGACCGCGCAGGTGACCTTCGCGAAGTAGAGCAGGCGCCCGCAGCAGCTTTCCCGCCAAAGGCGGGCCGCCTCGCCAGCATCCGGATCGAGAGGACATATGTTCCACCACGGTCCCACCCTGAAGCCAGACTCAAACGGCATTACGAATGACAGCGGCCTGATGGTCGACCTGCGCACAGTCGATAAATACTACAAAAGCGCCGCGGGTGACTTCCATGCACTGAAGTCCGTTGATCTGCAGATCAATCCCGGTGAGTTCGTCAGCATAATCGGCAAGTCCGGAAGCGGTAAGAGCACGCTGATCAATATGATCACCGGGATCGATCGGCCCACCACCGGCGAGGTCTGGGTCAACGGTACACCCGTACACCGACTGAGCGAAAATCAGATGGCGGTCTGGCGCGGCAGCAGCCTTGGCATCCTGTTTCAATTCTTCCAGTTGCTGCCATCTCTGACGCTGCTCCAGAACGTCATTCTGCCGATGGATCTTGCGGGCAAGTTCCCGCCTCGCGCTCGTCGCCCGCGTGCCCAGCAGCTTCTGGAGAGCGTGGGCCTCGCCGAGCACCAGCATAAGTTGCCGAGCATGATTTCTGGAGGTCAACAACAGCGGGCGGCGCTGGCACGCGCACTGGCAAACGATCCGCCCCTGATTGTCGCCGACGAACCAACCGGCAATCTGGATTCCAAGACCGCCGACAAGGTTTTCTCGCTTTTTCGTGAGCAGGTGGCGCAGGGCAAGACTGTGATCATCGTGACCCACGACAGCGGCTTGGCCAAGCGCTCCAACCGCACGGCCCTGATCGCGGATGGCGAACTTGTGAATGAGTATGTCGCCAAGGCGCTTCCGACGCTGACGTTTGACCAGATGTTGGCGGCTTCTCACCAGTTCAAGCCGCGCGTCTATGAAGCCGGCGCCATGATCATCAGCGAAGGCAGGAACAGCGAAGCCTTCTACATCGTTTCCAGGGGCACTGTCGAGGTGATTTTGCCGCGACACGACCAGTCGAATGTTGTAGCCCTGGAATTGGGGCCGGGTAAGTACTTTGGCGAGATGGAGTTCTTCCACGAGCGCCGGGCACGCGCCTCCATCCGGGCATGCCAGACCTGCGCCGTGGAGGTCCTCGAGCTCACCTACACCCAGCTGAACGAGTTGCTCGGGCAATCGGAAGCCACGTTGGACACGCTGCGTAAGGCCGCCGAAGCCCATGAGCAGGAACATCGGGTGAGAGACACCGCGAACTGACAATGGGCGTCATCTGGAACAAGATCTGGTTCGATCTCTGGCACAACAAGACGCGCACCTTGCTTGCCGTGCTCAGCATCGCAGTCGGTGTCTTCGCGGTGGGCGCCATGTTCGGCATGGCCGACATGATGAGCAACGAGATGGATCGATCACACCAAAGCGTCGCGCCGCCCCACATCAACATCGTTCTGGCCTCGCCAGTCGATCGCGACACGCTGCTCAACCTGGAAAGCATCGCCGGTGTGGATGCGGTGGAGCCATACAACAGCGTCAGCTTTCTCTACAAGCTGCACCCACAAGACCAGTGGCGCCAGGGCATTGTCCAGGAGCGCGCAGACTACGAGAATCAAACGTACGAGCTCGTCCAACTGCGGGCCGGAACGTGGCCGACCAACAAGGATGACCTCGCCGTCGAGCGCATGGCAGCCGAATACAACAAGATCGGCATTGGCGACCCCGTGACATTCAAGATCGGGAATACTGAGCGGACACTGACCATCACAAGCCTTATCCGGCATCCCTTCGTGCCCCCTCCCCAGTTTCAAGACCTGGCATTCTTCTTCATGAGCAGTCAGGGCCTCCAGCGTTTCAACATCGCGGAAGGCACCTTCAACAGCGTGTTCGTGCGGGTCACGCCGTACAGCTCTGACCACGCCAAAGAGGTGGCCACGGCTATCAAAGACAAGCTCGGCAAGCAGAACATCCGCGTCGCGTCATTTATGTATCAGGACCCGGAACGGCACTGGGGTCGTTCCTTCATGGATGGATTCAACCTGGTACAGGAAATGCTGGCGATCATCTGCGTCGTCATGAGCGCCGTGCTCGTGTACAACACGCTCTCCAATCTGATCACCCAGCAGACCAATCAGATCGGAATCCTCAAGGCAATCGGAGGCCGCAGCCGCACCATCATCGGGATCTATCTGGTGAGCGCCTTCGTCTATGGTTTGCTTGCGCTGATCATAGCCCTCCCGCTCGGGGCTCTGGTGGCCTTCGGTGTGACCCGTTACTTCCTCGGCCTGTTCAACATCGAATTCAATCAGTTCCACGTTTCCGCACTCGCCATCAAGCTCCAGATTCTTGCCGGCATCGCGGCTCCGCTGCTCTCAGGCCTGCCACCGATTCTTCAGGGGGCGGCCATCACGGTCCGTCAAGCCATCGCCAGCTATGGCATCGGCGGCAGCTATCGTTCCAATCCGGTGGACCGGGCCATAGAGCGCCTCGGCGCACGGTTGCTGTCCGCGCCCTACGCGACTGCATTGGGAAACATGCTGCGCCGCAAGGGACGGCTGCTCATGACCGAAATCGTCCTGGTAACGGCGGGCAGCGCCTTTCTCATGGTGATGAGCCTCAACTCATCCATATCCACCACGCTGGACAATCTCTTCGCCCGTAGGCGATACGACACGCTCATCCAATTCAGATCCAACCAGCGGGTCGAGAAGGTAACCGACCTCGCCCACGGCATACCGGGTGTCGCAGAATCCGAATTGCATCTGGTGCAGTCTGCCAGCATGTTCGTTCAGGGTCAATTGGTCAAGGAGGCGGGTGTCGGGACGAGCATCGAGGGCATTCCCTCGGCAAGCGACTTTTTCAAGCCCCTCATCGTCGGCGGGCGTTGGATCCTGCCGGGCGACGGCCGGGTGGTCGTCATCACGCGGGACGTGGCCGAGAAGAACAATCTGAAGGTGGGCGATTTCGTTACGTTGGATCTGGGCGATCTGGGAAAGGGACAGTGGCGGGTCGTCGGCCTGTACGATCCGGTCTTCGCCGGCGCCTTCAGCTCCGACACCATCTATGCTCCCCTCGAAGGCTTGTACAAAGCCACCAAGAAATACAACCAGGGCACGCTGCTGTACATGCGGACGGAGGCACACGATGCCTCATTTACGTCCAACGTGACGGCGCAGCTCAAGCAGCTGTACGAAGATCGTGGGCTGAAAGTAGTGCAAAGTCAAACAGAGCTGGACCTACGAGCCACAAACGATTTCCAATTCAACATCGTCGTCTGGATGATGCTGGCGCTGTCGGTCGTCGTGGCCTTGGTGGGAGGCATCGCCCTGCTGGGCGCGCTATCGATCGGCGTCATCGAGAGGACCAAGGAGATCGGCGTCCTCCGGGCTGTTGGGGCCCGTTCGCAGACCATCCTAGGAATCTTCGTGATGGAGGGCATGCTTCAGGGTTTCTTAAGCTGGCTGATCGCTGTGCCGGTCTCACTTGCAACCAGCCCCCTCCTGGCGCGAGCGCTCGGTGAGGCGATGTTCGGCGCAACCCTGGATTACCGGTACAACTGGCAGGCCGTGGGCTGGTGGTTCGTCTTTATCGCCGTGATCTCGGCGGTCGCCTCCATCCTGCCGGCCAACAGCGCCACTCGCATTAGCGTCAGGGACAGCCTGGCTTACGCGTAGGTTGAAGACAAGGAGCCTTAGATGCGGACATCACCATTTCTGGGCAAAGAACCGACGGCCGGCACGCCGTCCAACGGCAAGCATCCACTCATCGAGCTGCAGGGAGTCAACAAGTCCTACAAGACCGCGGTGGGCGACTATCCCGCGCTGCGGGGCGTGGACCTGCGCATCCAGGCGGGCGAATTCGTCAGCGTAATCGGCAAGTCCGGCAGCGGCAAGACGACCCTGATCAACATGATCACCGGCATCGACCGCCCGACCTCCGGCGAGGTCTGGGTCAACGAGACCCCCGTCCACACGCTGACGGAAGGGGCCATGGCACGCTGGCGCGGCAAGAATATAGGCGTCGTCTTCCAGTTCTTTCAGTTGCTGCCCATCATCTCGGTTGTCGAAAACGTTATGCTGCCGATGGACTTCTGCCGGTCATACCCGCTCCGCGAACGGGAGCCCCGAGCCAAGCACCTGCTCGATCTCGTAGGTCTTGCGGACCACGCCTACAAGCTCCCGTCTGCCCTCTCTGGTGGGCAGCAGCAGAGGGTGGCTATCGCCCGGGCCCTGGCGAATGATCCCCCGCTCATAATCGCAGATGAGCCTACCGGCAACCTCAATTCACGGACAGCCGAGTCCGTGTTCCAGCTCTTCAACGGCCTGATCCAGCAGGGCAAGACCATCATCATCGTGACGCATGATAGCGGCTTGGCAAGACGGGCAAACCGCACGGCGCTCATAGCCGATGGCGAGATCGTGAACGAGTATGTTGCGCGCGCCCTCCCTACGCTGACCCCAAACCAGCTCCTGACGGCCACGCGCATGTTGAAGCCCATGGAGTTCGAGCCCGGCGCGATGATCATCTCGGAGGGCCGGGATAGCGAGGCTTTCTACATCGTGTCCAAGGGGATCGTGGAGGTCGTGCTGCCCCGCGCCGGCCAATCGGACGTGGTCGCTCTACAGTTGGGTCCGGGCAAGTACTTCGGCGAGATCGAATTTTTCCATGAACACCGCAACAAGGCATCCATTCGAGCCTACGAGGGCGGTCAGGTGGAGGTGCTTGCGCTCAATTACCAGGCCCTCACGGATCTGCTCAAGCAGTCCGAGCCGACGCGGGAGGCCCTGCTCAAAGCTGCAGAAGAGCACGAGCAGGAGAATATCCGCAAGCGGTCCCGGAAATGATCGGCAGTCGCTGGAAAAAGGTGTTCGCGGATTTCTGGGGCAACAAGGTCCGCACCGGCCTGACCATTCTGACAATCGCCGTGGGCACTTTTGCCGTCGGCTTCACGAGCAACCTGGGCCGGTACATGGACGAGAGCATGGAAAGCGATTTCCTGTCCGTCAATCCATCGGAGGCCCTTGTCTTTGCGCATCCCCTCAACGACGACAGCGTCAAGGTCGCCCGCCAGATCCCGGGCGTGGATGCCGTCGAGGGCAGGAGCATTCTCAACGCCCAGCTGATTGGTCCTGGCGCCAAGAAAGTCGCCATTCAGTTCACGGCCGTGAAAGATCCGTACGCCCTTTCGGTCAACACGCTGAAGCCGGCCAAGGGTGCAGCCAGCATACCGGCCCTCTCAAACAAGGAAGTTCTGGTTGACTCCGCTGGCGCCTCTCTGGGGTACAAGCCCGGCGACATCCTTCAGATCGAATTGACCGACGGCAAGCGGCGCGACCTGCGTATGGCCGGATATCTGCACGATGCCACCGGCTTTCCTTACAACTTGGCGCAGACCGTCAATGCATTCGTAGACCCTGACACCATGGAGTGGCTCGGAGGCAGCCGCGACTATAACGAGCTGGCCATTAGCGTCACGGAGCGCCCCACTGACGCCACGCACGTCACAGAGGTGGCGCAAGACGTGGCCGACCGCATCAAGCGCGCCGGCGCGACCGTGGATTACGTGCGCGTATACCAGCCGGGTCACCACTTCGCCTACAGCATTTCGCAGGGCATGTTCTCGATCCTGTCCATCCTAGGCTGGATGACCGTGCTGCTGAGCGGATTTCTCATCGTGAACACCATTACGGCGCTCATGACCCAGCAGGTGCGCCAGATCGGCATCATGAAAGCCACGGGCGCAGAGACACGCCAAATCCTCGGCATGTACGTCGTGCTGATTCTGGCGTTCGGGGCAGCGGCGCTCGCTCTGGCCGTTCCCCTGGCCAACGCAGCCTCCAGGACGATTGGCGACGGCATGGCCGCCTGGCTGAACTTCTTTCCTGCCACCTATCGCGGCTACAACTCGACCCTCGTTGAACAAGCCATCGTGGCGCTGGGCGTGCCTCTTCTCGCAGCGCTCTGGCCCCTCTTCCGCAGTGTACGCATCACGGTCCGGGAGGCGCTGAGCGACTACGGCATTGGAGGTGGTTCGAAACGCAAGGAGGAGCGCGTATCGAAGCTCACACTTCTCATTCCCAGACCGGTCCGGTTGGCGCTCCGCAATGCCTTTCGGCGTCGGGTGCGCCTGCTGCTCACCCTCTTCACGCTGGTTCTCGCCGGCGGCATCTTCATCAGCGTTTTCAACCTTTGGGCCTCGTTCGACAAAGTTATCCGCGATATCCAGGGCTATTTCCTGGCGGACATCAATTTGAGCTTCGCTCGAGGCTACCGATTCGACAGGGTCGCGGTTCTGGCACGCAGCGTGCCGGGTGTGAAGGATGTAGAAGGCTGGTTAGAGTACCCCGGGACTCTCATCACAGAGGGCGAGGAAACCGGGCGGCAGATCGTGTTCTTCGCACCGCCCTCCACCTCCACCCTGATCGATCCCATCATCACGAAGGGCAGGTGGCTCGCTCCCGGCGACGAGAACGCCATTGTGATCGGGAATCACCTGCTGAATATCTTTCCTGACCTCCAGATCGGCGATCCGCTCACGATTAAGATCGACGGCACCGAGACGACGTGGCGGATCGTCGGCTTCTATACCATCACGGGCAACACGGACGTGCCCCTGCTGTATGTCAACTACGAGTACATTAGTCGGCTCATCGATCGTCCGGGGGAGATCTATTCGCTGCGGGTGATCACCAACGATCACTCGCTCGCCATGCAGAAGGGCGTCAATGACCAGTTGCAGGCCCTGTTCGCCGCGCACGATATCCAGGTCAGCGGTAGTCAGCTGGCCGCGGAGTTCAGCCAACAGCAAACTTCACAGACGGATATCTTTGTCTATTTTGTCCTGGTCATGGCGGTTTTGATTGCCATTGTGGGCGGCCTCGGCCTGATGGGAACCATGAGCATCAACGTCCTGGAGCGTACACGTGAGATTGGCGTAATGCGAGCCATCGGTGCCTCGAACGCCGACATCCAGATTATTGTGATCGTGGAGGGACTGGTGATCGGCCTGATCAGCTGGCTCGCAAGCATCGCCCTCTCCATACCCCTTACGGTCGCTCTGACAACGGGCGTTGGCCTCGCTATCCTGACAGCCCCCATGCCGGCGGTTTACAGCGTCACGGGCAGCCTCGTCTGGCTCCTGGGCATTCTTCTACTCGGCGCGGGTGCGAGCGCGTTGCCGGCCCATCGGGCCTCCAGCCTCACCGTCCGCGACACACTGGCGTACGAGTGAGGCCGCCGTGGCGGGCAACAACCTCTCCGCGGGCCCCCTGCAAGTCTAGCCCGGTGCCTCGGCTGCCACACTGAAGATATTTACTAGCTGCGTCTTGCCCTTGAAGTGGACGGGGCCAAGGTCAGCAACCGCCAGGCTTGGCGGCAATCCCTGCCTTGTGTTCTCGTCGAAAAGGATGGGCTGCCCCGCGACCTTGGTATGCGCCTCGATTCGGGCTGCCAGATTGACGGTGTCGCCCACGCACGTATACGTCGCGCGCTGCTGCGTGCCGGTGTAACCTGCGATCATGACGCCCGATGCAATTCCCACGCCGATCCGAATGTCCGGCTTTCCCAGGGACTTCTGCTGCTCATTGAATGCCGCCAGGTTGTCGAGCATCTCCAGTGCTGCGCGGACCGCCCTTTCGCGGCAGTCCGGATGCGGAACCGGCGCGCCGAAAACCGCCATCAATCCGTCGCCGATCATTTGATTGAGCGTTCCTCCATGATTGCTGATGGCGTCGAACATCAAAGTGAAGTAGTCGTTCAGGAGCTCGATAATCAACGCGGGATCCCGGCTTTCCGCCAGGGTGGTGAACGAGCGGATGTCCGCAAACATGGCGGTGGCTTCCACATGCTTGCCGCCCAGGGCGAAGCCGCCTTTCAGCAGCTCCTCCGCCACCTCAGGGGTCGCGAAGGTCCGAAACAGTTTCCGCTGCTGGTCTCGAAGCCGCTTCTTTTCCAGGCTCGCATTGACTCGGGCCCGCAGTAGCACCGGGTTGAGTGGTTTCGTCAGGAAGTCCTCGGCTCCCATCTCGATGCACTTTACGACGCTGTTCAATTCGTCGGAGGCGGAGGTCATGATCACCGGGATGTCACGCAGCTCCGGATCGTTGAGCAGCGCCTCCAGCACCTGGAAGCCATCCAGCTCCGGCATTTCGATATCCAGGAGCAGGAGATCAAACGGCGACGCCCTCAGCATTGTCGAGAGCCTGTTTGCCATTCTCGGCCGTGTCCACCTGATGGCCTTGTTGCTCTAATCCGCGTGACAGCAAAAGGCGGTTGACCCGATTGTCGTCTACCACCAGCAAATGCCCGGGGCTGCGTTCCATCAGGCTTTGAGCCCTCTCAACTCAGCGGCCGCGGCCTGGTAGGACGTCTCGAGGGCCCCCAGTCGGTCGCCGGTATCGCCCAGCCGGCTTTCCTTCCCCAGCGTCTCCAGTTCCTTGGCCAGCTCAGACAGGTGTTGCGCGCCGAAGGTGGCCGCGTTGGATTTGAGGGAATGCGCCGCCCGCCGAAATGAATCAGTGTCCATGGCAGCGAGTGCGCTCTTGAGTTGCTCGATGAGTCTGGGCGCATCTTCGAGGAACGTATCAAGAAGTTCGTTGATGAAGTCTCCGCCCGACATTTCCCTGAGCTCGCCGAAGACTTTGAGATCGATTTCGCTATTGGCCATTCCATGCTCCTGTGCGTGCACTAGGCTGTCCTTCTATTTCTTGCGCCCCTTGGCGATCGCCTTGGAACGGCCCTTGCCGGGGCGCTTCACCGCGGTCTTTCTGGTCGTCTTCGCCTGTTTTCGCGCAGGGGCCGCGGTTTCATGCAGCCGTGGCGTGTCGACTGGCGCCCCATCGGCGTTGGTGCGGAGCAGCGCCTCGACGAGCTCCTGGACCCGGATGGGTTTGCTGACGTAGTCGTCCATGCCCGCCGCCATACACATCTCGCGGTCCCCCTGCATGGCATTGGCGGTCATCGCCACAACGCGCGGCTGGCGCAGATTCTTGAGCTTGCGAATTGCTCGCGTCGGCGTCGAGGCCGTCCATTTCGGGCATCTGGACATCCATCAGGACCAAGTCGTAGGGTTGACGCTGCACGGATTCCACGGCCTCTAGGCCGTTGGAGGCAACATCCGCACGATATCCCATCTGATCCAGCAGCGCGCAAAGCTAGCTTCTGGTTTACAGCATTGTCCTCCGCCAGCAGAATGCGCAGAGGATGGCGCTTTGCCATGCCGGCGTCGATCGCCGCCTTGGCGGGCTCGGCCTTCGCGATCACCACATTACGGGCGAAGATTCCCGCCAGGGCATCGAAAAGCGCGGACGGCTTGAAAGGCTTCGTCAGGAAGGCCGCGATCGTCAGATCCTCTGCGTTCGTTTCCTTTCGACCAAGGGAGGTCAAAAGGATGATTGGGAGGCTCTGAGGACCCCGCAGCTCATGTAGCTTGCGAGAAAGCGTAATGCCGTCGATCTCTGGCATCTGCACGTCCAGGATCGCCAGATCATATTCCTCACCTGACTTCACCCACCGAAGCGCCTCGGCCGGAGACTCGGTGTCCCTGGGAGCCATGCCCCACTTGCCGGTCTGCAGCATCAGGATACGACGGTTCGTAGCATTGTCGTCGACGATCAAGACGCGCTTTCCCTCCAGTGACGGCTGGACGCCCTTGAGTTCGCGCGTCGTCCTTCGCTCGGCGACCGTCGCGGCCTCGGCCTTCATCGTGAACGAGAAGGTGGAGCCTTTGCCGACGCCGGCGGAGTCGACCCACATGTCCCCGCCCATCATTTCCGCCAGGCGCTTGCTGATGGCCAGCCCCAATCCTGTGCCGCCAAAGCGCCTCGTCGTCGAAGAATCCGCCTGGCTGAACGACGAGAACAGACGGTTCATGCTCTCGGGAGATATGCCGATGCCCGTGTCTCTTACAGTTACGCGCAGGTATTCGGGTCGCTTGTCGCGCTTGACGTTTAGTACGACTTCGCCCTTCTGCGTGAATTTCACGGAATTGCTCAACAGGTTCAGCAGGATCTGGCGCAAACGCGTCACGTCGCCGTTGATCCCCACAGGAACATCGTCGTCGATGATATACGCCAGGTCGATGTTCTTCTCGACCGCGCGGCCCGCCACCAGATCCATGGCCGACTCCACACAATCACGCAGGTCAAATGGTTGGTTCTCAAGCTCCATCTTGCCGGCTTCGATCTTGCTGAAGTCCAGAATATCGTTGATGATCGCCAGCAGCGGAGTCGCCGGAGTTGCGGATCGTTTCGGCGTAGTCGCGCTGCTCCTTGTCGAGATCCGTATCCATCAGCAGGCCGCTCATGCCGATAACCGCGTTCATCGGCGTGCGGATTTCATGACTCATGGTTGCCAGGAAGGAGCTCTTGGCCTCATTGGCGGCGACGGCTTCTTCGCGCGCCCGTTGAAGCTCGGTAATGTCGTGGAAGATTCCAATGTGTCCCATTTGCTTGCCATCCACCACCACGGGAACGCCGGACAGCTCGACGTCGACGAACGTGCCGTCCTTGCGAGTGCGCTTTGTAATCGCATGGATACGTTCGCCGTCCCCGGCTTTCGCGGAATAGACGCTGGCTTCGGCCCGGATGGTGGCGTCATTTGCCACCAGGTCGTCCAGGTTGGCGCCCACGGCCTCTGCGGTCGTGTAACCGAACAGCTTCTCGGCGCCCGGATTCCATGCAACCACGGAGGCGTCCTCGTCGAAGCTGACAATGGCGACGGGGCTGTTCTCGACCAGGGCCTCCGAGAATTGCTTCTCGGCCTGCACCTCGGCGAACAGGCGCGCATTGTCAAGTGCAATGGCTGCCTGCCGCGCCAGCCCGTTTAGAAAATTCATGTCGGTCTCGGTGAACGGGTCCGAGCTGCGCCACACAGCCATCATGCCCGTGACCTCTTCGCCTCGGAAGAGCGGCGTGGCCATCAAGCGCTCCAACGCAGCATCATCCGCCGTGCCCGGAATGGTCACGCGACGCAAATCGAGCCGAGTGTCGTTGATGAATTCCGCCCTGCCTTCCCGCGCCAGGCCGCCGATGATCCCCTCGCCGACTTCAATCACGTCCGTCTTGAGGGCCTCGGCAAGCTTTCCGGAGACCGTGGCCGGCCGCATCGTCTGTTGATCGGGCTGCATCAAGAATACGGCGCTCGTCTCGGCACCCAGCAGCTCCTTGGCGCGCCGAGCGACCTTCTCCAGCACAACCTCCGGGTTGAGCGATGCAGAGAGCTCTCGAGCCACCTCTGCCAGCGCCGACATCTCGTTTGCGCGGCGCTTGGTCTCCAGATAGAGTCGGGCGCTCTCAATCGCGATTGTGGTCTGTCTGGCCACGCTCACCAGAAAGTCAAGCTCGCTTTGGGTGAACAGGCCGTTCACGTGATCTCGCCACACCATGATTCCCCCAATCGTCTCCCCGCGCGAGACAAGGGGAGCCCCCATAAGGCATTGTTGCACGTCCTCCTCTTCCGGCGTGCCGGGAACGTGGATCGTACGCGGATCACCGCCTGGATGATTGACGTATTCCGCGATCCCGCTCTGCAGGATGTTGCCGAGGATGCCAGTGCCTGGGGTCACGACGAGCGCCTTCATCTCCCGCTCATTGCGGCCCAATGCGACGACGGTACGGTAAGCCAGCGTGTCGGCGTCCCGCAGGGTGATCGTAATGTCTTGCACGCGCATGATCTCTTTTGCATGCTCGGCAATGCGCTCCAAAACGGGCCCCAGCTCCCGGGTCGAGGCGATGTCGTTGCCGATTTCCGCGAGCGTGGCCATTTCCTGGGCACGGTGCTGTGTTTCGGCATGAAGCTGCGCAGTGCGGATGGCGGAGCCCGCGTTCGCCGCGATCGTGCCGAGCAGACGCACCTCATCGTCGCCGAAAGCATTCTCCCGCGTGGTGGATTGCACGCTGATCACGCCGATGGTCTCACCGCCAGCCAAGATCGGCACGCCCAAGTACGACAGTGCCTCTCTGCCCACCCTTTGGGTTCCCAAATCAGCAATCTGGTGTGCAATATCCTGGTTTATTAGAATCGACTGACCCGTCTGGATGATCTTGCTTGTAAGCCCCTCGCCCAATGCCAGCGGCGAGAGCTCCTGTCCGAACAAATAGGGGAAATTGATGAGATTGGTTTGCCGATCCAGGAGTGCCACATAGACGATATCTGCAACGAAGGCATCCCGCATTTGGTCACCGATCAACTGGATCATCCGATCCAGATCGGATTCTGCCACGAGGGCCTGGCTGACGGTATTAATGGCACCGAGTTCGGCAGCGCGCTGCCGCTCGGATTCAAAGAGGCGTGCATTGTCGAGGGCGATTCCCATGCTGCCTGCAAGGGTTTGCAGCAGCCTGACGTCGGTTTCGCTGTAGGCGTGCTCGCGTTCGTAGTTCTGCAGGAAGATCACGCCCGTAGCTTCCGGACCGCTCACGATCGGCACGCCGAGCCAGGACTTGGCATTGTCGTCACCGGTCACAAAGACGGCGCCGAGCTCCGCGTAACGCTTCTCGGCATCTTCGTTGATGAGCAGCGGCTGCTTCGTCCGCAGCACGTGTGACGTCAGCCCTTCGCCAAAGTCGATCGGTAGTTGCTCCAAGCCGCTGGCCGCGATGCAGGTAGTAAGGAAAGTGAATCTGGTTTCTGCGGCGATCATGATACGCAATCGTTACCGCCTGCGGAGTCGAACAGATTCCTGATCTTGTCACCCACCAAGTCATAGATGGCCTGCATCTCGAGCTGGGAGGCCAATCCCTCCTGGACACCGTTGATGATTTCCAGCTCCGCCGCGCGCTGGTCCGTCTCCTTCAGCAAGCGTTCGGTCTCATCGAACAGGCGCGCGTTCTCCAGGGCGCCGCTCATACTGGCCGCCAGCGTTTGCAGCAGCCGCACCTCGGCGTCGCCGAACGCGTTTTCGCGGTCCACATTCTGCAGGCTCACCATGCCAGTCACGCGTCCGGCCGCCAGCAGCGGCACAAACACCGCCGACCTTGGGGGCCTCGGATCCGGGAGTAATCGTCATTCCGTACTCCGCCATGGCGGCCTCGGCATGGTCATTGATTCTGATGGCCTGCTTGTTGCTGATCAAGTTCTCGCTCAGGCGGTTGAACGGCTGATCCGGGACTTCGTACCGCTCGCCCTTTTCCCAGATGTACGGGATGTGACGCACGTTCCGCAGCGGGTCGAACACGACGACCATGACAACCTGCGCGTCAAACACTTGGCGTATCTTGTCCCCCACGAGATCATAGATGGCCTGCATGTCCAGCTTCGAAGCAAGCCCCTCCTGCACGCTGTTGATGATCGCCAGCTCGGCGTTGCGCTGCTCTGTCTCCTTGAGCAGTCGTTGCGTTTCGTCAAACAGGCGGGCATTCTCAAGCGCAACGCTCATCTGAATTCGCGACGGTCGTCAGCAGGCGCACATCGGATTTGGTGAACGCGTGCTCCCGCTCCATGTTGATCAGGCTGAGCAGCCCCTTCGCTTCCTGGCCACTAATCAGCGGTACGTAAAGGCCGGACTTCTCGGCAGCCGTTCCTGCAGTGAAACTGCTGCCGAGTTTCGTCCATCCTCTCCATCATCCCCTCGTTGATCAGCAGCGGCTCCCGGCTGCGCAGGACGTGCGCGGTGAATACTTTCTCTCCGAGGGGTTCGGCAGGTATCGCTAGCCGCTTGCCTCCCTCGTACGTGAATGGAAAGTGAAGCAGACCGGTCTTCCGGTCGTAGATACGGATGCCCAGATCCACGTTGCCGAAGATGTTCCGCGATCTTGTCCCCCACTAAGTCATAAATCGCCTGAATATCCAGATTCGAAGCTAGCCCGTCCTGTACGCTGTTGATGATCGCCAACTCTGCCGTGCGCTGCTCGGTCTCCTTCAGGAGGCGCTGCGTTTCATTGAAGAGGCGCGCATTCTCCAGCGCCACGCCCATGCTGGCGGCAAGTGTGGACAACAACCGCACATCTGCATCATCAAATGCGTCGGGCTGGTAACTCTGCACGCTCGCAACCCCCAGCACGGCGTCGCCCAGGAAGATTGGCACGCCAAGGTACGACTGGGACTTCTCCTCATCGTCGTAGATGCCGCCCAGCTCAAGCTGTCGTTCCATGCTGCCAGCCACCAACGGCTGTCTCAGATTCGATCACGCGGGAGGTAATCCCCTCTCCCAGAGTGACCGGCTCCAGCGGACAGCCGACTGCCGCGATCGAGATAATATGGAAAATCGACCTGCGTGGAGTGCTCGGAGTCACGCACGGCGATCGTACACGACTTCGGTACCAAATATGTCACGGATCTTGTCGCCAACCAGGTCGTAGATGGCCTGCATGTCCAGCTTGGATGCCAGACCCTTCTGCACGCTGTTGATCACCGCCAATTCGGCGGCGCGCTGCTCGGTCTCCTTCAGCAGCCGCTGAGTCTCCGTGAATAGCCGCACGTTCTCGATGGCAATCGCCGCCTGATCGGCGAAAGTTGAAAGCAGTGCGATTTGCTTTTCCGAGAATGGACGCGCCTCGTTGCGGCGCACGACGATCGCCCCAATAGCCTTCCCTTCCCGCAGAAGCGGAGTCGAGATGGCCGTGCGGTGTCCGAGCCGCTTTTGAAGCTTGGCGCTCTCCGGATACTCAGACTCAGACAACTTGCCCATGTCCTCGATGTGGATCGTGCGACGCTCGAGCACCGCGCGTCCGGTGACGAGTTCCAGGCACCAGAGGCAGCGCTTCACCGTCTCGCAGCGCCGCCAGCGGACCGTGATGCGTCACCTGCCGAAGTGCATCGCCATCCACCTGGTAAATCTGCACGTCGTCGGCTTCGCACAATCGGGCCGCGGTCTTAGCGACCGTGTCAAGGACCGGCCGGACATCTGTCGGCGATTGGGCAATCACCCTCAGAATTTCGCTCGTCGCCGTCCGCTGCTCAAGGGCCTCGGTCACGTCACGATTGCTCTTCTGCACCTCATCGAAAAGGCGCGCGTTCTCGAGCGCGACGCTCATGCTGCTTGCGAGCGTTTGCAACAAACGCACGTCGGCGTCGCTGAAGGCGTCTTCGTGATCCAGGTTCTGCAGGCTGATGATTCCCGTCACTTCGCCGCCCGCGATCATCGGAACAAATATCGCCGATTTGGGCATTGCACCGGATAGGATTGGATTGTCGTATTCTCGACCAGCCTTCTCAATCTCGCGATTGAGCACCATCGGCTGGCGCGTTTGGATCACGTGCCTCCGGAATCCAAACGATGGCACGGGTGCAGGCAGTAGACTGCGGTCGCCCTTCTCAAACGAGTAGCGCTCCGTAAGGAGACGAGCTGCAGGATCATGGGTCACGATGCCGGCGACTTGGGCGTCAAACACCTGCCGGATCTTTTCGCCCACCAAGTCGTAGATTGACTGGATATCCAGCTTGGATGCCAGCCCCTGCTGTACGCTGTTGATGATTTCCAGCTCTGCCGCCCGCTGCTCGGTCTCCTTGAGCAGCCGCTGAGTCTCCGTGAACAGGCGCACATTCTCAATGGCGATAGCCGCCTGATCAGCAAATATCTTCAGCAGGTTCGCCTGTTTGTCGGTAAAGGGATGGACTTCCTGCCTCCGCACAAAGATCGCGCCGATGGCCTTGCCTTCGCGCATCAAGGGCGTCGGCAAGCAGCGTCCGCTGCCCGCTAATCTTGCTGAATTCCTTGCTTAGTGGATACTCAACTCGGGCTCGGCCAGTACGTCGTCCACGTGGATCGACCGCTGCTCAAGGATGGCACGGCCCGTGACCGTCTCGCAATTCACGGGGATTCCCTCCCGCACATTCTCTTCGGGCAATGGAACCGGTCCCCACTGGGAGACGACCTTGTACACGCCCCCTTCCACTCGGGCGATCGCCGCGTCGTACAACTCGCAGAGGCGGGCCGCGCTCTCAGCCACGGCATCCAGCACGGGCTGGATATCGGTCGGTGAGCCCACGATTACACGCAGGATTTCGCTGGTCGCCGTCTGCTGCTCGAGGGCCTCGCTGATCTCGCTGTTGCGCTTCTGTACTTCGTCGAAGAGACGCGCGTTCTCGAGCGCAACGCTCATGCTGCCCGCAAGAGTTTGCAGAAGCCGCACGTCGGCATCGCTGAAGGCATCTTCGCGGTCCATGTGCTGCAGTTCGATGAGGCCGGTTACTTGATCGCCTATGGTCATCGGGACAAAGGCGTACGACTTCGCCCTCTCGCCCGCGATGAGCGGATTCTTGAATTCCGCAGAAAGCCGCTCTGCATCCCGGTTGATCACCATGGGCTGCCGGGTCTCGAGCACATGCTTGCGGAAGCCGATAGGTTTCCACGGTTGAATCTCAAGCCGGACCCCTCTTTCGATCGCGTATTGCGGGTCGAATAGGTCGGTTTCGGGGTCGTATGTCAGGATTCCCACCTCCTGGGCGTCCGCAAATACTTCGTGGATCTTGTTCCCGACCAGGCTGTAGATCGCCCGCATGTCCAGCTTCGAAGCCAAACCCTCCTGCACGCTGTTAATAATGGCCAATTCGGCCGCGCGTTGTTCAGTCTCCTTGAGCAGGCGCTGAGTCTCGTCGAACAGGCGGGCATTCTCCAGCGCCACGCCCATCGAGTTTGCTACGGTAATCAGCACGCGCATGTCTGCGACGGCGTATGCGTTCTTCTGGTAGCTCTGCAGGCTGACGACGCCCATCACCTCGTCGCCGACCAGAATGGGTACGCCCAGGTAGGTTTCGTTGAGGTCCTTCTCCTCGTCCGGCGAGGCCACGTTCATGCCGGGCACATTCAGTTTCTCCATCTCGTCGTTGGTGCCCAAAAGAAGTGGCTGGCAAGTCCTGATGACGATCGACGTGAGACCCTCGCCGAAGGGTACCGCCTCGAGTGTATGACGATGACCGCGTTCCACGTAATAGGGGCGACGGATCTGTTCGGCGTGGCGGTCGTAAAGATAGACATAGGTGGTATCGGCTTGGAAGGTTGCACGAAGCTTGTCGCCGACCATATCAATAATGGCGTGGAAGTCAAGCTTGGAAGCCAAACCCGCCTGGACGCTATTGATAATGGCCAGCTCAGCGTTGCGTTGGCGTGTCTCCTCGATCGCCCGTGCTCTGGTGAGCGCGGCCGCAATGTGCTGCCCGACAAATGCGAGCAGCTGTACATCCTCTTCGCTGTATCCAACCCCCTTGGTGTAGCTCTGGACCGCAACCACACCGAGCGTCCGTTTGTCATCCTTCAGCGGCACGAAAATCGCATCTTCGGACAGCGTCCCGACGATTTCGATATCCCCAGCTTGAGTCAACGCCTGGGCCTGGGACGCCGCGTGCATGCTCTTGCCTGTACGCAGAACATAGGAGGCCACGGTCTTGCCCTCGCGGTATTGCTCCGGCGTCCAGTCCTCGTCCGCCATGTCCTTCTCATCCACATGGTATGGCCAGGACAGCATTCCCGAATTCCTGATCGAGGGTCGCGATGAAGAAGTTGCCGGCGAACATCAGTCCCGCGATGATTTCGTGCAGCGACTGGTAGAATTCCTGCATATCGGAGGCGGCCAGCGCCGCCTCCGCGATTTTGTAGAGCGCCGACTGGACCTTGGCGGAGCGCTGTGCGTCGGCTTCACACTGCGCCAGCCTTGCTTGCAGCTCCTGGATTGTTTCGGAGGAATCGGTCATCGTGCTCTCCTGCTATTTCAACTCAGGCATGTTGGAACGCAATTCGCGCAACAGGCCTTGGTCGAGCTTCGAACCAACCGGAAGGTCGGTCACTCTCAGGCGCTCTGCGATCGTCGTGTAGAACACATCCTTGAGGCTCGCGAACTGCTCGGCAAGCCTGCGCAGCACTTTCGAGGGAATGATCAGGAATTCGCTCTCTTCTTCGGTAATGACATTTGCAGTCCGCACCGAGCCTGTGAGCGCGGCAACCTCGCCGAAGAAATCGCCTTCCCTTAGAATGGCCAGGATCACGTATTCCTCATTCTTGATGTAGCCCACTCCGACGCTGCCACTGAGAATGAAGTAGGCCGCATCGCTGACCTCGCCGCGGTAGACCACCATCTTGCCGCCTGGCGCCTGCACCACACGTGTTTCGGCAGCCAATCGCTCGCGGTCTTTCTCCTCATGACCGCTAAGCTCCGGACGGTGGCCGATAAATCTGGTGATGTCATCGACGGTGGCCGCGCTGCCGACGCCAAGTCGCGGTGCAGCCTCAATGCCGAGGAGTAGATTAAGCAGGCGCTTCCATTCCGCAGCCGGCTGACCCAGGCCCGGCATCACCAGGCCGGCCACTCCGGCGGCCAACATTCCGAGGGAGCTCACGAACATCAGCAATCGCAAACTGACAAAGTCTGCCAGGCCGGCCATGGACATGCCAACCACGAACATGACGTCGCGGACGACGAAAAATGCACTGTTGACCCGCCCGCGCAGCTCCCTCGGAGTTGCCCGTTGAATCACGAGTTGCCGCCCTATGAATGAGGGCGCGTTCACGAACCCCGAGACTCCAACCAGGAAGATCGCGATCCCCATTGTGCGGGAAAAGGCGTATGCTACCCCGGCCAGCGCCATGAATAGATAGCTGAGCACCAGCCACTGCCCTTCCCGGATGCGGTCTGCCAGGCGCGCCATCAGCAGGCTGCCGAGGGCGATGCCGACGGCTTCCGCGGCTTGCTGCAGCCCAAACTCGAACTCGGTTCCTCCCAGGGTCTTGATCGCAAACGGCAGGAAGAGCGTGTTCTGCAGGCCGAAGATCAGGAAGATGGGCACCACAATCACAAACAGCGACCGCAGGATGGGGGTGTCCAACACCGTCTGCAGACCCGATCGAAGATTCCTTCCGATCGCGCGAATGCTTGTATCTTCCACGGTTGGGCTCGGCGGAATCCGTCGTGATGAAGACCAGTGCAGCCGAGATGGCGTAGGTGACCGCGTTCGCAAAGAACGCCAGGTTGATGTTCGCTCCGGAGGCAAGAATCCCGGCGGCCGCGAAGCCCACGGTAGTTGAGCCGACCGAGCTGATCGCCATCAGGGAGTTGGCCGCTGAAAGTTCCTCGTCCGTGGCCAGTTCAGGCAGCACGCTGGCAAGCGCTGAATCGAAAAACTGCGTGATCGCACTGCTCAGCGCCACAATGACGTACAGCCAGGCAATGCTGACGGGCACGAGGAACGGGATGAGGAAAACCGCGATGGCCCGCAGCAAATCGGAGGCCTGCAGGATTCGCTTGCGATCGTAGCGATCAACGAAAACGCCGGCCAGCAGGCCCACAAAGATCGTTGGGCCCGCCGTGGCAATCAGCATCAGACCGACGCTCGCGGCCGAGTTGGTTATGCGGTATACAAGGATGGAGGATGCCAGGGTCGTTAGGGCGCTGCCCATCCCCGAGATGAGCTGGCCGATCCAGAGAAGCAGAAAGGCGCGGTTCTTGAATACCGTGAACGTCGCGGCACCTTGACGACGGCTGTCGCTCATCTGCTGCTCTCCTCCGGGCTGTATACAGAGTGAGTTTACAGGTTTGGTCAGAATTAGTCAATGGAGTGCGGTTTTGATAGTCCAGAAGGACACAATTGAGGAGTTCCGAAATACAATTGCCTCCAATATGGAACTGCGCACAGTGCAGACGACGGCCGACCTTAAGAAATTCGTTAACCTTCCCTACCGCATCTACCAGCAGGATCCCGTCTGGGTGGCGCCGCTCCGGGATGAGCAACACGCTCAATTCGATCCGCGGCGCAACCCATTCCTCGAGCACTGCAGCCGCGAGCTCTTCCTGCTCTTCGACGGAGGCGAGCCAGTCGGCCGGATTGCTGCTTTCGTCGACACATTGGCGGTGGACTTCTGGAAACGGCCGGTCGGCCTGTTTGGGTACTTCGAAGCTCCAGAAGAACCGGAGGCAGCCCAATTGCTCTTGGGCGCCGCCCAACGATGGCTAGTCGAGCGCGGCATGCGTGTGATGCGCGGTCCGTGGACTTTTGTCTCGCAGGAGTGGGGCATGGTTGTCGAGGGCTTCACGCCTTCTCCTGTGATCATGGCCCCGTACAACCCCGCTTCCTACAATCAGTACCTCGAGGATTTCGGTCTGCGCAAGGCGAAGGACCTGCTTTGCTGGGTCGTGTCAGCTGGCGACGGATATGACATCCCGCAGCGCATTCTGCAGCTTACAGACGCGGTCTCCCAGCGTTATGGTATCCGCATTCGGACTCTCGACATGCAGCGTTTCGAGGACGAGGTCGCTCTCATAGAACAGCTATCAAATACGAGCATCACAGGCAACTGGGGCTATTCGCCAGTGACGCCGGCGGAGGTGCAGGCGACGGCCCGCGACCTGCGCGCCGTGATACAGCCCAGAGGCGTCCTTTTCGCCGAAGATGCTGATGGACGGCCCGTCGGCTTCGCAATCGCCATCCCGGACGTGAACCACATTCTCAAAGACTTGCGCGGCTCGATGTGGCCGGTTGGCTGGCTCAGGCTGCTGCTCGGCATTCCGCGGCTCAGGCGATACAGGATGTTTGCCCTGGGCGTGATACCCGAGTATCAGGGCAAGGCGGTGGATAGCCTCTTGTATCGCGGCCTGTACGAGCGACTGTATGCCCCCGACCTGTGGATGGAAATCAACTACGTCCTCGAAGATAACTATCCCATGATCAATGCGATCAAAAAGCTCGGAGCGCGCCCTCTTCGGCGGTATCGAGTTTACGAAATGGAGATCCAGTGAGCACGATCACAGAATTTAAGTCACGCCTGCCGGCCGGACTCAGGGCAACCTTTCGATCACTCAAGAAGCCGTACAACGTACAAGAATACCTCGACGGTCTGCCGTACGTGGGCGAATATCGCGATCGTTGCCCATTGGACGTCATGAAAGATGGGCAGTGCCACTGCCTCGACGGGGGGCTCCTGGCGGCCCTGGCGCTTCGACAAATCGGCGATCCGGGTCTGCTGATCGACCTGGTGCCGGCACGCGACAAGAAGGGCAAGAATCTCGACGACGACCACGTGCTTGCCGTATTCAGACGCCACGGTGCCTGGGGCGCAGTCGCCAAGTCCAACTATCCCTGGCTGCGCTATCGAGAACCCGTCTACCGGACCCTGCGAGAATTGGTGATGAGCTATTTCGAGGTCTACTTCAGCATTGATGGGTTCAAAGCCTTACGCGGCTACACGCGGCCTTTGGATATTTCGATCTATGATCGCCTGGGATACGCTTGGGATGAGAATGGCAGCGGCGCGGCTCTACAGGCACCTGTACCTTCGAAAGCCGATCGCAATCATATCCAAACGGTCAGAGGCGCAGCTCCAGCCGGTCGATGAGCGTGCGTATAAGTCCGGCACGGTGGGCGTGAATTTCGACTGGGCTTACGACCCAAATAAGTCCTGAACGCACCCCCGTTTGGTGGTCCGCGACTAGTAGCGGCCGCGATTGAGCACGACCTCTGGATGCGGCAGATCGCTTTCGCGGACCGGAAATACCTGCACGGCGCACGCTTTGTACTCCGGGATCTTCGCCTCGGGATCAAGCGCATCGTTCGTAAGCAGGTTTGCGGCGGCCTCCGCGAAGTGAAACGGGATGAACACAACTCCAACGGTGGTCTTTTCAGTGACTGTGGCACGCAGCACCACGTCGCCCCGGCGTGATGTCACCCGCACTGCCATCCCGTCTACAATGCCGTGCATGCCTGCATCCAGCGGGTTGATCTCCACGCGCGCTTCCGGATAGGCATCGTTGAGCGCTGAGTGACGGGTCATTGACCCTCCGTGCCAGTGTTCCAAAACACGGCCCGTCGTGAGGATGAACGGGAACTCGTCGTCCGCCTGTTCCATGACCGGTATGAACTCCAGGGGTGTGAAGTGGCCGCGACCCCGTGGAAAAGAGTCTTTGAACAACGTCGGCGTGCCCGGATGCTTGGCGTCCCAAACCGGGTACTGCAATCCCACTTGGTCAATACGATCATAGGTGACTCCGGCGAAGTCCGGCACCACCGATGCCATCTCTGCAAAGATCTCGGCAGGTGAGCCATACTCCCAGCCGGAAGACCTGGCTCGACCCAGCCTGGCCTCCAGGCGTCTGGCCAGGTCGCAAATAATCTCCCAATCCGGGCGCGCGTTTCCTCGCGGACGTTGTGCAGCACGCACCCGCTGCACGCGACGGTCCGTATTTGTGAAGGTTCCTTCTTTTTCCGCGAACGGCGTCGCCGGCAGAAACACGTCCGCGAAGGCGCCCAACTCGTTGATGAACAGATCCTGGGCAATCAGGAACTCGAGCTGCCGCATGTGCTCTCGCGTAACGTTGAGATTCGGCTCCGACATCATTGGATTCTCGCCCATGATGTACAAAGAGCGTACGCCGCCTTCGTGCGCCTCGCCCAGAATCTCGGTGGTCGTCAACCCCAGCTTGCGGGACAGGCCACCGCTCTCCACATGCCAGGCAGCCTTCCCACCTCGATGCGCTGTCTGGCGTCATCGACACGCATGTAGCCAGGGTAGTGGAACGGCATGGCACCCATGTCGCTCGCACCTTGAACGTTATTCTGCCCGCGCAGGGGATTCAGGCCCGTACCGTCCCGCCCCACATGCCCCGTGAGGAAAGCCAGATGAACCAGTGCCAGCGCGCTCGCCGTGCCGTGTGAAAGCTGACTGATCCCCATCCCCCAGTAGATCGCGCCGTTCTTCGCCCCGGCATACATGCGGGCGGCTTTCCGGATGTCCGCCGCCGGCACGCCGGATACCTGCTCGGCAAACTCGGGCGTGAAATTCTCCAAGGTCGCCAGGAACTCCGTATAGCCCTCTGTCCGATCGTTGATGAAATCGTGATTAACAAGATTGTCTTCGACGATCACCTGCGCCATCGCGGTGAATACGGGCACGTTGGTGCCGGGCTTGAGCGGCAGCCACAGGTCCGCGAAATCCACGAGCTCAATGCGGCGCGGATCCACGACAATCATGTGCGCTCCGCGCTTCTGGACGGCTTCCTTCATTTGCAGCGCGATGATCGGGTGGTTCTCGCTGGTATTCGATCCCGTCACAATGAAGACATCGTTCTGCAGGACTTGCGAGGCCGTATTACTCATCGCCGAAGAGCCCAAAGCCTGCTGCAGGGCAACGACGCTTCCTGCATGGCACAAGCGCGTGCAATGATCGATATTGTTCGTGCGGAAGAGGGCGCGATACAACTTCTGAAGCAGATAGTTGTCCTCGTTCGTGGCCTTGGCGCAGCAGTAGACTGCCATCGCGTCCGGACCGTCTCGTCGGTAGATCTCGATCAGCCGGTCCGCGGTATAGTCCAGGGCTTCATCCCATGAGACCTCCCGCCACTCCGAACGATCGAATGCCTGGCTGCGCGTTCCGGGCTGCTGCCTAACGCGCCGGATTAGGGGCGTCGTGACTCGCTTGGGATGATATATGTAGTCGTAGCCGAAGCGGCCCTTGACGCACAGATTTCCGTGATTGACCGGGGAGTCAAATGGTGACGTAACGTTGTATATGAAGTCGTTCTTGACGTGCAATTCCAGCGTACAACCCACCCCGCAGTAGGGACACGTCGTGGTCACGACGCGATCGGGTTGGATCGTGCGGGTTTTGATTGGCGCAGATATGGACATGGGCACTCACTTCCCGAACCACTAAAGCTTACGTGTGAGCGAAAAGGCCACCGCCTCTGGCCGCGCGGCCTGCGGTGTTGACAAAGAGATCTGGTTCGCGACGTGATTATACTCGCTCGAGTTTGACCGCACTTATCTTGTACTCAGGGATCTTCGCAACAGGATCCACGGCATCCCCGGTGAGCACGTTGGCGGGGCTTTCAGCAAAGTGGAACGTCATGAATATCATGCCGGCCGGCACGCGCGTCGTCAGGCGCGCGCGTCCAGTGACTTCTCCGCGCCGGGACGTCACGCGAACCGTGTCGCCATTGCCGATATCGAGGCGGATGGCGTCGGCCTCGTTGATCTGTATCTCGCCCTCCGGCACGAGGGCGTTCAATCCGGCGGACCGGCGGCTCATCGTGCCCCCGTGCCAGTGTTGCAGTATGCGGCCGGTGTTCAGCAGGAACGGATACTGATCGTCCGGGCCTTCGGCAGGCTCGCGGTACTCAACGACCGCGAAGCGTCCAAGACCGCGCGTGAATTTCTCACGATGGAGAATCGGCGTGCCGGGATGGTCCGCCGCGGGGCACGGCCATTGCAGTCCATCGCCATCGAGTTGCGCGTACGAGATCCCGGCCATCGACGGTGTCAAGGCCGCGATCTCATCCCACACGGCGGCCGCGTCGGGGTAGTCCCAGTCGTCCACCGGCCTGACTTTTCCGTCGAGGGCCTGTTTTTCAGTGGTGCGGTTCAGTCGGCGGCCCATCTCGCAGATGATTTCGATGTCCCGCTTTGCTGCGCCCGGAATGGGCAAAGCTTGGCGTATTCGTTGGATCCGTCGTTCGGTGTTGGTGTACGTGCCGTCCTTCTCGGCAAAACTGACCCCCGGCAATACCACGTCCGCATGTTGGCCGGTTTCGTTGAGAAAAATGTCTTGCACGACCAGGAACTCCAAAGCCTTGAATGCCTCCCCCACATGATTCAAATTTGGATCGGATAGCAGCGGGTTCTCACCCATGATGTACAGCGCCTTAACGCGGCCGTCCAGCGCACCGTTCATGAGTTCCGTCACCGTTAGCCCGGGGCGTTCCGGCAGCGGCTTTGCCGGCTTCCAGGCCTGTTCGAATTTCTGACGCACCTCGGAGCTCGTCACCGCTTGGTATCCGGGCAGCACGTTTGGCAATCCGCCCACGTCGCAGGCACCCTGCACATTGTTCTGGCCCCTCAAGGGATTGACGCCCGTGCCCGGTCGTCCAAAATTCCCCGTCAGCAACGCCAGGTTCGCCAGCGCCTGCACGTTATCCACGCCGTGAGAGGATTGGGTGATGCCCATCGCCCAGAAAATTGCCGCGCTCTTGGCCTTGCCGTATATCCGGGCGGCCGCTTCGATGGTAGCGACCGGCACCCCAGAGATGGCTTCGGCCCACGCAGGCGTGCAGTCGGCGACCGCGGCCACGATCCCATCGAAGTTCTCCGTGCGCGATTCAATGAAAGCCCGATCCAGTAGGTTTTCCTCGATCAGAACGTGAGCCATGGCGTTCAAGACCGCCACATCGGTCCCCGAGCGCGGACGCACGTGCAGTGCGGCAAATTCCGCTAGTTCAATTTCGCGCGGATCGATCAGGATCAGCCGGGCCCCGTGCTTGCGCACCGCCGCCTTCATTTCCAGGCTGATAACGGGGTGCGCCTCGGTGGTGTTGCTGCCCGTTACCAGCAGCGCATCCGCTTCGTGAATGTCGGCGATGGAATTGGTCATCGCCCCCGACCCCAGGCACGCGGCCAGACCGGCCACGGAGCTGCTGTGTCAGAGACGGGCGCAGTGATCTACATTGTTCGTCCCGATGACGCCGCGGGCGACCTTCTGCAAGAGGTAGTTCTCTTCATTCGTGCACTTGGCGGAGACGAGGAATCCAATTGAGTCTGGGCCGTGTAGGTCGCGGATCTCCCTCAGCCGCTCGGCGGCATGCGACAGGGCCGTTTCCCATGTCGCTGGTTTCAATTGGCTATTCGACCGCATAAGTGGTTGGGTCAGGCGATCAGGCGCGTGCACAAAATCCGTGCCGAACCGCCCTTTCACGCACAGGTTGCCGTGGTTCACGGGGCTGTCAAACAGCCCGCTGACCCGGTAGATCACCTCGTCACGTATGTGAAGGTGGATTTGACACCCCACGCCGCAGTACGGGCATGTGGTGTGGACTAGCCTTTCGGGCTGGATCATTCTGCTGTCTCCTTGCTCCGCTTCCTGCTCCCCACCGAGGAGGCCTCGGTCACGTTCGCCTTCGCTTCCGATTCTTGGTGCCGCTCGTGAGCACGGTGATTTCCTGGGGGCTGATTCCCTGCTCCAGCAAGAACTCTCGCTTCGCCTTGAGGGCGCCGGTCGGGCATACGCCCACGCACTGACCGCATAGCACGCACGTGGTCTCGGGAATCGGCTTGTCGAAGAATGTGCCGATCTGCGTTTCGAAGCCACGCCCATCGAAGTTGATGGCAAAAGTGTATTGGGCATCGTCCGCACAGACCTGGACGCACCGCCAACACAGCAGGCACTTCGAATAGTCGCGGATGTACATTGGATTGTCATCTTTGACGGCCTGCTGGCGCCGCTCCGCATCCGGAAATCGTTCGTCGCCAGCCCCATAATCCGTCATCATGGACAGGATTTCCGGCGCCTCCGATAGATCCATGGTCGAGGCCAGCATCTCGAGGATGGTCTTGCGCGCCCGCACCACCCTTTCGCTCCTGGTCTGGACCTTCATGTCGGGCGCGGCCTTCACGACGCACGCCGGCTGCAGAAGCCTCTGGCCTTCCACCTCGACCACGCACAAACGGCACAGGCCGTTACTGGTGGTTGCCTTGTGGTAGCAGATCGTCGGAACATCTTTTCCGGCCATCTGAGCCGCGTGCAGCAATGTCGTACCCGGCTCCACTGCAACCGGTTCGCCGTCTATCGTCAGTGTGATGCTCTCAGCCATTCGCGCTCCGTTCGTCAAGCCAGACGGTCATTTTCGCTTGCCCTTGGACTTTGGGCTCTGAGCCTTGCCTTGAGTCCGGCTCTTCTTCGGTGCGCCCGGGACCCGCGTTGACTTCCGCGTGGCAGAAGCCGACTTGGCACTCCGGGCACCGGCGCTCTTGGTCACCCGCGTCGTTGCAGCCGATGGGCGGGGCGCGGCCCGGCGGGCGTTGACTGCGAACATGTCTGGCCACAACTTGATGGCTGATAGCACGGCGCCAGCAGCCGTCTGTCCCAACCCGCACAAACTCGCGTCCGTCATCGTCCAGCCAACATCCTGAAGGCGCTCCATGTCGCCCTCCATGACACGGCCCGCGGCGAGTCGTTCCAGCACTTCCTTCTGTCGCTGCGTACCCATCTGGCAGGGGTAGCACTTCCCGCAGGACTCATGTGCAAAGAAATGTCCAAGGCGTTTCAGGACATCTCGCAGATCACGCGTTTCGTCGAACACCATGACCACGCCTGAGCCCAGCGGCAGTCCCGCGGAGCGCAAGTCCTCGAATGTGAGCTTGACGCCCAGGTTGTCCTGGGTGGCAAATGCTCCCGCTGCACCACCGAAGAGCACCGCCTGGAGCGTCCCGCCGCCTGAGACACCGCCCGCCATTTCCAAAAGTTCTCGCAGTGTCGTTCCGAACGGCACTTCGTAGACGCCCGGGCGCTCGGTGTCTCCTGAAACGCAGAAGAGCTTCGACCCGGGTGACTTATCCGTGCCCAGTTTGCGATATTCGGCCGCCCCCGCCGCGATAATCAGCGGCACATTGAACAAGGTCTCCACGTTGTTGATCACCGTGGGCTTGCCGAAGAGCCCGAACGTGGTGGGAAACGGCGGCTTGATCCGCGGAAACCCCCTCTTCCCCTCGATCGACTCGAAAAGCGCCGTCTCTTCGCCGCAAATGTAGGCGCCCGCGCCAACGCGAATCTCGATATCGAAGGAAAAACTCGAGCCGAGCAGGTTCTCGCCTAACAACCCCGCCACCCTGGCCTCAGCCAGCGCGTTTTCAAGCGGCGCCTGGATATACGGATACTCGCCGCGCAGGTAGATGTACCCCATGTCGGCGCCAATCGCGTATCCGGCGATAAGCATTCCTTCGATCAGGCTGTGGGGATCGTCAAGCAATAGCACGCGGTCTTTGAACGTGCCGGGCTCGGACTCGTCGGCGTTGCAAACCACATACTTCGGCGATCCGGTCGCCGCCGCGGCGCCTTCCCACTTAATTCCGGTCGGGAAGGCCGCGCCTCCGCGCCCCACCAGGCCGGCGGCTTTGACTTCGGCAACGACTTGCTCCGGTTTCATCGCGATAGCTTTCCTGAATGCCGCGTACTCACCGTGCGCTTGGAACGACGTGGTCCCATGCCCGCAGTTCGCCGTGAGCAGCCGGACCGAGCCCCCCACAATCGACGGCGGTCGCCCCAGCTCGTAGGAATTCGCAGACAGGCGGATGTTTGTTTCCGCCTGCTCATCGACCAGTGCCGCCGGCGCATGCTCGCACAGCCCGAGGCACGGACTGGCCTCCACCGTCAGGGCGCCGTCCGCGCTCGTTTGTCCGGGCTGCAACTGATGATTTGCACAGGTGTGGCTGAGCACCCCATCCGCGTCCTTCAGGGCGCAGGCTATGTCGGTGCACACTCGTATGATGCGCTTGCCAACGGGCTTGTTGTATAGCAGCGTGTAGAACTCGATCACCCCATGGACATCCGCCAGCGGGACGTGCAGTGCCTTGGCAATTTCGGCTACAACAGGTTCGGAAAGCCATCCGTTGGCTTTCTGCGCGGCCCGCAGCGCCGGCAGCAGACCGGAGCGACCTAGTCCGATGTAGGGCTCGATATCCCGATGAAGTGTGCCGAGTTGGGGTTCAGCCATGGTCTCATTCATGCGTTAAGTATACTTCCACCCCGTTTCGTTTTGCGAGTTTGCCACATCCTGGGCACTGCTTCCCTGCAATGGATCGCCGCGCTCGCCGGTCACGCAATTTTCGGAGCCACGCCGGCTCACACTAGCGGGCGTAGTCGCGGTTCACCGCCGCAAGCTTTCCTAGCATTTCATCGCGGAGCGAGTTGGCGAGTGAGCTGCCTCGTGAGTACAGGTCATTCAACTCATCGGGATCCTGGCCGAGATTGTACAGTTCGTAGCCTTGGTAGTTTTGGTCGGGGTAATCATAGTACGTCAGCCGATAGTCGTTCTTCAGCATGGAAATCGAGATTCGCTCTAATGGGGCGAAGGCCGAGTTGGTCTTTGCATCCAGCGAGTAGAGCCCCCGGTTGTCATCCGGAGCGCCTCCGAACTCGGGCAGGGGCTTGCCTTCCGCCCACGGGGGTGTCGCAACCCCGGCGAGACCTGCAATCGTCGGAAGTAGGTCGACGCTGCTGGTCGTGGTGTGCACATCGACTTGATCGGTCTGCCCCGGTCGTGAGATCAGCAGGGGCACATGCACGATTGGTTCGTAGATCAGCGGAGTGGAATGGCCCACCACACCGCGCTCAAAGAGTTCCCCGTGGTCGGATGTGATGATCACGTGGCTCCTGTCCAATAAGCCCGACGAAGCCATGTAGTCGAAAAGACGGCCTAGCTCGGCATCCCAGCTTGCCAGATACTGGTCATATCGGTTGCGCTGGCTGTCCTGCCGGTCGAAGTCTTTGACGTCGCGAACCAGGGGATGGACCGTCTTTCGCGGCGCCGTCCAACCGTCCTCGAACATGTGGTTAAATTTCCCCTTTGGCCGATAGTCTCCGTGAGGCGGATAAAGATGCAGGTATGCCAGCGACGGCTCCTGGAGATCCCGAAGCAACTCCATCACACCGTCGATCACGTCCTCGAGGCGGAACAAGTCCGGCGACGCAGGCAGGCCATGCGGATATGACATGAGGTACTCTTGGTTGAGCGCTCGCGCGGCTCGCCACTGCAGCACCTTCTTAAGCGGGCCGGCGAAGAGCGACGCATCGGCCCCCGTGTCACGCTGGAAGATGTCGTACTCAAGGCTGGCGTGCGCACCCTGCGCATCATTCCTGAAAAGTCCGTCGCTGTAGACGAGGTTCTCGCGGAGGCTGAAGCTGCCAATCGGAACTCGGCGCTCGAGAGCCTGGCCCGCTTCTGCCAGCAGTAGGTCGGCGAACTCATTTTGTGTGAAGGCGAGCGTGGAGTGAGATCCGGCGAGCAAACGAAAAATCTGGTGATCGCGATGCTGCTGAGAAATTTCGCCGCTCAATGCCAGCGCACGGTGCGACCAGGGATGCAGACCAGTCAACAAAGAAGCCGTGCCGGGCACGGTAAATGTCCCAGTGGAGTAGTGCCGGTGGTAAACGGTGCACCGCCTGGCGAATTGCTCCAGATTCGGCATCGTCTGTCGCGGATAGCCGTACAGCGCCATGTGACGCGCCGACCAGGTGTCGAAAACGAGCACGATGACGTTATGCGGCCGGGTTTGAGCCTGAGCCTTGAACGGTCGGACGAACGAGCTTGCACCAAGCACGGCCGGGGACAACGAGATGAGCTTCAGAAAATCGCGGCGCGAAATCGGGCGCATCTGCCGGGTGCCGCCTAATGCACCAATCGCCAAGCGACCACGATCAGACCCACGAAGTCGAGCGGAATGTAGATGAAGAGCATGATCGAAATTTGATCCACCAGGAATGTGAGCCACCGCTGCAGCCGGGCTGACCGCCAAGTCCAGACATACAGGGCCACGGCAAGAATTAGTCCGCCCAGTATCTGTGGAAGGTACCGGGAGATCGGCCCTGTCGCAAATACAAACGTATCAGAGACATAACTGTACTGCAGGTAGATCGCGGCTGTCGAGGCGGCCAGGACCAGCACGAAACCCTTCGGGACGAAGCCGTTCCGCAGCCATTCTGCCGGCAGCGCCGCGGCGACGATCAGCAGGCCGGCGAGGGTGGCCACACTCTCCAGTAAGGCGAATGCCATGTGATAGCAGAATATGACCAGGATCTCGGCCGCGTCGTATTTCAGCACGAACGAGGGCAGGCTGTAGAGGAAGCCGCGTATGGACCAGGTGTGGACGGCAAATACGATCACCCCCAAAACTCCGACGATCTCCTGCCGCGGCGGCAACAGGTTTGCGACGATGCGCCCGACATCGGGCATTCGCGCAGCCTGCCTTCGCGGTCGGACGGTCACGGACTTACGGAGTTCCACCGCACCTGCCATGCATGACCGCGGCGGATGGTTCTTGCCTACCGGCCGAAGCCCGAGATATAGTGTTCCAGTTGGCTGATCATGAATTTCTGGTAATCCACGACTTCCTTGAGCACATCACGTACCGACATCACACCCAGCAGCTTGCCATTTTCGTACACAGGCAGATGCCGGACGTTCTTCTCGATCATGATGGCCATGCATTCTTCGACCGATTGGCCGGCCTCAACATACAGGACGTCCCCGGTCATGATGTCCTGCGCCTGGGTCGTCGCCGCGCTGCGCCCCGCCAGCTCCAGCTTGCGAACGCAGTCCCGCTCCGAAAGGATGCCGGTTACTGTGCCATCCTCCGTGACGATCACGGCTCCGGTGTTCTTATCCGCCATGAGCCGCAGGGCGTCCAGCACGCTCGTGTCGGGTTTCACCGAGAAGACCTGACTGCCCTTCTGCCGGATAACATCACGCGCGTTGTGCATGCCCGCAACTCCTTTGGCCTGAGATTGCGGCAAGTATAGGGCGAAACGGGAGGTCTGGCAAGCACGCTTGACGAATGCTCGGGGGCTGTACCGGCCTTTGGGGAGGGCCGCAACCGACTAGCGGAAAACGAGCGCGCCGATGGTTACGAGGCTGGCGAGCACGATCAGGACGGATGCCCACGACGTGAAGGTTCTTTCGAAGCCGCTGTTGACGTGCTGGCCCATCAGGCCTCGGTCGCTTGTCAGCTTGATCAGATAATAGAAGACCAGCGGCAGGATCATCGCATTCAGGGTCTGCGTTGCGATCGCGAAGTGAAATAGCGAGATGCCCGGGATCATCGTGATGAGGGCGGCGGCGATCAACTGGATCATGAAGAGGACGTAGAACGTCTTGCTCGCTTGGTATCCGCTGTCCAGGCTGCCCGACAAGCCGAAGAATTCCGAGAAGGCGTACGCCGTCGAGAGCGGCACGATGACGAGGCCCATGAAAGCCGCCGCCAGGATGCCGACGGCAAACAGCGTGCCGGCCAAATCCCCGGCAAACGGCCGTATGGCTTCCGCCGCCTGCTCCCCCGACGTCAGCACGATTCCTCGCGAATACAGAGTGGCCGCCGTGGCGACGATCATGAAGAACGAGAAGAAGTCCGTCAGGAACGCTCCCCAGTACGTTTCAATCTGCGAATATTTCAGCGTGTCCTGCGTGATCTTCTTGTCAAACGCAAAGCTGCTGATGAAGAATTGCCCCCACGGGGTGATGGTGGTGCCGAGGACGCCCATGCCGATGATCAGAAAGCTGCGCGCATACTGGCTGGTCCACTGGACTCCGTGCGGAAAGAAAAGATTCGTGAAAGCCAGCCCCCAGTCCGGATTGGCTTTGACCGCCGAGATTACATACGTAAGATAGAACAGCGACACCACCAGCATGATGCTCTGCGTCAAGCGATAGTTGCCCTGCGTGATAAACAGCATCGCTATGATCAGGATCGCCACGATGAACGGCGCGGTCGGCAGGTGCAGGATCCCCCCCACGGTCTTGATCGCCGCAAACTCGGTCGTGATCGTGCCCAGGTTCGCCACGAATAGGCCCACAAAGATCATGACCGCCACGCGAATCCCGTGCTTCTCTCGAATGAGGTCGGCAAGACCCCGGCGCGTCACAAGCGTCAGGCGCATGCCCATTTCCTGGGTAATCGCCAGGAGCGGTGTAACAATGAAGAGCAGGAAAAGCACCGGATAGCCAAGCGTCGCGCCGGCGATGGAGTAGGTTGCCACACCGCCGGCGTCGTTATCCGCCATCGCCGCGATCGTGCCGGGTCCAAACACCGACAGGATCAGCACGACGCGGCGTATCCAGCGACTGGCAGCCCACTTGTCCCGGAGCCGCCGCACAACCATCTTCACGCGTGCGCCCCAAAGAAATGCGGCAGTCGCTTCTTCCAGGCGGTCGGGATGATCTTGTCCAGAGCATCGTCGGCGGTCACGATTCCATACATGCGATCATCGCCGTCCACCACCGGAACCGCGATCAGGTTGTACTTGGAGATGATCTGGGCAATTTCGTCCTGCTTGGTTTGAAGGTCAACCGTGACCATGCGCTTGTGCATGAACTGGCTGATGGGCGTCTCGGGCGGCGCCATGATGAGGTCGCTGAGGGAGAACACGCCCGCCAGGTGGTCTTGCGCGTCCTTCACGTAGACGTAGTACAGCAGTTCGACGTCCTCGCCGACCTTCCGCAGGTGCTCAATGGTCTGAGCAGCGCTCAGCTCCGGTGCGACGGAGATATATTCGGTCGTCATGAGGCCGCCGGCCGTATCCTCGCCGTACTTCAGCAGTTCGCGGACCTCGTCCGCCTCATCGCGCTGCATCAGGCGCAGCAGGCTCTGCCTTCTGTCTGCAGGCATGGCTGCCAGCAGGTCCGTGGCTTCGTCGGGCGCCATTTCCTCGAGCACATCCGCCACTTTCTCATCCGGGAAATGCTGCAGCAGGTTGGCCTGGAAATCCGGTTCGACCTCTTCCAACGTGTCCGCCAGCTGCTTCAGGTCGAGTTTCCGCAGCAACTCCGCGTGCTCGCCCTGGTTCAGATCTGAGATGATCTCCGCCAGGTCCGATGGATGCAGGTTGGCCAGCTTGCTGGACGGCACTTTCAGGCGCATCGACTGATCGTGCAAGAGAGGTTCCACAAAGTCCCACGAGATGGTGCCTGAGGCGAAATCCAATTTGAGCGTTTGGGCGGCCCACCGGCCAATTCGCTCCAGCCCCAGGCGCCGCAGGATGCCGGGCATGCCGATGTCCACGTTGCTGACGATGACGTGCCCGTTCACGCGCACCAATTCGATGTCGTTGACGCGCACCACCCGGGCGCCATCCGTGTCCAGGATTTGCTTGTCGAGCACATCCCGAATCAGTCGGATGTCGGCGTCCTGGAACACATAGCGCGTGGTTTCGTCGAATGACCGGCGTAGCGGAATAGCCGCAGACAGCAGGGCTGCCAGATCCAGGAACGGGATGGCACGATCCTCGCCTCCCGCATGCACGATGATCGCGCTGACAACCGGGTGCGATGCCTCAGTCAGCGGACGCGCAACCACATCCTTCAGAACCCCGATCCGCTTCCCGTCAACGTCGGTGACAGGTCGACCCCTCAGTTCGCTGATGAATGCCATGCCTGTCTCCTTCCAAAACAAGGCCGCCTTCGAGTTGAATTCGAAGGCGGCAGTGTCCGTAGGTGTTAGCAGTCCCTAGGAGGCGCTCACGGTGCGCGGCCCAAGCCGCGGCTCCCCACCCGCGAGCGTTCCAGTTGCACCCGGAACAGAGGCACTTCGAAGTCGAATGTGAGACTCAAAATTGGGCGCGCTAAGTGGTCGTCCGCGTCCAAAGAGCACTCCTCAAAGGCTTGCACGTTCAGATTATCCATTTCAATTGCCTGACTTATACTCCCGCGTTTGACGATTCGTCAAGACCGGGCCGCACCCGAGCCCGCCGGGCTGACCCCGATAACGCAAAACGACGATACCGCGGGCACGCCCGGGGCATCGTCGTATGTGTCGGGGCGCCGAGATTTGAACTCGGGACCTCACGGACCCGAACCGTGCGCTCTACCGGACTGAGCCACGCCCCGAAAGCAGCAGCATTATACTGCCCTCCTCTGCTTGTGGGAAGCCGAGTGGCTTATGGATTGAGGGTTATCGGCTGGCTGTAGATGTATACCGGACCGTCGAGGGAATCATCGGATTCGGTGACAAAAAGCCTCGCCGAGGTTGGCTGGCCAACCTTATATGGAAGCGTCGTTTTGAACGGCTGCCAGCCCGTTCCCGAGACTGCCAGGACGCGCAGGCTCACGTCGTGACCGTCGTCCGTAATTAGCTCAAGGATCATGGGTTGCCGGCTGAACGGCAACATGTCGCCTCGCGCCGCGAGCTCGCCGCCGGCTGCCGTCGACTCGGGCGGCAAGTCCGCGAATGCGATCCGCTCGTACAACGTGTCGCCGGGTGGATTCACCTGGTTTTCGCCGCTTGAAAGCAGCAATACGGGAACAGTTATCAGCGACTGCACGCGGCCGCTGCCGTTCTTTGTGCTTACCTGGATATACCCGGTCTCTCCCGCCGCCCGAATCTCAAACGGTATTTTCAGGAATAGCTCATTGCCCTCCGGATCGCCGGAGACGGCGCTGAGCGTCCGCCCGAGCAGCCGCCCATCCTCTCCCAGCAGATCCACTTCGACGGTGTGTGCGTCGCCCGCAATAGCCGTCAATTTGACCTGGATCGGCGACACCAGTCTGGACATGGGCCCGGGTGCCCGGAGCTGCAAGGCGCCCATAGGCACCGGCGGCCCCGGGGTGGGCGAGAATGTCGGCTCAGCCGTCGGGGGCAGGAACGTCGCGGTCGCCGTTGACGTCACTGATGGGGCAGCCGCCGACATCGTCGCAGCATCAATGGATGCAGCCGTGAGATAGACGGCCGTAGAAACGAAGTCGGCCGGAAATGGCGTTGGCCCGGCAGAGGCTCCCGGCGGTGCACAGCCGGACAGGAGCAGCCCGCAAAGCAAGAAAACGCCCAGGGACTGAACCCGGCTGCGGTGGCGGGATTTCGCTAATGCCGGCACGGTCGGGGCCATGGCCTCCATGCCGGAAGCCTCGAGATGGGTATGCGGGTCAAGATGCTGACGACTCTGGACGGCCCGGCACTGGGCACTAGAGGCCGTAAATATCGGAGTACTTCTGCGTCAAGTAGCGAACATAAGGCTCAGCAGAGATCTTGGAGCCCGTAACGCTCATCACCAGATCCTGCGGATCGTACTTTCGGCCGTGTTTGTGGATGTTTTTCCTGAGCCAGTCGAGCAGGACTCCAAAATCGCCGCGACGAACGTGCGAGGCCAGATCACCGAGATCCTTCGTCATCTTCTCCCAGATCTGCACGGATACTAGATTGCCCAGGGCGTAGGTCGAGAAATAGCCGATGGAACCGAAGGACCAGTGAACGTCCTGGAGAACACCTAGCGCATCGGTCGGCGGCACGATGCCCAGGTAGTCTTTCATCTTGGAATTCCAGATTTCCGGAAGGTCCTTGAGCGCAACGGTCCCTTCCACCATCGCGATTTCGAGTTCGAGCCGCAGCATGATATGGAGGTTATAGGTGGCCTCGTCGGCGTTCACCCTGATGAACGATGGCTCCACTTTGTTGATCGCCCGGAAAAAGCCCTTGGCGCCGACGCCGTCCAACTGGGCCGGAAAGATCTTCTTCAGATTTCCATATTCAAGCTCCCAGAAAGCCAGCGAACGGCCGACCAGGTTCTCCCACATCCGTGACTGCGATTCGTGAACGGCCAGCGACGTTCCGTGCGCCAGCGGTGTCCGCTCATAGCTCAAATTGACGCCTTGCTCGTACATTGCGTGGCCGGCTTCATGCATCGCGCTGAAGATCGTGGCCAGCGGCTTCTGCGCTTCGAATCGGTTGGTGATCCTCACGTCGTTGATGCTGAAAGAGGTCTCAAACGGATGAGGCGCCTTGTCCATGCGCCCTCGACTCCAGTCGTAGCCAAAGCGGCGGGCGATTCCCCCACTGAACTCCCAAAGCTTGTGCTCGTTGTACTTTCGAGATAGGAATTTGTCGTTGATCTGGGGCCGTTCGGCGATGGCCTTGATGAGCGCAACCTGCTTCGGACGCAGCGACTCAAATATGGCTCGCACCTCGGCCGTCTTCATCCCTGGTTCGTAGTCGTCCAACAGCGTGTCGTAGGGGTGGTCAGCCGGAGGGAAGAAGCTCACGTACCGCCTGGCGAGATCCAGCACCTTCTGAAGGTGCGGCAGAAAAATGCCGAAGTCCGATTGGGCTCTTGCCTGGGTCCAAGCCTGAAAAGCCCCTGATGTCACCATGGCCTGCTCGGCGACGAACTCGGCCGGGACGCGCACGGCCTTGTCGTAGTCCCGGGCAGCCACTCGAACCAGCGCGGCGTCGTCGGAGTCTGGGCTGGCGCCTGCAAACTCCGCCTTTAGGTCTTCGAGCAGGCTTCCCACTTCAGGCGACGTAGCCTTCTGATGGGCGATCTTTCCAAGCGTCGCCAGTTGCTGACCGCGCGCTTCACTTCCCCCTTCGGGCATATACGTGTTCTGATCCCAGTCCAACAGACTGGCTGCGCCATGCAGGTCTTGAACCTCTCCCAGCAATTCCTTTAGGTGATTCAGCTTATGGCTCATGATTCTCCGTGTGACTGATGACCCGAGGGTGCTACGCAATTCTCCACTGCAGCGGCTCGCCCCTCAAAGCCGCCAGAACCTCATTTGCGATGTCTTCAGATGCCCGCAAGCGGGCCTCGACCGTGCGCGCGCCGATTTGTGGCGTGGCGATCACCCGCGGGTGTCTGATCAGTGCGCTGGAGGTCGCCTCTGCCGTCCCAAAAACATCAAGCGCGGCCCCGGCCATCTTCCCCAACTCCAGGGCGCCCAAGAGCGCCTGCTCATCGAGCATCCTGTGCCCCGCCACACACACAAGCCGAACACCATCTTTCATCTGCGAGAGCGCCATTGGCCCGATCAAATCCCGAGAATGCACATCGAAAGGAAGGTGCAGTGAGATGAAATCGGACCACGCAAAGAGATCCTGCAGGGATACGGTCTCGGCACCCTCAGCCTGCATCTCGTGTTCCTGCATGAATGGATCGTAAACGACCACGCTCATTCCAAATGCGGTCGCCCGCCGGCCAACCTCCCCGCCGCTCCGGTCGTAACCGATGATCCCCAGAGTCTTGCCGGCGAGTTCGACGCCAAGCCGTTCGTCCGGGGCAGTTTCTCCGAGTTTCATGGCCGCGTCCGCCCCTGGAATGTCGCGCGCCAATGCCAGGAGCAGGCCGAACTCCATTTCGGCAATCGCGATTGTTGCAGCCCGGGGGGCATTGACCACAACCACGCCATGAAGCTTGGCTGCTTCAAGATCAACGCCTTCAACGTCGGTGCCGGCTTGTCCAATGACTTTGAGGCGCGCAGCGCCATCGAAGACATCCGCTGAGATTCTCGTCCGACCGCTGACGATCAGCGCATCGCATGCAGCCACCGCTGCCGGCAATTCGGCCGCGGTAATTCCGGTCCGGTCGTCGATAGCCGCGCCGGCGCGAAGGATGGACTGGCCATTCGCCTCCAGTCCATCCGCGATGAGAATCCGGAACTCCGTCATGCGCCTATTCTAGCATGGCGCTGATGCGCGTTCTACGGGACAGGGCACTTCTTCTTTTCTCCTGTCCCGTCTACCAATATGTCAATTGCAGATCCCTCCCGGATGTCGACTTTGAGCACCTGTGGGTACTCGTCGACGTCCACATCTACAATAGTGTAGACGCCTGGATTGATGCGCACTTCGTTATCTGGAAAGTAGTCGATCGCCGGAATGGGGACACCGCCCGGGTCGGCCACCATGAGGTCGTGCGTGCAATTTCGCAGAAATGCAAGCTCCGGCCATACCGTGGTCTGACTCTCGGGCAGGCTTTGGACGTCACCGGTCACCACCGTATAGTCCGTGACAAGCGTGACCCATCCGGTCTTCTGCTCTCCCCCCGGAACCCGGATCTGCAACCATCGGGACAGCACGTCTCTGGCCGTTGCGACCGCCGATTGCCCCTTCGTCAGGACGCCGACTGAATTGAAGGCCAGGTCCGGCCCGCGCCGAATGAAGATGTTGCCGTTGACGGCGGAGACCGTGACCCGCGCCGGCCCAACCGTGGGCGTGGCCAGCGAAGGCAGAGTTGCCGAAGGTGCTGGCAGGGCCGCTGGCGTGGCTGGAAGGGGAGAGTTGAGTGGCGCTTGCAGTCACCATCGGAGTGCCGGCGGTCGCCGCATTCGCCGGCGGTGCCCCTCGGGTGCCGCAGGCCTGCAAGAGCATTGGCACAACGGCGGCGGCCATCCAAATCCGATTTGCCGCCGCCTTTCTATTCATATCTCAGGGCTTCGACCGGCTCCAGGCCAGCGGCACGGTTGGCCGGATAAATCCCGAAGAACAAGCCAACCGCTGCCGAGAACAGCGTCGCCAGCATAATGGCATCCAGGCCGACGATGGGTGTGAAGTTGTTACCGGTGGCAGCCGCGATCCTCCCAACAACAAAGGCGATCAGCCAGCCAAAGGCGATACCAACCATGCCCCCGATCAGACTCAGCAGCGAAGACTCCGCCACAAATTGAAACAGGATATCACGCCGGCGGGCGCCCAGGGCCTTGCGCAAACCAATTTCGCGCGTCCGTTCCGTTACGGAGACCAGCATGATGTTCATGATGCCAATGCCGCCGACCAGCAGCGAAATGGCGGCAATGCCCCCCAGAAAGATTGTAAGCACGCCCGTCACGCTCTGGACGGTGGTCAGGATGCTCTCCTGCGTGAAGACCGTGAAATCATCCTTCCCAATGGGAGTGTGGTGTCTGGACCTCAGGATCTGTGACACCTCCTCCGACGCTGCTGGCACGGCATGGTAATCCACCGCTTGTATGAAGATTACATCGACCGTCCCCGCTCCGGTCCGTCTGAGCAGGCGCGCCTGTGCGGTCGAAAGAGGTACGAGGACCTGATTGTCGGCCGAGCCAAACGCGCTCCCGCCCTGCGGACTGAGCACACCGATGATCCGAAATGGCTGCCCGTCAATTCGCACCGTCTCACCGACCAGCCCATCGCGGTGGCCGAAGAGGGCATCCGCCACATCCACGCCGATGATGACGACCGATGCATATCCCAGCTCCTGGTCTTCGGTAATAAACGAGCCCTCCAGCAGGCTGACGTTGCGCACAGGCCCGTAGGCCGGCGTCACGCCCGCGATGGTTGTGGTCTTGGATTCTCCGCCAAAAACAACTGTCCCGTTGCCCTGGACTTCGGGAGCCACGGCCTGCACGTCCGGAGCCGCGTAGGGGTCCAGCAGCGCCGCTGCATCCTGCAGGGTGACTGGCCGCGGGTTGTGAACATTTGGGTTGTCTCGAGCACCACTGAAGACAAACAACAGGTTTGTGCCAACGTCGTTGATCGAGCCGGTGATGGAGGCTTGGGCGCCGTTGCCCACCGCCAACATGGCGATGACCGCCGCCACACCGATTACGATGCCAAGCACGGTCAGCCCGGATCGCAGCTTGTTCGAATTGAGGCTTTCCAGCGCCTCCAGCAGGATCTGTCCTACGCTCATACTGAATCCGCCGGTCCGTCCGCGACCAGGCCATCACGAATATGAATGATTCGCTGCGTCTGCCCCCCGACCTCGGCATCATGGGTAACCACGATCAGGGTGGTGCCGCGCTCGGCATTCAATTTGAGCAGGCTGGTCATGATCTCCTTGCCAGACTTCGAGTCCAGGTTGCCCGTCGGCTCATCCGCCATGACGATGGCAGGGTCGTTCACGATAGCCCGGGCAATGGCCACGCGTTGCTGCTGCCCGCCGGAAAGCTCGGTAGGGCGATGGTCGATGCGGTCAGCGAGCCCCACGGCTTCCAATGCCGCACGGGCGCGCTGGCGCCGGCTGCCGTTCGTGAGACCCGCGTACCGCAGCGGGAGTTCGACATTCGACAGGGCCGATTGGCGCGCCAGCAGGTTGAAGGATTGGAAGACGAAGCCCACTTTGTGATTCCGTACGTTCGCCAGTTCGTCGTCGTTCATCGTGGCAACCGGGGCCCCATCCAGGAAATACTCCCCGGACGTGGGCCTGTCAAGGCAGCCCAGGATATTCATCAACGTGGACTTGCCCGATCCCGACGGGCCCATGATGGCCACCACCTCGCCGCGCCGGATGCGAACGGAGGCGCCGCGCAGGGCCCGGACCTCCACTTCGCCCATCTTGTAGATTTTCACAAGTTGGCGCGCGTCGACGACCCACTCGCTCATCCGCCGCCGCCCGGCCCACCGAATGGCCCTCCGCCTTGACTTGGCGGATTCAGTATCAGCAGATCACCCTCTTTCAGATCGCCGCTGGCCAGCACACTCATGGTGTCCGAAGAAGCGCCCAATTCGACCTGGACCTCTACCGGCTTGCTATCCTTGAGGACGTACACTACGCGCTGTGCATTCACGAAACGGACCGCACGATTGGGTACCAGCAGCTTGTTGCTGACCTGTTTGACGATAATGTTTACGGCCGCGGTCATCCCGGGTTTCACCTGGGCATCCGCGTCGGTCATACGGACGGTGACGGTGAAATTCACGGCGCCCGAGGTGTTGTCTCCGGCCTGCGAAACTTGCTCGACCGTGGCGTGATACGTCATGCCTGCGACGGCGTCGAGGGTCAGCGTCGCCGGTTGACCGGTCGCCACGCTGTTGATATCGACTTCCGAAACATCCACATCGACCAGCAGTCCGGACAGGTCATCCACGCGGAACGCTGGATCCCCTGTGGCCACCTGATCTCCGACCATGGCCTCGAGCTGTGTGACCGTGCCGTCGATGGGCGCGATGATCTTCGCCATGTCCAGGGTCGCCTGCGCGGCATCGACGTTGGCTTGCGCCGCCGCGACATCAGAGGCGTTCGGTCCGTCCTTGAGACGGTCATAGGTTCTCTGGGCATCGTCGAGTTCGGCCTTCTTCAGTGCCAGAGAATTGTCCGCATCCTTTATGGTCTGCTCATCGACGTAACCCCGGTGCCATGTGATTTCGGGCACCTGTTGACCACCGACATACTTAATGCGTGCTTCCTCGATCCACTGCTTGCCGTTCAACGACAGGCGATAATCATAGGCCTTCTTGTAAGCATCCTTGGCGTCCTGGAGGTCGATGGCGGCTTGCGCACTGGCCGTGGCCGAGGAAGCATCCTGCAGAGCCTTCTGCGCGGTCACCAGGTTTGCCTGGGCTTGGATCACGGTCTGGGGCACGGAATCCATCGCCAGGTTGGCTAATACCTCGTTCACGTGGACCTGGTCCCCTACGCCTGCATTGATGTGCTCAACTGTGCCCGTCGTCAGCCAGGGGAGCATGGCGCTTTGCGCGGCGCGCACCGTCCCGGTCGCACCGACGGTAGCCGTCAGGTCGCCTGTTTGAAGGGGGGACGTCTGGAACGCGCCGGACGACGCTGCCTTTCCGCGCCCATTGATGACAAACCCTATGACCGCGATGACGACTATGGCGACGATGATCAAGGCGCGGTTCCGCCCGCTAATTCTTGCCAGGAAGTTCTTCATGCGTGTGATTCCTCTTCAAGCCAACAGGACTTTACCCAGCGTGGGCTTGCGCAGGTTCAGTCATCTGTGTCGATTGGTCTCGCTGCAAACTTCGATCAAGCCGTGACGAGCGACCTTGGCGCGCTTCGGGCGGCCTGACAAGTTTCTGAATGGGACGCGAACCGGCCGGCAGGTTGAGGGCTCCAAAATCGGGACCGGGGCTCGATCTCCTACCGGCGCGTCGCACCAAATATACCACTTATCGATATCTGGCCGCTTTCACGCCGGATGGGCGCATTTGCGGGGGGAACACGCGCCGCAGCGGCAGGTTTTGAGAGGACGGCGTCGGTCTCCCAAGTGCCTTCACGCGTGACATTTGGCTGATTTCGCGTTGCCTTCTTGCACCCGGTCCGGGGCCCTGCGTTGACCCCGGAAACGGCAAATCCGAGGTGGCGGCTCTTTTTAGTGATGATTGTCTTCCGCAGGAATGACATAAGAGCCTGTGTCCGCCCTGCACGTTTCGGTATGATAAGTGCAGGCGTCCGAGACGCTGGATCGGAGGAAGCATGCAAGAGATTCCGAGCGAATTCCTCGCAATCGACCGTAAGGAACGCGCCAACAAGCCCTTTTACGACTTGGAGTTGCGCCCGGCGCGCGACCGTACGCACGACTTTGACGACGTCGTCATCGAGTTCACCCCGGAGCGCGCCATGCGCGAGGCGGCCCGCTGTGTCCATTGCCCGGATCCGGCTCCCTGCATGTTGGCCTGCCCTGCCCACAACGACATACCATCGGCCATGTGGCACATCGAGCAGGGTAACTTCCTGGAAGCCGCGCGCCTGTATCATCAGACCAGTTCCCTGCCCGAGGTTTGTGGCCGCGTGTGTCCACACGAGCAGCTGTGCCAGGGTTCCTGCGTGGAGAGTAAAGGCCAAGAGCCGGTACTTACCGGCGCGTTGGAGGCCTTTGCATTGGATTTCGAACGCCGCAGCGGCGGCTACGCCGTTCCACTCGGCACCCCCTCCGGAAAACGAGTTGCCCTGATTGGTGCGGGCCCCGCCAGCTTGGGTTGCGCCGACGTCCTGCTGCAGAAGGGTCACGAAGTCACGATCTTCGAAGCCAAGCCTGCCCCGGGTGGCTTGCTGGTGTACGGCATCCCCAATTTCAAGCTTTCCAAGACGGTCTGGTTCGAGAAGTGGGATGAATTCCAACGCGCCGGCGCGAAGTTCATTCCGAACTTCTACGTGGGCAAGGACAAGACCATTGATCAGCTCTTCGAGGATGGGTTCAGCGCCGTATTCGTCGGCGTCGGATCGGAGATCGATGCGAAAATGGAACGCACGCCGGGAACCGATTTGCCCGGGGTGTACGATGCAACAGATTTCCTTATCCGCGGCAATGTTGCCACGGACCTGCTCCCCGAAAACATGAAGCAGCCCCTTGAGATCGGCAAGCGCGTTGTTGTCGTCGGTGGCGGCGACACGGCATCGGACTGTCTTCGAACCGCGTTGCGGCTCGGTGCCGCCGAGGTAACGTGCGTTTATCGACGCACCGAGAACGAAATGCCCGGCGGCAAGAAAGACCGGCGCATGGCGCGCGAAGAGGGTGCCAAATACCGCTTCCTCACCCAGCCGGTTAAGTTCATCGCCGGAGATGATGGCCGTTTGGCCGCGGTCGAATGCATCGAAATGGTACTAGGTGAACCGGACTCTTCCGGTCGGCGGCGGCCCGTCCCCGTGCCCGACTCCAATTTCAGCGTCGCCTGCGATACTGCCATCCTAGCCCTGGGTTACTGGCCGGATCCAATCATTGGCAAGACGACCCCCGAGCTCGAGACTCACGACTGGGGCCTTATTGGCGTCGTCGACAAGAATACTGGCGAAACATCCCGGCCGGGCGTGTTCTCGGCCGGCGACTGCGTCACCGGACCTGACCTCGTGGTGACGGCGATGGTAGGTGGTCGCAAGGCCGCATTGGCTATCGACGACTACCTGAAGCACGCGTAGACAAATCCGAACCAATTGAGACCCAAAAGGCGGCGATATACCTCGCCGTCTTTTGATGTCCGCGGCCTGTAATGCCGCCTCGGTGACGTTCGGCACTGACGGAGTCCGTCCACGTGGCATAAAATCATATTCAAAGGACGGAATATGATTTTCGGTGTCGAATCGTCCGTCAATCTCTACCAGGGTCAAGCCCCGCATGCCCGAAGGCACATCCTCCCCATGCAGCCGGCCATCTTGTACGCGCCCGGCCCAGGCGAATAATGTGACTTCTGCCTTTATGCGGGCCCGGGCCGCGCGCAAGCCTGACCGCCGTCGCCCACGTCCAAGTGGCCGGCGTTTCGCGTGCCGGAAAGGCAACCCTCGAGGAAACCAATGACAACCCTTCCGTTACATTCCTCAAAACCCACTTCGCGTCAGACCCTTCTTGTGGCCGGGCTCGGGGCCGTATCGTGGATTATTGCTTACCTCCTCTACGAGCCAGTGGCGGACTGGCTGGTCTTTGAGGCCCTCCGGCTCCCCGAAGACTTCGCGCTTCGCTGGATCATTGGTCTTCTTCCTTGCCGACGTCCCCAAGATCCTGCTGCTGCTTTCCGGCATGATCTTCCTGATTTCTCTGATCCGGACTTTTTTCAGCGCGGAGCGAACGCGCGCCCTCCTCGGGGGCAAGCGCGAGGGCCTGGGCAACGTTATCGCTGCGGGCCTCGGGGTTGTGACGCCATTTTGCTCCTGCTCAGCGGTGCCCCTCTTTATCGGGTTCGTTGAAGCAGGCATCCCCCTCGGCGTCACATTCTCATTCCTGATCGCCGCCCCCACAATCAACGAGGTCGCCCTGGCGCTGCTCTTTGCCATGTTCGGCTGGAGAGTCGCCGCGCTTTATGTTCTGACGGGTCTTGCGATTGCCATCCTGGCTGGCAATATCATCGGGCGCCTCAAGATGGAACGCTTCGTGGAGGAGTTTGTATGGAAGATCCGGGCAACGGCGGGATCGGCCGTCGAGAAACTCACGTGGCAGAATCGAATCGAGAGATCCTGGGATTCGGTCAAAGAGATCCTCGGCAAGGTCTGGGTATACGTTGTGGTTGCCATCGCGATCGGCGCCGGCATTCACGGTTACGTACCCCAGGATGCCTTGGTCGGAATCATGGGCAAGCAGGCATGGTGGTCCGTGCCGTTGGCGGTTGTGCTGGGGATTCCCCTCTATTCCAATGCGGCGGGCATGATACCGATCGTCGGCGCCTTCATTGAGAAGGGCGCCTCGCTAGGCACAGCGTTGGCCTTCATGATGTCGGTTGTCGGACTAAGCCTGCCGGAGGCCATCATACTTCGGCGCGTGCTCAAGCCCCAACTGCTGGTAGTCTTCTTCGGTGTAATTGCCATAGCCATCGTCATCACCGGATACATTTTCAATTGGATTATCTAGACGGCCCAGCACGGTAGCCGGAGCTCTCGGGCGAGCAGACCTGCGTAGGCTGAAATGGAAGACGTACCAGGCAAGCAAATACGAAAGGGAGATCACATGCTTAACATCAAGATCTTGGGCTCGGGCTGTCCGAATTGCCAGCGATTGGCCGCGGTGGCGGAGCGCGCCGTCGCGCAGCTTGGCATCGAGGCAACGCTTGAGAAAGTCACCGACTACGCACGCATCGCGGAATATCACGTACTATCGACTCCGGGGTTGGTCGTCAACGAACAGTTGGTGTCGTCCGGCCGCATTCCGTCGGAGGCGGAGATCACGACCTTCCTGACGACTGCCGTCGCGGCAGAGCCCCCTTCCCGAAACTAGGGTCGGCAACTGATGCGCCCGCGAAGGGTTGCGGGCCAGGCTGGCGCCTTGGGCAGCCCGGCGGCCGCTCCAGTAAACCGTCGCCGAAGATTTCGTCCAGTTAGTGGGCTTTCGTGCCGGCAGGATCGTTGCCGGGCAGCCCTCTTAGTCTGCCCTAACCATGGCTGGATAAGATTAGGCCCATGCGTCGCTTGGTTTGGGCCTTTGAGATCGCTGCATTCGTGGCGATCTGTGTGCCGCTGCTGCAATCGAGCTCCCCCGTGGCACTCAGCGAACAGGACCGGGTACGAGCATTCACGCGCCAGATCGAATTCGATTACGCCTCGTGGATGCTGGATGCCGCCCGGGTGAAAGTCGAACAGGCCTCCGTGGGGATTCCGGGGTACTTGGACCGCGAAGCCAGCAGGATCGTGGTCTCCGACTACCTCCAGGCCACGCAGCAGCTCATGCAGGCGGAGGACGCCCTCAACCAAATCTATGCTGATCCTGGGGTCTCGGACAAGGCGTCGGCCTCAGCCCACCTGAACGGCGAAATCCAGAATCTTGAGAGGCGCCAACTGACTCTGGCGCCCCTGGCAGAAGGCGTCCTGCAAGCGCAGATCGCCCAGGTCGCCAGCGACGACGGTCTCACGTTGCTCGGCCAGCCGATTCCTGCCGTTCTTTTCCACACCACCGCGGTGCCCGACGCGCTCATCGTCTCCCCGCGCGATCGTATCCAGGAGAGCGAAAACATTTCCATAACTCCCGGGCTCGCCGTCGATAAGCAGACAGCCCTGGAGAACAACGTCGAGGGCAGGCTGGACGTGTCCGCGCTTGTGGTGCCCATCGGCGGTGTTGGAGTCTATCCGACCATGATCATGCGCACCACGGACCTCAATTGGCTGACGAGTACGATCGCCCACGAATGGACGCACAACTTCCTCGAGTTCCGGCCGTTGGGTCTTTCATACGATAAGTCCCCTGAACTTCGGACGATGAATGAGACGACCGCCGACATTGTTGGCACGGAGGTCGGGAACGAGGTCATCCGGCGCTACTACCCGTCGCTACAGCAGGCTTCAAACACGCCCCCCGACCTTGGGACTCTTCTCGTGAAGTATCCGGATCCCAATGACGCCAACCCGCCAGTCTTCGATTTCCGGGGGGAGATGCATGCTACCCGCGTGGCGGTGGATGCCATGCTTGCCTCGGGTAGAATCTCGGACGCGGAGAACTACATGGAGCAGCGACGGCTCATCTTTGTGAAGAACGGGTACTTCATACGCCGGCTAAACCAGGCGTACTTCGCGTTCTACGGCGCCTACGCCGATATCCCCGGGGGCGCTGCGGGCGAGGATCCTGTTGGGCCGGCAGTGCGGGCGCTCCGGACCCACAGTCGTTCCCTGGCTGACTTTCTCAACCGCATCTCCTGGATGACATCGTTCGAACAACTGCAAGCAGCCGTGGCGCAGTAGTGGGATGATAACCCGGCGAGTGTTGGCTTGGGGGCTCGGTCTCGCAGCCTGCGCGCTCTTAAGCGCGTGCTCCGCCCCGCGTGCCCTCTCAGCTGCGACCGAGCCCCCCACGGCCGCGCCGTCCACCGCAACAGCCGAAATCGGGTGCAGTGTGGTGGACACCGTGCCGACGCCCGCGGCGGCCGCACCGTGGACGGCGGTTACGACGGAGGATTTCGCCCGCGGACCGGCGTCCGCTCCCGTTACGCTCCTCTTCTATTGCGACTTCCAGTCCGGGCAATGCGAACTGTTCAACCGCGTCCTCGACCAGCTCGTCGTCTTGCATCCGGATGATCTCCGGGTGGTGATGCGTCCGTTCGGAATCCCTGCCGCGGTCGCGGCTGGGCTGGACAAATCCGAGCTCGCCGCACAGGCGGCACTGGCCGCCGGCGCACAGGGCAAGTTCTGGGATATCAGGGATGCGCTGCACTCAGCCTACGCTGAGTGGACGCCGCTCTCCCCCACGGAGTTCAAAGCCTGGATCAAGTCACAGGCAGCCGACTTGAAGCTGGATGTGCCGAAGTTTGATACCGACTTCGCAAGCACGGCAGTCGAAAGCCCGCGCCAAGAATCTGTATCAGGCTGCGATCTCAGCCGGCATCTCCGGCGTGCCGACGGTATTTATTAACGGGCAGTTGCAGGACCGGGCGGCGCTCAGCTACGATGGAATCGAATCCACCATAAGTCTGATTTCCCTCGGCAACCGGCAATTCAGAACCTGCCCGCCCTTCGATGTGGATTCCACCCGGCAGTACAGTGCAACGCTTCATACCGAGAAAGGCGACATCGTCATTCAGCTCTTTGCAGACCAGGCGCCGCTGGCGGTGAATTCCTTTGTGTTCTTGGCTCGCCAGGGATGGTTCGACGGCGTAACCTTCCACCGCGTCATCCCGGGCTTTGTGGCACAGGCAGGTGATCCGAGCGGGACGGGCCGCGGCGGTCCCGGTTACTTCTTCCAAAACGAAGTCCACGCCAATCTGCTTTTTGACAAGGCCGGTGTCGTGGGTATGGCGAACTCGGGCCCGGACACAAACGGAAGCCAGTTCTTCATTACATACGCGCCCGAACCTAATCTGGACGGCGCGTACACGGTCTTCGGCCAGGTAGTTGCTGGAATGGATGTCGTCGAGAGCCTGACGCCGCGTGATCCGCAGACGGGCGCGGACTTGCCTCCCGGAGACAAAATCATCAGCGTCACAATCGAGGAACGTTGACGGCAGCGCACCGCCGCGACTGGCGATCCGTTGCTCTGGTCGTGGGTAGCGGTGCCGCGGCCTTGTTCGCCTTTGCGATGATTCCGGTTCTGGTGTGGTATGCCAGTCATGGATTCACGCTCAATCGCGTGCCGGGCGCAGGCGCGCCGGATGCCGCCCAAGCCTTCCTTCTTGCCGGCTCCCTTGCCACGATGGGTGTCCTTTCGGTTCCCGGCATCTACTACGGACTGGGGTTTCTCCTGGGCAAGGAAGAGCGCGCGGTCGATCCACGGCCTCTGGGCCTCGGGGCAAGCGGTCGCGGTGCTGCTGCTTTGGCTGGCCTCCTGCTGGCTTGCACAAGGCGGCCATGGCGGATGACACCTGGAAGTGGTCCGCACCCGTGTTCCTGGTGTTGGGAATTGGCGCGCCGGTCTACGTCTGGGTGCGGCTGTCCACCGGCGGTGTACGCGGCGGCTCTCGACGGCGGAGATGGGGCCTGCTCGCCTCGGGCATGTGGTTGAGCACCGGTTTGGCGCTTCTGGCAGAGGCGGCGCTCGGCCTCTTGGCCCTCATCGCCGTTGGCGTCTACTTCGCCCTCCATCCCGGCCAAGTGCCCTTGCTTCAGGACTTCGCCAGCCGGCTTTCCTCGGGCTCGGGTTTGTCGGATGTACTCGGCGTCCTGCAACCTTTGCTGGATCGACCTGCGGCCTTCTTCGCCGCGCTGGTTGTCTTCGCTGGGGTTGCTCCGCTCATTGAGGAAACAGCAAAGTCCGTTTCTGTTTGGCTCGTCTTGGCTGGCCACCCGCTGCCGGGCGAAGGTTTTGTCGCCGGTGCGCTCACCGGCGCAGGCTTTGGTCTGGTCGAGGGCCTGTTCGCATCCTCCAACCTCGGCGGAGCTTGGGGATTTACGCTGGCAATCCGCGGCGGCAGCGCCCTGATGCATATCGCTGCCGCCGCGGCGGCGGGCTATGGAATTGCGGTGTTTCGCAGGTCCGGGGGCGTCGCGCCCTTGGTCGGGGGCTATTTTGCCGCCATTGCCATTCATGGAACGTGGAATGCCGCGGTCGTTGTTTTGGGATTTGGGGGTTTGCACTTGGCCATGGGACCGAATGCCTCCAACTACCTTGGCCTGCTCGCTGTTGTGCTTGGTGCATCGATCCTTGCCGCCCTCTATCTCCTGACCCCGTTTGCCTTAATTCTTGCCAACCGGCGCCTTCGCTCCCTCGCCACCATGCCATCGACCATTGCTCCAGACGAGGCATCCATCACTGCGCCCGCCCCGCAGCCGCCGATCGGACTTGGGAGTTAGCGGATTGCCATGCTGGAGAGATTGACCGCTCCGATCGCCGCCGAGGGAGATCTGGCGGAACTGGTGGGCCTGCGCCACAAACACTTCATCATCACCCTCAAGGCGGGCGCGAAGTTTGAGTCGCACCGCGGCATTTTGCTGCATGATGAGTTGATCGGGAAACCCTGGGGGTCGCAGGTTTTCAGCCACCTCGGAGCGCCCTTCTTCTTGATCCAGCCGTCCCTCGCCGATCTTCTTGTCGATCTGCCGCGCTCGACACAGATTCTGTATCCAAAGGACATCGGATTCATCTTGGTCACCCTGGACATCGGTCCGGGAAAGCACGTAGTGGAGGCCGGCACTGGCTCTGGCTCGACGGCTATCGCGGCCGCGTTCGCCGTCGGGCCCACCGGTCACGTGACCACCTACGAGGTCCGGGAGGACATGCAAAATCTGGCGCGCAAGAATGTTGAACGCGTTGGCTTGACGGACCGCGTGGAATTCAAGCTTCGGGATATCCGGCAGGGCTTCGATGAGACGGGGGCCGACGCGTTCTTTCTCGATGTACCCAACCCGTGGGACTACATCCGTCAAGTACGGGCCGCCCTGAAACCCGGCGGCTTTCTCGGCACGATTGTCCCCACCTTCAACCAGATCGAGGACCTCCTGCCTGCCCTTCGTCGCAACGGCTTCGCTTTCGTCGAAGTCTGCGAGATCTTGCTTCGCTATTACAAACCGGAGCCTGCGCGCTTGCGTCCCGTCGATCGCATGGTGGCGCACACCGGTTTCCTGGTGTTCGGACGTCGCATCGAGCCCATGCTCGACCAAAGAGGCATAGAATTGGCGCGAGAAATCGGCGCCGACGGTGGGCAGCCGGATCCGACCAACTCGACGCCTGAACTCTGACGACGATCTTGATGCTGCCTCGGCTGCCCCTTCCTGGCACCCGAGGCCATTCCAAGGAGTAGACGTTATGCGCCGACGCTTCATCCGTCCAATACGCCGAATGCTCAGCCGCGACATCCCGCCTGTACTGGTGCGCGCCAATCAAGCCATGTCGGCGGGGAATTTCGTGGACGCGGCAGCGGATCTCGAACTTCTGGCGCGGGCGGCAGAGGCTCGCGGCGGCCATCGCGCTCCAATGCTGTACGTTCAGGCGGGCCGGGCGCGCCTGCTCGCAGGCCAGACGGCGCAGTCGATCGAACTATTTCAGCGGGGCTTCGGTTTGCTGGCCGCGCGCGGTAGGCCCAGGAGACTCGCTCGTCTTGGAACTCGGGTCGTCGCGGAACTTCAACAGCGCGGTCTCGACACCGAATCCCGACAACTCTCAGACTACCTCGATAACCTGTCCCCCGGTTTCGGCGCCAGCGCGGCGCTGCCGGCCTCGACCAGCCGCCCGCCGCTGCCCACGCACTGCCCGGGCTGCGGCGCGCCTGTCCGGCCCGACGAGGTCGAATGGCTCGACGATATCACGGCGGAGTGTGCATTCTGCGGCAGCCCTCTGCGCAAGGAGTAGGTGACGTGCCGTGCGGGGAGCCGTGTTCCCTGCACTCTCGCGCGGCGCCGTAGACAATGGAAATAACCGAGGGCCTTATCTCGGAAAGACTGCAACTTGCCGGAGCGGGCGCCGAGTCTTCCTCCGATAGCCACGCCCAGATTGAACGCGCCACGGACGCCCGTTTCAAATGCGCCGCGGTCTTGATACCTCTCGTGCCAGCGGAAGACGGCTGGCGCCTTCTCTACACGCGCCGCACCGACCGCGTCGAGAGCCACAAAGGCCAGGTCTCTTTTCCCGGAGGGGCGTGTGACGCGGGCGAGACATCCCCGGAGCAGACGGCCCTTCGCGAGGCGCAGGAAGAGGTCGGCATCGACCCAGCCGGCGTGCGGGTACTGGGACGGCTCGCCGAAATGATCACCATCACGGACTTCCGCGTGACCCCTGTGGTCGGGGTGATTCATTGGCCAACCGTATTCCGTCTTGGCGAGGATGAAGTCGAGCGCGTCTTCACAATTCCTCTCGAATGGTTGGCTGACCGGGGCAATAGGTGGGAATTCCACATGCCCGGGAGGAAAGGGCGTGTCATTTCCTACCATCCCTACGACGGCGAACTACTTTGGGGGGCGACCGCCCAAATGACGGTGGATTTTCTGACTCTGCTCGGCATCTAGTCCACCGAACGGGCTCCGCCCCACCCAGAAAACAAAAAGGGCTCCCTGTGACTTTCAACAGGGAGCCCACGCTTCTTTAGAGCTGCGCTACTTCTTTTTGTCCTTCTTTTCTTCGGTCTCCTCGGGCTTCTTGCCCTCGGCAGCCGCCCCCGCCTCTTCCTTCTTGCCTCGCTCCACCGCCAACTCCGGCTCGCCCTCTTCCGCTTCAGCTTCCAGGACGCCCTCGGCAGCAGCAGGCGCCTCTTCAACCGCTTCCACCTTGGCGAAGGTCGTCACGGCGATCATCTCGTCCGGATCGTCAAGCACACGCACTTTGTCGGATACGCTCAGGTCCTTCACGTGGATGCCATCGCCCACTTCGACAAGACTTCCGATATCGACAACCACGCGATCGATCAGGTCCGTGGGCAGGCACTCCACCGACAGGGTGTGCAGCCCGGTGACCAACACCGCGTTCAAGTCCTTGACTGCCGGAGACACGCCGGTCAGCTCGATGCGGACTTCGGCGCGGATCTTCTCGGTGAGCGAGACGGCCAGGAAATCTACATGCTTGAGCGTGCCCTTGATGTAGTCACGCTGCCGCTCTCGGACGAGCGCCGGATACTCCTCCCCATCCACATCCACCGTGATCAGGCTCGATGTTCCAATCTTGGCGAGCGCCAGGCCCGCCGTGTGTGCATCCAAGGAAATGCTCACGGGCTCGGTCCGGTGACCGTAGATCACCGCCGGCAGCTTGCCCGCGCGACGCAATGCATTGACTTGCTTGCCTCGCACCGTCCGTTTCGTTGCCTTCAAGACTACCCTGTCCATCTTGTTCTCCTTGAGCGCCTCTCACCCCGTACGCAAGGGGTTACCTTCGCTCCTTGGTGTGGCGGCATCTTGTGCGCCACGCTTCACTGTCCGGCTTCAGCGACGCCGGAAAAGTACTCGCGTCAACGAGAGAATCAATCCGCCGAACAATCCGGCCAGCAAGCCCGCGGTGATGGCTTGCCGCTGGTCGAACGTGGTGTGAATATCGCCTTGGACGCGACTCCCAACAACGAGCAACGCCTTGATGTTTTGGCCGCGAATCTCGCTGCCCAGCACGACCCCGGCAGCACCACCGTTCAAGTCGACTGTGTTCGCGGCGACAACGCCGCTGTATCCGTCGACGACGGCCGTCTCGGCGAGCACCACCCCGGCGCCCCCCTGTCTGATGAACACCTCATTGGCCTCTGTGATGCCCAGCGCGGACTGTCGGGCTTCGACCAGCGAGCCCCGAACCTGCAGCGCCGCGCTGCCCGCCAGTTCCACGCGGTCCGCCGTTACCTCGCGGGCCGCGCTCTCCCGCAGATTCGCGGTTCCGGCCTGTACCGTCTCGATCGAGGCGCGTGCTACCGACACCTCGTCAGGTGTTTCCATTGCGTCAACGGTCCCGGGATTCCTCTTTGCGCTTGTCACGAAGTGCTCTTGTCAGAAAAACGCGCCTCCTTGGCAAGGAGGCGCCGCCTGAGCGAGATTTCATTATACCCCGAGAAACGGGGGCGTCAAGTCATGCCGCGATTCGGCAGATTTAGCTCGAAGGGTGGGCGCACAATGCCATTCTCGGTCACGATCGCCGAGATAAGCCGGTGCGGCGTCACATCGAATGCCGGGTTTCTTGCATGGGCGCCCGCCGGCGCGATATTTTCCCCTTTAAACTGAATCTCGAGTACTTCGTCCGGCCCGCGTTCTTCAATTGGGATTTGCTTGCCGTCGGCCAGCGCCAAGTCAATGGTCGAGGTCGGAACGACGGCATAGGCCGGGACGCCGTTGTCGTGTGCAGCCAACGCAAGCATGTAGGTGCCCACTTTGTTGGCCACGTCGCCGTTGGCCGCCACCCGGTCAGCGCCAAAGAACACCTTCTGGACAGCGCCGGTCTGGAGGAAGTGGCCTGCCATTCCGTCGCTGATGATCTCGTACGAGATCCCGTACTGGTCCAATTCCCAGGCCGTCAACCGCGCGCCCTGAAGTCGAGGCCGCGTCTCGTCGACAAGCACATGCACCTGTTTGCCTTGATCGTGTGCCATGCGGATTACCCCCAGGGCTGTCCCCCAGTCGACCGTAGCCAGCGCGCCTGTGTTGCAGTGATGCACGATCGTATCGCCGCTGGCGATGAGTTCCGCGCCGTGCCGCGCCATCCGCTTGTTGATTTCGACATCCTCATCGGCGATCCTCTGGGCCGCCCGAAGCACGCCCGCGCGCATCGCCTCGACATCGCCGTCGATGTCTCGTGTCTCGCTGAGCACACGGTCAAGCGCCCAAGATAGATTGACGGCTGTGGGGCGCGCCGACCGCAGGCGAGTGGCGGCCCCGTCCAGGTCCTGCATCAATGCTTCTCGGTTCTGGGCAGTCGACTCGCCCGCCGCTAGGGCCAGACCAAAGGCCGCCGCGGCACCAATTGCGGGTGCCCCCCGCACCGCCATGGTCCTGATTGCGTCGCCGACTTCGGTGTGCGTGTTGCACACCAGCATCTCGAAGGATGCCGGCAGTCGGCGCTGGTCGATCATGTGGAGCTGATCTTTTTCCCAGAAGACCGTTCGCATGCCGGCATCACTCCCGTGATGCATTCTCCCGAGTCTCGGCAAGCCGCTTCATGGCGGCCGGCGTGAGCCGATCAACGTGGCCCAGCGCACGGGCGCGCCAAAATACCTCAGCGACGTGTTCAAGGCGCTCCAAGTGCAGTAAGGCCTCTTCGAGGTCGACGCCCGCAGTAAGGGTCCCATGTTGACGCAGCAATATGGCGGTGTGATCCCGGATGAGGCCGCGAATAGCCTCCGCATCCTCCGCAGTGCTGGGCGTAGCGTAAGCTGTGACGGGCACGTCACCGAGCGCCAGTGCCGTCTCCGGCAGCACATCGCCCGGAAATGGCAGTCCTGCCACCGTCAGCGCCGTGGCGAATACCGGGTGCGCGTGGATCACAGCCCGCACGTCCGGCCGATTCTTGTAGACCTCGAGATGCATCGGTGTCTCGGACGAAGGCCGCCCGCGCTCGCTAACGCCCACGACCTTTCCGCTCAAGTCAATCAGTAACAGGGACGCCGGGCTCATGCGGCCCTTGGAAATGCCCGCAGGCGTGATGAGGACATGTGTATCCTCGAGCCGCGCCGAAAGATTCCCGTCATTTGAGGTCATCAAACCACGCTCGTAGCAGATTCGCCCGCATTCAACCAGGGCGTTCCGCAGATCGGGTTCTGATGCATGCACACCGAATCGCATCATACGGGAACATTCTACGGTGAAGGAGTGGGCGCGGTCAATAGATGCCTGCACCGGCCATGCCGACCTACGGGCGAAGTCGCATCGTGGCCGGACGGTATAATCCTTGTTCGCGCTGGCTGCCCACACCGCATGAGAAAATATCTGTACTTCACCGTATTCACGACAGGCATGACGACCCTGGCCGCCGAGCTCACGGCATCACGCCTCGTGGGCAACGTGTTCGGCACGAGCAACCTTGTCTGGGCCAGCATCATCGGCCTCATATTGATCTATCTGACCCTTGGATACTTCCTGGGAGGCCGCTGGGCCGACCGGTGGCCCATCGGCTCGGCAATGTATCGGGTTCTTGCCTGGGGCGCCTTCACGCTGGGCGTTGTTCCTTACATTGCTGCGCCCGTTCTTCGCCTTGCGGCCAAAGCCGTCGAAGGTCTGCAAGTGGCGGTGCTTCTGGGGTCTTTCGTCGGCGTCCTAGTCCTCTTCAGCGTGCCCGTCACACTGTTGGGCACCATATCGCCATTCGCAATCCGCCTCAGCACGGACAGCACCGACACCGCAGGCAGGGCCGCCGGCACAGTCTACGGCGTGTCCACGCTCGGCTCCTTTCTTGGCACGTTTCTTGCCGGTCTTGGTGACAATCCCGGCGATAGGGACTCGCAACACCTTTTTGGTCTTCAGTCTCTTCCTGTTGTTCGTGGCCCTCGCCGGACTTGGCCTTTCGGGCCGTCCGAAACTGATGCTCTTGCATTTGTGGATGCCCGCGGCTTTGGCGGCACTCGCGCTGATTACAGCTGGTCAGCCGCTGAAAGAAAGCGCCGGTCAGATCTATGAAACTGAGTCCGCCTACAACTACATCCAGGTGCAGCAGGTGGACGGACTTACGCTGCTTCGTCTGAACGAAGGCGAGGGCATTCATTCGGTCTACAGCCCGGATACGATGAACTATGGTGGACCATGGCCGGAGTTCCTGGTGGCTCCCTTCTTCTATCCGGATACCTCACCATCGAGCGTGCGCCGCATCGCAATTGTGGGCTTGGCGGCCGGGACCACGGCCCGACAGGCAACCGCGATCTACGGCCCCATCCCCATTGACGGCTTCGAACTGGATCCGAAAATCATCGAGGTCGGGAAGCGGTATTTTGCCGAGGACCTTCCCAACCTCGCTATCCACATTGGGGACGGCCGCTGGAATCTTGAGGTGGGTCCGAACACCTATGACATCATCGCCGTCGATGCGTATCGCCCCCCCTACATCCCTCCGCACATGACCACGCAGGAGTTCTACAGGATCTGTGCGGACCACCTCACGGCCCGGGGTGCCATGGCAATAAACGTTGGCAGTGTCCCGGGCGATCGTCGGCTGATCAACGCCCTCGCCACGACGATGGCCACCGCCTTCCCCTCTATCTATGTCATGGACATCCCGGGGACGCTAAACACGATGATCTTTGCGACAAAACAGCAGACCTCCGCAGCGGACTTCGCTGGGAATCTGGTGAGGTTTGCGAGTCGTCCCGATATCAGTCCGCTCTTACTCTCAACAATGGCCACAACCTTTGGGAACCTCCAACCGGGATATGAGACCACCCAGGTCTTCACGGATGACCGCGCACCCGTGGAACGCATAGTGGATGACATGGTGGTCCACTTCGCGGTGAGCGGCCAGCTGGAAGATCTCCAACCATGATTGGTCTCGCAGATCTCACTCCGAATCTTCTCCATGGGTCTGGTGCCGGGCCACAGCGGGAAGGTTTAGGTACATTGGCATGAAGAGGCTTGCCTCGGCTCTTTCATGGGTAATCATGCTGTTGGTTCCGTTCAGCCTGGTGGGGCTGGGAGTCCGCCTCCTATTGACTCCGGCCTTTCCGCAAATCGAGTATCACCTGCCGAACTTTCCTCCCGACGAATACGGCTTCACAACGGCAGACCGCCTGCGCTGGGGCACCGATGGCATCAACTACTTGCTCAACGACTCCGATATCTCGTATCTGGGCAACCTCAAGTTCCCCGACGGTAGTCCCCTGTTCACCGATCGCGAACTGAGCCACATGCACGACGTGAAAGGGGTCACGCAAGGCTTCCTGAGGAGCTGGTATGCCGTTCTGGCTGCTTTGCTGCTCTTCGCCCTCTGGGCTTGGAGGGGCGGCTGGTGGAGGCATTTCCTTCGTGGCCTGATGAACGGCGGAAGACTCACGCTGCTTCTGGCGCTGGCGATCGGAGCTATTGGAACGCTTGGCGCAAGCGGATCGGGCGATGTGTTCTGGCAATTCTTTGCTGATTTTCACCACTTGTTCTTCACAGGGGATTCCTGGCTGTTTTCGTACTCGGATACCCTCATAAGGTTGTACCCCGTCAGATTTTGGCAGGACGCCGTTCTCTACATAGGCATCGTGATCGCATTGGGTGCAGCCATACTTGCATTCGGAATCAGACTTCGCCAGGACGAACCGAACGCGCAATCTGCTCCCTGATCTCCCGCTGTCGCGACGTCGAGATGCCGCGAGTCGTTGATGTATAATCCTCCGCGAAGGAGCACGCGATGAGCGCATCAATGTCACTTGAAAACCGCGTGGCCTTGGTCACGGGGGCCGGCCGGGGCATCGGACGTGCCATCTCACTTGAATTCGCCAGGCGGGGGGCGGCCGTCGTTATCAACGATAAGTCCGAGGAAGGCGCCTGCGCGGTCTGCGATGAGATCAAGGCCATGGGGGGCAAGGCCACCCACGTGCAGGCCGACGTGTCGATCACGGCCCAGGCGCAGGATTTGGTCAAGGCGGTCGTGGATACGTTCGGCGACTTGCACATCCTCGTCAACAATGCCGGCATTACCCGCGACGGCTTGATCATGACAATGTCGGAAGCGGACTGGGATCTTGTACTCGCCGTAAACCTCAAAGGCACCTTCAATTGCTCGAAGGCCGCGGTCAGGCACATGATGCGCAAGCGCTACGGCCGCATCGTCAGCATAGCCTCCGTCGCCGGGCAAATGGGAAATGCCGGCCAGACCAACTATGCCTCCTCCAAGGCCGGCCAGATCGGCTTTACCAAATCCCTGGCTCGCGAGGTCGCCTCGCGCGGCATCACCGTCAACGCCATTGCGCCCGGCTTCATTGATACTGAAATTCTCAGCGCCATGAATCAGGAAACACTTGAGGCTGCCGTCAAAATGGTGCCGCTCGGCCGAAAGGGATTGCCTACCGAGGTCGCCTACGCCGCCGCCTTCTTGGCCTCGGACGAGGCGGCTTTCATCACCGGTCAGGTGCTGGGCGTCGACGGCGGCATGGCCATGATGTAGCCGCGGTCACGGCGCATCACGTGGAGAGCTAGCATGTCAGACAATCAGCGTCCTGCCGGCAAGACCACCGTTTCTCCGGAAGTCCTGACGACCATTGCACGCATGGCCGCCCTCAGTGTGCCGGGCGTCAAGGATCTTGCGCGCGCACCGGGCGCCGTGCGAGGGCTGTTTCGGCGCCGCGTGGACGATGGTGTCCGCATGCTGATCGAAGACGGGCTCCTCAGCGGGGATATATACCTGGTGCTGCAGGGCAGCGTGAACATCCGGGAGGTCGGTCGCGAGGTGCAGAACCAGGTTGCTCGCGCGATTCAGGAGATGGTCGGAACGCCGGTTGCGCGGATCGACGTCCATATTGAGGACATAGATTACGGACTCACTGAAGCCTGAGGGCGAATGAAGCCGCGAACCCGGGCCCGCGGTCTCGCGCTTCAGGTACTCTACGAAGTCGATGTCGCCGGCCACGCCCCCGGTGAGGTTTTGCAGCACCGTCTGGAGGAGGAAGGTCCCACCTCCGACATGGTGGACTTCGCCCGGCAGATCGTCTTCGGTGTCCTGCCTTTGGCGCGGGATCTCGACCGCATCATTGCCATCCACGCGCCCGAGTGGCCATTCGACCAGATTGCCGCCGTCGATCGCAATATCCTGCGGATGGCATGCTGGGAATTTGCCGTGCAGCGTCAAACCCCTCTAAAGGTCGCCATCAACGAGGCCGTCGAGCTCGCCAAGCTATTTGGCTCAGACAGCAGCCCGCGTTTCATAAACGGCGTGCTCGGGAGCCTGGCCGATCATCAAGGGGAAATCGGTCAGCAGCTTGAGAACGCGCACCTGGCGATGGCGGGAAAGTCCTTCTGATTTCGCCCGCGGTCTGAGCTCATGGAAATTCTTGGGATAGGCCCCTCTGAACTGGTCTTCATCGTCATTATTGCCATTATTGTTCTTGGCCCCCGCGACATGCAGAAGGCAGGACGCACGATCGGGAAATGGCTTCGGGCCGTTGTGACCTCCGACGGATGGAAGCTGTTTCAGCAGACGTCTCGCGAGATACAAACATTGCCCAACCGCCTCATGCGGGACGCCGCGCTGGACGATCTGAAGGAAACACAGCGTGAACTCAAGCGGCCGCTCGAGCTGAACCAGGAGCCGCCGAAACCAGGGAGTTCCGCCGCAAGGACCCGCCGTGGAACCGAAGATTCTCCCTTCCGGCCCCCCTCCGGACGATCCGTCAAAAGAAAACGAAACGCATGCTTAAGCTGCCCGCCTTCTTCTGGCGCCTCGTCACATTTCCAAGTCGCGCCCTCTGGTGGCTGGTGGCCCTGCCTGTGAGGGCGTCCCAGTCTGCACGCCTCTTCATGCGGACGGATCCGGAAGAGCATCCACTCAGCGAGGTCATCGTTGACCTTACTCAGAACGCGCAGGCGCGGGAGCTCTTCTGGGACCAGGTCGAGGCCCTCCGCGGACATCTGCTGCGTTCGGTACTCGGCGTCGTCGTAGGGGTCGCCTTGGCTTTCACTTTCACGGACCAATTGGTCCAGTTTCTTGCCGCCCCGGTCGGCGGCCTGGGCGCGCTGAAAGCCATCGAGGTGACGGAATCGATCGGCGTCTTCATGAAGGTCGCCCTGCTCGCCGGCATCGCCATATCGCTTCCGTACGTGGCTTTCGAATTCTGGCTGTTCGCGGCCCCCGGACTCCGCCCACGCGAACGGTTGTACGGATTGATCGGCATCCCGTTTGCCGCTCTCTTCTTTGTGGCCGGCATGGCTTTCACGTACTACTTGCTCTTGCCAAGCGCCCTGCCATTCCTGCTGAATTTTCTTGGAATCCAGGCACAGTTGCGGCCTCAGTCGTATTTCTCTTTTGTGACTGGCTTGATGTTCTGGATCGGTGTCGCCTTCGAATTCCCGCTCTTGGTGTACGTCCTGACGGCCATCGGGTTCGTAAAGCCTGGACCGTTTGCCAAGCAGTGGCGCATTGCGATCGTTGTGATAGCGATTGTAGCGGCGGCGATCACGCCCACCGTCGATCCGGTGAATATGGGCTTGGTCATGCTTCCAATGGTGCTCTTGTACTTCATCAGCATAGGCCTGAGCTACATTGCATACGCCGGGCGGAGGTCCGCACCCATGACGGACAAGCCCGCGGAGGATTCTGCATGAAGACGCGACTCAGGCAGGCGCTTCTTGCCTGCCTTTGCATCCTTGCACTCGGCAATTCGGCCTGCACGCTCTCGCTGCTGCAGGTCCCGACGCTTCCGGCGTCTTCGACCACTCCTCGCCCGGCTGCGATTCTGCCCACGCAGCCCAGCCTGCCCAAAGCACAGACGCTGTTCATGGCAGCTCTGCCGCAGCCGCTATCCGCAGGCGAAAGCCTGGCCCTGGCAGTCCTTGATGAAGTAACCGGGCTGGCGCTCAACCCCGTGCTGTATCCGATGGAAACATCGGATGGGCTCACGTATAAGGCCACTCTGGCGCTCGCGTATCGGTCGGTCATCAAGTATAGATATGTCAAACTGGGCGCCGCGCAGGTACCTGAGGATACGGCCTTGGGCAGCAGCGTTCGATATAGGCTCTACTTCGCCTCTGGCCCGGCCGAGGTGCATGATCTGATCGCTGGCTGGAGTGACGGCGCCCATTTGGCTCAGACCGGCAGCATACAGGGGCGTGTCTTGAACGTCGACACGGGTGTCCCCGTACCTAATATCATGGTGACCGCAGGGGGCTATCGAGCCTTCTCGGATTCCGCCGGCCGCTTCGAATTGCCGGTCATGATTCCGGGAACCCACAACTTGGTGGCTTACGCTATCGATGGCACGTTCGAACCATTCCAACAAGGCGCGACCGTGGCGGCCGGCCTGAACACGGTCGTCGAAATCCAGGTGAAGGCCCAGCCTCTTGTGCAGATCACCTTCGCGGTCACCGTGCCCAGCGACGTGCAGGGAGTGCCAGTCCGCATCGCAGGCAATCTTCTGGAGCTGGGAAACACATTCGCCGACCTCCAGGGAGGCGTCAGCACGCTGGCCGACCGCATGCCCGTCATGCAGCTTCAGCCGGATGGAAGCTACCGCGCCACCGTTAGTCTGCCTGCGGGCGCCTATGTCCGCTACAAGTACACGCTCGGAGATGGTTTCTGGAACGCTGAGCACAACGCCGACGGAAGTGCCAGAATTCGCGAGCTGATTGTGCCGTCCCAGGATGCCGCCATCCAGGACCAGGTGAACACGTGGCGATCCGGAACCTCGGCACCGGTTCTCTTCGAAGTGACCGTTAGCCGCGACACACCCGCCGAGGACGTGATCTACATCCAGCTTAACCCGTATGGTTGGACGGAGCCCCTTCCGATGTGGCCGTTGGGCAACAACCGTTGGGCTTACAAGCTCTATGGGCCGGTCAGCACGCTCGGAAATTTGCGCTATAGGTATTGCCGCGATGGTCAATGCGACAGCGCCGATGACCTTTCGACGGCGGGGCCCGGAGCCCAAGGGCGAACGGTGGAAACGAGCCTTTCGGAGCAGGACATCAAGGACACGGTCAACGACTGGGCCTGGCTCCAAAACACCGAACCCAATACGCTGGTCGGCACGGCCATTAGCGCCCGACCGGATGGATTTATCGCCGGGGTGGAGTTGCAATCCAACTATCAGCCCAATTGGCCATATTACAACGCCCAGACCGTTCAGAGCGTCCAGGCGCTCGGCGCCAACTGGATCTTCATGACTCCCGGTTGGACAGTCAGCAACGCCTCGCCCCTCGAGTTCGGCCTCGCCCCTGAGCAGGATCCTTTTTGGCTTGATTCAGCCATCATGATCAGCCAGGCACGCGCCGCGAACCTCAACGTCGGGATATTCGCGGTTCCCCACTTCGCAACCTCGCCCGCTGACTTCTGGAAGTCGGCGCCGCGCGACGCGGATTGGTGGCAGGTCTGGTTTGACCACTACCGGGCCTTTGCGATCAACTTCGCCGATCTGGCGGCACAATCTGGGTCGCAGGGCCTCGTCCTGGGTGGTGACTGGCTTGAGCCGGCCTTGCCCGGCGGCTCGCTTGCGGATGGCACTGCCTCCAACGTGCCCGCGGATGCAGAGGACCGCTGGCAGGCCGTCATCACGGAAGTTCGGCAGCACTTCCCCGGGAAGGTGTTTTGGGCGATGCCTTACAACCCGGGTAGGCTGCCATCCTCGGCCGGATTCGTGTCCGGCACCGATGGCGTCTACTTGCTTTGGTCCGCGCCCCTCGGAACCGGTCCGACGGTGTCCAAGTCGGACATGATTGATCAGGCAGGCCAGCTGCTCGACAACGAAATAGCGCCACTGGCATCATTCTTGGACAAACCCGTGTACCTCGCGCTGGCCTATCCCTCGGCTGCCGGCGTCGAAACTGGCTGCATTGATGACGGCCACAGCGGCTGCCTGGATTGGTCTGCTCTCAATCAGCCCCATAACCCCGCTTCGGCCGACTTGGACTTGCAGGCCCAGGCCGACGTCTACGAGGCGATGCTGAACGCCATCAATTCGAGATCCTACGTTTCGGGCGTGATCAGCCGGGGCTACTACCCGCCGACCCTGCTGCAGGACAAGTCTGCCTCGGTCCATGGCAAGCCGGCGGCCGACTTGTTGTGGTATTGGTTCCCGCGTCTTCTCGGCGTTTTGAATTGAGGCGTTCGGGCACTCGGTTTGCTGGCCAGGTCTGCCTGTGACTTGCTGCCTACCGTGGCAGTCTGCATACGGGAGTCTGTATTGCGCCGGCTGCCTCGCCGGAGCAAGAGCCTGCACCGCCCCACTATCCTTAAGGGAGCCGTAGACTAATCTTTCCCTCCCCTTGCCATATGGAATCATGGTATAAGATTCTTGCCCTGCTGTGCTCGCGTTACTGCGTTCACGTTTTGAGCCAACACCTGATTTAGGGGCCTCAATCTCCCAGGAATAAAGCGATAGGCTAGAGCCAAGGCTGCGTTCCGAGGTCGGGGCCCACCTGCGAAAGCAGGTTCAAAACCCCGCAGTACACGGCACAAGCGGGGTATCTTTTTCCCCTGGCCGCCCCCGTGGCGCCCGCGTCCGATTGTTGGATTTTGGGCACGGCTGACCGCGTGGCTCACCTTGACGCCAATTCACGGCGCAGGTAGAATTCCGGCCGATTTGACAACTGAATAACGGAGAACAAGCGGCTGGGTCTCAGCGAGAAGTTGAGACCACGAGGTGGAGGTTCCGTCCCGCGAGGGACGCGCTAAGGATCGGATCCTGCCGGTTTACGGTGGGCAGGGGCCGCTCCGAAAATCGGATCGATCAGCGGATGCCTCTGGAGCCCGTCACAGGCTCCCTTCTCCCTTCCAGAACGAGCGCACTTGGCACCGGAGTCAGGCATGACACCGATGCCCGCCACCGAAAGTCACGCGGCGACGCATGAGACAAGGTGGGCGCAGTGACCGGGTCGCGCCTTGGGCGCTGGCCCGCGCAATGTGGAAGGGCTGCTTGTAGCAACGGTCAACACCGTCGACAAGGCACGCCCGGGCGTGTCTTTTTGTTTATGTTGGCGCGGTTTCGGTCGAAGCGAGAGAAGGATGATCTTGGGCACAACGATCTGGACTCACCTACCGGCACATGCTGGCTCCTGGCCCCGGACGGCCGTTCGACCGCACCTCCGTGCCGGGACTCCGCAAGAATCGGGTCGTCAGATCAGACCATGCCTCCTAGAATGCGTTCATTGCGACTGCAGGAGGTCCCGATGAACGCTTACGCCATGCCCGACTACACACAATTGAGCCAGGAGTACGCCCTCGTCGAAAAAGCGTTGCTGTACGTCGACGAGCACGCCCGACGTCAGCCTGATCTGAACGAGGTTGCTGCAGCGGTCGGCATGAGCGAGTTCCATTTTCAGCGCCTTTTCACTCACTGGGCCGGAATCAGCCCAAAACGCTTTCTTCAGTTCGTGACACGGGAACGTGCACGTGCAATGTTGGATCGGTCTGCCAGCCTGTTGGAGACGACCTTTGAGGTTGGTCTCTCCAGCCCCGGAAGACTTCATGATTTGTTCATCACCACCGAGGCCGTCACGCCCGGCGAATACAAGAGCCGTGGAGCCGGGCTCACGATTCGCTATGGTCTCTATCCGTCGCCATTCGGTACATGTTTGATCGGAGTGACGGATCGAGGTATCTGCCATCTTGGTTTCGTACGCTCCCGGGAAGGCGAGGCCGTGGATGAGTTGTTCGCGTACTGGAAGGAGGCCACTCTCATCGAGGATCACGCCGCCACCGATGGGCTGGTGGACACGGTCTTCTCCCTCGGCCGGCGGGCCGCACCGCCTCTTCCCGTGCTGCTTCGAGGAACGAATTTCCAGATTAAGGTTTGGGAGGCGCTTCTCCGGATTCCGTCTGGCAGCGCCGTGACATATGAAGAACTGGCCGCGGGCGCCGGCAGCCCCAGGGCAGTTCGCGCGGTTGCCAATGCGGTGGCACGCAACCCGGTCCCGGTCGTGATCCCTTGTCATCGCGTCATCCGCAAGCTCGGAGACTTCGGAGAGTACCGATACGGGTCGGCCCGCAAGCGGGCCTTACTGGGCTGGGAGTTGGCCGCCGCCGAAATGCAGGCCGCAACCGTCTAGGAGATGACGATGAAATCCAGGGTATGGACCGCCTTAGTGGCGTTGTATATTGTTTGGGGCTCGACCTACCTCGCGATCCGGTTCGCGGTGCAAACCATTCCTCCATTCCTGATGGCCGGCTCTCGTTTCCTGGTGTCGGGTTTGATTTTGTACGTTTGGCGCAGGCTGGCGGGAGATCCAAACCCCACGCGGCGGCAGTGGCGCTCGGCTGCCATCGTCGGATTGTTGCTCCTGCTTGGCGGCAACGGGGTCGTCAGTTGGGCCGAACAGCACGTGCCCTCGGGTATCGCCGCCCTGGTAATCGCCTCCATTCCCCTGTGGATTGCCGTGATCGATGCCTTACGCCCGGGTGGCATCAAGCCCGACTGGAGAATCGTATTGGGCCTGCTGATCGGCTTCGGTGGCATCGCGCTGTTGATGACTTCAAGTCGCGGACTGGGCTCCACCGACGGCAAGGATTTGCTGGGATTCTTGGCGCTTCTGGGCGCGGCCCTGCTCTGGTCGATCGGCTCCGTTTACGGCCGGGACGCCGAGATGCCGGAATCTTCCTCATGGGAACGGGTGTTGAAATGTTGGCCGGTGCAGTCGGTCTGTTTCTTGTCGGAAGTTTCGCCGGCGAATGGCAGGCATTGGACATCTCTGCGGTGAGCACCGCCTCACTCATCGGCCTTGCCTACCTGGTCCTGTTCGGTTCACTCGTCGGGTTTGTATCTTACACGTGGCTCATACGGAAAGCGCCGCTGTCGCTGGTCTCGACCTATGCCTACGTAAATCCCGTCGTCGCCATTTTTGTCGGCGCCTGGCTGGGCAGCGAAGTCCTCAATGCTCGCATCATCCTTTCCGCCATGATCATTATTGGATCCGTCGTGGTGATCAATTTTTCCCGGCAAACGCGGGTCCCCACAGAGGAGGAGATCGCACCTGGCCCGGGTGACTAGATCAGATGGTTACGCGTCGTAAGCAATACCGCCGCCTGGCAACATGTTGAGAAAAGAAAAGAGGAGTCATGGATGCACACGATCTGGTGAAACAAGTCAAGGAAGACAATGTCAAGTTCATCTCCCTGCAGTTCTCCGATGTCACAGGTGCCGTGAAGAGTGTTGACATGCCGGTCGGCGGCCTCCAGGCCGCCCTGGACGACGGGGTCTGGTTCGACGGATCCTCCGTCGAGGGCTTCGCGCGCATCCAGGAAAGCGACATGATGCTTAGGCTGGATCCCGAGACCTACGCCGTCCTGACCTGGACTTCGGAGGAGCTGCGCCGGGCCCGTGTCTTCTGCGATATTTTCACACCGGCCGGCGATCCGTTTGAGGGTGATCCGCGCGGCACCCTCAAACGCGTGCTTGCAAAAGTGGAGCAGCGCGGCTGGACTTTCAACGTCGGCCCCGAGCCGGAATTCTTCTTGTTCAAGGGGTCCAACGGCAACGGCGTGCATCCCACGCCGCATGACAACGGCAGCTACTTCGACTTTTCATCTGACGATCAGGCGGCCCATGTCCGCACAGCCCTTATGGATGCTCTCAACCGAATGGGGCTTGAAGTGGAAGTCGGCCACCACGAGGTGGCCCGCGGTCAGCATGAAATCGATTTTCGCTTTGCAGACGCGTTGCGCACCGCCGACAATATTCTCACGCTGAAGTATGCGGTCAAGGCGATCGCGCATCAGCAGGGTCTGACGGCGTCCTTCATGCCCAAGCCTGTCTTTGGGATCAATGGCTCCGGCATGCACTGCCACCAGTCCATCTTTGACAGCAAGGGCGCAAACCTCTTCTTCGACGCCAAGGACGAGGTACACCTCTCCAAGATGGCCTACAGTTTCATTGCCGGCCAACTGGAACACGCCCGAGCATTGGCCGCCGTGGTTGCGCCGACCGTCAATTCATACAAACGCCTGGTGCCCGGCTACGAGGCTCCCGTCTACATCGGCTGGGCACAGCAGAACCGTTCGGCGTTGATTCGCATCCCGCGCTACACGGAGGGTCGCGACAAGGCAGTTCGAGCAGAGCTGCGTTTCCCCGACCCGTCCTCCAATCCTTATCTTGCCTTCACCGTCATGCTGGCGGCCGCTCTGGACGGGATCGAGAAGAACGCGACGCCTCCTGCAGCCCTCAACAACATCAACCTCTATCATCTCGGCCCTGAGGATCGCAAGAAGTTCGGCGTGCAAGAGCTGCCCGGTTCGCTCTCGGACGCGCTCATGGACTTGGAGAAGGATGCCGTTCTGCGTGCGGCTCTCGGCGAGGTTACTTACGAGGCCTTTACACGCGCCAAGTGGGCGGAGTGGGATGAGTACCGCCTCAGCGTAACGGACTTTGAGATCGAGCGCTTCCTGGAAACCGCCTGAGTACAGACGGCCTGCTTCAGTGAAAAAGCAGCCGCCACGAAGCCCGCGGCGGCTGCTTCTTCTTTCCAATTCTTGCATGGGCGATGATCGATCTGCGCCGACGTGCGGCCGTGCTTGGCTCCCGCTCCACGGCGCTTAGATTTCCCGGCGTCCGCCGTGTTGGTCCTGAAACCGCTGGGCTGTCCGGTCCGCCATCAAGAGCGGTGCTGGCACTCCTACGCCGCCGTGCCGACCTTGCGCCGCATGCGGCAAAATGAGCACAGGTCGGGTGCCGTCGTCGGCTGTCCGCACTCGTTGCAGGGGTGCAGGTCGGGAGGAGCGCCACCCGGATCCGCAAACAGCCCGCGCTCGCGGGCGTCGAGGAACCGCAAGTAGAAATTCAGCTTTGTCCCCGGATGCCCGTTCTCCATCTTGTTTAGGACGTCTTTGTAGTAGATGGACGTCGATCCCTTTGCATACGGACACTCGTCATAGATGTATTCAATGCCTCGCAGAATCGCATAGGCTGCCATCTCGCGTTCGTAGAAACGGCAGAGCGGCTTGACCTTTTTCGCCATTCCGGCCACGCCAGGCAGCACGGGACCCTGCCGCCTGAGGTACTCGGCCGACCACTGCAGAGTATTTCCGAACAGAACAGCCGCCTCGTCATCAAGATTGTGGCCCGTGGCCAGGACGTCGTAACCCATGTCACGTGCCATTCTGTTCATCTCGTGCCGTTTGGTCAAACCGCAGACCGCGCAAGGCTTGCCCTGGCCTCTGCGGCTCAAGTCCGCCAGCACCGGAATAGGCTCTCCGTACTCCGCTTCGATGTCCACAACATGCAGCATCGCGGCGTTGTCATCTGCAAACTTCTGCGCCAGGCGGTGCAACTCGTCTGAGTATCCTATTCCACCGTCGATGCCGAGCCCCAGGTAAAGGCCGTCGGCCTTGTAACCAAGTCGGATCAGCAAGTCCCACAAGGATAGCGAGTCCTTGCCGCCGGAAACGGCTACCAGAATCCGGTCGTCATGGCTGAACATGGAATACTTCTGGATGAAGCGTTCGGTCTGCTCCGGAAGCCACTCCAGAAAGTGCTCCTTGCACAGAGCCAGCTTGTGCTGGCGCATGTTCACGGAAGCCTTCCCGCCGCACTTCCTACACTTCATCGACTTGTCTCACCGCCGCGCATCCAGACCCACTCGGTTTTCGAGCGCCTCTCTTCGGCATCAGGTTTCCTGCCGTGGCTCATTCGTGCGCTCAACCGCCGGAGATTACTTCCACGAGCCGAACGACGTCTCCGTCTCGCAATATCTCATCCTCCAGGATCATCTCGCCGCCACGGGTGGCGATTACGGTTTCCGGTAGGATGTCGACTTTCTGGAGAGCCGCGAGCAACGTGCTGCCACTCTTCACGTCAAATTGCTTGTCGCGTAATACAATCCGGACCATTGTTGGGCTTTGGAAACCGCATTCTATCATAGGGGTCATCCGCCGCCGCCGAAGCCGGCTACATGGGCGCCTCGGCGATGCCAGGCCAGATTGTGGGCAGCTAGTGCCCCACGATCCCCCGCCTGCTTGACAGCACCGTGCCCAACCCTTAGGATGAGGCTGGTTCCACAGCACTGGCTGGCTCAAACCCGAACCGAATCGGACGGCGCTATGTCTCATGCTTTCAACTCCTGTTTCACGAACCCAGACCGACTGGCTCTTGCGTCGGTAGACCGCGACCCACGGATGTTAGGCTCCGCGTCTCTACCCGCTCTCGATTCGTGCAAGCATGGCCGGCTGCCGTGACCCACAATCAGCGCGTCGGTCAATGGGGGGAGCAGACGGCCAGCGACTACCTGACCGAGCGCGGCTATCAGGTCGTGGCCCGCAACGTCCGCACGCCGTATGGCGAGATCGACCTGGTCGTGGAGAAGGATCAGTTTAGCGTGTTTGTCGAGGTCAAGGCCCGCCTCTCGGAAGCGGCCGGGCTGCCCGAGGCGTCCGTGACTGCCCGTAAGCAGGAGCACATGACCGCCTGTGCCCAGTATTACGCCCAGGAGCACGGAATCGAGCACTGGCGAATAGATGTCATCGCCATTCAGAGCGTTGCGGGCAAGGCACAAATCACACACTTTGAGAACGCCGTCTCCGGATAGCGATTTGCGCTGCGGTGGCTGGTCCGCCGCCATTTGCCGAATCAATCTATGGTCTTAGACCCCCGTCCTCCGCTGGTGGTCTTGGTCGGCCCAACCGCGGTCGGCAAGACCGAGATGTCGATTCGCCTGGCCCAACAGCTCCACGCCGAGATCGTCTCCGCCGATTTACGCCAGTTCTACCGCGGCATGGATATCGGCACTGCCAAGCCGACCCCCGAGCAAAGAGCGCTGGTCCCCCACCATTTGATCGACATCGCAGAGCCCCAAGACACCATCAGCCTGGTCGTTTTTCAGGGGCTCGCCGGCGAGGCAATTTCGGGAATCCTTGCAAGGGGCCGCCTACCCCTTCTGGTCGGCGGGACGGGCCAGTACATCCGCGCCGTCACTCGCGGCTGGCAGCCGCCGGGTGTGCCGCCGGACGACCGGCTGAGGCTGACGCTCGAGGGCATGCTTGGCCAACGCGGCGGCCTCTGGCTGCATCGAGCCCTCGAGCGCATGGATCCGGCGGCCGCTCAACTTATCGATTACCGCAACGCTAGAAGAACGGTCAGAGCCCTAGAAGTGATCCTGACAACGGGTCGCCGCTTCTCAGATCAGCGCACCCACGCGGTCCCCGCCTACCATCTTGTCACAATCGGCCTCGGACTTGCGCGGCCGGTGCTCTACAGTCGGATTGACGATCGCATTGAGAGCATGTTTGCGTCCGGGCTGATAGCAGAAACCCAAGGGCTCCTCTCGCAGGGCCTTTCGCCGGACCTCCCCGTGTTGTCAGCCATCGGCTACCGCGAGTGCCTCCAAGTCCTCTCTGGAAAGCTGGAGATCGAGCAAGCCAAAGCTGCGGTTAGGCGAGCGACGCGCCTTTTCGTCCGGCGACAAGCCAATTGGTTCAAGGAATTCTGATGCAACCATCAAGTGGTTTGACGCTGCCGATGAAAACGTCGTACCGGCCATGGAGTCTCTCATACGCAGGGAGATTGCCGACTGGGAACGCGCCGTTCAGCACGCGGTCTGACGCAACGCACCGCTGGACAAATGAGTTGAGGAAGGTGGAACCCATGGAACACGACCGGCCCTGGCTCGCGCACTACGATCCAGGCGTGCCCGCAAGCATTGACTATCCGGCTCAGGCCCTCTTCGCTTTTCTCGAGGACTCGGCTCGCCGGTGGCCTGATAGGGCCTGCACGATTCTGCGGGGCAAGACGGCTTCGTATGCTATGGTCAATGATGCTTCGGATCGGCTCGCCGGCGCCCTTGCAGATCTGGGAGTTAGAAAGGGGGATCGCGTCGGCATCTTCATGGCGAATGTTCCCGAGTTCGTCGTGGCCTTCTATGGCATCCTCAAGGCCGGGGGCGTGGTGGTGGCCGTAAATCCCCTCTATACGCTTTCCGAGAGCGTCCGCCAGATAAACGACGCCGGCCTGCAAGTCATGTTTGTCACGCACGACTTGTATGAGACAGTTCGGGCCGCAAAATCGACGTCCTCTTTGAGGACGCTAATCGTCGCCGGCGCTGTCGCAGGCGCTTCGCTCCCACAGGCCGAGCCTGCAGTCGGCAACGCCGATTTCGGGCTGGCGGCCCTCCTTTCCCGATACGAAGCCGGCAGCCGTCCTCGCCTGAAAATCGGACCGGACGATACGGCGTTGTTTCAATACTCTGGCGGCACAACGGGCGTATCCAAAGCCGCCGTCGCCTCGCATCGCGGCGTGGTCGCCAACACCCTGCAATTCCGGACGTGGCTCTTCACCCTTGAGGAGGCACACGAGGTCTTTCTCATGGCGATCCCCCTCTATCACGCCTACGGCATGATTGCCGGCATGAGCCTCGCTATTGCCCTGGGTGCGAGCCTGGCACTGGTGCAGGATGCCCGTAAGCTGGTGGACCTCATCGGCGTGATCAACGAGTATCACCCTACAGTTTTCCCCGGTGTGCCGAGCCTCTACGTCGGCCTCTGCAACCACCCTGATGTGGCGACAGGTGGCGTGGACTTGCAGTCCATCAGGGTGTGCATCTCCGGATCGACAGCATTGCTGCGTGAAACGAAGGAACGCTTTGAAAGTCTGAGCGGCGGCAAGATCTGCGAGGGCTACGGCCTTTCCGAGGCGCCCGTGGTCACGCACTGCAATCCGCTGCTGGGCGCAAACAAGATCGGATCGATCGGCATGCCCATGCCCGACGTGGATTGCCGCATCGTCGATCCTGAGAATGGCGACAAACTGACGGCCCCGGGCGAGCCGGGCGAGCTCGTGCTGCGCGGCCCTCAGGTCATGAGCGGCTACCACAACATGCCGGAGGAAACGGCAGGCGCTTTGCGGCGGTTATGGGATGGCGAGACGTGGCTCTTTACCGGCGACATTGTCCGCATGGATTCGGACGGCTATTTCTATGTCGTTGACCGCAAAAAGGAACTGATCAAGCCGGGTGGTTTCCAAGTCTGGCCGCGAGAGGTCGAGGAGGTGCTCGCCGCGCATCCAAAGGTGCTTGAAGTCGGCGTGGCAGGCATCCCCGATCCGATTCAGGGTGAGTCCGTCAAGGCCTGGATCGTGCTGAAGCCCGGGGCAGAGTGCGGAGCAGAGGAGCTCCGCGACTGGTGCCGGCAAATGCTCGCAGCCTACAAAGTACCCAGTCAGATCGAGTTTCGCCGGGAATTGCCGAAGTCCACCGTCGGGAAGATTCTCCGCCGCGAGCTCGTCCGGCAGCAGCAGGATGGGCCCCGCCCGGACGCGTAACCCCATGCGCGGTTTTGGCTGCAACAAAACGAGACCTCCGCTCTCACGGAGGTCTCGTCATCTTTGTGGTTCTTGACAGAGGTGCCAGTGTGCAGGCTCAGTCGGCCGGAGCCGGCGCGGGTTCCGCTGCAACCGACGGCTGAGGCGTCCCGCTCCTCTTTGGATGAGGCGGCGGAAACACGGCCTCGAACTCCTCGCGTGTGATCGTCTCGACTTCCAGCAGTTTCTTTGCCACCGCATCCAGCTGATCGCGATACTGGGTCAGCAATCGCTTCGCCAATCCATAGGACGCTTCGACGATCTTGCGGACCTCGTCATCGATCTTCTCCGCAACGGCCTCCGAGTAGTCGCGCTGCTCGGAAATCTCGCGTCCCAGGAAAATCAACTCTTCCTTCTGGCCGTACATCAGCGGGCCCATCTCGCCACTCATGCCAAGGCGGGTCACCATCGTCCTCGCCATGCGCGTCACTTGTTCGATGTCGTTCGATGCCCCCGAGGTGATGTCGTCAAAAACCAGCTCTTCGGCCACCCGACCGCCCAGGGCATATGCCAGGTTGGCAAGCAGCTTTTTCCTCGAATAGAGCAGGCGGTCCTCGTCCGGCCTGAACCAGGTCACCCCGCCCGCCTGTGCGCGGCCGACGATGGAGACTTTTTGCACCGGGTCCGCCTCCGGAATGGCGTTGGCCACCACTGCGTGCCCGGCCTCGTGGTAGGCAATGATCCGTTTTTCCTCGTCGGAGATCAGGCGCGATTTGCGCTCTGGCCCCATCACGACGCGCTCAATCGCTTCCTCTAACTCTGGCTGCCCTATGGACTTCTTGTTCCGGCGTGCAGCCAGGATCGCGCCCTCATTCACCAGGTTCTCTAGGTCTGCACCCACAAAACCGGGCGTCCCGCGTGCCAACGAGCCAAGATTGACTGCAGGGTCAAGGGGCTTTCCCTTCACGTGCACCTTGAGGATGGCTTCCCGCCCCTTGACGTCGGGCCGGTCCAGCGTCACGCGCCGGTCAAATCTTCCCGGCCGCAGCAGCGCCGGGTCGAGAATATCGGGGCGGTTTGTCGCCGCGACAATGATCACGTTGGTATCCGTGTCGAAGCCGTCCATCTCCACCAGCATTTGGTTGAGCGTCTGCTCGCGCTCATCGTGCGAGCCGCCCAGACCGGCCCCCCTCTGCCGCCCCACCGCGTCAATTTCGTCTACGAATACGATACAAGGCGAGTGGCGTTTGGCCTGATCGAAGAGATCGCGCACGCGGCTGGCGCCAACGCCAACAAACATTTCAACGAATTCTGATCCCGAAATCGAGAAAAAGGGCACGCCCGCCTCACCCGAGACGGCTTTGGCAAGCAGTGTCTTCCCCGTGCCAGGAGGGCCGACCAGCAGCACGCCCTTCGGGATCCGCGCGCCCAATTGGATGAACTTCTGAGGCTCTTTCAGAAACTCGACCACCTCCGCGAGTTCTTCCTTGGGCTCCTCGACGCCGGCTACGTCTTCGAAGGTCACCGTCGGATGCTCGCCGCTGAACATGCGCGCCCGGCTCTTGCCAAATGCCATGGCCGCATTGTTGCTACCCTGGGCTTGGCGGAAGATGAACCATAAGACGCCTGCCATGAAGATCACCGGCAGGATGTAGAGCAGGCTGCTCAAAATCCCGGCCCATTGCGAGGGCGGCTTGACCTCGATCTTGATATTTTGCGAAGCCAGTTCCTGCGGCGTCACGCCCAGGCTGATCAGCTGGTCTACCAGCGTCGCGGTCGACTCTTTGTGCGAGTTGGCCTCTTTCCCGGACTTGTACACGATATGGACGGTGTCGTCGCTCTGTATGACGACGCGTGCCACGGTGCCGTTCTGAATGGCGGCCGCCACCTCGTTGATGGTCAGCGTTTGCTGGCTCGAGTTGTCCTGTCTGAAACCCACGTACAGCATGGCACCAATCGCCACAATCAACAGGAAGTAGATGATGAACGATTGGGTTCGGTTTGAATTCACAAATCCTCCAGATTTACAGGTGTTGAATTATACCAACCCACCCGCCCCGAGGGCGCCACCCCCCTGCACTTATATGATTCTCTAATAAACCCTGGCTTGCAAGCCCTCGGCAGATCGACTTGGCGCCCGCGCGCGCTGCCGCCCGGCCTGTCGCGCTTCCGCCTGATTTTGCCGCGTTCCCCTGTATGGTACACTCGCCAACGTTCTTTGCCTGTGCATGAGGGCCCGTGGCCGACGATCATTCCGCAAAACGCATATTGTGCATCGAGGACGACCCGGAAGTGATCGATCTCATCCGCCTCATCCTCAAGCGGCGCTCGCACGTCGTGGAGGGTGCCAGTGGCGGAAAGGCAGGTTTGCAGGCGGTCCGGGAACGCAAGCCCGACCTCGTCTTGCTTGATTTGATGATGCCGGACATGGACGGCTGGGACGTCTACCAGCAAATGAAGGCCGATGAAAGCACGAAGAGTATTCCCGTGATCATTGTTACCGCGAGGGCACAGACTATAGACAGGGTCATGGGCCTTCAGATTGCCAAAGTGGATGACTACATCGTGAAGCCGTTCAGCCCGCGGCAATTGCTCGAAAGCGTGGATCGGGTTTTGGCGGAGCGCGCTGCGTAGACCTGATCCGCCGTATCGCTCCGAGCCCTGCCATTGGCCGCCTCGGATGACCCCAACACTCCGGTGAGTTCCTTCGTCTATGTCGAAAAGTCCGTTTCCAGCTTCCAGGGCCGAGCCCGGATTCTGGTGTGCGACAGCTTTGCCTGCCGTCTTCGCGGACTGATGTTCCGACGTCAATTGCAGAAGGACCAGGGGCTGTTGTTGGTCGGCAGCCGCGACTCGAGGATCGATGCCGCCATTCACATGTTGTTCGTGCCTTTTGATTTGGCCGTCTTCTGGATAAGCGGCGCAATGACCGTCGTGGACAAGACTGTCGCCAGGGCTTGGCGACCCGCCTATTTTCCGGCCCGGCCCGCACGCTTTATCTTGGAAGTCCACCCGGACATGTTTGCCGCATACGAAGTCGGGGACCAGGTTCAATTCGTCGATGCTTAAGCGTCTGGTAGTCCTGCCAATCCTCCTGCTCTCTCTTGCTTGGCCGGCGTCCCAGGCAACTGCGCAAACCCCCGCACCCACACCGACGCCCGTGGGCGCAATCTACATCGTTCAGCCGAATGAGTACCTGTCGACCATCGCCGAACGGTTCAACTTATCGGTTGATCAGCTGATGGCCGCCAACGGGATCACGGATCCCAATCTGATCTCGCAAGGGCAGCGTCTCGTCATTCCCGGCCTCCAGGGCATTAACGGCATCCTCGACACAGAGGTCGTGAATTTTGGCGACTCTTTCCGCAGTCTGGCTCGCCGCACCGAGATTCCGGCCGACTTGCTGCGCAGGCTGAATCATGTCATCAGTCCGACCGAGTTTTACGTCGGAGCGGCCATGATCGTACCAAAGCAGGAGAACACATCCGACCTGACTGCGCGGCTCACCCCCGCCGCGGGTCAATCCCTGTTGGAACTCGCCCTCGGCAGCGGCTCTGACCCTTGGACACTGGCAGCCATCAATGATCTGAACGGCACTTGGGATGGCCTCCCGGCGGATGTGCTTTACACCACAGGTGCGGCCTCGACCGGTCAGACGGCGGCCGGCCTTCCCCCATCTCTTCTGGGCGCGGAAATTCCGACCTTACCCCTCACGCAGGGCTCAACCGCCGAGATTGTCGTTACCCCCGCAGATGGCGTCACTCTTGGCGGAATGCTCGGCGACTATCCCCTGCACTTCTTCCCCATGGGCGACGGGCGCACGGTGGCGCTCCAGGGCATTCATGCCATGCTGCAGCCCGGCGTTTATCCTCTGCAGCTCGACGCCACCTCCAGTGACGGCAGTGTCGAATCTTTTCAGCAGTTAGTCGTGATCGATTCGGGCGCTTTTCCAAAGGAAGCGTTGTCGGTGCCGGCGGAAACGATTGACCCGACCATCACGGGCCCGGAGGATAAAGAAGTCCTCTCCATCACCGCTCCAGTAACCGACGTCAGGCAGTGGACTTCCGAGTTTACCTTGCCCGTGGGATTGCCGTATTGCATTCGGGATGGCTTCGGCACTCGTCGTTCATTCAACGGGGGCGCATATGACTACTTCCACTCTGGCGTGGACTACGGCGTGTGCTCCAACGATCACCCATTCGATATATACGCGGCGGCGCCGGGGACAGTTGTATTCGCCGGGCCTTTGAATGTCAGAGGCAACGCGACCTTCATCGACCACGGTTGGGGTGTCTACACGGGCTATTTCCATCAGCAGACGATCGACGTGTCGGTCGGCCAGCACGTGGATGCAGGTCAGCTGATCGGCGAGATCGGCGCCACGGGTCGCGTCACGGGCCCTCATTTGCACTTCGATCTCTGGGTCGGTGGCATTCAGGTGAACGGCCTGGACTGGCTGAGTCATACCTATCCTTAGCGCCCTTGATCCCACACCGCATCCGTAGGGCGGGCGGCCCGCATCCTGGACTCCGGGTCCTGGCGCCTGCTTTGGCGTGCCCCCCATGCGAGGTGGAGTTCCGCGGCTGCATTGTGAACGCGGCCACTATGCCCGCTGCCGCCATTTAGCCGCCAAATGCACTCTTGACCGTCCTCCGAAATGCTCTTATCATTGCCCGAACCGTTTGTGGACACGAGAACTCAGCATTAGACACTGTCCGAGCCGCGAGTACATCCATGTCAAAATGGAACGTTCGCGGCTCGTCGCATATCTAATGGCGGGTTCTCCCATGACCGCAGTGGAGAGGAGGTGAGTGAGACACACGGCGAGCCTTGTCAGCTATCGCGCAGACTGACCCGACTTCGGTCAAACAAACCGCGCCGGGCCCCGAGTTTCCTAAACTTTTCGGAGGAGTAAGAATGTCTAAACGCTTGTTCTTTGTAATTTCGCTGGTAGTAGCGGCAACTATGGCGCTCGCCGCTTGCGGTCCTGCGCCCGCTCCGACGGAGGCCATGCCGGCTCCCACCGAAGCGGCTGCCATGCCCGCCGCTACGGAAGCGCCGGCCCCCGCCGCATTCACTTGTACGGACGCCATTGGCTGCGTTGATATTGGCCCAAGCGATCCGGTGCATATTGCCTGGGCGCTTGTCGTCTCTGGCCCGAACGAAACCCTGGGCGTCGACTCACGCAACGGCATTGAAATCGCTGTCGATGATGCCGGTGGCAAGATTCTGGGTCATGACATCAAGCTGGACGGCGAAGACGAGGGCTGCGATGCTGGCCCCGGTCAGACCGCCGGCACCAAGCTCGCCGCCGATCCGACCATTCTCGCGGTCATCGGCACCTCGTGCTCCAGCGCAGCCCGCGCGGCAGTGCCCCTGCTGTCCAAGGCTGGTTTTGTGATCGTCTCCCCCTCCAACACGGCGCCTGACCTCACCGAGGCCGGCAACCCGAACAACTATCCGGGCTACCTGCGCACCGCCCACAACGACGAAGTGCAGGGAGCGGTCGCGGCTCAGTACGCATTCGATGTACTGAAGGTCACGAAGGCTGCAACCATCAATGATGGCTCGCTTTATGCTGACAAGCTGCAGCAGGTCTTCTGTGAGAACTTCACCAAGATGGGTGGCACCTGCACCAAGCAAAGCGCCATCGATCCGAACCAGACCGATATGTCGTCGGTCCTTGCCGACATCGCCGCCGACCAGCCGGAAATGATCTACCTCCCGATCTTCCAGCCGGCGGGCCCCCTGATCATCCAGCAGGTCCGCACCAGCAGCGACGCCACTTTCAGCCAGATCTATCTGATGGGCGCTGATGGTTTGTTCTCGCCGGACGTTCCCAAGGGCGCCGGTGACTATGTCGAGGGCTTCCGCGTTTCCAGCCCGGTCGTTGCCGGTGCCGCCTATGATGCCTTCGTGGTCAAATACAAGGCGAAATTCGGCACAGATCCGATCAGCATCTTCCACGCCCACTCATACGATGCCTTCAACATGATCAAGGCAGCTATCGAGAAGGTGGCCGTGCAGGACCCCGACGGCACGCTGCATATCGGCCGCCAGGCCCTGCGTGACGCCATGTACGCTACCAAGGATTTCCAGGGCCTGACGGGTGTGCTTTCTTGCACCCCCACGGGCGACTGCGCCAACCCGACGATTGGTGTGTACGAATACCACGCGGGTGCGTATCCCCCCGAGTTGATCTGGAAGCCAGGTCAATAAGTCTTTGAAGAAGAGGGGCGAGGTCGACTCTCGCCCCTCTTCTCAATCCTTAGTCGTTCAAGGCAGGAGGCCACAGATGCTTCGCTACTGGCGTCAGCGGGTGACACTTCTCGATCTCATGGTCTGGGCCATCGGCGTCGCCATCGCCGTAGTGGTCGTCGTTGGCACGATCAAGACCCTGCTTTCGGGAAAATACGCCCCAAGCGTTTGGCTCGACCTTACCATTCGTGGCCTTGCACTCGGCGGAGTGTATGCCTTGATCGCCATGGGCTACACGCTCGTGTACGGCATTCTCAAGATGATCAACTTCGCGCACAGCGAAGTTTTCATGAGTGGTCCGTTCACCGCCGTCTTCCTGGCAATTTCCCTGACCAAGTCGGGGTACATGGATCAGCATCCCCTTTTGGGCATGCTCTTGGTTACCGTGGTCGCCGCTGCAGTTTCAGGTATTGTCGCAATACTTCTTGAGCGCATTGCCTATCGGCCGCTCCGGAACGCACCTCGCCTTGTGCCGCTTATCACGGCCATTGGGGCGTCCTTCTTCCTGCAATACACTTTCCGCGGGCTCTACGGCGCCGGCTTTCAGGCCTACCCAACGCTTCAGAGTCTCAAGGGCTCTTGGGCCTTCCTCGGTATCCAGGTCTTCAAGACGCAGGCGGTCGTCATTGCCGCCGCGTTGGTCATGATGGTCGTACTCTACTGGATTGTCCAGAGCACCAAGATTGGCAAGGCCATGCGTGCCGTATCAGAAGACCGGGAGGCGGCCTCCCTGATGGGCATCGACGTCGACAACGTGATCGTTTTCACCTTCGCTTTGGGTGGGGCCTCTGCCGGCATCGCCGGAATTCTTTACGTCCTGCTGTTTCCAATTGCCTGGTTCTTCATGGGATTCATTCCCGCCCTGAAGGCATTTACCGCCGCCGTCTTGGGCGGCATCGGCAACGTCGCCGGGGCGTTCCTTGGTGCGATGATTCTTGGGCTGTTGGAGTCGATGGGCCCGAATCTTCTTCCTGGATGGTTTGGGAATCCCCACACCTTCGCAGCTCAAGGACGCTATCGCGTTCATCATCCTTGTCTTTATCCTGATCTTTCGCCCTTCGGGCATCCTCGGCGAAGCGATCACCGAAGCGAAAGCCTAAAGGAGCCGGCCATGAGAGACAAGCGTTCGATTTGGGCCGAGGCTATCCGCAGCGGCTTGCTCGGCGGGGCGGTCAGCCTGTTGATTTGTCTGGTTGGCATGTCGGAGGAATTCAATGACCGGCCCATCGTGCAGGGGCTCGTGACGATGGGACAGATCCTCACGTTCGCCCCGATCGCCGTATTTGCCTTCACGATGGCGCGGCGGGCTAGCGGCGACCGCCGCCTGGTACCGGTCGCTGGACTGGTCTCGGGTGTCGCCAGCGGTGCGGTGCTGGGCGCCCTCGTGGGAATTGGCGAGGTCGTAAATTTGCGGGCAATGCTGATCAATGCCTCGCCGGCGCTCTATTCCATTCTCACCTTTGACTTGGGCCTTGCCACCGGCATCCTCATGCTGCTGGCAATCTCAAGCGTCCTGGGCGGCCTTTCCGCCCTGCTCTTTCTCGTTCCGCCGCGACCGCGGCATGCCTTGATTCAGGCTTTGGTTGCTATTACTCTCATCGGCCTTATCAGGGATCTGATCATCACGATCGCGCGAAATTGGGGGCCCGTCGGTCCCCTGGTGACCTGGATGTTTGCCTCTGGCGGGCTGAACTACGCCGGCGCGGCATTCCTCTTGGTCTTGGTCGGCGGGCTGGCCTACTGGCGGTATACGGACGCCAAAAGTCGGGCTGTCGTGGAGCTGAACCGTACACCGCAACCGCCCTGGCGGCGCTGGACCACGCTGGCCCTCATCGCCCTCCTGATGATATTTCTCCCGCGTATTCTCGGCCTTTTCTTGAGCGACGTCCTGGACACAGTCGGCATCTTCATCCTCATGGGCTTGGGTTTGAACATCGTGGTGGGCTTTGCCGGACTCCTGGACCTCGGATATGTAGCCTTTTTTGCCATTGGCGCTTACGCCATGGGAGTGCTGACCTCGCCTGAACGAATTGCCACTCCCCTGACCTACTGGGAGGCTTTGCCGCTGGCCCTCCTGGCCGCGGTGGTCTCTGGGGTCATATTGGGCCTACCGGTGCTGAAGATGCGAGGCGACTACCTGGCAATCGTTACTTTGGGCTTTGGCGAGATCGTGCGGCTCCTGGTTCTTTCGGATTGGCTCCGCCCATGGTTGGGCGGTCCCGAGGGCATCCAATTGATTGCGCATCCTATCATTGGACCCTTCGACTTCGGCTCACAGCCGACCATATACTTCGTGATCGTCGCGTTCATTGGTATCGCCACCTTCATCGCCGTTCGGCTCAAGGATTCGAAGCTTGGCCGTGCCTGGATGGCTCTCCGCGAAGATGAGGATGTCGCCAAGGCCATGGGAATCAATCACGTCACGACCAAGCTGCTTGCCTTCGCCAGCGGTGCATTCTTTGCCGGTCTGGGTGGCACGCTCTTCGCGGCCAAGCTCTCCTCGGCCTACCCGCAAAGCTTCCAGTTCCTCGTTTCTGTGAACGTTCTCTCTCTCATCATCATCGGCGGGATGGGCAGCATCCCGGGTGTCATCGTCGGGGGCATTGCCCTTGTTGGGCTGCCCGAAATTCTCCGTGAATTCGCCGACTATCGCTACCTGGTTTATGGTGCGGTGCTTGTTGCCATGATGCTTGTGCGGCCCGAGGGCTTGATTCCCGAGGCAAGGCGTGAACTGGAGTTGCACGAGGACGAGGCGGCTCGATGTCCCGCTGACACCCCAGGCTTCTCCAACCGAGACCAAAGGCAGGAGTTGATCCCATGGCCGTTCTAGTTGCCAAGAAAATAACCAAGCGGTTCGGCGGTCTGGATGCCCTCAGCCACATCGATCTGGAGATCGAGGAAAACAGTATCCGTAGCGTCATTGGCCCCAATGGAGCCGGCAAAACCACGTTCTTCAATTGCGTAACCGGCTTCTACACGCCGGAGGAAGGCGACATCCTGCTGGACGGGAAGAACATAACCGGCCTGTCGCCTGACCGCGTCACCCGGCTCGGCATCTCGCGCACCTATCAGAACATCCGGCTCTTCAAGGAAATGACCGCCGTCGAGAACATTCTGGTAGGCATGCACCCGCATCTCAAGTCCGGCCTCATCGGCGGGATTCTTCGTGACCGCCGCACGATGAAGGAAGAGGCGGACGCAGTCGAGGAGGCGCGGCGCCTCCTGAAATTCTGCAATCTGCAGGGCAAAGGCGACCTGATGTCAAAGAACTTGCCCTACGGGGATCAGCGTCGTCTCGAAATCGCCCGCGCTCTTGCCAGCAAGCCTCGCCTGCTCCTCTTGGACGAACCCACGGCAGGCATGAATCCCAGTGAAACCCAGGGCATGACCGATTTCATTCACAGGCTTCGCGACGAACTGGGCATCACCATCCTGTTGATCGAACACCAGATGCGGGTCGTGATGGGAATTTCGGAGCTGATCACGGTCCTGGATTTCGGAGAGAAGATCGCAGAGGGCACGCCGGCGCAGATTCAGGCAAATCCCCGGGTGATCGAAGCTTACCTTGGGCGCGGTGCCGCGAGCGGCCTTGGCCAAAAGCAAGCCAGCGCCGCGGCGGCATAGCCGGAGGGACATAAAATGGCGATGCTTGAAGTTGACAACATCCACTCATACTACGGCAGTATTCATGCCATCAAGGGGATCTCGCTCACCGTGGATAAGGGCGAGATTGTGACGCTCATCGGCGCGAACGGCGCCGGGAAATCGACCACCCTTCGAACCATCACGGGCGCCATGAAACCCCGCCAGGGTGCCGTGCGCTTGGAGGGCGAGGATTTGGCGCCTTTCAAGCCGCACGAGATCGTCTTCAAGGGTATCTCTATGGTGCCTGAGGGTCGGCGGATATTTTCCCGGCTGACCGTGGCCGAAAATCTGGACATGGGCGCCTATAGCCGGAATGACAAGAAAGAGATGACAACCGATCTCGAGCGCATCTTCACCTTGTTCCCGAGGCTGAAGGAACGGCGCACGCAGGTCGCCGGGACTCTGTCCGGCGGCGAGCAGCAGATGCTGGCTACCGCACGCGCCCTGATGGCCCACCCTCGCATCCTGCTGATGGATGAGCCCTCCATGGGCCTCGCGCCGGTGCTCGTCGAGGCCATCTTCGACACGATCCAGCGTATCAATAAAGAGGGCACGACGGTGTTGCTCGTTGAGCAAAACGCGTCGATGGCATTGACAATTGCTTCTCGAGGCTATGTGCTCCAGACAGGCGAGATCGTTCTGCAAGACACCGCCGCGAACCTGAACAAGAACTCCATGGTTCAGAAGGCCTACCTCGGAATGCAGTAGGCCCCGCACGAAGGTGCCAGACGAGCGCAGAGGTACAATAGTTGCCTCTGCGCTCTTGATTCCGGGGCTCACACTCCAGGAGAACTCATGCTGGTCTTGACCGCCGCTGACGTTCGTCAGGCGCTGCCGATGCGGGAAGCTGTGGAGGCAACGAAGCGCGCCTACGCGGCGCTTTCGGACGGCCGCGCCCAGGTTCCCATTCGCACGCGGCTCTCGGTGCCGCCGCATGAGGGTTTGAGCCTGTTCATGCCCGCCTTCGTGCAGGATGCCGCCACGGAGGCCTTGGCCGTAAAGGTGGTTTCTCTGTTCCCGGGCAATCAAGCCCGGGGACTGGCCTACATTCAGGCTGCCGTCTTGGTCCTGCAGCCGGATACGGGCGCCGCAATCGCCTTGCTTGAAGGCAGTTCCTTGACATCCATCCGAACCGGCGCGGCAGGCGGAGCAGCCGTTGATATCCTGTCCAGGCCCGACAGCACGCATCTAGCCATCTTCGGGGCGGGCGCCCAGGGCCGTACGCAGCTGGAAGCCGCATGCACCGTCCGTGACTTCCAAACCATCTGGATCTTCGACGCGGATCCGAAGCGAGCCGCCGACTTGGCCGCGGCGATGTCCGGACAGCACGGAATTCCGCAGAATATTCGAGTCGCGGCCACGCCACAGGAAGCAGTTCGCGACGCAGATGTGATCTGCACGGCAACCACATCCCTGATACCCGTATTCGACGACGGCGACCTCAAAACAGGCGTCCATATTTCGGCGATTGGTTCCTACACCCCTGAGATGCAGGAGATACCCGCGGATACGATCAAACGGGCGCGTGTGGTTGTCGATTCCAGGGACGCGGCGCTGGCCGAGACTGGCGATCTCATCCAACCCATCAAGGCTGGTTTGTTTGGTAAGAGTCACATTCATGCGGAGTTGGGGGAGATTGTCCTGGGGCGCCGCCCGGGCCGGGAGTCGGCGGACGAAATCACCTATTTCAAGTCGGTCGGGGTGGCGGTACAGGACGCCGTTGCCGCCAGCCTGGCAGTCGAAAATGCGCGCAGACTGGGAATAGGACAAGAGGTCGCATTTTGACTGCGGGCGCCACTAGCCCCACAACATTGCGACAGCGCTAGAGGAATTGACCATGCTCCCTGTAAAGAGTGCGGAAATCATCATCATTGGGGGCGGCGTGATGGGGACGAGCGCGGCTTATCATCTTGCGTCACGCGGCATGAAGAACATCGTGTTGCTCGAGCGCGAGCAGTTCTTCGGCCAGGGGGCGACGGGCCGTTGCGCCGGCGGAGTACGCCACCAGTTCGGCACGGAGATCAACGTCCGGCTGTCCATAGAAAGCCTCCGGATGCTTGGCCGCTTCAAGGACGAGATCGAGCAATCAATAGACTATCGCAGGTGCGGCTATCTGTTTGTCCTCACCAGAGAGCAGGACCTTGCCGCCTTCCGCAGCAACGTCGAGATGCAGCGTCGCCTGGGAGCAGACACCCGCTGGCTTTCCGGTGACGAGGTGCGCAAGCTGATTCCGGGGATGTCATTCGGGGATGCCCTGGCTGGAACGTTCAATCCTGACGACGGCTTGGTCGACCCCAATAGCGTCGTAGCCGGCTATGTCAACGCCGCGCGCCGGATGGGCGTCGAGCTGTTCACGAGCGTCGACGTCACCGGAATTCGCGTCGAAGGCGGGCGCGTCAAGGGCGTGGACACGAATCAGGGCTCCATTGACGCCCCGCTCCTGCGTCAACGCCGCCGGTCCCTGGTCCGCGCAGGTTGGTGCGCTTGCAGGTCTGCCGCTGCCGGTGAGTGCCGTGCGGCGGCAGTGGTTCACGACCACCCCTCTGCCGGACATCCCCGCGGATTTTCCGTTTGTAATTGACTTTGCGCAGTCCTTGTACTTTCACAGGGAGGGCGCGGGCCTGCTCGTCGGCATGAGCAATCCGGATCAGGAGCCAGGCTTCGACCAGACCGTTGACGAGGAATTCGAGATCGTCAATCTGGAGGCGGCCGCGGCCCGGCTTCCCTTACTGGAAGGGGCGGGCCGGGCATCGCACGGCGCCGGTCTCTACGAAGTGACTCCCGACGCCCATCCGATCATTGGGTCAACACCCGTCGATGGCTACCTGGTGGTTACCGGCTTTTCGGGCCACGGCTTCATGCATGGCCCGATCGCGGGAAAGCTGATTTCCGAACTGGTGATCGATGGTGCTTACCGAACGCTTGACATTTCGAGCTTGGATCTGGCGCGCTTCGAGCAGCAGCGACTTATTCGAGAGTACAATGTCGTTTGAACCGGAAGGAGAGCGTTCATGAAGTGGACCTCGCTGATCGCGGTGACTGCCTTGGGGGGCGTGGCTCTCACGGCCTGCGGCGGGGTCGCCGCTGGGTACTCCTGCACGGATCGTCTCGGGTGCATCGCGGTGGCGGCCGGCAATCCGCTGAAGATCGGCGCTCTGCTGACGCTTACAACCCCTGATAGCCCCTACGGCATAGATGCCATCCGCGGCGTCGAGATTGCCATCAGCCACAAGGGGCAGGTGCTCGGCCACCAGATCGACCTGATCAAGGAGGACGACCTGTGCAGCGCGGAAGGCGGTGCCGAGGGTGCGACGCGCCTCGCAGCGGACCCGGGCATTGCCGGCGTCATCGGCACGACCTGCTCGAGCGCCACCGTGATGGCCAGCCGGATTCTCTCGGGTGTCGGATCGGTCCTGATTTCGCCCTCGAGCACTGCGCCCTCGCTGACCAATCCGTCGACCCACGAGGCGGGCTTTCTGCGCACGATCTACAATGACAAGGCACAAGGTCAGGCGGTTGCGGAGTTCGCCTACAACGTGCTGGGCACTCAGCGAATGGTCACAATCCACGACGGTACGCCCTACGCGCAGGAGCTGCAACAAACGGCTTGTGACACGCTGAAACAGCTTGGCGGGGAGTGCGTCCACCAGATCCAGATCACCTCCGGTCAGGACGTCACCGCGGTCCTGCAGACGGCCGCCCTCGACAATCCCGAGGTCTTGTTCTTCCCCGTCTATGCAGTCGATGGGGCAGCCATTACGAACGGGGCCGGCCTCGCCGGGCTCGACAAGGCGGTCCTCATGAGTTCAGACGGATTGCTCAGCGCTGACTTCATCCAACAGACCCAGCCTGCCTCGGAGGGCATGTATCTGTCGGGACCGGCCAACGCACAAGAATCCCAGGCTTTTGTGGACGAATATACGCAGCGCTACGGCGAAGCCCCCATCGCCTCCTACCATTTGCAGGGCTACGACGCCGCGACCATGCTGCTGGATGGCATCCAGACGGTCGCCAAGGAATCCGGCGGAACCCTCTACATTCCACGGCAAGCGTTGCGAGACGCCTTGTTCGCAACGCGCGGTATGCAGGGGCTGAGCGGTCCGCTGAATTGCTCCGACACGGGCGATTGCGCCCAACCGAACATTGAGATCTACCAGGTCGTCAACGGCGAGTTCAAGCCGGTCTATCCCTGATATTGTTGATTGGATGGGCCCATTTGCAGACGGCGGGCCGCATCCTTCCTGAACCCTTGGCGCTGGCGCCAGATCCTCTCTCGGCCGCGCCTCTCCTGCAATCTAGAAACGGATCCACCGCTTCCACTCTTCAACTATGGCTACCGCGGAAATCATAACCATTGGCACGGAGATACTGCTCGGCGAAATCGTCGACACGAATACGCGTCACATAGCGCTCAATCTTCGGGACCTGGGCGTTGACTTGTATCGGACTGTGACGATTGGCGACAATGCCGACCGCATCGCAACAGCCATACGCGAATCCATTGACCGAAACGACATCGTCATTACCACCGGCGGGTTGGGGCCCACCGTGGATGATCCCACACGACAGGCAGTTGCCCAGGCACTGGGGGTCGAAACGGAGTTTCGCGAGGAGCTGTGGCTGCAGGTCGTGCAGGCGATTTCGCGTTATGGTCGCAAGCCCGCGGAGAATCAGAGGCGCCAGGCCGTGGTGCCAAAGGGCGCGATTGCCGTGAAGAACCCGGTCGGGACGGCGCCTGCCTTCATCGTGGAAACCGGCCGCAGCGTGATCATCTCCCTGCCCGGCGTTCCCAACGAGATGGAACACATCCTTCACGAATCGATTATTCCCTACCTCCAGCAGAAGTATGACCTCAGGCACATAATCAAGGTGAAGATCCTTCACTGTGCCGGCCTGGGAGAGGGCACAATCGACGAGAAGATCGGCGATCTCGAGAGGCTTGCAAATCCCACTGTGGGACTGGCCGCTCACACGGGCGTTGTCGACGTGCGTATCGCGGCCAAGGCGGGCGACGAAGGCCACACGCTCGCGCTCATCGCCGAAGTCGAGAAGGAAGTCCGGGAACGGCTTGGAAACGCCGTTTTCGGCGTCGACGGAGATCGGCTGGAAACGGCGGCCATGGATGCGGTGGCGCGCCAAGGCTGGACGTTGATTGGTCTCGAGTCGGGCTTGGGCGGCATGCTCGCAACGCGTCTTCCCCGCTGCATTTCGGTGCCGACGATTGCCGGGGAGGGACTCATGGCGGCCGCGCGCACGGCTCGACTGGACGCTGGTGCGGATATTGGCCTGGGCGTGGCGGCATTCCCGGAGCAGCATGCCGCTGAGATGGTGCTCATTTCTCCGCGCGGCGAGAAATCCCACCGGATCACGTACGGCGGTCCCCCGCGGAGTCTTGCCCGCTGGGCAGTGAACTTGGCCCTGAATTGGCTCCGCACCGCCATGCAGGAGGTATCCTGATGCCGCCAGCTCGCGGTGGGCGACATGCCGGCTGGAAAGCGCTGGTTTGGACGCTCAACGGCGCTGGCTTGATCGTCCTGCTGGCAGTGTTGATAACCTATTTCACGCGTCAACCCGCAGAGGCAGCCTCCTCCCCATTTGTTTATACAGGAGGCACTCCGCGTCCATCGGCCACTCCCGCACCCACCTCCCATAATCTTCCCACCGTCACTCCGAATCCGTTGGCCACCGCAATTCCGGACTACTCGACGCCGACGCCCTTCGTATTTGCGAGCGGCCCCGCCGCCGTCGTCATCGGCTTCTCTGTCTTGGGTGCGCCGATCAACGTCTACACATTCGGCCTGGGTCCGACCCCATACCTGATTGTCGCTGGCATTCATGGGGGCTATGAGGGCAATACCGTGGATCTGGCAAACCGGTTGATCGTTTACGTCAGCGACCATCCCGAGGTGGTTCCGTCAGGTGCGGTGCTATATATCATCCCCGATATGAACCCAGACGCGGTGGCACGCGGTCGCAACCCCGATGCCCGGATCAATGCAAACGGCGTCGACCTGAACCGAAATTTCCCAACCGGCAATTGGGTGGCTGACTGGAACCACGCCAACTGTTGGAACGAGCGCCCCACGACGGGAGGCGCCTACGGCGGTTCCGAGCCCGAAACACGCGCCGTCATGAACTTTATCGCCGGCCGTCAAATTCAAGCCATGATCAGCTACCATTCTGCCGCCTTGGGCGTCTTTCCCGGAGGCACCCCCTGGCAAGCCGCCTCCAAGGAACTGGGCGCCGAACTCGCGCGGGCTACGGGCTATCCTTACCCGCCGATTGACACTGGCTGCGACTACACCGGAACTCTGGCCGACTGGGCCGTGGAGCATTCCGTAGGCGCCGCCGTCGACATGGAACTGAGCAATCATACGGATCCTGATTTCGACCAGAATCTCAGGGCCCTCAAGGTATTATTGAGTTTCGGCAGCTGAAGCCTATCGGCTGCGCCGCGGCCCTCGTGACGGAGCGCGGCGGATCGCGGCAGCCTCGGACCTGCCCCTGAGCATCGGAGGCCCTTCGCCTCGTGGATTGGCGCCTGCCTCAACGACGGGAGAATACATGAAGACGATTGATCTTATGCTCACCAACGCCCATGTACTGACCATGGACGATGAACTTCACCAATACAATCCCGGCGCCGTTGTCGTGACGGGCGACAGCATCGTGGCAGTCGGGCACGAATCCGCCCTGCGTGCGGAATATCAGCCGGATGAAATCGTCGATTGCGGTGGAAGAGTCCTCATGCCCGGTTTGATCAACGCACATACGCATGTGCCCATGGTGCTGCTGCGCGGCCTCGCAGATGACCTGCGGCTGGACGTTTGGCTGATGGGCTACATGATGCCCGTTGAGCGCCAATACGTGTCGCCGGAGTTCGTCGAGCTGGGAACCTCGATTGCCTGCGCCGAGCTGATCAGAAGCGGCGTGACCACCTTCAATGACATGTACTATTTTGAGGAAGACGTGGCCAAGGCAACGGCCCGGGCGGGCCTCCGCGCGGTGTGTGGCCAGACCGTCATGAAGTACCCCGCGCCCGATGCCGAAGCGTACGAGGATTCTCTCGCCAAGTCGCGGGATTTCATCCGGCGATGGAAAGACCACCCCCTGATCGTTCCGGCCATCTCTCCGCACGCGCCCTATACCTGTACGGCCGAGATCCTGCGCCTAACGGCGGAGATTGCTCTGGAATTCGATGTACCGCTCCACACGCACATTGCCGAGACTGCCTATGAAGTCGAAAACATGCGTGCCGAGCAGGGCATGCCGGTCGTCCCCTACGTCAAGAAGCAGGGTCTGCTGGAAGCAAAGGTCATCGCGGCCCACTGCGTGCACATCGATGCGGGCGAGATGCGCACGTTCCTCCACGCGGGCAGCGGGATAGCCCACAATCCGTCCTCCAATCTCAAGTTGGCCTCCGGCTTCGCCCCCGTGACCAGGATGCTGGAAACCGGCCTCAACGTTGGCATCGGTACGGACGGCGCGGCCTCAAACAACGATTTGGACATGTTGGAAGAGGTGCGCCTCGCGGCCTTCGTTGCCAAAGCGGTGACAAACGATCCCACCTCGCTCCCTGCCCTCGACAGCCCTTACGATGGCAACCCGAATGGGCGCCCAGGCGCTGCATCTTGGGCACCTCACTGGATCGCTAACGCCCGGGCGCCGGGCCGATCTGATACTGATCGACGTCTCCGCACTGCACAATTCACCGTCCTTCCGTCGATCGCCCGACAACGTCTATGCACAGATCGTGTATGCCGCCAAGGCCACCGACGTCAGCGATGTGATGGTCAACGGCCAGTGGCTCATGCGCGATCACCGCCTGCTCACCGTGCAGGAGAAGGAACTGCTCAAGGAGGCAGACGCGCTTGCCCGCCGGATGGATTCATTCCTCGTCGAACGCGAACAATCCATCCTGTCCAAACTGATCGCGCTGGGCGGATCCATGGAGCAAGAGGCCTTTGAAGTCCAGGTGAAGGTGAAGATCGAGGATGCGCGGCCGGTTCGCGAGGGCATCACCCGGCCGGAGATTGAGATGATCCGGTACCGGCATTATGGGCAGCACGACACCTACTTCACGTTCGAGGATGCGTCGCAGGGCAGGCTGCGCTATCGCGAGGATGACTTCCTGGATCAGGAAGGCCGGGTCACCAACACCCGCCGGCGCTTGACTCTCTTGGGTCGCAAGCGGGAAGGCAGGTTCGAGCACGATGTCCTGCTGTCACGCACGAGGTTCTTTGCGCCCGCCACGCAAAGCCTGCGGTTCTACCGTGAGTACTTTCGGCCGTCCAACGAGCTCGCTATCACCAAGGACCGTGAACGCTGGCTCGTCAAGTTTCGCGACACGGAGTTCTTCATCAATCTGGATGCAACTCAGGATCCCGTCCTGGGTCGCTTCGTGGAGATCAAATCACGGACTTGGAGCCGCAAGGATGCGGAACTGAAGGCCAGGCTGACCGGCGAGCTGCTGGCCGTCCTCGGCCTCGCCACGAGCGAGACAGTGACCTCGGACTATATCGACATCGTCGGGATGGCCAACTAAAGCGCCCCGGACCGACGCGCCCGCGGCCTGGTCAAGGACACAGATTACCCAGTTGTTCGTCCAAGGTCTGCGCAAAGTCGTGGTAGCCTGAGCCGTCACAGCGGGCGTTGAAATAGAAGTACGGCGTGTCGGCTGGCGAGGCAACCGCCTCGAGGGCCGCGGCTCCGGGGTTGGAAATTGGCGTCGGCGGCAGCCCTTCGACCACGTAGGTATTGTAGGGGGATGAAAACTTCAGGTCATCCAGACTCAACGGATTCGTCCACCAGGTGGCTTGAAGGGGGTTGTATCCGATGGCATACTGCACTGTCGGATCGGCATCCAGGCGCATCTGGCTGTTGATCCGGTTGAGATAGACCGACGCAATAATCGGCGCCTCTTCCGGCTTCACCGCCTCGCGCTGCACAATGGACGCCAACGTCACGGCTTGATACACACTCAGGCCCTGTCGCTGGAAGCCCTCCTGCAGGTCTGTGGTCAGATGCAATTGGAAATTCCGAACCAAGGCCTCGACCAGATCATTCCTCGCGATGGCCCTGGGCAGGACATATAAGTCGGGATACAGAAATCCTTCGGCCGTGTCTGCGCCGGCAAGAAATCCAAATCCCGGATGCGGCGAAGAGGCCGCCATGATGAAGTCGTCCGGCGTAGTTTCCAGGCCCGAGGTCGGCAGCGACGCGGCGATCTCTTCCATGCGCCAGCCTGGCAGAATCACGAACATGACATCTGCCGGCGTCGCGTCCTGCATACGACGGGCCAGGTCTACCACCGACATCCCCGCGCCCAATTTGTACACGCCCGCCTGGACGGTCGTGTCCAGACCAGAATAGATCAGGTAGTCCCGCATCATCCACGCATCGCGCAGGATCCCCGCCTGTGCCAGCCGGTTGCAGATTGACGTGACCGATTCCCCCTGTTGGACCTGGAAATCCACCTCGGGTGCGCCGGCAGCCAGCGGTTTGCTAAGGAGGCCGTCGGCCCAAATCAGGCTGGCAGAGTATTGCCAGACTTGGAACGGATTTAGCGTCGGCGACGGCGGTCCGTAATTCTGTCGCGCCATCACCGGCACACCCAGGATCCCTGCCACCAGAAGACATCCGGCGACCAGCAGGAGAAGGATGGGAGCGCGCATCGGATCAGCCCGAAGTGGACGTTGTGCCCGACGACACGGAGTCCAGATAAGTCTGCAGCATGATGGCTGCGGCTAACGAGTCCACCGGAGTGGCCCGCTTCTTGCGGGAAGCCCCACTCGCCAGCCGGCTGGCTTTGGCATCTTGACTACTCATGGACTCGTCCCACAACAGGATCGGTAATTCGGTCATAGTCCTCAGCACTTCTGCGAATCGAAGTGCGCGCAGTCCGGACAGGTTGGGCAGGCCGGCCTCGTTGGTGGATTGCCCGACGACAATGAGCCCAACGCCGTTCGTCAGGGCGACCTCAACGACGCGGCGGGCATCGTCAGCTTTCGACACGTGCCGGACGATTGTCAAAGGGCGCGCCATGGTGCCGGTTTCATCCGAGATGGCGATGCCGATCCTCTTCTCCCCGTGATCTATCCCCAAGCAGCGCACTTTGCACTCGCGGCTGGCCACGCTCGGTCCCTGTCAGACTGCCAAATGAGGGCCCGCGTCTCCGCGGGCCTCGGGTAGGGGCGTTCCAAGGTGTGTGTCACGGCGTGATCACTGCGATCCGAAATGGGATCAGTGGCAGCCAGGGCCACCACTTGGGGACCAGCTTGACTTCGGGCCGACGGGCAAGCGGGAGCTGGGCCTGCAGGCGGTCGCCCGCCGCGACCGGGGAGAGACCGCGCACCAGCGCCTCGGCTTTAACGGGATCGATGATTTGCGCGATAGTTCGCCGAAGCTCCAGCGTAATGCGCGAGCTGCCGTTCGTGTCGGATTGCACCGTCTTGGCCAGATGGATCGCGAGCGTGTCGGGGATCGGCCGAAAACCGGCAGGTATGCTTGAATTGAGGCCCGCCTCTGCGAAGCGCCTTGCATCGTCTGCCCTGATGTATTGAGCACCGTAAACGGCACTCATTGTCAGACTCAGCGTGTCTCCAGGCTGGCCCGAATTGGGAGCGTAGGTCGCCTCCTGCACATTGACAAGTCTGAGGGTGTCCGCCAGCAGGAGGTCCCCCGCTGCGACGGAGCTCGTCAGCTTTTCCCTGGCATCGGCCTCCAGGATGGCAAGCAGATCGCCGTCGCAGACGGGTGCGGTCGGCTTCAGATGCAACCGTGGCCTGGCGATTCGAACCGCCACTGACGGCCTCCGGATTCGTGACGGATGCAAAAAGTGCCAGATCGCCCTCGATCCCTTCAATCGTGTTCGCTTCTGCGTTGCCTGCGGTGCCGGGATCCAATGCCTCAATGGGCGTCTCCACAAAAGCGTTGGGTTGCCCGTCGAGTTGGGTTTCGTGAAGGGTGGCGTAACGCGCCCCATTTGGCGAAACGCTGTAGAGCACCGTGCCCGCCGGGATGATCAGCGGGGTAAGCGTGAGATTCTGGAAGTGGGCAATGCCTCTGGCCTTGGCGACCGGAACAGCCGCATGGGTCGAGACTTTCATGGATTTGGTCGCACTGACGACGACCGTTGCGGCCTGAGCTGGGAGCTTGGCCGCGACGATGGCAGATGGTTCTTCCAGGGTGGTTTCCGCCGGGAGCGATATGTCTTGCGTCAAGGTCACGGGTGCCAGCACGATCGTCGCCCGGGGAACGAAGACCGCCGCGACAGCCAGGACAGCCAGAACGCCCAGGAGGAAGAAGCCGATCCGGGCCGCAGGTCGCGAGGTCCAGCCGGCGTCGCGCCCACGCACGCTGGCTCGCAGGGCGGTCAACTCATGCGTTGATTTCAGGGGCGTGCGACGGCGCGCCTTCGTGGTGCGGGGCCGTGCGGGCCAGGTGTCACGCTGCGCCTTCGCCGTGGTACGAAAGACCGGGATGCCGAAACCTTTCGCCACGCGCCAAACGGTGGCGCTTCGGCTCACCAGGCCGAGGTCGGCCCCGAGATACTGCGCGTGCTGCTGCAGGATGCGCAGGTCGAGCGGTCGCAGCGTGATCCGCTCGAACCGGGGCCAGACCAGCAAGATGCGCGGGGCCTTGGCCCAGCTCATGCGGTCGCGCACCGATACTAGATCATCGTGCGACTCCAGGCTGATGATCTGCGTTTTCATCCGCCCGCATTATAACTTCCGGCAGTTGCGCGACGGCGGATGCGGTGGCGGAAGCGCCCTTATTCCAGGAGCAGCAGTACTACGAGATCCTGGTCGGACTTGGCCACAGTGATCGTCAGCACCTGGGAATCTTTCGAGAACAGCAGCAACCCGCCCTGCGCCCCAGTAGCGGCGGAGAACTCCGACGTCCAGCCCAAATCCTTGAGTTGTGCATCGTAGTAGGTCTCGATCTCGGATTGGGCCATTAGCGGGATCTTGTAGCTGTAGGTGCTGCTGCTGAATTCCTGCCCGGCAGTGGCCTGCGGCATGATCGGAATGCCGTTCCACTCCGTTGCCGGCGCACCCGTCGGGTTCAGGTACCCCGAGACGTCCGGAATGTCCGGTATGTTGGGAACGCCCGATGGGATCGCTGTGGCGAGGGCCTCGGCCGTCGAAGGGATGGTCGTGGCCAGAGCCTCCGCAGTCGACGCGAAATTCTGGACTTGGGAAACAGGCGCTGAGATCAGGCTGCAGGCCAGGCCCACCATGACAGCAGCCGACAACACGACATATCTCGAAATTCGCGACATGATCTCTCTCCTTGGTCAGGGTACATCATAGTGGGCACGGCTTTGCCGCGCCACGGGAAATGGGTACTAACGCTCTGGCATTTGGGATGCTCAGGATCGAAGATGGCAAGGCTACTTGAGCCGTGCTCGAATGGCTTCCTTCGATCTTTCCAGAGCTTGTTCCTCAACCGTGCCGGCGGGGAGACTGCCTTGGGCCATCGTTGGGCGGCCACCGCCTCGACCTCCGATTGCCCTGATTAGGTCCGCGGCCTTTAGTCCCCTCTTCACCAGGTCCTCTGTCACGAAGCCGCTCACATTCGTCCCCGACCATAAGACGGCGGTCCCGTTTGTTGGGTATTTCTCGCGGAACTTGTCGCCCAACGCTCGCAGAGTGCCATCGTCGGCGTTGGGAACCTCCAAGGCAAGCAGGTGAACATCGCCCACTTGCTGAACTTGCCCCAGATGATCGAAGAAACTCGAAAGGGCCTGCTGCCTGCGAAGTTCACTGGCATCCCGGCGGGCTTCGCTGAGCTCAACGTGCAGGTTCTCCACCTTGAGCGGGACGTCGTCAACCGATGACTTCAATGCGGCGGCCGACTGTTCCAGGGTTCTGAATTTGCGGGCCACGAGGGCATAGGCCCCGCGACCCGTCACGGCTTCTATCCGTCGCACACCGGCGGCGGCCGAGCTCTCGCCGACAATGAGGAACATCCCCACGTCCGAGGTCCGCTCAAGATGCGTGCCCCCGCACAGCTCGTAGGAATAGCGATCCCGAGCCTCCACCGGCTCGGTTGGGCGGGCGACAACGGCCTGGGTTGTGGCGACGCGTGGGCCAACCGCAGGCGCCTCCGCCTCTGAAGGCCGAATTGTGATCGTACGGACCGTCTCGCCATATTTCTCGCCGAATAGGGCCATGGCACCCTCGGAGATGGCATCTTCCCGCGCCTTCAGCTTCGGCAGCACTTGCATGTCCGCCGCCACTGCGTCGTTGACGATCTTTTCCACGCGGGCGATCTGGTCGGCAGTCATCGCCTCCGGGTGATTGAAGTCGAACCGCAGCCTGTCTGGCGCCACCAGCGACCCCGCCTGGCGGGCGTGTTCGCCAAGGACGGTGTGCAGTGCGGCATGCAGTAAGTGCGTGGCCGTGTGATTGCGCATGATGTCGTGACGGCGCGGCATGTCAACCTGGGCGATCACCTGGTCTCCAACTTTGGGTTGCCCCGCGATGACCTCACCGATGTGCACGATGATTCCCGCCGAAGGCCGCCGCATCGCGGTGATCTCAATCTCCCAGGCGGGCTCCCCGCTTTCGGATGTCCGCAGCGAGCGAATCACGCCTTCGTCCGAGACCTGTCCGCCCGATTCGATGTAGAAGCCGGTGCGCGGCAAAATGACCTCGACCGGATCGCCAAACGAGGCCGAGGTAACGGGCTGGCCGTTCACAACCAGGGCTAGTAGCTCGGCGTGTTGGCGTGGGCTTGTGTACGGGTCGTACTCGACTCCACGCTCGCCCAGCCGGCCTCGGCGTTGCAGGTCTTTCAAGATGCCGGCGTAGAACTCGGCGTCTTCGCCGCCCATTTTTCCCATGGCCTTTCCGCCGCCGGATGCTATGCGGTGCGCGTCCATCGACGCCCGGAAGCCGTCCTCGTCCACCTCAAGCTCCTGCTCGCGGGCAATGTCGCGGGCGATCTCGAATGGGAGGCCATAAGTTGCATACAGGTCGAATGCGCTGCGCCCGTCCAGGACGGTGCCGGCCTGTTTCTTGAGGTGGTCCAGGAGATTCTGGAGCTGTGCGATGCCGGATTCGATGGTGCGTTCGAAGCGGATTTCCTCGCGTGTCAGATTGTCCAGGATCGCTCCTCGGCTCTTCTGCAGCTCAGGGTAAAAAGTGCCGTACGTGGCGATGACCGCCTCTGCGACTTTCGCCAGGAAGGGTTCTTTGAGGCCGATCTTGGTGCCGAACCGTGCCGCGCGTCGGATAATCATGCGGCAGACATAGTTGCGGCCGATGTTGCCCGGGACGACGCCGTCCGCGATCAGGAACGCCGCCGAGCGGGCGTGGTCCGCAATCACGCGGTAGGGCGTGAAGTCCTCAAGCATCTGCTTTTCCGTCTGACCGCTGAGCGAGCGCAAGACCTCCAACGATCTGGTAAAGAGGTCGGTCCGGTAGTTTGAATTGACATCCTGCAGCACGGAGACGATTCTCTCGAAACCCATGCCGGTGTCCACATGCGTCGCGGGCAGCGGCTCGAGCGTATCGGGTCCCAGGCGGTTGTACTGCATGAAGACCAGGTTCCACAGTTCCAGGAAACGGGTGCAATCGCCGTTGACTTTGCAGACGTGGCCCGGAACGTGCTGCATGTTGCAGTACTTCATGCCCCGGTCGTAATGGATCTCCGAGCAGGGGCCGCAGGGACCGGTCTCGGCCATCTCCCAGAAGTTGTCTTTGCGCCCGAAATACAGGACGTGATCCTGGCTGAAGCCGGGTTGAGCACGCCAGTGCTCCGCGGCCTCCTCGTCAGATGGAATGCCGGTTTCACCCTCGAAGCACGTAGCCCAGATGTTGGCCTTGTCCAGTCCCCAGACTTGCGTGAGCAACTGGTAGGCCCACTCGATGGCTTCCTTCTTGTAGTAGTCGCCGAAGGACCAGTTGCCGAGCATCTCGAAGAAGGTGTGGTGCGTGTCGTCGCGACCAACCTCATCGAGGTCATTGTGCTTGCCTGCGACGCGCAGGCACTTCTGCGAGTTCGACCGCGCGCGTGTAGGCGCGCTTGTCTTTGCCGAGGAAAACGTCCTTGAACTGGACCATTCCCGAATTCGTGAACAGGAGCGTTGCATCGCCGCCCGGCACTAGTGAGGAGGACGGCACGGCCGTGTGGCCGTGCTCGACAAAGAAGTCGATGAAACTTTGACGAATTTGCGCGCCGGTCAGCGTTTTCATGGGTGCTCCAGGGATGAGGCTGCGGAATTATACCAACGGAGTGGCCTCGGATTCTGGGTCGAGCATTCTCGCCGGGAGATTGCCGGATCAGCTCGGCTCGCCGCAAACGCCCATTCCCGCCTCACAGAATTTACGCAAAGCACACATCGTCTGATCCGTCGATTGGTGTATAGTACGGCTTGGGAAAGTGATAGGGGCTTGGAAAGGATAGAAGAGATGGCGCCGACCAGAAGGTTTCTCGGGCTGTTTTGTATTCTTGCCCTAGCCGGGCTGGCGTGCGGCGTCTCGGTTGACCTGGGCACGCAGCCGTCCGGCAGCGCGACTTCGCAGAGTCCGCTGCAAGAGCAGGTGGCAACCGGCGTCGCACAGACCGTCCAAGCCTTCACTCAGGAGGCGCCGTCGGCCACCCCGACATCCATTCCCAGTCTGACCGCGACGCCGACTTTGGTTCCTTTCTCCGTGTCACCCAGCCTGAGCGTCAGCGTCGCCACGAACTGCTACGCAGGTCCAAGCACCAAATATGGCTTCGTCATTACACTCCGCCCGGGAGTCACGGCGAACGTGGTAGGTAAGGACGTTGCGGACAATTACTGGATTATTGATGCCCCGGGTTATCCGGGCACAGTCTGCTGGCTGTCCGGACAATACGTCAGCCTCAGTGGAGACACGGCCAATTTACCCGCTCCCGCCACGCCGGTGATCTCGACGTACACTCTGGACGAGCCGCGCAACCTGCACGCCTCCTGCACCAGTAGTTCTTCATCTTCACACGGTTCGGATGACGACTGGAAAGAGGAAGACACCAAGTGGACCGTCGTCCTACAGTGGCACAACACCGCTCCCGACCAGACGCGGGTGCGCGTGTTCAGGAACGGCCACCTCATCGACGTGTTGGGCGCGCACGCCTCCTCCTACACCGACGTTTTCACCTCAAGCTGGCATCATGATCTCACGTATGGCGTGCAGGCATATAGCAGCACGGCGGTTTCCAGTATCGTGACCGTCGACGTGAACCGCTGCAAGTAGATCGCGCCCGCAAATCAGGACTGAGCCGGCTTTCCTTCGCTGCGCGATCAAGTGCGATGCGGACGGCAGGCGCTGCGCATGCCCCATTGAACTGCTGCCGACTTCGTGTGTTGCCACACAGGAGTGACAAATTCCATACAAAAAACACATCCTCTGATGGCACGATAGGGGTTATATTATTGAGGGCAAGCGGCAGTCGAAAGGACAGAGATGGCGCCGACCAGGAGATTTCTCGGCCTGTTCTGCATACTGGCCCTGGTAGGGTTGGCGTGTGGCCTATCGGTCGATCTCGGTCCACAAACCGCTGTCAACCCCACGACGGCCGGTTCCATCCAGGACGCCATATCCACCGGCGTGGCTCAAACCCTCCAGTCCATTACGCAGCAGGTGCCTTCCCCTACCCTGACGGTAACGCCCACAGCAACTGAAACAGCAACTCCACCGTCACAGCCAGCCACCCTTAGCGTCAGCGTCGCCACCAATTGCTATGCGGGTCCCGGCAGCAGCTACGCCTATGTGATCACCCTGAGTCCGGGAGTTATTGCAGCTCTCGAAGGCCAGGACCCGGCCGATAACTACTGGATCATCGAAGTGCCCGGTGCTCCCGGCTCAGTCTGCTGGCTCTGGGGCCAGTACGCAAGCGTCAGCGGGAACACCGCCTTTCTCTACTTGCCCCCGACGCCAGTGCTTGTCACGTACACACTGGATGAACCGCGCAATCTGCGTGCCTCGTGCATGGCCGAGTATTCGTCTGGCGGGGACGGGGGTTGGTGGGACGGCGGTCCCCCTTGGAGCCACCCAACCCCAACCCCCACAAAGACGCCTTGGGTGAGTCCAACACCGTGGGCCCACAAGACACCCCGGCCGGAGAAAACGCCTTGGCCAACTCGCACGCCCTCGGGGGACGGCTGGCCTTGGGATGGCGGCTCTCACGGGGGCGGCGACTGGCAGCACGGACATGGTTCCGATCTTGCCAACGGGACGCCGCTGCCGTCACCGACGCCCGAGGTGTACGCGACGCCGGCAGCCATCGGCCCAGAGTCACAGGGCGAGCAACCACTGGCGGATGGCGCGCCGCAGTGGGCTTCCTATAGCGGGCGCAACCACATCAACTCTTGGACCGTCGAGTTGAAATGGAAGAACATCGACCCGTACCAGACCGCCGTGCAAATCTACAAGAATGGACGGCGCATCGACACGCTCGGGAAGAATGCCTCTTCCTACACTGACACGATCTCGGGCGACTGGAACGATGACATCACCTATGGCGTGCAGGCGTACAGCAGTTGGGCGGTGTCCGGCATTGTGAGCATCGACGTGGGACGCTGCAAGTAGAGCGCACCGCAACCGGGCGGAATGGGTCCGGGTTTACCAAAATAGCTCGATACCTGCGGCGGCGTGTCGGGGACAGCGTCGACTCTCCGGGACGCAGTAACAGCAATCTTCAGCGCGGTCTGCGTGGGGAAAAGTGACAAATGTCCCTTGCATTATCGAAGAGGGGGCAATATGCTGTTTGCGGCAGGTCGTATGCGGGGATTGCGGCCGTAGACCTCGACTTGGCGGGGATTCTGCCAATACAGGGCAAACGCCCTGGCCTGCGAGGCCTGATCACTGGACTCCTCACTGCTTCAATGAGCCAATCAAATGCCTGGTCCAACCCATCCAGTGCAGGGACGGCGGACGCCGTCCAAATGGCGGCGTTCCTGGAAGAGCGCTCCAGGGTCCCTGACGCGCAGGAGTTGAACCGTAGGCTGTGCCAGACACTGGCCGGCAAACCCGGCGAGCAATTGCTGGAGGTCGGAAGTGGCAGCGGCGTGCTGTGTCGCATGCTGGCACCTTCTCTCCAGCCGCGTGGCTGCATTACGGGTCTCGATATTTCGGAGGAAATGACCGCCGAGGCCTGCAAGTACGCCCGGCGAGAAGGAATGGATCAGGGAATTGCCTTCGAGACAGGCGCGGCGGAGGCCCTGCCGTATCCAGACGCCTCTTTTGATGGTGCACTCGCCGCCCGTCTCCTGTTGCACGTTGCCGACCCGGCGGCTGTGATTCGAGAGATGGTTCGCGTTGTCCGTCCAGGGGGCAGGCTTGTGACGATGGATTGGGACTTCGAGACCGTGACCGTGGATCATCCTGACACGGAGTTGACGCGACGGCTGCTGCATTGGCGCAACGACCATCATGGCGGGAACAACTGGAGCGGACGGCAGTTGTGGCGCATCATGAAGTCAGCCGGTCTGCTGAAGGTGTCGGCGGAGCCCTGCACGGTCGTGGTACACGAAGAGACCGACGGCTTGACGCAGTCCCTCTGGCGGGCGGCGCAGGTTGCCTGCACAGGCGGGGCGATATCGTCAGCCGAACACGACGGTTGGACACGAGTGCTCAAGGAGCGGATGCTGGCGGGGACGTTTTTCGCCAGCATCGTCTATTTCATCGTCACGGGAACAGTGGTTGCCCCTCCGGAAGGGCTGGCATAACATGGGCTATTCCGTGGGAATCGGGCTGACGAATGATTGCGATCTGACCTGCGCCCACTGCTACCGCGATACGGAGCGAATCTCGTCCATCAGCCTGGAGCAGGTACAGCGAATATGCGAAGCGATTCCCGTCACATCAATGGGCATGGGCACGGGCGAGAATGCGCTGCATCCCGAGTTCAACGGCATTGTGGAGTATTTGCGCGCCCGGGAGATCCGGTTGAGCATCGCGTCGAATGGATACTCACTGACGACGATCCCCGAAGAGACACTGTCCGCTTTTCAGGACGTAGAAGTCTCGATCGATTTTCCAACAGAGTCGGAGCAGGACGCTTGGCGCGGCATGGGGAACTGGGCGCTGGTTCACAGGGCCATCGAGCGCTGCCGCAAACTGGGAATCGAAATATCCATTCTGGCGACAATGATGCAAACCAACTACGCCACGATGGATCGCATGCTTGCTCTGGCTCGAAGAGACGGCGTCAACCTGCGCGTGAACGCGTACCAGCCGGTCAAGAGCGATGCCTACCGTTTGACGTATGAGGAATTCTGGCACGGCTACCGCCTCCTGTTTGCGGACGGTCTGGTCATTGCCTGCACCGAGCCGGTTGTGCGGGCCGTGATGGGGCTGGGTGATGTGCGATCTCCGTGTGGGCGCAGCAGCATCCGCTTCAATCCCCTCGGCCAGGTGATTCCATGTGTATACTGGCCGACGGATCACGGGGCGTTGCCGGCGGTCGAAGATTTGTGCGCATTGGGGAGCCGGGTGGTTGAAAACACTTGGTTCCAGTCGGCCCGGGAGACACCGCCGAGTGCCGCCGATTGCCCCTGTCAAGGAGGCTGTGCAAGCCGCCGGGCTTTGAACGGCAATCTGGACGCGCACGATGAGTATTGCCCCTGGTCACGCGGCGACGAAATCGAACTGCCGTGGCGTCCTGCGCCTGCAAAGGATCTTATGCGCGCCGGTAATGTCTGCACCACCATCGTGATGTGAACATCCTGAAATAGGAGGAGCACAGTGGTACCTGAAAACGGCATCGTTCTTGTCTTCAAAACGAACGGCATGGGAGCAGCTGAGGATCAGGCTCTCAAGGAGAAGCTGGCCACGACATTTCTAACCCTGACAGCTCAGATGGAACCATTGCCAAAGGCGATCTGCCTCTATACGGATGGCGTCAAGCTGGCCTGCGAAGGCTCAACGGTCCTGAAGGAACTGGGCGACCTGGAGCAGAAGGGCGTACGCATCATCCTCTGCCAGACCTGCCTCGACACCTTCGGGCTTGGCGACCAGGTGCGTGTGGGCATTGTCGGCGGGATGGGTGACATCATTACCGCCATGTGGCAGGCCGACAAGGTGCTGATGGTGTAGTGGAAACGATGCCTGCGGCGCCAGCGGTCCTGTGCGTGTGTGCGGCTCTGACATTGTTCTCGTGCGGATCATTCTCCGGTTCTGGGGTTCAAAGCCAACTGTCGCGCGGCAAGCGGATCTACGAGCAGGGCTGCGCCACGCAGGCCTGCCACGGGAGCCAGGGCGAGGGCGTTCCTAGTGCAAACGGCTTCCGCGCCTGGCCGCTGCTCGGACAGGAATTCCAGCGCCGGAACCCGACGGCGCAAGTGGTCTTCGATGTCGTCCGCAGCGGCGGAGAAGCCTCTCTCCGGGCGATGAGCGACCAGCAGATTTACGATGCGATCGCGTATGAGCTGAGCCTCAACGGTGTCCAGCTCGCCGCTGTCCTCGAGGCGCAGAATGCTCAGAAAGTGTCCAGCGGAACGGCTGCGTTGAAACAGAGCCCCGGCAGCCTCTTCCCCCCTCCCGGGAATGCCAGGCTGACTTCGGAACGGCCCGTGCCGGCCTTGCCGCTAACCGCGGACAACGGCGTCATTCGCATGCGCCTCACTCAGCTGTGTATGGCGGCTGCAATCTCCGGCACGGCCGCGCCAAACTCCGGGAGTTATGTGGTGGCGGTCTTCACGATCGAAGATTTGTCGCCTCGGGCCTTGGACGTGGACCCGCAATACCTCAGGCTGACAACAGACAGCGGTCAATTGCTCGAGCCCCAGCACGCAAGTCTGGCGTACCCGGTGGACCGTTTCCATGCCCAAGCCATCCTGCCTGAGCACGGCACCGCGGCCTACGCGGTCTTCGCGCTGCCAGCCAATGCGGTTCCCAGCCAACTCCTGTATTCGCCGGCCAGCGGGCCGCCACTAAGCCTGGAGCTGGGGCAATGATGCCGGTCTTGGTTCGAGTCGCGACCGGCAACGGTCACGATGGACCGACGCGTCGACACTCGACAAGGGCGAGCATTGCGTCCCACGGTAAAAGGAGGAGACATGGCACACTCGTCTGACGCATCCGACACGAGAGGGGACAGCTGGTTCTACCGAGGCTGCATGGTTGTTGCGCGGCTTGCGCTGGGATACATGTTCTTCACTCAGCTTTTCTGGAAGCTCCCGCCCACCTTCGGCTGTGGCTCGCACTTTGCTTTTCCCAAACCCGCGGCGCAGAACTACTACGACACCAACAATAGTAGCGGTTTGTGCTACTGGATGGGACTGGAGTCGATCTACGCCCAGCAGCCCCACAGGGTCCTGATCGCCGACATGCGGTCTGCCGGGTGGGCTGATTTCGGCATCGACATCGCACCCGTCTCCAGGATCAATGGCGCATTGCTGGACAACCTGATCATTCCGAATATCCAAGTCTTCGGGTGGGTGGTCTTCGCCCTGGAGTGCACGGCGTTTGTCTCCATGACACTTGGGCTGTTCACGCGCGTGGGAGCACTGGCGGCGCTGGCCATCAGTCTGCAGCTCTACGTTGGGTTGGCGAATGTCCCTCGCCCGTTCGAGTGGGAGTGGACCTACGGCCTTCTGGTGGCGCTTTCGATCGCGATGCTGGGCGCCGCGGCCGGCCGCACACTCGGGGTGGATGCACTGTTGAGGCGTTTCCTGGGCGCCGCCGCGGAACGCGGGAACCGCCTGGCTAAATTCGCCCTGGCACTCGGCTAGAACATGGGACGCCCAGCACTCGTCGTCGTGGCAAAGAGACCCGTTCCGGGACAAACCAAGACGCGCCTGTGTCCACCCCTTACGCCAAGCCAGGCGGCAAGCCTGTACGAGTGTTTCCTGCGGGACACCTTGGAGATCGTGCGACACGTGCCGGAGGCGCAACCCGTAATCGGTTACCTGCCGGAAGACGCGGCCGGTTACTTCCGCGGGTTGGCCCCGGATATGGAACTGGCCCTGCAGCGCGGCGACTCGCTCGGAGAGCGCCTGGATCATCTCTTGACCGCCGCACTGGCCAGCGGCGCCGACAAGGCCATCGTGATGGACAGTGACAGCCCCACGCTACCCGCGCGATACATTCGTCGGGCCTTCGCCGAGCTGGAGACCACGGATGTTGTCCTGGGACCCACTCGTGACGGCGGCTACTACTTGATCGGGGTGAAGCAGCCGCAGCCCCGATTGCTTCGCCACGTGCACATGAGCACACCACATGTTCTCGCAGAGACACTAGAATTGGCCAAATCCGAAGGGCTGAGCGTGGCCCTGCTGCCCGGCTGGTACGACGTGGATACAATTGGCGACCTGCACCAACTGGTCGGCGATATTGTCGAGTCGCTGGAGCAGTCCTGCGGCGTGGCGACCCGCGCATGGATCGCGCGGTCCGAATGGCGCGCGGTGGCGGCCTGAAGGATGGCAGTCTCGCTCATCATTCCGGCTCTCAATGAGGCAGAATGCCTGATCGCCGTCTTGGGCCAGGTCCCCACCGGTTGTATCGACGAGCTTATCGTGGTGGACAACGGCTCGACGGACCAGACGAGCCAGGTTGCGCGCAGGGCGGGCGCGCTGGTGTTTCACGAGCCGCGGCGGGGTTATGGTTTTGCTTGCGCCGCCGGTGCGGCCCAGGCGGCGGGCGACGTTCTGGCATTCATGGATGGCGACGGCAGTTTTGATCCGGCCGAGCTGCCGGCCTTGTTGGGGCCGCTTGAATCATTGTCGGCCGACTTGGTGCTTGGATCGCGCCGCACGCGGGCCGGGAGATCCGGCGTCATGCCGCCTCATCAGCTCCTTGGCAACCGGATTTTTGCCTGGCTGCTTCGCCAACGGTACGGACTGGCTCTCACCGACCTCGGCCCCTTCCGCGCCATACGGCGGAGCCTGCTGGATGAGCTGGACATGCGTGAACGGACGTATGGCTGGCCCTTGGAAATGATCATCAAGGCGGCGCGTCGAGGCAGCACGATCGTCGAGGTGCCGATCACCTACACGGCCCGGCGTGCAGGGCAGTCGAAAGTCGGGGGCACCCTTCGTGGGTCTCTCCTCACCGGGTGCCGCTTTGCGAGTGTGATGTTGCGGTACGCATACTAATGGGCCATGATTGAACATCCACTCGCCGCCCCCACCCCTGTGACGGACGCGCTCCCCACCCAGGTCTACATCGAGGTAACCAACCACTGCAATTCGCTGTGCACTTCGTGCCCCCTCACTTATCAACATTTCAAAGCTTTCGAGCCCAGGCGCCATCTAAGCTGGGCGGACTTCAGGCAGATCGTTGACCAGTATCCACTCCTTGAACGTGTGGTCCTGCACGGGATTGGCGAGCCATTGCTTAATCCGGAACTGCCGCGCTTCGTCAGGCATCTAAAGGAGCGCGGCGCACAGGTCCTCTTCAATAGTAACGGGCTGCTGCTTGACGAGGTGCGCGGCGACGCCCTGGCGGCCGCCGGGCTGGACGAGCTGCGCATTTCCCTGGATGCCGTAACACCGGAACTCTACGCCCATCTGCGAGGCGTTGACCGACTGCCGCAGGTCCTCAAAAACGTTGGCGGCTTCGTCAGGCGCCACGGAGGTCGTGAGAAGCCACGGGTGTCCCTTTGGTGGATTGCCATGCAGGCCAATCTCCCGCAATTGCCTGATCTCGTTCGCCTGGCGGCTCGAATCGGAGTTGCAGAAGTCTACATGCAGCGCCTTGTGTACTTTGGAGACGGCGCAGCGATCGGCGAAGGTGCCACGATGCGTGCCGGGCAGTCGTTGCATGCGATTCTGGAAGACGAGCAAAAGGATTTGATCAGCAATTCGGAGGAGCTGGCCAGGGAGCTGGGGGTGACGTTCCGGGCATCAGGCGCGGCGAACCCGTCCGATAGCGTTGCGGCATCTGGAAGACACCCGTGGAGGGCATGCCGGCGCCCCTGGACGCTGATGTACATAACGGCGAACGGGACCGCGCTGCCATGCTGTATCTCCCCGTTTGCCGCGCCCCACTACGCGAAGATTGTCCTCGGCAACGCGCTTGAGCAGCCAGTGACAGAAATCTGGAACGGGGAATCCTACGCGGCTCTGCGTTTCGCGGTATTGAGTGACGACCCTGCCCCGTGGCCCTGCCGATACTGTGGTTCCAAGTGGAGTCTGTAGCCCAACGAAGAATGATAATGATTGGTACAGCCTCGGCGGCCTCGCTGGGGCTGTACGTCTTATTGGCCTTGCGATACCTGCTCGGCCCCAGTCTGGCCGACCCGCGGGGATCGTGGGCCACGATGGTGCAGCCCACGTGGCAAAGTGCGTTTCTGCACCTACTTCTGTATCTTGGTCTGATCCTGGCCTACCTCGTCGCGCTCCGCCTCCTGGCGCCTTCCCCCCAGGGATCACGTGGCAATCGGCAGGGCGTCGTGCTGCTTATCGTCGTGACCTGGTTTGCCTGCTCAGTTGCACTGCTGTTTGGGGCCCCCGGTGGTGAATCGCACGATATCTTCGACTACCTGTTTAGGGGCCGGCTGATGACGGAATACGGCGCCAACCCACTGGTTGACGTCCCAAATGATTTCGGCCCGTCAGCACCCTACGCGCGTTACTTGGCATGGTACAAGAATGTCGACACCTACGGCCCTGTTTGGGAGGCCGCCAGCGCAGCCGTTGCGGGCGCTGTCCGCGAGACCGGCACCGTGCTTGGATGGTGGTCCCCGTCCAGCCCAACCTGCCCCGGATCAGATGCCTCCTGCCGGCTCTTGGCGTCCTATATCACTGGTTATCGCCTCCTGGCCATCGGTATGACCGGGCTCGCAGGCTGGGTGATTGCGAGCACCGTCGCGCGCCGACGGCCCGAACTCGTCCCGCGGGCGCTGGCGACTTGGCTGTGGAATCCGCTGACCGTAGTGGCAAGCGCCTTGGGGGCGCACAACGACGCGGCCATGCTGGTGCTGCTTCTTCTGGGCTGGTGGCTCCTCCAGCGAGGACGTCCCTTTTGGGCACTGATGGCCCTCGTTCTGGCGGCGCACGTAAAACTGACGGCCCTCATCTGGATTCCGGTATGCGCGCTGTGGATTGCCGGGCGGTACGGTTGGCGACAGGCACTGAAGATTTGGCTGGGGAGCGCCGTAGGCGGATTGGCTCTGTCCTGGCTGGCCTACGCCCCGTTCGGCGGCTGGCAGAGCCTGCCACGGATGCTGAATGAGCGTTCGGCCTATTTGGCGAATTCGTCCTCGGCGATTCTGAAATACCTCTTGGTGCAGCTCCGAGGTTGGACGTTTACCAGCGCAAGTCAATTCAGCATCCAACTCTCAACCGGATTGTTCGGCGCTGGAGCCCTCCTGATTGCACTGGTTGCCTGCGGCCTGCTCGCCAAGCGCTGGCGCGCGCCGGTGCTCACTGCCGAGCAGGCCGATCACGCGTTGTGGCGGGGGCTCGCGGCCACCAGCCTCCTGTATCTCCTCGTCGGGTCATACTGGTTCCAACACTGGTACGTCCTGTGGCTCGTGGCGCCGGCTGCTCTTCTGCCAAATAGCCGCATCACCCGTTCGATCGTGCCCTGGCTGGCCTTTGGCGCCTTGACTTCGAACATGATCATGAATTTCGTTCTGACACGAACGGCCGACGGACGCAGCCCACTTTCGCCATTACAGGAACAGGCTCTCTCCTTTGGTCTGATTTGGGGACCGGCGCTGCTTGCAGCGATCATTCGACAACTATCCGGACAATGGCGGGCCCTCAACGCGCCTCTTTCAACAGCCTAGAATTGGGGGTTCAACAAGTGCCCGTGGGATATGTCGACAGCCGTAGGCAACACTCCGAACCTGGTCCTGCTTGCGTCTTCGGATGAGCAGCAATGCCCCGTCCAGCGCGAAAACTTGACAGCGTCGGGGCGGGATGATATATTCCAGCACAATATGCACAACTACCGCCCGGACGCTGATGCTAATCTAGGAAACACAACTCCTTGCTCGTCATGGGATCGCGTTCCGTGGAGGTAGTCCGAAGTGGATGTGCACGGAGAGGAAGCTGAAGCGCCCCATACGAATGGGGCGCTTTTCTTAATACCAGGAGGAAAACGATGAACCCGTCCAACACAATCCCCGTTTACGCTGTCCCGGAGGCGAACCTCGTCCCGGTGAGCGGTCATTTGAAGGACATGATGGCGATTCCACCCAGCCGCATGTTCCTGATCAACAAGTCGCTCAAGGTCTACTTGGAGAAGAACCCGGGATCGCCGGTCTTCGACGCCTCCCAGGGCGATGGCGGCGCATCGCTGACCGGCGTACCGCGCCCCCTGCTGGAGAAGGCCGCCCAAATGCAGATCGAGCATGGCTCCGCCTACGATATGCCGTTTGGCACTGTGGCCTTCCGCCAGACGGTCGTTGAGAAATACTGGCATCTCGATCCGGCGCTCGGATACGGCCCAGGCAATGTAATCGGCACTTGCGGAGGCAGGGACGCGCTGGTCAAGGCCTACCAGGCCATGCTCAGTCTAGGCCACGGCCGCGAAGGCGACCTCATCGCCGTGTCGCGTGTGCCGTGGATCTCCTACAATTGGGGTCCTTACGGCATCGGCGCCAACGTCCTGTGGTCGCCGGGCGAGCCGGCCAACGGCTGGGCGTATTCGGAGGACGGCATCCGCGCTTGCGTGGAATTCGCGGCCCTGTCCGGGCGCAAAGTCGCTGGACTGATCATCACGAACCCCGACAATCCCACCGGCATGACCGTGTCGCCCGAACAGCAGGCCTCCCTGGCGCGAGCCGCCCTCCAAGCCGGGATACCGTTCGTACTGTTCGACTGGATGTATCACTACGTGACCGATGAAGCCCCCATGGACTTGAATGCCTTCTTGAAGCAGTTCTCTGTCGAGGAGCGCGCACACCTGATGTTCCTGGACGGTATCACCAAGAGCCTCGGAGGCTCGAACATCCGCAATTGCCATCTGATCGCCTCTGAGGAAGTCGTCAAGTTCATCGTCGCACGCGCCTCGCACTCTGTCATGCCGAGCTACTTCTCGCTCGCCGTCGCCATGGCTGCCTACGAAATGGGCTATGCTGAGGCCTCACGCACAATTGTCGAGCCGACCAACGCCAGCCGAAAAGTGCTGAAGTCCCTTATGGAGGCCAGGGGCTTTCAGTACGTGATCGGCAAGGGCTACTATTCATTCATCAACGTGGGCGAATTCCTGGAAGCCAAGGGTTGGGCGGACAGCGAGCCCCTCGGCCTCTACCTCGCCGAAGGCTTCGGCGTGGCGATCGTGCCGGGTGCGTTCTTCTCACCGTTCGGCGGCGACTGGATCCGCTTCTCGTATGCCACGCCGGCGGAACGCACAAAGGGTGCCTTCGAGCGATTGGTCGCAGGTTTGGAATCGCTGAAGCAGTGAAATCCAACCCGAAGCATGAATGGAAAGGTCTCACCGTGACTGGGGCCCCTGGGCTGGCTCCCCGCAGATGGAATGCCTTATGAGCTTCGACGCGAAGCGCTTTGCCGAGAAATACCAGCTTGCCCTGGAGGCCGGGGCCAAGGACAAGCCGGCGGGCGGTCTGAATGGATTCGAAGTGGAATGGAACTTGCTGGACGAGCAATTCCGCCCGCTCTTGACGGTCGGTTCCGGCCCAGCCCAGCAGTCCTTCGTCGACTATCTGCGGTCCGAAAGCTCTGCCGGCATGGCTGCGCGATTTCTCGCAGCTAGAAGTCTTCCACTGGATGGTTGAGTTCGCCACCCGCCCATACTACAGTCCGCGCGGCGCCGTCTACGAAGCGCGGTTGATGGAGGCGGTGCTTCTCAACGCTCTGGCCCGCTCCGGTACGCAGTTCGGCGAACGCCTGTACGCCTGGCACGGCAACCTGCTTTCTCTGCCGTCCATCGGGCACGACTCCATACCGGGTAGCTGGGGAATTGCCAAGCGCCGCTACCTGGAACGCTGCGTTGACCTGTATGGCGAAGGGCTCGCGACCGCCGGCATTCACGTCAATTTGTCGCTGCCCGATCCCTTGTTCGCCTGGGACTTCATGCACATGTCGGCTGCAGCTCGCGGCAGCCGGCACGTGGATCAGTACAAGTCCGAGTTTTACATCACCGCCACCCGCCTGCTCCGGGCGTTTGCTGCGCTGTTCATCGCCACTTCCGCCTCCACGCCGCTTCAGGCTCAGACGCGGGATGGGCGCCCGATCGTGGCGCTGACCGAAAACGATTCGGTGCGAAATCTGACGTTTCCAAATCCGCCTGAGATTGACCTGCCAGACCTCTATCGCTCCTACAAGGACTACAAGAGCCTTTCGTACGATCTGGTCGAACGCGGGGTTCGCTTCGGCAACAATAACTGGACCCCGGTGCGGGCACGGTCATTTGCCGAGCCGGTCGAAAGGCTCATCTCGACGACGGGCGACCAATTGCAGGACCTGTACTCCCACGGCCTTTACTCGATTGGCGAGAGCGTTCCGGCAGAAGAGATGGCCCGTCGAATTGAACAACAGAACCTGCGCGCCCGCATCAACATCCCGATGGGCCGCGTTGAAATCCGGACCGACGATGGCTGCCATCCGCTGGAAGTCGACATCGCCAACCTGACGCTTAAGCACCTGCTCCTGATCCGTCTGTATGGCGACCCCGAGTTTGCCCGCTCCTTTCGCTATGACAGCGAGGACATCGCGCGGGCGCGGGCCAACGAGTTGCTGGCGGCCCGCGACGGCCTGCGCGCTCGAGATCCAGAACCCGCTCACCGGCAAGCCGGTCGCCATGCGCCTCTTCCTGAGTTGGCTTATCGACGAACTGCGCCCTCTGGGCGATGCCTTGGGACTATCGGATGAGCTGACCCCGCTTGTCGAAATGGCTGCCGGCGCCCCAAATACGGCCGAGCGCATGCGGGCGCAGCTTCAAACGCAATTGGGCACGCAGACGGAAGTGCCGGTGGATCTGCTGCGGGGCCTCGCCCAAGCCCGCGAGAGGCAGGTAAGTAACGACGTGGAAGAGATCTCATCCGAGGTCGGTCTGCCGGCCATGGATTCCGACAAGATTGGGGAATTCCTTCGGCACGCGGCCGTTCCATCCTTCGCCCGCCCTGACTTGCCCGTGCAATTCCATGCTGCGGCCAGACCCAGTATCGACGTCACGTACGCCGACAAGACCGCCGAGATCATCGACCTGGCCCGGCAGCTCATTCGCATCCCATCGGTGACCGCTTGCCCGAACGAGCGTCTGGAGGAAGTCCGGCGCGCCGGGAGCCTGGTCTACGATTATTTGAAGGACGGCGGTGCCGACGTGCGCTACTTCGACGGCAAATACCCCGCCGTGTTCGCGCGTTTCCCGGGCGCGACGCCCGGCACGACGGTCCTGTCGGGCCACTTCGATGTGGTGGAACCCGAGCCGGATGAAGGCCAGTTCTCGCCGCGCATCGAAGGCGATTATCTGTGGGGCCGCGGCGCCTCGGACATGAAGACGGTTGTCGCAACTTATCTGGTCTGGATGAAGGACCTGCTGCGCTCGGGGAAGACTTCCCCTCCATCTCCCTGTTGTTGGTCGGCAACGAAGAGAACGGCGAATCCGAGGCCATGGGAACGCCGCATGTACTCGAAGCTGCTCCAAAGACGAAAACGACTTCACGCCGCAACTCCTGATCGCTGGCGAGCGGACGGGTGAACAGGGCGACGAGCTCTTCGGCGAGATTTGCACGGAAAACCGCGGGATCATGCGCTTCGAACTGCTGGCACGCGGCGTCAAGGGCCACACGGGTGTGCGTTCGGCCGCCGGCGACCTGTCGGAACGTCTGATTGCGGCACGCGCAATGCTGGAAGAAATCTTCGGGCGCCATCTCACGCGTCAGGCCGGGGATGGCTGGGTATCACAGGCGCGATTCCCATTTCTCAATGTGGGAACACCCGGTATCTACAACATCTCGGCCGCGCAGGGCGTGCTTGGCGTGGAGATCCGTCCCATCCCCCAGGATGACGTGGGGGCCATGCAGGCGGAAATCGAAGCTTTTTGCGGCAAGAACACACTGGAACTCCGCATGCTTGCCATGGAAAACGGCATAGCCTGCTCGCCGGACAACCCGGCGTTGCTGGCGCTGCTGGGCGCCGTCAAACAAGCATCGGGTGCCGAAGCCAGGATAGGCAAGAAACTGGCCGGCACTTCAGCCCGCTTTGCTCCAGACGGTCAGGGGGTTGTCTGGGGACAGTCGGGCATTGGCCCGCATGCCAGGGACGAGCGCCACTACATTCCCAGCATCCTGCCGTACTACGACACGCTGAACGCTTTGAGCGTGGCGTTGACCGCGAAGCCCTAGCCCGGTCCGCCGTTTTCTCGCTTCGGGCAGCACGGGCAGGCCTCACGCCGGTTCCGCCCGTGGATTAGTTGGTCGCGCAAATCAGCAGCGGATAGAGCGCCCCGCGAGGCAAAGCCGATCCTGCGTTGGGAAACAAGGGCTTGAGATGCAGCGTGAGCCGATGCATCTGAATGTCGTCGAATTGACGGACCAGAGTTCCATTTTCCATCGTCAGCAGGACCACATTTGAATCGGGCAACGCCTCCCAATGCGTGTCCCAGGTGGCGGCGGGCACTTGCCACTGCAATTGGTCGCCTTCACGGACCACAGACTTCGTCCAGTTGCCCTGCACGACAAACAGGCGCGGGGGTCTCTGCCAATCATCAGGGAATCTAAAGACCTGCTCCAGCACGATCGGATCGGCCCAGGAATTGGTAGCAATGAAATGCGTGGTCGGCAGGTCTGCCTTCGTGACGAGGATGATCGTGCCATCAGCCAGATCCGGGACCTGCTGAACGACGCTCGACCAGAATCTGCGCTCATTGTCCCAGGCTCTTACAAAATCCTGCTGGATCGAGACTCGATAGGCAGTCACCCAGGACAGGTAAGCTGCGACGAGAACAATGGCTCCAGCACCGAGCTGGCGGGATGCCGCAAGAGAAAGAAACAGCGAGACAAGACAGGCGAAAAGGAGGGCGCCGCCGAAAGCCGCAGCCAAGTGAACCGACGTCAGTCTGCCATAGGTAGCCGTCGGTGGGTAGTGTGTGAACGAGAACGCGTATGCTAGGCCAAGCATGACGAGTGACGTCACGAGCAGCCTGGCGGTCTGCGGGCGCGAGATCGTACAACGTCGTGCTTCACGACCGCCAGATAGAGGGCGAACTTGGAACGACCCGGGAATTTCGGACTCAAGGAATCCGGACCTTGACCGCCACAGGACCCAGGCGAACATAATCAGGCAGCCAACAAACACGAAAGTCAGCTCACGATTCCAGTGCAGCAGCGTCCAGCTGGGGCCCTGCCAGAACATCGCCAGGCTTGTCGCCGGCCCAATTCCCATGGCCGCAATGATGTGAAGGCCCGTCACCACCAGGCTGGAGGCGCTTGATCCCAGGTCCTCGATGCGGCCCTCACCCAAGGCCGCCCGGATGGCAACAACGGCCAGAAGGATCGCCACCCACACGAAAACATGGCGCCTTAACTCCTTGACGAACTTCCGGTCCCATGGTTCGCACAGCAGCGGCACGGCCAGGAAAACGGCGTAGGGCGATTCATAGATCAGCAAGCAGGCCACGCTCAGCCCGTACGCCAGGGTCTTGCGGCCGGAGAGATAACTGTGCGTCGCGGCCAGCAGGAATGTGAGCGATGTGTGCAGGCCGAAGGCGTGCATCAGGAACGTGTGAGTTGTGTCTGCAGGAAAGAGGGCGAAGATCAACGCGCCGATCAGCGCGACATTCCCCCGGCCAATTCTCCTCATCAAGAAGTAGAAGAGCACGCCGTTGGTTGCCTGCACCAGGTAAGCAATGATATACATGGCACGCAGGCCCCCCAACTGGGCGCCCACGAAAGCCAAAAGCGGTCCCAGGATGAAGCCCAATGGTCGGCCCAGATCCCAGACGGCTAGCTCGCCGACCGAGGAATTGACAAGATCCCGGAACCCCCAACCTAAGGCCGGACTCGTGTGCGAATAGTCGTCCTCGTACAGACCGAGTGAACCAAAGTGGAAATAGTGTGCCACCCATATCGTCAAGGCCAGGACAAGAAGCTCCAAAACCAGGCTTCTGTCCCACGACCTTGATGCCCGGCGCACAGATGTGTCTTTGCGTATGTCCATTCGACGGGTCGTGCCGGCAGGAGGTCCTATCGCCTGCAAAGATGTGCAAATCGCGCGGTGATGATGGTCTCATCACCGCGCGATGACTTCTTATCTACACGCAATTTTGACGCCGCTCGATGCGGCTGCCGGACGGCGCATGCCCGTACACGAATCTTCGCGGGGCCCGACGTTTCTACGCCCCGCCCTCCGGCTGGTCCATCGGCATCTGCACTCCGACCGCATTGAAGCCCGAGTCGACATACAGCACTTCGCCGGTTATCCGGCTGGACATATCCGAGGCCAGAAACACGGCTGCGTTGCCCACATCCTCGATCGTGATGTTCTCACGTAGCGGCGAGACCCCGGCGAACTGCTTGTACATGTCGCGGAAGCCCCCCACTCCGGCGGCAGCCAGCGTCCGGATCGGCCCCGCCGAGATCGCATTCACCCGGATCTTCTCGGGCCCGAGATCATATGCCAGATAGCGCGTGCTGGATTCGAGCGCCGCCTTCGCCACGCCCATGACGTTGTAGTGTGGGGCGACCTTGACGGAGCCGTAGTAGGTCATGCAGATCAGCGAGCCGCCCGCCCGCATGATCGGCTTGAATGCCTTGGCCAGCGCCACGAACGAAAACACGCTGATATCCATGGCCGTCTTGAAGCCCTCGCGCGTCGTATTGTAGTAGGGACCGCTCAGTTCATCTCGTCCCGCGAAGGCGATCGAGTGCACCAATACATCAATTTGCCCGAAATCCTTCCGAGCCGTCTCCGCAATGGCCGCTATGTGGTCGTCCTTGGTGACGTCGCACTCTTCCACCCATTTGCACTGGATCTGCTCAGCCAGCGGCCGGACTCGACGCTCGAGCGCCTCGCCTGCGTAGCTGATTCCAATCTGCGCGCCTTCCCGGTGCATGGCCTGCGTAATGCCCCAGGCTATGGAGCGTTCGTTTGCCAGACCAAAGATCAGTGCCGTCTTGCCATCCAGTAGACCCATGACGCCTCCTCTTTGATGCGGGTTCCTTACTCGTCGATCTCCACGTGCCAGCCCTGGACCAGGAACCGCCAGGGCTTCGATTTCCAGGGTTCCGGTACTGTATTCAAACCCACACGCGGCCCCCGAGTGACGAGCGAATCGGGAACCCGCCAGCCGGCTTCAATCCACAATCCCGAATTTGCTCGCGTAAGATCATCTCCGTTTTCGGCCTTCGCAATACCGAGGGCTTGCGTCAATTTGCCGGGCCCGTGCGTATCGCGACCGTGCCTGCGCCTGGACATCAACCCAGCGCCCTCGACGGGTTGGATGGCTCGGATCAGCACCGCGGCGGGAGAGTCCTCATCCTCGGTGACCACATTCAGCATCCAATGGTTCCCATAGGTGAAGTACACGTATGCATGACCCGGTCGCCCATACATGACTTCCGTTCGTTTTGTCCGGCCGGCCTTGGCATGGCAAGCGAGATCCTGCTCGCCGATATAGGCCTCGGCCTCCGTGATGAGCCCGGAAAGCCGCTGCCCTCTCGAAACGCGCACGATCCGGCACCCGATCAGATCGCGCGCGACCGTCAAGGTGGGTCGGTCATAGAACTTGTAGCCGAGGATTGAGGTCGACTTGGGGCGCCTGCGGACCCTGTGAATCTCGCCAGCGCGGCTCCCCGTGGAAGTCGGCCTCATTTCACATTTAGCCGCGCATCGCGCTGAAGCGTCAGTCGCAAACCGTCTTCGAGCTTGATCGATGGGTTGAAATTGAGTTTCTGCCGGGCGAGCCGCGAATCCGCGGCCATGCGCGAGACGCCGCCCGAGTTTTGCGAATTATAGAGCACCTCGGGTTTGCCGCCGGTGACCTCAAGGACCAGCTTCATCAGGTCGGTCACACTGGTCTCGACTCCCGAGCCGACGTTGATCACCAGGCCGCTCACGCCGGGTGCGGTCGATGCCGCCACCATCGCGCTGATGGCGTCGTCCACGTAGACGTAGTCGCGCGTCTGGGTCCCGTCGCCGTGCACCACGAGCGTGCCGTTCCGAAGCGCCTGGCGCAGGAAGTACGGCACCACGGGCGGATGCGAGGCCGGCAGACGCTGACCGGGTCCGTAGGCATTGAAGATGCGCAGGCTGACCGTTTCGATGCCCCACAGGCTGCCGATGGTCCGGACGTAGTATTCGGCAGCCAGCTTGGACACGGCGTAAGGCGAACGCGGATTGGGCGTCGCGGTCTCGTTGAGCGGTTGCTCCCCCTGGTCCCCGTAGACAGCCCCCGACGAAGCCAGCACAACGCGGCGAACGCCCACATCGCGCATGGCCTCCATGAGCGCCACCGTGCCGCCGACGTTTACCGTGTTGTAGTCGCGCGGATACAGGATCGAACTCAGGAACCGCGACGCGCGCTGCCAGGTGATAGACGACGTCCACCTCCTGCAGCAGAGTCCACAGCTTCGGGCGGTCACTGACGTCTCCGCGCGTGAAATGCACGTCCGGCGCAAGCGCCTGCGGATCGCCTGTGGAGAGGTCGTCCAGCCCCCGCACCTGCTGTCCCTCGCGGGCAAGGTGATTTGCGAGCGAAGTACCGAGGAAGCCGGCCGCGCCCGTTATCAGGAAATTCATGGCGGCAGGATTATAAGCGATTACACCCCTGGCCCCGCCGCGCCCTGTTCCTATTCAAAGTCCGGCATGCGGAGCGACGGGATGCACCAAGCGTTGCCACGTGAACCGCTACCTGGCAGCTGGTGCAGAGGCTGGATACTTCCGCCGATCGACAACCGACAGTCGGCTTTGTTGCAGGAGGACGCAAGGCAGCTCAGGAAGGCTCCGCTTTGCGCAATCTGTAAAGCGTCCGCTTCCCAATTCACGCCGAGGGCCAGGGGCGCCATGAGAACCGCACTTGACAGTTGGCGGCCCGTGTAGTAAATTGGTACATACCACTAAACCAATAGTAGCCATTGTCATTGGTGGCTTAGTCCTTTTACAGGTTGGTCATGGCCTTCGGCGCCCGGTTTCCGAGCGCATAAGAGCACGAACCCATTCCGTAATGCAAGTCAAGGAGAAGCCATGAAAAACCACCAGTTTTCCCGATTTGGCCAGCGCTTGTTTGTTCTTCTCGTATTGACCGCGGTGGCACTAGCTAGCTGTGCCCAGCCCCCTGCACCCACTGCGGCTCCGCCGGCCGGACCGGCCCCAACTTAAGCCCCCCCGCCCACGGCTGTTCCGGCACCGACGGAGGTCAAACCCGAAGACATCTCGGGGACGCTTACGCTCTATACCGCCGCCAATGAGGTCATGGAAGCGGACGTGCTCGAGGGATTCCAGATCAAATACCCCAAAATCAACATCGAGCGCGTCAACATGTCATCAGGCCCGATCGCGTCGCGAGTTCTCGCCGAAATGGACAACCCGAAAGCGGACGTAATCTGGGGACTGTACGAGAGCTACATGATCACCTTGAAAGATAAGGGCGCAATTCAGCCCTATGCTCCGAAAGACGTGGCGGCCGTCGATTCCCAGTTTGTTGACACGGATAACTTCTACACCGGCGCTGACGTAACCCTGATGGGTTGGGCCGCCAACACCGACACCCTGACCCAGAAGGGCTTGGCCGTGCCTGAGACCTGGGACGATCTTGTGAAACCAGAGTACAAGGGCCTGGTCGGCGTCGCATCGCCCGCTCAGTCCGGCACCGGAATGACGTTCATGACGTGCCTGTACGATATGAACAACGGCTGGGACTACATCGACAAGCTGAATGAGAACGTGTTCCAGTACAACAGCTCCGGCGGCGCGGCCGGCCGGCAGGCGGCACGCGGCGAGGTCGCCATCGGCATGACGTACGATACGGCGATCATCGGCCTGGCAGGCGAGGGCTTCCCCGTGCAGGTGGTCTTCCCGAAGAACACCTGCTACACGGTCGAGACGGCCGCTTTGATCAACGACGCCCCCAATCCGGAGCTTGGAAAGTTGTTCATCGACTACCTGATCAGCAAAGAGGGCATGTTCCAGCTTGCCAAGGTGGCCGCGGTCTTGACCCGCCCCGATGTGGTCGTGGTTTCCGGCATCAAACCTGTCCTGTCGGATCTCACTCTGTACAAGCTGAAGAAGACCTACGACCTAGACAAATTCGCCAATGACTGGTTGGCACGTTACTCCAAGTGAGTGCGCGCCTTCCATGATTGAGCGACATCACAAATGAGTTGAAAGGAGTGGGAGGTTGCCACTGCAACCTCCCACTCCGGTATGAATAGAACCCAACCGAAGACAGCACGGTAGGAAGTCCTCCGCGAACGTTAGAAGGGCAAAGAGCATGGCTCACCTGGAACTACGCAATCTGACCAAGAAGTTCGGGACTACGAAGGCGGTCGATCACCTGCAGCTGGCCATCGCCAAGGGCGAGTTTCTCAGCCTGCTCGGCGCCAGCGGCTGTGGCAAGACCACAACGCTTCGAATGATCGCCGGCTTCGCCGAACCCACTGAGGGAAAAATCTTCGTCGACGGCAAGGACATCACTCATGTCCCTGCCCGCGAACGAAACATGGGGATGGTCTTCCAAAGCTATGCGCTCTTTCCTACTCTCAGCGTTTTCGAGAACATCTGCTTCGGGCTGCGCCTGCGTAAGAAGGCCAACGACGAGATCAAACACAAGGTACAGGAATTGCTCGAATTGGGACACCTCGACGGCCTAGCAGACCGGTACCCTGCGCAACTTTCCGGCGGTCAGCAGCAACGGGTGGCACTGCTGCGCGCGCTTGCCATCGAGCCGTCGGTCCTGCTTCTCGACGAGCCGCTTTCGAACCTGGATGCCAAGTTGAGGGTCGAGATCCGGAAAGAAATTCGCAGAATGCAGTCGATCTTGCATATCACGACGGTCTACGTGACCCACGACCAGGAAGAGGCGCTTGCAGTTTCCGACAAGATCGCCGTCATGAATCAAGGGCTGATACAGCAGTGCGGCTCGCCCATCGAGATATACAGGCAGCCTGGGAACCAGTTCGTGAGCGATTTCATCGGTCGCTCAAACTTTCTGACCTGCGAGATCCAAGGGCACAAACTCGCTGAGGTTCGGATCGGCAACTTACGAACTCGAAATCCCGCCGGAACTGAGGCAGCGAGCCGCGAGTGGTGCTATCGTTCCGGCCTCAGCACATCGGCCTACATAGCAAACGAAGTGAGCTTCCAGGCGATTTCACGAGGCCTCATCCTCGACGTCAAATTTACCTTCGAGACATTCCTGGGGACTTCGTTCCAGATCGAAACCGTGACTGAGCATGATGAACAAACCATCACGATAGAACTGCCGCTCGAAGAAAGAGGCAGCCGATCTTTTAGCAACGGGGACCCGCTCGTCCTCAGCATTCCTGCACGGCATATCCGCATGTTCAAGGAGACACTGTGAATCGGACGGGGCGCAAGGCCCCGGCTGGCACAATCGGCTTTTCAAGCTGCTGTTTTCCTTCGGAGTGGCCGATTGACAAAATCCTGCAGTTCTGCCTTGAGCATGAATTTCGTGCCTTTGAATTGGAGGTCAATTCGACCAACTTTGATCCAAGCCGGGTCAGTCCAGGGACGCTTGAATGGATGAAGTCCCTCAGCACGAGCGGGGCGGTGAATTTCAGCGTGCATAGTCCCGGAAATATCAACTTCTCCGATCCAGCGTTGGACGGAGAGGGAAAGATCCGAGCAGGCGGTGATGGCTGCGTTGGAACTGGCAGCTCGCCTGGAAGCCGCGACAGTGGTCGTCCATCCGGGCAGGGTGATCGGCGAATTCTCACCGTCCTATCTAAGGACCGCCATCGAGCAAAACGTTCTGGCCTTGCAGCGCTGCGCCTTGCGAGGCCAGGATCTAGGCGTCAGGGTCAGCGTCGAAAATCTGTGCCATGAGAAGGGCTCGGTCAATCCGAAGATCATCGGCTTTCTCGAAATGTGCCGCGCGATCGATTTGTCATTGATCGGTGTGACGCTGGATACGAACCATGCAGCACTGGTTGACGGATTAGCAGAGACCATCGGCGTCGTGGGGGACTACGTGAACCACATTCATTTCAGCAGCAACAAGGGTGTCAGGAGCGATCATTGTGAGCCCGCTTTGGGCGTCATTGATTTCAGCAAAGTGCGCAGCTTCTTTGAAGGTTTCACGGGATTGAATATCATCGAGCTGAACGAGACGGGCGACGACAGCGGGGCTGCCGTGCTGCGGACCCGGGCTTTCCTGGAGGAGCTTCTAAGCTCCGACCACAGCGACCCATAGTCCGCGGTCGAGGCGTGCATGGGCCACAGGCGATAAGAAGATGAAGCTGACCTTCTGGGCGATATTCGGGCTGCTGCTGGTTTTCATACTCGTGCCGGTGATGCTGCTCTTCAAGGAAAGTGTGATTGGCGAGCGGCCGGTGGCGGAGTCGGAGCTGAAGCTGGAGATTCAGAAATTGCTGGTCAACGTTCCGGAGAGCGATCAGGCAAGCTGGGAACAGGAGTGGTTGGCGAAGTTCACAGCGGAAGACAAGCTGGCCGTCTATACGCTGGCAGCGGAAGACAGTGGTTTGGCGGATCGCCTCCAGCTGGCGGGACTGGACGAAAACGGGGTGGAGGCGAAGCTTCAACAACTCTCGCAGGGGGAGCGCAGTACGTTCGAGCAGGCGTTGCGACTCGAGATTTTCAACGTAAAGCGTGCAGTGTTCATGTTCCGCCTGAAGCCCTACATCCCTGCGGCGGATTTCGAGCGGCTCCGGTCGGGGAAGGTGGAGACACTGACGCTGGAGCACTATGTTACGGTCTTCACGACCTCGTACCTGTGGAGTTCAATCACGCGTTCGCTGAGGATCGCGTTCATCTCGATGATCTTCACGGTGGGGGTGGCATTCATGTTTGCCTACGTGGTGAACCGGACCACGTGCCGCTTCAAGTCGTTTTTCAATGCGATGATGTTGTTGCCGTTAGTCTCGCCGCCGGTGATCATGGCATTTGCGCTGGTCATGCTGTTCGGCCGAAACGGCGTCCTGACACACGGGCTCCTCGACCAGTCCCTGCACCTGATCAATGCAACGACAACGAACATATACGGGATGCAAGGTATCGTCCTCGCGCAGTTGCTGACCTACGGGCCAGTGGCCTACGTGGTGCTGCACTCGGCGATGGCGCAGCTGGATACGCGGGTGGAGGAGGCGGCGGAGAATCTGGGGGCAACCCGTTGGGACATCTTCCGGAAGGTCACGCTACCGATGAGCGTGCCCGGCTTGTTCCAAGCGGGGCTCATCATCTTTGCCTCGTGCCTGCAAGACTTCGGGAACCCGCGGGTGATCGGGGGAGAATTGACAATGATCGCGGGGGTGATGTACGACCAAATGGTGGCATTCCAGGATACAAGCATCGCCGCGGTCCTTGGGGTCATCCTGCTGGTTCCGTCGCTCTTAGCCTATGTGGGCGGCAACGCCATCATATCGCGCAGATCCTATGTATCCAAGGAGCCCACTGGACTCGGATACATTGCGGAGACTCCCAAGCCGGCGCGGAGGATGCTTGAGGGTTCGTGCCTCGCCGTTTCGCTATTCATTCTGCTCATGTACGGTACCATCATATGGGGATCCTTCGTGAAGGTATGGGGCCTCGACAACAATCTGACGCTGGCCAATTACCTGGGGGTTACGTCGGGAACGGCTTCATACATGGAAGCAGAGCCCACAGACGTCATCCAGCTGCTCTGGGACAGCGTCAAGATCATGGCCGTCGCTGGAGCCGTCGGTGGATTGTTGGCCGTGGTTACCGGTTATGTCCTCGAGCGAGCGAAATCCGCTCTGATCAAGGTGCCTGGCTTCATCATCATGCTGACGGTGGCCCTTCCGGGCGTGGTCTTTGGCATTGGCTATATCCTGGCGTTCAACAACCCGTTTGGCGTACCGGCGCTGGCTCTGACCGGCACCGCGTGGATCATCATCCTGCTGGTCATATTCACGCGCATTTACGGCGGGGTATCGCCCACCCAGGCCATTCTGCAGAAAGTGGATGTTTCGATTGAGGAGGCAGCCATCTCGCTGGGAGCCAGCAGGATCTATGCGTTTCGGCGCGTGGTGTTTCCGGCCCTGCGGCGGCCTTGGTTACTTGGCAGTCTGTATATCTTCGTCTCCGGACTGGTTGCGCTCAGCGGAGTGATCTTCCTGCAGTCTGCAGGCCACAAACTGATATCGATCGAGATCTATCTGAATGCCGCGGCGGGCAGATACGGACTGGCCTGCGTGCAGAGTACATACCTGATCCTTATTGTCCTGGCCAGCCAGTACATCATCAGCCATCTCGAGAAGAGAATGGATGTCGAAAGGACGATGAGCCTAGCCACGGCATAGCAGGACCGGAGACGAGACCCCATCATGAAAGTTGCCTTCTGGACGATTGTTGTGCTTTTGTGCGTGTTCATCCTGATCCCAGTGCTGATGTTGTTCAAAGCCAGTGCGATTGGCGAGCGGCCGGTGGCGGAGTCCGAGCTGAAGCTGGAGATTCAGAAGTTACTCGTCAACGTTCCGGAGAGCGATCAGGCGAGCTGGGAACAGGAGTGGTTGGCGAAGTTCACAGCAGAAGACAAGCTGGCCGTCTATACGCTGGCAGCGGAAGACAGTGGTTTGGCGGATCGCCTGCAGCTGGCGGGACTGGACGAAAACGGGGTGGAGGCGAAGCTTCAACAACTCTCGCAGGGGGAGCGGAGTACGTTCGAGCAGGCGTTGCGACTCGAGATTTTCAACGTAAAGCGTGCAGTGTTCATGTTCCGCCTGAAGCCCTACATCCCGGCGGCGGATTTCGAGCGGCTCCGGTCGGGGACGGTGGAGACACTGACGCTGGAGCACTATGTTACGGTCTTCACGACCTCGTACCTGTGGAGTTCAATCACGCGTTCGCTGAGGATCGCGTTCATCTCGATGATCTTCACGGTGGGGGTGGCGTTCATGTTTGCCTACGTGGTGAACCGGACCACGTGCCGCTTCAAGTCGTTTTTCAATGCGATGATGTTGTTGCCGTTAGTCTCGCCACCGGTGATCATGGCATTTGCGCTGGTCATGCTGTTCGGCCGAAACGGCGTCCTGACGCACGGGCTCCTCGACCAGTCGCTGCACCTGATCAATGCAACGACAACGAACATATACGGGATGCAAGGCATCATCCTCGCGCAGTTGCTGACCTACGGGCCAGTGGCCTACGTGGTGCTGCACTCGGCGATGGCGCAGCTGGATACGCGGGTGGAGGAGGCGGCGGAGAACCTTGGGGCGACCCATTGGGACATCTTCCGGAAGGTCACGCTACCGATGAGTGCGCCAGGGCTCTTCCAGGCCGCTCTGCTCATATTCGCGCTCTGCCTGCAAGACTTCGGGAACCCGCGGGTGATCGGGGGAGAATCGACAATGATTGCGGGGGTGATGTACGACCAAATGGTTGCATTCCAGAATACCAGTGTAGCTTCTGTGTTGGGCATTATCCTGATCATTCCGTCGCTGATCGCCTTCATCATCGGCAGCGTGTATCTTGCGAAGAGGACATTCTCGACCAAGGAGCCTGGCGGCACGACCTATATCCCCGAGACGCCGCCGACGCCACGGCGCCTGTTGCAAACGGGCTGCCTGATCATCTCGACGTTCATCGTGGCCATGTACCTCACGATCATCTGGGGTTCCGTCGTCAAGACTTGGGGCCAAGACAACACCTTGACCCTGGCTTACTTCACGAGCCAGGGTATCAGCAGTGCAGGGATGCTAGAGGGTGACGTTGGGAGCATGCTGGGGCTGCCGCTCATAATGGAGAGCGTCAAGATCATGGGAACCGCCGGCATCATAGGGGGCCTTCTGGCAGTCATCGTTGGCTACGTCCTTTCGAGGACGCGGAGCCTCTTTTCCAGGTTCTCCAACTTCCTGATCATGTTGACCGTGGCGCTGCCGGGGGTTGTCTTCGGGATCGGCTATATCCTGGCCTTCAATAAGCCACTGGGTGTCCCACAAATGTCCTTGATCGGGACCCTATGGGTCATCATCCTGCTGATTGTATTCACCAGACTGTACGGGGGAGTCACGCCGACTCAGGCGGTTCTCCAGAAAGTGGACGTAACTGTCGAGGAAGCGGCCACATCGCTCGGCGCCAGCCCGATCTACACTTTCCGAAGGGTGGTCTTTCCCGCTCTGCGGCGGCCGTGGCTTCTGGGCAGTCTCTATATCTTCGTATCGGGTTTGGTGGCCTTAGGCGGAGTGATTTTCCTTACCTCGGCTAAATTCCCTCTGGCCTCCGTACAGATATACATCTTGGCCGAGCAAGGAAAGTACGGTCTGGCTTGTTCGCACAGCGTCTACCTCATCATCGTCGTGCTCGCGGCACAACTGCTCATTCAATTTCTTGAGAGGCGGGGCGACTACGGCACCGCAGTCGTAAGCGCGGGCACCTGATGCTCTCGAGAGGCAACGTGCCTGGTTGTGTCCGATCCTAACTGCCACCAAGGCAGGCGCAGAGGCACAGTCACGGACGGCAAAAAGAGCGGCGGGCTGACAGGGTCGATCCTGACAGCCCGCTTGTCTCTCAGACCTCAAGTCGGGCACAACGCGTTTCGGGCTATTTGGCGATATGCGCGTCCGCAAGCTTGAGGGCGTCGTCGATACGATCCAGCCCCCAGTCCAGTTCCTGCTGGGAAATACTTAGGGGCGGACAGATGAAGAGCACATTCCAGCGCGTGTAGGCGAACAGGCCGTCCTCCTTCAGCTTGCTGATGATTTTGGACATCAGGGGATCTTTCTCTTCATAGTTCTTGACCGTCCATTGCACCAACGGCTCCCTGGTCTCCTTCGATTTCACGATCTCGATGGCGGCGAACAAGCCCTTGCCGCGAACATCGCCGACGCTCGCATGCTTGTCCTTGATCTGAGCGAGCCGCTCCATAAGGTGGTCACCCAGGACTCTGGAGTTTTCGACCAGATTCTCCTCTTTCATCACCTCGATGGTGGCGATCGCCGAGGCACACAGCACCGGATTCCCGAACTGGGTCAGACCGGCATATAGCAGGTGGTCTTCGAAGTAGTCCGCGATCTTCTTCCGGATCATCACGGCGCCCATGGGGAGCGTTCCGTTGTTGATGCCCTTGGACAGGGTCATGATGTCAGGAACGGTCTCCCAGTGTTCGCACGCGAACCACTTTCCGGTGCGGCCGAAACCCGTCATGACCTCGTCGAGTATCATGAGTATGCCATAGTCGTCGCAGATCTTGCGTATGCGCTGGAGATAGCCATCCGGCGGCACAATGCGGCAAGTGCTGCCAGTGATGGGTTCCAGGATGATGGCGGCGATGGTTTCAGGACCCTCGACTTCGATCAACTCACGGATCGCTTCGGCGCAATACAAGTTGCATTCCGGGTATTTCATCTTGAAGAAGCAGCGGTAGCAGTATGGATCCCAGATGCGGATTCCACCTGGTACACCCGGTTCCACAACAAGGCGGCGGACATCACCCATCACCGAGCTTACGCCGTAGCCCCCGCCGTGGAAGGATCGGTAGCGAGCCAACACTTTTTGGCGGCCGGTATAGCTCCGAGCAATCTTCAGTGCATTCTCGTTAGCCTCCCCGCCGCCCGCGGTGAAGAACGTCTTGCATAGATCCCCGGGAGCAAGTTCCGCCAGCATCTTGGCCAATTGCCCGCGGCGGTCGTTGGCCACTCCTGGGAGGACGTAGCACAATGCATCCACCTGATCCTTGATCGCCGAGAGGATCCGCGGGTGCTGATGGCCCACGTTGACGTTGGTCAACTGCGAGGCGAAATCCAGGTAGCGTTTCCCATCGGGGTCCCAGTAGTAGCATCCCTTGGCACCAGCGATGACCGACGGGTTGTAGCGCTCGCCACTGGTCCAAGCTGTGGAGCACATACTCCTTTTCATCGGCGATGATCGTCGCCGCATCCATTTCTTGCTTCAATGAAGTCGTCGTCATGGCACTACGCTCCTATCGGATCCACTAGAATTCCTGTTCGATGAGCTGAGGCAGGTCTGCAACGGTGCGGATGACGTGAGTGTGCCAGTACTTGCCCCAGGCTTCGACGGGTCGGGGTCCGCTGAGCACTCCAATCACCCCGCGGCAGCCCGCATTCCAACCCTCGAGCATGTCCGCGGGTGTGTCGCCGATCTTGATGACCTCGCGGATCGACTGCACGTCGAGTTCGCTCATCGCGTGGTAGAGCATGAAGGGCGCCGGACGTCCTCTCTCCTGCGGGACGTGCTCGACATCAACCGCAAGATCCACAAGGCCGTCGCGGACCCATCCCAGTTTGTCCATGATCGCATTCACAACGTCGCGATGAAATCCGGTGTCGGTGGCAACCTTTATACCGTGGGCATGACACCAGCGAAACACGTCGGACACGCCCGGGACTTCCCGAGTCTCCTTCTTGTAGTGGTCCACCATGAGCTGCGAGTACCGGTTGAAGATCTTCATCGCCTCGTCCAGCGTATCAGGGTCCTTTTGCCGCTCGAAGTCCACGATATCGATCTTCCGGCCGCGCTGACGTGCAATCAGGAACTGGTACAAGTAAATCTTGTTTGTCCCCATGTTGGTAAGAATCTCTTCGGGGGTGGTTTTCAGCTTGTACTCCACGGCCGCTTGATAGAGACAATCCCGTACGCCCGTGTCATCCTCTACGGTTGTTCCCGATAGGTCGAACATCACCATGCTGATCTTGCCCATTCCTAGCCTCCTGTTGATTGGTGCCCGCTTGATTACGGACTTCACCGATGTGCGAAAGCCATTCGGCGCCGGCACGGGGCGCCATACGGTTAGTGCCTCAGTTGTTCAAGCCCGCCACGAAACAGCTCACCTGTCTTCGCGGGCAGTTAAGCGGCGGCGTCCGATGGCCTCGCAGAGGTCTTCGCTAGACCTCCAAGTGGCGCGACCTCGGTCACAAAACGGAAACGGTCGCCGCGAAACAGATCACGGGCGTATTCCACCGGTCGATCAGCCTGGTCGAATGCTAGCCGCCACTCCAGCATCAGGGGAGCGCCGACACCGATTTCCAAGAGTGCGGCTTCCGTCTCTGAGGCGGCAACCGGCTCAAGGCTCTGTCGCGCCCGAGAAACCACCACACCGTATTCGGTCTCCATCACCTCGTAGAGGACCGCTTCGAAAAGTCAAATCGTTCCAAGTTCGGGAATGTGCCGCATGGGACGAACAAGCGTTCCATAAGCACAGGCGTACGATTTATCAGTCGGATGCGATGTATGAAACAAACCGCATCGCCCACGCGGATCTGCAGTTCTGCCGCTATCGAGGCTTCTGCAGCAACGTTCCGGAGCGAAATCATCCTGTTTTCGGTCCTGAAGCCCCGCTTCTCCATTCCCTTTGTGAAAGGAACGAGCTTTGCAGCTTGGCGCTCGATCTTGGGGGTCGTCACAAAGGTGCCTTGGCCCTGCTGACGAGATAGGAGGCCCCGATTCCTCTAGTACGTTGAAGGCTTCACGGATGGTTGAGCGCGTCACGCCAAGGGTCTTACCCAACTCCCGCTCAGGTGGCAGCCTGGCGCCCGGCTTCAGTTCGCCCGAACTCGATGCGCCGCAACAGACTTTCAGCGATCTGAACATATAAGGGCGCAGGCAGCGTGATTCGCCCGTATTGATCCTCGCCAGCGATGACCAGACCGTCGTCAGTCTGGGGTAACCCGTCGGCATCTAGGTTATTGGGTTGAATTGGGCTGTTGGTATCTACCATTATGGGCTTGATAATACCCTATGAAGCCCTCAATTGTCAAATGGAAAATCAGAGGAGCCCATGCCGTTACACGCAGTATCTGTGCAGGCACCGATGTCGATTTCGCTTCTGGCGCCCGCCGCAATCAGACCCCTCCCCTCTGGCACGCAAAGAAAGCAACCCGACAGTAATTCCGCCCGGTTCTAGCTAAGGTATCAGCAGATGCGGTCCGCCTTCCCCGATTCTTAGCTCTCTACAATTCCGGAAAGCTGCCCCGTGCCTGCCTCAAACTGCGCGCCCGGCACATGGAAGCCCCGGCGATATCGTTACCGGCGATACAAAGCAGCCGTGAAGTCCGCAGGCGAAGAGCCTCGGCCCGTTGTGGAAATCTAGAGAGGGCCTGTGTCACAAAGCGGTCTGCCATATTGGCCGTGGAGCGATATTCGTCTCCAGCAATAGCCCTGCGGAAACAGGGCCCATGTAGTTCTGAATGATGTGTCCAGGCGAACAGTGCCATTGAACGGCGGGCAAGGCAATGGTGCCCGCAGATGGCGGCCGACGAGCGACCAGCGATGGCGGGATGGAAAAAGGCCATCACCCGCACCTTTGGCTGGATCGGCTGAGTGAGCTGCGGATCAGCTTGTCGGCTCATGAGGTACGGCCCCCCACCCCCGCTGGCGCCATCACTCCAATCCTGTAACCGGTGGACTCCTCTTCCCTTGACTACTGAACACATGTTCTATATACTCGCCTCGTGCCTCCCCATCCATTTCTGTCCCCTTCCATCCCCAGGAACCTCATTCGTTCCCCCATCGAATCGCGGAACGCATCCCGTGCGCACTCAGACGCGCGCCGACTCCTTCATCCCCGCCGGTTCCCTGCAAAGCCCCTCGCAAGCGCCCTTGAATTAATCGCACACGGCATCGTCGAGGCCACCGCATGCAGTTGCGCGGACCGCCTCACCCCCACATTTGCCGCTTCACAGGCAGCAAGTCTCCGGCCCATAGCCAGGCTCTCCCGTGAAGAATGGGATTGTTCCTCGTTGAATTTCTTTTGCGCGAGGACGGATCACGCAAGCGCGCGATCCGTGGCGAAGCTGCCCGTGCCGAAGCGTGCCTTCGGGCGAGCGATCATCCAGGCGCGTCGCCCATGCCGGTGCCAGGGCAGCGAGCATTCCTCGTTCTCCCTTGGAGTTCTTCGTGCCCTTTGTGTTAAGAATCTGCACGAGGACCAATTGAACCTCATTTGAACCGCGCGGTCGCCATGGGCCCTGCAAGAGGCCACCCTAACTGCCCTGCATGCCCTCGGAGGCGATCATCCCACGGCACCAGACCGGTGCCGGGGCAGTGAGCATTCCTCGTTCCCCCTTGGAGTCCTTCGTGCCCTTTGTGTTAAAGAATTTGCACGAGGACGAATTGAACCTCATTTGAACCGCGCGGTCACAGAAGCCGGCTGTCAGGCGGGCGACCTCTCGTCCGAGGCCCCGGGCCAGGCGCGCGAAGTGGTAGGTTCTTGCCCGACCATCGGCGGCTCCGTTCCACGAGGCAACGGAGCCGCAGTGTTTCAGTTCGGATGTTTTGCGCGGGGACTACTTGCGCTGGCGCGGCGCCAGGCGGTTGCGCCCGTAGCTCTTTGGTGTCGGCGCGGCGCGGACCGGACGACTGGGTCGCCCGCGTGCTTCGCGCTCTCTCCTCGGAGGCGCAGCGACGGAGTAGTCGAAGTCCGGCAGTGTCAACTTGGACAGAGGCTCCCCCATGATTCGCTCAAGCGTCCGGATCATGTCGTTGTCCTCAGGCGTGACCAGCGTGAATGCGTCGCCGGACCGCTCGGCGCGTCCGGTGCGCCCGATGCGGTGGATGTACGCATCTGCGGTGTCCGGCATGTCGAAGTTGATCACGTGCGAGATGCTTTCGACATCCAGCCCGCGGGCCGCGATGTCGGTGGCGACCATGATGTGATGGAAGCCGCTCCGGAAGCCCTTGAGCGCCGATTCCCTCTGGCCCTGCGTGCGATTGCTGTGCAGGCTGGTGACCTTGTATCCGGCGCGCTCCAGCTGTTGTGCCAGCTTCTGGGCCCGGTATTTTGTGCGCGTGAAGATCAAAATCGAATCGGTCTTCGTCTCTTTGAGCAACCGGAGAAGCAGCGCACTCTTGAGGTGCGCAGGCACCGGGTACAGGGCATGCGCCACGGTGCGCGCGGGGCGCGCGAGTCCCATGGCGATGCGCTGGGGTTGCCTGAGCGAGTGCGCCGCAAGCTGCTCGACCGCCATCGGGATGGTCGCCGAAAACAGCATGGTCTGGCGCTGCGCCGGCACCGCCGCGATGATGCGCTTTACATCGGGCAGGAAGCCCATGTCGAACATGCGGTCGGCCTCGTCCAACACGAGGATCTGAATGTGGTCCAGGCGGGCGACGCGCTGACTCATCAGGTCAAGCAGCCTGCCGGGGCAGGCGACCAGGATCTCCACCCCATCACGAAGCGCCTTGATCTGCGGGCCCGCCCCCACCCCGCCGTAGACGGTCGCGCTGCGGATGCCCGTGCCGGCCGCCAGGTGCCGGATCACGTCGTGGATCTGTTCGGCGAGTTCGCGCGTGGGCGTGACGATCAGGGCCTGCGTTGTGCCACGCCGGCCCTCGAGCAGCTTATGCAAGATCGGCAGCACGAACGCGGCGGTCTTTCCGGTGCCCGTCTGCGCCGTGCCGATCAAATCGCGGCCACGGAGCGCCGCCGGAATGGTGGCCTCCTGGATCGGCGTGGGCGTCTCGTACCCAGCCTTTTTGATCCCCGCCATCAGACGGGGATTGAGTTCAAATTGCTCGAATTTCATTATGCTCCTACCAATTTGGGCACGTACTCCGCGCCCCCGATTCTCAATTTCCCTGTGAAACCGTCAACTAAAACTGGCGATCCACTGGATCGCCAGCCTTGGAGATTATACCCCGCACTTCGTTCTACGTGCAGCCCATTCTCATTCCGGAGGCCCCTGCCCGATTATCGCCCGAGGCGGCATCACACCCTGACCGCCAGATCAAGCTGGTGCGCAACATATGCCAGTTCCCCGCGTTGGATCTGGGCCCGCCGCCTCGCCAGCCAATCTGCAAAGGCATGCGCGTCGAGCTCGGGATTGCCGGACAACAACTCCTCGAAGAAGTGGAGTATGAATTCGAGGAAGTACCCTTCGTCCCCCGGGTACTTGCCATCCAGGGGCCAGACCACCCAATCCGACGCGCCGGCGGCAAGTATGCGGGCGCCAAGCCGCGGCAGTTCGCTGAGCAAGTGCCGCCCCGCGAGACTGTCTCCGCCGGTGGGCCGGGTGTCCATGCTGCGATGGTACAGCCGCACGATCTGCTCATCAAGCGCATCATCGATTGCGGGCCCAAAAGCCGTCAGTCCGTCGAAATTCAGCGTCAGCCAGGCAAGGTCTTTGGTAAGTGAGAGCACCGGCGGCAGGCTCTCGGGCAGCGGCAGCAGGTCCATGAACGCGTGGGCGATCAGCACATCGGCCGGCTCCGGCGCCGAGCGGATGAAGTCAAAGACCTCCGCCTCGAGCAGCGTCACCTTGACGTCGCATTCCGCTGAATGTATTCGGAACCCGGATTCCGTCGAGCGTTCGACCTCCATGCCCGCTTCAGACGCCCACTCGGGAATCCACTCCATCGCGAAGCGGATGTTCTCGCCCATGGAGTCCACGTGGACATAGTCGGCCTGCGCAATCACGTTCCAGGAGAGCAGACGCGCCAGCATATTACCCATGCCGGCGCCAATTTCGATGATGCGCAGCCGCCTCCGGGGCAGGGACGCGCGCAACACATCCAGCACGCTGCGATTCAGCGCCCTGTCGTCAACGGACTGTTTCGCAAGCAGGTAGCGCGGAAATGAGTATTCCATCTTCTGCGTGCCTTCGTCAGGAGCCCGCTAGATGGAGGACGACGATCCGCACGCCGATCCCAATCAACAGCAGACCCCCGATGATCTCGAAAGGCCTGCCCAACCGCCCGCCAAGACCATGCCCCAGGCGCAGGCCCGCGACCGAGATGACCGCCGTCGTCACGCCGATGATCAGCGCAGGATATCCCACGGCGATGCCGAGCACGCCCAGACTGAGCCCCACGGCGAGGGCGTCGATGCTGACTGCCACCGACAGCAACACCAGCGTCCAGCCGCGCGAAGGGTCGTGCTTGCTGGACATCCACGGGCTGGCGGGCGGCGTTGATCATGCGCAGGCCGACGAAGCTCAACAACCCGAGCGCTATCCAGTGATCGAAGCGTCCGAATGAACGGCTCGATGTAGGCCCCTGCCAGCCAGCCTAGCACGGGCATGATGGATTGGAATAGGCCAAAGTGGAACGCCAGCCGGAAATTGGGGCGGAAACCTCGGATTTCGGGCAGTGCGCCGGCGGCTAGGGAGACCGCGAAGGCATCCATCGCCATGCTTACGGCTAGCAGCAGAATTGACAGGAAGGACATCGCAGGGAGACGCGAGCCTCGACCGGGCGTCGCCGAAACGACGTCCGCAGGCCCGTTGGCAAAGTGTCTAGTGGGTTCGCCAGGCTCGGAATTCGCGCAGCACGGAACCCCCCAGGAATTCACGGACGATCGAGTTCTGCGGGATCAGCGCCGCGTCAATCGGCAGGAACCACTCCAGGAAGGCCAGCAGTCGCTTGGCTTCAATGTACTCGGGCACGCCATACGGCACCTGGCGCAGCAGGGGTTCCGCGAACGGCTTGATGGCAGAAAGCTCATACACCAGAGCCGAATTGAACATGACGTCTGCCTTCTCCTGGTATGGAAATATGTAGCTCTTTTCTCCTCGGCGAACGGACTCCCAGCGCGATATGGTATCGCGGGCAGAGTAGCCGCGCTCGCGTGCGTCCCGGACGATGCGGCGCAGGAGACGGGTATCGGTGGTGGAAACTCGATTGTGCCGATCCAGGTTGAGCTGGGTGAGCGCGGAGGCATAGATCCGAAAAGCATGGGCACTCAAGTTGTCCGGCAACAGTCGCGGATCGAGGCCGTGGATCCCCTCCATGATGATCGGCTGGCCAGGCTTGAGCCTCACGTATTCGCCGGCCCCGGAAGTCCCCGATTCGAAGTCATAGCGAGGGAGTCTGCACTTGCTTGCCTTCCACCAACAGTCCCAGGTGCTCCGCCAACAATGGCAGATTGAGGGCCTCGATGGCTTCGAAATCCGGCTGACCATCCTCGCCCTTCGGGGTATCGGCCCGCGCCACAAAGTAGTTGTCGAGCTCCAGCGTGTACGGCGAGACTCCCAGCGCGAGCAGTTGAATGGTGAGGCGGCGGGACAGCGTCGTTTTGCCCGATGAAGTGGGGCCCGCGATCAGCACGATCTGCGAGTGGTTCGCGGCGACCTGCCGGGCGAGGTCGGCGATGTTCTGCTCGTGCAGCGCCTCGGACACCAGGACCACTTCGTGAACCCGACCGCCCTGGATGGCATCGTTCAAGGCGCCCACGTTGTCGATGCCCAGGCGCTCAAGCCAGTCGCCGTACAAACGGAACGCAGCCAGCAGCTGCGGATACGGCGTGATGGGTTCGAGGCTGGTGGCTGCATGCCGGCGCGGGAATTGGAGAGTGAAGCCTCCGTTGGACTCGGCGAGCGCAAACCACTTCAGGTAGCCCGTTGAGGGCACCATGTAACCATGATGATAGTCCATCCGTGTGCCCAGGCTGTAAAGCGTGAGATAGTCCTTGCGTCGATACTTGAGCAGGCGTACTTTGTCCCGATACCCGATGGTCCGAAAATAGGCGATCGCTTCTGCCAGCGGGACCTGTTTCTTCGTGAACGGCAGGTCGGATTCGACCATGCGACGCATGTGCGATTCGAGGTCGGCCAGTTCGGGGACCGTGAGCGGCCCGCGCCCTCCGACCTCGCAGTAGTACCCCCCGAACGAGATCGAATGATCGATGCGCAGCTGGGCCGTGGGAAAGAGTTCGGCAAAGGCCATTTCGAGCAGGAAGTTGAGCGAACGGCGGTAGATCAAAGCTCCATCGGAGTCCGACATCGTGATGGGTCGAACATTCGAGTCCATCAGGATTGGATAGGTGAGCTCCCGCAATTCGCCATCCACGTCCGCCGCCACGATTGGCACCGGGACGGCGATAGCGCGCAGGAAATCCCCCACCGGCGCGCAGCGAGCCCCCGAGAGGCACGCGCCCATCGGGAAGATGAATCTCCACGTCGGGGCGTGGAGTGACTAGTCGAAACTCTGCTGATTCGTTCATAGACCTGGCGGAAGGACGGCTATTGTATCACCGTGGATGGAACGGACGGCCGAATCCGCGCGGTCGGATGCCGACATCGACCGCTGCGAGCGACGCCTGCAGTCAGCTGGACGTTACATTCAGTGCATCTGGACCCGCCCAGCCAGAGCGGCGAGGAGCTTGTCCGGTTGCAGGGCATATTCTTTGGGATCCAGCTTGCCAGCCGTCATCGCCATGAGAATTTCTGTCAGCATGGCATTGATCGGTGTGGCGACGCCGCGCTCCGCGCCGGCCCTCACAACGGCCCCGTTGAGATAGTCCACTTCCGATTTGCCACGCCCCGAATGCAAGTCGATGTGAAACGAGGGCATCTTGCCGCCGCGTCCCGCGCCCGCGGCGCGCGCCAGGAGAGGCTTTGAGAGTGCGGCGGGAAGACGAATTGCGAATGCAAGGGCTCGCACCGGCGCGCCGGGCAGGTCGACCACATGGATATCCAATGCGCGCATCACGTCAAGGCATTCCCGCAGCATTCCGATCTCAAGGCGGTAGAGCCGGGCGTTCCCGAAGATCTCGGCCGCGGTCATATCCAGTATCGCCGAAGTTGCATTGGCGAGAAGATTTGTTAACATCTTCGACCATTTCATCGCAACGGCGTCCGCATACAGCCGCGGATTCAGTGAAGGCAGCACTCGCCGCCTCGGCCACGGAACCTGACAGCGGATGCGAGCCCGCCAGACCGACACCTCGCAGTCGCTCCAACACGATGTCACCCGGGCCGCGACGGCCAATTGCAGTCGTCACCGCCGCGGGGATGACCTTCTCCACTCCGAGAACCCGCGCGATCGCGGGCTCATTATCGACGCCGTTCGAGAAACAACATACAGGCGGCATCTGGCCCACGAAAGGCGCCATGTTTTCGAGGGCGCTTGGAGTGTCGAACGACTTGAGGGCGTAGATCGCCACATCGAACGGACCATGGCGCAGCGCAGCCTCCAACGAGTTGGCCACGATGAGGGCGGATGGGGCGATGGTTTGAGTATCCTGGCCGCCGGCGCGGCGGAGGCCAAGGTCCAAATGGAGGCCGCGGCGACGCAGCTCGGCAGCCGCGGCGGGACGCTCCAGAAAGACGACCTCCTCCCCCGCGAGCGCAAGCGAGCCCCCGAGGTATGTGCCAAGGGCCCCAGCACCGAAACACAGCCATCTAAGATCCGACATCACGCTCCGGTTTGAAATCGCGGTTGCGAGAGGCGCGTACTGCAGAAGCTATCGTTGGCGCGGAGGCCTCTGTATCCCCCGTGCCGCGGGCTATGAAGAGGAACAGGTGCTCGCGGGCGATTACACAGTGCGGGTATTTTCCGCGCAGGCCAGGCCGCCGCGGGTGAGGGCCGAAATCAAGTCCTCAGGCCTGGCTCTCGTCATCATCGCGCTTGGCCAGGTAAACGGGACGTCGCTTGACCTCTTGAAAGATGTAGCCTACGTAGACGCCCACGAAGCCCAGGAGCACCATCAGCATTCCGCCAACGATCAAAATGACGAACATCAGCGAGCTCCAGCCGGGCGCCAGGCCCGACGTCCGACCGCTTACCCAGAATGACAGCACGTACGCCATCTCAGCGACGGCCAGGCACAACAGGATGCCTCCGAGAGTCAGCCCCACGTACAGCGGCGCCAGCGAGAACGAGAAAATGGCATCCATCGCCAGCCGCAACATCTTGGCCGTGGAATACTTGGACTTTCCGGCGACCCGTTTTGGTTCGCGGTAGGTAACCATGGCGCTCGGATAGCCCATCCAGGAAACCATTCCGCGCAAGAAGCGATGGAATTCTGGCATGCCGTTCAGCGCGTCCACAGCCTGCCGGGACAGAGCCCGGTAGTCGGCCGCGCCCGCCGTGACGTGCGTGCCACTGATGAAATTAAGAAATCGGTAAAACGCGCCGGAGGTCCACTTCTTCAGCGGGCCGGTCTGCACCGCATCCACGCGTTGGGCCTGGACGACGTCATATCCCTGTTGCACGAGTTCCAGCAATTGGGGGATCAAATCCGGCGGGTGCTGGCCATCGCCGTCCATTGTGATCACGACGTCCCCCTGCGCCGCCGCCAGGCCGGCAGTCAGGGCAGCCTGATGACCAAAATTTCGGCTCAGCTTGATCGTGCGCAGATTCTTGTCACCCTGCGCGAGGCGTCGCAAGATTCCCGAAGTCCCGTCGGTTGAGCCGTCATCGATGCAGTAGATCGTGAACCGCGGTCGCAACGGATCGATCACCCCGCGGATTGCCCGGTAGGTCTGCTCGAAGACTTCCGCCTCGTTGTACAGCGGGATGACAATGGAGATAGACGAAGGGCGTCTGCGCGCACGGCGAGCATTCGAACTGCCGGCAGTCGGCCGGCGCGGTGATGGATTCATCGTGACACGCCGGCTAGAATTCGAACTCCAGGATCGCCTCGATCACCTGCTCCTGGTCGTCGCCCGTCAGCAGATTATGAAACGGCAGACGCACCAGTTGATCGCTGACGCGTTCGGTGACAGGGCATTCCCCTGGCTGCCCCCCGAAGCTGCGCCCCATGTCAGAGAGGTGCAGCGGCAGATAATGGAACACGGCGTGGATGCCCCGCCCGCGAAGATGCGCGATAAGCCTCTGTCGGATGTCAAGGTTAGGCATCAGCAGATAGAACATGTGATAGGACTGCTCGCAGTGATCCGGGATGATCGGCAATCGGACCCCGCGCTGTGCCGCCCAGGCCTCCAGCCCCGCCTGATACGTATTCCAGGAGTTGCGCCGGTGACTCTGGATCTTCTCACGCTGCTCTAGCTGGCCGTAGAGGTAGGCAGCCAGAATGTCCGATGGAAGATACGACGAGCCGATATCCACCCACGTGTACTTATCCACCTGGCCACGGAAGAAACGCGATCGGTTCGTGCCCTTCTCGCGTACGATCTCGGCGCGATCCGCCAGGTCCGTGTCGTTGATCAGCAGGGCGCCGCCCTCTCCACAACTGAAATTCTTGGTTTCGTGAAATGATTGGGCAGCCAGCGCACCGAAGGTCCCAAGATAGCGGCCGCGGTATCGTGCAAAAAGCCCGTGGGCGTTGTCCTCTACGACCGCTATGCCGCTCGCCGCGGCGATGTCCATGATGACATCCATCTCGCAGCCCACGCCGGCATAGTGGACGGGAACGATGGCCTTGGTGCGCGCGGTTACGGCATCGGCAAGCTTGGACTCATCCAGGTTGAGGGTATCGGGACGAATGTCTATGAAGACCGGCTTGGCCCCCCGCAAGACAAACGCATTCACCGTCGACACAAAGGTGAAATCCGGGATGATGACTTCGTCGCCTGGTTCGATGCCCAGCAGGATCGCGCTCATATCGAGGGCATGCGTACAGGAGGTCGTCAAGAGTACACGAGGAACCCCCAGCGATTCCTGAAGCAAGGTGTGGCATTTCTTGGTGAAGGGGCCGTCGCCGGAAATGTGGCCGCTTCCCAGCGCCTGCGAGACATACTCGCGTTCCTTTCCGACCGGCAGGGGGAGATTGAAATCAACGGGCATGGGGGTCAGGAATTCTCCAGGACAACTCGGGCGGTCTCTTCGGCCATGTCGATGGTGTAGTGAGAGTCGTTGAAGAGATTGACAATGTGCTCTGCGAGTTTTGCGGCTTTGCCGCCCTTGCCCGGCCCCAGCATGCCTGCCAGCGAGGCGTAATGATTGCTGGCAAATAATCCGGCTGCGAAGATCGCCTGCAAAACCCTCTCGCTGTCAGGCAGCCGCAAGTTGTAGCGCCACAACTGGAATCCATCCGGAAGGCGCAGCTCGCCGGGCAGCAACGAATTGTACACCGCGTTGATCGATCGCCTATGGGCAAGCGACTCGGCCGCAGCACTTCGCAGGCGTTCGCCGTAGGCGCCCCAGGCGGGCAACTCTGAGTCCGTCTCCAGCCAGTCACCATCCTGGTAGATGAAAGGCTCGCCGCCGCGCAGGCGCGCCTTGTAGTCGGCCTCGAGCGACAAGAGATCAGCGCGCCGAAACGGCAGCGTCGTGTGCCGAACCTCAAGCCCGTCGTTCACGAATGCGTAGCCGCCAAAGCCCAGGTCGGCGATCTTTGCGTAGCCCGAGCTGTATAGTGCAACGTCCACGGACTGCGGAACTTCGGGATCCAGTTGCGGACGACAGAGACAACGGTCGTCGATGACAAGCAGGTGCGGCCATCGGGATTTGAGGCGCCCGAAGAACTCGCGTGGGGTGGCTGCATGACCGTAGGTGTGAGAGTACAGCAGGCCGCCTATCGTGGCCCCACTGGATTCAAGTCGGTCATCCACCTCATCGAGATCGATGGCAAGCGTGTTGGGCGAGATGTCGACGAACTCAAAGCCAACGCCGGCCTTCATGAAGGTGATTGGCACGATCGGGCAGATGTTGGCAGGGAGCAAGAACGGGCCGGCGAGTTTGGCACTTGTGAGAAGATCATAGATGATCGCCGAGGCGCGCGGCGCCAGGATAGTTTTCACGCACCGCCCCGTTTCTCATATCTGACTGGTCGTCGGAACGGCAAAGCACAGCTACGGGGCGATCGGCCCTCGAGAAGACAGCAATGGTTCATCCATACCCCTCTTACGCCCGCTTGCCGTCTGCGTCCCGTGGAAGCAAGAATTCCAGAGCCCGATCGCCGGTCATGAACAGGACGTCGAGGGCCGTCACGTGGGGATCATAGGGTGGATAGAGCTGCGGGTATTCGCCATAGTCGTACACCATGTACTCGAGCTGAATGCCCGCCGCCGCGAACTGTTCGGTTTCTATATAGTCTTGCGCGGACGGCCCGCTGATGTAGTGGTCGGCGCCAACCCGCCTCAAGATCTCAACCAAACGCGCCGTCCGGCTGCCTTGAATCCCTCCGAGCTCCGAGGAGCGCATGAAGCGCGTGCCGTGGATCCCGAGCGCCGTCGCCAGTGCCGTGGTGGTGGTAATCGTGAACTCGGCAAGATGCTCGTCCCGCCGGTTGTAAAACGAGTCCAAAAGCGGCAGGTAGTCTTTAAAGAACGGGGCTCTTGAGTACGATGTCGTCAGGGACTTGCGGTGCTGCTCCGCCCACGGCTTGCTCCAATCGATCCGCACGTCTCGAATGGGGACGCCGTGTGTCGCGCCCGCCGCATGGACAGGAATCGTCAGCCAGCGCTTGCCTGCCGCCGTCTTGATCTGGTTGCGATTTCGCCAACCATGTTTGTCGTACTGAACATCATCGTAGAAGATGAACAAGTCGGCGCGGCGAATCTGGTCAAAGTATCCCCTCCAGGGGATGTAGGACGGCTGAAGGATCACGGCAATCACTGCCCACCACCCAGCCTCTCCTGTATCGCGTAGCGTGGTTTGCCCGAGCTCCGTTCAAAAACACGGGCCAGATACTCCCCGATGATCCCGAGGGCGAAAAGCTGCACGCCGCTGAAGATCGTAATGACCGATGCCAGGAACGAAAAACCCGGTATCGATCCCTCGTGTGAAGTACACCGTGAGGACATACAGGAAGATCAGGAAACCGATCAGCGTGAAAAAGAACCCCAGGAGACTTGCCAGCCGCAGTGGAATCGTCGTGTAGTTCGTGAGGATGCGCACGGCAAGCCTCACGAGCTTCAGCAGACTGTAGTTCGAGGCGCCGTCGGTACGGGGAGCCTCCTCGATTTCGACCGTCGCGAATCGGGTGAAGAGCCAGGAAAGAAGCACGTCGATGGCCACGTCCGGCCCGACCATTGATCCGTACGTCTGCCGCACCTCACCCCGAAAGGCCTTGAACGAGCTCATGCCACGGGCCGCAGGCAGGCCAACGCTCCATGCGATCGTACGCTTCACAGCGGTCGAAAGCAGTGTCTTCCACCAGGCCTGCCTTCTAACTCGCGGCACGCCGTAGACTACATCGTACCCTTCCGAGAGCTTTTTGAGCAACTTGGGAAGCTCCTCGGGGGCGTGCTGCAGGTCGTCATCCATCGTCGCGATGACTTCAAAGCGCGAACTCGAAAATCCCGCATAGGGTCGCGTTTTCTTGACCATAGTTGCGTGTGAGGAGGATGCCGCGCAGCCAGTCGTAATGCCCCGCAAGCCGGCCGATGACGCCCCAACTGCCATCCGGGCTGCCGTCGTTGACTAGCAGCACTTCGAATTGCTCCGCCGCCCCGGGAAGGACCTTTGCCAGTCGCTCAACCAGCAACTCCAGCGTAGCCTCTCCGCGATACACGGGGATGACGACGGAGCATTTCATTAAGGAAATTCTACCATGCAGGGTTGCCGCGGCCGCCAGCGTAGCGCGGCCACGCGGGTGCGGCGACTAGAGCGTGACGCCGTGGCATTCGCGCAAGATGCGGATCAGGCGTGATAACTCGCTGCCTTTGGTCTCGCCGTCCCATTCGAGGTGTTCCGCGAGGGCATCGGCAATCTCATCAACGGCGGCACGGCTAAGACGACCGAGCATAGCCAGCATCGACCTCCGCAGAAGCAGGTCATCCAGGTGCAACACTTTCTCGTGCAGACCGAGAAAGCCGATTTCGCGGCGGCTGTAGTCCGGCAGGGAGCCAAGTGGCTCGTCCTCACCGGCGCCCAGGAAATCGGCGACTGACACGGCCCGCGTGCCGTATCGACCGAACAGGACCTCCGCTCGTTCCAGGGACACACCGGACGTCGCCGCAACCGCCTCGATGGCCCGGACGCGATCCGCCGGGCCGGAGGGGTAGTCCCGACCGCCCCCGATCGGCAGGTCGCGCGTCTCGGAACGCCGCGGCATTCCCAGGAACGCCAGAGCCTTGTCGGTCACCTGCTCGGAGAAGGCGCGAAACGAAGTCCATTTGCCGCCCACCAGCGAGTACACCGGATAGGGCACTGCCGCACCACCAGCGGGCAGGACCTGGATCTCATGATCCCGCGTGATCTGGCCGGTTGCCTTCGACTTGCTGGCGGCGAGCGGCCGAACACCGCTGAACCGAAACACAATATGTTGGTGGCCCACCTGAATTGCCGGAAACACGCGCCCGATCATTTCGAGAAAGTAAGCCACTTCGTCTTCGGTGCAGACGGCCTCATCCGGGGCGTCGGTCGCGATGTCCGAGGTGCCGACAAGCACGCGGTCATACAGCGGGAATATGAGTACGATGCGCCCATCTTTGTTCTCAAAGAAGAATTCGTGATCACCGATCGCCTCTCGAAGCTCCGGATGATCAAGAACCAGGTGTGAGCCTTTGGTGCCACCGATGAAATGGGACTTCACTCCAAGACTCTGATTTGTGCGGTCGATCCATGGTCCCGTGGCATTGATCAGGAGCCGCGGTCGCACGGCATACTCCTCGCCGCCTAGCTCATCGCGCAGCGTGACCGTGCCATCCGGGCCCTGCGCCACAGCCACATAGTTGAGTGCGCGCGCGGCACGGATTCTCGGCTTCGGCATCCAGCAGAAGCTCAAGGGCCAGACGCTCTGGCTGCAGAATGGCTCCGTCGAAATAGGTCGCCGTGTGGGTTACCGCGGGATTAAGCTGAGTCCAGCGGTCAAGCGATTGGCTGCGACCCAGGAATTGATGCCTGGGGACCACGCGCTGCTTGCCCGTATAGGCATCATATAGCAGCAGGCCCAGCTTTATGACTAGGGCGCCTCGTTCCGAGGGTCGATCCAGCCAGCCCAGGAACTTCAGCGGAGCGTTGAAAATCCCGGAAAATCGCCGGAAGATGGGGATCGTCGTGGGGAGCGGGCGCACCAGGTGGGGCGCATTGCGGATCAGGCGATTGCGCTCCTGGACCGCCTCGCGGACCAGCCGAAATTCGCCGTTCTCGAGGTAACGAATACCGCCATGCGCCATGTGCGAGGATGCCGCGCTTGCGCCTGAACAGAAGTCCGCGCGGTCGACGAGCAGGACATCAACGCCGTTCAGCGCCAGGTCCCGGAATGTGCCAATGCCGTTTATGCCTGCGCCCACGATCAGAACGGAGACATCCGGGTGATCGCGCAGCGCGGCGAGCGTGTCAAAACGATTCATGATCACCTACAACTTGAAAGTAAGGACTGCAACCCAAAGAAGGGCCGACAGGATGATCTGCAGCACGTCGCGGCGTATGTAGCGCTCGACGTCCTCATGCAACAGCCCGACTTGGACTACCAAATACGTCGGAAGGGTGACGTAGGGAGCCAGGAACGGCGATGATGCCAGCGCCCAGAACGCATTTCGCGTCCGCACGGAGAGCCAAAGGAACAAGAAGCCGACGGGAAGCCCGAAGGGAAAGAGGCTCCGATTCCAGACATTTGCCGGTTTGTGAAGCATCCGATCCACCCAGACTGGAAAAAGGATCGCCGAGAGTACGTAAGCAAGAATGATTGGCCCGAATGTCCACAGGACACTTCGGACGCGGCCAGCCTGCCACCGGTCAACCAGGTCGTACAAAGCCGGACCCGCTCCGATTTGCGGTTTGAGCATCAGCAGGAACAGTCCAGCGGCCGGCGGCAAGAAGAGACCCAGCACCACAAACGCATCCAGGTTGGCGGCGAGCAACGAGCCAATGGCGGTCGGCGAAAGCAGCAGGGCAACAAATGCAATTCGCGGTGCATGCAGTCGCCATCCCGCGTAGATCCACGCCGCAAAGCTTGCCACCAGGAAGAGGCCGCGGCCCAGTCCCGATGGGAAGGCTGCAAAAGGCGCAACAAGAAGCGCCCCCCAGGGCGGATTAACAAAAAGTGGCTGGGAGTAGGGGGAGCGCCCCTGGAGCAGGCCACGCCCCACTGCCTCATAGGTGCCGGTCCAGTCCGCGTTCGGCACGAAACTGGCGAGCCAGACGGCCACCAGAGCCAGCGCCACCAGCGCAGAGCCCAGAGCCAATTTCCTTGGGGAACCAATTCGACGCAGCACGGCCATCATGCGAACCGGTTGGCTGCTAATCCGCCCAGCCGCGTGCCCCGATCAGGAAGTCGCGACCATCCATGATTTGTTTTCCCGGGGGCTGGACCTGATCCAGCACCAGCAGGTCGCTTGCCGTTCCAACCGCTGGGAGCCGCCCCACTTCCAGAGTGTTGGCGACCGGCGCAGAGCCGGGTTCCACATGCGCTCGAAGCACCCGCAGCGAACCACCCTTCCAGTTAAGGTGGGCGCCTGGCCACGGATTGAAAGCCCGCACCCGCCTTTCCAGCTCGCGAGCCGGCGACGAAAAATCCAGAAGCCCGTCTTGCTTCTTCAACATCGGCGCCCGGGTGGCGAGATGCTCGTCCTGGGGCGCGATCTGCAAACTGCCGGCCAAGTATGCCGGCAGCGTCTGCAACAGCAACTCCGAGCCCAGCTTGGAGAGCTTGCTTGTAACGGACGCCGTAGTGTCGTCGGCCTCGATCGGCATGCGACTTTGAGATAGGATGCCGCCTGTGTCGAGGCCTTGATCCATCTTCATGATGGTGATGCCTGTCTCGGCATCGCCGTTAAGGATTGCAGCTTGAATTGGGGCCGCTCCGCGCCAGCGCGGCAGCAGGGATGCATGCACGTTGACACATCCATGCGTCGGCAACCCCAGGACTTCGGGCTTCAGAATCTGACCGAAGGCAGCCACCACAACCAGATCAGGCGAGTATTCCTGAAGTCGCTGCAGGACATCTGCGGAAGAGAGTTTGGCCGGCTGCTGCAGATCAAGCCCCAGCTCCTGGGCAGCCAGCTTGACAGCCGGTGGTTTAGGCGCCCGACCACGCCCGGAAGGCTGATCCGGCCGGGTAACCACACCCACAATCGAATAATGGCTGGCGAGCGCCCGCAGGACTGGGACCGCGAACTCCGGCGAACCCATGAAAACGATGCGGGTCATCCTGTGCATTCTAGCACAGGAGTAATTTTGGATCGTTTCGGCGCATTGATTTTCGGCGGTATCCGATGTAGAATGGCTGAAATTCAGGACCACCCCAGGAGGATGACCTATGTCGCAAGCACCTATGTCCGCAGATGTGACCAGTGATGATAAGCTTTGGGCATTGCTTACCTATATCTTTACGCCCCTTGTGCCAATCATCATTCTGCTCATGGAAGACAAAAAGAACCGACCTTTCATAAAGGCGCACAACGCGCAGGCGCTGGTTGTAGGCGTTGTAAACGCCGTCATCAGCATCGTGATTGGCTGGACGGTCATCGGCCTCTGCGTTCCGGCGTTGATCTGGTTGGCCTGCATCTATTGGGGTATCCAGGCTTATGGCGGCAAAGAGGTGAACATTCCCGTCGTGACCAATTTTGTGAAGAATCAAGGCTGGGCATAGACTTCTCCTCTGCATCGAAAAAAGGCCCGGGCGCGCCCGGGCCTTTTCGCGCTTGGCCGCCGCACGCGTCGAATTCGGACGGAATCTCGCGAATTCGTCCTCTTGACGTCACCGCGGCCGCCTCATACAATGGTAAGACATACTATTTCCCAAGGGGTTCAGGGAAGAGATCCTGGGGTAACAACCAGGACGCCGAAGGGGCAAGTCTGGGACTGTCTACCAGATGAATCTCTCAGGCAAAAGGACCCTGATCCTCGCTTCTCTGGAAAGTCTCACTCGAGACACCGAAGGTGCAAATCCGCAGCTCGGCTGCAGTTGCCGGGTAGCGGATGAATCTCTCAGGTCCATTTACAGAGACGCATGGCTGATTGCCATGCGTCTCTTGTGCTTAATTGGAAAAGCCGCAGCCGCGAGATAAGGAAAAGGCCAAATGAACATCCCCCCAAACTTGAAATACTCGAAATCCGATGAATGGTTCGATCCGGCAAGTGGAGCCATGGGGCTGACCGATTACGCGCAGGCCCAGTTGTCCGACTTGGTCTTTCTCGAGCTCCAGGTCGAAGCCGATGAAACCGTGGAGGCGGGTCAGGCGATCGCCTCGGTTGAGTCGGTCAAAGCCTCGGCTGAGATCTACGCGCCGGTGGGTGGAAAGGTGACGGCGGTGAACAAGGCGCTCGCCGAGAAACCCGAGACGCTCAATGGCGACCCATACGTCGCAGGTTGGATGATCAAGATTGAAGCTGGAATGCCGGCGGATATGATGGATGCGGGCGCCTACGAGAAGTACTGCGAAGAGCGCTCACACTAGATAGCGCCACCGCCCAACCACTCCGGGGCTTGTCCGCCGAAACGCGTGATGCGCGCCGGAGGACCCGGCGGTGCCGAAGACTGCAGGAGGCACGATGACATATATCCCGATCAGCCCGCAGGAGCGGGATGCCATGCTGGAAACCATAGGCGTCAAGTCCCTGGACGAGCTCTTCAAGGACGTCCCGGCAAGCGTCCGCTTTCCCAAGCTGGATCTGCCGTCCGCACTGACTGAGATGGAAGCCGCCGCGGAGCTCGCAGAGATAGCCGATAGCAACGAGCACGTTCGCGGCGATCTCATCTCATTCCTGGGCGCGGGGGCCTACAACCACTACATCCCGTCGGTCGTCGACCACGTACTTCGCCGAGGTGAGTTCTACACGGCCTACACCCCCTACCAGCCGGAGATCTCGCAGGGGACGCTGCAGGGCGCCTTCGAATACCAGTCCCTGATCGCAGCCCTCACGGGCATGGAAGTCTCCAACGCTTCGCACTACGACGGTGCCACGGCCGCGGCCGAAGCCCTAAACATGGCTTTCGCGCAGTTTCGAGGCAAACGCCGCAAGCTGGTGCTTTCGTCGGCCGTGCATCCGCAGTATCGCGCCGTCATCCGGACATACGCACAGGGTATGGACGTCGAGGTTACCGGCGATGAGCCCGAGGCGGACCTGGAGGCCGGGCCGGGCGGCGTGGCCCAGGCGGTTGATCAGAATACCATGCTCGTGATCGTCCAGTACCCCGACTTCTTCGGCCGCATATACGACTACACGGACCTTGCCGCCGCAGTCCATGCCCAGGGGGGCCTGCTGTGTGTGGTTGCCAACCCAACGGCGCTGGCGCTGCTGAAGACCCCGGCAGCCATGGGAGCCGACATCGTGGTCGGCGAAGGTCAGCCGCTTGGCATTCCGCTGTGGTTTGGGGGACCTACGCTGGGCTTTTTCACAACCCGCAAGTCCTTCGTGCACAAGATGGCCGGCCGGCTGGTCGGCGAAACCGTGGACGATCGCGGCCAGCGCTCCTACGTGCTGACCCTCACGGCGCGCGAGCAGCATATCAAACGCGAGCGTGCCACATCCAACATTTGCACCAATCAAGGCTTGCTGGCCCTGGCTTCGGCCGTCTACATGTCGCTCCTGGGCAAGACGGGCATGCGACAGGTGGCGGAGTTGTGCTACCACAAGGCTCACTATGCGGCCCAACGATTGAGCACGATAAAGAACATGGGACTGTGCTTCGACGCTCCTTTCTTCCACGAATTTGCCTTGTGTGTGGACGGACCGGCGGCGGACGTCAATGCCCATTTGCTCGAACACGGAATTCTGGGCGGCTATGACCTCGGCCAGGACTACCCGACGCTGAAAGATCATCTGCTGATCGCGGTAACCGAGATGAACAGCAAGGAAGAAATCGACACGTTGGTGGATGTGCTTTCGGAGGTGACCCATGGCTGAGGCGACGGTGAACACCGCGGTCAAGATCGTCGAGCCGACGATCTTCGAACTGTCTTCGCCGGGACGCACGGGAGTTCTCTATCCCGAGCCGGATGTGCCCCGCACAACCCTCCCGGCTGGCCTCCTGCGAGAGGACCTGCCGCTACCGGAACTTGCAGAGGTGGATGTCGTCCGGCACTACATGCATCTCAGTCGATTCAATTACAGCGTCGACAGCGGACTGTATCCGCTGGGCTCATGCACGATGAAGTACAACCCGAAAATCGACGAGGACACTTGCCGGCTCCCGGGCTTCCTTTTCACGCATCCATTGCAGCCTGTCGAAACCGTTCAGGGCAATCTCGCCCTGATGTACGAGTTGCAGCAGTGGCTCAAAGAGATCAGCGGCTTCGCTGCCGTTACCCTGCAGCCAGCCGCCGGCGCGCACGGAGAGTTCACGGGTGCGCTGATCATGCGCGCCTATCACAAGGCACGCGAAGACGCCAAACGCATCAAGATGCTGATCCCCGATTCGGCGCACGGCACTAATCCGGCTTCGGCGGGAATGATGGGTCTGCAAATCGTGCAGGTTGCGTCGGACGCAGGCGGCAATGTGGACTTGGCCGCGCTGAAGGCCGCCTGCGATGATACGGTTCTCGGCATGATGCTCACGAATCCGAACACCCTGGGGTTATTCGACGAGCACATCCAGGAGATCTCTCAAATCGTCCACGATTGTGGTGGGCTCATGTACGGCGACGGGGCCAACCTGAACGCCCTGCTCGGAATCGTCCGCCCGGCCGAACTTGGCTTCGACTTGATGCACTTCAACCTTCACAAGACCTTCGCCGTTCCACACGGGGGCGGCGGACCCGGCTGCGGTCCCGTAGGCGTGGCCGCCCATCTGGCGGAGTTTCTCCCCACCCCGATTGTCGATATCGTCGAGCCGGGCGACGATGACACGCCGCCTCTCTTCGGTTTCGTGACGCCACGGCAGTCGATAGGCCGCATGAAGGCCTTCCACGGCCACTTTGGGGGCGGCATGGTAAGAGCCTTCACATACATAGCCATGCACGGGCCGGAGGGCCTCAAGGATATATCGCAATATGCCGTGCTGAACGCGAACTATCTGCTGGCGCGGCTGCGTCACACCTACCACGTGCCTTTCGACCGGATTTGCATGCATGAATTCGTCGCGGAGGGCAGATTTGAGGGCAGCGACGTCCGTGCGCTGGACGTCGCCAAGCGGCTGATGGATTATGGTTTCCACCCGCCGACGAATTACTTCCCTCTGATCGTACATGAAGCCCTGATGATCGAGCCGACCGAAACGGAGAACAAGGACACACTGGACGCGTTTGCCGACGCGTTAGTGAAGATTGCCGCGGAGGCGAAGGCTGATCCGGAGCTGCTTCACAAGGCGCCTCTCACAACGCAGTTCGGTCGCATGGATGAGGTCAAGGCAGCCAGGGAACTGGTCCTGTGTTGCTGGCTCCCGGAAGATTATGGAGCGGATAGCTAGCTGACGCATTAAGTCTCGGCAGTGGCGCCCCGGGGGCGAAGATCAACCCGGGGCGCTTTTCATTTACTCACCCCTGCGCGCAACCATGGTATGGTTGCGCGCAGGAGCGCCTGACCAGCCGTGGGGCGCCCGTTGGTGAGCAATCCCCCCGACGGAGACCCGCCCGAGGCGGAACCCCCTCCAAAGCAAAGTAGCAGGCCAGCCATGAGAATTCTTGCCGTGGACATAGGCACCGGGACACAAGACGTTTTCTTGTTCGACTCGCGAGTCGACATGGAGAACGGGTTCAAGCTCGTGCTGCCCTCGCCCACGATGCAAGTTCATCGCCGAGTCAACGCCGCGACCGCTGCCCGCCGCCCAATCGTGTTGCTGGGCAGCCAGATGGGCGGCGGCCCGTCGGCATGGGCGGCAACGGCGCACGCCCGCGCCGGCCTTGCCACCTTCGCCACGCCGGATGCCGCCCTGACGCTGGATGACGATCTTAACAGAGTGGCGTCGCTCGGCATTCGCATCGTTTCGGAAGACGAGGCCCGGGCATTGCCGTCCGACATTGTCCGGATTCAGTTCCAGGATTTTGACTTCGACGGGATCTCGGAAGTCTTCGGTCGTTTCGGGGCAACACTGAATGGTCTGGATGCTGTGGCGGTGGCTGCATTCGATCACGGGGCCGCGCCGGTGGGAGTCTCCGACCGCCAATTCCGGTTCGACTACCTCGACCAGCGCATTCGCCAGAAGAATACATTGTCGGCGTTCGCCTACGTCTCATCTGCGGTCCCCCCAATCATGTCGCGGCTTCAGGCCATCGCCCGCAGCGGCGGCAAATTGGATTGCCCCATGGTGATCATGGATTCCGCGCCCGCTGCCGTACTCGGCGCTCTCTTCGATCCCGTCGTACGAGGACGCCGGAGGAGCCTCGTTGTCAACGTAGGGAATTTCCACGCGCTTGCCTTCCGGCTGACCGGCGACACCATCGATGGTGTATTCGAGCACCATACCGGCGAGATCGATCTGCGGAAGCTCGAGTCGTTGCTATGGGCGCTGGCGCAGGGCTCGCTCCGAAACGAGGAGGTCTTCAACGACATGGGACATGGGGCGCTGGTGTACGACGGCGAACCAATCGAGTGGGGCCCGGGGGATTACGACGTCGCTGTCACGGGACCCCGCCGGTCCATCTTCCACAGCCAAGTCAGTCGGGCCTCGCAGGATCGTCCGCGCCCGCGACCGTACTTCGCGGTTCCATACGGCGACATGATGCTGGCGGGGTGTTTTGGCTTGCTCGCCGCCACCGCGGACGTACTTCCTGATATGGCTGAGTCGATTCGGTCATCCATGCTCGCAGCAGGCGATCGAGGCGTGGCTCCTTGGGACTTGGATTGATACATCCAGCCCCAGGGCAGCACACAGTGGTTTTGGAGTGTGCTGGAGCCTCAGGGTCTACCCTGCGCCGGATGCATTTCCGAACGTGAATTTTCACCCGGCCACCTCTTGACAAATAGACGGATATCGATATAATACGCATCGAAGGTTATCTATATGAGCGGTCCGGACGTTGTTGTTTTTGCGAAAGCACTCGCTGATGACACCCGCCAGAAATCATGCGGCTCTGTTGCTGCGAGTGGTTATCCGTGAGCGAGATTGTCGAGAAGATGAAGGTCACCCAGCCCACAGTGTCGCATCACCTGGCAGTTCTCCGGGAGGCGGGCCTTGTCAAGGTCCGCGAAGAAGGCAAGCAAACCTTCTACACTTTGAATCAGAATCGAGTAGTGGCGTGTTGCGGCCAGCTCATGCTCAAGTTCGCTCCTGAGGAGGATGCGACGATCAAACTGGAGATGGTGCTCCCGTAGACACTCTTTTTTTTGCAGGTTCCATCGATAGTTATCTATATGAGGAGGTACCATGACAGCGAACCCCGACGTGATCCATGAGAATGTACGCAAACACTATGCCGAACGCATCGTCCAAGACGAGTCGTGCTGCGGGCCGGGCGCCTGTTGCCCGCCTGAACTCCAATCTCTATCCGGCGGATTTGCTGGCCACGCTGCCCGCGGGCGAGACACCCATCAGCTATGGCTGCGGCGATCCGATCACCCTCGCGGGTCTGCTCCCGGGTCAGACAGTCCTCGATTTGGGCTCGGGCGCTGGGCTGGACTGCTTCTTCGCGGCCCGGAAGGTCGGCGAGACGGGTCATGTGATCGGGGTCGACATGACTCCGGAGATGATTGAGCGCGCGCGTTCGAGCGCTGCCCGCATGGGGCTGGAAAACGTGGAATTTCGGCAAGGGTTTCTCGAGGCGCTGCCGGTCGAAGACGGCTCCGTCGATGTGGTCATCTCGAATTGCGTCATCAATCTTGCGCCTGACAAGGCCCGGGTGTTCAAGGAAGTGGCCCGGGTCCTAAAACCCGGCGGGATGCTGTCCGTGTCGGACATTGTGACCGACGGGCCGCTTCCGGACAGCATCAAAGGCAGCCTTAGCGCTTGGGCGGGCTGCATTGCGGGTGCGCTGGACGTGAAGGACTATCAGGTCGCGATCCAAGATGCAGGACTCGTGGACATTACGATCGAGCCGAGCTACTTCGATGAGGCCATGATCGAAGAAGCCGTGCGCGACTTGGGCAGCCACGCCGAACTGGCATCGTGGCCGAAAGAAGCCATCGCGCGCACCGTGTTTAGCGCCAGGGTCACCGCAAGAAAACCATCCGCCTAGACATTCGAAGGCCATTCCCCGTTTGCTTCGGAGCAGCCCCCGCCGGTAGCGCGGGGGCTCTCGCTTAACCAATGAGACACGATTCTGCTCGCTGCGAAGCCAACCAGCGCAGTCCCGGAGCCGAGGCGCGCGCCGATCCATCCTCCAGCCCCAACCGGGGCAGCCGCCCAGCCCAGGCCTTGACATGGAACGGATGTTCAGGTAATATTCGTAGCACAAATGAGCGACTTATGGCTCGGGAGGCCGCAACATGGTAAGAAAGAGTAAAGGCATCGGCGAACGCCACCAGCGCATCCTTGACTTCGTACAAGAGTACCAGCGCAAGCACAAGCATCCCCCATCCATTCGGGAGATCGGAGAGAGCTGCGGGATCTCTTCCACGTCCGTGGTCAACTACTACCTGGATCAACTGGAGAAGGCTGGCTACATCGAACGCGACCGCCACATTTCCCGCGGTCTGAGGATCACGGGGCAATCGCCCATCGGCGAGATGTTCCGCGTCCCGGTGCTCGGGCGGATCCAGGCAGGCGAGCCTATCATGGTGCCGGGCTCGGATTTCAATTACCTCGATCCGGAAGAGTCCGTCGAGATCGCCGCCTCGTTAATGCCGGCCCGCGAAAAAGGCAAAGACCTCTTTGCACTCGAGGTGCACGGCAATTCCATGATCGACGCCATGGTCAACGATGGCGACATTGTGGTCATGAAGCCTGCCCAGGACGCCAAGAACGGCGACATGGTGGCCGTGTGGCTGCCTGACCGCAGCGAGACCACGCTGAAGTATTTCTACAAGGAACGCGACCGGTTCCGGCTGCAGCCGGCCAACCCGACGATGAAGCCGATCTATGTCAACAAGGCGGATCCTCTGGAGATCAGAGGCAAGGTGGTCATGGTGATCCGCAAGATGGACGTGCCATCCTAAGACGGTGCATTTCGCAGATCAATGAAGAACCAGGTTCCGTATTGGAACCTGGTTTTTTGATTCACTTCAGCTTAACTCGACCGCTCGCCAAAGAAGGGGAAGGCGTCGGTTCCTGATCCAGCAGTCGGATCCGTCCCCTCTTGCGGCGGGATCCCAGGCTCTGCGATCCGGCGCGGATCAAAATCGGCACGAGCAGGAGAGCAACCAGGGCCGCCAAAATCAGGCCGAAGAGCAGCCACGACTGATTGGGCACTTCCGGAAGCACGCCCCCGGGATTGTATTGCGAACGAGCAGATGATGGGCTGCCCACCAGCGACACGGTTAGTCCGCGGTTTACCCCATCCCGAAGGGTGGCCGGCGAGGTGAAGGTAAGGGCGTACTCGTTTTGCAGCGTCCGTCCATACAATTGAAACAGCGCACTGAGGGATTGGGCATCGCCGGCGAAGCTGTAAGCGCCCCCCGCGCGCTGCGACAGTTCCGTGAGGGCGGCCTGATCCAAGCCCAGTTGTGCCTTGGACGTCGAGTCCCCCAGGCCCACAGCAGATATGGACAGCCCTCCCGGGCCGATGCCGCTGAGGACATCGTCCAGCGAGTGGGAACTGTGATTGTCCAAACCGTCGGTAACGGCAATGATCGCCTTTCGGCCGGCCACGCCCTCCAATGCCTTTTCTGCCGAAAGCAGCGCGTCATACATGGACGTATTGCCGCCCGTCTTGATGCTCTGAATGGCGTTCAACAGGGCGCCCGTATCACTGGTGAGTGGTTGAACGTAGTCGACCTTGGTGTTGTACACCATCAAGCCGGTCTGGTCGCCTGATCTCATCTGATCCACGTACGACCTGGCGGCTGCCTTGGCGCCATCGATCTTGCCGTTCTTGTCCATGCTGCCTGAAACATCCATGACGAGCATCGTGGTGAGTGCAGGCGCGCCGGCCTTTCCGCCACCACCGCTGCTCGAATGCATGACCTGCCCGTTCTCCTGCAGCTGAATCCGGGTCGGGTCCACCGCCACCGGTTCCCCCGCCGAGTCGGTCACCGACACGTAAACGGTGACCTGTGGGAATCTTGAATTGTCGACCTGCGTGATCCCTATGTGCAGGTCATTTGCCTGGGCCCGTACCACGCCGGTCGCGGGCAGCAGCATACATGCCGCAAGCAGGATGTGCGAGATTAAGCGTGCCGATCTCTGCATGGCTACCTCTTATCGTGATAGACGAGCTCGGTATTGCCCATGCGGATCCGCTGGCCATTGCCGAGCCGCGCCTGCTGGATCCGGTGATTATTGATGAAGGTACCGGTCAAGCTCATATCCTTGACCGTGAACTGGCGACCATCACCCGTCAGCATCGCATGCTGGGGAGCGATGTCGGGATCCGGCAGCACGATCTCCGACTTCAGCGCCGAACTGCCTACCAGAATTGCCGGGCCCTTCGCATTAATGAACTTGTCCAGAATGAACTCCGTGCCCTTCAATTTGCCGGAGGTTACCTCCAGCCATGCGCGCCCAAGGGCCACCTCCACCAGAGAGATAAACGCGCCAACCGAGGCCCCGAGCAAGACCAGACCGAAGGCCTTGCCGGCCAGAGGATCTTGGAGGGAATTGCGAATCCCTTCCAGCAGCAATCCGCCGATGGCACCGCCAATGAACCCGCCCAGCATGCCTTTCCAAACCTGGCTCTTTCCGAAGACACCTTCGGCGAGACCAATCAGCATCCCAAACAGTGCCCAGCCCAGGGCGCGGCCCAGGTAGTCGGCTCCGACGGTTTGAAAGAAGAACTCGCTCAGGGGCAATCCGATGGCGCCTGCCACGAGACCGAGCAGGGCACTTACGACTCCGGATTTCAAGGCTTGGATCACGTTGAGGGTCATGAGACCGTCGGTAACGCCAATGAACAGGCCGACGCACGCGCCGACCATCGCCCCTACGATGGCCTCACTGACATACAGGCTGGGACCGAATGAAAGGCCCAGCGCATTGCTGACCTGCCAGCCGACAAGTCCCCCAATGCCGCCCAGGACCGCGTAGAAGTATGTTCGCATGCGTCTGCTCATGTTGAAACATTCCCTTTCTCGATCGGCTGCTGCAGATTCGTCCAGTACACCATGCTGCGACCGTAGAGGCCGTCCAGCTCATAGAAGCCGAAGTAGCGAGTTGGATCAAGGACGTCCCGTGGTTGGCGGATGAAAAATCCCGCTGTCGACGCGACCGGCTCCACGACCAGGGCAACCTGCCAGGGTTCAGGAAAGAAGTGACGATGCAACCACAGATCATAGGAGGACAGAAACAGGCCCATGCCCGGATGCGTGTGATACCAACCCACAATCAGCGCATCCCCGTGGTCTTCCTCGATCTGTCGGTGAAAGTCAACCAGGGTGTCCGGAGTGAATGTGACAAAAGAACTGCCCTGGCGGGTGTGACGCGCCGGGAGAGCCTGTTCGATGACGATGAACTGCTCGCGATCCACACCCAGGCACCAGTGACCGACCAGGGCGCCGCCCACCTCAACGCTCGTGTCGCTGGCGCAGTGAAGGCAGATCCTGCTGTAGGCGGGCTGCGACAAGAACACGGTCACCAAGGGCTGAACGTCGTCCGCCTCGTAGGGAGAGTTCCAACGGCTGGCGCGTTGGATCGGCAGCGGAACGGATAGAGGTCGTCTCATATCATCCGAGGCGAGACGGACGACGGGCACCACGGACATATGCGCTTTGCACGTCAGGCGGCTGTCCCCTCGTCAGCCAGCCGTCACGTCGGCCGTCATCATCAGTCGATCGTTCTTCGGGATGCCGGCCTGGGACAGGGTCTCTTCTTCCTTGAGTTCACGGCCGAGTGCCTTGCTATCCAATCGATAGGCCATGGAGCGTCCATCCGGTCCTGTAACCGGAAGCTCAAGCGAGGTTGTGAGTTCGGGAAGCAGGTCTTTGACGGAGACGTCATCAGGAACCTCCGCATTGCGGGTGCCCCCGGAGGGAAGCACAATGGTGACGGGCATGTCTGGCATGGTAGGACTCCTCTCTGATGCTGTGAAACTCGACAACGGATCCACTGGGAACTACGTGCACGACTACTTGATACGGACCTTCACTTTCGGTTTGGGAAGGCCGGAGGCTCTCCCGAGATTCCGCCGGCCCTGCGAAATTGCGCCCAGCCTTTGCCGGCTTTCGGCCGCCCTGCGCTTGCTTCATGAGCGTGACCCTTGGCCTCTTCTTTTCGGCCGCCGCGGGCCCGCCCAGCTTCACACGTTCCGGCCGCAGCAATTCGCGCCGATCCACCGGGAAGGCATGCGGGTGGGTCTTGCGATATTCGCGGCACCAGCGGGCCGCTTCCGGATCCCACGGGAACGGAGGCTTGGTGGGATCGTCGTGGAAGTTCTTGTATTGGAGCATCTCCCCCAGCATGATGACGAGCCGGTCCAGGGAGCGACTGGCCGTCCACCAGGCCGCATCGATGCACACGCTGCCATTCAGGTGGTTGATATTCGGGTGCCAGATCGGAGTCAGCCAGCGCATTCCGGGCCAGCGCTGGGGATACTGGTTGTGCAGGTAGACCTCAACCTGATGGCGATTGCCGTAGACAGGATTGCCTTGCCGATCGACATTGGCAATGCTCTTGCAGTCATACGTAATGATGTAGCGCTCCGGCGGCAGTGCAGGTCTGGGTGCTTGGGCGACGAAGCTGATCATGTCCGTTCGCGCCGCCAGTTCCTTCATCAACTCGTAGTCGCGCTGCAAGCGCCGCATGCGCGGGCTGTCCGCGACGGCAAGCCGCCCGCGCCCGCCGTGATGTCAGCAGTCAGCATGAGGCGATCGTTCTGCGGGACACCGGCCTGCGCCAGGGTCTCGACCTCCTTGAGCTCTCTGCCAAGGGCCTTGCTATCGATTCGATAGGACATGGCCCGGCCGTCAGGACCGGCGGTTGGCAATGCCAGGACGCTGGTCAACTCCGGAAGCAATTCGCTCACCACAACGTCGTCCGGTACTTCGGCCGCGCGTGCCCCGCCGCTGGGCAGAACGATCGTGACGTTCAGATCAGGCATTGGCTCCCTCCAGGGTTCATGCGGTCAGATGGGGTACCTGGCACGTACCCGTAATATCCCAGCAGTCTTTGTGATGCAAAGTGTGGCACACGGGGCACTCAATCGATCCGCGCGGATCATTGCGACGCACCTTTTCAAGACAATACGGGCACCGATGCTCCTCGTAGGCTGCCAGTCGCACGTGTGGGTCGCGGCGCCAAAGACGGCCGTGCCCGGAATAGGGAGCGGAGGCCTTGGCCCGTGAGGCCTGTCCCGCACTGGGAGCCGGCCGCCGTTTCCAGCGCCGCAGGATCGGCCATTCCGATAGCCTGAACAGCGGCGGACGCGGCATGGCGGGGCGTCCTCTCGAGATTGCCAGTCGGGACGCCGATGCTCCTGCCGCGCCCACGCGTCCCATGGCTGCGGTTCAGCGCCCATCGCCGGTTGACTGCAAGACGGGCCGAGCGTGGCGAGACAGAATGCCCCGGGACAGCAGACCTGGATTGGGATGCTGCGTGTGCCTTCCCGTGCCTGCGCGTCTTCAATGTCGTCGCCCGTTTTGGAGCCGAGCGCCGCTGTCGCCGCGCGGCCGTCAGGCCCCCACCTCTGGGCGCATGACTTCCCATGTTCGCAGAGCGCCAGCGCCTTCGCACGGCGTGCGTCTGCTGCGGTGAAACAGCAGGCACAGAAGCCATCGTCCAAGACTCGACGGGTAGGTCAGGCATCATCTTCTGAGGGAGACCCGTGGATGTAGGCGCTTCCGTCAGCTTGCTGGCTCCGCTCCAGGCCCGCAGCGTGATCCACGATACCGTTACTGCGAGCACTAGGTGTGCGGTTCCCTTCAGATCAAGTGGGGCGGCACCGAACGCCAAGGGCTGCGGCAGCCGGACTCCGAGCCGGGAAAGCCAGCCGAGCACGATCAGCAACCCCTGGAGCAGGCCCACGCCTGCGCCGTGCGCTGTGAGTTGTCCCACGATAACCAGACCTGCGGCGGACAACCCGGCCGACGCCAGCGCGCGGATAAGCCAATACCTCCTCCGCAGGACAAAGCGGCTCCCGGCCCCAACCGAGACTCCCAGCGCAACATCGCAGAAGACGCTGAAGAGTCCAGCGGGTGCGTTGGTGTTGCGCTCGAACAGAATCACGAGTCCCAGGGCGGTCGCCGTCGCGAGCAGGCAGAGCAGGACAAGTTTCCGCATGGAATGCGATCGCGTCTCAGGCGTCACATCGTACCGGGTGGCAAGAGAGGCCTCACTTGCAGCCATGCAGCGCCCCGATCAGCCGTTCAGCCGAACCCGGCTCTGCACAGACTCATCCGCTGCGTCGGTGGCGCCCGGGTCGTCCTTGACACGAACGCGGCCGTGGGCGCTGGGCGCGGGGACTGTCCCAGGCGGCGAAGACTTAAAATCGTGGAAGTGGAGGGCCTCCTCGTGATCTCCGGTCAGCTCATAGAACCGATATTGGACGCCGTTGTGAGCCTTGATGATGTGCAGCGGCGGAACGCCCACGCTGGCCAGAGTCCGATGCAGGAAGTTCTCTTCGCCGGAAATGATGTGTGTCAACGTGGTCTGACGAAGTTCTCCGCATGTCGGGCAATGAGCGGCCTCGAATGAGACTTCGCCAAGGGGGCGCAGCGTTTTGCCATCGCCATGACCGTTGGGACAGGTCAGCGCGGTGATCACCTCCTGGTCAAGCTCGATCAGGGCGTCGGGACCCAGATCGGCGCGGGCAATCCGCAGCAAATCCGCCAGAGTAGTCCGCTCAGCCCGGGCTGGCAGCTCCGTGATTTCGCCGTATGTCCAGTGGCTTTCACAATCCGGTCGCGCGGAGTAGGCCGTGGTGTGCATCTCGTTGACCATTCCATTGAAGTGTGTGACCTTGCCGGCCTCCACCGGCAACCCGTTTATGAGCTTCAGCGCCTCTTGAGACTGCATGGCGCCAATGATGGACGCAATAGTGGGGGTGGTCGGCACCTTGCCAAGCAGGATGTTCTGCCTGGCGAGCAGCGGGCATGAGTATCGCAGCGACAGATCGCGCAGCGCCTGTTCGGACAGGGTGCACTCGTAGCACGCACCCTGTCCGGGTACAAAGACGCGCACCAGGCCGAGCAGCTCCTGGATCGCGCCATCCACCCAGGGCCGGTTCACCCAGTAGCAGAACCGATTGAGCGCCAGCCGCGCCTCCCGGTTATCCAGGCAGCCAATGATGACGTCCATGCGGCGAACAATTCCGAGCCCCAAGGCCGTGGTTACGTCCCCATTCAGGTATTGGACCTGGATCTCCGGGTTGATGGATTTTGCGCGGGCCGCGGCTACCTCGGCCTTACTGCGCTCGTTGTCGGCTTCCCGAAACAAGATGGAGCGACTAAGATTGGCGGCCTCGACAGTGTCAAAATCGACGATGAAAAGATGCCCGACGCCCATCAGGGCCAGGTTCTTTATGACCTCGTTCCCCAGGGCGCCTGCCCCTACCACCATGACCTTGGCGGCGGCGACTTTCTCGCGCTCCCACCACGAGATGAAGTCAAAAGTGCCGAGGCGATCCGTCTTTAGGTTTGGGATGTGTACGGGCTTGTCCGGAGCGATGGGCAGGCGCAGGGGCCCCGCGGGCAACTCAATGGAAGGCGGGAGACCATCGGCGGATTTTGTCCAAGCGGCCATTTCGCGGGCCTTCGCCATGTTGGACTCGCTGATGCCACGGGCAAACCACCCGACGTGCGGGCGGGACTCGATCAGGCGGCTCTCCTCCAGTCGCTTCAGCGCCTCTCGGAGCGTGGCCCGGCTGATGCCGAGTTGATCGATCAAGCGGCGCTCCGGCGGCAGCTGCGTCCCCGGCGCCATGCTCCCGTCGAGAATTGAAGCAGCGAGCCGGCCCGCGACGGCCTCCGGAAGCGAACGGTGGGATATCGGCTGTACTCTCATCCTGGTGTGGTTCGGCGGTCAGACCACCTCCGTTGCAGTGTAGGCGCTTCAGTTGGCGCCGTCAACGAATTTTCATCCGACAAAGGTACTAGCAATGGGAACTCGATCCAGCCACGCTTAACGGAGTTGCGGGAGGGATCTCGCTCAGTCAAGCGTCCACGGACAACGACTCGTGAGAACAAAAAAGGGACGACTCCTGCGAGCCGTCCCTTTTTGAAAGCAGCGACGAGCCTAGGCGATCTCGACCGCCGCGCCCGCCTCTTCCAATTTCTTCTTCGCCTCGTTGGCAGCGTCTTTGCCAACCCCGGTAAGAACCTTGCCGCCGGCCGTTTCGGCCATGGTCTTCGCCTCGCCCAGGCCCAGGCTGGTGAGCTGACGAATGACCTTGATGACGTCAATCTTCTTGGCGCCGGTTTCCTTGATGATCACGTCGAACTCGGTCTTCTCCTCCACGGGCTCTGCGGCCGCCCCGCCGCCCATGCCGCCTGCAGCCATCATCGCCACCGGGGCCGCCGCAGAGACGCCCCATTTCTCTTCGAGCGCTTTCACCAATTCGGCAGCCTCGAGCACCGAAAGCGTGCTGAGCTCCTGAACCAATTGTTCGAGATTTGCAGCCATTGTCTTGATACTCCTTGTTCTGTCTTATATTTTTCTGGTGCGGGTCGGCCATGGAAGGCCACACCCTTGTCAAGCCGCGGCAGGCGACTTCTCGGCGAACGCGCGGATCACGGCGGCCAGGCCTCGAGCCGGCTCCGATATCGTGCGGAGCAGCTTGCCGGCAGGCGCTTGCAACACGCCCAGCAACTGGGCACGGACGACAGGCAGCGGCGGCAGCTCAGCCAGGGATTTCACCTGGTCGGCGTTCAGCATCTCGCCCGCCATGAAACCCACCTTGACCTTCATGAACTTCAGGGTCTTGGTGGCATCTGCCAGCGCTTTCGCGGTCGCGGCTGGATCGGAGAATGCGAACGACATCGCCGTGGATTGGAGCAAGAATTCCTTCGGAACCGTCATGCCCTGCTGTTCCAGGGCGCGGCGCAGCAGCGTATTCTTGACTACATGAAATTCGCCGCCGGACTCCCGGATCTTGGCGCGGATCGAATCCATATCCTTCATCTTTGCCCCGGTATATTCCACCAGGATCACGGACTGGCTGCGCTTCAGCCAATCGACGTAGGTCGCCAGCATCTCCTGCTTATGCTGTTTGGTAAGAGCCAATGGGTACTCACCTCCTTTCAATCAAAAGTCTTTGCCACTTCCACAGGCAAAGACTTGTCGAGCAAGCAGCCCTCGAGGGCTGACATTGGCTTCAAGTCTCCACCTGGGCAGGAAATTAAGTTCCTTCGGTGAGGAACACCCGCCGTCATCGGCGAAGCGGCTTGCTATAGGTACGAGTATCGCTACTCGGTAGCCTCGACAGACATGGCCGCGTTCGGATCGATCTTGATCCCCGGCCCCATGGTCGCATTGACGACAATGCGTTTGATGTAGGCGCCCTTGGCGCCTGACGGGCGCGCCTTGGTGATCGCATCCATCAAGGCAGCGAAGTTCTCATACAGCTTCTGCGCCTCAAAGGACGCCTTGCCGATTACCACGTGGATGTTGGCGGACTTGTCAAGCCGAAATTCGACACGACCGGCCTTCGCTTCTTTGACCGCCCGTTCCACGTCCTGGGGCGGCACCACTGTCCCGGCTTTCGGATTCGGCATCAGACCGCGCGGACCCAGCACGCGCCCCAGGCGGCCCACCTTGCCCATCATGTCCGGTGTGGAGATGGCCACATCGAAGTCCGTCATCCCGCCTTCGATCTTCTTCATAGTCTCGTCGTCGTCAGCGACGATATCGGCGCCGGCCGCGCGGGCGGCAGTAGCGCCCTCGCCTGAGGCAAACACGAGCACGCGGACAGTCTTGCCCAGGCCGTGAGGCAAGACAACCACGTCGCGCAGCTGCTGGTCCGCCTGGCGGGGATCCAGCGCGGTCCGCATGTGGACTTCAACACTCGCATCGAATTTGGTGTAGGCGGTCTCCCGCGCCAGCGAAACGCCGTCTTGCGGCGCGTACAACTTGTTCAGATCAACTTTGGCCAACGCGGCCCTGTAGTTCTTTCCCTGTTTAGGCATTTTTCCTCCGTGGTCCTGGCGGGCCGGATGGCCCTCCCACAATTCAGTCCTGCACTACGATGCCCATGGAGCGCGCTGTGCCTTCGACCTGCTTCATGGCGCCCTCGATGTCATTCGCATTCAGGTCCTTCATCTTCAGTTCGGCGATTTCCCGAACCTGGCCGCGCGTAACCGTGCCGACCTTCTCCTTATTCGGCACGCCGGAACCCTTCTCCACACCAGCCGCCTTGCGCAGCAGCACGGCGGCGGGGGACGTCTTCAGTACGAACGTGAACGAACCGTCGGTGTAGACCGTGATCTCCGCTGGAATGACCTCGCCCTGCCGGTTCGAAGTGCGGCCGTTGTACTCCTTGCAGAAGGCCATGATGTTGATGCCATGACCAGCCAGCGCAGGCCCTACCGGCGGAGCCGGGTTCGCCTTGCCGGCCTCGAGTTGCAGCCGCACGATTGCCTTGAGCTTCTTTGCCATCTTGCTTCACTCCTTGTGGTTTTGACGAGCGATAAGGGTCGCCCTCCCACTCTCGACAGGCTGCAGGGAAATTGCCTCTCAGGCCTTTTCCACCTGCAGGAAATCCAGCTCGACGGGCGTCTCGCGCCCGAAGAACGATACCATCACCCGTACCTTGGTACGTTCCATATCGATGTCGGCCACGGTGCCGCGAAAATCGTTGAATGGGCCGTCTATGATCCGAACCCGTTCGTTGAGCTTGAACGACACCTTGACGGTCGGGGCGTCTGCCTCCATGCGCTTGACGATTTGAGCGACCTCTTCGGGACGCAGCGCGGTCGGGAGATTCCCCATTCCCACAAATCCCGTGACGCCAGGCGTATTGCGGACGACATACCAGGATTCCTCGGACAGGGCCATGTTCACCAGCACATAGCCCGGGAAAATGTGGCGCTCGACCGTCCGCCGCTTGCCGTCGCGGACTTCGATCTCCTCCTGCGTGGGGATGACGACGTCGAAGATCTTGTCCTTCATACCCATGGTTTCGATACGCTGCTCCAGATTATGGCGCACCTTGTTTTCATATCCCGAATAGCAATGGATCACGTACCACTCGGCGATGCCCCCCGCCGGTTCACCGGAGGACTCTGCGGTCACCCCTGGTGGCACCGCAGGAGCCTGCGTCTCGCCGATGACCGCCTCGGGTACCGTTTCTTCAACAGCCGGACCGCTCGAAGCGGCCGCGCCCGCAGTCTCGGCGGGCGCCGAGTCGCTGAGCGCCGGTTCTGAGGCTGCTTCGGCAACCACCGGCTCGTCCATTTCCGCCCCGGAAGAAATCTCCGCAGATTCCACGCTGCTGGAGGACTGTTCCGCGGCCGCAGCCGTTTCCTCCGGCAAGACCGGAGCGGACTCAGGCTGTTCAGCTTGCGGACTCTCGCTCACCGCGGGAGCCTGCTCGACGGCGGACTCTCCGGTCTCCACGGCATCGCGCGCGGAATCCACCTCGGAGGCAGCAACCTCCGCGGGGAGCTCGGGGTTTTCCTGGAGCGGCGCCTCTTGTGCCCGCTCATCGGGATCGCGCTCTGCCATCAAATCCTCTTCCTCTTTGGTCACAAGCCCGTCCGGCTCCACTAGATACCGAGGAGCAGGTTCAAGATATTGTTCGCGCCCCAGTCCACGACACTGAGGAACAGCCCAATAACCACCATCACGATGATGACCAGGATCGTCAGCTGCCGGGCCTCCGGCCAGGTTGGCCACGAGACCTTGCGCAACTCTCCGGACGTCTCATTCACGTATCGCTGGATGGCATTCGGTTTCTTCGTTCTGTCTGCCAAGACCATACTCCTTGCGTACCTAACTTGCTGCCAAGACCAGTCGGCCCCTGCCACATCCGCCTTGGCTTTCGCTTACGGCCAAAACGCCGCCACTTCACGACGGCGTCGCCTTGCAGGCCAGGAAGGACTCGAACCCTCAACCGCTCGTTTTGGAGACGAGTGCTCTACCAATTGAGCTACTGGCCTATGAGCACATCCGATCGACAACGCAGACTTTCAGAATCGCGCTGGACACCTCACGTTGTGCTCTTCCGGGGAGCCGATTGGCTCACTTGGTCTCTCGATGAATCCGGTGCTGCCGGCAACGCGGGCAGTACTTCTTCAGTTCGAGCCGGTTGGGATCATTGCGGCGGTTCTTTTCCGTCGTATAGGTCCGCTCCTTGCATTCGCTGCATTGCAGCGTGACCACCGGTCGGACGTCTTTTCTCTTGGAAGCCATGTCTCACCTATTCCAGGATCTTGGTGACAACACCCGCGCCGACCGTCAGGCCGCCTTCGCGAATGGCAAACTTCGACCCCTGCTCCAGCGCCACCGGCACGATCAACTCCACCGTCAGATTGATGTCGTCCCCAGGCATCACCATCTCCACCCCCTCCGGCAGCGCGATGTCCCCGGTGACATCCATCGTCCGGATGTAGAACTGCGGCCGATAGCCCGTGAAGAAGGCCTTGTGCCGCCCGCCTTCCTCTTTCTTCAGCACGTACACCTGCGCCAGAAACTTCTTGTGCGGCGTGATGCTCCCCGGCTTCGCAATCACCTGCCCCCGCTCCACGTCCGTCCGCTCGATGCCCCGCAGCAGCAACCCCAGGTTGTCCCCGGCAATCCCCTCATCCAACGACTTGTGGAACATCTCCACGCCCGTTACCACCGAACTCGAGCTCTTCTCGTGCAGCCCGATGATCTCCACCGGTTCCCCCACCTTCACCCGGCCGCGGTCCACTCGCCCCGTCACCACCGTCCCGCGCCCCTTGATCGAGAACACGTCCTCCACCGACATCATGAACGGCTTGTCCACGTCCCGCTTCGGCTCCGGTATGTACTCGTCGATCACCCGCAGCAACTCCCGGATCGACGCATACTCCGGCGCATTCGGGTCCGTCGACGTGCTGTCCAACGCCTGCTTGGCACTCCCCCGTACGATCGGCGTCGTCTCCCCGGGAAAGCCCTGCTTCGTCAGCAGTTCCCGCAGCTCCAGCTCCACCAGCTCCAGCAGCTCCGGGTCGTCCATCATGTCCGTCTTGTTCAGGTACACCACGATCGACGGCACTTCCACCTGCCGCGCCAGCAGGACGTGCTCGTGCGTCTGCGGCATCGGCCCGTCCGGCGCCGCCACCACCAGAATCGCCCCGTCCACCTGCGCCGCACCCGTGATCATGTTCTTGATGTAGTCCCGGTGCCCAGGCATGTCCACGTGCGCATAGTGCCGCTTGTCCGTCTCGTACTCCACGTGCGCAATGTTGATCGTGATCCCGCGCGCCTTTTCCTCCGGTGCATTGTCGATGCTGTCGTACGCCCGGTACTCCGCATTCCCCAGCATCTGACTCACTTTCGTGATCGCCGCTGTCAGCGTCGTCTTCCCGTGATCAATGTGCCCCATCGTCCCCACATTAAGATGCGGCTTCTTCCTCTCATACTTCTGCTTCGCCATTGTCCCGTTCTCCTTTTACGATCGCATCACTGTCAGCAATGGAGCCCATGGTGGGAATTGAACCCACGACCACACCCTTACCAAGGGTGTGCTCTACCGACTGAGCTACATGGGCCGGGGTTGCTGTTCCCGGACAATCCCGGTTGTGGGCGGTGAAGGATTCGAACCTCCGAAGTCTTCTGACAACTGATTTACAGTCAGTCCCCTTTGGCCACTTGGGTAACCGCCCGCACTTCCGCTCGTCGAGCCTGGTCTGCTCGTCGCTTCGTCCCTTGGCGGACGCCGCAAGAGACGAACCGACTAACCGACCAGTCCTTGGAGCCGACGACGAGAATCGAACTCGTAACCGCCCGCTTACAAGGCGGGTGCTCTGCCGATTGAGCTACGTCGGCAATTAAGCAGGCGAATTATACCAAACTCGAGGCATGCGTCAATGACACATGCCTCCCCGGCCCAGTTTCAAGCTCACCCTTGACAGCAGCGGAGGCTTCTCTTATAATTAGAACATTAGTTCTCAAGTCTTACAAGGTCCCAGCCGCTTGACTGCAGCCGTGCCGTTAATCGCGTTGCCCGGCTTGGATGGGCTCGTGGACCAATTTGGCAACAGCTTGCAAGGAGCGCTGAATGCACACCGGCATCTTATGGTACGACGACGATACTCGAACTCCGTTTGAGATCAGGCTGAAAAAGGCCGTGGACTACTTTCGCACCAAATATGGCCGCGGCCCGAATCTCTGCCTGGTTCATCCGGGAATGCCGGGAGCCAAGCAATCCCGTATCGGGCAGTTAGTTGTGCGGCCCTACGCCCCCACACCCACGCGGTTACTTTTGGATCGGCATTGAAGACGACGAGGAAAGGCCGGCGTCTAGGCGCCGACAGCGACCGCGAACGCCAGCGCCTGGCCCCCGCTATGCGTGATGCTGACGGACCAGTCTGAGAGACCCAGTTCGTGCGATCGCAACAGGGCAGCCCCCACAAGGTTCAACACGGGTGCGTGCTCGTCATCGCCCAGTATTTCGATCTCTTTCCAGGCGACCGCACCGATCCCCGTTCCGAGCGCCTTGGCAACTGCTTCCTTGGCCGCAAAACGCCCGGCCAGGTACTCAGGTTGCCTCGTGAGCCTGGGAGAGTTCGGAAGGCGTGTAGATGCGTTCGAGGTACCGGTCGCCGTGACGCCGCACGGCCTCCTCGACGCGGGCTATTTCAATCAAGTCCACCCCGGATTTTACGCGCATCGTGCCACAAGCGATCGCCGCATTAGGGCCCCGCGCTCGCGATGACCAGCCGCTTCGGATCAACGTACTTCCGGGCTGCCTGCAGAACTGCCGGCCGACGCACAGCTTTCACAAGGCCGGCATAACGCTGGTAGTAGTCGAGGCCCAGGCCATAGCGCTCAATGTTCAGGAGGGCGCCGGCAACGCCGGCATTGGATTCAAGCGAAAGCGGCAACCTGCCCACGAAGTTCGACTGGGCATCGTTCAGTTCATCGCGGCTCACGCCGCCCTGAACGAAGCGCTCCAACTCGGCCACAATGATTTCAATCGCCTTCTTCACGTTGCCCGGGTTGACGCCGGCGCTCACGGACCAGGCGCCGGGACCGAGTCCGGCGCTCAGCTGCGAATACGCATAGTATGCCAGTCCTGACTGCTCCCTGACGGCCTTGCCGATGCGCCCCATCATGCCAAACTGCCCCAGAATGGAGTTGCCAAGCGCAGCCGCCAGGTACTCCTTGTCGTTGCGCCGGGGGCCGTTGGTGCCGATGATGATATCGGCCTGCGACTTATCCGCAATTCTGTGATGCCGTCTCGTCGTTGTCCTTGGCCGCCGTGCATCTCCCGTAACCGGCGGTAGCGTCTGCCTCGGGTTCTTCCAGTCGCCAAGGACGCGTTGGACGGCATCCACCGCGCGCCGTGGATCGACAGCGCCGACAATGGCCATCACCATGCCCTGCGGGCCATAGGTTTTCCGATGAAAGCGAACCAGATCTGCGCGGGCAATTGCCTGGATGGTTATTGGGGTCCCATCTTCCTCCCGGGCGTAAGGGTGCCCTCGGTAGAGGATCTTGTCGAAGGTCAGGTCCGCCATATCCGCCGTGTCCTCCGCACGAATTGCCAAACCGGTGAGTAGATGATGGCGGAGCTTCTCCACTTCGGCAATCGGAAAGGTGGGCGCGCGCACGGCCTCCGACAGGAGACCCAGCAGCATCGGCAGGTCCTCGGAAAGTGCATGTCCGTGGAAGCCCGTGCTTTCCATACCCGAGTCCAGGCCCAAGCTGGCACCCACGGCTTCCAGTTGGTTGTACAAACCGTCGAAGGAGTGCCCGGAAGTACCGCGCATCAACGCGGCGGCAGTGAAATCCGCCAGCCCGAGCTTTGCATCCGGATCCAAAATACTTCCGGAGCGAAGGTACCCACCTAATGCGATGGACGGGCTGTTGAGATTGGATCGAGCAAGCACAACGATACCATTGGGCAAGACCTCGCGGTGGATGTCCTGCGGACCGGGAAGCGAATCCTGAGAGCGGGGAGCATTGCCGGCATGGCTTTTCACGCGGCACCCCCTTTGCCCTGCGGGACATACGTACCCACGACGCGCGACTGTGGGCGCAAGTACTGCCTCGCTACCCGCCTCACGTCCTTGGCGGTGACGCGCGCCATGTTTGCCAAATAGGATTCGAACCAGACGTAGGTCGCGAACATCTCCGCATACCCAAGCCAGAAAGCCTGATTGGTGATGTTCTCGCTTCCATAGACGAAGTTGGCACGAGCCTGCTTGATAGCGCGGCGTATCTCCGCCGGCGACACAAGCTCCTGTTGGAGCCTCAATATCTCGGCGTCCAATGCGTCCAGGGCTTCATCGGGCTTGCGCTTGGGATGCACGGTCAGCGCAATGGAGTACAGGTACGGATCGACCGTCGGGCTTGATCCGCCCGAGAACCCAACGGCGAATTGCCCGTCTACCAGGGCCCTGTAAAGTCGCGAGGTCTTGTTGGATATGCCGCCCCCGCCAAACATGTTCAAATTGCTCGGCCCGGCGAGGAGGCTATCCAGGACCGACAGCGCGAAGAAGTCCGGATGCGCCGCTTGCGGAAATCGGTACGCCGCCTGGATGTAGGCAGTGCTTCCCGGCCCTTCAACCGTCACGCGCGTCTCACCCGTGGAAGCGGGCTCCGGGCGATGAATGCGCGGCGGGACGGCGCCGCGCGGGATGCGGCCAAAGGAACGCCGGATGCGGGGAAGCAGGTCGCGGATCTTGAAGTCGCCGGCCACGCTCAGGACCGCATTATTGGGCACGTAGTACGCGCGGTAGTGCCTGTACAGGTCGTCGCGCCGCATCGTCCGCAGATCGGCCATGTCTCCGATGATTTCGTGGTGATATGGATGCACGCGGAAGGCTGCATGTTGCACGGCTTCGGCGAGCTGGAACATAGGCTCGTTCTCGTTGCCCTCTCGCTCGGACATGACCACGGTGCGCTCGGATGCGAATTCCTTCGCATCTAACAGGCTGTGCCTCATGCGGTCCGCTTCCAACTGTAGCGCCAAATCGATCTTGTCGGCCGGCAGGGTCTCAAAGTAGGTGGTCCAATCGAGGTACGTGAAGGCGTTTCGCGTTCCCCCTCGCGCGCCACGGCTTTATCCATTAACTCGGCCGGAAACCGGGGCGTCCCCTTGAACTGCATGTGCTCGACCAGGTGCGAAATGCCAGTCAAGGGAGGCACTTCGTCCCGGGAGCCGACGCGATACCAGACCCACAGGGAGATTAGCGGGGTGGTGTGGATTTCTTTCAACAGCACCGACATGCCGTTGGGCAGTGTGGTCTTAGTGTGGGTCTTGGGCATAGCGCCGCATTATACCGCTTCGTATAGCGGGGCCGGAGCACGGATACCTGGCGCAGTGGCAAGAGGCACGGCCGCTACTGTAAGTCCTGGTCGGATTCCCGTGCCGCGCAGCGATTAGCGACAGATGCGCTCACCCGTAATCGATAGAGCCTGGGGCGCCGCCAGACATAGCGCGGGCCTGATGGCCTGCTGCATGCCGAGAATGGCCGGATGGAGGTCCGTGTCCTGGACCACGATGTCCACGGGGACATCGAGCGCAATCGGCACCGTGGTCTGTACGGGTAGTTGCAGATCAAGCGCAACATTCAGCGAGGTGCCGGCCGGCAGGGTGACATTGGCAGGCGCGTCGATGTTGAACTGCTCGGACACGATCTTGACGTGCGCGCCGTCAATCACAGTGTCCTCGGCCAGCGTAATGCGCGTGGTCGTTTGAAGCGGTACCGTCACACTGAGTGGAATTTCAGAACGTATTGGGACGGTCGTTTTGATGTGGGCAGCGTCGATGTGCTCAAAACCGCTGTAAACTCCTGCGAGAACGTCCCCGCTCGGTCCGGAGGTGCCCGCCGTGCGCAGGTCCTGTCTCAGAGCGAACAAGGAGATGAGTAGGAACGCATTGGCGGCCAGAGACACGAGGCAGGCAATCGTCCAGAACGCCGAAAAAAAGCCGCCCTGCGCCGATGCGTCACGCTCCAGCGGCAAGCTCTCTGAGTATCCGTGCGGGGCCCCATGTGTTGGGCCAGCCTGTGCCAGCCGCGGAAGGTTAACCACCGCCGGCTTCTTGGTTTCCGGCTCCCCCTCCGGTTCCTTGTCTGCAGACAGAATCGTACGAAAACGATCCGCGGGGTTCCTTCTGCGCTTGTCGTCCGGCAGTCCCATAAATCCTCCTTCGGCACCGGAGTTCAATCTTAGCATAGCACGCTGTCGCGCGCGGCCCCGCAGGGTTGTGAACAATCACATTAGCGGTCAGGAATGGTTTTGTGTACAATGGGGCACGTGCAATCTCTCGACAATGTACGGGAACGACACGGCGCCTCAAGGCTTGGGGCGCGCGGCAAGACGGCGGGCACACACCTGCCGGTCCTGTGCGGCGGCGCAAGGAGCATCCCGCCTAATCCCCTTGACGTAAGCAGGAGGCTAAGTGACTGAGAAGTCAACGCATCTGATCGCGGTTGTCGGCGCCGGCCCAGCCGGCCTATTTGGCGCACGCGAACTCGCATCACAGGGGTCGGAAGTCGTATTGTTCAACCGCGATATCAAGCCGGGGGGGTTAGCAGAGTACGGAATCTATCCCGAAAAGTACAACATGAAGAAGGGCTTACGCAAGCAGTTTGACAACGTGCTGGGTACGCCCGGTATCACATACTACGGTAATGTAAAGATCGGGGCCGACGGCGACCTTAGCCTGGACGATCTTAGGCAGCTCGGCTTTCAGGCCATTCTTGTCACGGCCGGAGCCCAAGGCACCAAATGGCTTGGCTTGCCGGGGGAGGACCTGCGCGGGGTTTATCACGCCAAGGATGTGGTCTACCACTACAACAGACTGCCGCCTTTCAGTACGCAGAAGTTCTACTTCGGAAAGCGCTGCGCGATCATCGGCGCAGGAAACGTCATGGTGGACATTGCGCGCTTCCTGATCCGCGACATCAAGACCGACGAGGTGATATCCGTGGTGCGACGCGGCCCCGCCGAGGTGAACTTCACCAAGGACGAGATGCGGCACATCATTGCCAACCTGGACATCAACGCCTTCGAAGCGGAATTGCGCCGCGTGCTGCCTTCGTTGCAGGCTATCAACGAGACCACGGACGTGGGCCGCCACAAGGTGCTGGATTCCATGGACAAGCCGGACCCCAAATTCGCGGATACACGCTTCCGCTTTGAGTTTCTGACCTCCCCGGTTCAAATGCTCGGCGAGAATGGCGTCGTGACGAAACTGGAGGTCGAGGACAACATCCTCGTCCTGAAGGATGGCGTGCCCAGACCACGAGGCACGGGCCATAAGCGGCTCATGAACGTCGATACCGTCATATTCGCCATCGGCGACCGCGTGGATGAATCATTTGGGCTGCCCGTAGCTTCCAACGAGTTCGTCAAGAACCCCTCGCCGCGTTTCCCGGTCGATGACCTTTCATACGAGGCTTATGATCCCGAGAAGAAGTCCGTGATCGGCGACGTATTCGTGGGAGGATGGTCGCGCAAGGCCAGCGATGGATTGGTCGGTCTTGCCCGCAAGGATGGGACCAATGCTGCCAAGGCAGTGGCGCAATACCTGCAGACCCTCCCGATGACGACACCGAATCTTGCTGCCGTTGCCAGCAAGATGAAGAGTGTGCCAGGGCCGATCATTACCAAGGACGAGCTCGAGAAGCTCGAAGCGGTCGAGCAAGCGGAAGCCCAGAAACGCAATCTGCCAGAATTCAAGTTCGGCAGCAACGAAGAAATGCTGCAGGCCGTGGGCCTGGCGGCAGCCACGGCATAATCAGCGCCGTTGTCGGCGACAGCCGGTCAGCGCAGATCCAATTGGCGGGAGCTGCGAGGCCGCGAACTGATGTCGCCCTTCCATCTTCATAGCTGAGGTCGCCAGCCAACCACGGGCCAGGATCGTGATTTCAAAAAGAGAACTTGACCTAGCCCACCTCGTCATGAATGCGGCCGGCACCCTCGGCTTCGCGCCCGACCGGCGGGCAGCCGTGCCTTGGGATGTACTCGGCGCCTTCGTCACGAATCCGATCTCGCTGCATCCCCGCACGGCGACGCGCAGCCCGGCCCTCATTGAATACCAGGGCGGGTTTCTGCTGCATACCGGCTTGCCAAATCCCGGCCTGGCTGCCGTAGTGCATGAGCAGGGCAAGCGCTGGCAAGCCTCCCCGCTTCCCATAATCGTACACTTGATGGCTGACCGGCCGGAAGAAACGCAGGCGATGGTGCGTGAGCTGGAAGGCAGTGAGAACGTAGCCGGCCTGGAGCTCGGCTTCGCGCCGCTTCTGGCTGACGAGATCATCCTGATCTGCATTGACATGAGTTCGCGGGGAACTGCCGCTGGTCGTCAGCCTGCCCGCCGAGCAGGTCCTGCGGGTCGGTCCGCGGGCCATCGAACGGGGCGCCTCGGCAGTCAGCCTTGCGACTCCGAGGGGTACGCTCGAACGCGATGGGCAGCTCGTATCGGGCCGACTTTACGGACCGTCGCTCTTCCCGCTGGCGTTGGATTTGGTCTTCCGGGCGGCGAAGGCCGGCATTCCGGTGATCGGCGCGGGTGGGGTCGCGACCATGGGCGATGTCCAAGCCATGCTGGGGGCGGGGGCGCTCGCAGTCCAGATGGATTCGCAGCTCTGGCTGCCAACTGAAATCGAAAACGCCCCGTCGCAATGACGGGGCGTTTTTTGGTTTGGTCTAGGTCCGCTTACACGATGCGGACGGCGGCAGCCTGCAATCCCTTGGGGCCCTTTTCGACGGTGAATTCCACCTTCTGGCCTTCCTGGAGATTGCGAAAACCGTCGCCTTCAATCGCGGAGTAGTGAACAAACACATCCGGCCCACCCTCGCGAGCGAGGAAGCCATAGCCTTTGTCTCCGTTGAACCACTTGACCGTACCGACTACACGTTCTGACATTTTTTTGCCTCCTTATGGCAAATTGGATTGAGTGATGCCGTATGTGTTCATCGGTGGTCAAAAAAAGGCGGCCCAGAGCTGGATCGCTTTGAGCCGTCGCCTTCACCTTCAACGAAAACGTACCTGCATCCTGCAAACACGGACTATAACAGCCGGGGACAATTCAGTCAAGAGGCAACTTCCGGTTTTGGACGCTCTGCCTCGCGCTCCAACCAGACCGTGACAGGGCCGTCGTTCACGAGTTCCACCTTCATGTGCTCGCCGAATGCGCCGGTCTGTGTCGACACACCTTGCGCACGGAGTAGATCGACGAAGCGGCTCACAATCGGCTCCGCATCCGCGGGCAGGGCCGCGGCGATGAACGAAGGTCGCCGACCTCTTGACGTATCGGCATAGAGCGTGAACTGCGACACGACGATCGCTTCTCCGCCCACCTCCAAAACGGACAAGTTCATCTTGCCCTCGTCGTCCTCGAAGATCCGCAGGGTGGCGGCTTTCTCAGCGAGGAAGCGAGCCTGCGCCTCACCATCGCCGGGTCCGATCCCCAGGAGGATCAGCAGGCCCTTGCCGATGTGGGAAATCGTGTTGCCCTGCACCGTGACGCTGGCCTGGCTGACGCGTTGAAGGAGTGCGCGCATGGTGCAGGTATCAGGGCCTCGAGGGAGAGTTCAAGACGAGTGGGTCGATCAGGTCGTCTGGGGACGATACGTCAGGGCAGTCCGACAGCGTCGCGGACTTCTTTCATGGTTTGGCGGGCGATCTTCTGCGCCCGCGCGGCGCCGTCATCCAACACTTCCTGAACGGCCGCCGGATTCGCAGCAATCTCAAGCCGCCGTGCGCGGAATGGCTCCAGATGGTGGTTGAGATTCTTGGCGAAGAGCTTTTTGCAGTCCACGCAGCCAATGCCGGCGCGCCGACACTCCACGTTGACCATGTCGATATCGGCTTGCGGGGAGAAGGACTTGTGCATGGTGAAGACGTTGCAGATATCCGGATTGCCGGGATCCGAGCGCTTGATCCGGGCCGGGTCGGTCACCATCTCCAGCACACGCTTCTCGGTTTCCTCCGGAGTGGCGGCCAGTTCGATGTGATTGTTGAGGCTCTTGCTCATCTTCTCTTTGCCGTCAATGCCGAGGACCTTGGGGACCTCGGTGGTCTTGATCTGCGGCTCGATGAGCACCTGCGTCTTGTAGCGATAATGGAAGGAGCGGACGATCTCGCGGGCAAATTCAAGATGGGGCGCCTGATCAATGCCAACCGGGACGATATTGCTCTTGTACAGCACGATATCTGCGGTCATGAGCACCGGATAGCCAACGAGGCCGTAGTTGACATTGTCGGGCTGCTGGCGGATCTTGTCCTTGAAGGTGGGCAGCTCGGTCAATTTACCCAGCGGCGTGACCATGGATAGAATCATGTGCAGCTCGGTCACCTCCGGGACGTGGGACTGGACGAAGACGATCGAATCCTGAGGACGAATGCCGGCGGCGAGCCAATCCAGCGCCATTTCGTAGGTGTTCTGCCGCAGGTTCTCGGTGTCCTCAACAGTCGTCAGCGCGTGCAGATCGACGATGCAGTACACGCAGTCGTACTCATCCTGGAGGGCGACGTAGTTCTTGATGGCGCCCAGGTAGTTGCCGAGGTGCTGGCGCCCCGTAGGGCGGGCCCCGGAAAAGACGCGACCCTTCTTGGTCATTGGTTATCCTTCGACGAGGGCGCGGACGAGCCCGAGAATCTCTCCCGGTTGGGCGTGCCGGCCGGTCTTGAGCTTCGAGTAGACGAGCTTGTCATTCACCGTGATCTCAAATCGCCCCCCGTCCGATGGAGTCAGCGAGATGCGTTCGATGCTGTCCTCGTACTGCTTGAGCAGTTCGGTTGCCAGGCCCACGGCCCGGTCGGTATAGTGTCAGACCGCACAGTAGACGATTTCTATGTTCAACGCGCGCCTCGGTATTTGGGTTGGAGATCTGCCTGCTGGCCTGGCTTGATAAGGGCCATTTTGGGCGAATCCGGGCTTAAGACGTTAGAAAATTATAACATGCAGCGTCCAAGACTATGCACAAAGCACCCGGCCGCGCTATAATCGGGCTGCTTTGGTGGTTGCCGATGCAAGGAGCACGTGATGCCCGTCTACACTTATCGATGTGAATCCTGTGGAGTCCAATTTGAGCGTCACCAGTCGTTCAACGAGCCCACACTCAAGGTCTGCCCCGAGTGCCGCAAGAAAGCACTGCGGCGGGTGATCTCTCCCGTGCGCATCGTGTTCAAGGGCTCGGGCTTCTACTCAACCGACCACCGCCCCTCTTCGGCGAGCAATCCACCAAGTTCTTCGAAGAAGGAGGGCGCCAAGGACGACGCCAAATCCGCGAAGCCCGCCAAGGACTCCAAAGAGGCCGCGCCCGCGGACAAGAAGGTCAAGTCCGACTGAGGCCATCCACGCTTGAAACCAGCCGCCGGCCACAAGGCCGGCGGTTTTGATTCCGTCAGGATGCCAGCCTCAGTTGTCGGGCACGACCGCGCATCCACAATGACACCGCCAGCAGCGGCACAATCGCTACGATCGCGCTGACGTACGCCATGGCGGAGTAGCCCAGCCTCGCAAAAATCAGGCCGCTGGACAGACTGCCCGTCGCCGAGGCCAAACCCACCAGCAGGTCATTCAAGCCTTGGGTGCGGGCCCGTTCGAGCGGGGAGAGTTGGTCGGCGAGCAGCGTCGAACCGCCCACGTAACAGAAATTCCAACCGAGGCCGAGAAAGAACAGCGCGACGCCAAGGGGCAGCACATCGGGGGAAAGCGTGGCAGCCAGACAAGCCAGCACAAGCGTCCCCGCGCCGGTCATGATGACGGGGCCGCGTCCCCAGCGGTCGGCCAGTTGCCCGGAAAACACCGAGAAGGCATACATGCCGAACGTGTGCGCGGATATGACGATCGAAATGTCGCCCAATGCATGTTGATGATCCTTCATATGCAGGGACGTGATAACCATCACCAGTACCATGACGAGTTGACCGAGCATCATGGCCGTAAGAGCCACGCTGGCGGCCGGCTGGCGCAGGATTTCCAACGCACCGCGTACGCGCCGGTCGGACTGGCTCAGCAGGCCGCCGTCCGGGCGAGGTTCCGGGTACTGCTGCGCCACCTCGCGCCCAAGATCGCGCGGATCGGGCCGCAGCCCGACAGAAGATGACGATGGCCGCGGCGGCGAACAGGCCCACGCCGATGGCGTAGGCGCCGGCAAGCTCGTCTCCCGCCAGCCATTGGAACGCTCGACCAGCCGGCCCTGCGACGAACGGGCCGACGACGGCACCGAGCGTGCCACCAATCACCACGTTGGACACCGCGCGTCCGCGTATCGCCGGGGGACTTACCTCGGCAGCCGCGAAGCGACCAAGGTTGACAGCCGCATTGGCAATGCCGACCAGCAGCATGCCGATCAGAAAGATGACAAATGATTCGCGGGCGATGGCAAAGAATGCCACTCCCGAGCCGATGGCGCCGACAAGCAGGCCCGCGACCAGCCCGCCACGGCGCCCCCAGAGGTCATTGAGGTATCCCCAGCCGAAAGCCGAGAGGGCGCCCGAGAGCAGATAGGCGGCGGAGGGGAGCCCGGCCAGACTGGCGTCACCGGCCAGCTTGGCGCCGACGATGGAGTTCAGCGTCGCGGCGGCGATGAAAGCGGCGGAGGCAAGCCCCTGCTCCGCGAACAGAACGATCGTTATCTTTCTGACAATGGGTTGAAGATCTCGCATCGGCTCCAGTCCAACGTAATTGGCCGATTATACATGCGACTGCCGGCGGAGACGCGCGGGCCGAAGGCAGGAACTCTGCCAGGATGAGACACTAGGAGGGCGAGCGGGAGGCTCGGCGTACCCCGGCATGGGGAAGAAGCCCGAACGCGGGATCAGACAACCACTCCCTGCTTGAATCTCACTAATCGTTCAATCCTTTGCCCTTGAGAATCTGGCGCATGGATTTCTCAACCCTCGACGCGCGGGTCTGCGATTGTTTGGGCGCAGAGAAATAGTACAGGTATGCTCTTTGGCGTCCCGGCGTCAAGGACTCAAAGGCTTTTTTCAAGGCAGGCAGGCCATCCAGTTTGGATTGAAACTCCTCGGGAATCTCGTAGTCCGAGGTCTTCTTAAGTTCCACCTTCAGACCGGCCTTTTCCACCGCAATCGCTTCCCGGATGTAGGACTTCACGACGGGTTCGATCCTGATTATCTGTTTGACATCCGTGAAACGAAGCTGGCGCCCGGCTTGCGAATGCTCTCCAATCTGGCTCAGCATCCCCTTGGGATCATGCAAGAGGGCGCCTTTGAAGAACATGAGGGCGCAGTAGTCGTTGAAGCCTTGAATGATCACGATGTTCTTGTTCTCAAACGTGTAACAAGGCAGACGCCACTTGAGCTCTTCGGTGAGCTGGAGGCCGAGGGCGATCCGACGCAGTTCCCTAAATTCCTTGGCCCATTTCCTGGCTTGGCGCAAGAACACATCGACTTTCGGATTGGTCTTGTTCATCTATTGAGCCTCCGGGGCAGCCAGTGGCGTGTCTAGCCGCAACGGCCAGGTTTGGCCTCAAGCTGGGGCGACCCATGAATTCTATCTCGTGCCTGGCTCCCACTGATCGGCATGATGCTGGCTCACGGCGCGCAGTCGCAAGCTCGAAGCGCTGCGCCGTCCCGGTGCGGACGGGTAGCGGCGATATCACTCTGCGTCGCGAAGCAGTTTTTTCGGCGCCCCGGCAAGAATCTTGCCGCTGGCTCAGCGGGAAGGGTGGGCTATTCGATTGTTAACGTGCAGCGGAGCAAGGGGAGTCCCCTGGAGTATGTGCCCCTGAAAGGGTGCAGGGCAGGCAGGATTTTCCCTGGAAGATCGCCAGGACCTACGACGACTAAGTCGCCCCCTCATGGGAGTACCATGGCCAACGCTCGCATGGCCCTTGCCTGCATGCCAGGGGCTGCGCAACGGCGGCTTGGATCGCTCCCTCGGGGGACCGACATGGGCGACGGTCGCTTGAGGCTCCCTCGCCCGAATGCGGCCTTGCGCGAACGCGCGCGCGGTTCAAATGAGGTTCAATTCCCTGCCACGCAGACTGGCCGGTCGTGCGGCAGCGAAAGGCACGCGGCCGTGAGAGGGGCACGAGCAAGCGCAGGATTTCGCGGTGTACACGCCGTGGTCCCTGTCGAATTTGGGGGAGGAAGAGACGGTCGGGCACGACACGTCGTGCCCCTACAGGTCGCGGGCGCATCGTGGTCGGTGGAAGCATCGTCAAGGACGGCTGTCGATACGCGACGCGGAACGAAGAGGAACGAATGGCCCCCCCCTTCTGCCAGGGCTTGTGGCGGGCACAGGATGCACGGCGGCCACGTTGTGGCCCCAGTCGAATTTGGGCGAGGAAAAGACGGTCGGGCACGACACGTCGTGCCCCTACAGTTCGCGGGCGCAGCGTTGTCGGTGGAAGCATCGTCAAGGACGGCTGTCGATGCGCGACGCGACACGAAGAGGAACGAATGGCCCCCTCCTTCTGCCACGGCCGGCGGCGAGCACAGGATGCACGGCGGACACGTTGTGGTCCCTGTCGAATTTGGGGGAGGAAGAGATGATCGGGCACGACACGTCGTGCCCCTACAGGTCGCGGGCGCATCGTGGTCGATGGAAGCATCGTCGAGGATGCCCCACCGGGCCTACGGCCTGCTGCGCGATCCCCAAATGGGCCTTCGCTGCGCTCCGGCACAATTTGGGGAGGGCCGCTCGAGGGGCTGCTCTCTGCAACGGGTGTCTGGCAAGAAGCGTTCATGCCAGAACTTCGGGGCACTCGTCTGGATGATGGGCGATGATCGCTTGACGCCTGCTCGCGCGGGCGCTGGGAATTCGTTCATCGGCAAGGTAAATCTGCGAGGTGTGACCGGGAGTGGGGAAAGGCGGAAGTGGCTATCATCGCCGCGAATCGTACAGAACCTAACGTTCCGGAGTCAAGGGAGAGTATGTGCAGGCGTTACAAAAACGGAGTGATTCTTTCCCTGGCCGAGGTCGGGCCAAGGTCATGCGAGACGCAGGTGCCCGGACTTGTTGCGGGATTGGGCCCTGAACCCAGCGCTTTGAGGGTGCACTGCTACTACGATAGAATCCGGCAATGTTCCTGCGGCGAGCGAGAGATGGAGGCCATGGTCAAGGGATGCCGCACGCATCTGTGATACTGCGTGCCCTTCACCGGGCGCGCCTGGCGATCCTGACGGTGGCGCTAACGTATCTGGTTTTCACGGTAATCGGCGTCTTCATGGTTAGCACCGGCAGCCCGTTCGCGATTGCCTACCGGGACAAGGTGGTCGGGTATGGGCAATCGAGTCCGATTCGGGCTGCGCTTGACCGGGACAATCGCCTGGAGGCCATGGCACTTGATTTTGGCGGAAATCTGATTGCGGTCGGCAGCCACACGCTCAGCGGCCTGGGCGTCGTCATACCGTTTCCCTTCATCGCGTATCGCGGCTGGATCGGCGGGATTGTCTCAATGGACGCATCGCATGCCAGTCGATTAGCAGATCCCGATGAGGCCGCGTATTATCTGACAACGCTGATATTGCAGTTGATCCCCTCCACCCTTGGCGCCGGGGCCGGCATCAACCTGGGCTTGAGTTATTTCCGCCCGAAGCCATATTATCAAGGGCCGAAGTGGCTGGGGCTGTCGAGCGAGGCGCTGCGCGACGTAGTGCGAATTTATGTTCTGGTGGTGCCACTGCTGCTGCTCGCGTCCGTGTGGGAATTCGGAATGAGATAAGGCGGCGGCCAAACTCTGCATCGGCGGGGGCGGGGACGCCAACGGTGCGGAGAAGGCAGCAGACGAGAATGGACATCAGAAGGGCTTGAGCACCATTAATGCAACGATGATAGGGAGAGCAAGCTCTTCATACAGATGAGCCAGCGCGACTGTGCGGTCGGCCATAGCGATACGGAGCTCTGAGGTGATTTCCCCTTTCGCCAGGGCTGCCCGCAGGATGGTTTCAGATTTCCTACTGCGCGGTACGAGAACCGTGGGAATGATCGCGAGTATGCCAATCATCAAGAGATTGGCGGCCAGCAGCCAATTCTGTGATGCGCCCTCAAGAAACCCAAACAGCGGAAAGTGGCCCAGCAAGGCCAGAATGATGCCGAGCACCAGAATAGCCATCATTCCCGGAATAACCATGACACTTTCAATCCGTCGGGCCGCGTGGCTGTAGGCCGCGAATAATCGAACATCAGTCATCTTCTTTGCATGCTGGCGCACCAACTGACGGGCAAACAGCCCGCCAACGCATACGATCACGGCAAGAACGTGAAGGAACTTGATGGGGAGATACCAATTCATCCGATCAGCCTGCACTTTCCAAGTTCGAGCAATCGTGCCCAATTGAGAATGCCCAACGTATCTGGTGCGTGTCGTCGGTAAACCGCGAGTGGGAAGGCGAGCGACAGGCAGTGCTTCCCATTGGATGACACACCCGGGAGCCGTCTGCACGCCGACCGGGTCTCCGCTTGCACAAGAGGTCATAGCGGCGGCATTTGGTTTGCAGGCGTGGACCTCACTGCCCGGGGGGCGGCTGCCAGAGTTCAACCTTGTTGCCCTCAGGGTCCATGACCCAACCAAACTTGCCGTAGTCGGAGTCGTCCATCTTGTCCAAGACGTTGCAGCCTTCGTCCCGAAGCGCTTGAAGTAGGGCGGCCAGGTCTTCGACGCGATAGTTGACCATGAAGGTTGATTTGCCTGGTGCGAACTGCTCACCATCGGCGGAGTTGATCGCCCAGACGGTCGTTCCCGTTGTCGGATTGCCCGCCGCATCAGCCCAGGTGAAGGCGGCGCCGCCCCAGTCCTGGACGTCAATGCCCAGGTGTTGCTTGTACCAGGCTCGCAGTGCGACAGGATCGTTCGCGTTGAAGAAGATTCCTCCGATGCCTGTGACTCTTTTCATGTGCATCCTCCAAAGTTGGTCTGGGTCGGAGCGGGATGCATTTTGCGAGGCCCGGCACGAATGCACCCAAACGAGGGTTGACATGCCCCTGCCTCCAGGCTGGTCTCGCCTGCCAAGGCAGGAGGCAGCTTGTTGCCATGTAACACCCAACGTCGCCCGGGGATGCACGGACGCAGAAATGAAGTGAGCCGTTGCAGGCCCCCGCCGACCCGGGCCCGGACGCGAGCCCAACCCCGGCAGTTTGAGGTGCAAGTCCGATTGGAACACAGCTTGCGCCGGCCGAGTGCGGCGTAGACCTCCAAGGTCGAGGAGACCTCGGAGGTCTGGCGAGCGCCCCGAGCAGCCCCACCCTGCCCCTCCCCAGAATGCCGGAAAGCAACGTCCGGGTCCTGATGACGAAACCCCTACTCTCTCTGCAGGTCAGCCGCCGAGATACGCTTGCACCCAACCTATGGTATCCAGTACGGCATGCGCGAAGATCAGGGGCCACAGATTTCGTCGTGTGATCAAGAATGCCGCTCCAATCAGAAGACCGGATGCGATGATCCTAATCACGCCTCCCAGCCCCTGATAGGTGTGACCCAGTCCGAAGATTATTGCGCTGCCAACCAAAGAAATCGCCCAGGCGAGCTTCGTCTCTTTCCCCTGGAGATCGATAAGCCGGTTCATCAGGTAGCCGCGCCAGCGGAGTTCCTCAAGGAATCCGGCTGTGAACCATACAGCCACCACGTTGAGGATCAGATTGGGCAAATTTCCGCGCAAAATATCAAGGCGACTGAGGTCCTGCCGCTGCGTTCGGGAAGGCAAGTTGAATAAGCGGAAAACCAGGGCGAATGAAACGATGATGCCGACGGTCACGGCAACGCCCAGCAAGATCGTACGTCCCCAGCTCTTTGGCCGCGCCAACCCGAAGTCGCTCCAGGTACTGCCTCGTATCCTTGCCACAACCCAGAAGATCGCCAGCGTGAGCATCAGGCCCAGATTGACAAGCGGCCCCCCGGCGAGCACAAGTCCACCACCGAGTTGAGTGAAGTCGTCACCGCCCAATCGATTGCTTACGGCCAGGAGGACATACAATGGAACAAACACAACCGCGATTTCGAGCAAAATAGCGAGCTTGTTTGTTCGCAGCAACTCCCGAAGTTTCTCTCGAAATGGCTTTGGCTCGTTGCATGTGCTTTCTCTCCTCTCCAAGATGGAAATCACTCGAGGTGAGCACAAGCGGTTGCATGGGGGGAAGTTCAACCGCCATTGGGGGACTCGGGCGAGGGAAACGCCGTGTTCCTGCATCGAGCGCGCGAGTCCTCAGCAGGCCGATCCCGGCTGCTCCACGCCCATGGCTTGCTTACCCGGCTCTACTCTGCGGCCAAACCCGCACCCGCCGGTGCGGCCTGCATGGCGCCTTCCCGCTTGCGGCCCAACTCCACACCGGTGACGAGCACCAGCGCGATTGCGAAGGCCACGAAGGCCATTGCCAGCCAGAAGGTCTGGAGTTCAACGTCGGGTCCTGCAAAGAAGGAGCTGAACACGCCCGCCGAGAGGTTCACGGCCGCGTGCAGGAACATGCAGATGAACACGCTCCCCCGGGTGTGCACGAAGAACCAGCTATTGATGACGCCGCCGGCGATCACGATGAGGACCACCCACCACGAATCCGCTCCGGCGATGAACAGCGGCATGTGCCAGATCATGTGCAGCACGCCAACCCACAGCCCTGCGCTCAGCGCGCTGCGGGTCGAAAGGAAGCGCGGGAGAGCGAAGCCGCGAAAGCCTGGCTCCTCTCCCAGTGCGATCACGAGCAGCACGATCAGGAAGTCGCCGATCAGGTCGCCGGCCGGCGGAATCTGAATGTTGCTGGCCAGCTTTGCGCCCGAGACCAGGCTCATCCCCAGCGCCACTGCCCGGAGCAGCAGCGGCAGGAACAACGCCGCCGCATACCACTGGATGCCGACCTTCCAGCGCACGATGCGGCTGAGGTACTCCTTGACGCCGCCGCGCCCGTCTGCGAAAGCGGTGACCAGCAGCCCGCCCAGGAATGATCCGAACGTGGCAAACTGCCACAGCTCATTCCCGTCCTGGGTGTACCTCCAGAATCCGTAGAACCCGGTGATCCAGGCGATCGCCCAAAACACGGGCTGGGGGTAGCGTTTGACGAACGAGGTGATCGCTTGCATTGCATTCTCCTCTCTCTATGTGCGGCTTCACGTGGCCGGGGTGAAGTCTTCCCTTCGGCAAAAAGGGAAGGAATTGTTAGGAAATAGAATACAACATTGGGTCTCGAAATTCAAGACCCAATTTATCCGAATTCGATTTCGCTTGTGACATGCCCTCACAGGGGCCAAGGGTGTCGATGCGCGCGCCGAAGCGTCGAAACACCCTGAAAGCCGGCTATTTGACGACTACGGTGGGCGAGAACGCATAGCTGACAAGCATGCCCCCATCGTGTTCGCTCAGGTCGAAGATAGGGCAGGAGAATCGGCCCAAGAAGCTCCCGGACCTCCAGGCTTGCCCCGTCAGGGCCCTCGTGTCAGGACCTGTGGCAGCTCGATCGTGAAGTAGAGGGTGAAGCCAGCGGCCAGCGCCTTCAGGCGCCAAGAGCTGCTAAAGTGCCTCCGCCGAGAGGATGACGTCGATCGGGTAGTTTCGAACGTAATAGATGCGGTACTTCCGCCCTTCCTCGAAGCCGGCATACTCTTCGGCGCTCAGCACGCGGAATTCGCGGCCGTCCAGCTTGACGAACCAGCCGATGCCAAGCGTGGTGTAGCCGAGATCCCCGTAGGCGGTGCGGTACGTGCGCGTGTGCAGCTTGGCGACGCCCTCCCGCTGGCTGAGTCTGCCACTCAGGACGTCACGCGTGCGCAGGTAGTAGTTGATGGCCGCCCCGCCGAAGATGATCGTGGCCAGCGCCATCCCGCCGACGATGGCGAGCCGCATCGTGTTGTCGCCCTGGTTGAAAAGCATCGAGACAGCCACGCCGACGCCAGCCAGCAGGAACAGCAGCATCACCGCAACGTAGAAGATCATCGAGATCATCCGCGCCCTGCGCGACGAGGCGATCTTCTTGCTCTGGCTCCCGGCAATGCGGCCGTGACGGTTCAGATCCAGGTCCGCCTGGCTGAAGCCGAAGGCGCTGGCCAATATTTGGTTCTGCTCAGGAATAGACATTTGTACCTCCAAAGTCGACGCTAGCGATAAATCGTGGAGATGTCGCGTGCGGGCATGACAGGTTGTCGCTAAAACATCGTGTTGTTGTTGGCCGACTTTTCGGGAACTTCCTGCACGACGTCCCAGTGTTCAACGATCTTTCCGTTTTCAAGGCGGAAGATATCCACGACCGCCAGACCGCGGTCGCCGGGTTTGAGGATCAAGTGACTATGCAGGACCACGTAATCGCCTTCCGCGATGATCCTTTTTGTTTCCATGCGAAAATCCGGATAGGTTTTCGCGAGCTGTTTCATAAACGCAACATAGGATTCGGCACCATCTGGGGCGCCCGGATTGTGCTGCCGATAGTACGGGCCGAGGTGCCTGGCGGCCGCTTCTTCGGGATTGCGCTGGTCAAGAGCGATTTCGTGCCACTCGCGCAGGATCTGCTTGTTGGCTTCCAATTGGTCGTTCATAGATCCTCCGTGAAGACTCTCATCTGTTGGTCGGGAGATGGATTCTAGCCCTGAACTGCCCGGTACAATGCAACACTTCCGGCCGCAATGGCCGGAAGCAGGTGTGTTGCGTCGAGCACTCCTCCGCTTGGAGTTGGGCGCTCGAACCTAGTGGCTGGAGGGTCTAGTCCTGCTTGGAGGCGTTTTCTGCTTCTGGCGGTCCAGAAACTCGCTGCTTGGTGTAGTCAAGGCACTTTTCGATCTCGTTCGTGTCTATCTGTTCACCCTCTTTGGTCTTGAGCGAAAGTTGGATGGTGTCCCCACTGTCGATCACATGAAGCGATTCCATCTTCTTGTATTCGTCTGTTGGGCAAGTGCAGGTGCCTTCGCTGCACTCGTGGAAGGCTTCAAGCAGTTGTTCTTTCTTTCCCTCAATGTCTTCTATGTCGATATCCAGACCATTCTGGTTCTTCGTAATCTGGGCTTTCATGAGAGGTACCTTTCTGTTTCGTTTGCGTCGGAGGGCAATTCTACACCTAGCGGTTGGAGGGTCGGCTCCTGTTGGGGTGCTTACTGGATTGAGTGACTGCGGAATGTTGGGGCAAAAAGCTCCTCGCCCTCTACGAGGGCCTGCGGGCCGAGGACTTGAACCTCGAGCCTAGCGGTTGGAGGGTGGCTCCTATTTGCTGCCATTTTGGCCATGGCGCGGATGGCCTACCGGCGCTTCTGTTCATACAAGAATTCAGCACTGAAAACAGCATAGTTTTTCTCGTGCAAGATGTCACTGACCCGGCTGTACAGAAACGATTGGCCGGACCTCTTTTGGTATCTGACGTCATCCTTGACCACTTCAGAGATCGCATCCTCGAGCTCGGTGTAGCTCAGAACGCCTGCCCAGCTCCATGGAATGGGTGCCCTTGAAGCGTTGCTCGAGTATGGCAACTACTTTCTGCGCAAGAGGCCCAAGTCCTCGAAGAAACCCTTTAGCATGATGGGCGAAAGGTATTGGGTAGGGTGCTCGCCTAGGTTGGCAATGAGCTTCTTGGCATCCCTCAGTGCAGATTGCCTATACTCTGAAGGAATTTGATCCCCTGGGGCGAACCAGTCCGTGTCAATCATCTCTAATCGTTGCTGTGGCGGGGTTGCGTGGATAGCGGCCCAGTGGTGAGAGCGTACTCGAAGAGTCGCCTTACGGCAAAACTGAAGCTCTGCCGGATGCTATTCCGAGAATACTTGACAGTAAGCTGTCCAGTGAGCCAATTGCATGCATCAGTGATTGCAATTAGCCTGTACATGGACATCGGTGCCCGCCGGGAACTCCTCATGCTGCTTTCCACTTCGAGCAGCTTTGCCCGCAAGTCTTCAGGTGTCTGATCACATCTTTGCCATGCCGCTGTCAGGAGCTCTTGTTCGAGCTGAGCGAACTCAACTGGACTGATCTTCCCCTCATATTTGTGAGGCATGTAGCCTTTAGATCCACCGAAGAGTTCCGTCCACGCCCCATGTTTGAACTCATCGACTTTGATGTGATAAATGGCTCAATGTATTCTTCAGGTGGATTGTACTCGGGGGCAAATGGGGCAGCTCGTGGCTGATTGGAGGTCGTTGTCTGAAGTCGATTTCGGAGTAGCCCTAACTGGACTCTCGACGTCCTCAACCAGATCACGGCCACAGTAGCGGCAGACAATAGCCGCATCCTGGATAATTTCAGCGCAATACGGGCACTTCATCACCGACAGGCCTTCCTAAACTCGATGCCAGAGCAAGCGTATTCAACGATCCTAGCATCCAAGTCCCGAAGGATTACAGCAACTCCTATACTTCTTGTTCGGTTATCCCGAAGGTGCATTCTCGTATCCCTCCTGCTGTGGCATATCGGGCATTCCCACAGCCGTTCATCTGATGAAAGCATTATTCCTGAGGGCCAATGCTTTCTGCAGATCTCGTAACCGAGACTGTCGCAGCTTTCACTTCCGCAATTCTAAATGCCGTCTCTGCCTTATCTAGTGCGGCCTGGGCCTCAGCCCTTTTGGTGCTGTTCGGTAAGATGGACAGCAACGCCTCGAATTAGGGTGAGTGCCTCGGTGAACAGACTTAGTCCCTTGTTGAGGGCGTCTACATCCATGGTTCGCCCTCGGATTGCGGCGTGGTCCTGTACGAACTATTTCTTCTTGCGGCGTTTGGATTTCAGCGCGGCGTATTGATCTAGGAGGCCGCGCTCCTCGGCCTTCCGGGCCAAGGTTACTTGTTGCTTGACGTACTCCAGGGCAATGCGCTGCTGCGTTTCGGGCAGTTCCTCGAAAAGCAGGTTGAGCTCCTGGCTCAGGGGCGAGAGGTCATCCTTTGAGACGCTGATCCTAGGGGGATAGAAAAAGGCAATGGGTTTGTTGAAATGGGCGGCAATAAGCGCAATGTCCGCGGCGCTTACGACTACCTTACCCGCGCCCCCTATGCCGCTCACTTGGTTGCCCCGCTTGGCAAATCTTGGACCTGCATGGCACTCCCCATCTTGCTCAGGCCTATTTCGTTGGTGTCGAACGAAGGACTAAAAAGCTCCTCGCGGAGGACTTGAACCTCGAACCTAGCGGTTAACAGCCGCTCGCTCTGCCAATTGAGCTAGCGAGGAATGCGAGGGCGATTATACGTGCAAGGCAAGGCGCGCGTCAAGAAAAGCGACCGCGGTCGACCTAGTACTTGACCTTGGAGAGGGTCTCGAGCTTGTCGAGGCTGTGCGTGGCCATGATGCGACGCACAGTGCCGGTCTCGCCGCGCACGACGAGCGAGTCCGTGCGGGCGCCGTGGCCAAAGTAGCGCACGCCGTTGAGCAGCTCGCCGTCCGTGATGCCGGTGGCGGCGAAGAAGACCTCTTCGGAGGCGACCAGGTCATCCATGGTGAGGATGCGATCAAAGTCGTAGCCGGCGTCCCGGCCGCGCTGAAGCTCGGCGTCGTCGCGGGCGTAGAGCTTGCCCTGGATCTCGCCGCCCATGGCGCGCAAGGCGCAGGCGGCCAGCACGCCCTCGGGCGTGCCGCCGATGCCGATCAGGACGTCGACGCCGGAGTCCGGCTGGGCCGTCATGAGGGCCGCGGCCACGTCGCCGTCAGGGAGGATGCGTATGCGGGCGCCGACGCTGCGAATCTCGGCGATCATTTCGGTGTGGCGGGGCCGGTCGAGGATGATGGTGGTGAGGTCCTCGACGTCCTTGTGCTTGGCCCTGGCGATGGCCTTGAGGTTTTCGGTGATCGACTTCTCGATGTCGATCTTGCCCTTGGCCTCGGGCCCGACGGCCAGCTTGTTCATGTAGACGAACGGACCGGGGTCGAACATGGCGCCGCGCGGCGCGATCGCCACGGTGGCAAGCGAGTTGGTGCGGCCAAAGGCCAGCGGCCGCGTGCCATCGATGGGATCCACGGCCACGTCCATGGCGGGAGGCGCTCCGTTGCCGACGTGCTCGCCGTTGTAGAGCATGGGGGCGTTGTCCTTCTCCCCCTCCCCGATGACGATGATGCCGTCCATGCCGACGGTCTGCAGGACGAAGCGCATGGCACTGACCGCGGCGGCATCCGCGGCTTCCTTGTCCCCGCGGCCCATGAAGCGGCCGGCGGATAGCGCGCCTGCCTCGGTTACACGCACAAGCTCGAGGGCGAGATTGCGGGTAGGTTCAGCGCGTGACATTGTCCCTCCAGTTATTTGAGCCAGAACCGAACGAAGAAATAGCCGATGACTCCCGCCCAGATCAGCGAGTCGATGCGGTCGAAAGCCCCACCGTGCCCCGGCAAAATCGTGCCCGAATCTTTCAGCCCGGCGAAGCGCTTGAACAGGCTTTCCCCGACGTCGCCGAGAGTCGTGAGCGTGCTCAGCACGAAGGCCAGCACGGCTCCCTGCCAGATAGTGACATGAAGCGGACCAAAGCGCGTGTAGGCGAACGCGAAGAAGCAGCCGCACAGCGTGCCGCCGACCACGCCGGCCCAGTACCCCTCCCACGACTTGTGCGGGCTGAGACGAGGCAGCATCTTGTGCTTGCCATACTTGACGCCGATCATATAGGCGCCGCTATCGGCGAGCCAGACGACCGGGAAGACGAACATGATCCACCAGCCGCCGTGGGGCAGCGCGCGCAGATCCATCATGTAGGCGGCCACCCAGCCGAGATAGGCAATGCCGCCGATGGTAATGGCAAAGTCAAGAGCGGCCTGATCGCGGCCGCGCTCGAAGTCGATGAGGTGCACGGTCATGGCAGCCAACACGACGGCGCCCAAGGCGGCACCGGCCTCGGCGGGGACATAGGCGCGCGCCGCAAGTATGACAAAAACGCCGCCCAGTGAGAGCGGCAGGGATGGCCTGAACCCTTTGGCGGAGAACATCCGCACGTATTCCCAGGTGGCGGTGATCACGAAGGCGCCCAGGTAGATGAAGTAGGGCAGTCCCCCAAAATAGATCGCCGGAAGGATCAGGACCAGCAGAAGCAGGGCCGTCGCCGTCCGTCTAACCATGGTGTTTGTTGGCTACAACCTCCGAGACGCCTCCATAGCGTCGATCGCGCTGCCCGAACGTCTCGAGGACGCGGCGATATTCATTCTTGTCAAAGTCCGGCCAGAACGTCGGGCGTGCTGTAGAGCTCGGCGTAGGCGCCCTGCCAGATGAGGAAGTTGCTGACGCGCAGCTCTCCCGACGTCCGTATGATCAAGTCGGGATCCGGGACGCCCGCGGTATAGAGGTACTGGCTGACCAACTCGTCGGTGACCTGCTCCGGCTGGATGCCATCCTTGATCATGTGCTGGATGGCCTGCACGATCTCGTCGCGGCCGCCGTAGTTGAAGGCCACGTTTAGGATCAGGCGGTCGTTGTCTTTGGTGCGCTCGATGGCGCTCAAGACCTTCTTTTGAAGCTTCGGCGTGAGGCGCTCGAGCCGCCCGATGTGCCTGAGCTGCACGCCCTCTTCGTCCAGCTCGGCGAGCTCGCGGTCGATCACGTCCTCGAGGATGTGCAGCAGGCCGCGCACTTCCTCGGGCGGACGGCCCCAGTTCTCGGTGGAGAACGCATAGATGGTCAGGTACTTGATGCCAAACTCGACGGAGGCGCGGATGATGCGGCGAAGATTCTCGGTCCCGGCGCGATGCCCGGCAATGCGGGGAAGCCCGCGCGACAGCGCCCAGCGACCGTTGCCATCCATAATCATGGCGACGTGACGCGGCAGGCGTTCGAGTGGCACGGCGGGAGATTGGTCAGGCATCAAGCACCAACATTCCTACGGGCAAGGCATTCAAGAGCCATAGAGGCGGCCGGTCCGGCAGCGTCTATACCTCCATGATCTCGGACTCTTTTTTCCGGCCGACCTCGCCCACGTCCTCGATGAGGTGGTCGGTTAATTTCTGCAAGTCTTCTTCGCCGCTCTTGAGATCATCCTCCGAGATGAGCTTTTCCTTCTCGAAGTCGCGCATATCGTTGTGGGAATCCCGGCGGATGTTGCGGATGGCGACCCGCGCATCTTCCAAACGTGTGTGCACAAGCTTGACGAGGTCGCGGCGGCGCTCCTCCGTGAGGGGCGGCAGGTTCAGGTGAATCACCTTGCCGTCGGAATTCGGAGTCAGACCCAGGTCCGAGGCGAGAATGGCCTTTTCGATGTCCTTGAGGATGGCCGCGTCAAAAGGCTTGATCATGATCGAGCGGGGTTCGGGAATGCTGATGCTGGCGAGCTGCAGGAGCGGGGTAGGCGAGTCGTAGTAGTTGACCTGGAGTCGTTCAACCAGCGCCGGATTGGCCCGCCCCGTGCGGATGGCTCCCAGGTCGTCCGTAAGGTTCTTGATGGCTCCGAGCATGCGATGCTCGGCGTCTTTCAGAAGGTCTTTGATCACCGAGGCCTCCGAATAGATTTGTCCAAGCAAGGATACACTAAAACGAAAAAATACGCCACGCCGGCGACGAAAACGCCCGCGGAGGGTCGAAGAAAACGATGGCTGCGCGGCTGAGGACCGGGCGATCGCGCGCTAGCCGGTGATCAGCGTGCCGACCTTCAATCCCTGAAGCGCTTTGATGAGGGCGCGCTCGTCCCAGAGATTCAGCACCAGGATCGGCATGTGGTTTTCCATGCACAGGGAAACGGCGGTGCTGTCCATCACCTCAAGGCGGCGATTCAGAAGATCGATATAGCTGAGACGGGCGAACTTCTTGGCGTTGGGGTGCTTGTCGGGATCTGCGTCGTACACCCCGTCCACCTTGGTCGCCTTGATCACGACGTCGGCGTCGATCTCGGAGCCCCGCAGTGCCGCGGCGGTATCGGTGGAAAAGAAGGGGTTGCCGGTGCCGGCCCCGAATATGACGACGCGGCCCTTCTCGAGGTGCCGGATGGCGCGGCGCCGAATATAAGGTTCGGCGACGGCGCGCATCTCGATGGCTGACATGACACGGGTCAGCACACCGGCGCGCTCCAAAGCATCCATCAGCACCATGGAATTCATGACCGTGCCGAGCATGCCCATGTAGTCTGCGGTGGAACGGTCCATGCCGCGTTTGAGGCCTTGTTTGCCACGCCAGAGGTTGCCGGCGCCGAGCACCACGGCCACCTGGACCCCCATGTCATACACTTTTTTCACACGGATGGCGATGGACTCGGCCTGCTCGACGTCAATGCCGTATCCCGACTTGCCGCCGAGGGCTTCTCCACTCAGTTTGAGCAGGATCCGTTTGTACTTGAGCTTTGGCATGCTGCCTCCTTCGCTGCCACTTTGCGAGCGGGCGCTTTCAGGCGCCGCCCTCTTGCGCGGCCTGCAAACAACACTACCTAAGAAAAGAGCCAACCACAGGGTTGGCTCTTGGCATCAGGCGGATACTGTGTCCTCGCCCAGCTCCCAGCGCTGAAATCGTCGGACCAGAAGATTCTCGCCGATCGCAGCAACGTTCTGCATGATGAGCTGGTCGACGGTCATGCTATCGTCCCTGATATAGGTCTGTCGAACGAGGCAGACTTCCTCCCGGTACTTCTCAAGATAACCCTCGACAATCTTGTCCACGACGGCGCCGCTCTTGCCTTCATCCTTGGCGCGCGCACGGGCTCGCTCTGTCTCGCGCTCCAGATCCGCGGCCGGGATGTCCTCAGCCTTGATGTACTTGGGGGAATTGGCGGCAATCTGCAAAGCCAACTCGTGGGCCAGCTTGCGGAACTGCTCGGAGCGGGCAACGAAGTCCGTCTCGCAATTGACTTCCACCATCACACCGACGCGGCCGCCACCGTGTGCGTAGAGCTCGATCACGCCGGCCGAAGCCTCGCGGTCGGCCCGGTTGGCGGCGGTGGCCATGCCCTTCTCGCGCAGCCACTCGACAGCCTTCTGAAAATCGCCGTCGGATTCCTGTAGTGCCTTGCGGCAGTCCAATACGCCCGCGTTGGTTTCCGCCGCGCAGCGCTTTGATCATATCAGCAGTTATTTTCATCTTCTGTTCCTGGATCATTGGGCAGCCGGGTCCTGGCCACCCTCGGCCGGGGCTTCGGCGGTGCCCGTGTCTTGGGGCTTGTCCTCGCTGGCGGGCATTTCGGCAGCGGCGGGTTCTGCGACAGGTTCTGCGGCCACGGGCGTCTCAGGCACCGCTTCTGCGGCTACAGGGGTTTCGGCCGGTGCAGATTCCGCCACGGGGGCAGCCTCCGGACTGGTTTCTTCGGGCTGACGCGAGGCGGTCAATTTCGCCATGGTGGCCTCGCCGAGGAGGGCGCCTTCTTCAGGTTCCTCGTCGGTGTCCACCGGCTTGACCGGCTTGCGGGCTCGAGCCGGCTCGGCGCCGGCATCCGCTTCCATCGGAGCCATTTCCGCTTCGTCCTCTTCCTTGCGCATGGCCTTGCCCTCAAGGACGGCGTCGGCCATCTTGGCGACCAGCAGTTTGATGGCGCGGATCGCATCGTCATTGGAGGGGATCACATAGTCAATGCCGCGCGGGTCGCAGTTGGTATCCACCATGGCGACAACGGGTATCTTGAGGACGTTGGCTTCGTGCACCGCCGCGTCCTCGCGGTCCACATCCACGACGAAGATCAGGTCCGGCACCTTCTTCATCTGCCGGACGCCGGAAAGACGGATGACCAGGCGGTCGATCTCCCGCTGGATGAGCAGTCCCTCTTTCTTGGTCAGGTGGCTGATCTCCCCGGTGTCACGCAACTGCTCCAGGCGTTCCAGCTCCTGGATGCGGGCGTACATGGTCGACCAGTTGGTCAACATGCCGCCCAGCCAGCGCTCGGTGACGTACGGCATGCCCGCACGGATGGCCTCGTCGCGGATGGTTTCCTGCGCCTGGCGCTTGGTACCCACGAACAGAACGTTGCCTCCGCCCGCGACCACGTCACGCACCAGGGCGTAGGCAATGTTCAACAGCTTCACGGTCTGCTGCAAATCAATGATGTGAATGCCGTTGCGCTCGGTGAAGATGTAGGGCTTCATCCGAGGATTCCACTTGTTGGTGCGGTGCCCAAAGTGCACACCGCTCTCAAGCAGGGCTTTCATAGAGATACCGGCCATTGCGGCTCCTTTTGTCTTTCCCGTGCTCCGCCACGCAGGCAAGCCTGGTGCGTCACGGGTGAGAGTTTAGCGGGGATCGGGTCTCTTGTGCGAGACGCTCACCCGCTCAGGGATGCTTGAAGCCCATCCCAGGCTAGATGTGCCTCCGTCGGTCGGAGACTTGTGGAGGCGGCGAGATTATACCATGCAGGCGGCGGTCAAAGGGGCCGGAAGCGGACCGTCTTCAGATTGCGGCGCTCTGTCCGTAGAGCTGCTGTTTGATGTTGATGACGCGATTGCGGAGCTCGGCCCTGATCTCGATCTGATTCTCGATCTTGTCGATGGCATACATTACGGTGGTGTGGTCACGGCCGCCCAGCACTTCCCCAATCTGGGGCAGCGAGGCATCCGTTTCCTTGCGCATCAAGTACATGGCGACCTGGCGAGGCTCCGCGATCTTATGCGAGCGATCGCGGCCCAGAATGGCCTCGATGGTGGTCTTCCACTCGCGAGCCACCAATTCAATGATCTTTTCTGGAAGCACGGTCTGGCGCTGCGGCAGCAGATCTGCGAGGGCGGCCTCGACGAGCTCGGGAGTGAGTGGCTGCCCGCTGAGGTCCGCGAAAGCCAGAATGCGGTTGAGGGCGCCTTCCAGCTCGCGGATGTTGGACTGCACGCGGCGCGCGACGGTCTCCAGGATGTCATCGGGAATCAGGCGGCTGGCCCGTTCGGCCTTGGCACGCAAGATGGCAAGCCGGGTCTCGAGGTCGGGCGGCTGGATATCGGCGGCGAGCCCCCATTCGAAGCGCGAGCGCATCCTTTCTTCCAGCGTGACGAGCGCCCGGGGCGGCCGATCCGAGGAGACAATGATCTGCTTGTCCTGACCGTGCAGCGTGTTGAAGGTGTGGAAGAACTCCTCCTGCGTGCTTTCCTTACCGGCGATGAACTGGATATCGTCGACCAGCAACACATCGGCGGAGCGATACTTGTCCCGAAACGCCTGCGTCGTATGCGTGCGGATGGCGTTGATGATTTCGTTGGTGAACTCTTCGGATGAAACATACAGGACGTCGAGACCGCGCGCGTGGCAGGCATTGCCGATGGCATGCAGCAGGTGCGTTTTTCCCAGACCTACACCGCCGTACAGGAACAGGGGGTTGTAGGCTCTGGCCGGTTTTTCGGCGACGGCCTGGCAGGCGGCGTGGGCGAGGCGATTGCCCGATCCCACCACGAAGCTTTCGAAGCTATAGCGCGGATTCAGCGAGACGTGATGCCCGCGAATGCGCGGCACAGCGTCCATGCTTTCGGCAGGGAACTCGACATTCGTCGTGTCCGCGTCCTCGGCCTGCGTGACCACGAAGTTGACGGCCACGTTGGATTCAAGAATTCCGACGAGCAGGCGGCTGACCGTGCTGGCAAGGCGGCTCTCGAGCCAGTCGCGGGCGTAGGCATTCGGGGTTCCGACGGTGAGTGCGCCGTTGTCCAGCGAGAGAGCGCGCGTGTCACCCACCCAGGTATCAAAGGACGCCTTGGGCATCTCCGTCTGGAGTTCCGAGAGGACTGCCTGCCAAGCCTGGTCGATGTTGATCGTCATGTTCCCCGCCTCAAACGCATTGGTGGTCCACCTGCCGCACGACAAGAAGCTCCTTCGTCAGACCCCGCGGCCCAACTTCGCGGCAATGCCAAGGCTCGCGCGCGGACGGGAATTCCGGTCCTGCGGGCGATGCCAGTGAAGAGTACAAAATTCATATTTCGATTGTGTGTCGTGCTCACTCGGGATGCGGAGAAGGGGCAAAGGTCACGTCCCTGTCTCCAGATGCCGAAGTGATTGTAGCAGACAAGATGCCACCGTCTGCCACTTTTGACTTACGACAATCTAAAAACATGCTCTTTTTTAAGGTGTTGCGACATTAACGAATGCTGCACCAAAGCACGGCTTCGGCACCGGTTTGTAGAACATCTGTCCCCGCCAGAAGTAGCGTCTGCCAGTCAGCACGCGGCACCTGTGGGGATTCGTTGGAGGCGGCGAGCGACTCTTCTAATCCTGTGTTAACAAATCCAGACGCGAACGCCGCCCATGATAGCGGCATCCTGACACATGGAATTGCGCGTGAACGTTAAAGAATGCGGATTCGTTCCCGATCAGCGCCGCGCGCTGCGCGGAACCCATGCCAAAACAGTCGTGCCCTCACCTACCGCGGACGTAATATCCACGTCACCACCCACGGCATGGGCGCGGCTCTGCATGTTCGACAGACCATGACCGATGGTTGTACTCATTTTCTCGACTGCAAAGCCTAGACCGTCATCGTGCACTTCCAGGATGGCGCGTTCTTCCGTCATCCAGACGTTAACCTGCACATGTTTGGCACCTGCGTGCTTGGCCGCATTCCCAAGCGCTTCCTGACAAATATGAAAAAGCACCAGCGCATTGACCTGCGGAATCTGATCGAGCCCGGTTTCCGGGCCCTTCATCGAGATCTCGGAGAATGTGTTGGCGCGATATTCCGTTGCCAGCCGTCCCAAACCCTTCATCAGGCCGTCGTCGCCCATCTGGCGCGGCCGGAGGTCCAGGATATACGCACGAATATCGCGAATGGCCTGGTTCAGGCCGGCAATGGCATCCTTGATGCGGGCCCGCGCCAGGGCAGGGTCTTCTTCAACCGAGTGCATGGCGTTTTCCAGGGCCAGGCCGACACCGTAGACGGATTGGATAATGCCGTCATGCAAGTCCATCCCGATGCGCTCACGCTCCACCAGGATGGCCAGCCGCTGCGCGTTCTCGTGCAGGCGCGCGTTCTCCAACGCGAGGCCCGCCCAATTCCCGACCGCGCCCAGAAGTTTCAGCCCGCGTTCCTCGAACGGCTCGGTGCTCTTGGTCGCGACGCTCAGGACGCCGAGGACGCCCTCGCCGCTTTTCAGCGGCAAGTATGCAATCTGGCGAAACCCGGCTTGCAGAACGGCGGGGTCGAAGGCGGCCGAACTCCGTGCGCAGGTCGGCGCTGACATGGACCTCGCCGGAACTGGCGACCTGGCCCACGATGGCCTCCCCCATCCGGAATCGACTGCGGGTCCAGAAAGCCTCCGCCGCTTCGCCGCGGTGCAACACCATGCGCAGCGTTTCGCCATCGTCTTCAAGGAGGAATATGGCGCCGGCTTCGACCTTCATGTAATGCATCAGGACAGCCAGGGTTTTGTTCAGAATCTCGTTGAATTCCAACGACGATGTGAGGACAGATGCAATGTCGTTCAGTAAGGCGAGGTCTTCGCTTCGCCGCGTCAGGACCGCGTCGCGTACCCGTACTTCCTCCAGGATGCGCGCGTTTTGGATTGCGGCCGCAGCGTACCCAGCCAGCATCTGGATGATTCGCTCGTCATCGGCAGTGAATTCAAGCTCGCCGATCTTGTCCGTCAGGTAGATCTGGCCAAGCTGCTTTTCGCCGGTGCGGATTGGGACGCCGAGAAACGACGCCATGCGGGGATGATTCTTGGGAAAGCCGGCAGAGCGTGGATCGTCGCCGATCACGGGCACACGCACGGGCTCCCTGGTGTTCATCACGGCACCAATTAGACCCTGCCCAGTCGGCTCGTGGGCGATACGCTGGACTTCGTCATCGGACATGCCAACGGTAACGAACTTCTTCAGGCCCCCATCGTCGTCCAGGACCCCCAGCGCGCCGTAGCGCGCCTCGGCCTGATCGACGGCCGTAGCGACAATGCGCTCGAGGAGCTGCTCGAGGGAGACCTCGCGGACAAGTTCCAGGCTGGCCTGATGAAGCGCAATTAGCCGTTCCTGGAGCTGTTCGCGGGTCAAGAGCATGTTTGTGACACCTTCGATTTCGATTATAGCTTACAAAAGCTGATAGGTTTTGGCAGGTATGGCCGCTACAATCTACGGCTGCATCGATGAGCACATTAGTACCTAATTCTCGCCTGCCCGGCTTCCAACGCCAAACCGTGGAACAGCGCCGTACACGCCTGTCAGACCGGACAGGTGCGGCGTACTTCAGTGCCGCCCCGGCACCCGACGGCCTGCGCGTGGAGGCCGCAGATCACATGATCGAGAACGTGATCGACACCTTCGCCCTGCCGCTCGGCATCGCGCTCAACTTTGTGGTTAATGGAAGGGACGTCCTCGTTCCGATGGTAATCGAGGAGCCTTCCGTGGTGGCGGGGGCAAGCTATATGGCGAAACTGGCACTCGCCGGGGGCGGCTTCCAAGCGACAACTGCGAGCCCGGAAATGATTGGGCAGATCCAGGTCCTCGGACTCGAGGATGTTCAGAAGAGTCGCCAGGTCGTTGCTCGAGAGCCGGGATGAACTGATCGCGGAGGCCAACCTCGTGGATCCCGTCCTGACGCGACTCGGGGGCGGCGCAAGGGACGTGCAGGTGCGGGTGATCGAAAGCTCTCCGATTGGACCGTTCCTGGTGGTGCACCTCATCTATGACGTGCGGGATGCGATGGGCGCCAACGCCGTCAATACGGCCTGCGAACGGCTGGCCCCGCGGATCGAGGCAATCACCGGAGGCAGGGTGCATCTGCGTATCCTGTCAAATCTGGCCGATCGGCGCCTTGCCAGAGCCAGCTGCACAATTCCGATCAGCCAACTGGCGTTTGACAAGTTTTCGGGCGAATCGGTCCGCGATGGAATCATCGAGGCCTGGGCGTTTGCCGTCGCGGACCCCTATCGCGCCGCCACGCACAACAAGGGCATTATGAACGGGGTGGACGCCGTGGTGATTGCCACCGGCAACGACTGGCGAGCCATCGAGGCAGGCGCGCATGCCTTCGCGGCCCGCTCGGGCAGCTACACTTCGCTCTCGACCTGGGGCAAGGACGCAGCCGGGAACCTGGTTGGGTCACTCGAGATGCCCATGGCAGTGGGCATTGTGGGCGGCGCCACCAAGGTGCATCCCACGGCACAGGCGTGCTTGAAACTGATGGAAGTAAATTCTGCTGCGGAGTTGGCCCAAGTCATCGTCTCCGTCGGACTGGCGCAAAACATGGCGGCGCTGCGCGCGCTGGCGACCGAGGGGATTCAGCGCGGTCACATGACTTTGCACGCCCGTCAGGTTGCGATCTCCGCGGGCGCGACCGGAGATTTGATCGACAAGGTGGCAGCCCAGATGGTATCGGAGAAAGTTGTAAGAATTGACCGGGCGGAAGAGATCCTGAAGGCAAACCAGCGCCCTGGATCGGGCTCGTAGGCAAGTCAGGAACAGGGTCCAGGATATGCGAGGCACGCTTTCGTCGCTTCGGCGCGTTGGCCAAGTGTTCTGGGCAAGCGGAGACTTGGACTGAGGCTGCAGCGCGTGGTAATGACGGGCATAACGCCGGCCAATCGCACTTGACGGAGGAACAATAATGGAAGCTCTGGGTTCTCCGACCAGTAAGGTGCTCTTGAGGCCCGACAAAGCCGTGGGCATTGTCGGCTATGGCGCCTACGTACCTCGTTACCGGCTGGCCGCGAAGGAGGTCGCGCGGGTGTGGACAGGCGGCCGAGGCGGACTGCCCATCAAGGAAAAGGCCGTTCCCGGACTCGACGAGGATGTCGCGACCATGTCGATCGAGGCAGCCCGCAATGCGATGGCACGCGCCCGCATCGATCCCCACGACCTGCGCGCCGTGTGGGTTGGATCTGAGTCGCACCCGTACGCCGTGAAGCCGACCTCCACGCTGGTGGCCGAGGCCATCGGCGCGGTTCCCAACACGCAGGCCGCCGACTGGGAATTCGCCTGCAAAGCCGGTACGGAGGCACTTGTTGCCGCGATGGCCATGGTGGGATCCGGAATGGGTCGCTACGCCATGGCGATCGGAATGGACACTGCCCAAGGGAAGCCTGGCGACGCGCTGGAATATACGGCCGGCGCCGGCGGCGCGGCCTACATCGTTGGGCCTGCAGACGAATCACTGGCCATCATCCACGCGTCCTACTCGTACGTCACCGACACGCCGGATTTCTGGCGCCGCCCGGAAGCCAAGTACCCCGAGCACGGCATGCGCTTCACGGGTGAGCCGGCCTACTTCAAGCACATCACCGAAGCTGCCACCCACCTGATGGAGGCGTGCGGAACGACGGCCAAGGACTACAAATGGGCCGTGTTCCACCAGCCCAATACCAAGTTTCCGCAGCGGGTGGCCTCCCAACTCGGATTCAGCAAGAGCCAGATCGAGCCCGGCCTGCTAGTTCCTGTAATTGGCAACACGTATGCCGGCGCCGCGTTGATCGGCCTGACTTCGACGCTGGATGTTGCTCAACCAGGAGACCGAATCCTGCTCGTGTCCTTCGGGTCGGGCGCCGGTTCGGATGCATTCGACATATCTGTGACCGCAGCGCTCCCCGAACGGCAGGGCCTCGCAGCGAAGACTCTCGACTACGTTGCGCGGCGCACGGAAATCGACTACGCGACATACGTGAGGTTCCGCGGCAAGCTGGCAATGAAGTAGGCTCGGTTACGCGGCAAGCCCGGCGGTCTGGAGTCTGATTTTCCGCGTAACAAGGGCCGGCGGGCAAGCACATCCTTCTGGATCAACAAAATGGCAGACGTAATCATTGCGGGTGTCGGTCAGACACCGGTCGGCGAACACTGGGAGATCAGCCTGCGCGATCTCGCGTTGGCTGCAATCGAGGCAGCGGTCAGGGACTCGAACGGTTTGCGGCCGCAGGCGCTCTTCGTGGGAAACATGCTGGCGCCCAATCTCTCGAACCAGGCACATGTCGGCACCCTGTTGGCTGATTACGCGGGCCTCGAAGGGATCGAGGCGGTTACCGTCGAGGCAGCCGGGGCCTCCGGCGGCGCGGCACTCCGCCAAGGGTACTTGGCGGTGGCGAGCGGCATGATCGACGTGGCTCTCGTCGTGGGTATTGAGAAATTCACCGACCGCATCGGCTCCGATGTGGAGGCGGCCCTGTCAACGACCGGCGACAGCGATTTCGAAGCGGTGCAGGGTTTGACGCCGACCGCACAGGCGGCGTTGTTGATGCGCCGCTATGTTCACGAATTCGAGGTCCCCGCAAACGGCTTCGCCGGATTTGCGCTCAACGCCCACGCAAACGGGGCCGGCAACCCAAACGCCATGTTCCAGAAACCGATAACGCTGGACATGTATGCGAAGGCGCCGCCCAGCAGCGACCCCCTCAACCAGTTTGATATCGCCCCGAACGCGGACGGCGCCGCTGCGCTTCTACTGACCCGCGGAGACTTCCTCGAGCAGCCGCCCCCCAACGCGCCGGTCCGAGTGGCGGGTTCAGCTTCGACCGCCGACACCCTGGCCGTGCATGATCGAAAGGATGCGCTCCGCTTCGAGGGTTGCGGAATCTCGAGCGCAAAAGCCCTGAAGCAGGCTCACTTGACACCAGAAGAAGTCGATCTTTTCGAGTATCACGATGCCTACAGCATATATGCTGCCCTGGCGCTCGAGTCCGTTGGATTTGCTGCGCCGGGCATGGGATGGAGACTTGCAGCCGAGAATGCGATTGGCCTGCATGGCCGCATCCCCACGGCGACGCTGGGAGGCCTGAAGGCGCGGGGCTTCCCCGGGGGCGCGACGGGGGTGTACCAGGCCGTTGAGGCCACGCTGCAACTTCAAGGGCGCGCCGGTCCAAATCAGATCATCGGCGCGAAGCACGCCTTGATCCAGTCCATGGGCGGGCCAGCATCCACAGTCGTGACCCATGTTCTTGAGAGCACATCATAGATATGAAGGCGCCTTGCCTCTAACCGACCGGCCGGATTGCGTGACAAATCAGCAAACTGGCGACGTTTGTATCCCATCTAGACAAGGGCGGTCTACGGGTGTCTCAGGGTGCCCGGTCTACGCAGGCTACGGTCCCGATCCGTCGCGAGCTGGACAGTCCATGAGGCTGATAGTTCCTGAGAGTCCGCCGGCATAGAATTACGCCCGCAGACAGAAACAAGAAAAGGAACGAGAAATGGAAATCGCCCGTCACTGGAGACTGAAGCAACAGAGGTACTCGCTGGTTGGCGAGGTATGCAACCACTGCGACTACAAGATCTTTCCCCCCAGGGATATCTGTCCCAATTGCGGCAAGGAAGCCAGGGATACGTACGCATTTAGTGGCAAAGGCGAGGTTTACTCGTTCACCACGATCTACGAAGCCCCCACCGGATACGACGCAAATGCACCCTACACCGTGGCGTTGGTCAAGCTCGAAGAAGGCCCGATGGTTACGGCCCAGTTGACCGATCTCGACCAGAGCACGGCGAAGATCGGCATGCCCGTCGAGATGGTAACGCGCAGGATGCGCGACGACGGCGACGAGCGCGGTGTGATTGTCTACGGGTATAAGTTCAGGCCAGCCGCACTGGGGTAAACCGGAAACTAAAAGAGCGCCCTCCAAGGCTGGAGGGCGCTCTTTTGATTCTTGTTTCTGGTGCGTCGCGGGGACCTGCAGCCTCAGGCGAACGTTCGCGCCGAGCCGCGGAGCCCCGTCCTAAGCAGGCAAGATCCGGTGCATGAGTTCGGCGACCGACTGGTACGCGAGCGCTGAGTCTCCAATGTCCACCAGCGGCTTTCCTGCCGCTTCGTATTCGGCCATCGCCTCGTCCTCGCCGATCTCGGCCGCCAGCGGCAGGCCCACGGTTTCCGCAAAGGAGGCCAGCTCGGGAGGCAAGTCACCGCGAACGCGATTGATGATGAGGTACGACTTTTCGATCCGGATATCGATTTCCCTGCTAATGTCCGCAATCCGTTGGGCGGCGACGAGGCCCCGACGGGTTGGGTCGCTGACGACCAGCAGATGTTGCACGTCGCGCGTTGTGCGGCGACTGAGATGCTCCATCCCCGCCTCGTTGTCGATGACAACATACGCGTAGTGCCGGCTCATGCCGTCTATGACCTCGCGCAGATTGTGATTGACCGCGCAATAGCAGCCTTGCCCTTCGCCGCGCCCCATGGCGATCAGATCAAAACGCGAACCCTCGGCGAGCGAGGATCGGACATGGTACTCGAGATAATCACGCTTGTTCACGCCGCCGGGTAGTGCGCCCATCGCGGCGCCGCCGTTGGTAAGCGACGTCTGAACTTGTTCCAGCATGTCCTCGCGGACATCGCCGATCGTCCATTCAAGATCCAGCCCAAGCACCATGTTCAGGTTGCTGGATGGATCGGCATCAATGGCGAGGATCGAGCCGGTCTGATTCTGCGCCAGGTACTTGATGACCATCGCCGCGACGGTCGTCTTGCCCACTCCGCCTTTGCCGGCGAGCGCAATGGTGACTGTCATGTAATCAGGCTCCGCGTGCGTCGGGCTCCGGGGCCGCGACCTTGATCCTGCCGACGATTTCTTGAGCCGCCGCCCGAAGCGCGGGCACGTGTTCGTAGACGGGCACATTCAGTCGGTCCGCCTCCTGCACCTGCAGATCGACCGGCAGGTAGCCGAGGAGTTCGAGCCCCGGCAATTCGCTCTTCAAGAAGGCGACTTCCTCTTCGCTCCTGACCTTATTTCCGACAAGGAAGAGGCGCGTCAGCCCGATATCGTTCGCCAGTTTCTTGATCTGGGCGGCCGTGCCCAGAGAGCGCCGCGTCGGTTCGGCTACAACCAGCATCGCATCTACAAAATCCACCGTGGCACGGCCGAGGTGCTCCACGCCCGCATACATGTCGAGCAGCAAGATCTCGTCCTTGCGAAAAAGCAGGTGCGTGAAGAGCGTCTTGAGCAACGCAGATTCCGGACAAATGCAGCCCGATCCTCCGACATCGACCGCGCCCATCTCCAGCAGCCGGACGCCGCGATGCGCGACACTGAAACGCTCAGGGATATCGTCGACTCTGGGATTGAGGGTGAAGAAGCCGCCGACCGTGCCGGGTTTTGCACCGGTGCGTTGTTCGATCAGCGCGTCCATCTCCGCAATGGGACGCAGCCGCGCACGCAGTTCGGGAGGAAAACCCAATGCGCCTGCCAGGCATGGGGACGGATCCACGTCAACGGCCAGCACCTGCAGGCCTGATTCGGCGTAGCTTTGTGCCAGCAGTGCCGCCAGGGTTGTCTTGCCGACGCCGCCCTTGCCGGTGATCGCGATCTTCATGTCATCATCATACTGCAAAGGACGCACCGAGTGCACCCGCCATGCATCAGGTTTGTGCCATGATAGCTGTCAGGTCTGAGTGTGGCCGACTCGGCGGTTCGACAAGGCGTTTTGCAGTGCCGTTTACCCTTTCCGTACAAAAAAGGGTGCCTAGCTAGACATTCATCCTTAATTCTCGTGACATTACTCACAGCAAACGTGCAGACAAAGTGAATAGAATGGAACAAAAAGACCACTTCTTTTAATGGTGCCGCTCGCCAACCTTGCTCTCCAGGAGGCTCGCTGATGCAAACCAAACGGTTTGACATGCCCGCGCTGTTCGCGGATCACCATGTCCTTGAGGTACGGCGCATTCTGCTGGACTTGCCGGGGGTAACGGATGTCTATGCCAGCAGCGCTTTCCAGGTAGTCGAAGTCACCTACGACGAAACCAAAATAAACGATCTGGAGCTGGCCTTGAAGCTGGATGAGGCCGGCTATCTCGGGGAGTGGACGATCCCCATCGAGGTCGGTGCCACCGGGCAGGCCAAAGACTCGGAGTCAGCACCCTTCTTCCGACACTCGGCCGTGTATGAGACCACGAAGAAGACGGTCTCATTCGTCCAGCGTGTGAAGTACGACGGCCGGCCGCTGTGGCATTGCCCGGGCATGGGAACTTTTAAAGTAGCTCAGAAGGAGACAGAGGATGCCTAGGAAACGGGAGATTGCGGAGTATTCCAGCGACCCAGCCGCCCAAGAGATGCTGACCCGCGCGGAGGAGATGGGCTTGGAGTTCGCCTTTACCCGCGCCGACAAGATGGTGCCATGTAATATCGGAGCCGCGGGCATGTGCTGCAAGCAGTGCGGCATGGGACCGTGCCGCCTCACCAAGTCCGGCGAGGTGGGCGTTTGCGGCGCCACACTTGACACCATCCAGGCCCGCAACCTGGCACGCGCCATCGCCGCCGGGGCTGCGGCGCATTCGGATCATGGCCGCGACATGGCGTTCCTGCTGAAGGCAGTGGCCAACGCCGAGACCGAAGGCTACAGCATTCGCGACGTCGCCAAAGCTGCGCATCGTCGCCTCAAAGTACGACATTCCGATCGAGGATCGCTCGCCGGAAGAAATCGCAAACGATCTGGCGGATCTGTATATCTCGCAGTTCGGCCAGCAGAGGGGCGAAGTCGTGGCAATTCGGCGTGCTCCACCGAAACGTCAGGCGCTATGGCGCGAACACGGCGTGGTTCCACGCGGCGTCGACCGGGAAGTTGTCGAGACACTGCACCGCACACATATCGGCGACGACCAGGACGCCGGGCACATCCTCGAGCATGCCGTGCGCACCGCCGTGTCCGATGGCTGGGGCGGCTCCATGATCGCCACCGACATTTCCGACATTCTCTTTGGCACACCCGCGCCGATCCTCGGGCGCGCCAACCTGGGCGTGATCAAGGAAAACATGGTCAACGTCGTTCTCCACGGTCACGAACCCAGCCTGAGCGAGATGATCGTGGCGGCATCCCAGGATCCCGAGATCATTGCATACGCCAAGGCTGCGGGCGCGGCAGGCGTAAGCCTGTCCGGAATCTGCTGTACTGCGAACGAAACTCTCATGCGCCAGGGCATTCCTGCCGCCGGGAATTTCCTGCACCAGGAACTCGCGATCATGACGGGAGCCGTCGAGGCGATGGTGGTGGATGTGCAGTGCATCATGCAGGCTCTGGTCGGGCTTGCGGCGAATTTCCATACCAAGATCATTACCACCTCACCCAAAGTGAAGATCAAGGGCGCCACCCACATAGAGTTCGACGAGCATCACGCCCTGACGGTTGCCAAGCAAATACTCAAAACAGCGATCGACAACTACAAGAACCGGGACGACTCCAAGACCCACATTCCGCACATTCAGGAAGACCTCATCCCCGGTTTCTCGCACGAGTACATCAACTACATGCTCGGCGGCTCCTACCGGGCGTCCTTCCGACCGCTCAACGACGCAATCATGGCGGGGCGCATTCGCGGCGTGGCGGCCATCGTGGGCTGCAACAATCCCCGCTCCAGCCAGGACTATCTGCACAACAAAGTGACCCGCGCGCTGCTGAAACAGGACGTGCTGGTGGTGCAGACGGGGTGCGGGGCGCTCGCATCGGCCAAGCTCGGCTTGATGCTGGGTGAGGCGGGTCTCGACCAGGTCGGACCTGGACTGCGCGAGGTATGCGAGACAATTGGGATCCCGCCGGTTCTCCACATGGGTTCATGCGTCGACAACACCCGCATCCTGACGGTGCTGACACAGATGGTGGAAGAGGGCGGGCTCGGCGACGATATCGACCAAGTGCCCGCGGTTGGACTGGCGCCCGAATGGATGAGCGAGAAAGCGCTTTCCATTGCAACCTACTGCGTGGCCTCCGGCGCGTACGTCATCTTCGGCGGCTCCTCGCCGGTTGGCGGCATGCCAGACCGGGTGACCGACAGCGACGTGGTGCTCAAGTACATCAGCGAGGGCTGGGAGAAGCTCTACGGAGGCAAGCTGGAATTCATCGCCGACGTGGACGAGATGATCCGTCTCTCGCTGGAACACATCGACAAAAAACGGGCCGCCCTCGGCTTGCCGGAGTACGACCCGCGCAAGTTCGGCGGCTCCGGCGACGCCAAAATGCTTGAGCTGGAAGTCCTGCCGTTCGAGCAGCGACGCGAGGCCATGTACGGTGTTGCGCGCTAAGTCTGCGCCGGGAGCCGGCCCTGACGGCTCACGTGAGACGAACTAGCCTACTGAGAATTGGGAGACCATCATGTCACGGTACATTGCCACACGCGCCATCCGGGGTGCCAACGCCCTCGTAGCCGAAGCCGAGATCATGCTGGACCACGCCCTGACAGAGAAGGGACCAGACACGGCGGTCTCCTTCCCGAACACGGCATACTATCTGCCTACCATTCTGGGCATGACCGGCAGGGCCATCGAGAAGATCGGCGACTTGCGGCCCGTGATGGAGCAAGCCCGCGAGATGCTGCATCCCGTTCCAGCTGCCAGCCATTGGACGCCCTATCTGGGCGAGACCCTGGACGCAGGCATGGCCACGCTCCTGGCGGCCGAGACGATTGAGGCCGTGCGCTTCACCTACGGGCTGCAGCCTGAACCTGCTCCCGGCCTCAAGCTCACGGGCGGCACGGCTTTCACCAGTCCGGAAGCCGAAACAACAGAAAGCGCTGACGGCCATCTGAACGGTCCGATTGACGACATCCAACTGCGGTCGTGGGGGATCCAGCTCGTCGATGGCCGTATGCCAGGTTTCGCCGCCATCGTGGGATGCGCCAAGTCAAACGAAGTGGCGGTCAAGATCGTCCGCGAGCTGCAGAAGCGCAACATCCTGTGCTTCTTGAGCGGCAACGTGAACGGCCGCAGCATCATCGACCAGCTTCGCGAAGAGGGCGTCGAGCTGGGCTACGATACCTACACGGTCCCGTTTGGTACGGATACGATCTCGGCGATCTATGCGCTTGGCTTTGCAACCCGCTCCGCCCTCACCTTTGGCGGCCTCAAGCCGGGCATGTCACGCGAGATTCTCCTTTACAACAAGGAACGCGTGTTTGCATTCGTACTTGCTTTGGGCGAGGTCGACGATTTGAAGTACGCGGCGGCCGCCGGCGCCATCAACTTCGGATTCCCGGTGATCGCAGATACGATCATCCCGGAAATCCTCCCCACCGGCGTGACGACCTACGAACACGTCGTTTCCATGCCGTTTGCGGCCATCGACGGAAAAGACGACCTGGAGAAGGCCGAGCGGCTGGTGCAGAAGTGCATCGAGGTGCGCGGCGTGAAAGTCAAGGTCTCCACTGTGGACGTGCCCGTGCCCTACGGCTCCGCGTTCGAGGGCGAGGTCGTCAGGAAAGCCGACCTGCGCGTCGAATTCGGCGGCAAGCACTCGAGGGCCTTCGAGTTCCTCCAGATGGCCAAGCTCGAAGAGGTCACCGACGGCAAGATCGAGGTCATCGGACCCGACTTCGCCGAGGTGCCAGCGCAGGGCTCGATGGACCTGGGCTTCGTAATCAAGGTCGCAGGGCGGCAGATGCAGCAGGATTTCGAGCCCGTCCTGGAGCGCCAGATTCACTACTTCGTGAACGGGGCCAGCGGCATTCAGCATGTTGGCCAGCGCGATATCGCCTGGATCCGCATCTCGAACGCGGCGGCGGACAAGGGCTTTGGATTGGAATCCTTTGGCAAGATCCTGCATGCCCGGTTCCATGAAGATTTCGGCGCCATCGTCGACAAGGTCCAGGTCACGATCATCACGGATCCGAAGCTGCACGCGGAATGGCTCGAAAAGGCACGGCTTTCGTACGATTTCCGCAACAAGCGTCTAGCTGACCTGACCGACACCAAAGTCGACGAGTTCTACTCTTGCACCCTATGTCAGTCGTTTGCGCCCAATCACGTGTGCGTGGTCTCGCCCGAGCGTCTCGGGTTGTGCGGCGCATACAACTGGCTTGACTGCAAAGCCTCCTTCAGCATCAACCCAACCGGACCCAATCAGCCGATCAAGCTCGGCAAGTCGATCGACATGAAGAAGGGCTACTGGGAGGGCACGAACGACTACGCCAAGATCGGCTCGCACGGCGTGGTCAACGAAGTCTCCATGTACTCCATCATGGAAAATCCGATGACAGCCTGCGGCTGCTTCGAGTGCATTGTCATGCTGATCCCCGAGGCCAACGGCGTCATGGTCGTGAGCCGCGAGGACACCTCGATGACGCCTGCCGGCATGACCTTCTCCACGCTGGCGGGCATCGCAGGCGGCGGGCTGCAGACACCCGGAGTGATGGGCGTGGGCAAGTTCTACCTGATCAGCCCCAAATTCATCTCAGCCGACGGTGGTTTCAAGCGCATCGTGTGGATGTCGTCCGTGCTCAAAGAGACGATGTCGGAGGAACTGAAAGCGGTGTGCAAGCGCGAGGGCGATCCCGAGTTCCTCGACAAGATTGCCGACGAGAGGAACGCCACCTCGGTGGATGAACTTCTGGCATGGCTCGAGGCGCACAACCACCCGGCAATGGCGATGGAGCCGATGTTCTAGTGGCAAAGGTCCCAGCCTCCAGCGATGAGCACGAGTCAGCGGGAAACCACGGCAGCAGATAGCAAGACCACGACCAAGCCGCTGCTCGTCCGCGACCTAATGACCGTTGGCGTGCCGACCTGCAAGCCTGAATCGCGGGTCGGCGAAATCGCGCGCTTCCTGCTGGAGCACGACGTGGAGGCCATGTGTGTCATCGACGCGGACGGCCAGGCGATCGGAGTCGTGGGCAGGGACGAATTGGCCCGGGCATACGGACGCGAGAACCTGAAGCTTGTGGCAGCAGAAGAAGTAATGACGGAGGGAGTCCCGGAGATTCCCCCTGAGACGCCGCTGGCTGTGGGAGCCCAAATCATGCGAGACCAGGGCTCCCGGATTGCGTACGTCATGCACAATTCCGCCGGTATCACCTATCCGGCCGCCTATATCTCATACGCGCACATTTTGCGCCATCTGGCGTCCAAGGACGACAGCGAGCTGAAGGACTTGAATCCGGGGGCGGCTCGCAAGTCGCCCATTGAAAAGTTCATAGCCCGGCGGGATGAGGCCAGAAGGCAAGCGGGCAACCTGTAAGGAGACCAGGCGATCATGGCCTGGAATACGCCTGTTGCCTGTGGATGCGAGGGACGCGCAGGCAAATCAAAACCGGAGGAAACATGCCAATTGAAATTCCTAAAGACAAGTGGCCCGGCAGCATCAACGTCGTCACACTTGGCGCCTCAGCCGCAGACGGGGGAACGCGTGCACGCTCCATAACCATCGGCGGGCAGAAGACGCTGCCGTACATGAATTTCGAGGCCCCCACTCCCAACACGCCCGTCCTCGCACTCGAAATCAAATCCCACAAGCCGGAGGATTGGTCACCCCTCTTGATCGAGGCCTGGGGGGAGGCAATGAATGATCCGGCAGAGTGGGCCAAGAAGGCCGAGGGCTGCCGGGGCGGATCTGATCGTCCTGGCGCTGACGCTGGATGACACGCCGGATAGCGCGGTGCAGGCCGTCAAGGCCGTTCTCGGCGCCACGGGCCTGCCTTTGATCGTTTGGGGGCCCGGTCAGGCGGACAAAGACAACGAATTGTTGGTTCCGGTGTCCGAGGCCACCAAAGGCGAGAAGATCGTGCTCGGCATTTGCGAAGACAAGAACTACCGCACGATTGTCGCAACGGCCATGGCAAATGGTCATCTGGTGCAAGCCTCCACGCCGATGGATGTCAACTTGTCGAAGCAGTTGAATATCCTGGTGAGCGACATGGGAATGCCCAAGGACCGCATCATCATGGATCCGACGACAGGAGCCCTTGGCTACGGCATGGAGTACGGGTACTCGGTGATGGAGCGCCTGCGTCTGGCCGGCCTGCAGGGCGATGCGATGACGCAGCAGCCCATGATCGTTACGCCGGGATTCGAGGCGTGGAAGACCAAGGAATCCAAAGTGGGCGAGGGCGTTCCCGAGGCCTGGGGGGATTGGAAAGCCCGCGCGATCAATTGGGAGACGCTGACGGCCATGGCGTTGGTCGAATCAGGCGCCGACATTCTCGTGCTGCGCCACCCCGAATCTCTTCGTCGCATCAAGGAGGCAATCGCCGAACTCGTAACCGCGTGAGACCGGGCGGGCAAGAAGCGCCGTTCCGGGTCTGCGGTATACGCCGCCCCAGCCGACTTCCAAATCACGGAGAACCCTATGGCACTTACAGGAATCCAGATCTACAAGCTCCTTCCACAGACGAATTGCAAGGCCTGCAGCTTTCCCACATGCCTGGCTTTCGCGATGAAACTGGCCGCCAAGCAGGTGCAACTCTCGGCGTGCCCCTACGTGACGGAAGAATCCAAGAAGCAATTAGCGGAGTCCTCCGCACCGCCCATTCGGCTCATCACCCTGAGCGCGGACGGGCACGATGTCAAGGCGGGGAATGAGGTCTGTCTTTTCCGTCACGAGAAGACCTTCTACAACAAGCCCGGCATCTTGCTGCGGCTCAAGGCCAGCGATCCTGACATTGCAAAGAAAGCTGCCGCGGCGGACGCGTACGTGGTGAACTACGTCGGCATCGACCTAAGTCTTGACGGCTTTGCGCTGGAGGCCGACGGCGATCTGGCTGCGGCCGTCAAGGCCGTCCGCTCTGTCAGCAAACGGCCCTTGATCCTGGTGGGGTCGGACGTGGCCGCCCTGGACGGGGCCCTGGTCGTGCTCAAGGGCGAGCACCCACTGATCTACGCCGCCGATGCATCGAACCTGGTCGCCATGGCCGATTTGGCCAAGAAGCACGCGGCCGGTCTGGCGCTGAAAGCGGACTCACTGGATGCTCTGGCCGATTTGACCAAACAAGCCCAGGCGGCGGGTGTGGAAGATCTCGTCCTGGACTTGGGCGGCAAGAACCTGGGCGAGGCCCTGACGCGCGCCACGCAGGCACGTCGACTGGCGATCAAGGCCAATTTCCGTCCGCTAGGCTATCCATCGATCGTCTTCGCGGCCGAGGCCGGAGTGGAACGGGAAGCGATCCGCGCCGCGCAGGCGATCACCAAGTACGCGGGCTTCGTCGTACTGGACACGTTCGCGCCGGAGCTGGTCTATCCTCTGCTGGTGCTGCGGGAGAATATCTACACGGATCCGCAGAAGCCGATCCAGGTGCAGCCGGGCGTGTACGAGATCAATGCGCCCAAACCTGAGAGCCCCGTGCTGGTGACCACCAACTTCAGCATCACGTACTTCTCTGTGGCCAACGAAGTGGAGGGCTCGGGTCTGTCGGCGTGGCTGGTGGTGTGCGATGCGGAGGGCATGTCCGTGCTCACTGCCTGGGCAGCCGGCAAGTTCGACGCGGAGAGGATCGCAAAATCCATCAAAGGCTTTGAGGTGGGAAGCAAGGTCTCGAAAAAGCGGCTCGTCCTACCGGGTCACGTCGCCGTCCTCTCTGGAGAACTTGAGGAAGAGCTGCCGGACTGGGAGGTTCGAGTTGGGCCGCGCGAGGCCGTGGACCTGCCCGCCTTCATGAAGCAAGCCTTGAACTAGGAGCGGAGGCAGAGCATCGCGCGCGGCACGCGATCAGCATGAAGCACAAAGTTACATTCACCCTGGACGACGGCGGCGCCAGCATCGAAGTTGCGACCAACACGGTGCTGGCCGATGCCGCACGTCTGGCGGGAATCGATCTGGGTCAGCCGTGCGGCGGACAAGGTCGTTGTGGGCGCTGCGCCGTACAAGTTAAGGGCGGCGACGTCCGACGCCGAAGCACGCTGCGGCTTTCACCCGGCGACGTGGAGCAGGGCTACGCGCTGGCATGCCAGAGCGTGATCGAGGGCGATGCCGCTGTCTACGTGCCGCCCCAGGAAAAGATCGAGCGGCGTCTCACCACGGACAGAGTCGTGGCGGACGTCCTGGTGCCTGCGGATTATGACTATGTGCGTCACCAAACCGTGCGGCGTCTGCACCTGGAGCTCACACCCCCGAGTATGGATGATCAAACTGATGACTGGGGTCGACTGCAAACCGCACTGAGAACTCCAGCACGGTTTCGAGAATATGAATGCATCCCTGGGACTGCTGCGGTCGGTAGGAGCGGTCCTGCGTGAAGGCGATTGGCGGGTGACGGTTGTGGCGGACCTCTCCGGCGCTACCCATTCGGGAGAAGCGGCGCGCACGGTGCGATTGATCGATCTGCAACCAGGCCACATCGATGAGTATTCGCCGCTGTGGGGCGCCGCCATTGACATCGGCACAACAACCGTCACCGTCTGGCTGGTCGATCTGGTGAGCGGTCGAGTAAGGGCTCAAGTATCCGAGTACAACGGCCAAATCGCCCGGGGCGAAGACGTCATCTCAAGAATCGTGTATTCGAGCAAGGAGGGCGGAGCAGAAGAGCTGCGGCACCAGGTACTCGACACAATCAACGGCCTGTTCGTGACGGCCTGCAATCGCATGAGGGCGCAGCCGCGCGATATTGTCAAGGCGAGCATCGCCGGCAACAGCACAATGATGCACTTGCTTCTGGGTATCCCTGCCGCCACGATCCGGTTGTCACCGTTCATCACATCCATCAACCATCTGCCCCTGATGAAGGCGAAAGAAGTCGGCCTGGAGATCCATCCGGAGGCCAGCGTCGATTGCCTGCCAGGCGTAGCAAGCTACGTGGGCGCCGATATCACCGCGGGCGTGCTTTCATCCGGCCTCGACGATGCCGAGAACGTGACCCTGTTCCTGGACGTGGGGACCAATGGCGAAACGGTGCTTGGCAATCGCGACTGGCTTGTTACGTGCGCCTGTTCCGCCGGTCCGGCCTTTGAAGGCGCCGGCGTGGTGAACGGAATGCGGGCAACCACGGGGGCGATCGAGGAAGTCTGGATCAACACGTATACATACGAACCGACCTACCGGGTGATCGGAGGCGGAAAACCCCGGGGCCTGTGCGGGTCAGGATTGATATCGCTTCTGGCCGAACTGTTCTTGACGGGGCTGGTGGACAAAGCCGGGAATGTCAATCTCGCGACGGGCAGTCCCCGCGTGCGGGAAGGCGCGCACGGTGGTGAGTACGTGGTCGCCAGGGGCAATGAGACCGAAATCGGGCTGGATATCGTGCTGACACGCATCGATATCGACAATCTGCTGCGTGCCAAGGCTGCGATCTTTGCAGGTTTCACCGTCCTCGCCACTGACGTGGGCATCCCACTGGAGAGCGCGGACAAGGTGCTGGTCGGAGGTTCGTTCGGCAAGTACATCAACGTCGAGAAAGCGATTCAGATCGGGCTCCTGCCGGACATGGATTGGTCGCGCTTTGAGTTTCTCGGAAACACGGCGGTGCGCGGCGCATACTACGCACTCCTGGATTGGCGTCGCCGCGAGCGCATCACGGAAATCGCCAAACGCATGACTTACGTGGAGCTTTCGGCGGACAACAGCTTCTATGAGGCCTTCACGTCCGCCCTGTTCCTACCGCATACGGACATGGCGAGATTCCCGAGCGTGGCGGCGGCGCTCGAAGCCGGCATGCGTGCTCAGCAACCGGAAGAGGCGTGAGGGCATCAGGGTTCCATCTTGAAATCAGCTAGTTGAGGCCTGGAGGGCACATGTACATCATCGGCGAGAACATCCACATCATTTCGGAGAAAGTCAAGGAGGCCCTGGTCGCCAGGGATCGCGAGTTCTTCATGGATTTGGCGGTGAAACAGGTGGAGGCGGGCGCCAAGGCGGTCGACATCAACCTGGGACCTCGCAAGAAGGATTGGGAAGAAGTCTTTCCGTGGGTGGTCGAAATCCGTCGAATTTGTCGTCGATGTACCGCTCTCGATCGATACCACCAACCTGAACGGAATGGAGGCTGCGCTCAAGACGATCAAGAAGAACCAGCCCATCTTGAACTCAACCTCCGCCGAACCAGAGCGCCTGGAGAAAGTGCCGCTGCTGGCAAAGAAGTACAACGCCCGGGTCATCGCGCTGACCATGCGCAGCGAGGGCATACCGGTCGAAGCGGACGCTCGTGTGAACATCGCGGTCGAGACCTTGATTCCACGCATGATGGAAATCGACTTCCCGATGAAGGACCTGATCATCGATCCCCTGGTCCTGACTGTCAGCGGCTGCCAGCAATATTGCCCGCACCTGATCGAGACGGTCCGAACTCTGCAGTACGCCTGGGACCCGGCGCCGAATATCTCGGTCGGATTATCGAATGTCTCAAATGCAGTCCCGAACGAGAAGCGGCCGCTGATCAACCGCGTGTACTGCGCCATGCTGATGGGCGTCGGCCTGCAAATGATGATCGCCAACCCCTTCGACGAGAAGCAGAATGATGTCATCCGCTGGATAGAGACAAAAGACACTAGCAATCCGCTGGCGCAGGTCTACAATAAGATTGCCGACCGCACGCGGGAGGGGGATCAACCCCAAGCGGAAGATTTTGACATGTCTGATCCGGAGCAGGTCGCGATCTGGAAGACCACGCAAATCCTGCTCGATAAGGTCATTTACGCTGACGCGTATTTGGCGAACTGAGGAGGTGTCCCATGCCCTTATTGACCCCTGGCCGTCGCTGGCAGCCGCCGTTTTCACCCTTCGAGAATAAGCCACTCGGCGACCGGTTGCTGCAGGGCCTTGAGTACGCTGTCAAAGGCCCGCTGTTCGGCTGCCGCATGTGCGGCAACTGCCTCCTTCAGGAGACCGCCTTCATTTGCTCCATGGAGTGCCCCAAGGGCGCGCGCAACGGGCCATGCGGCGGCTCGACCGAGGAGCACTGCTACGTGGATGAGACGCGTCCATGCATCTGGTACCAGATCTACGATCGCGCCTTCCGCATGCATCGCGAGGAGATGCTGCTGGAGGTGCTGCCCCCGCTGGATTGGGACAAGGTGGGCGGCGAAACCTGGGGCGACGTCGTCCGGCAGGTGCGGAAGATCGGAACCGGCAAGGTCGTATCCGGGCTGGTGACGCGGGACGTGGCCAAGCGGGCACAGACGTGGGACATGGTCTTCCGGCCGGTCCGTCAGCCGGATTGGTGGCAAGGGGACAGCCAATACCACGCACCCACCTATCAGGAGCCGGCCTCGGAATTGGAACGACGTCTGAAGGCGGGCGAATTCGTCGTGACGGCCGAGGTCATGCCACCGATCTCCGCCAAGATCGACAAGATGCTCCGAAACATCGACACCGTCAAGCCGTACGTAGCCGCTGTGAATTTCACCGACAACCCCTCGGCGGCGCCACGCACATCCTCCTGGGCGTGCTCAGTCCTGTCGATCGAGCACGGCGCAGAGCCTGTGATGCAGATCGCGGCCCGTGACCGCACGCGCGTGGGTTTGCAGTCGGAGGTGATGGGCGCGGCGGACCTGGGCATCCGAAACATCCTGTGCATCTCCGGAGACAGCATGAAGATGGCCCCGGCTCCCCGAGGACGCATGGACATCATCGACGTGGACTCGGTCCAGATGCTCTGGATGCTGCGCCGGATGCGCGACGAAGGGCGCTACCTGGACGGCCGTCAAATCAAGACGCCGCCGAGCTACTTCCTGGGCGCGGCCGCCTCTCCGTTTGCTTCCGAGCCCAAGTTCCAGGCGCTGCGCGAGCAGAAGAAGGTCAATGCCGGCGCGCAGTTCTTCCAAACCAACCTCGTTTACGACGTCGCGCACATGGAAATCTGGCTCAACGAATTGGCCAAGCGGGGCGTTCTGGACAAGGTCTACATATTGATCGGCATCACGCCGCTCAAGACTCTGAAGATGGCCACCTACATGAATGATTCAGTGCCGGGCGTGGTGATTCCCGATGTGCTGATGCATCGAATGCAGGCCGCGGACCAGGCCGGCAACGCGCAGGAAGAGGGCGTACAGATCGCCCTGGAATTGATAGAAAAGATCAAGAAGTTCGAGGGACAAGGCGTGCACGGCCTGCACATCATGGCAGTGGGATGGGAGGAGATTGTCCCCCGCATCGTTACAGAAGGCGGTGTTCTCCCGCCGGATTTCATCACGCCAGCACCGGCTGCACCGCAAAAGCCGGTCACTGCGCCAGCGTAGGCCCTGGGGAGGGAACCACCGCCGGCTCGGAAAGGGACAAGCGATGTTGCCTGATCAGATAAAGAATTTCAGGGAAATGGTAACGCTGCGGGACGGGACGTACGTTCTGGTGCGGCCCATGGTCGCGGACGATGAGGCCGCCCTCGCGGAGTTCTACGGGGCGATCGGGGAACAGGACCTGCGCTTCTTTCGCGATCCCGTGAAGGAGGCGACGGTAATCCACGATTGGACCGCCCATCTGGACTACAGCCGCGTGCTGCCGCTCCTGGCCCTTGTGAAGGAGCGCATCGTGGGCAACGCCTCGCTGCATTTCTGCGACGGACCCAAGCGGCACATGGCAGAAATCCGCTTATTCCTCGTCAAGGATTTCCGCCGCCGCGGCCTGGGGACCAAAATGCTTCGCACCTTGATCGACCTGGCGCGAAAACATGGATTGGCAATTCTCACGGCGGAGATTGTGGCCGACGACGCCAACTGCATCAAGGCCTTCGAGGGACAGGGTTTCAAACCGGCGGCAATGCTGCGCGACGGATACCTTTTCCCGGATGGGGAAGCACATGACCTGGTCATGCTCACGATGCCGCTCCAGGCCAAGACAGACGAATTCTAGACGTGGCTCTCCGCCGCATCGTCAAGGACCGGTCGGGGCAGGACGTAAATCAGTGCCATGCCTGCCAGGACTGCGATCTGGCAATCCCGGCGGAGATGGACATCCCATTGGCCAGCTTGATCCAGCTGGTCCTGCTCGATGACGAGGAGGCCCTGCAGACACGAACCCTGTGGTCGGACGCGGTGCTGGAGGCCTCGCGGGGCGCCTGCAAACGGGGCCTGGACCTACACGCCGTGATGTTGGTCCTGCGGGACGAGTCAATCCGCAGGATGGGCGGGGATGCGGTTCGATCGAACCGCGAGTGAACCTTCCACCTAGAGAGGGACAATATGAACGTCGATGAATTGCTCGCGAAAGCGAAGAAACCTTCGGCGGATGCGATGAGGCTGCATCCGTTCTACCGGGGCAAGATCGAAACCACCCTCAAATGCACGGTCCACAGTTTCAATGATTTCGCGATCTGGTACACACCTGGCGTGGCCGCGCCGTGCAAAGCCATCCAGGCCGAACCGGAACTGGTTTATGACTACACAAACAAGTGGAACACGGTCCTGGTAGTCAGCGACGGCACCCGCGTGTTGGGCCTGGGTGACATCGGGCCCAAGGCCGGCCTGCCCGTGATGGAGGGCAAGGCCCTGCTATACAAGTATCTGGGCGGCGTCGATGGTTTCCCGATCATGTTGGACACCAAGGATCCGGATGCCATTATCAACACCGTCCTGATGATGCAGCCCGGTGCAGGAGGCATCAACCTGGAGGATATCGCGCAGCCCAAATGCTTCTATATTCTCGACACGCTGCGCGAAAAGGCAGATATTCCCGTCTGGCATGACGACCAGCAGGGCACGGCTACCGTCACCCTGGCCGGACTGATCAATGCGCTCAAAGTGGTTGGCAAGAAGATGAGCGAGGTGAAGATCACATTCGTCGGATCCGGGGCATCCAACGTGGCCTGCTCGCGGCTCATCTTCGGCTGGGGTGCGGATCCGGCCAAGTGCTTCATGGTCGACAGCAAAGGGATTCTCGGCAAGCATCGCAAGGATCTGGAAATGCGCAAAGCCGAGTACAAGGACAAATGGAGATTGTGCAACATCACGAACGCCGAAGGGCGCGAGGGCAACATCGCTGACGCCATGAAGGGTGCCGACGTGACGATCGCCCTCTCCAAGTCGGGCCCCGGTGTCCTGCTGCCAGAGTGGGTCAAGAGTATGGCAAAGGACAGCGTTGTCTTTGTCTGCGCCAATCCAGTGCCGGAGATATGGCCCTGGGAAGCCAAGGAAGCCGGCGCGGCCGTCGTTGCCACCGGCCGATCGGACTTCCCCAATCAGGTCAATAATTCGCTTGGATTTCCCGGTATCTTCCGCGGCACCCTGGACGTCCGCGCCACAACGATTACGGACGAAATGTGTTTCGCCGCCGCGCAGGCCCTGGCCGACCACGTCGGCAAGCGCCTGGATGCCGAGCATATCCTGCCAGACATGGATGATTGGGAAGTCTTCCCACGCGAGGCGGCCGCCGTGGCCATGAAAGCCGTCGAACAGGATCTGGCCCTCAAACCGACCACTTACGAGGCCGAGTTTGAAACCGCCAAGCAGATCATCAAGCGGTCGCGCGACCTGACCCGCATGATGATGGAAGAGCACTTCATCGCTGAACCGCCGGAAGATGACGGGACACACGACGTCGATCTGGAAACGATCAAGTCGGCGTACTGATGCCGGAAGGAGACACCATGTATGACCTTGTGATTGTCGGCGGTGGACCGGCCGGGCTTACGGCGGCCATCTACGCGATTCGCAAACGCCTGAATGTGCTCGTGCTGACGAAGGATTTCGGCGGCAAGACGAATTTCCGCCTGGCCCTGCCGTGGATCCAGGAGTATCAGGTCGTGCGCGGCCTCGAGGTGGTCAATAAGTTCCGCAGCGAGCTGGAGTACCTGGACTTTGCACGGCAACTCGACGACGTGAAGGAGATCGTGCGCAAGAACGGCGGTTTCGAGATCAAGACCAAAGGTGGAGCAACGCTGGAGTCGCGCGCGATCATCATCGCCACGGGCGCCAAGCAGGTGCGCCTCGGGGTACCGGGCGAGAAGGAATTTACGATGAAGGGCTTGTGCTATTCGGCGCTCAGCTACGCGCCGCTCTTCATCGACAAGACCGCCATCGTCATTGGCAGCGGAGAATTGGCGCTGCGCTCCGGCGGAGAGCTTGCCACCGTTGCCGAGCACGTCTTCATGGTTTGCCAGGATGAAGGCGCGTTCGAGGAGCCGCTCGGTAAGAAACTCAAAGCTGCCAGGAACGTCACCATATTGCAGGGATGCGATGTCGTTGAGGTCAAGGGCGATGAGTACGCCCGCACCCTGATTTTGAAGGATTCCTCAGGAAAGAAAACCGAGTACACCGCCGACGCGATGTTCGTTGAGAAGGCACTGACACCGAATTCCGCCATGGTGAAGGGCCTGGTGGAACTTGACAAGGACGGCCACGTCATCGTGGATTGCGCCAACCGGACCAACGTGCCGGGTGTGTTCGCTGCCGGCGACGTGACCAACGGCTACGCGGAGCAGGTGCTGGTGGCGGTCGGCGAGGGAGCCAAGGCCGCGCTGAGCGCCTACGAGTATTTGCTGCCCACTCTCTAACCACGGCGGGCTCGCAAAGCAGCCCAGTCGTCGTATGCGAAAGTCAAAGGAGTCTCCGCCAACGGAGACTCCTTTCAGTAGTGCCCCCCGCCGGCGGTTCTCCTACGTGCGGAGGCGAGCCAGCGCCCGAGCCTGGACCAGTGCTGCCGACAGTGCAATGAGGGCAATGATGCACGAGATCGCCGCCATCCAGTTTGACAGCGCGAGACGACGCTCCAGAGAAGTCAAGCCGCGCCTGGGATGTCGGCGTGCTGGCGCTGGACTGCATGCGATACAACTCCTGAATGGCGGCCAACGCAACACCATCGGCGTCCACCGTGCTGATGTAGTGATTATCCTCGCCAAGATGAAAGGCCGCGGCAAAATCCTGTGCAGTGGGCCCAACGTGTCGTACAGACGGGTGCTGGCCCTTGTAGTACCAACTGCGGATGGGAACCGACATTAGCTGCTGGAGGATGTTGCGGCCGTCCACACTGGCAAATCCTGATTTCGAACTTGCGTCGCTCAGGGTCTCCCAAGAGCCGCTGCCGGCGCTGAGGCGCACGCCGGCAACCTGAACACCCGCCCCATCAACCGAGGTGACAAGGCGAACGCCGCCGGTTGCCCGGATGGCGAACTCGTTTGGTGCGAGTGATTGAAACGGCAGACCGACGGAATCAGCGAAGAGAAAGCTGCCCGGATGGTTGCTGAGCACTTGGGCCTGGCGACCTGCGGCGAAACTGTCGTCGCCGGCGGCGGCGTTGGCGAATCCCCCGGGTACGGCCGCGTAGGCTCCGGATGCGGAGTTCCCGCCACCGCCGCCAATGGCAGCCAGATATCCGTCAGCATTGTTATTGAGCCCCCCGAGGACTGCACTGTAGGCGCCCGCTGCCAGGTTGTGATCGCCTCCGGCCACGACCGCCGCTGTGCTGCTGGCTCCGTTTTGTGTGCCCCCGCCAACGGATGCAAATGTGAACGTCGCCGTGTTCCCCGATCCTCCGGCCACCGTGGTGTGGATGTCACCGGCCACGTTGGCGGATCCGCCGCCGACGGCCGCGAAGCGGCCACTCGCGGTGTTCTTGAAACCTCCCGCCACCGTTGCCTCCTGCGCCGTCGCCGAGTTGTTGGCTCCGCCGCCGACCGCGGCGTGGAAGTTGACAGCCGTGTTGCCCGAGCCGCCCGACACCGCAGAGCCCTCGCCGGCCAGATTGGCCTCACCCCCAGCGACGGTGCCGTAGTCTCCACTGACGCGGTTCGGCGCACCACGCTGGCCCCCGCCACTTACTACGGCGCCACTGATGCCATCCGCAACGCCGTTGCCGGCGTAGCCCGCGACCATATTGCAGGATGCCAACTCGGAGTCGCATCGGGTCCCGATTGGAGTCGGCGCAGCGGGCAACGCAACGCGCGCGCCGCGACACGCGCCCAGTGAAAGCAACGCAACCATGGCTCCCATCCCAACAACACTAAGACCTCTATTGTTCACGACCTCCTCCTTGCGCCGCATTCATGGCGCGGGCCTTCTTGCCGGCCGGGCCCACGGCACTGAACTACCAGCGATCCGGGACACTTGTATACTGCATTATACCGGTGTATGATAGTGGGGTGTGCTCGAATGAGTCGGAGCCAGGCCCGCGATGATGCCGCGTGAGTTTGAGACGCATCGGCTGATCGCGGGTAGCGTGTGCCTGGATTTTGCGAATACCCTCAACGGCCATGGCCGCGCGACCGGCCACGAATACCTGCACGACTTCCGGGATGTGGCCCTGTGGAGCAAGCACGCAGGACTTGTGACGCCGCAGGAGGCTTCGTTGATCGTGGCGAGGATCGATCAGCGCCCGAATGCGCACCGGGGTCTCTTTCGGCGAACCATTCGGTTGCGAGAGGCGATCTTTCGCATTTTTCATGCGGTGGCCATGGGCAGCGAGCCTCCGCCGGAGGACTTGGGCCTTCTGAATAATGCGTGGCGCCGGGGCCAACAACATGCGTGCATCGTTCCTTCTGCCGGCGGATTCGCGGTCGGTTGGGATGATCAACCCGTTCTCGAGCAGATCCCTCGCTCCCTGGCGGCCTGCGCGGTGGACCTACTGACATCCGCCGATGTGCGCAGGATTCGGGCGTGTGCGGGCGAGGCATGCGATTGGCTCTTCATCGACGACAGCCGCAATCACCTTCGGCGCTGGTGCTCAATGGACGAGTGCGGGAATCGGGCCAAAATGCGACGACGGCGAAAGCGTGCCAGACTCGTACGCGTCGGAAAACACGGCCGGAAGACAGGGGCGCCGAAAGCCACTAAGTAGACGCGTCCTGCGGCGCCCAGCCGCGGTGGGCGCAGCGGAGGTCGCAGTGCGCTTCACGTGTACGTTACTCGCAGTAGCATTGGCGGCGGCTGGGACGACGTCGTGCGAAATAATGGCGGCACCCGTGCCCGGCGAAAGACCCTCGGCCGCGCCAACCAATGCGGCCGGTGCGCTGTCCGGCACGGCCATGCCTGCAACCCCCGAGGTCATCACGCCGGCGAGCGCAGGCCGCGTACGCGAATTGGCCCGCTGGGGGAACGGCGCGATCAACGAAGTCAAGTGGGCGTCGAAGGCCGACGAGATTGCGGTGGCCACCACGATCGGTATCTACATTCTCAACGCGCAAGCGCTGGAACCATTGCGCTTCCTGGATGCCGGCGAGGACGTCAACTGTTTATCGTTCAACTCCTCGGAGAGCCTGATCGTATCCGGCAGCAGGAGCGGCCTGGTACAAGTCTGGCGCGTCTCGGATGGCGCCCTGTTGGGTTCATTCACTGGCAACAGCGATTCGACCCTGGCCGTGGCATTCAGCCCGGACGGCCGCAGTGTCCTTTCCGCGGCCCTGGATAAGACGGTGCGCCGCTGGCGCGTGTCCGATGGCACATCCCAAATTCTCACGGCGGGACTCACCTATGGCGCCGTGTCCGCTGCCTTCAGCCCGGATGGCAAACTGCTGGCATGGGGATCGAGCGACGGTTCAATCCGTACCTGGCGGGTTTCGGACGGCGCACTCAGGCATGTGCTTGTGGGTCATGCGGGAAAGGTACTGAGCCTGGCGTTCAGTCCCGATGGACGTACGCTGGCCTCGGGCTCCGAAGATGAATTTGTTCGCTTGTGGCGCGTCTCGGATGGATCGTTCCTGCTTGGCCTTGACGCCCACGCCGGCCCCGTTTTGAGCCTCACGTTCAGCCCTAACGGCGGTGCCCTGGCATCTGGAACCGCGAGCGATATCGCCGCCGTGTGGCGAACCGCGGATGGCTCACCGCTCCGACAAGTCGGCAACTCCATGAACCGGGTCGTCAGCGTAGCCTTCAATGCAGGAGGTAGTGTCCTCGCCACGGGCTCCCGCGACGGCGCGGTCCGTCTATGGGACACAGGGTCTGGCAACGAGATCGCCAGCCAGGATGGCTACTACAGCCCAGTGAACTCCGTTGCCATCAACCCACATGCCGCGCTGGCGGCGTCCGCCTCGGAGGATGGCTCAGTGCGGCTCTGGAATCTTGCGATGGCTCGCTGCTGGATACGCTGCGGGGCCAGACCGGCCCTGTGTTGGGCGTTGCGTTCAGCCCCGATGGAGCTCTGCTGGCCTCCGCGTCCGAAGATCGGACGGTGCGCGTGTGGAGCGTGGGGGACCGCAACCTGCTCCTCACCCTCGAAGGACATGCCGGCCCTGTGCTGAGCGTGGCATTCAGCCCGGATGGCTCGCTCCTGGCCTCGGGCTCGCAGGACGGCTCGGCCCGTCTGTGGTCCATGCCAGCAGGAAGACTGCTCCGAAGTCTCAATTCCTTTGAAGACTCGAGCTACAAGTCGGCCGTCAAGAGTATGGCCTTCGACCCGACTGGGCAGATTCTTGCGCTTGGCCTCGGCAACGGGGCCGAGCAATTGTGGCGAGTTGCAGATGGCACTCTGGCACGCAATCTCGAAGGGCATGCCGGGCCGATTGAGAGCATGTCATTCAACGCCGATGGAGAAATGCTCGCCTCGGGCTCGGAAGACAACCGCGTGTGGTTGCGCAACGCTTCGGATGGCAGCACGCTGCGTGTGCTCGACGGACACAGCAGCTGGGTGGAAAGCGTATCATTCAGTCCCGACGCGGAGGTGCTGGCCTCAGGCTCAGACGACCATACGATCCGGCTTTGGCAAGTCTCTCAAGGAGCATTGCTCGCATCTTTGGATGCCAGCACCGATGAGGTCCGAAGCGTGGCCTTCAATGCGGATGGGACGATTCTGTTGTCAGGCAGCACAGATGGAACCATCCGGATTTGGGGCAGCTACCATTGAATATCCTCGACATTCCTTGTAGAATGTGTTTGCAGGGCATGTCGAGGAAAGTAACTGCAGAAGAAAAGGAGAATAAGATGGGAATTGCTGACATAGAAGGCATTGGATCCGTATACGCCCGCAAGCTTGCAAAGATCGGCATCCGATCAACGGACGCGCTGCTCAAGCGCGGCGCCACCGTCAAAGACCGCAAGGAAATTGTGAAGGCTTCGGGGATCAGCCACAAGTTGATCCTTGAGTGGGTCAACCTGGCAGATCTGTACCGCGTCAAGGGAGTAGGCAGTGAGTACTCAGACCTGCTCGAAGAGGCCGGCGTCGACACGGTGGTGGAGCTCGCCAAGCGCGATGCGGCCAATCTGTACGACAAGATGGAGCAGGTCAACATGAAAAAGAACCTGGTCAACAAGATGCCAGGCCGCAAAGTGGTCGCCAAGTGGATTCGCCAGGCGAAGAGGCTGCCACGCGTGGTCCGCTACTAGGACAGACGACAGCAACGCAACCGTCGCTGCGAACCGCGGTCCCCTCGGGCCGGGTTCGCAGCGATTTTCTTTTTTGCGTCCCGGACGACGGCGGGAGGCTCCCCCGTCCGCGCAGCCGCCCGCAACGGGCACAGAACGCCCAACGCAAACCAAGCCCGACATTCATAATATAATTGCCGAAGGAATTATCAGATCGATCGACGGAGCCGGTTCGCCGGGCAATCCACCGACTTCCCCATCTGGATCCAGGAGCTCACATGGCCAATCCCATTCTCGTAGCGCACGGCGAATCCGACCTCTTTCTCCTTCCACAAATGGCAAATCGCCATGGGATGATCGCCGGCGCAACGGGCACGGGCAAGACCGTCAGCCTGCAGGTGATGGCGGAAGGCCTCAGCCGCGCAGGCGTTGCCGTCTTCATGGCAGATGTGAAGGGCGATCTGGCCGGCCTCAGCCAGCCAGGCAGCGACGCCAATAAGAAGGTGGTGGAGCGCGCCGAGCTCCTCAAGCTCAAGGATTTCGCGTTCCAAGGGTACCCGGTGACCTTCTGGGACATTTTCGGTGAACAGGGGCATCCGGTGCGCGCCACGGTGTCCGAAATGGGGCCGCTAATTCTGTCAAGGCTGTTCGACCTCAACGACACGCAGGGCGCGGTCCTGAGCCTGGTATTCAAGATCGCCGACGACAACGGCATGTTGCTGCTGGATCTCAAGGATCTGCAAGCCATGCTGCAGTACGTTGGAAACAATGCGGCGCAGTACCAAACCCAGTACGGAAACATAAGCTCCGCAACGATTGGGGCGATCCAGCGCAGCTTGATCACCATTCAGCAGCAGGGGGGAGACAAGTTCTTTGGGGAGCCGGCTCTCAATCTTGAGGACATGATGACCAGCGACGCCCAGGGCCGGGGCATGATCAATATCCTCGCCGCCGATAAACTGATGATGATGCCAAAGACCTACACGGCCTTTCTCCTGTGGCTGCTCTCCGAACTATTCGAGCGGCTGCCTGAGGTCGGTGATCCGGAGAAGCCGAAGCTGGTCTTCTTTTTCGACGAGGCCCACCTGTTGTTCACAGACGTGCCCAAGGCTCTGCTCGAAAAGATAGAGCAGGTGGTGCGCCTCATTCGTTCGAAGGGCGTAGGCGTGTACTTCAGCACGCAGAATCCGCTGGATGTCCCTCAGACCGTGCTTGGACAGCTGGGCAATCGCGTGCAACATGCCCTGCGGGCCTTCACGCCGCTCGATCAAAAAGCGGTCAAGGCGGCGGCCCAAACATTTCGGACAAATCCAAAATTGGATGTTGCCGAGGTGATCACGCAGTTGGGCGTCGGCGAGGCGCTCGTTTCGATGCTGGATGAAAAAGGGATGCCAGGCATCGTTCAGCGGGCATTGATGCTGCCGCCCACGAGCCAAATCGGCCCGATACCGGACGACTTGCGTCAGCAGATCATCCGCAGCTCGCGGGTGGCCGGCAAATATGAAAACACGCTCGATCGGGAATCGGCGTACGAGAAACTCCAGGTTCGCAACGCTGCAGTACCCGCGCAAGGCGCTGCAGAAAGCGCTCCCGGCAAACCCAAGCATACAAAGCCCGAGCCGACGACGTTTGACCGCGTACTCAAAGCCGCCAATAGCCCCGTTGGAAAACAGATCGGCCGCGAACTCGCACGCGGCCTGATGGGCGCGCTTCTCGGCACAAAGCGCTAGCGCCGGGCGACGTTCGTTGCGCTAACCACCACCCCCGCGTACCTGCGATTGCGTTCTGCCGTTCAGGTGGGGGCGGGCGCGCTGGTCCGCAAATTTGAGCATGAATGAAGCCTGGAAGGCAGTCTGCCTTCCAGGCTTCGTGATTGATGAGCTCTTTCGCCGAGTGGGACTAAGGAGTGGGCGTTGCCTTCTGAAAGCGCGGGCCGCGTCCCATGCCCATCCCCTGTTGCTGTCCGGCTCCGAGGCAATTGCCCGCACCCAGGCCGGCGCCCCGAGTCTTCATCCAATCCGCTTGTTCCTGTGTAATCACATTGGCTGCCACAGCGGCGTCCAATGCACTCGTGCGCGCATCGTTCAGCAGAGTGGGAATCTTGTCCGCTGAAATTCCCTGGTCAACGGCTATTTGGAAGGCGGTCTCACCGGCCGCACGGCGGGATTCGAACTCGTCAGCGGAAATGCCGAGGGCCTTGGCCGTAGCATTCACGATGTAGTCGTGAAGCGGGCCTTGGGTGCCATTGGCGGCCTGAAAGCCCATCGGGCCCGCGCCGCGGCCATTGCCTGCTCCCGTACCGGGCGTGGGGGGCTGAGGTGCTTGCGCCATGGCTATCCCCGTGCCGAGCACCGCCAAAGCTGCCACTACCAGTAATGTCACAACAATTGTTTTCTTCATCGCTTGATCTCCTTTTATTGGTTTGTCCGAAAAAGCAACCGGCTGTTTCGGTATGTCTTGCCAAGGATAGCGGGGCCGTGTAAAGGCTCCATAAAGCAAGCATGAAGTCATCAAGAAGGATCTGGGTGGCCTATTCCCGTCGGCATCACGTCGCGGACTGCCACCTGGTGCCGCAGCGCATGGGATGCCAGCAGGGCACGGACCGCGAGAAACGGCGACGTTGCTCATGCGCTCCTGATTACCTGTGTCCGCTGTGCGCACACGGACACGCGGATAAAATCTGATGCGGAAATACGGAGGAACGACATGCCCAATATCGCTGTACTCACGGACAGCACTGCCGGCGTGCCCGAGGAGCTGATGGAAAGCCTGGGCATCAAGACAGTAGCCTACTATCTTCACCGCGGAACAGAGATCCTGCGCGACCTGCTCACAATCGGGCGCGAGGAGTTCCTTCGCTGGCTCCCGGGCGAACGTGTGGCGCCCACCACAGCGGCGCCGGGCCCCGGCGACTACCTCGAGGCGTACGAGCAGCTTGCAGGCCAGGGGGCTCAAGGAATCGTCAGCATCCACATGAGCTCAAAGATCAGCGCCGCGTACCGAGTTGGCGAGCGCGGCAAGAGCTATGCTGATTGAAACTCACCCGGAAGTGCAGGTCGAAGTGATCGACAGCCGCAACGCGGCGCTATGCCAGGGATGGATGGCGATCCAGGCCGCGCGTGCAGCGCTGACGGGGAAAGACCTGCAGACCATTGCCGCGATGGTCCGGAAGTTGGTACCGATCTCGCACATGATACAAACGGCTGACACGCTGAGATACCTGTACCTGGGCGGCCGGATCGGCAAGGCTGAGAGTTTGCTCGGCAGCATGCTACATATCAAGCCCCTCATCGGACTGGAGGACGGAGTTATCGTGCCGCTCGGCAGAACACACAGCCGCCGGCAGGCGTACGCCGCGATGGCCGACATGGTGGCGGCTGCCATCGGGCAGGGCAAAGCGCGTATCGGCTACTTGCACGCGGGTGCGCTGGGTGAAGCGCAGAAGGTCAAGGAGTTGGTTGAGGCCAAGGTACAGGTTGTGGAATCGATTTTCGGGGAACTGACGCCCGTGCTCGCGGTCCACACCGGCCCGGGCATGGCTGGATTGTGCTACTACCGCGTGGATGACTGAGCATTTGCCCGGGCAGGACTGCCCCGAGGCAGCGCGGTCGGGCTACTGCGGCGGTGTGAATGCAAAAAAAACGAGAGCGCTTCCGCGCTCTCGTTTCGGTTCGATCGCCTATCGTCGCGGTCTATTGCTCGGCCGGCGCGGTGGTGGTGGGCAGCGACGGCAAAGCAGACAGGTACGCCCAGACGGCTTTCAGCTCATCGTCCGTCATCTGACCCTTGTACTTCCACGGCATGAACTCATCCGGCAAATCCAGCCCCGACGGCGTGACTCCCGTGCGGAGCGTGGTCATGAAATCGGCCTCGCTCCAGCCGCTCAAGTGACCTGCCGGCGTCAGATTCGGTGCAAGCGGCGAGTTCGGATCACCCGGCTTGCCTCCCGAAAGCTGCCGGCCGTGGCAATCGCGGCAGCCGTCGATATTAACCAGATATTCCCCATAAGCCGCCGTGACGCCGGGTTCAGGGGCCGCGGGTGGCGGAGCGGCGTGCTCGATTGGTCCGGCGCGCAGTAGGTGATCCAAAACTGGCCGATACCATACATGACATTACCCATGGGAGGACATGTGCACATGCGGCTCCGGAGTTTCTCGGTCAACTGGTGGAACCTACGGATGTAGGCAATCAGCGCGCCAAGGTCCGTGTCGCTCAGGTGTGCGAAAATCCTGCAGCGGGCATGATGAAGACGGAGGTGCCGTCGGGTTTGACGCCGTGTCTGAGGACTCTGACGAAGTCCTGATCGGTCAAGTCCGCCCCGAGACCGCCCTTGCCGGTCGTCAAGTTGGGGGTGTCCGCGCCGCCCAATGGGCCGCCAGTCAAACCAGCCCTTCACTCCACCCAAATCCGCGCCATGACATTCCTCGCAAAGGATCGTGGCAAGATGTTTGCCATGTTCAATCGAGGCCGCATCTGCCGGCACAGCCACAGATTCCACCTGCACCGCGTACTTCTTGCTGAATTCAATTCGTGATTTCAGTGTACATGGCGACAGCGAAGAGCACAACCATGCCAAGCAGCGTACCCAGAACAATTCCGATCCACTTCAAGACTTTCTTCATGTTCGTCTCCAATTTCTAAAATCAGCCGACTATACACCGAATCAAGTTAGAATTCAATAGAATGCAAGGAGCACTCGTGAACGATCCCTTTCCAACACACGGGCTGTGGGCCGACTTGAGCCGACCGGGTCTCGCGCCGGACGAGGCAGACTTCGTCGTCATCGGAATTCCCTATGACGGGGCCGCTTCGGCTCGCCGCGGTGCAGAGCTCGGGCCGAGGCGCATTCGCTTCTGGTCGACGCACACAACTCCATTCAGCGAGGATCGGACTGCCGCTAAAGGGCATCCGGATCTGCGATCTGGGAGATATGCAAGTCAATGATCAAGTCGGTGACTTCGATGCAATTCGTCGCAGGGTGGCCGCGCTGACAAGCACGCCGATCATCCTGGGAGGCGATCATTCGATCACAATACCGGTCTTCCAAGGGCAGCTTGACCGATATAGCGGCAAAAGACTCGGCGTACTATGGCTCGACGCGCATCCCGACCTGTGCGACGAGTTCGCCGGCTCGAGGCTGTCGCATGCATGCGTTGTGCGCAGGGGATTGGATGCCGGCCTTCGATCGGAAGACATCTGCATGGTCGGATTGCGCTCCTGGGAGGAACAGGAGATCGAACTCATCGAGAGCGGCGGGTTGTTTGTTGCCACGGCCGCCGAGGTCGCCAGCCGGGGCATGAAGGCGGTTGCCGAGGACGTACGCGGGCGTCTATCGAGCTGCGACGCCGTCCACGTTTCGCTGGATATCGATTGTCTGGATCCTGCCTTCGCACCGGGGACGGGAATCCCGGACGCCGGAGGCCTGACGTCACGCGACGTCATCACCCTGATACAATCGCTTCAAGATATGCCCCTGTGCGGATTGGATGTCGTGGAGGTTGCCCCGCCCCTGGATCCTTCCGAGGCCACCGTGTTCGCTGCCCTGAAATTCATAATGGAATTCATTGCCCTGACCGCGAGACAGAAGGGCCGGAGGTGAACTTTGCCGATCGATGCCGAAAAATTGACTGTGACGCACAACGCGGCCCACAATCGCTTTGAGATCGAAGCCGAGGGCTTGTTGGCCATCCTGGAATACGTCGTGCGTGACAACAAGATGATTTTCACCCACACGGGCGTGCCCAGACCTCTGGAGGCGCAGGGCCTCGCTTCGCGCCTGGCGCACACCGCGCTGGAGTATGCGCGCGAGAAGAAATACCAGGTTGTCCCGGCATGCGAATTCATGGAGGTATACATCCGCCGCCACCGAGAGTACCAGGATATGGTCAGCAGTTAGGAGGCAGGCAGGTCTGCGGCCGCGACCAGCCGAGCCCCAGTTGCTTCGGCCGGAGAGGCTGGCCCTTTAAAGAGCAACGCGCCCGCTGGCGGGCGCGTTGGGTTTTGGCGGGGAGGACAGGATTCGAACCTGCGGCTGAGGATTTCGCCCCAGCAACCGCTTAGCAGGCGGTCCCATTCAACCACTCTGGCACCTCCCCAAGCTGAGCATGCAATTCGCCACCGCTGAACGTCGAGCCGAGCAGCGAGATCACAACTTCAACACAACGACATGTTCTTCGACTGGGTGGCGGAGGGAGTGGGATTCGAACCCACGTTGGTGTGACCCAAACATGTTTTCAAGACATGCGCCTTAAGCCGCTCGGCCATCCCTCCAGGCGCGAGGATTTTACCATAGGTCGAAATCCGATCCTCGCGGCATGAACCCTCCGTCCAAAAATTGCCCGGCGCGCTCAACGCGGGGGCGGTGCCGTGCGGCGAGGCTGGCGTGGCCCTGCGCTTGGTATAATTCGACCCCTATGAAATATCACATCTGGACCGAGGGTTGCCAGATGAACGTGGCCGACTCACAACGCGTGGGGGCCTCTCTGGAGCACATGGGCTACGCCTTTACCGAGAAACCGGATGAGGCCGACGTCATCGTGCTCAATACGTGCGTTGTGCGCCAGTCTGCAGAAGACAAGGCTATAGGACGCGTGACCTCGCTGCGGCCGCTCAAGGATCAGAACCCGAATCTGGTGATCAACTTGATGGGCTGCCTGGTGGGCGTGCGAGGCGCCGAGGAACTGCGCCGCCAACTCCCATTCGTGGACGTGTTTTCTCCGCCATCCGACCCCGGTCCGCTCGTATCGTTCCTGAGCCAGGGCCAGATCCTCGCCTCCGAGTCGGACGAAACCACGCGGCGGTTCGCCGTCATGGACGGCGATCTGGTGCTGCCGCTGCGCGAGCAAGGCAGGGCGGTCACCGCATACGTGCCGATTGTTTACGGCTGCTCGCATGCCTGCACATTCTGCATCATCCCATTTCGGCGGGGCTCCGAGCGCAGCCGCCGAGTCGGCGATATCGTGGCAGAGGTCCGCTCGCTTGCAAACCAGGGCGTCAAGGAAATCACACTGCTGGGTCAGATCGTGGACCGCTACGGAAAGGATATCCCGGACGGCCCTGATCTGGCCGGACTGCTGCAGGCTGTGCACGAGATCGACGGCATAGAACGGATTCGGTTCCTGACCTCCCATCCCAATTACTTCTCCGAGCGCTTGATGGAGACCGTGGCCGATCTGCCAAAGGTCATGCCGCACATCGAGATTCCGATCCAGGCGGGAGACGACGACGTGCTGGCCAACATGAAGCGCGGCTATACGCAGAAGGACTATCGCTTGCGGGTGGAGCGCCTGCGCGCGGTGCTGCCAGGGTGCTCCATTGCCACGGACATCATCGTTGGATTTCCCGGCGAGACGCGCGCGCAGTTCATGGAGACTTACCGGGTGCTCGAGGACCTGCGACTGGACGTGGCGCACCTGGCTCGCTACTCTTCACGGGCCGGGACGGTGGCCACGCGCCGCATGGAAGACAACGTCCCGGAGGCGGAAAAGATGGAACGCTTCCGCCTGCTTGAAGAAATGCAGGAGCGGATAGCCGGTGAAATCAATCAGAACTACTTGGGGCAGAAGGTGGACGTCCTGTTCGAAGAAAACGTCAGAGGGCGCTGGAAAGGGCGCACGCCGACCAACAAGCTCGTATTCGCCGAATTTGGCGACGATCTTCGAGGCAGAATCCTGCCGGTGATCATCACGTGGACCGGACCCTGGTCCATGCAGGCCAGCCTGCTGCCGTCGGCGCGAGATCTGACGGTTCCGATCTACTCGGGCGCGCAGCTTCAGCCTGCGGAGCCGGACGGGTCCTCGATCAACCACTCTCTTTAGATCTCCACCGCGCCGACCAGAGCGACGTCGCCGGTCACGCAGCGCGCTACCATGCCAACAAGGCCCATCCGCGTCACCGCGAACCTGCTGTTCCTGCTCGGGGCGTTACTCGCGATTTTGGTTGCCCTGGCCTCTGCCTGGGGGGATTACGAAGGCCTGTCGTATTTCGCAACCGGTGCGGTCTACGCACCGTTTCCAAGCCTGCGTTGCCCGATCGCCCTTTCCCGATCCGAGAAAGGCGAGGTTGCGGCAGTATTCGAAAACCCTGGTGAAAAGACGATTGAGCCTTATTACGAAGTCGAAGTCAGCGGATTGATCGCCAACAGGCGACTGCGAGGTCACGTTGCAGTGGAGCCGCACGCAAGCCGCGAAGTGATGTGGACTGTTGACTCGCAGGACGTTGACCTGCGATATTTCATACTCATCAAGTTCGATGTTCTGGGAATGGCGGGCTACCCTCCCCGCGAAGCCACGTGCGGGATCCTGATGCTGCCGTCAGGTCCGCTAAGCGGGGAGTTTGTCGTGCTGCTGGGCTCTGTCGGGAGTATGCTGCTGATGCTGGCCGGCCTGATCCTGCCAGTCGTGGGCCTCGAGGGCGGGGACGCGAGGCGATTTGATCGAGCGGCATCCACGGCGACCCGCCGGATGCTTCAAGTGCTTGGAATATGCAGCGCCGCGGCCATGCTGGCCGGTTTCAACGGCTGGTGGGCCGCGGCGCTGATGCTGTGCACAGTTTGCGTGCTGCTGCTGGCCGTCTCCCTGCGCTACGCAGTCGACTGATCAAGCCACGGCGCTTCCGCCGCGAACCAGCTTGCGCAGGACGGTTTCCAGAATCCCGCCGTTGCGATAGTAGTCGACCTCGACGTCCGTGTTGAGCAGAGCGGTGACCTCGAACGTCAGGGTCTTGCCGTCCGGCCGCGCGGCGCGGACCGTAAGTGTGCCTAGAGGCTCTATTCCGTCCTTCAATCCGGCGATATCGAAAACTTCATCACCCTTTAGCCCATGGGATCTCGCATTTTCTCCCGGCTTGAATGCAAGAGGCAAGATTCCCATGCCAACGAGATTGGAGCGGTGGATCCGTTCGAACGACTCAGCGATTACGGCACGCACTCCTTGAAGTTTGGGGCCCTTCGCGGCCCAGTCCCGACTGGACCCGGAACCGTACTCCTTGCCGGCCAATATGACGCAGGGTGTGCCGTCGTCCTGATAGCGCATGGCCGCGTCATAGATCGGCAGCTCGGCGCCGTCAGGAAAATGCGTTGTCAAATTGCCTTCCTTGGGCGCGACCAGGAGATTCTTCAAGCGGATATTGGCAAACGTGCCTCGGGCCATCACGAGGTCGTTGCCGCGCCTGGAGCCGTAGGAATTGAAATCCCGCGGCTGAACGCCACGTTGCTGCAAGAATCGTCCGGCCGGGCTGTCGGCCGCGATGCTGCCCGCCGGTGAAATGTTGTCGGTGTTTACCGAATCTCCGAACATCGCCAGGACGCGCGCCCCCTCGATAGGCCTCACTTCGGGCAGCTCAAGCGTCAGCTCTCGGAAGTAGGGCGGCTCATGGATATAGCTCGAGTCTTCGTTCCAGTCGTAGAGACCGCCGCCGGTGACCTGCACAGCCTGCCAGGCATCCGTACCCTCGAAGACGGCCGCATATTTCTCGGTGAACATGCCGGAAAGCACGCTACGCCCCATGGTCTCGGCGATCTCAGCCTGCGTCGGCCAGACGTCCTTGAGAAAAACGGGGGACCCATCGGCGCTTTGTCCGAGCGGCTCATCGATCCAAATCAATGTCCACGCGTCCCGCAAGCGCAAAGGCGACCACCAGCGGCGGAGATGCCAGGTAGCTTCCGCGCACCAGCGGATTGATACGGCCCTCAAAGTTGCGGTTGCCGGATAAGACCGCCACCGCCACCAGGTCGGCCGCCGTAATTGCCTTTGCCACCTCGCCCGGCAGGGGGCCGCTGTTGCCAATGCAGGTGGTACATCCGTAGGCCACCAGATTGAACCCGAGAGCAGACAAGCGGCTCGATCAGGCCGGCGCGCGTTAGATAATCCGTCACGACACGCGATCCGGGCGCGAGGCTGGTCTTGACATAGGGCGGCACCTGCAGGCCCCGCTCCACCGCTTTCTTCGCCACCAAGCCCGCAGCCACCATCACGCTGGGATTGCTCGTGTTGGTGCAGGAGGTGATTGCCGCGATGACCACGGAACCGTGCCGAATCTTGGTGGAGCCACCGTTAGTTCCCACCGTGCCTTCGGCCGCAAGGGCGTCCGGCGCAAGGGCGAAGCCTTGCTCTCCAATTGGCGCCGTCAGGGTTCGAGCGAAGGCCTCCTTCATTTCCGACATGGCCACGCGGTCGTGCGGTCGTTTGGGTCCCGCGAGCGAGGGCACCACCGAGGTCAGGTCAAGCTCCAATGTATCTGTGAACTCCGGATCGGGTGTGCTGGCATCGCGGAACAGCTGCTGTGCACGACAATAGGCCTCAACGCGTTCGATTACGTCCGCCGGGCGACCCGTGGTGTGCAGGTAGCGCAGGGTCTCGGCGTCGACCGGGAAGTAGCCCACGGTCGCCCCGTACTCCGGCGCCATGTTCCCGATGGTGGCGCGGTCCGGCAAGGACATGGAATCAAGGCCCGCTCCGTAGAACTCCACGAACTTGTCGACCACGCCCTTGGCCCTCAGCATCTGCGTTACGGTGAGCACCAGGTCCGTGGCAGTCACACCTTCCCGCAGCTTCCCATGCAGCTTGAATCCAATCACCTCGGGCAGCAGCATGTCCATGGCTTGACCCAGCATGGCGGCTTCCGCCTCGATGCCTCCCACGCCCCAACCCAGGACGCCCAGCCCGTTGATCATCGTTGTGTGAGAGTCCGTGCCCACGAGGGTGTCCGGGAAGGCAATGAAATCGGCAGGTGCGCCGTCCCCAGGGACGGGCCGCGCCAGCACAACTTGAGCCAGATATTCAAGGTTCACCTGGTGCACGATGCCGGTCGCAGGAGGAACGACCCGAAAATCATTGAACGCCTTCTGGCCCCACTTGAGGAACTCATACCGCTCTCGATTGCGCTGGAACTCAATCTCGGCATTCCGTCGCAGCGCGTCCGGTGTGGCAAAGAAGTCCACCTGGACGGAATGATCGATGACCAGGTCGACCGGCACCAGCGGATTGATCGCCCGCGGGTCCCCTCCAAGCCGCGCCACGGCCGATCGCATGGCCGCCAGATCGACGATCGCCGGCACGCCGGTGAAGTCTTGCATGATGACACGGGATGGCCTGAAGGAGATGCCGGGCTTTTCCCACCGGGCTTCCACGCGGCAATGCGCTTGACATCCTCCTGGCCCTCCGGCCGATCATCGGCGTGCCGGAGCGCCAACTCCAGAAGAATGCGGATGGAAAACGGCAGTCGTGCGAGGCTTGTCAGCCCTGATTTTTCGAGCACGTCCAACCGGTAGAACAACATAGCTCTCATCCCCCACCTTCAGAACATCCTGCGCCGCAAACGGATCAACCATATTGCCTCCTTTGCCGTGTGAGGTCGCCCGCCGCACCCTGCGCGACCGCGTCCTTCACACCACATGCCTACGAAGAACACAAAGGAGCGCCTAGGATGTCCTCCAGCCCCGCCGAACGCGGAGAGTGTGGTGCCTCAACCAATTGTACTGCGACTCAGAGTGGGACCCGGAAGGCGACGAGTCGACGAACGTGAGCCTGAACGTCGCCAACGCCTGCCCCCCCTAGTGCGCGGCCTGCAACTCCAGCTTCAGCTTCTCAAGCAGAGCTGCGCGCTGATCCTGGGGCAAGAAGGCGGCCTCCGCGGCCGCAAGGATGCGCCCCTTCAATACGTCCATTGGCACGCCGAGCTCACCACACACAACCTGATACTCGCCGCTAAGGGTAATCCGCGAGACGCTGGGATCATCCGTATTGACGGTCACGTTCAAGCCCGCTTCCAGCATGCGGGGCAACGGATGTGCACCGGGTTCGGTCACTACCCCCGATTGATAGTTGCTCGTGACACAGACTTCAAAAGGCGTGCCCCGCTCACGCGCCAGTTGCGCCACCGCATCATCCTCCAGTACGCGCACGCCATGGGAAATCCGGTCCGCGCCCATCTGCTCGATTGCTTCCCGAACGTTCGACGCCGGCCCCCACTCGCCAGCGTGGATGCAGACCCGCAGACCGGCCTGGCGAGCCTCGCGGAATACTCCGTAGAACGGTTCCGAGCTGAACTCCGCCTCATTTCCCGCCAAATCCAGACCCACCAGGGAACGGTCCTTGCGCTCTGCCGCCAGCCAGGCGACCTGCTCCGCCAGCTCAGGGCTTTCGTGACGGTTCACCGAAGCGATCAGCTTCACGCTGATTCCGAATTCTGCCGCCGCCGATTGCGCTGCCGCGATGACCCAGTCCATGACTTCGTTCATGGGAAAGCGTTCAGCGCGGCTGAGCGCCACGGGTGTGAACCGCAATTCCATGTGACGGATGTTGTCCTGCGCCGCGTCTTGCACCGCTTCGCGTGTGATGCGATCGATGGCCTCGGGTGAGCGATAGAACAGGCGCAGCGTATTAAACTTGGAGAGAAACGTGCGAAACGAATAATTGTCCTTGTCCTGCATCTGCACCAGATCGCTGAGACCCAGCACGTCATCGGGAATGGGAACATTGTGCTGACGCGCGATGTCGAGCATGGTGTTCAGCCGCAGCGAGCCCTCCAAGTGACGATGCAGCTCGATCTTGGGAAGGCGGCGGTAGGGACTCAGCGTGGCGGTAACGCGTCCGGTCATGAGCGGGACCTCTCACCTCTAAAGTGGCTTCGGGCAGTCCAGGCACGGCCATGCGAGGTCCGCGCTGTCCTCTGATTGGGATGACAGCGGATGGCAGCCGTGCCGCGATGGCAAAGCGGCACGGGCCTCAATGCCGCCTGCGCTTCTTCTTCTGTACTGGAGCAACCGTGGCTTCCCCTGCCGGAGCAACTTCGGGAGTATCCGTCGGCGTAATCTCCATCCGTCTGGGCTGGTAGGCGAACACCCTGCCTATGACGGCCGCCCGCACATCCGACAGCAATTGTTGGAACAGCTGCGAGGCCTGGCCCTTGTACTGCACCAAAGGGTCGCGTTGTGCATACGCCTCCAGGCCAATCGATACGCGCAGGGCCTCCACCTTCGTCAGATAGTCAACCCACAGCTCGGTGATGGCTGAAAGCAGGAGTTGGCGCTTGACTTCATTCAAGACGTACGAGCCAATGGCCTGGATCAGTGTCTCACGGTCTTCTTGCGCAAGCTCGGCTGCGGGATCATTCTGCCGATCGGCCCCAAACACCTGTGCGGCCGGACCGAAATCTGCCAGCCGCGTGGCGTTTTGGCTGAGCCGGTCATACTCTCCCTGGCCCCAGGCCGTCTGCAGTGCCGTTTCGGCGCCCTCGAGATGGTCCATCACCGCGTTCAGGACGTCCTCCGCGGTGCGGTTTTCCAGAAGCTGGGCAGCATGATAGACGTAGCTGAAGCGACTGAAAACCTGCCGGACCTGCCGGTGTGTCCGCTGATCAAAGGCCGTCCGCGCGCCCTGGGAAAGCGAAAGCAAGATCCGCAACCGGGAGTTGTCGTCCTCACCCGTGCTCCCGTTGCCACAAAGCATCCAAATCGCGGTCCACTTGGGCCTTGAGGCGCTCGCGCTGGCGTTGCATGAGTTCGCCCGCCGCTGCGAGAATCTTGTCGGCTGCGGCATCCCAGTTGGCTGCATCGATTTTCGTTCCCAGGGGCTCGCCCAGCCGGACCTCGATGGCGCCGACGATCCGGCTGACGTTGAGGGCCACGATATATTCTTCCACGTACTTTCCGAGCCAGGTCCTGAACTCGTCGGGATCATCAGCCAGCAATCGCATCTGCTCGTTTGACAGCCGGAGCGGCAGGCGGATCAAGGCGCCGAGCTCCTCGGCGGCCTTTGGAGGCCGTACAGGCTCCTCGCTGTCCCGCTGGCTCTCAAAGAAACCGTCCAACGCATCCTTGCGTTCGATGATCTGGGTCGCGAGGCCCTCCTCGGTTCGATCGATCAACGACTCGATGGCGCGCTGGGCGTGTCCGTGCTCGGTCTCTATGGCTCGGGCGACCAGCTCGGCGATGGAACCGCGCACATCGCTCGAGGCGCGCAGTTCATCCAGCATCATCGACAGCCCGAAGGTGGGAACCAGGCGCCCACGCGAACTCGAACGGCGGCTGCACGCCTTCCAGCCACGCAATCAATCGCCAGGGGCCTTCTTCATCGGCCAGGGCCGCCTGGACCCGGAACTCGGCCTCCGTTTGAATCATGGAGGCTACATCTTCGGTCAGGTCTTCCTTGGTGAAGATGCGGTCGCGCTGCGAGTAGATCTGCTCGCGCTGCTTGTTGAGGACGTCATCATATTCAAGCAGGTGCTTGCGTACGTCGAAGTTCGCCCCCTCCACTCGCGTCTGCGAGTTCTCGATAATGCCGCTGACGACACGCGCCTCCAGCGGAAGCGTGTCATCGACTTTCAAGCGCTGCATGAGACCGCTTACCTGCTCGCCGCCGAACAACCGCATCAGATCGTCTTCCAGCGAGAGATAGAAACGCGACGATCCAGGGTCGCCCTGGCGGGCTGACCGGCCGCGCAGCTGATTATCGATTCGACGGGCCTCATGGCGCTCCGAGCCGATGACGTGCAGGCCGCCAAGCACCTTGACCTGCTCCATGTCTTCGAAGTACTGCAGGAAGAGCTTGATTTCCTCTGCGTAGAGCCCGAACTGCTCGGGGTCCATTTGCAAAAGCGCCTGCCGTCGATCTTCAATCGGCATTTCGAAGGCATCCTCGTGCCCCGAACGCCGCAGCACGCGATTTACGGCCGTAATGATCTCCTCGGCGATTTCGCCGCCGAGCTTGATGTCCACGCCGCGGCCGGCCATGTTCGTGGCGATTGTCACGGCGCCGAATGCGCCGGCCCCGGCAATGATCTGCGATTCTTCGGTGTGCCGGCGGGCATTCAGCACCTGATGCGGCACTCCGCCCTGAAGTACGGCCTTCAGGCGGGCAGAGGCGTCCTGAGGCAATCTGAGGATTTCAAGCAGCATCCCAAAATTGGCAGGATCGTCCAGGCTAATACTTGTCAGTCCGAAAGTCGCCGCGAATTTCCGCAGGGCATCCGGGGCAATCGTCTCGAGTGGACCGTTGAAGGCTTCCAATTCCGGAATCAGGCGCCCGTCTTCCTCCCGATGCGTCTCTTTCACAAACGCATGCCGTACCAGCCCCACCTGCAACAGGCGCTTCACCGCATCGGCGCGCAACCGATTGGATAGCCGGTCCGACGATTCGACGGAGGTGGTGCCCACCAGCAGAGGCCGACCCAGGACGTGATAGCGCACGATCTCGGCGGCCAAAGCACGCAGCTTGGATTCGGCCGTCCGATAGATTACATCGGGGTAGTCCTTGCGGCGAAAGAAGATCGGCTCGCGCCCGTCATCGCGTCGAGCGTAGTATGAGTACTGGTAGTCCTCTTCGTCCTTGGCCTTGATCTCCACCAGCGGCGCCTTGTCACCAAAGGCCTGGTATTCCAGATTGGTCGGAATTGGAGTGACCTCGAGCTCGTAGATCTTGCTGAACTCCTCGGCCTCCGTCAGCGCCGTACCGGTCATGCCGGCCAGCTTCTTGTACATCCTGAAGTAGTTCTGCAGCGTGATAGTGGCGTAGGTGACGTTCTCCGGCTCCACGCGGACGCCTTCTTTGGCCTCCACAGCCTGGTGCAATCCGTCCGACCATCGGCGACCGGGCATCAGGCGTCCGGTGAACTCGTCCACGATCACGACCTTGCCGCCCTGCACCAAGTAGTCCTTGTTCCGATGAAAGAGCGTCTGGGCTCGCAGCGCCTGCTCCAGGAAGCCGGTCAGGTGTGCTTGCTCAGGAGTCACGTCCTCCGGTCGATCGGGGTCCATGAGGGGCTGCCCCAGAATCGACTCCACGTGAGCAAGTCCCACTTCCGTCAGGTTCACGGAGCGGTCCTTCTCGCTGACCTCGTAGTCTTCGGGCTTCAGTTGTTTGACTGCCAACGCCATCTTGCCGTACCACTCCAGGTCGCCCTGTGCCGGACCGGAGATGATCAGGGGCGTGCGGGCCTCGTCGATAAGCACGTTGTCGACCTCGTCGACGATGGCATAGTAGTGCCCCCTTTGGACGCGGTCGCTCATGCGCATGGTCATGTTGTCGCGCAGATAGTCGAAGCCGAATTCTGAATTCGTCCCGTACGTTACATCGGCGGCGTATGCCTCCACACGATCGACCAGGCGGAGATGCTGCTGATCCTCGTGCGGCGATTTTTCTCGAAATCGACGAGGAAGGCCTTCTTGCCATTTTCGGTCGCAGCCGCCATCTGCAGTACGCCCACGCTCAGCCCGAGCTTGAGAAAGATCGGGGCCATCCAACGCGCGTCGCGCCGGGCGAGGTAGTCGTTCACGGTGACCAGGTGGGTACCGCGGCCGGCAAGCGCATTCAAGTACAAGGGCAGCGTCGCCACGAGCGTCTTGCCTTCGCCCGTCTTCATTTCGGCAATCCGCCCCCGGTGAAGGACAATTCCGCCGATCAGCTGAACGTCGAAGTGCCGCAGTCCGATCGTGCGTTTGGCTGCCTCGCGGACAAGCGCAAAAGCCTCCGGCAGTATCTCTTCGAGGATGTCCTGCTCGGCCCGCCGCAATGTCTTTTCGTCTGTGCCTTGCTCGCTCGCCGCCTTCAGTCTGGACTTGAAGTCCTCCGTCATCGAACGGAACGCAGAGTCTGGGAGCTTTTCATACTCAGGCTCCAGCTCATTGACCTGCTCGATCTCTTCGCTAAGCTCTTGGATCTGACGCCGGTGAGGATTCCCACCGACTGTTTTCACGAATTTTTGAAGCATATGTGGCCTTTCGGACGAGAGATTATATCATTGCGGATTTCCATGGCGCAATTTTCGGGAAAACGCCTGCCGCTGGATGTTTGCGCTGCCAGCGCAATGACCATGGCGAGGCGGTTCATGCATTGCCCGCATGCTTGGCGGCGGAATCCGCCGTCCTCGTCCGCCATCCACACCGACGTCAGCGGCCCGTCGCTTTTCTTAAGGGGACCGTATCGTGCGCCTCCAGAGGCGGGTGCTATAATGCCTTAACCTCCATGGCTCGGTCACAAGCATGAGTTTCGCCCATCTCCACGTACATACTGAGTACTCGCTGCTGGATGGATTCAGCAACATCAGGAAACTGATTCAGCGCGTGAAGGAGATGGAGATGCCCGCCGTGGCGATCACGGATCACGGGACCATGTTCGGCGTGATCGACTTCTACAGGGCGGCCAATGCTGCCGGCATTAAGCCCATCATCGGCCTGGAGGCCTACATGGCGGCCCGGCGGATGCAGGACCGCGACCCCAAGCTGGACCGCTCTTCCTCCCACTTGTTGCTGCTTGCCGAAAACGAGACCGGCTACAAGAATCTGCTCACCATCGCTTCCGCGGCGCAACTGGACGGGTTCTACTACTATCCACGCATCGACCACGAGTTCCTGGCGGCGCACTCCGACGGTTTGATCTGCACCAGCGGCTGCATGTCGGCCGAGATTCCCCGCGCCCTGGTCGATCAACAGCCTGAAGAGGCCGTGCGACGGATGAACTGGTACTTCGACGTCTTCGGGCCGGATCGCTTCTACGTTGAGCTGCAACAGCACAACATCAAAGAGATCACCGAACTGAATCGCAGCCTGGTCAATCTTGGGGCGCGCTATTCTGCCAAATTCGTGGCAACCAATGACGTGCACTACATCAATCCAGAGGATGCCCGCCTCCAGGATATCCTGTTGGCGATCCAAACCGGGACATTGCTGTCAGATCCGACGCGCATGCGCATGACGGATGAGTCCTATTACCTGCGCACCCCGTTGGAGATGAGCCAGCTCTTTGCGGAGGTCCCGGAGGCTCTCAGCAACACACTTCTCATAGCAGAACGCTGCAACGTCGACTTGACTTTCAAGGGCTATCACCTGCCTGAATTTGCCGTTCCGGAGGGCTACACAGCAGAGACGTATCTGCGCCACCTTTGCGACGAAGGCGCCCAAAAACGGTATGGGGACCGGGCTGGCAGCCCCGAAGTCCAGAAGAGGCTGGGTTACGAACTCGGCGTTGTCCACAAAATGGGTTTTGATGCGTATTTCCTGATCGTCTCGGACCTGTGCCGGTTCGCGCGCGAGCAGCGCATTTGGTACAACGCACGCGGCTCTGCCGCCGGCTCCATCATCGCCTACGTCCTGCAAATTACGCTCGTCGACCCGCTGCAGCACGACCTGCTTTTCGAGCGCTTCCTGAATCCCGGACGCATCAGCATGCCGGACATTGACCTGGATTTCCAGGACGACCTGCGCAGCCGTGTGCTCGAGTACTGCACGCAGAAATACGGCAGCGACAAGGTGGCCCAAATCATCACTTTCGGCACGATGGGAACGAAAGCGGCCCTGCGGGATGTTGGCCGCGTGATGGACATACCGCTTAATGAGGTCGACCGGGTGGCGAAACTCGTGCCTTTTGTCCCCGGACATGCCACCACCATGCAGGATGCGCTGGCAATCCCAGAATTTAAGGAGGCGTACGACGGTGAGCCTCATCTACACGAATTGATCGACGTCGCCGCCAAGATGGAGGGCACCGTCCGGAACGCCGGCACTCATGCGGCTGGCGTCGTGATCTCAGATCGGCCGATCATGGACTACCTGCCTCTGCACCGCCCCACCTCGGGCTCAGAGGAGACGCCCATCAAGACGGTAACACAGTTTGAGATGGGCATCCTGGACTTCCTCGGCATGCTGAAGGTCGACATCCTTGGTTTGATCACCTTGACCGTGATGCAGCGCGCCTGCGAGATGATCGAGAGACGGCACGGTGTGATCCTGCACCTCAACAATATCCCGTTGGACGATCCAAAGGCCTTCGAGTTGCTTGGCAACGGACAGACGGCCGGAGTTTTTCAAGTCGAAGGCGGCGGCATGACCCGCTACCTTGTCCAGATGAAGCCGACCAAGATCGACCATATCATTGCCATGGTCGCGCTTTATCGCCCGGGCCCCATGCCGTTCATACCGGATTACATCGCGCGCATGCACGGCGAAGCCAGCGTGGAGTATCGCCATCCTGCCCTGGCGCCCATCTTTGACGCCACCTTCGGGATCCCGGTATATCAGGAGCAGCTCATGCGGGCCGCGGTGGACCTGGCAGGCTACTCGCCATCCGAGTCAGACGAGCTGCGCAGCGCGATATCAAAGAAGAAGAAGCTTGAGATCCAGAAGCACCGCAAGAAATTCGTCGAAGGGGCCGTCAAGCACGGAATCGACCGCGCCACCGCCCAGGACATATTCGCCGACTGGGAGGAATTCGCCCGCTATGGCTTCAATAAGAGCCATGCGGCCGACTACGGCGTCATTGCGGTGCAGACCGCTTATCTGAAAGCCAACTACCCTGCTGAATACATGGCGGCCCTGCTCTCGGCCTCCGCGGGGCAGACCGACAAAGTCGCCCTGTACGCCGTCGACGCCCGCAGCCTCGGCGTGGCGGTCTTGCCCCCAGACATCAATGCCTCGGCATGGGACTTTGATATCGAAGACACGGACGGACAGCCCAGCATTCGCTTCGGTCTCGGTGCGATCAAGAATCTGGGGCACACTGCCATGGAGCAGGTCCTCGCAGAGAGACACAAGAACGGTGCTTTCAAGGACCTCAATGCCTTTGCCCGCAGAGTGGATCTGCGCACGGTCGGAAAGCGCGGCCTGGAGTGCCTCGTCAAGGTCGGTGCCCTTGACGCGTTCGGCGAACGGACGGCGATGTTGGCCTCGCTCGAAAGGATCACGGCCATCAGCTCGAACCATTTCCGCGCCCTCGAGTCCGGACAACTGAGCCTGTTTGGGACAGCGACGGGCGTCGAGGAGACGTTGAGCCTGCCCGACGTCAGCAAAGTCGACAAGCGTGAGATGCTGGCCTGGGAGCGGGAGTTGATTGGCCTGTACGTGTCCGACCACCCACTGACGTCATACCAATCCACGCTTGCCAAGGTAGTGACCCATTTTTCAAGCCAGCTTCTGGAGATCCAGAACGGTGAAAAGGTGCGCGTGGCAGGCATCGTCACAGTCGTGCGGCCTTACACGACGAAGACCGGCAAACCCATGGGATTTGTCACGATCGAGGACATCCAGGGCACCATCGAGTTAGTTCTATTCCCGCGGGCCTGGGAGAACGCGCGTGCCCAACTCGTGCCCGATCAGATCGTCGTCGTGCACGGAAAGGTGGACACGAGCAACACGCCGCCCAAGGTGCTTGTTGACGCGGTTCGCACCGACCTGAATGCGCCGGCACCCGAGGCTGCCACCTCCAAGTTGTCCTCCACGCAGGCGCGCGATGGAAACCCCAAAGCGGGCAAACCGCAGGCTGCCGCCAAACGCCTCGCCACTCCTGCCCGGGAGCCTGAAACGGCGCCAGGTTCGCAGAGAAGCACGGAACCTCCACAGAGGGCCGAGCCAGAAGGCGATGCCCCGCCACCACCCGAGAACTTCCCGGCCGGCTGGGAAGTCCAATGGCATGCATCTTCGACCGACGCAAGCGCTGTCGAGGATCGGGCAGTGCCGGCACGGATGACGGCGATCGCGGCGGTTGCGGACGCTCCGGCCCATTCTGCTTTCCCAAATCAGGAGAGTATTTCCGATCCGGCCGCGGCTTCCCCGCCGAGCTCCCAGCCAACGGCCCCCGCGCTGCCAGCCGTGCCGCCCGAGCTTCCCTCCCGGATGCCAAGTTTGCCATCGCTGTACGTGCCGCTTGCCGACGCGCCGTCGGCGGAACATCCGCCGAAACAAATCACGGTCCTGCTGCGCTCAACTGGCGATCGGGAGCGGGATCGGCGGAGGATCAAGACCATCCACGGCACACTCATTTCCTTTCACGGCAAGGACCGCTTCAGTTTTCACATCTTCGAAGATGGGCGCGGCGTGCTGCTCGATTTTCCCTCCGCCACGACGCACGTGTGCACGGAGCTGTTGGCGCGGCTCCAGAAGCTGATGGGTGAGGAAAGTTGGCGGATTGAGGACATAACGTTCCAGTAGTGCAGCCCAGGCATCTTCGCAACGCGGCCTGACGCTGCGGCACCGTCCATCTACGCGGCCCCTCCCAATACACAAGCCCCAATCCATGGAAGCACCAGCCTACTTTCAGGTCTCGCAGCAGTGGCGGTCCGCCTACCCTGGCGCCCATGTGGGCGTGCTCGTAATGCTGGATGTCGCAAATCCATCCCACCATCCCGCACTGGACAACGCAAAGACAGCTCTCGCGGAAGAGCTCAAACAACGCTACGTCGGCGCCGACCGCCGGTCAATTCTTGATCAGCCGGTCGCACAGGCCTACCAGGGCTACTACCGCCGCTTCAACAAGACCTATCACGTGCAGTTGCAGCTGGAGTCGATCATCTTGAAAGGCAAACCGATGCCTTCAGGCGCCGCTCTGGTGGAAGCCATGTTCATGGCCGAACTTGATACCCTGTTGCTGACAGCCGGTCACGACCTGGATGCGCTGCATCTTCCCCTGACCCTGGACGTCGCCGCCGGCACGGAGACCTATGTGCTTCTGCGGGGCTCGCCGCAATCGCCGAAGCCGGGGGACATGTTGATCTCGGACGGCGAAGGTATCGTGTCGAGCATCGTCTACGGTCCGGATCAGCGCACGCAGATCACTCCCACGACGCGCAACGTGGTTTTCACCACTTATGTCCCGGAAGGCATCGCGGAAGACGACGTCCTGCGACATCTGGCAAAGATTCGGGGCAACGTGCAATTGGTCGCGCCGCAGGCCCGCGTGGAATTGATGGCCAACTTCGGCGCCTAGCGGGCTGCCCCGCTCGTGCAAGGCGCCGCAGATCAGCGGGCTCGCTCTCTACGCAACCACGGCCGCGCCGCTCACAGATTCGCGGACGGCATTGCAGCGGGGACAATCAGGCCGTACACACAAGAGCGCCAGGGGATCTTCCGCCATTCGCTCCTGGACGGCGCGAAACAACGCCTTGAGCGGCACGGCCTGAACGCGGGCGTGGTCGACGTTCACATTTCGCGTCTCGTTCACCAGGTCGGGCGCAATGGCATCAAAGCCCGCGGAGTCGCCAGGAAAGCCGGGGCACTCAAGGATGCGGTCGGGCACTAACGCCCAACGGACAAATTGAACGCGACCCGCGAGGCGCTCGGCGTAATGAATGCTGGTGTTCACCGTGTGGTCGACGCCGAGCAGCAGCACCCAGCCATCCGCTTCCGCAAGGGCGCCTATCGGACCAAGTGGATTCTGCAGCGTCTGCGCGGCCAGGTACTTTTCTGCGTGGATCCCGGCAAAGGACTGGATCGGATGAGGCGTTCGTCGGGCGAGGGGATGCCGGCGCACAGCCTCGGCCATGGCCCCCATGGCGGCGTCGGCCGGCTGGTCCGCGGTGAAGGCAATGGCAGCCGCATTTGAGTCGGAGCCCGCCCCATAGACGACGGCATTATTCGCCGGCCCCACACCCGGCGTGATCATGCTCCTGTATGTGAATGCTGGCATCATGAGTGATGCGACAGAATCCAGAGTCGCGAGCAGCAAGGTCGCGGCGCCGCCCTGGACTGCTCCGAAAGCTTTCAGGCTCGCGTGCGCAATCACGGCGCTGTCCGACAGCCCCAGTCTGGACAGCTGCCTTCCCAAATCCTCGCGCGATAGTCCGCTCACGCGGCGGACTCAATCGGATTCATCTAGCCGCCCAGCGAGGATCTCGCTTCTCAACGAAGGCCAGCATCCCCTCTTTGCGATCCTCGCTGTCGAAGACCTCATGGAAGGCCTGCCCCTCTTGCGCAAGCCCATCATGGAGGGATGCTTCATAGGCCAGGTTCACGAGACGCTTCGCGGCCCGGACCGCCAGGGCGCGCGGGCAGCAGTCTCTGCGGCAAGGGCGACGGCCTCCTCCAGGCAGCGGTCAGCAGGCACGACGCGGTTCACTAGCCCGTGCTCGAGTGCTTCGCCAGCCGAAAGGATACGATTGTTAAGGATCATCTCCATTGCCAGGCCCTTCCCGACCGCACGGGGCAGCCGCTGAGTGCCTCCCGCACCGGGTATCACGCCGATCGTGACCTCTGGTTGACCAAACTTCGCCGTCTCAGACGCGACGACCATGTCGCACGCCAGTGCAATCTCACAACCGCCGCCCAGTGCCCAGCCGGATACGGCTGCAATGACCGGCTTGGAGATGTCACTGAGGCGGCCAAAGGCGGCAATGAAATCGCTTGCGAGCATCCCCGCACCGTCCTTATCAAGCATCTCTTTGATGTCCGCGCCGGCCGCAAAGGTCTTCCGGTTTCCCGTAATGACGATGGCGCCGACCCCTGAATCCGCGTCGAAAGCCTCCACGGCATCCATCAATTCGTGCACCAGCCGGTTGTTTAGCGCATTGTGGGCATCCGGGCGATTGAGGGTTACCACGCCAACATGACCGCGGATTTCCGTCAAAATCAATTCATACGACATGGGGGCTTCTCCATTTGTGGGTCGCGTCACGCGGACGGTCCTTGACCACAATCACTTTGGCCAGGCATTGCGAGGCTTCGGCACTTTCACAATTCTATGCGACCGCGCCGTCCAGGACAGCGCCAAGGTCGGACGTGGTCGCCAGGACAATATCGGCACCCTGCTGCCTCAGCTCGGCTTCCTCACCGTATCCGCACAGCACGCCAGCTGTTTGCGAACCGGCAGCGGTTCCGGCGCGAATGTCCACGGTTGTGTCACCGATCATCAAACACGCCTCGGGGGCGACGCCCATCTTCTGAGCAGCCAGCCTGATCGGATCCGGATACGGCTTGGTGTGCTTGGCGCTCAGCGCGGTGATGATGGCATCAAAATGATGCACCAGGCCGGCATGCTCCAGAAAGCTCATAGTGCTTTCCTGATCGCGTGCACTGACAACGGCAAGTGGGTAGCGCCGGTGGAGATGCGGCAGCAGGTCGGGCACGCCGGCGATCACGGGCAGGTCCCGACTCGGCGGCTTCCGGTGACGATACATCCAATCGATGACAGAAATGATCTCGTCGTCCAGGCCCAGCGTGTCTGCGAGCCCGAGGACAGCGTTGGCGGGCGATTCGATCCACATTACCAGCCGGCGCGCGCTCCGGACGGGATCCGCCATGAACGGTATCTGCTTCAGCCTCGCCGCAATCCGGCCGACGTAGTAGTCATCGCTGTCGCTCAGCGTCCCGTCGACATCGAAACACAGGGCCTGAATGCGGGCGAGGTCGAGCGACATGGCCCCATTGTATTCGATGGGCTCCGGCTGTGGGCGTCGGCGCAGTATACTCCGCGGCATGAAAAGCACTCTGTCTCATCTCGAATGCTCCGAGTGCGGCAAGCGCCACGATGCCCGGCAGGTACAGACGGTCTGCCGCGCTTGCGGCTCTCCGCTCCTCGCCCGTTACGACCTCGAGATGGCACGCCGCCTCATCTCGTCGACCGTCATTCGTGCTCGGCCGCGCGGCATTTGGCGATGGAGAGAGTTGCTCCCGGTGCTCCAGGAGCAAAACTGCCTGACTCTGGGCGAAGGCGACACGCCGTTGCTGCCCGCCGCGCGACTCGCCGCCACCATCGGTTTGAAACATGTGACCATCAAGGATGAATCTGGCAACCCGACCGGATCCTTCAAGGCCCGGGGCTTGGCAGTCGCGATTTCAAAGGCCGTGGAGCTCGGTGTGCGGGAGTTCAGTATTCCCACCGCCGGCAACGCGGGAGCTGCATTGGCGGCCTATGCGGCTCGAGCGCGGCGCCCAGCCTATGTCTACATGCCGAAGGACGCGCCGCTGGCAAATCAGCTTGAAATTCGGTGCATGGGCGCGAAACTCGTCCTGGTCGACGGCCTCATCAGCGATGCCGGCAAGCTCGCCGCTGAGGATTCCCGGAAACACCGTCGCTTCGATCTGTCGACTTTCAAAGAACCCTACCGTCTCGAAGGAAAGAAGACGATGGGGTTTGAATTGTTCGAGCAATTCGGTGATGAACTACCCGATGCAATCCTCTACCCGACGGGCGGAGGCACCGGCCTGATCGGCATGTGGAAAGCCTTTGAAGAGCTCGAGGTCCTGGGCTGGATCGGGCCCACAAGACCTCGCATGATCAGCGTCCAAGCCGAGGGATGCGCGCCGATTGTCCGGGCATTCCAGGATGGCAAGGATGAGCCGGACGCCTGGAAAGACGCCGAGACGCGGGCAGCAGGCTTGCGAGTTCCATTTCCGTTTGCCGGCCGTATGATCCTGCGCACGATCCGCGAGAGCCGCGGTACGGCGATTGCAGTCCCTGATTCGGAAATCGAGGACGCCCAGAGAGAGCTGGCGACAAAAGAAGGCGTCCTGGCTGCACCTGAAGGCGCAGCCACGTGGGCGGCCCTGAAGCATCTGGCGGCGACGGGGTGGATCGGTCGGGAGGAACGCGTGGTCCTGTTCAACACCGGTACCGGTCTGAAATACCTGTAGCTCTACCCCTCCTACCGGATTGCCCTGGCGGCCTGATCCGCGTCGCATTGCAGCGGGCGAGTGACGCGATTCCTCCGCGACCGCGGCCAGGGTGCCCGAGGCTTTGAGGGTAAAATAACGTCGATCACGGAACCATCGAGAAGGGCGGAACCGGCAGTCGAGATATCTGCCGATCACGGAAGCAGCCGGGAGCGGCGCGGGATTCCACATGCAATCAATTGCCGATAATGTTTACGTTGAGGACGGCTATCTTGGAGTGACACTCGGTGTCGTTCAGCAAGGCCGGGGCCTGATCCAGATTGATGCGCCGCCGTCGCCGGAAGACGTCCGGTCATGGCGCGGCGCCCTGATGGGTCTTAGCAGCGGGCCTGAACGCGTGCTTGCCATCCTGGACGCGCACCCCGACCGGACTCTGGGCGCCCGGGCTATGGAGTGCACCGTGCTCGCGCACGAAAGGACGGGCCAGATTTTTCGCTCGCGTTCCACGACATTCAAAGCCCAGGGCACGGAGACCGGAGCGGACTGGGAAACGATTGCCGGCCTCGGAACGGTGCGCTGGGCCGCACCGGAGATTACTTTCACGTCGCGGCTGTCCCTGCACTGGGACGACGCGCCCGTGCACTTTGAACACCATCCCGGACCCACTCCCGGGTCCATGTGGGTCATCCTGCCGCAACAGGAGGTCGTGTTCATCGGGGACCTGGTCTCTAAGAATCAGCCGCCGTTCATTGCGCATGCAGATCTGCCCGCCTGGATAAAGGCGTTGAGCCTGCTGTCTGACCCGAAATACCGCGGTTTCACCTTTGTGAGCGGTCGCGGCGGAGCGGTCACGGCAGCGACCATCAAGGCGCAGACCGATCTCATCAAACGGATTCACGAGAGGCTCGAAAAAATGGCGCAAAGGGGTGCGGCGCCCGAAGCAACCGAGAAGTTGATCGAGCCTTTGCTCAACGGCTTCAGGTCCTCGGCTGCGCGGCACAAGCAGTATGTCCAGCGCATGCGCTATGGTTTGCGGTACTACTACGCGCGCCACTATCGGCTCGGAATAGCCGCGGACGAATAGCGGGATCGAAGCAGGCGGCCCGCGTTGACCCGGATGCCGGACCTGAGGCGGCGCGCCCGTGCTGTTGAGCGAAAACTCCGCGAAGCTTTCGGCAATCCCACTTGGCGCCATCCCCTGCCGCCGATCGACGAGCTGGTTTCCACCATCCTCTCGCAAAATACGAACGACCTGAACCGGGACCGCGCTTTCCGGTCGTTGCGGACCCGCTTCCCCAGTTGGGATGCGGTCCGCGACGCTCCCACACGGCAAGTCATCGACGCGATTCGTGTTGCCGGACTGGCGAACCAGAAGGCCCCCCGAATCCAGCAGGTGCTGCGCGAAATCACGAAAGAGCGCGGCAACCTCGATCTGACCTTCCTCGCAAAGCTCCCTATCGAAGAGGCACGCCACTGGCTGATGAAGTTCCACGGCGTCGGACCGAAGACCGCCGCGATCGTGCTGCTCTTTTCGCTCGACCGCCCTGCATTTCCCGTGGACACACACATCCAACGCGTCACTGGACGCATCGGCTTGCGCCCCCCTAAGATGACGGTCGAACGGGCACACACCCACCTGGAAGCCCTCTTCCCATCCTCGGCGTATTACGCAGTCCATTTGAATCTGATCCGCCTGGGCCGGGAGACATGCCATCCGCGCAAGCCGGCGTGTCCCAGGTGCCCGGTGCGAACCCTGTGCGACTACCAGCCCAAGACCAAGTAGCCTGACAAGCTCGGTGCCCGATCCGGGGCATGGTCGCTGCCGCCCAATCGAATCATCTTGACAAAATTAGCGCTGCGCGATATATTTGACACTAACTCCTACTAAATCAATAGGATTTGAAGCACATGCGCCTCTCCAAACGCGGTGAGTACGGCCTTCGGGCCATGATGGCTCTGGCAGCGCCCGGCCCTGACGGCGGCATCCAAGTCGTGCAGATCCGGGAAATTGCCGAGCGCGAGCAAATGCCCGGCAAATTCCTGGAGCAGATCCTGCTGGCTCTACGCAACGCCGGGCTGCTCCATAGCAGGATGGGAGTGGGCGGCGGCTACCGCCTGGCGAAGGCTCCGCGCGAGATCACACTTGGACAGATCGTGCGGGTGCTCGACGGTCCGCTGGCACCGGTCAAGTGCGTCAGCCAAATGGCGTACGAGCCGTGCGGCTGCCCGGATGAAGAGACGTGCGGCCTGCGTCTCGTCATGGGCGACGTCCGCAACGCAATTGCAGACGTCCTGGACGGCACTTCTCTCGCGGACGTGACGGCGCGCGTCAACCACGTCCACCATCCGGCCTCCCAACGTTCGAAGCCGGAACCGCCGCGCCAGCGCCGCCGGAAGCCCCAGCGGCCGTAGCGGCGGACTCCCCCTGAGGGTTTTGGATCGATCCAACAAACAGGAGGGCTTCGATGGGACTTCGTGCAGCAGGGTCTTCATCTCAGAAAACAAAGGGCTTCTTGTCGGTCCCAAACACGCAGGAGAATATCATGCGCAGAACAAGTTACGTCCTGTATTCGGCGACGGTTGCCTGCGCCCTCTTGCTGGGGGCCTGCGGTGGCCCCGCCGGCCTCGAGCAGCGGCACCGGACAGAACGAGCCGTTGCGTGGAACGATCGCCATATCGGGCGCATTTGCGCTTTACCCCATGATGACGGTCTGGGCCAGTGAATTCACGAAACTCCACCCCGACGTCCAGTTCGATGTCCAGGGCGGCGGAGCAGGCAAAGGCATGACGGACACCCTGGCCGGCGCGGTGGATATCGGCATGATCTCGCGCTCGATCCGACCGGAGGAGGAAGCCCAGGGCGCGGTCTGGGTTTCTGTAGCCAAGGATGCGGTCTTCCCCATTGTCAGCGCCAACAACCCGGTCCTAACCGACCTGGTCGCACGAGGCATGACACAGCAAGCCTTTGAGGGAATCTTCGTGACTGGCGCAATCAAGACATGGGGCGAAGTGGTCGGAAAGCCCGGGATCACCGACGAAATCCACGTCTATACCCGCGCGGACTCGGCCGGCGCCGCGGATCAATGGGCGCTCTTCTCTGGCGGCAAGACGCAAGGAGATATCCTGGGCATCGGGGTCAACGGCGAGCCGGCACTGGTGGACACGGTCGGCAAGGATCCGCTCGGCATCGGCTATGCCAACCTCAACAGCTCATTTGACATGTCAAGCGGCGAGCCCGTTCAGGGGATCGTCGTCGCACCCATCGACGTCGATGACAATGGCATGGTCGACGCCGGCGAGTACTACCGGACCAAAGAGCAGGCTGTCCAGGCAATTGCCGACGGCACGTTTCCTTCACCGCCCGCGCGATTTGAGAATCTCGCCACCAAGGGCAAGCCGACGGGTGTTGTCCTGGCGTTCCTGAACTGGGTCCTCACAGACGGCCAGGCGCTGCTGGATCAGGCTGGCTATGTGCCTCTCTCGGCTGCCCAGCAGGCAGAATCGTTGGCCAAGATCAAGTAGGCATGAACCGCGGCACGAAATCCGCGAGCGGACCGCTCGTCCGTCGTGAAGGCCGAATTGGAGGCGTGCCACATTTGGACGCCCGCCTGGCGCAGGATCGGAACACACGCCGGGCGCTGTCCGTCCTGACGCTCCTGCCCATAATCCTTGTGGCGGCCGTAACACTAGGCCTGGCTTTCCGCGCCTGGCCGGTGCTTGGGACGCGAGCCCTCAATCAAACAGTATTCGGGACCGCCTGGAAGCCGGAGCAAGGGCATTTCGGCTTCTGGCCGTTCATGGCAGGCACGGCTTGGGTCACGGTGGTTGCCATGCTTCTGGCCGTGGTTCCGTGCATCCTTGTAGCACTGTACCTCTCGGAATACGCTCATGCCAGCACCCGCCTGCTCGCCAAACCGGTCCTGGATCTTCTGGCAGCCATCCCCCCGGTCGTGTATGGCGTTTGGGGCCTCGTCGCAATCGTGCCGTTCGTGGAACATGTGCTCGCCCCGTTCTCGAGTCGCTGGTTGAGCGCCATCCCGATCTTCGCCGTAAATCAGCCCACCGGATTCAGCATCCTCGCCGGGGGAATCGTGTTGGCGGTCATGGTCACGCCGTTCATCATCTCCGTCGTCTATGAGATCCTGGAAACCGTGCCGGACGATCTGAGGCACGCCTCGCTTGCCATTGGGGCCACCCGTTGGCAGACCATTCGGGGCGTCGTCGTGCCAAAGGTGATGCCGGGAATAATCGCGGGGGTTGTGCTGGGCGCCTCCCGGGCGCTGGGCGAGACGATCGCGGTACTGATGGTCGTCGGAAATGTTGTAGACGTTCCCGGATCGGTGTTCGATGCGGCGTACCCGTTACCGGCCCTGATCGCCAACAACTACGGCGACATGATGTCGGTGCCTCTTTACGATGCGGCCCTGCTTGGCGCCGCCCTCGTGCTGTTGGCCGTCATCCTGGCCTTCAACGTGCTCTCCACACTGGCTCTGCAGCGGCTGCTCGGCAGGCGGTGGACATGATACGCAGGGGCTGGTCACGACGTCGCCTGGCGGAGCAGATCGTGAAGACCTCCATGAGGGCCTCGCTGGCGCTGGTCACAGGCGTTCTGGGCTTCATCTTGTGGACCGTCATCACGCGCGGTTTCCCGGCCCTGAGTTGGGAAATGGTCAGCCAGGTGCCACAGGGCGGCTACTACATGGGCAAGGGCGGCGGGGTCCTGAACGCCATCGTCGGTTCGCTCTACCTTGCGGGCGGAGGCACGCTGGCGGCCCTTCTCCTCAGCCTCCCGATTGCCTTGTACCTGGAGACCTACCTGGGCAATTCGAACTGGGGACAGTATGTGCGACTTTCGCTCGACGTCCTTTGGGGTATTCCCTCGATCGTCTACGGAGCGTTTGGATTCACACTCATGCTGGCAGTCGGCCTGCGCGCTTCGCTGCTGGCCGGCATCATCGTTCTGGCGCTTCTGGAATTGCCGATCATGGTGCGGGCCATGGACGAGGTCATTCGCCGCATGCCGGTCGATCTGGAGCACGCTGCCCTGGCACTGGGCTCGACGCGGCTCGAGGTCGCCCTGCGCGTGGTGACCCGCCAGATGCTTCCGGGCATTATGACTGCCATCTTGCTGGCCTTCGGCAGAGGCATAGGTGACGCAGCCTCGGTCTTGTTCACGGCCGGTTACACCGACCGCCTGCCCACCTCCCTGCTGCGCCCCACCGCCTCTTTGCCTCTCGCCGTCTTCTTCCAGCTGTCCACGCCGTATCCGGAGGTTCAGCGCCGCGGCTATGCCTCGGCTCTGATTCTCACCGTTATCGTGCTTATCATTAGCCTGGGATCACGTTGGATGTCGGGCAGGTTCAGTCGGTACACGGTCAAGTGAAGGGAGCTCTCATGCAAACCGGTACCCGTTCCACCGCACACACCCCATTGCCAGGAACCCCGGCTGACCCGCTGGCGGATCAGGGCCCGCACATCCAGGTGAAGCATCTCAACGCCTACTACGGCAAGGTGCAAGCCCTCAAGGATGTCAGCCTGGAGATCCCGCGGCGCCAGATCACGGTTATCATGGGCCCTTCCGGCTGTGGGAAGAGCACCCTCCTGAAGAGCCTCAACCGATTTCTTGAGCTCACGGATGGCACATCCATCAACGGCGAAGTCCTCCTGGACGGCCACAATATCTACGCCGGCGATGTGGACGAGACCGAGGTCCGCAAACGCGTGGGGCTGCTCGCACAACGGCCTTCGCCTCTGCCCATGTCGATCTATGAGAATGTCGCCTACGGCATGCACATACACGGGATGAAGAAAGACCGCAAAGAATACAAAACCGCCGTGAGATACTACCTGCAGATCGCGGGACTCTGGGATGAGGTACGCAAGCGGCTGCACGACCCCGCTACCAGCCTGTCCATCGGCCAGCAGCAGAGGCTTTGCCTGGCGCGCGGCCTGGCCGTCGAGCCTGAGATCATCCTGGGCGATGAACCGACTTCGGCGCTCGACCCGCTTTCTTCGCAGAACATCGAGAGCCGTCTGCTGGATTTGAAAAAGCACTACACGACCATTATCGTCACACATACTCTCCGGCAGGCCAAGCGCTTGGCCGACTACGTGGCCTATATGTATCTGGGCGAGGTGGTCGAGTTGGGACCAGCCGCGGAGGTATTCAAGCACCCGCAGCACGACCGCACCCGCGCCTATCTGGAGGGCCAATTCTAGATCCGCGCGAGGCCTCCGCGGCAGCTGGAGCGGCCCTAAATCCGACAATCTGCACCGGGTTATAATCTTTCCCGAGGACAAAATGAAACGCGTACGCGTGTTGTCGATCTTGGCTGGGGCAATTCTCTTTCTCGGATCCGCCGTCAAGGCTCAGGGCAATCAGCCACTCATCCTGGTGCTCGATGCCACGGGCCCAATCACGCCGCCGATGGCAGACTATATCGGCCGAGGCATCCAATCGGCTGAGCAGCAGAATGCGGAGGCCTTGATCGTTCAGCTTGACACCCCGGGCGGCGATTTGGGCAGCCTTGGAAACATCATCCAAGCCATCCGGGCGAGCACGGTCCCGGTTGTGATCTATGTTGCCCCCAACGGCGCGATGGCCGGCAGCGCCGGCGCTCTGGTGACCATGGCAGGGCACGTTGCAGCCATGGCGCCTGAGGCAGCTATCGGCGCCTCCAGTCCGGTGGACTCCAGCGGTCAGGACTTGAGTACGACTGAGAAAGCCAAGGTCAGCGAGATCATGAAGGCCCAGATCCGGCCGCTGGTCGAGCGCCGCGGTGCCGCCGCGACTCAATTGGCGCAGGACATGATCGACAATGCCAAAGCGGTCACGGCCACCGAGGCGCTGGCCGCCCATCTGATCGACATCATCTCTCCAAATACGGACGACCTGATCAAGCAGTTGGACGGCTTTTCCGTCAGCATGCCGGCGGGTCCTCGAATCCTGCACACCGCCGGCGCGGTCACGCGGCCCGTCGACATGACCCCGGTGGAACAGTTGCTGTTGATCCTCACCGATCCGAATATCGTGTTCGTGCTGCTGGCATTGGGCGTGCTCGCGCTGCAGGTGGAACTCACCCATCCCGGTGCATGGGTGCCGGGCTTCATCGGCGTCACGTGTCTGGCGCTCGCCATTTATGGCCTGGGCGTCCTGCCGGTCAACTGGTTCGGCCTGGTTTTCATCATCACCGCCTTCGTGCTTTTCTTATTGGATATCAAGGCACCCACGCATGGCGCCCTCACTGCCGCGGGCGTCGCCTCCTTCATTGCCGGAGCGCTGATCCTGTTCAATTCCCCGGGCGTGCCGGCCTTCGAACGCGTCTCCGTTCCACTGGTATTTGGCGTCGGCATAACCATCGGCCTGATGTTTGCGGGCATCCTGACATACGCGCTGCGCGCGCAGGGCCTGCCCCTGCAAACGGGCACCGGAACGATTTTGGGAAAGTTCGGAACGGCGCGATCGGATATCAAGCCTTCCGGACAGGTGCAGGTGGAATCGGAGCTCTGGACAGCCGAGGTTGCCGAGGGTTCCCCGTCGATCCGCCGCGGCGACAAGGTCGAAGTCGTCGCCGTGCGCGGCCTGCGGCTGCGGGTGCGAAAGGCTTAACCGGGCGGCGGCTCCAAAGAGACCCATGACAAATACAGCGACCAGGGATCGTCTCAAACCGCAAGTCGAGGCCGCCGGACCGCTCCGTCGGCCGGAGTGGATCAAGGTTCGCGCACCCTCCGGTGAGACCTATCAACGCCTTCAAACGCTCATGCGCTCCAAGTCGCTGCACACGGTTTGTGAAGAGGCCATGTGCCCGAACATGGGCGAATGCTGGGGATCCGGCACCGCCACATTTCTGATGCTCGGCGATGTGTGCACGCGCACATGCGGATTCTGCGATATCAAGCATGGTCGTCCCAGCCCGCTGGACTGGGGCGAGGCCGAGCGCGTCGCGCAGGCCGTCCGTTCGATGCAACTCCAGCACGCCGTGATCACTTCCGTCAACCGTGATGACCGGCGCGACGGTGGCGCGCCGCTCTTCGCAATGGTGATTCGCCGTATCCGCCAGGTCTTGCCGGGGTGCTCGATCGAAGTGCTCATCCCGGATTTCAAGGGCTCGCTCGAGGCGCTTAAGATCGTCATGGACGCGCAGCCCGAAATCCTGAATCACAACGTGGAGACCGTGCCGCGCTTATTCAAGCAGGTGCAACCCCAGGACAGTTACGAGTGGGCCGCGGCGACGCTAACGCATGCCAAGCAGCTCGATTCCGAAGTGCTGACCAAGTCGGGCATCATGGTCGGACTCGGAGAAACCATGGACGAGCTCAAGAGCGTGATGCGCGATCAGCGCTCCTGGGGCGTCGATATCCTGACCATTGGCCAGTACCTGCAGCCCAGCAAGAAGCACCTGCCGATTTCCCGGTACTACACGATGGAAGAATTCGCAGAACTCAGGGCCTACGGCGCGGAGATCGGCTTCAAGTGGGTCGAGGCCGCTCCGCTGGTCAGATCGTCGTACCATGCCGCCGAGCAGGTCCGTGCCCTGAGCACGCTGCATCGCCGGATGTACGCCGACCTCGACGACGCCGTAAGGCCTGGGATATCACTAAGAGCAGAGCCTCGCACTGTTGTGCGAGGCTCGGTTTGTCTCGTGTGGCGACCCCAAACGTGAGGCAACCGCCTCAGCCTGGAGCCGGCCGTGCCAGCCGCAGGTACACGGCGCCGCGCGCATCCAGGAAGATCGCTTCCGGAGTCTGCACAATCCGCAGCACGACATTTTCGCAAGCCGAACACCGCAGCACGATGCCTGGCCCCTCCGTGAAGGCCAGCAGCGTACCGACTGCTCCCTCGTTGCCACAGGAGGCGCATTCCGTCGGCGCGGCCGTCATCTCGACGCCAAAGATCTCGGTCAGCACGCCCGCTGCGGCGTTGGCATCCAACATGAGCTGGTGATCGATATCAGGGCTCGCCTCGTGCATGTCAGCCTCCTGTTGGGCCAAACCGTTCAGTCCGGATGTGATCGGCCTTCAAACCAATACGCACCAATAGGTCAGCGGCGGATTCGACCAGGAGAGTCGGGCCGCAGATGAATGCCTGGGCGGCGCGGCCCAGTGTTTTTGCCACTTCATCCAGCATCTCCCGCGTCGATGCGGCGACGCGTAACCGCCGCCACCCGGCAGGCTGCTGCCGTGTCAGCGTGTGGGCGATCAGCAGGTCCTGCTCCGCCTTCTGCAGTGCTTCCAATTCTTCGCGGTAGATGATGTCATCGAAGGTACGGGAGCTGTACAGCAACCGCGTGGGGTTGGTGGCGCCCGCGGCGCGTCGATGGCGGATCATCGACATCAAAGGCACGACGCCGGAGCCCCCGGCGATGAGCAGCAATGGCTCGCGCATGGATGCTTCCCACACAAAGTAGCCGCCGATCGGACCGCGCACCTCCAGCCTGTCGCCCACGATCAGGACGTCGTGCATATACGACGAGACCTCCCCGTCCGGTATGCGCTCGATGGTCAGATCCACTTCGCCGCGCCGTTCCGGCTCGGACGCAATAGAGTAGCTGCGCTGGGCCTGGTAGCCGTCCGCGGCAGTCAGACGCACGTCATAGTGCTGACCCGCGCGGTGCGGAGACCAATTCGGCAGCGACAGCGTGAAGGACCTGACGTTCGGGGTTTCGCTTCGAATGCCCGTGACGGTCGCGAGCTGCCAGTCCAAGGTCTTCCTCATTTTCGCAAACTCACGCCCAAGTCCATGCCCCGGATCCCTTGGCGCCAATCGAAGGACGATACGTCAATCATTCCAGTATCTCTCTTCCTTCCAGGGATCACCGCGTCGGTGGTAGCCTGCCGACTCCCAGAAGCCCTGCTTGTCCTTGTCCATGAAATGGATCCCGCGGATCCATTTTGCGCTCTTCCAAAAATACAGGTGCGGCACCACCATGCGTGCCGGTCCGCCGTGCTCGGGAGCGAGCGGCCCATCGCCGTAGTTGAGGGCGATGAAGCTCTGTCCGTTCACGATGTCCGTGACCGGCAGATTGGTCGTGTAACCGCCGTCGCTGTAGGCCGTAATGTACATGGCCTTGCGGTCGAGTTCGACATGCTCCAGGAGCGTATCCAGGCTGACACCCTCCCACCTCATATCGAGATGGGTCCACTTGGTGACGCAGGAGATATCGACCGTGAAGTTCTGCCTTGGCAGCTCCAGGAACTGCGCCCACGACCAGGTGACGGCGTCCTTGACCAGTCCGTCGATTGTGAACGTCCATTTATCGAGCGGCGTCCGTGGAGTTGGCCCCGCAGACAGCACCGGAAAATCATCGGTGAGGTACTGTCCAGGTGGCAGCCGGTTGGATTTCTCGCCGGCGCGGCGTTTCCCGACAAAGCCCCGCGACACAAATTGTTCCGACATGGATGCCTCCGCTCAATCGCTTCCCAACGCGGATAGAATTTGTCTGATTCGATTCCAGTGTATAACGTGGGTCACATCTCGTCAAGAAGGAGTCAGCCCCTCCGGAAGCACTCAGACAGGCCACGCGTACCAGACTGTCCAAGGAAGAAGCCTTGAAGAATAATCCCGAATATCAGCGCCTAACCACCGACGGAGCCGCCTGGAAACATTGGGGACCTTACCTCGCGGAACGCGCCTGGGGAACCGTCCGCGAGGACTACAGCGCGGACGGTCAGCCGTGGATCTACTTCCCGCACGATCACGCCCGCTCGAAGGCCTATCGCTGGAACGAGGACGGGCTTGGGGGCATCAGCGACGACAAAGGGCGGCTTTGTTTTGCGGTGGCGCTTTGGAACGGTCGGGACAGCATCCTCAAGGAGCGCCCTTTCGGACTCACCAACGGGGAGGGCAATCACGGTGAGGATGTCAAAGACTACTATTTCTACCTGGACTCCACGCCCACCCATTCCTATATGAAGATGCTCTACAAGTATCCGCAGCGGGCTTTCCCCTACGGGGAACTTGTGACCGCCAACAGTCAGCGCGGCAGATCCGACCCGGAGTTCGAACTCATCGACACCGGAGCATTTGAACAGGACCGCTATTTCGACGTGTTTGTTGAATACGCCAAGGCCGCGCCCGATGACATCCTGATTCGCATCCGCGCGATCAATCGCGGCCCGGAGGCGGCACGCCTGGTCATCCTTCCGACCTTGTGGTTCCGTAACACGTGGAGCTGGGGCGCGGACGCATCCGGCCAACAGCCCCAGCGCCCGGTCCTCACGAGAGACACGCTGCGGGGGGCCGGCGTCTTGAACGCCATCACCGCCCAGGATGTCGAACTCGGCTCGTATACGTGGGTCTGCCAGGACGCGGATGCGCTGCTGTTGACGGAAAATGAGACCAACCTGGGGCGGATCAACGGGACCTTGAACGCCTCTCCCTACGTGAAGGATGCCTTTCATGCGTATGTCGTGGACGGCCGCGCGGATGCCGTTAACCCGCAGCAGACGGGCACCAAGGCGGCAGCGCTCTACGACCGAACGCTCGCCCCTGGCGGAATGCATGAGGTGCGGCTGCGACTCAGCAAGGCGGGTGGCACGGACAGGCGCGCGCAGCGCGAACCGTTCGCGGATTGGGACCGCATCTTTCAGGAGCGCCAGACCGAAGCCGACGAGTTCTATGCGGACCTGCAACCCAACTCTCTGAGCGACGATCTCAAACTGATTCAGCGGCAGGCCTTCGCCGGCTTATTGTGGGGCAAGCAGTTCTATCACTACAACGTGGCGACGTGGCTCGATGGCGATCCCGCTCAGCCGGCCCCGCCGCCGTCCCGCCTGCGGGGTCGCAACAACGAATGGCGCCATCTAAACGCCGTGGACATCATTTCCATGCCCGACACGTGGGAATTTCCATGGTTCGCCAGTTGGGATCTGGCCCTCCAATGCATCCCCCTGGCGCTGCTCGACGTGGAGTTCGCCAAGCAGCAACTGCTGCTGCTTGGTCGCGTCTGGTACCAGCACCCCAATGGGCAGATTCCCGGCTACGAGTGGGACTTCGGGGGCGTGAACCCACCCGTCCTGGGCTGGGCAGCCTGGCAGGTGTACAAGATGGATCAAGAGCAGCGCGGCGCGGGCGACATGGAATTCCTGGAGCGAATTTTCCACAAGCTGCTGCTGAATTTCACGTGGTGGGTCAACCGCAAGGATGCAGACGGTATGAACGTCTTCCAGGGCGGATTCCTCGGCCTGGACAACATCGGGCTTTTTGACCGCAGCCAGGCGATGGCGCTTGGGGGACATGTTGAGCAGTCCGACGGCACAAGCTGGATGGGCAAATTCAGCCTCGACATGCTGACCATTGCCCTCGAGTTGGCGACGACCGACGCCGCCTACGAGGACATCGCCCTCAAATTCTTCGAGCACTTCCTTTACATTGCCAACGCGATGGATAACATCGCGGGCGAATCCATTTCTTTGTGGGACGACGAGGACGAGTTCTTCTACGATGTGCTCCACTTTGACGCTTCGGGCGATCACCCGCGGCAGAATCTGCAGATCCGTATTCGCTCGATGGTGGGGCTCATCCCCCTGTTTGCCGTCACCACCATCGAGCCGGGTCTGCTGGACCGCCTGCCCGAATTCAAGGAGCGGCTGCTCTGGTTTCTCGAGAACCGTCCGCAGTTGGCCTGCCTGGTCTCACGCTGGCATGAGCCGGGATCGGGCGAGCGACGCCTGCTGGCTATCTTGAGGGGCCATCGCATGAAGCGCGTACTGAGGCGCATGCTCGATGAAGCCGAGTTTCTTTCGCCGCACGGCGTCAGGGCGCTCTCACGGGTTTACGCGGAGCATCCCTACTCGATGAGCATCGGCGGCGAGGTTCATACCGTTGCCTACGAGCCTGCCGAATCCCAGACCAACCTCTTCGGCGGTAACTCCAACTGGAGAGGTCCGGTGTGGATGCCGCTGAACTATCTGGTAATCGAAGCGCTCGGGAGGTTCCACCACTACTATGGCGATGATTTTGTCGTCGAATTCCCGACCGGCAGCGGCAGTCTGATCCACCTGAAGGCCATCGCAGCGAATCTCTCGAAGCGGGTCATCAGCATATTTGCACGGGATGCCAACGGCCGGCGCGCCGTTTTCGGGGATCGGGATCTCTTCCAGAACGATCCCAACTGGCGCGACTACATTCCTTTTCACGAGTACTTCCATGGCGACAACGGGATGGGCCTCGGGGCGAGCCACCAGACGGGCTGGACCGCGCTGGTTGCCAAACTGATCCAGGAGCAGGCGGAGTCCCACACCGCCTGAGCACCGGACACTTTCGGCGGATTCGCCGCTGGAATTTCAGGCGTCCGGCGGAGCGCCGCGCACCGGCGCGGTGCTCCATTCCTAGCTCGGTCAGGCTGGCTCGCCCACCGCAGATCCGCCAGGTGGCATCGTCTCAGGCACGAAGCGCTGTGTTGTCCAAGCCGCGACCAGGGAAAGTGCGGCCGCTAGAACGAAGGGAAGTGTAAAAGAGTAAACCGCCAAGAGTCCCGCCGCAAGCGGTCCCACGGCGACTCCCAGGCCGAAGCCCATGGTGACAATGCTCATCTGGCGGCCCTGGCCACCTGCTTGGGCCAGGTCGCCCGCCACCGCGAATGCTGGGGCGGCCACCGCGGCCGAAGCCACTCCCTGCACGAGCCGCAACACGACGAGAACAGTCGTGGAGCCCGCGTATCCCAACAAGGCTGTAGATGGAACCAGCAAGAGCATCCCGCCCACGATGAAGGGCTTGCGGCCAAAACGATCCGAGTAACGTCCAATCGGAACTTGCACGAACAGGCGCGACAGCATGACGGCGCTAAAGGCCAGCCCGAACAGAAAAGCATCCATGCCCAGTTTTGCGTTGAACTGGTTTTCCAGCGAGGCCATCATCGAGAAGTCCGCTGCCATGACCAGGCTGGCAAAGGCCACACCCACGATCCCAGGGCTTAGCAGCTTCGGATCGATGATCTGGACCTTTGCAGGCTTCCGAACGGACTGCGGGGCCGGAGGCTCCTGCACCCAAAGGTATACCAGCACGATCGCGACGATTATGAAGATGGAACCCACGACGAATGCGAAGTCAAAGCCAAAGCGGTCGAACAGCAGGCCGCCGATCAACGGACCGATGCCCAGACCCAGCATGCGGCTCGTGGTATAGATCCCCATCGAGCCACCCCGCGTGGATTTTCGGCTGGCACTCACCATCAAAGCAAGCGCGGCTGGGATGGTCAAACCCACGCCGATGCCCTGCAGGGACCGGAGGAATAGGAGATCCGTGTAGCGTCGAGCTAGCAGGAAACCCAGCGTCGCGAGAGCCATCATGATCAGGCCAGCCAGGATGAACGGTTTGCTGCGCCCGATCTTGTCTATGAAAGCACCCGCCATCGGCTGCAGAACGGCGTTGACCAATCCGAAGACCGAGATCAGGAATCCAACACGGACAGTTTCCGGCCAGGTCACGGCGGGCGCCGGCAGTTTCGCCACGAAAAGTGGCAGCACGACAAACAGGATGCTGTTGCCTATGGCATCGCCCAAGCGCGCGCTCGACAGCGCCAGGACGGCGCGATTTCCCCCGATGTTTTCAAGTCGTTGCAGCATAATCTAATTCATATTCTCCAGTCCTTGTGGTCTGCATTCTCCCAAGGCGCCCATTCGGCCCGGCAAAGCATATCACACGCAACAAAGCCCAAGCCGGCAGCAGGACACCAGGTTGCCCGCACGCGGGGCTGAAGTATGCTATACTGATTTCAACAGTTAGCAAGTGGATAACTGGTTGTATGCGGTGCCTTAGCCGCTGGCCTGTTATGGGCTGGCGGCCGTTCTTTGTGCCGGTTGAACCGGAGAAAGCAGTGCAGTAATGGACGTCAGGTTGTACGTAGGAAACCTATCGAAGTCGACCACCGAAGCCGAGCTCAAGACCCTGTTCGAGCAGGTTGGGAACGTAGCCGCCGTTGAGGTGATCAAGGAGCGCGGCACCGGCCAGTCCAAGGGGTTTGGTTTCATCACCATGACCGACCAGGCTGAGGCGGAAAAGGCGATCAGCCAGTTCAATGGCTACTCGTTGGCGGATCGTGAACTCAAGGTCAACGTCGCCAGACCGAAGACCATGTAGCCTGGGACGACGGCGGGCGCGTTTTACCGTGCCTGCCGCAAGCCCAGGATCGCTCTCTGGCCTTGAACAAGACCGCCGCCGTCAGCCCCGCTTGGGGCTGACGGTTTCTTTCGCCAGCCGCGGACTCTGCAGGTTGGCTCCAAGACAGGCGCTGAGTTCTGCAGGGTCCGCGAGGAACCGGGGCCATCCACACGAAGAAATGGGATAAATGATCAAAGTAGCAGCAAGCATAGTAATCTACAAGCCGTTGAGGCAGGTTTTTGAATTCGTCAGCGCGTCCGCCAACGACTTCGAATGGCAGTACGGCACCTTGGCTTCCGGCCAAATTTCGGACGGCGAGGCCGGCGTGGGTGCCTCTTTTGGCACCGTAGGCCATCTGATGGGCCGGCGCATGCATCGCACGTTCCAGATCACCGAATACGCGGCAGACAGGCAATACGGATTCAGATCGCTGACCGGCCCGCTCGAGTCGCACACGCTCTATGAGCTCCAACCTTCCGAAGGTAGCACGCGCGTCGATGTTTCCATGGAGGCATTGGCCGTGAACGCACTTCAGCTGCGCGAGGCGGACTTGAAAAAGCACATGCAGAAGCAGCTCAAGGAAGACCTGGCGCTGCTCAAATCGTTGCTGGAAGCACAGCCTCAAGCCGCACCGGCCGCCGCCAAGGTGCAGGGAATCGACTCTCCCCTCCAACAGAATCTCCCGGTATGATTTGCAGTCCGCTTGCACCTGAGGCGACCTTTGCCCGGAAAATCTCAAGGCCGGCTGTTAAATAAGCTCGGGGACGCGCTAAGAGGTCAGGGCGATCCGGCGCTGCTCTCGGATCTCATTCCCGCCCTGGATGCGCGCTACGCCGTGATGTGGAAGATAGAGTCCGAACGCGGCGTCGAAGACATCCTGGCCCAAATGCTGGATCGCCTCTCCACCGCCTTCGGATCTTTGTCCCATGTGCAAGGTCAGAAGATTCTCGATATTGCCTGCGGCTCGAATAGCAGCCACGCGCCGTCCCGTTTTCGCATCCACACGCCCCTTGGCCGCCTGCTGCTTGGACGGCCACGCACGGGCTATACCGCCCTGTTCGAACCCTGGTTTTGTCGCATTCTCCTGCACCTGGGAGCCGACCCCGTGGGAGTCGATTTTGGCGATCTGGAGACCGAGGATTTCACGCATTATCGCGTCGATCTCGGAAAGCCCGGTGCCCTGGATTTCCTTCCCAATCAGGCTTTCGATGCACTCCAGGACAGCCGCCTCTTTGGCTCCCCGGAGTTCACCGCCCAGTTTCCAAAGCAGGGTGATCGCTTGAGGGTGGCTGGCGAGATCAAAAGCCAGGAGGCCAGATTGCTCAGGCCGGGCGGCATCGTAATCCACTCGGATGCGGCCGCCCTGCTCAAGTAGTTCCACGCCTCCTGACGGCCCGGCATGCGCTGGCCGGTCACGCCTCCCCTTGATATGCCTTTCGAAATTGTTCCTCGGCTAGCATCACTTCTTTCCAGTTCGCCCAGGTCAGCCTCGGCCTGCCACCTTCCCCTCGGTTCCTGACGTCGTCATAAAGGATGTGTTTCCAACGTGGTGTCGCCAACCCACCCACGCTGGGCCTATCGTCGATGAGATAGTCCGCATCGACAATGGTCTTGTCGGGCGTGAGGATGAGCCGCCCGACCCATTTGGCCCCCAGGTGTTGGTCTACCCATTCGTACTTTTCTCGCACGCAGTGCTGGTAGGCTCGAAACGGCGTGGTGCAGATGAATACTTCAACACCTGCCTCCGCCATTTCCGTCAGGGCCTCGCGGCCACCGGGGATTGCCGGCAGATCTTTGAAGAACCCCGGCGCCAGGAATATCTGCCAGATCAAGTCACGGTACTCTGCCGGATACTGCCGGAGAAGATAGAAGGTGTTCCGCTCATCCAGGGGCACGTAGGTCTTGTCGGGGTGCTTTTCCCGCCAGCGCTCAAGGAATCCGCGCTCAAAGTCGGCGAGCACGCCGTCCATGTCTATCAGTACGCGCATCGGGCCTCCCGTAAGACTTTATGGGTCGTCAATTGGCCCGCTTTCGCAAGGGGCCTATCCAACGGTCTCACCCCCATGCATGCTTCAGGATGTTATCACGCGTTGGTGCCCAGGAAGTGACGGCGGGGTCGCGGCACCAATGCTCAGAGTCTTCGAGCTGACGTTCGAGAGATGGTCATACCGGGTTGAGATAAGGCGCCGGCACGCCGCGCATTCTGCAATCTCAATCACGCCTGACACGGGAATGTCCTTGTTTCAAGCGGGCTTCCACGCGTATCGCGCGATCGCCATAATATGTCGTTCTTCAACCGTTTTCGGGAGATTTGTATCTTACGCCAGCCCGGCGCCACGATTAGGATATGTGAGCGGGGATGTTGGCCCCATGAGCATGCTCGCCAGCAGCCAAATTCTGAAACCTCCGCCCACCGACACGACTGACTATGGATAGCCCCTCAGGGAAGACCAAGATCACGGCCACGACGGGTGCACACAGCATGCCTCTCCCGGCGATGCTACGGCGAGCCACGCGCCGCGTCCGCGCCTTCGGACGAACCGCGGTCTTCTTCCTCAAGGTGTTCCCAATGATTCCTTCCGGCGCCCGTGGACTGGATTACGACGCTGCCGGAAGTCGTGAAGGTCAAATACCCGACCCGCTCGGGATACGCCGAAGGTGATCTCTATCGCCCATCGGGGGGCGGTCCGCACCCCGGCATCGTGGTCTGCCTGGGTGTCGTGCCGTTCGGCGTCGACCACCCACAGGTCCCCGTGCTGGGGAATGCCCTTGCTCGCGCGGGGTTCGCGGCGCTTCTCTATTGGTCACCGGCTATGCGCGAGTTCCGGCTCGATCCGGAAGATGTCGGAAACATCGCTCTGGCCTACGACTGGTTAATTGAGCAGCCGGATGTGGACTCCGCGCGCAGTGGCTTGCTGGGTACGTGCGTCGGCGGCTCGTTTGCTTTGATGGCGTCCGCCGACTCCCGAATCCGGGACCGGGTCGCATTTCTCAGCGCCTACGCTCCATTCTCCTCGATGAGTGTGTTCGCCTGCGACATAGCCAGTGGCACGCGCTCCTCGGCCAACGGCCGCGAACGGTGGAACGTCGATCAACTCACTCGCAGGGTCTTCGCGCATTCGATAACCGCCACCTTGGAGCCACAGGAAGCCGATCGGCTGCGCCGCGCCTTCGAAGCGCAGGGCGGGCATTTCGACGACGGCCCTCTCTCGATCGATGGACAGGCGGTCTACGGTCTGCTCACCGCGCGGGGCAATGCAGAGGCCGAGGCCGCCCTGGCCCGCCTGCCCGCTCAGCTGCAGGATCGCCTGGAGGCCCTTTCGCCCGTGGAGTGCCTCCATGATATTCGTACCCCGTTGTTCGTCCTGCTGCATGACCGCGGCGATCAGGTGATTCCTGTTGGCGAGTCCCGGCGCCTGCTTGCGGCCCTGGCCGGCCGTGCCGGCGTGCATTACACCGAGATGCAGTTTCAGCACCTTGATCCCACAAAAGGCAGGCTGCCGGTCTTGCGGCTGCTTCGGGAGTTCGGAAAGTTCTTCGCCGCGGTTTACCCGATGTTCCTCCAGACCGTGGACTGATCCCTCCGATTCACTTCACGCGTTGTAGAGGTTTGAAAAGAAAAGCGGACGAGCTGCTCGTCCACTTTTCGTCTGCAGCCAACCCGCAACCCTTTTTGCGGCCAGCCGCGCCAATCGTGGCCTAGGCCCGCGCCTTTTTGCCCGCCTTCTGCCTGTACATCAAGGCGTCGGCGTCCGCGAGCATCTCGGCCACGGTGCACGGCGCCTCCGGATCGAAACCCACCACTCCCATGCTCAGAGTCAGAGCATAAGGCCGTTTGGCTTGCCGGTCGCTCCGGTTCAGGTCTGCCCCGATGCGCCTGGCCAAGGGCTCCGCGCTTTCCACGGACGCGTCCTGCGCCATGACAACAAACTCATCACCGCCAAAACGGGCGGAAATATCCGCCTCACGGAACGTTGTCTTCAATACGGCGGCGACTTCCTTCAGGGCCAGATCGCCCTCCGGCATGCCCATGCGTGTCATTGATCGCCTTCAGGTTGTCCAGGTCGAAGAAGAACAGCAGCATTTTCCTTTTCATTCGCTGGGCCACCTTCGCTGCCTGTTCAGCCAGCAGGGCGAAACCCCGCCGGTTGTAGAGCCCTGTCAGCTCATCGGTGAGTGACAAGTCGCGGATCTCCTCCTGCATGCGCCTGCGCTCGATCGCCTGCGCGACCTGGGTCGACACAAACTCCAGCAATCGCAAGTCCTCCTGGGAGAAATGCTGACCGGCTGTGTAGGTTTCCATCGCGATCATGCCGATTGTGCCGCGCTCCGTTTTCAGCGGCGCGCCCATCCAGTCCTCGCCTGCCGCGCCCAGATTCTCCACCTTGGCTTCTGCCACGAGCCGCTCGAATACCTCCCGGGTCGCCAGCAGCGGACGACCCGTCCGGATCACGTATCCGGTGAGACCTTCCAGTTTCATTTGGCCAGGGGGCAGGTCCTGTTGTTGATCTGCGAAGTACGGAAAGCTCATTGTTTCGTGGACCGGGTCATAGGAAGCGATATAGAAGCTCTCTGCGGGGATCAATTCTTCAAGGATCGCATGGATCGATCGGTAAAGCGTCTCCATGCTCTCCGCGGTCATCGCCGCCTGCGAAATCCGATGGATTGCACCCTGCATCATCTCGGAGTGCTTGCGGTTGGTGATGTCGTGGCCGGAACCCACCAGCCCGACGACCTCTCCCTGGGCGTTCCGCAAAGGGACTTTGGAAGTCAGGGTCACGACCGGGTTTCCATCGGCATCCAACGAGGCTTCTTCGCGGCCAACGCGCGCCAGCCCGGAGGCCATGATCTCGCGGTCCTGGGCCCAAAATTGCTCTGCCAACTCACGTGGATACGCGTCGAAGTCCGTCTTGCCGACGACGTCCTCCATCGTCTTTCCACCGGCTGCCTTCCAGTCCGCGGTGTTGGATAGAATCTTCACGCCGTTGCGGTTCTTGGCGTAGATGCGGTCCGGGAGGTTATCAATCAAAGTCCGCAACAGGATCTTCTCATCCACCAGACTTGCTTCGATCTGCTTGCGTTGCGCGATCTCGGAACGCGCCTGCTCCAGACTTCGTCGCATGGTGGTCGCCAGCAAATCCACAGCGAACGCGGCGACCAGAAAGATGAGCGAGGTGCCGATCAGATAGAACCAATTGGTCGACCCACCCTGGAAGGGCCGCGTTACAAACCAGCCCAGGTCTTCGCCGAAGACCAGCCAGCAAACCGCCGCCAGCGAGAGGCCCACACACAACAGGAAGTAGCGGCGCTCCAAAGCCAGTCCGGCAAACACAAATAGGATCGGGAACGCGACCATCGCAAGATCGCGGATCCCCTGCCCCACCGTAGCGATCATCGTTATGGTGACGAGTTCCAGGAGCATCACCGCCAACCCGGCGGCACGAATGTAGCCACGTCTGAGCAAGAGAACGGGTATGCCCAGCAGGGCACAGCCCGCCACGGTCAGCGTGACAAGCACTCGGTCCCCATAGAAGATCCCCGTGCCAACGGCAAATATGTAGACGGCCCCGGAGGCCCACATCAGCGCAGTCAGCACGCGCGCCAATTGCCGGTCGCCGTCCTTGTCAAGAGGTGTTGACAGATTCCTCTGATCCAGCATTTCGCCTTCGGGGCATTTCAGGTGATGGGCACTGCGCGCGACATTTCAACGCCGGTTGGCTCGCTCCCATCACGCGTTGCGCCGGCATTTATCATACGGCGCGGTGCCGCGCCGCGGCATTGCAGTTAGGATATGGAATTCTCCCAGCATCGAGCGGATACCCCAACCGACCCGGTCGAGTCGGGCCACCATGCCATCGTGCGGCTCGATGGAGGCCTGGCATGTGCGTTGCCGCCCTCCGATAAAGGCAACCGCGGCTCGTCTCCTGCATGCCTTGCGGCGACCGTCACTTGCATGGGAGCTCGATAAAAGATAAACCCGCCGGCATTCGGATCACCGACGGGTTCAGTACGCTCTTTTTGCGATGCAACCTGCACTAGTGCATCGAAGCCTGATCTGATGTTTGCGTCCCAGGATCAATTTTGCAGCGAGCGCATGATCTCCGCCAGCAGATTCTGCTCGGGCACCGCGCCCACCACCATCTTGGCACCCGAATTGATCACCGTCTGCGGTACGCCGCTTACGTGGAATTGCGCCGCCAACTCGGGGAACTCCGTTGCTTCTACACCCTCGGCGCGAATCATCTTCGGATTTTCCATCGCCATTTGATGAGCCATCAACACGGCCCGCGGGCAATAAGGACAGCTCGGCGTGACGAACACCTGCAAGAGCAGGGGCGTCTCCAGCTTCTTCAAGAAGTCGCGGGTCTGTTCGCCCAGACCTGAGTCTCTGCCCGACACGAGCAGGATATCGTTGATCAGCGTGGCGAACTCATGGCCGGATGGGATACCTGAATACTGGATGCCAAAGTCCATAACCTGCGCGCCTTCTTTCGCCGCGATCACGAGCCCGGGCACCCGGCTGACATTGAACTTCGCCGCTACCTCTTTGTCCAACTCGGCCTCGTAAACGCTCAGACCGATCCGCTCGTCGGCGGCGGCCACCTCTTCGAGTAGTTGGCGGGTCTCATCGCAGTACTCGCAATTTTGCTTGTTTCCGAAGTACAGCAGTTGAACGGGCTCCTTCATCTTCTCGAAGGCCTCCTTCACCTGCTTCAGAACGTCATCATCCAGAATCTTCGCCATGCTGCTCTCCTACTGAACGGGCTCCGGCGTCGCCACTTTCGTAGTGATCTCGAACCGCGGCGGTTTCTCCAGGTGCTTCTTCACGGCGCACAGGCTCGCGGACCGGATTAGCGAATCGCGATACTTATCCGGGAATGTCGGCGGCACCTGGATCTCCAGCTCGATCGTTTCGACCATGCCCGTCATGCGGCTGTGGTTGACCCGCTCAATGATCCGAATGTCGGTGGCGGGCACTCCCCTCTGCTGACAAAAACCCAGCACATAGATGCCGGCACACGTTCCGATGGACGCCAGGAATACTTCGAAAGGCGACGCGGCCGTTGCAGCCGGCGGTTGATCCGTTGGGACCGTAAGACCGTTGAAATGTGCGTCCACCCTTGATCCGCCGGGAAAGTCGATCAGCATTTCCATTGTTGTCTTCTCCGTTGGCCGCCCACCCGGGTAGTGCCTGGTGGGCGACCGAATTCTTTCTTCTCAAGGAGCAGTCGCGAAGATCCGCTTGAGGCGGGTCTTCGCGACTGCCATTCCCATCTACGAGGCCCGCGCGAATCTTGGAGCCGCTCAAAGGCGCTCCAAACAGCGGAGCAAACACGCAGAAGTCAAAAGCGCCGGCGAGCAGGGGTACCAGACCGACGATGGCAACGATCAGGCCTGCGGTGCCGCCCATCCAAAACCAGCCCGCGGCGACCAACACGATGCCGGCGACGACGCGTGTGATGCGTCCGTTCGAAGTTGCGAGAAAAGCGATAATCGGGTTCATTCTTGATCTCCTTTTATTGGATCCGTCTAAACCCAGTTTAGGACAAAGGAGCCAGCCTGTATGTGACATAGTCACATTCGGGCAAAGCTCAACCACACGCAATAGAGGCGGTAGTCCGCCTGCGGCGCCACCTGGTCGACAAAGTCTGCAACCCCTGCAACCCGGTGGACGCGGCTCTACTTGACAGTAGAATACCTGTTCTATATAATCCGGCGTGATGCCAAGCTCACCTTTGAAGAACTTCGCTGGCAGCGGGACCGTTGTCGGAGCCACGAGACATGCCACGGTCGGGCCGGTGCGCCTCATTCCCGCAAGGAGAACAGACCGGCCCGAAGAGGACTTGCGTGCGTTCTCTTCGCAGGGTACTTCCCCAGTCCTTTGGAGCATACTCATGCATCGGCAGCGCGGCCTCGCATGCACGGTCCTCGGACGGAGGGCCATGCTGAATCCAGCCGCAACAACCCCGGAATTGTTCCTCTTTGTTTTTCCGTCGCGCCCGGACGACAGCCTCAGTTCGCCGGGGCCATCCTCATCCCAGTCGTGGTCAAGATCAGACCCCCTAACCAGAAAACGGGTCCCAAGATTCCCGGGAAGAATGCCACATGACCCGGGATCAGCACGAAAAATACGAATCCCAGATCGGCGGCGCTGACGACCACCAGATTGAGCCAGTAACCGCGGCGGCTGTTCTTCCAGTTGTAGTAAACAGCAACTGCAATGGCAAAGAGTGCAAAGAAGAGCAGATCCCACGCCCCCTGATTGATCTTGCCCTGAACCAGCCCGCTCTGGAGACTTGCCCCCAGAGCGAATCCCTCATAAGCCGCCTCGAGATGCAGCAGCCCCCAGACAACGTACATGACGGCGCCGATCCTGGCAAATCGCATGCTCCATCTCCTTTGAGGTCGTGATAGGCATGGTCCAACGCCCCACCATATTCGTTATTGTGCAACCGGGATGCTGAACGTGAAAGTGCTCCCCTTGCCCTCGCCCGCGCTTTCGGCCCACAGGCGTCCGCCGTGGGCTTCCACGAGCGCACGCGCGATCGTCAGGCCGATGCCGCTACCGCCGCCGGCTTGCCGGGAGCGCGACTTGTCCACTCGATAGAAGCGATCGAAGATGTTACCAAGATGCTCCGCGGCGATACCCACGCCGCTATCCCGCACCGAGACTTGCACTTCCCCGTCGATCCTCCTGGCCGCGATGGCGACGCGGCCGCCTTCCGGAGTGTATTGCAGTGCATTGCCAACCAGATTTGTGAGCACCTGGATAAGCCGGTCCGGGTCGCCCGCGATCGTAGGGAGATCCGGCGGGACCTCGGAGAGCAGAGAAACGTTTCTGGACGCGGCCTGCGGCCCGAGTCGCTTCGATACGGTCGCGATCAGCGCCGCCGCCTCAACGGGCTCGAGCTGCAACTCATAGGCATGCGCTTCCACGCGGCTCAGCTCCTGCAGATCGTCGACCAGGCGATTCAGGCGCTGGGCTTCCGTGTGGATCTCCTGATAGGTTGCGTCGGCTGCCGGCAGGACACCGTCCATGAGGCCTTCCATGGATCCCTGGATCGCCGTGAGCGGCGTGCGCAGCTCGTGGCTCACGTCGGCAATCAGTCGCCGGCGCATGGACTCCACCTCCTCCAGCTTCTGCGCCATCTGGTTGAAACGTCCCGCGAGTTGCGAGAGTTCATCCGCACCGCGCACGGGCACACGTTCTTCATAATGCCCGCCGGCAATACGCTGCGCCGCCTTGGACATCGCCTGGACCGGTTCGGTCACGCTACGGCTGAAGATCAGGCTGAGTACGACGGCGGCGAAGAGGGCGACCGCGCCCGCGATCAGCAGGGCGTCGTTGAAACTGGCGCGGTAGTCCGCGAAGAGCGCGGCATTCGGATCGGCGCCGGCGGCCTGGCGGCCGAACCCGGGGCCCATGCCCATGCCCGGCTGGGCGGCGGGCGCACCGGCTATCATGCCCAGCATGTGGCGCCGGAACGAGGCGGGCAAGGCCGCCTGCCCCGCGGCTGCCAGCACGACCAGACCGATGAGGATCACGGCCAGGTAGGACAGGAAGATCTTGGCGCCGAAATGGCTATGGAAGTAATCAGACATGGCTGCTCAGCCCGCTCAGGCCGGCTCGTCCTCGAAGCGGTATCCCACGCCGCGCACCGTGACGATCAGGTCGGCGCGGCCGAGCTTCTGACGTACGTGGCCGAGATGCACGTCCACCACGCGCATCTCACCGAAGTACTCGCCTCCCCACACCTTTTCGAGCAGCTGCTCCCGCGTCAGCACCCGGCCGCGATTCTCGGCCAGCGCCCTAAGCAGATCGAATTCAATTGCGGTCAGTTCGACCGGCGCCTCGTCGACGGTCACTTTGCGTGCCCCCGCGTCCAACCGCAGGTGCCGGAACGCGAAGATGGCGGTATCGCTGCCGGATCCGCTTGGCTTTTGCATGCGCCGCAGGGCGGCCTTGACGCGTGCCGTGAGTTCCCGCGGGCTGAAAGGCTTCGTGACATAGTCGTCCGCACCCACAGACAGGCCGACGATCTTGTCGGTCTCCTCGGTGCGGGCGGTCAGCAGGATGACGTAGGCCTGGGACTCCCGGCGAAGTCGCTGCAGCAGTTCGAGACCATCCATGCCGGGCAGCATGATATCCAGGATCACAATGTCCGGCTTGAAAGCGCGCGCCGCCTGCAGGCCGGTCGGTCCATCGCTTGCCGTGTGCACATCGTAGCCCTCAGGCTTCAGATAGGCGCTGACGAGTTTTACGATCGATGGTTCGTCGTCGATCACAAGGATCTTGGGCATGAGTCCGTTTCGTGGGCCAATTGGCACGGCGGCGCAGGTATTGTAACGGCAATGACGGCCGTCCAGCTCTGCTCGAGTTTAGGCGGCCGCCGTCAAGGAGCCGTGAAGTGAGTATGAAGATTGCGTAAAGGGCGGCGGCGACGCGTCGTTGATCGTCGCCTACTCGACTCAGTGCATCAAGCGGTTCTATTCCTTCGCGGGGTCGTCTGCCGAGAACAGGGAACCGTATTGCCCATAGCCCTCTTTTTCGAGGTCTTCGGCCGCGATGAACCGCAGCGCCGCGGAATTCATGCAGAAGCGCATGCCCGTGGGTGCCGGGCCGTCATTGAAGACGTGGCCAAGATGGGAGTTCGCCGATTTGGAACGCACTTCCGTGCGAGGCAGGATCAACTTGAAGTCTGTGTGGGTCACGACGTTTTCAGGCTCGAGAGGCTTCGTGAAACTGGGCCAGCCGGTGCCCGAGTTGTACTTGTCCATGGAACTGAACAGGGCTTCCCCGGAGACCACGTCAACGTAAATGCCGGCATGCTTGTTGTTCCAGTACTCGTTGTGGAAGGGCGGTTCGGTGCCTTCCTCCTGGGTAACGTGATACTGCTCGGCTGTCAGTTGGCTGCGCAGATCGGGCTGAGAGGGCTTCTTGAATGTTGCCATGGGAGCATCCTTTCGAAAGAAGAGTTGGGCGTCCTGCGGCGGCGCCTTGGAAGGCGCCCGGGGTTTCCCGGCCTCGTGCTCTGAGGCGCGCCGCAGCTCGTATCATGCCCCTCAGACGCCCTGTGCGCCGGCTTCTTTCCTTAACAGGGGATTACACCGTGCCCTGCTGGCCCCGCGCCGGGACTGGCCCTGTGGCCGAAGTCTTCTACGGGCCGACCGCTCCCGTAAGTGCGGCCATCAGCTCGCGGCAAAACGCCGGGATGTCCGCCACAACGCGCCCCCAGACCAGGTTGCCATCGCGAAAGGCCGGCTCGTCGACCCAGGTCGCACCGGCGTTGATAAGATCGTCTTTGATGCCCACGGATCCCGTGGCGCGCCGGCCCTTGACAATGCCCGCGGAGATGGCGACAAGACCTCCGTGACAGATGATGCCAATCGGCTTCCGGGCGCCTTCAATTTGCCTGACCAGATTGAGGACAACCTGATGCCTGCGGAGTTTGTCCGGAGCCCAGCCGCCGGGTATCACCAGCCCAATCAGTTGATCTGCCCTCAGTTCTTGGATCAGATGATCAGGTTTGATCGTCAGTCCGTTTTTGCCGTGCAGGGGCTCCGGGCTGAGAGCGGCCGTCAGGACGCGGGCACCCTCTTCCTGAAGCCGCATGAGGGGCACGTAGTATTCCAGGTCCTCTACCCCCTCCGCAACCAGTATGGCGATCGTCGCGCCGTTCAGGAGCATTTGAATCGCCTCCGCCATATACGAAGTCCTAATGGATGAAGCGTATCAGGACCCAATAGATGCCGGCTGCCGCCAGCGCCGAAGCCGGGATCGTCAGCAGCCATGCAATCGCGATTTCCTGCGCGACCCCCCAGCGGACTTTGTTAGCCCTTTCCCCCGCACCGGTACCCATAATCGCGGAACTGACCACCTGCGTGGTGCTCACGGGGCCGCCGAGCAGGGAGGCGCCGATTATGACCGCGGCCGAGGTGAGCTGCGAGTTGAAGCCATCCAGCGGCCGTATCTTGAAGATCTTGCCGCCCAGTGTCCGGATCAGCCGCCATCCGCCAACGGCCGTGCCGACGCCGATCATGGTCGCACACACAAGAATGACCCACACCGGGATTGAGAAGACCTTGAGGTATCCGCCCGTCACGAGCGCCAGAGCCATGATGCCCATGGTCTTCTGGGAATCATTGGTGCCATGGCTCAAGGCCAAGGCGATGCCGGTGAGCATCTGGCTGCGCTTGAAAAACCCGTTGATCCGCGGCGTGGCTTGACGGCTCAGAATCAGGATAACCCTGAGGAGGATAAAGCCCATGACGAATCCGATGAGAGGCGACGTGAACAGGGCGATCAGCACCTTTTCCATCCCCGGCAGCTCGATGGCACCCCAGCCGGCATCCAGCCATACCGCACCGATAATGCCTCCAATCAATGCATGCGATGAACTGCTGGGAAATCCAAGATACCAGGTTGCCAAATCCCAGAGGATGGCGCTTAGGAGTGCCGCAATGATCACGGTGGTGTTTATGGCTCCCGAGGATACGATCTCGTTACCGATCGTGTCCGCCACAGCGACTCCGAAGACGAAGGGTCCCACAAAATTTGCCAGCGCCGTCGTTCCCAGAGCAACGCGGGGCGAGAAGGCCCGAGACGAAATCATCGTGGCCACAACGTTGCTGGAATCGTGCACGCCATTCAGGAATGCAAAGATCAAGGCCAAACCAATTGCGGCCAGCAGGAGCAGGGACATCAGATGGGGACGTGCCTAGGTCAACTTGACAACAATATCGGCAATGACGTTGGCGGCCTCGTCACCCCGATCCGCCGCGTTGCTCAGGTGGCGGTAGACCTCGCGGAGCTTCAACATCTTTACCACGTGCTGGATGTCCTCGGCGCCGCTGAACAAGTCGGCAATCGCCTCACGGTAAACATCCTCGACGCGATTCTCGAGCGCTTTGGCGCGTTGGGCGTGATCGTTGGCCACGCCCGGGTGATCCTGGATGCGCTCCACCGCCATGAGAATCTCGTAGGCCGCGTCGCGCAGCAAGGAGGCCATCCGCTGCATGAAGGAGGTGGTTTCCACCTTGAGGATATCCATCTCGCTGACGGTGCTGTAACCGTAGTCCAACACGTCGTCGATCGTACGTGAAAGAGCGAAAATGTCCTCGCGATCAAATGGCGTCACAAACGTCTTGTTCAACTCGTCGATCAGGATGCGACGCGCCTCGTCGGCCTCTTTCTCCTTTGTGTTCAACAGGGCGGAGGCCACCGGGTCCTGGGCCGCCAGATATTCCTTGAGCGCCTCCATGCCTTCGAGCGTCAGCGCCGCCTGCTGTCTGATGAGCTTGACAAATACATTCTCGCGTTTTGCAAAACGCCGGAACATTGAAAGTCCTCCTGCGCGAGGCTAGCCAATTGGCGCCGCCGGGGCCAGCCCTTGCGGTCAGCCTGAATTAACGACCCAGGACGAGCACTGCTTCGCGCGAGCAGGTAATCTGCGTCTTCGCGCCGATCTGGGGCAGCTCCAGGAATGGATTGTTGAAAGTATCCATGTAGAACTGCTCGGATCCGAGGGTAACTTGCACTCTCACAATGGATCCAAGGAACGTGATATTCTCGATCGTGCAGTCAATGAGATTTGCCTTCTTGCCGGTCGAGGCAAAGTTGAGCCGCTCCGGCCGAATCGCAATCCGTACCCTGTCGCCCGCCTTGTGGTCGTCCAGGCCCGTCTCGGCCTGCAACTGCACGCCGTCCACACGCAGGGTGCGCGCCTTGGGATCGATGACCTCGGCCTCCGTGGTATTGAGGATGCCTACAAAGTTGGCCACAAACGTAGTGGCAGGGAAGTTGTAGATCTCAAACGGAGTCCCGACCTGCTCGACCCTGCCGTTGTACATCACTACCACGCGGTCCGAGATGGAGAGTGCCTCTTCCTGATCGTGGGTCACGTAGATCGCGGTAATGCCCAGTTTCTTCTGGATGGAGCGGATCTCCGCACGCAACGCCACACGAATCTTGGCGTCCAGCGCAGACAGGGGTTCGTCCAGCAGCAGAACTTCGGGGTGAATGGCGAGTGCGCGCGCCAAGGCGACGCGCTGCTGCTGACCACCCGAGAGTTGATATGGGAAACTGCCGCCGCGTTCGTCCAGGTGGATCAAGGACAACATCTCGGCGACGCGCTGCTTGATCGCTTCGGGCTTCTCCCGGCGGATCTGCAGACCAAAGCCGATATTTTGGGCTACAGTCATGTTCGGGAAGAGCGCATAGGATTGAAAAACCATCCCCACGTTCCGCTGGTTGGGCGGCTTGTCTGTGATATCCACCGCATCCAAAGAGACGTGACCGCCGGAGGGGATCTCGAAACCTGCGATCATGCGCAGGGTCGTGGTCTTGCCGCAGCCAGATGGGCCAAGAAAGGAAACAAACTCGCCCCGCTCGACATTCAGATTGAAGTCAGAAACCACTGGATTCGAACCGAACTGCTTGGAAATCTGGTTTAGTGCCAAGTGTGTCATGTGTTCATTCCCTTGCAAGAATTAGTGGGCGCCTGCGGCCTGCGTCTGGCCGCCGGTGATCAGCTGGATCAGGCCCATGGCGAGCCAAGTGAGCAGGAAAGCGACAAAAGTGAGGGCCGCCGGCTCAAAGGCCCGGTGCTGACCTAGCAGGAACAGGTAGGGCCCAAACGTCGGGACGCCCAGGTAGGATGCCAGGACGATTTCGCCGAGCACAATCGCAAACGTAAGCAATGCGCCGCTGAGCAAGGCTGTCCGCACGTTCGGCAGGATCACCCGGACCATGATCGTGTACCAGTTGGCTCCCAAGCTCTGGGCGGCCTCGGTGAGCGTGCGCACATCCACGGTGCGCATGCCCGTGTCGACGGACCGATACATATACGGCAACCCCAGGATCATGTAGCCTGCGACGATAAGCACGCCAGTTCCCAGCGGAGACTCCGTGAGTGAGCCGATAATCTGAATTTTCGTGAACGGAAGATTGAACGGTGTACTGTAGACCCGGATCATGCCAAAGACCAGAATGATGGCAGGCACCACGAAGGGCATCAGCGTGATGAACTCCACGAGGCGGCGAGCCTGCGGAAGGCGGAGGCGGATCCAGTAGGCCGTGGGGACGACGAGCAGGATGCTGACGACGATCGTTATGGCAGCCAGCACCAGGGAGTACGAGAAAGAGCCCCAGAAGCCCCCGTAGATGCTGGTGTCGGCAAACGCGCTCCTGTAAGCCTCAAGACTGATCACACCACGCTGCATGCGCAGGGAGAAATCCAGCGTCGCGTAGAGCGGCAGGATGAAATACACCGCCCCTATGAAAATCCACAACCAACTCCAGATGGGAAAACGGCGAGAGCCAGTCATCGGAGCCACCTTTCCGTCCGGCCTTGAAGCCACGAATAGCCTGCCAGGGAAATGGCCATGATGACGACCATCCCCATGGCCATGGCGTAGCCCAAGCCCGGATTGTGGAGAACGTCACCCCGCATCTGGGCGCCGATCTGGATGGTGATGATTGGCAGAGCACCTCCGGTCAAAGCATACGCCGTGGCGTAGGCGCCAAAGGCATTTCCAAAAAGAAGGATCATGGAACCCAGGATCGAGGGCAGCAAGATCGGAAACGCCACGCGCAACCAGTATTGCCGGGAGTTGGCGCCCAGGTTTTCGGCGGCCTCGCGCCATTCGCGCTTCAAACCATCGAGCGCCGGCGCCATGATCAGGACCATCAAGGGGAACTGGAAGTACATGTAGGTAAGAGCCAACCCGGCAAAACTATACAGATTAAAACCGTGGTCGTAGATATTCAAGTGAAAGACGTTCTTCATGAGCGACGGTTACAAAGCCCGTGCGTCCCAGCGTGGATATGAATGCAAATGCCAGAGGCACACCAGCAAAGTTGGCCGCCACACCGGAAAAGGTAATCAGCCCGGTTCGGACCGCCTTGGGCAGGCCGCCGAGCGTAACCGCGTAGGCCAAAAGGAAGCCAAAAATGCCGCCACCAATTGCGGTGACGGCGCTGATCTGGATACTAAGAATGTAGGCGTTGATGATGTAGGGCTGCTCGAACAAGCCCAGGATATTCGCAAAGGTGAAGCGGCCGCTGTTGTCGCTGAAACTACCAATGAACAGGCGGCCGGACGGCAGGACGAGGAAAAGGATTGCAAAGAGAAAGAACGGCACCACCCCCAGCCAGACGGCCAGGCGGGATGCAGGCTTTCTTGGCCTATGCATGGTTAGGTCGGCTTGAGTCATACGCGCGCACCCTCCCAGAAAGATTTGACGTGGCGAGACCCCGTCACCTGCGTGACGGGGTCTCGCCCTTTCTAAATCAACCCAAGGCGATTATTGACCCGCCTGGATGTTGGCACCAACAACCGTATCCCAACTGCCGGTGATGAGTGTATTGGCAGCGGTCAGTTGATCGAGCGTCGGGAAGACTGCGCCGGTGACATCCGGCAGCTTGGCGGCGACATCGGCCGGTACAACGCCCCTGGCGCGCATGTCGGCTTCACGAATCGGATGGCAGTAGCCCTTCATCCACTGAATTTGGCCCGCGTCGGAGTACAGGTACTCCATCCACAGTTTGGCCGCGTTCGGATGGGGAGCATAGGCGCTGATTGCCTGAACGTACACGCCGGCGAAACGGCCGGTGGCCGGAACGACCAACTCCGCCTTGGGGTTGCCGGCGAAGGAGTCGATGGCTGCCTGACCGTTGTAGTCCCAGGTCAGGCGGACAGGTGTCTCGCCCCTGGCGACCAAGCCGTTGTTGGAAATTACCGGCACCAGGTTGCCTGCAGCGTTCAGCTTGGCAAAGAAGTCGAGGCCCGGCTGCGCATTGTCGAGCGTGCCGCCGTTGGCCAGACCGGAAGCGTACACAGCCTGAATGGCCTGGTTGGACGTGCGGGGATCGCCCGAAAGGGCAACCTGGCCCTTGTAGATAGGATCCAGCAGATCACTCCAGTCCTGTGGCACCTTCGGCTGAACATCCGTATTCACGAGGAAGGACATGACGCCGAAGTAGTCGCCGTACCAGTAGCCATCGGCATCCTTGGCGGCATCCGGAATGGTGTCCCACGTGGAAACCTTGTAGGGCATCAGCAGGCCTTCGTCCTTGGATGACTTGCCGAAGGAGAAGCCTACATCGATGACATCAGGAGCCTGAGGACCCTTGTTGTCCTTGTTGGCTCGAATGGCTTCCACTTCGTCGCCGGAGCCGCCATCGGGATTGAGTTCGTTGACGGTCAGGCCATACATGCTCTTGAACTCGTCAAGAGCGCCGCCGTAGTTGCACCAGTCGTGAGGCAGGGCGATGGTGGTCAAAGTGCCTTCGGCTTTGGCGGCGGCTACCAGTTGATCCATGGCAGACGGGGCGGCCGTGGCCGGCATGGCTTCCGTAGCCAGCGGCATGGCTTCGGTTGCGGCAGGCGCCGCGGGCGCTTGCGTTGCAGGCGCTGCTGGCGCGCAAGACGCCACGAAGCGCCGCCAAGGCCAGCACGGCAAAGAGCTGAAGTACGAATTTGTTGGTGCGCATATTTCTCCTATTCTCCTTCTACATGTCCTGAGTTATCGAAATGCAAGTGCTCCGGTTATTTCTCTTCCCTGCACCTCCATTCAATGGGCAGCCGCGACAGGCAAGTCATATCCGCCCGCACGGGATGCCTTGAGGACCCGGACTATAATCCACCCACCTACCGGGACTCCGGCCGATTTTAGCATCTCCACCCACATCGGTCAAATGCAGAACCCGTTGGCCGCCATTGCTCCAAGCTGCACAAGGCCGTTGCAGGGCATTGGCGGGCACTTCCCGCCAATGCCCGACACCTGTCAGCCTGCCTTACTCGACGGGAATCTCCTGGTAGACCTTGTCTACATCGATGCCCTGGCCTCGGCGATAGGCGCTGAAGCCGAAGTAGATGGCGGCGGCCAGCAAATACATGATGATCATGAACAGCATCGACGTCGCATTCTGCCATCCGATCCCGTAATAGTAATTGGGATCCCAGAGCCACTCTATGAGCAGCCAGTCCAGGAAGGCGAAGAAGACCGTCGCGGCTATGGTCACAAGCGGGAACGCCTCGCCAGCCGCGATCTTGCGCAGCAGGTAAATCGCCACCCACAGCAGCAAGACCACGTTTACTACACTCAGTATGGCGACCACGACAATCATGGACCGAGCCAGACCACTCTGATCCGGCCACTGGGCGAAGACCAAACCCGCGTACTTGTACATCGTGTAGATCAGGTAAAGGGCGCCCACGCTGTAGGCGATCGCGACGAGCCAGCCGAGCCAACCAGGCATCAAAATCTTCGAAATCGGAGATCCTTCGAAGATCTTCTTCTGTTTCCATGGGAAGACGATGCCTGCCAGTGCCGTACCAAAGAAGGTGACGGCGATCACCAGGGTCGCGTCCAGCACAATGGTCTGGAAGCCTACTATGTTATAGGCGTACAGGAACGAGATGATCACGGACGGGACCACCATGAGCAACAGGGCATTGATCGGTGTCTTGGTCCGGGGCTCGATCTTTGAGACCCACTCGGGGAGCATGCGGTCGAAGGCGGCAGCGAAAATCACTCGGGTCGACGAGAGAAATACCGTGCCCGACCAGCCGATCCACCAGAACCCGACGAAGAGCACAATGAGAAACTGAAGGAAGCGACTGCTCGTCAGGAAGGTCGCGAACAGCACTGGATACGGCCAGACAGGGATCGGCACCGAATCCGTGTATCCGAAGAACTTGCTCATGAACGCGCCATTGGCGTTGTGATAGAAGTCCCAGCCCATGGTCTTGTCGATCAGCGCAAAGAAGATCAGGGCCAGCACCGCCGTCACGATCACGGCGGCCGCCATGCCCCAGAAATTGCGCTTGTAATCGGAGGCGCCGCGAACCTCACCATAGAGCGTGGAGCCCCAGTTCGGCCACAGATTGAAGAAGACGATCATAGGGATCAGGGCAAAACTGGCGCTGAAGGCCACCTTGGCAAGCGGACCGAACACCACTCCTGCCGTCGCGCCCGCGGCCATCGTCTGCGCGTAGTAGTCGCCGGGTGGCACACCAAAGAGGGCGGGGATATTGGCATTCAGGCCCGCGATGAAGCTTTCCTTCGACCCAAACAGCAGCAGGATGAATACCATTGCCAGGCCGAGCATGCCGACCCAGAAGGAGAACTTCTGGACGCGCGCATACCACTTCATGCCGACGCCGATGTAGATGAAGACGATCAGGCACACCAGGAGCATGCTGACCAAGAGGCCAGGGGTGGATGTGAACCAAAGTGCCGTTTGCGACAGCCCCAGAAGAGCCGCCAGCGGCGTGAGGAATTCGTACGACAACATCTGCCCATAGAGCGGCACCCAAAGCCACAGGATGAACCACCAGCCGGTCACGGTCAGCAAGAAGCCCAGTCCGCGACCCAGGATGCGGCTCTGCCACACGTAGTCGCCGCCCGCACGGGGCATGGCGGAGATCAGGCTGGCATAGAGCACAACCTCAAACAGTGTGAAGACAGCGCCGATGATCACGGCGGTCCCCAGGTTGCCGTCAAAGAACCAGCAGTATGAGAATATGAACAAACCGAGGGTGATCAGGTTGATGGAGAACGTGGCGTAAATGAAAGCATCGAAAACGGACCACGCCCGTACGAGCCCACTTGCCTTCCGTACGAACAGGCTTGAACTACTCATCTGAACCTCCTTCGCAGGATTTGGATTCACCTCCGCCGTCAGGCGGGCGGTGAATCGGTGAACGAATCAACAACTCACTCACCGATAAACTCCTACGCAACGGGTAGATGAAATTTGCACCTCCTTTCCGCGTTCGATAGGCTGGACCGCCCGCGATCAGCCGGTCGTAAGAAGATAGTTGCCCACTTTGTTGGGCTTCAGTTCAACCACGGCCCCGTGCAGAATACCCTGCTCGTACATGCTGCCGGGGTTGATGCAAAGAGTCTTGTTGAACCTCCGCGTTCCCTTGCCCTCATGGATATGGCCATGCAATGTGAGAAGCGGTTGGTATTTCTCGATCAATTCCAGGACCGCATGGCTGCCCACGGGCACCAGGGAACGACCCGCGTAGGCAGGGCGCATGTCGGATGTGAGTTCGGGCGCATCGTCCAGACCGCTACCGTAGGGCGGGTTGTGAAGATTGAAGATTGAATTCCGCACGTCCTTCAGCTGATCGATCATCACCTGAATGCGCTGGCGCAGTTGCTCTTCGGATTCCTCGCGGGGCGTGTGCCATGGAGTGGGCGTCGACCAGCCGGCGTTGATCATCTCGTGGTGCTCGTCCAATTGGATCACCTTGCCTTCGACCAGCTCCACCTGGGCAGATTCTTTGATGACCTCGTCGATCGCCGGGGCATCATCGTTGCCCGGGCAGACAAAACAGCGCATACCCGTTCCCTGCAGTTTGGAATCGGCGTACTCCATCCAGCGCCGAAGTGTAGTCATGGCTTCCTTCAGGAAGAGGTCCTCCGAGAGATTTTGGTCGTCCTGAATGCGCTGGACCTCGTCCGGGTCCGTTACGTACGGATAGTAGCCGCGGTTTCGGATGGTGGCCACCATCTCATCGACCTGCTCCTGGGTTTCCAGCACGTTTTCCTGATCGAGCAGCGTGACCTTGTACTTGCCGCCTCCCTGGGCAACGATCGGGACGATGGCCTTGCCCGTCATGTCGCCGCCAAGGATGATGACATCAGCCTTGTAGAACTTGCCGGCGTTGATGAATTTCTTCCAACAGATCTCGGAACCGTGCACGTCCGTGGCAAAGAACAAGTTCATCGCATATCCTTTTGTTCGGCTGCCTGTGCCGCCCAACCTTCCGGCATCTCGAGCTCGCCCGAAACCAAGCCCGGAAACTCCTGTCCGAATCCGTTCTTCAACTTCCGCCGTGAACAGCTCAGGACCGGAATTTGCGAGTATTTCGCGGGCGCGCAGCATGGCACACGCGTGGGTATCGAGAGAGCCCTTCCCCTCCCACTGTGCGCGGGCATTGCGGTCGGCCAGGGTGGGCAGGAAGGCGGCCCGCTTCATGCGCTTGACCGTGTGTGGGTGGACCATGAACGAACCGCCGGGGCCGACGGCCGCCACGACGTCAAGCGCGAGCTCGTCCTCTGCGAATTCGAGTCCGCGTTTCAGGCGCTTCAACATAAGCGCGATCTCACTGTCGATGACCGCTTTGCCGAAGTCGAACACTTTCAGGGCATCCAGCAATCCACCCATGTTGAGCATGTCCGCGCCGCCCAGCACCCCGGCGACGGTTGACATGCCAGTCTCAAATCCGGACTGGGCGTCATTCAACTTGGCATTCGTCAGCCCTATGTAACCTCCAGCGGGTACGTTGTACAAGGCGCGCCATCTGCGCAAACGCCATGTGCAGCATGCCGCACTCAATACCGCCGGAGGCATAGGCGCCCGTGCGCATATCCGCCACAGTCGGCAGGGTGGCATAGATCAGCGGCGTGCCAGCCACCACCATTTGCATGAGGATGCCGGCGGCCAGGAACTCGGCGTTTCCCTGAGCCAGCGTGCCCGCCATCGACATCGGGGAGGTGAGGCCGGCATTCGGCACAATACTCGGATAGACGGGCCACTTCCCCTCCACATAGAACATCAGCATCTCCGTGGAGGACATATCCATTGTGAGAGGGGAAACTACGGGACAGAAGTGGTGCGTGATAAACGGATGATCCCGGTACGCGGCATCACCGCCGGCGATGAGACTGCCCAACCGCAGGACGGCGGCAGCATCCGCCAGGTCGCGGCTCGTGATACGCACCGGCTTCAGGCAATGCTTAAGGGCGGGATACAGCCGGGCCAACGTGAATTGATCAGGGGCTGCGTCTTCGGCCAGTGTGGACACCGAGAAGACGTCGTATCCTGGCAGGGCATTGATCAGGTGTGCGATGCGGGCAATGTCGTCCGAGCGGGAGCGCCGCTCCGCGCCTGTTACCGGATCGATCACATCCGGAGCCGAGCTGCCAGTCACGACGAGGGGGCCGTCCTGCGGGATCGTCCGGTCATACTGCGGATCGCGGCCGCGGAAGGTGAACGTCGGCGGAAACATGCTGCGAAATTGTTCCACCACGGCAGGAGGGAACTTGACGATCTGGGTTTCGGCATCGACTTGGCAGCCGTGTCGGGCAAATACCGAACGCGCCTTCGGATGACGCACCAACAGCCCCACGTCCTGCAGGATCTCAAGGGACGCCTCGTGAACGCGGGTGACCTGGTCAGGGGTTAGGAGCGTGGAAAAAGTCGTCAAGGAAGGACGTCCTCACTTTGATCGTTGTCGGGAAGCCAGTGTTGCTCCGCTTGGAGCGTTGCGCCGGTTGCCACGATATCCTGGACAGGAGACATCTCGTAGCCTACTCTGGTAACCTTCAGCGAGGCCGCCGCCGTGGCAAAGCGCGCCGTTTCCAGCAAAGTCCAGCCGCGCAGCCGACCATATATGAAGCCGGCGGAAAACGTCGCACCCGCTCCGCAGCCGTCGACGGCCTCGACTGCGGGCGCGTGGACGCGGACAACTTCCTTGCCGTCCAGGGCCAGGCAGCCCTCCCCTGCCAGGGTGATCAAGGCGGTCTTGACTCCGGCGCGCTGCAGCTTGCGAGCGACGTCCAATGGAGCTTCGCTGCCCAGTTGGGCAGCATCGGTAACGGCCTGGCAGATGGTGGCGCGGCCGCCATAGCGCTGCAGCAGTTCCGGGTCTGCATGACCGTGCTCGAAGTTGAGGAACACGGGGACGCCGAGGCGCGCAGCCTCATCCATGGCGCGCACAATGTGATCTCCGTCGTACCAGTCCACATACAAGATGCGCGCGCCGCGGAGCGGCGACAGGTCTGCGCTGTCCAGAGTGTCCAGGACTTCGGGTCTGCGCTGCCAAAAATATGTGCGCGCGCCGCTCTTGTCGGAGACGTCCACCTCAACCGGCGTCTTGATCGCCTTCGAGAAACGAACTTCGCCCTGAACGCCCCAATCCTGCAACTGCCGGGCGAGCATATGCCCTCGTGGATCATCGCCCACGGCGGTCCCGATCATGGCAGTGGGCAGATCCCATTGCCTGAGCAGGCAGGCGACGATGGCGGCGTCGTCAAAAATGAACTCGCTTACCTCCTTGGTCAGGGCGCCGGTATTGTGTTCCGGCAGTTGATCCACGATGAGGATCACCACCGGTGTCAGCATGCCGAAGCCCACGTAGACGGGAGGCGAGGAATTCATCCGATGCGTTTATCCAATGGCGGCATTCATTTGCATGAGATACCAGCGCAGAAAGCGATCCAGGTTGTATTCCTTAAAGGTCGAAAGCGGGCCGGGTGTATAGGCATGCGAATTCACGCCTCGCTGCTGATTGACGCAAATCTGCCAGTCCTGCTCCGCCGTCCACAGCCAAAAAGGAAGCATCTTGTCGAGGTCGTAGTCCTTGCCCTCGACCGCCTTGGCGTCGACCAGCCACGTCATCCGGATCTGGGTATGGTACAGCCCATTCGGCGTCAGGCGCACCGCCACACTGTGGTCGCAGCTGGAATGATTCCAGAAGTTGGGCAGCATGCGGATACGCAACGTGCCGACGTCCGCCGCATCCGTGTAGTCGCCCATGAGCGGGGCCAGCTGCTTGCCGTCGAGCGATTCGGTGACAAAGCCATCCACGAGGGCCGTGCGATTGGCCGAGTACCAGATGTTGTGTTCCGGATCCGGGAACTCCGTCAGGCCGGCTTCCACTCGGGTCACGGCCAGGCCCTGCGCGGCCCATTTTTCTTCGCTGCGCGCAGTCACGGTCGCGATCTGCGCCGCAACGCGCTCGATGGTATCGTCCGCATTGTAGTGATCAAAATTGGCCTTGGTGTACTGGGGGTGATTGACATTGCAGTGATAGCACTCGCGATTGTTTTCCCATACCAGTTTCCAATTGGCCTGCACATCGAAGTCCATCATCTTGGCCACTTTGGCCCGAGTCAGCCCCTGCGGATGGGCCGCGGGAGCAATGGCCTCGTAAGCGGGCTCAAAATCGGGCGGCTCTTTTGCCAGGCTTATGAAAATCAGACCTTCCACCTCGCGCGCGTGGACCTGGTGCAATCCGAGCTCGGACTTGTCCAATCCGTCCTGCATGCCGCGCCAGAGCAGCAGGTGGCCGTCGAGCGCGTAGGTCCACTGATGGTACGGGCAGATGAAACGCTTGACATTCCCTTCGGCCTGCTCACAGATGATCGAACCTCGATGCCTGCAGACATTGAAGAGACCTCTCACGCGGCCCTCGCCGTCGCGTACGATGATCACCGAGTCCCCGTCTACATCATAGAGGAAGTAGTCGCCGGGATTCGGGATCTGGCAGGAGTGGCCCGCGAAGCAGCCATCCGGCCCGCCAGATGAATTCCATCTCGGTCCGGTAGATCAGTTCATCGTGGTACAACGGCCGCGGCAACCCGTGCCCCGGTTGCCTCTGGGCCAGCGTATCCTTGAGATGCGACATCTCGGCGGCAGTGAGCGACAACATTCAGGATTTCTCCTTCAGATCAACAATAAGGGTTGGTGGTGCTGATTACGCGATACCCGGACAGCGACCATGCGCGGCTACGCGCGAAGCCTCTCGCCCTTGGGGTCGAACACGACGGAGGCCGTCACCTCTCCGGCGTGCCTGCCTTCAATCAGGTCAAGCTCGAGACGTGTGCCCTTCTTAGCGAGTTCGACTGGCAAGTAGGCATATAGGATGTTCTTCTTGACAGTGTACCCGAATCCGCCGCTGCGCACTCGCGAAATCACCTTGCCGTCATGGTAGACGGCTTCTCCGCCGTAGATCTGCGTGAATTCGTCCTTGTCAAGGACGAGAGTGCTTAGCTTGCGCGTCAGACCGGCCTGTTTGGCGGCGACCAGGGCCTCCCGCCCGATGAAATCGCCTTTGTCGAGGCTCACGCAGAACCCGAGGCCGCCTTCATACGGCGTCTCCAGCGGCGTGACATCGGCCGTGTAGTAGCGATAGCCCTTCTCAAGCCGTAACGAGTCCAGAACCTTGTAGCCGCCGACTTCGATTCCGAATTCGGCGCCCGCCGCCATCAAAGCATCCCAAATCGGCTCCGCGCGGTTCTGCGGGATGTAGAGTTCCCAGCCCAGTTCACCGACGTAGCTGACGCGCTGCGCCCATACATCGGTGCCGTTGATATCAATCACCCGGGCGTGGAGATACGGAAAAGCATCATTCGAGACGTCATCCTGCGTGACCTTCTCGAGCACATGGCGGGCCTGGGGCCCCCAGAGGGCGAGGCAGGCCCAATCCATGGTGATGTCGCGGATCGCCGCCGCGCCGTCTTCCGGCTGCCGGTGCATCCGCAACCAGGCCAGGTCGTTGGCGATGAACGCGGAGCCCGTCACGACGCGGAACAGGTCTTCGCCGAGCCGCGTGACTGTCAAATCGGCCTCCACGCCGCCGCGGGTGTTCAGGAACTGAGTATAGGTGGCACTGCCAACCGGCTTATTCATATCCCCGTCGGCCACGCGCTGCAGCAAGGGAAGCGCACCCGGCCCTTTGACTTCGATCTTGCCGAACGAGGTGAGGTCGAAGAGCGTGACCCGCTCGCGCGTGGCAAGGTGCTCCTGACCGACGCGATCAAAATACGGAGGACGATTCCAGCCCCATTCGCGCTGGTCCGCCCCCGCCCGGCGCCAAGGCTTGCCCGGCTGGAAGAAGTTGACACGTTCCCAACCGAACTTTTCACCAAACACCGCGCCGCGCTCCTGCAAACGGGAGTGAACCGGGCTGATGCGATGCGGCCGCGCCCACTCGTTTTCATCGTTCGGGAAGCGCAGCCGATAGTAGTATTTCACTCCCTCGCGGGTTCGCTCGGCGGCGTAGTAGGGACTGCCATAGTAATTGCCAAAGCGTGTGGCGCGGAACGCGTAGACGTCCTGCGAGGGTTCGCCCTCCACGATCCACTCTGCCATCAACTTGCCAATGCCGCCGGCTCCGCCGTACCCGTTGAGCGACATGCCTGCCGCGATCCACATCCCCCGGACACCGGCCATCGGACCAAGCAAAGGCTGACAATCTGGCGTGTAAGCTCCCGGATGGCAAACGAGCGTGATGATGCCCGCCCGCTCCAGGAACGGTATGCGCCGTATCGCTCCTTCGAGCAACTGCTCAAAACGATCATAGTCTGGAGGCAGTGCCGTGCCGCCGTGTTCCCATGGGGTGCCGTCGATCCAGCGGGCGAACGGATTGGGCTCATAGCCACCGATCACCAGGCCGCCCTGCTCCTCGCGCATATAGACCAGGTTATCCGGGTCACGCAGGCACGGAGTTCTGATGAGGAAATTCGCTCCCAGACACCGCCTTCAGGGCGATGTGCTGATGGTCCACGGGCGTGGTCGGCAACTCAAGACCAGCCATGGCGGCGACACGCGGCGCCCACATGCCGGCCGCGTTGACAACGATCTGGGTCCTGACCGAACCGTGATCGGTGATGACGCGCTGCACCTCGCCTTTCGGCGAAAGCTCGATTCCGGTGACGCGCACATTGGTGTGCACCTCAACGCCCAGCTCCTTCGCAAACTGGACCATGCTGGTAGTCGTTGTATAGGGGTCCAGGTGGCCATCGCGCGGCAGGTAGATGGCGCCGTAGAGATTGTCGGGGCTCAATTGCGGCATGACGCGCAACGCCTCGGCAGGGGAGATGACCTCCACATCCATGCCGATAGCCTTGGCGCGGCTCACACTGCGTTGCAGCTCAAGGAACTGCTCCCTGCTCGAGGCAACTCGCAGGCTCCCGACGTGATCGAACAAGCCCAGGCCGCTGTACAGCTCTATGCTGTACTTGCGGAACTGCATGAGCGTCTGCGAGGTCGCGAACTGTGTCACGAGACCGGCCGCGTGCGAAGATTCGCCGCTGGCGATCTCCCCCTTTTCAAACAGAACTACATCGGTCCACCCAAGTTTGGCGAGATGGTAGGCGATGTTGGCGCCGACGATCCCGCCCCCCACGATGACGACTTGTGCCTGGTCTTTCATTTGGTGCCCTGCCCCTTTCTGCCTTTCATCCACGACCCGGGCGCCTTGCCCGGGGAACCCCCAACGATTCAAACGGCGTGCTGGACTTGTACATCCTGCAGCCACCGGGAAAACTCGGGCGAGTCCAACTTCGCTACCGCACGATCCCAGCGTTCGGTGGCCCAACCCCAGAAATCGTAGTCGATCTTGCTGATTTCCGCCTGAATGGCGGCCCAGAGCGACCAGCCGGCGTCCGACATGATCATATTGAGCTTGAGGCGCGCAGTTATCGGGGCCGAGTCGTTGCCAAAGTAGGACCGGCACACTTCCCGAATTTGCTGTTCGTTGTACTGCAGCTCCTGGCAGGTATTGCCCAGTTCAAAGCTCGGATCGTTATTGCCACTGTACTCGTAGTCGATCAGCATCAGGGCGCCGCCGACCTGCATGTAATTCTCAGCCAGCAGATCGTTATGACACGGAACGGTTTCCACCGGCTCGACCGTCATGGCCTGCTCAATCCGGGTGATCGCTGACTTTCGGGCGGCATATCCATCAGGGATCCGAAAACCCCGCCGGTCGCAGACATCCAGATAGTACTCCACCAGGCGGAACATATTGAAGTCTGTGAGGAACCGAGGTCCGGAGTGCAGTTTGCGGAGCACGGCAGCGATCCGGGCAGGCATGCCGTCGGCCGAGAGAGTTCGACTCGACATCGTCTCGCCGCTGAGGAATTCCAGGACCATGGCACGGAACTCCGGCAAGTAGTGAAGGACGCGCGGCCCCACGCCCGCCTGCGCAGCGGCCCGCGCGTTGAAGATCTCGTTGTCCCGATCCACTGCAAGCAACTCCGTGCTTTCCCCGGGGACCCGGACAAAGAACGTCTTTCCATCCACGGCAACCTTGAAGTTCTCGTTCGTCAACCCGCCGGAGAGTCGCTCAATGGAAGCTTGCTTACCCGACCAATCCGGGACGCTTGAGACAATTTCCTCGATTACCGACATCCGCGGTCCAAGCCCGGAAGGCACGTTACTTTCTGTTTGGACGGAAGAGTCCGAAGACCCGGCGTCCATGGATCAAAGAAAAGAAGTTGCATGATGCCACTGTGTGGGCGGTCAGGAGACCCGTGTCCCCTGACCGCCCCTTGCTTGCTATTCCGCCCGGATCACTCCGGCGGGATTTCCTTGAAGGCGAAATCGACGTTGATGCCCTTGGCTTTTTGCGCATTCTTGACCAGGGCGTACCATACCGCCGAAATCACGATGAGCCCGAACGCAATAATCTGAGCCCACAGGTTTTTCGGGAAATCGGTGAAGTCCCAGTTCCCGAGGATGCCCAATTGCGGGGCAAACAGGAAGGCAAGGACCATCAGCGTTCCCAGGATACCGCCGACGACACCGAGCACGGTGATGAGCGGCATGCCTCCCAGCTTGTACTTGGCTCCGGGTGAGGCCTCGTAAAGCTCCTTGGCCCGGTACGGCAGCAAGGCGCCGCCGATGCACGTGATAACGAATACGTAGCCGCATCCAAATGTCACGCCGAGGGTCAGACCCACCCATCCCGGCACCAGGTTGTACGCCAGGATGACGGGAACGCTCGCCAGGAAGTAGGCCCAGTGAGCGTTGACCGGCGTGTGCAGTTTCTCGTCCACCTTGCTGAACCATTCCGGCAGCAGGCGATCGAGGGACATGGCAACCATGACGCGGGTCATGCCGATGTAGCAGTTGCATACGATCTGGAAACCATTCAGCAGGTAGCCCAGGCCGATGATCAGCACGATCAGCGGACTGGCGGTCAGGGCCACGGCGATGATCGGTGGCCAGAGATTGAAGCCGCTGATATTCGCCTCAGCGATGACCGACCAATAGCCGGCACCTGCCACCGTCAGAAACTCAGGTGGGGCGACGCGCTCCAGGCCGACAGCCAGCAGGGCCAGCAGCAAGCCAGTGGCGATCAGGGAGCCAACCATGATGAAGGTCTGGGACTGAAAGCTGCGCGCGTCCTTGATCTCACCATTCTGCTGGGCGGAGTACGTTGCCCACTGGAGCGAGGTCCAGGCAATGGGTGCGATCAAGAGGGTCGCGAGCAGGCTGAATGGCGGATGGAGATCGATGCCGGCGTTCTGCACCGCTGCGACCGCCGTCTGATAGAAATTGGGTTGCCCACCGGACGCCACGGCGAAGGCGTTGAGCCGATCGACGAACTGCGATGCGGGGGTCGTGAAGAGAACAATGAACACGGTGGCGAAGCAAAGCAGCGTGCCGATGAACATTACGTGCTGGAAGCGCACATAGTTCTTGAAGCCGCTTACAAGCAACCACAGCGAGAGCAGGGCGTTGAGGATACTGACGATCACGATCCCGGTCGAGGTCGTGAACCAGACGCCCAGGGCGGAAAGACCGGCGGAAGGAAGGGTCGCGCCAAGGCCCAGGAACAGCGGGGCAAAGCCGAGGTACGACACGAGCCATCCCGAAAGCGCCACCCACTGCAGGATCCAGATCACGTAGCCGGACATCACTACGGTGAAGGCGACGCCGCCGCCGAACACGCGGCTCTGGAACACATAGTCGCCGCCCGAGCGGGGGAGCGCAGTGGACAGCCAGACGTACACGTAGGCGATCGGGATCTCAATCACCATCGCCAGGAGAATGCCCCAAACCAACTTGCCGCCCGGGAGCGCGCCAGGGGCCCAAAGGTACGTCCAGGGGAAGATCAGGCCCATGGTCAGGATATTGTAGACAAACGCCGAATAGGGCGACATCACCCGCACAAGCCCCGAGGCTTTCCGGGTGAAGACTTCCGGCTTCGACATTGCGGAGGTTCCCATTTAGATGCTCCTTTGGTGAAAATAAGTCTGCAATCAATCTCACGTGGAGTGTGGATCCGACTTGTGCCTGTCAGCCTGCGTTGCCGCTTGAGGCCAACATGCCTACGGGTAGGGCATCGCCACCTCCTTGGTCTCCCCTGATGGGGGCACGACGTCGCGCGGTTCACCGCATCCGCGCCTCAGTGGGCGCTGGCCGCCGACGGCCATAGTGCGAAGGATGCCTGCGGCCGGTCCAAACCGGCGGGGCTCAGAACGCATGCGTGCGTCCCATATACATCAAAACAAGAACACCTGACCGAGAGCTTCTCACGGGATCAGGTGTTTGCACGATCGGGCTCCGCAATCAGGAGCTGTACTCCGCGCTCCTCGAGCGACTGAAAGGTGGTGCGATCGAAGGCCGGGTCCGTGATGAGCCGATCGATCTCATCGATGGGGACGATCTGGAAATTGGAGACCACGCCCCATTTGCTGTGATCGGCAACAACGATGATCTCCCCCCGGGTCTGCTTGATCATCTGGCGTACGACCTCGGCTTCCGCATTGGACGGCACAGTGCAGCCATGCTTGAGGCTGATGCCGTCCACCCCAAGTATCGATTTGTCGGCATAGATCTGGGAGAGGTTGTCGATCGCGAATTTGCCCGCCAGCGAGTTGGAAACGGGCTGGAACTCACCACCGACCGCGTAGTACTTGAATCCCGCATCCCCCACTTCCAGGGCCGCGTTGAGATTATTCGTGAAGATACTGATACTGGGATCGTTGCGCACGTGCAGCAATACCTGGGTGGTGGTGGTACCGCTGTTTACGAAGACGATGTCCCCTTGTTGAATGAACGACGCCGCAAAGTCTCCGATCATGCGCTTCTCTTCCGGGAATCTTGCGGCGCGCTGCTGATATCCCGGCTCGAGCGCCATGCGCTGGCTGAGGATCGCTCCGCCGTGCGTTCGTTCAACCAGGCCGTCTTGCTCGAGCCACTCCAGATCACGGCGAACAGTGGCCTCCGAGGCATTCAGGAGCGCGCATAGGTCGACAGTGCGCGCAATCCTCTTCGCGGCAAGGTACTCCTGAATACGCTCTCGCCTTTGCGCAGGGATAAGCGGCTTGCTCATCGAACCGTCGGGTGATATGACATTGTTGACGGAAAATGAGGACTTGGATGCCACATTATAGAGGAATTTGAAGAATTTTGCAAGTTTCGGGCTTCTGGACTATAATGGCGCCGTTGCACGCGGACGGGCTCTCGCCGGAGACTCGACTGTAAGCAGCAACGCCCACATTCTGGTTCGGGAGCCTGGATGGAAAACGACGCCGTAGGGATGGGTCAGCAAGGTCGTGCCGAGCGCGACAAGTTCGAGAACGAACTGAAGCAAATCCTCAAAGCCAGTGACGAGGCGGGAATCATCCTCAGGGTGATCGGGTCACTGGCTTTTCAATTGCATAGCCCCAAGTTCGGGTACCTGCAGGAAGCCATGGGCCGGGCCTATACCGACCTGGATTTCGCGGCCTATGGGCGGCAAACCAGCGCCATACGTGATTTGATGGAGCGCCTGGGGTACCAGGACAATAAGGAAGTATTCATCGTATCGGGCGGAGAACGGGCGATCTTCGATCGCCCGGAGGTTGGACTGCACGTGGATGTCTTCTACGAGAAGCTTGACTTCTGCCACGTGATTCGATGGGAAGGGCGGCTCGAGGTGGATGCACCCAGTATCCCACTGGCGGAGATGCTCCTGGAGAAGATGCAGATCGTCCAGATCAACGAAAAAGATGTGATTGATACGATCATGCTGATGCTGGAACACCCGCTCGGGGATACGGATCACGAGACGATAAACATCCAACGCGTGGCCGCGTTGTGTGCCGGCGACTGGGGTTTGTGGCGAACGACCACGATGAATCTCCAGAAGGTGCGGATGCTTGCGCAGGGCTACGAGCAGCTCACGGCCGAACAGAAGGCGCACGTCGAGGCTCAGGTCAACACTGCCATGGCGCGCCTCGAGAAGGAACCGAAGTCGATGGCGTGGCGCCTGCGGGCCCGCGTGGGCGACCGGGTCAAGTGGTACAAGGACGTCGACGAGGTCCAATGAGAGGCGGGAGGCAGCATGACTAAACTTGTGCGCGACCTGATGCATCGCGGCTTGATCACATGCCGCCAGAGTGCAGCGCTGGGGCAGGCCGCCGTCCTGCTGTATCAGCACCACGTGCATGCATTGGTGGTGGTTGATCGGGACGGCCGGCCCGTTGGGATGTTTTCGGATTTCGATCTGATGGCCGGCGAATGGCTCTCTGCCGACAAGCAGAGCCTGGAAGTCATGCGCGGCCTGACGGTCGGCGACCTGATGACATATCCCATCGTCTCGGTCGAAGCCGACGTGCCTCTTACAAAGGCCGCCAAGCTCATGATCGATAAGGACGTCAACCGGCTCATGGTGACAGAGGATGGTAAGGCCGTAGCGATTATCTCAAGCTCTGATTTTGTAGCCAGCATCGCCAGGGAAGAAAAGGCCAAGCGGGAGACGGTGGCAGACGTCATGTCGGATGCGATCCTGGTGTGCCGTGAGAAAACTCCGGTCACGTCCGCGGCGCGCACGATGACACAGGCCGGCTGGCGTTCCGTGCTGGTGGTCGATGCCGCCGGCAGCCCCCGTGGCGTGGTCAGTAAACATGACCTGCTGGCGCTGCTCCAAAATGGCCTGACTGATGAGCTTACCGTGGACGAGGTGATGCACAGTCCGCTTACGGTCGACATTCACGCAAGCCTGCGCGAGGCGGCAGACCTGATGATCCAGCACCACCATCATCGGGTGGTCGTCATCGACAACAAGGATCCGGGGGCATTCCCCTTGGGAATCGTTTCCTCCTTTGACATCGTTGCCGAAATGGCAAGACCGGGATCCGTCTGGCAGTCGTAGAACCCTGGAACAGGGGAAGAACCTGTTCTTCGCAGAGAAGCAAACCGGAGGCACCTACGGCTGGGCACGAGAATTCCTGGCGGCACGGCGGCGAGGCAGGACCCACATGTGGGGGAAAGGCTCTTATCAGTGCGGACACACGACGCGGCCAATCACGGAGCCCGCGTTGGTGCCTGGCTTTTATTCCATTGCGCAAGGACAACTTTCTGAGGAGTGGCGGGGCCGATCACTAAAGGAGAACAAATAGAATGGCCGAACTTCCTGCACGTGCTCAAGTCGTGATCATCGGGGGTGGCGTAGGTGGTTGCAGCATTGCATATCATCTCACGCTCATGGGGTGGAAGGATGTCATCATTCTGGAACGGCACGAGCTGACCAGCGGCTCCACCTGGCACTCGGCGGGGTTGGTCGGGCAAATGCGCTCCGATGCCAATCTAACGCGCATGATGCACTACAGCACGGATTTGTACCGCCGGCTAAAGGACGAGACCGGGCAAGATACTTCGTGGCGCGAAGTCGGAGGCCTGCGTCTGGCCTCGTCTGCGGAGCGGATGGAAGATCTGCGGCGCCTGGTTGGCCTGGCGCGCTCGTTCGGCGTACCCATGGATTTGGTTACGCCATCCGAAGCGCACAAACTCTTCCCGATCATGAACATGGATGGGGTGGTCGGCGCAGCATTCACCCCCAACGACGGCGTGATTGACCCAACGGGATTGACAAATGCGCTCGCGGCCGGTGCCAAGAGCCGGGGCGCGCGGATCTTCACCGACACAAACGTTGAGAAGATCAACGTCAAGAATGGCCGCGTCCACGACGTGGTGACCGATAAGGGCACGATCGAGACCGAGGTCGTGGTCAATGCTTCAGGTCAATGGGGCCGCGAGGTCGGGAAAATGGTGGGCTTGAACCTGCCGGTGGTCCCGATGGCCCACCTGTACCTGATTACCAAACCAATCGAGGGCGTAAAGCACGACTTCCCGACTCTCCGCGATCCCGATCTGCTGGTCTACTGGCGAGAAGAGGTTGGCGGTCTGGTGACGGGCGGTTATGAGCGCAATCCGGCGCCCTTTGGTCTGGACGGGATCCCGCGTGACTTTAAGTACCAATTGCTGCCTCCCGATTGGGACCGCTTCACCCCGCTGATGGAAAACTCGATCAAACGCGTGCCTGCGGTGGAAAGGGCCGAGGTCATCAAGTTGTTGAATGGTCCGGAAGGGTTTACGCCGGACGGCGAATTCCTGCTCGGACCCACCTCTGTCAAGGGATTCTGGGTTGCGTGCGCGTTCTGCGCGCACGGCCTGGCGGGTGCCGGCGGAATCGGCAAGACCATGGCCGAATGGATCATCGACGGGCACCCCGAGTGGGACGTGTGGCGCCTGGATGTCCGACGTTTCGGTTCCAACTACAACAGCCTGGATTACACCGTCGCGCGCACGATCGAGACGTACTCACAGTACTATGACATTCACTTTCCCGGCGAAGAGCGCCTTTCCCGGCGCGGCCTGCGGCTTTCGCCGACGTACGCCCGGCTCCAGGACCTGGGCTGCCACTTTGGCGAGAAGACGGGTTGGGAGCGTCCGAATTGGTTCAAGCCATACGAAGAGAAGGCGCGGCACGGCCACGAGCCCAAGGGCTGGTTGCACCACAATTGGTCCCGCGCCATAGGGTACGAACACCTGATGACGCGCGAGAGCGCCGGCCTGTTCGACGAGACATCGTTCAACAAGCTCGAGGTCCGCGGTCCAGGCGCGCTGGCGTTCCTGAACTATGTGTGCGCGAACGACATCAACCAACCTGTCGGAAGCATCGTGTACACGGAATGCTTGAACAAGCACGGCGGGATCGAATGCGATTTCACGGTCACGCGGCTCGGCGAAGAGAAATTCTTCATTGTGACCGGTACCGCGTTCGGACAGCACGATCTCTCATGGCTTTCGCTGAATATGCCGGCGGACGGATCGGTCACGATTGAAGACGTCAGCTCTTCCTACGCCTGCCTTGGCCTGTGGGGGCCCAAGGCCCGCACCATTCTGCAGAAGGTGACGGAGGCCGATCTCTCGAATGAGGCCTTCCCCTACATGAGTTCACGCAGGATCACGATCGGGGACATCCCTGCACTCGCCTCGCGTGTAACGTACGTCGGGGAGCTGGGCTGGGAGTTCTACGTCCCGATGGAATATGGGCTCAGGCTCTGGGACACGTTGTGGGAGGCGGGCGGACCTGAGGGTATCGTGGCAGCCGGCTACAAGGCGATTGATACGCTGCGCCTGGAAAAGGGCTATCGCTACTGGAGCAGCGAAATCACCCCCGACTACACGCCCCTTGAGGCCGGGCTAAGCTTCGCCGTGAAGTTCGAGAAAGGCGACTTTCTAGGACGCGAGGCGCTGCTGAAGCAGAAAGCCGACGGCATCAAGCAGAAGCTGTGCTGCCTCACGCTGGCGGACGGGCGCGTGGAGGCCATCGGCAAAGAGCCGATCCGGGCTGGAGACAAGACTATCGGCTGGGTGGCCGCAGGCGGCTACGGCTACTCAGTCGATAAGAGCATTATCTACGCCTACCTGCCGATTGAGTACTCCAAAGCTGGCACGGAGCTGGAAGCAGAATTCTTTGGGGAGCGCGTGGGCGCCGTGGTCGTGAAGTCGCCGCTATGGGATCCAAAAGGCGAGCGGATTCGAGCGTAGCCCTTTTCGTCTGTCGCCAGGGGTGACTCACTGGAGGGTCACCCCGCACGGCAGCCCGCTTCCCACATGCTTCGGGCGATCGGCGCTGCCCAAAGCCAATTGACAACCCGAGCCTCTGGGATATAATATAGATATCTATATGTCTAGATATCTGACAAAGTTGGTGCTCGATGCTTGAGTTGGTGCGGGCTGAGGGCGTCCCCATCTACGTGCAAATTCGCGAGACGCTGCGAGGTGAAATCACCGGCGGCGCGTTGAAGCGCGGCGAGAAGCTCCCTCCCGAACATGAGCTCGCCGGGAAATTCGGCGTCAGCCGGATGACCATACGCGAGAGCATCGAAGACCTGGTAGATGAAGGCTTGTTGTACCGGCGTCACGGGGTTGGGACGTTCGTCGCCTTTCCGCACCTCCAGCGGGATCACACCCGGCTGACGAGTTTCTTCGACAAAGCCGAGGATGAGGGCATCGAAGTCCGCGCCCGGTTACTAAATCTGGAGGTCGTGCCAGCAAAGGCAAGGGTGGCTGAGGCGCTGGACATCCCTGCCGGTAGCCCCGTCATTCGGGTGGAGACGCTGCGCTATGCCAACAACGTGCCGATCACGGTGCACGACGCGCATATGCCGCGCGCCCTGTTCGCAAGTATCGCCAGCGAAAACCTTGAAGTCCAACACCTGTGGACACTCTTCGAGAAATGCGGGTACCGGGTAAAGAGAGCCGTCCAGCGATTGGAAGCGCGTGAGGCCGACAAGCGGGTGGCGAACCTCATGAAGATCAAACAAGGGGCGCCAATTCTTTTCAAGGAAAGAACGGTCTATGCCGAGGACGGAACGCCCGTCGAGTTTACGTACTGCTACAATCGCGGCGACATTTACTCGCTGACAGTGGCACTCGAGAGGTGACAGCAGTGGACCGAGGCCGAAAAATCAGAGCGGAATACGGAGGTTAGGATGGCCTTCCTGGGCAGGAAGAAGACGAAGAAGCTGACCCGTTTGTTTTTTGCCACGGACATCCATGGCTCGGAGCGGACGTTTCGCAAGTTCATCAATGCCGGCAAGTTCTACGACGTCAACGTCATCGTCATGGGCGGCGATATCTCAGGCAAGCTGATGATTCCGATCATCCGGGAGAGCGGCGGGCACTACCGCGCCACGCTGCAGGGGACGGTGCATAAGCTGACCACCGAAGCCGAACTGAAGGAGCTTCAGGACAAGATCGGGCTGCTGGGCTTCTACAGCCAGATCATGGACGAAGACGAGTACAAAGAGCTGGCCGGCAAACCGGAGGAAGTCAACACGCTCTTCCACAAACTGGCGCGTCAGCGCCTTGCCTCCTGGGTGGACCTGGCGGAGACCCGCTTGAAAGGCACCGGGATCCGGTGTTTTGTAACCGGCGGCAACGACGACGAGCCCGAAGTCCTGGAAGTGCTGCAGGGTGAGGGGCGGGAAATCATTCTTCGGATGCGAAGGCCAGGTGGTGCAAGTCGATGACGCCCATACAATGGCCAGCGTTGGCTTCAGCAATCCCACACCGTGGAAAACGCCGCGCGAGATTCCCGACGAAAAGCTCGGCGGGATCATCGAGGAGATGTGCTCCAAAGTCACCGACTTCGGGCACTGCATTTTCAACTTTCACGTCCCGCCGCTGAACTCGACGCTCAACTCCTGCCCCAAGCTGGACTGGAACACCGATCCCCCGACTCCGATCGTGCAGGGCGGTCAGATCGTATTCGCCGGAGCGGGCAGCCAGGCGGTTCGGGATGCGATCGAGAAGCACCAGCCGATGCTGGGATTGCACGGACATATCCACGAGTCCCAAGGCATGATCAAGATCGGTCGGACGACCTGCATCAACCCCGGCAGCGAGTACGGCGAGGGGATACTGCGGGGGTGCCTCGTGACCTTTGCGGACGGCACCATCGAAGGATTCCAGATGACGAGCGGATAGGGTGCGCTGAAACCGGATGCGAAGCCGGGCATCCGCCAGCATCCTGGACCCATTCCCATGACCCTTTCATTGGATCAAGCAATTGCTCGTGTGCCTTTCCTGGCCAACTCCACGGACGTGGTTACCACTCCCCTCTCCGGCGGCATCACTAATCTCAACTACAAGATCAATTCGTGCGGAAAATCGTACGTACTGAGAATAACGGGCGCCGGTACCGACAAGCTCGGCATTCGTCGCGACGTGGAACATCAGGCCAATGTTGCCGCGGGCTTGCTTGGGATCGCGCCCGAAGTGCTCTACTACATCGAGCCTGAGGGGTACCTGCTGACGCGGTATATCAAGGGACGGCACTTGCCTCCCGATGTTATTACGCAACCCGAGAACATCATCCGCGTCGCCCAAAAACTGCGCCTGTTCCACACGCGAGGTCCCGCGCTGACTGCTGAGTTCAACGTGTTCCGAAACATCGAAATGCTGGCGGGCCTATCGCGGTCAAACGACGGCACGTTCCCGGTTGATTTCGACTGGATCATGCAGAAAGTCGCACAGGTGGAAGGCGCCTTGCTGCAGAAGCCCTACTCACCAACGCCCTGCCACGACGATCTACTTAACCTCAACTGGATGGAGGAGGACGTTCCCGGTGAAATCGGTGAGATCCGGCTGCTCGATTGGGAATACGCGGGCATGGGCGACATCTTCTTTGATCTTGCCAATTTCAGCCAGCATCACTTGTTGAGCGACGAGCGGGCGCGGCTGCTGCTTCAGGCCTATTTCGGCGAAGCCGCGCAGGCTGACTTCGCCCGTCTCAAGCTCATGTGGCCAATGTCGGAGTTGCGTGAGGCGCTGTGGGGGATCGCCCAATCCTGCATCTCAAAGCTGGATGAAGATTTCCAGGGCTACGCGGACCTGTGGTTCGGCCGCGCCCGCCAGCATCTTGTTGACGCCCGCTGGGAGAAGTGGCTCAAGGAGGTTGCAGGCCCGTAGACAAATAGGATCAGGAGGCGCCGCCAGAGACGCGTGCTTCGGCACCACGACGGGTGCCAGGCAACGCAGCGGGCGGGGCCCCGCGCAACAAAGCACCAGGAAGTCAAGACCGGCTGACACGCCGAGAAAGAAAGGAACCGCGATGAACGAAAGTGCTGTGGAACGTTTGATCAAGACCAACCCGGACATGGAGATTTGGTGGGAACTCCTCACCATTGGTCTTTGAACCGTGGGTCAAGAAGATGGTGGACGCGGCAGAACCGTCGAAGAAGGCCATGCTGCGCGAACAGCTGGGCCGGCTTTACAACGCCGACAAGCCGGCGGAAAGCCTCTTCCGGGGCTGCACGACGAACCCGCCCCTGTCCTGGACGGCTATCCAGAGCGACCCGAAGTTCTGGGGCGATTGGATTGCCAAGCAAAGCCAGGCGAATCCGGGCCTGGATAATCACAAGCTGGCATGGCTGACCTACAAAGAGGTCGTCCGGCGCGGCGCCGAGATGTTCATGCCGATTTACGAGGCATCCGGAGGTCGCTACGGTTGGATTTCAGGGCAGCTGGATCCGCGCCTCTTCACCGAGGTCGACCAGATGGTCACGGACGCAGACGAGCTGCGCGCCATCAGCCCGAACGTCATGATCAAGGTGCCGGCCAGCATGCAGGGCATTGAGGTCCTGCGGATCCTGACGTCCAAGGGCATTAGCACGAATACGACCACCTGTTTCACACTGCCGCAGATCATGGCGTCTGCGAACGCAGCCATGGACGGCATTGCCATCGCCTCGAAGAACAAGACGGACATGAAGAATTGGCGCGCGGTCATTACCATGATGATCGGCCGCCTGACGGAAAACCCGGCCCTGGATATGGAGGCCGAGCGCAAGAACATCAAGCTCTCCTGGTCGGATAAGCACTGGTATGGCATCGCCGTATTCCGCCGGGCTTACAAGCTGCTAACCGACGGCGCCTACGCCAGCAAACTTCTCGCGTGCTCCATGCGCGCCGGCCCGACGATGGCCGGGAAACCCCAGTATTGGGATATCCAGAAAATCGCCGGCGGCAACATTGTGTACACCTGCCCGCCCTACGTGCTCGAGCCGTTCTTCCAGATCGGCGACGACCTTGACTTCGAGCCCGAAATTGAGAAAGACGATGTGCCGGCCGAGGTGATGGACAAGATGATGAAGATCCCTTACGCCATCCAGGCATACGACCCCAACGGCCTGGCGCTCGAGCAGTTCAACACACATCCCGCCACGGTCGCCACGGTAGACCTGTTTTCCAAGGGCTTCTCCAGCCTGGAGGGGTTCGCCGCCGAGCACATGCGCCATCCGGAACCAGTACGCGCTTAGTCTGATCAGGTTTTGTACCGCAACGTCCCCGGATCCATGCCGCGGCGCCGAGCCGGGCGGACGATCCGGGGGATGGCGGTCCACCACTCCGCTGGAGCAGGCATGTCCATAGTAAACGCGAGGGAGATCATGGTTGAAGCTGCCAATGGCAAGTATGCCATTGGCGCTTTCAACGTCACGAATCTCGTACAACTCGAAGGCGTCGTCGATGCTGCCGTTGAGCTGAAGGCGCCGGTGATCATTCAGACATCCATGAAGCCTTCGAAATTTCTGGGGGCCGACGTGCTGGTGGCGGTCTACCGCGCCATCGCCGCCTCGGCGCCGGTGCCGATTTGCCTGCATCTGGACCACTGCACAGAGGTGGCCTACTGCAAGACGTGCGCGGACGCAGGCTACACCAACATCATGATCGATGCTTCCAAGCAGGCTTTCGCGGATAACATCGCCCAGACCAGGGAGGTGGCTGAGTACTGCCACAAGGCTGGCGCCATCTCCGTGGAAGGAGAGTTGGGTACTGTCGGCGGCGTGGAGGACCAGATCAAGGTCGCCGAGGACGAAGCCCAGCTGGCCAACCCCGAGCAGGCGGTGCAGTTCGTGCGGGAGACGGGCGTTGATCTTTTTGCCCCGGCCATCGGGACGGCGCACGGCGTTTACAAGACTAAGAATCCAAAGATAGATTTTCAGCGCCTGGGCGAGATCAATGAGCTGCTGAACGGCAACGGTGTCAAGACGCCTCTGGTGGTGCACGGCGGGACGGGCCTGCCATCAGACTACATCAAGCGACTGATAGAAATGGGTGGCGCCAAATTCAATTTGTCGACCGAGCTAAAGCACACGCTGATCGATGCCACGGATGGCTACATCTCTGCCCACCGGGAGGAATACGATCCGGGGAAGGTGGACGTCGCCGTTCGGGACGCGACCCGCAAGGCCGTGGGGCACTGGATTCAAATGCTCGGGAGCAACGGCAAGGCCTAGCTGGGAAGAGCAGGAAAAGCGAAGCGCGCAGACGAGCCTTGAGCGACCGCGATCAACGCGGCGCCGTTCCGCGGCTCGAATATCCACACAACAGGAGCAAACAATGAAGAAGATCGACGAGTACTTTGTGCCGTGGGTGCAGGGTATACCGATGTACATTTCGGGCCATATTGAACTTGCCTGGAAGAAGCCGCAACTCCATCGGATGATGTCCAATGAAAACCCGAACCCGCCGTCTGAGAAGGTGATGGAGACGATCATCAAGTATGCCAGGATGGCCAACCGGTATCCTGACCAGGGCCTGGTGGTGCGCGGCAAGATCGCGCAGATCAACGGCCTGGGGGGGCCCGAGAACGTCATGCTGGGAAACGGCTCCAGCGAGGTGTACGACAACATCTTCCGGGTGTTCGTGGCCCCCGGCGAGGAAGTGATCCAGCACACGCCTTGTTTCGGCATCTACAAGTTGCGCGGCACGATCCTGGGCGGCAAGATGGTCTCCGTGCCCATGGTGTATCGTGACAAGTTCGTGCACTTCGACCCCGACGCCATTCTCAAAGCCATCACCGACAAAACCAAGATCATCGTGATTGCAAACCCCAACAACCCGACCGGCAATTTCATGGACGCCAAGGACTTCGTCCGCATTGCCGAAACGGGCATCCCGTTCATCGTGGATGAGGCCTACATAGAATATGCAGGGCTGGGCATGTCGCAGGTCGGGCTGACCAAGAAGTACAAGAACGTTCTGGTGACCCGAACACTCTCGAAGGCCTACGGGTTGGCCGGCATGCGCTTCGGTTACGCCCTCGGCGACAAGGATGTGATCGGCCAGATCTCCGCAGCGCTGCTTCCCTGGAACGTTGGCACCATCCCGATGTGGGCGGCCCTGGCTGCCCTCGAGGACACAGAAGCGCTGGACTTTCGGGTGAAGTACAACAATAGCGAGGTTGACTTCATCACGGAGTCCCTCAGCGACGTCCCGGGACTGGTCGTCTTTCCTTCAAAGGCCAACTACATTCTCTTCGACTGTGGGGCCACCGGCAAGAAGGGCATGGATGTGGTGAAGTACGCGGAAGAGAAGGGCCTGATCCTTCGACCTGACAGCGAAAAATTTGGCAGCGACGGCTGGTTCCGCGTCACGATCGGCACGAAGGAAGAGAACCGGATGGCAATCGAGGTCATTCGCGAGTTCCTGACCAAGTAGCCTGGGCACCCGGGCGGCGGGATCGGCGCTACGGGATCAGCCGCGGGCAAATGGCGTGAGCATGGTAAAGGCCGTTTTCTTCGATTTGGACGGTGTGATTGTCGACACCGAGCGCGACGGGCACCGCGTCGCGTTCAACTTGATGTTCAAGGAATTCGGCTTCGCCGACGAGTGGGACGTCAATTACTATCACGAGCTCTTGAAGATTGGCGGCGGCAAGGAACGCATGAAGCGCCACTGGCAAACAAAGAGCTTTAGCAAGCCGGTGCCGGAAGCGGACGTCGATGCGCTCATCAGGCGAATGCACCAACGCAAGACCGCCATCTTCGTCGATCTGATCGATCAGGGCAAACTCCCGCTGCGACCGGGAATCCATCGCATGATGCGCGAGGCCGCCGGGCGCAATCTCCGGCTGGCTGTCTGCACTACATCGAACGAGCGGGCGGCCAGCGCCATCATCGGCAAGCTGCTGCCTGACATCCGGTTCGACCTCGTACTGGCGGGCGATATCGTGAGCAGGAAGAAGCCGGATCCGGAGATTTACATTCTGGCGCTTACCAGGCTGGGCCTGCAGCCCAACCAGGCGATCGTAATTGAGGAACTCGAGCAATGGCCTTCTATCAGCCAAGGCAGCCGGCCTGCACGTCGTAGTCACGACGAACGGCTACACCGAGAACGAGGACCTGAGTTCCGCCGATATCATCGTGACCTGCCTGGGAGATCCTGACGGTGAAAAGGGCGCATTTGCGAAAAGGTGAGCTGGCCTTCGACGGCGTTTTGCGCCTCGATCAACTAATCGAGTATTTCGCCCCAGATAGTCCACTGGACGCGGAAGACTCTTCGCGAAGGCGCCGCCGATTTGCATCGGCGGCGCCTTCTGTTTCTTACCTACCAGGCATCCGTGGCCTCGTACCCAAGCCTTTGGAGGAGGTCGCCGGCGACTGACTTGAAGATTTGCTTGGACTCTGGACTGAAGTACTTGCGCCACTCCCCGGTCCTGCCGGAGCGGAATGTTGGAGAGCGCGCAGGATTAATCGAGGATTCCAGCGCCTGGAGGATTGTCTCGCGAGGTGCAGGCAGGTGGACGCGGGCCAGGAAGTGATCAAGTACGAGCCCAAGGGTACGCCGGCGATCATTGACCAGGTCCTCAAAGTGCAGCTTCTGGACTTCGGGGCGATCCAGCCAGGCGGCGTATGGGGCAAAGCGGGCTGCGATGTCGGGGAATTCGATTTCCAAGCCCGGACGACCGAGGATGCTGGCCTTCAGTCGCGCTTCAAAATCCGGCAGCGAGGCATAGTATTCGTGGTGGACATGCTCCGGGGCGATGTCCGTCACATAGAAGACGTGAGAGACCACCACATCCCTTGGATCCCGGAAGATGAAGTAGGACACGAAGTCGGAGCGGACAACACGCGTCACCGACTCCGCCCGCGCAAACAGATGGGCCGATGCCACATCTCGGGGCCGCAGCGAATCGAGCCATGCGATGGCCTGCGCAGGGCTGCGACTCCGTCCGCTCTCGCCCTCGTACTCTGCGTAGAACGAGTGCAAACGCCGGGCAAAGGGGGCAACTCTCGAGAAACCCATCAGGATCTGGTCAAGTAGATGCGTTCCGCTCTTTGGGAACGAAATGCCAAGAAGTATGGGCCAGCCGTATTCAGGCTCCGGAGTTGACGCGAAGCGCGCGGCCTGGAAGAACTTCTCAGCGTGGTAGACGGAATTTCGCAGAACCGATCTTGCAGACATTGACCCGCTGGATCCTTATGCCTTCCCAGTCTGTCGAGGCAACTCAAACGCCGCTTCTGATGCGCGGCGGCGTTGGCGCGCTTTGCCGTCGGCCGTACCTACTCCTGCAGAAGAAAATCCCCGCCATCCAGCAGACCGCTCACGACAACGTTCACCGAATCGGCCTGCTGGAGCTGATCCCAGGCGAAGCGCCTCAGCCGTGCCTGCGTCTTTCGGACCGAAGGGAGCAGGAATTCGTCAAACGGCAGCGATGCCCTGAAGAGCTGGAGGTAGAGAAAACGCCGGGCATTCTGTTTGAATTCCGGCGGCACCTGGATGGCTCCGGCTGCCAGGAAGTCCTCGAGCATACGTCGCTGCGCCGCGGCGTCCTGAGGAAAGAAGACAGTGGGAAGTTGAGTGTAGCGCGCCCGCCCGCCGCACAGAACCGGTTTGCCCATGATGGAGGCCTCCAAACCAATCGTGGAGTTGTAGACCATCACGAATTTGGCTCGCTGGATCAATTCGTATGAGCTGAGGTATTCCGTGGGAGCGACGAATGCAACGTTGTCAATTCGGTCGACTCCATTAGCAGCCACCCACCGCTGGACGGTCTCGCGGCTCTCCTTGCGCAGGCGCGTCTCATCCGGATGGGCGCGAATCACGAAGAGTGTCTCAGGGTGCCGCTTGATCACCTCGAGCACCATGTCCAGCCAGGCAAACATGTCCGGAAAAACCGTGTTGGCGTGCGATTGGCTGGTGTCAAAGACGACGTTGGTAAACACGGGCACGAGCTGCGGGAAACGCCTCGCGTTTTCCAGGAAGCCTGGGCCCAAGCCCCGCATGTGCGGCCAGAATTGGATGCCGCCCATCGTGAATTTTCCCTGGAAGCGCTGCTCGAGGTACGCGTCGAGTCGGGTCGCCTGGGACTCGCTCAACTCGAAGCCTGGCGGTATGGAGATCGGGTACGCCGTGGCCTCCCCCTCTGTGAAGAACGCACTGGCCGGCTGCAACCCCACCTCATGCGTGACCACGCGCAGACCCCGTCGTTTTGCGACAAGGCGAGCGACGGCCTCCGGAAAATACTGTCCGTTGAAGACCACGACCGCGGACGGATCGATCTCATCGAGCAGCCGCGTGAATTGCCGCGCCACGTTCCAGGCCGATAGCAAATATTCGCGATACAGGTAGCGCGTTGGTTCATCATCGGGCAGAGTATGGCGCCGCAGGATCCAGCGCATGGAGGCAACGCAAAGGGCACCCAGCGGCATGGGACCGTCAGCTTGCGGGGTCACGCCCTCGCCGGAGGCCGCAGGACGCCCGTCGCGCAAATCGACGCTCCACGTGAAGGCCATCAAGTCCTTAAGGTTAAGTCCCTGGGTTGCCTTTGCGAGCTCGGGATCCCTGTCAAAGGCGAACCATTGGACTTCCGATTCCGCAGGATAGTCCCGTTGGCGTCCTTCTCCGGCCGCCGCGACCCCGGCATACAGAGCCTCGGACTGATGGATGCAGGATCGGCACGGCGGATTGCGCCGCACGTCGTCACGGTCCGTGCCGAGGACGCATCAACTCATGCCGCTCCTGCAGGCGAAATACACCACGGGCACGCCCTTCAGACGAAGCGCCCATGATACAAGCAGATGAAAACCGCTGTTCCAGGAGAGATCATCGATCCCGGTGGAGGCCTTGAAGAATACGACCGGCCTGCCCCGTGGGGCCGCGGAGAGTCTGGCCACCTGCCGGGCGGCGCGTGCAATCCGAAAATTGTTAAGCCTGCGGACCGTGCCGCGCAGCACTCGCTGGGTAAGGAAGCCGCTTACGCCCATGCTATCCGACGGGCCATTCAAGAGCAAACAGGGCGCTCACCAGTTGTCGCCCTCTTCGTAACCCAACCGGACCAGCAGATCACCCGCCACGTCCAGGAACAAGCGCTTGTGCTCTGCAGTGAAGTGATCGCGCCATCCGCCCGCCTTGCCTGATCGAAACGTGCGGCTTCTATGCGGCTGGATCGAGTTTGCGAGGATACGCGCTGCCTGCGGCCGGCCCATGCGGATGCGATAGCCCGCTTTTTCCACCTCGTCCAACATCGCCTGGAATGTGGCTTCCGGGCGCGACAGGAAGTCTTCGTAGCGCAGGCAGAGGACACCGGCAGTCTGCCGCCAGGCAAGAACTCCTTCATAGCGCTGCTTGACGCTCGCCATCTTGAGGCCGTCCTGGTCGATGCCGGTAATGGCAACGTTGAGGCGCGACGCGAAATCTGGCAGCGAATTGTAGTAGGCGTGCATGCCGTGGTCTTCATACATGTCGGTGGCGAAGAAGACTTGGGAGACAAGCAGATCGCGAGGATCGCGATAGAGAAAGTAGTTCACCCGCCCTGGCCGGCACAGAAAGTCGACGTTTTCAGGGGTCGGATCAACGTAGCCCCAGCCGACGACGCCCCGCGGGACGCCGGACAGCTCGGTGAGAATCTCGCCAGCAGTCTTGCGGCGGCCGGCCTTGGTGATCGTGCGGATCGGCTCCGCTCGGACGTACGCCAACGGCATGACGCGAGTGAATCCCTGCAACACCTGCCAGAGCAGATGTGACCCGCTCTTGGGTTTGGCATTTCCAAAGATCGGAGGAGCGTCGCGGAAGGACAGCCGCTTCCAACGGGCAACCGCCTGCAGAGTCCTGGCGACCGGCCGCAACCTCCGCCGCAACACCGGCACCGTGCTCATCGTCGAGGCAAGCGGGCCCAGGCGCGCATGTGCCCGTACCGCTAGTCTTCTCCCGCGATCCGCCGCAGCTTCTGCATGGAGGGCTTTTCGCTGTCGTACACCCGCTTGACCCCGTCACCGAGTGACTCTTCGGTTACGCGAATGTACTTGACCAGGCGTTCAAAGCCGCCCGGCTCGACGGAGGCCGCCTGATCGCTCCCCCACATGGCGCGGTCAAGCGTCATGTGTCGCTCCACCATGCATGCGCCGAGGGCGACTGCAATGGCCGACGGCACCAGCCCGACCTCATGGCCGGAGTAACCAATGGGCGTCGCAGGGTATTCGTCGCGCAGGGTCCGAACCATGCGCAGATTGAGCTCCGCGGGCTCGCAGGGGTAGGTACTGGTGCAGTGCATCATTATCAGGTTCTCGGGCCCAACAATGGAGACGGCCGCCCGGATCTGAGCCATCGTGGACATGCCGGTCGAAAGGATGATGGGCTTGCCGGTCTTCCGGACGTATCGCAGCAGATTGCCGTCGGTCAACGAGGCCGAGGGAATCTTGTAGCCGGGCGTTTCGAATTCCTGCATGAAATCCACCGAGGGCTCGTCCCACACCGAGACCAGCCAGTCGATGCCCTTCTCCTTGCAGTACGCGTCAAATTCCTGATACTGGGCCTGGGTGAATTCAACCTTGTGTCTATACTCAAGGTAGCTAATGTACCCCCAGGGTGTTTCCCGCATCTGCTTTTGCTGTTCAGGGGGCGTGGAGTGCGCCGGGCTGCGTTTCTGAAGCTTGACAGCATCCGCACCGGCGTGCAACGCCTCGTCCACAATGCGCTTGGCCACATCCAGGTCGCCATTGTGATTAATTCCGATCTCGGCAATTACGTAGGCGGGGTGGCCGTCGCCAACGACCCGATTGCCAAATCTCACCTCACGCGTCATTTGGGTTCTCCACTTTCGAAGCCTCACGGGCACGAATTCCGGCGAGGACCATATCGCACAACTCCCGCACCGCCCCGTGGCCGCCTGCAGCTTTCAGTACGAAGTCGGCCGCCCGCCGAACTTCGGGGTAGGCGTCGGCAACGGCCACGGACCACCCGGCGACTTCGAAGCAGGGCAGGTCATTCAAGTCATTTCCTATGTAGACCACATTGGCTGCAGCAAGCTTCTTGCCGGAAATCAGCGACTTGAGGGCCTGGCCTTTGCCGTGGATGTCAATTCCCTGCACGATCTCCACCACACCCATTTTGCCGGCGCGCGCGCGGACGACCGGGTTGGGTTCGGACGACAGGATGACCACTTCCACGCCGCGCTCGCGCAGCTCTCGGATGTGCATGCTGTCGCTGCGCGAAGCGACCACCGATTCTTTGCCGTTTTCATCCACCCACACGCGGTTGTCCGTGATCACCCCGTCGAAATCTGTAACAATCAAATCAATTCGCTCTGGCATCGGTCGACGGGCTTGAGCCGGTAGCACCAAATCCAGCGAAGCCCCGTACACCAACGCTTCGTATCTGGACCAATCCGCCGGATTGTCAATATCTACCGCATAGCGCGGATCGATCATCAAGGGATAGATCGTTCTTCCGGTCATGGAGCCGCCGGAGACTATGGTCCCGACGCGAATTGCATCTACGTGTCCTGTCTGCCAATAGACTTGGGGCAGACTCTGGCGCGGGGCATTGTATGGCTCGGCGAGACCATCGACCGTCAGTAGCGGGGTCATTGGCCCGGACTCGCCCGCGAGGCGCCACATTTTGTGCGGGTTCTGTCCTGCCGGGACCACGCCGCGCACGCTATCGGCGTCCGCATGCTCGGCTAGTGCGCGGACCGCCTCATCGACCAACCCGCGTGGGCGGATCGGAGACGTGGGACGCAACTGCACCACGACGTCGGGCACATACCCCTCGTGCTCGCGCAGCCACGTAAGCGCCTGCTGGAACACCGGCAGGTCTGTCGTATCATCCTGCGCCAATTCAGGCGGCCGCATGAAGGGAACCTGCGCCTCAAAATCACGGGCCACGCCGGCGATTTCGCCGTCGTCGGTTGAAACGATCGTGCGAGTCACGGTCTCCGCCTGCAGGCCGGCAGCAATCGAGTACGCGAGCAATGGGTAGCCCGCAAACAATCGAATGTTCTTGCGGGGAATCCCCTTGGAGCCGCCGCGCGCCGGGATGATGGCCAGGACTTCAGTCATGGGTGGTTTGGCAGACCTCGATTGCCGCGTGCGCCCTTGGTATCCGGTCACCATGCAGTCCACCCGCCGTCCACCACCAGGTTCCCCCCCGTCATGTAGGACGAGGCGTCCGACGCCAGAAACAGCAACGCCCCATTCATCTCATCGGGGCGCGCCATTCGTCCGAGGATCGTGCGTGCAGAGTAGTTCTTGACAAAGTAGTCCTCATGGTCGTTGAAGACGCCCCCGGGCGTCAAGGCATTCACCCGGATTGCGCTGTCGGCGTAGTAGGCGGCGAGATACTTTGTGAATCCCAGTACGCCGGCCTTGGTCACGGTGTAGTAGACCGGTTTGAAGGCGACGCGTTTGCCCTCCTTCACATAGATGCTCTGGTCTGGCCCGTTCAGGCCATACGTCGAACAAATATTGATGATGCTGCCTCGTCGCCCGTGTTCCAGCATCGGCTTGACACTCGCCTGCGTCACCAGGAACATCCCGGTCAAATTGACGCGCAATGCCGCGTTCCACTGGTCCAGGGGATAGTCCTCAAAGCTGCCGGGTGTGATTCCACGTTTGACTGCCTCGGCGTCGAATTTTGGGTCGAGAGCCGCGCAGTTCACCAGGATATCGAGCCCCGCGAAGGAACCCAGGATATCTCTTACCAACTTGCCGACCGATTCGGGATCGGAGATATCGCACTCAAAGGCGGTCGCCTGATACCCCTGCCCGGTCAGATCGTCTGCCACGCGCTCGGCCGCCGCGCGGGAAATGTCTGCAACAGCCACCTGGGCGCCGGCTTCGGCGAGCGTCCGGCAAAACTCGGAGCCAAGTAAGCCGCCTCCGCCGGTGACGAGAGCGATGCGACCGCCGATGTCAAACTTGTCCTGAATCTTCATGGGGCCTCTCAGGGCGATGCCGTGTAGATCTCCGCGCCGGCCGACTTGTCCGCGAGGTAAAGTCCGCTGCTAAGTGCCGCATCGTTCGAGACCGAGCTGTCGCCCCCGCTGAACAACGCCAGCACGGCATGGCCGGAGTTCACGTCAGCCTGGAGTTCGAGCACTCCCCGGTCGAAACCGGGTCGCTGCTCTGCCGTCACGGGGTCAACACGATCGGGCAACACATAGGCGGCGCGGCCCGTGTAGAGATATACAGCGCCTGGTTCATTCGTATATATGCGGACGCCGGCATCCAATCCCCGCAGAAACTCCATGGCCTTCGAATCGTACCACTTGAAAGAAGCGTAGCCTTGTCCGCCTTTGGCGAGCGTCGTTACGACATCGTATTGTCCAAACGCCGACATACCGACCAAGGCCAGGGCCACGACGATCACCAGTTCCCGCCGCCGCTGCCACAGCCAGGTTCCCGCCGCCACCAGCAAGATCAGAACAGCCACATAGACCGGGGCCAGGATTCGCAGTTTGAACTTGGTTGACGCATCAAAGAACGACATGGCCGCGACGATGGATGCCAGGTAGCAGCATACAAAGACGGCGCTGGTAAACGCGACCACTTGGCCGTGTGGCCGCACGGGCTGCCGCAGCCGGCGCAGCGCTATGACAACGACCCAGCCGAGCACGGCCATCAAGACGGCTAGGATCAGTGTCAGGAACAGGCCGGGGATCTTGAACCATGCGAGTCGCCAGGTCTCAACCGGCATCAAGAACATCGAGACGGTCCGTAAGGTTGTATCAAAGTTGCCTGCCGAGATCGGGTGCCAGACCAGGACCCGGTTTGTTACCGAGCCTCCTGCCACGGCGTTGTGGAGCGCCCATCCTGCGGCCCAAGGCAGAAAGCTTCCAATGAATATGCCTGTGCTGATCCATCGCTTTCGCCACGAATCTTGAAGGATCACGAGGGCTGCCAGGAAGGTCAGCACGAGGCCCAGGGCTGCATAGCGGGTCAAATAAGCCAGTCCCGCCATCGAGCCGCATACGACGAGCCACAGCCAGTGCGTATCCCGTTCAAAATAGAGGTCGAAGACCCAAAACGCCAGCAGGCTGAAGAAAATGAAAAGTGGTTCGCTGAGAGCGCTGGCATGCACTTGCAGGAGCGATCCGTTGAGGACGAATAGCGTGGCAAGAGCCAGCCCCGGCAGGAGAGACCGGGACATTCGCCAGCCCAGGATGCCCATGAGGGAAGTATTCAGTCCGAAGAGCAGCGCATTCAGGAATCGTGCCCCGCGCAGAGGGTCAAGGCCCACCAGACCCAGACCTGCCAGCGCGGATGGGTAGGCCGGGGGGAAGTGCGTGACCGGCCCATTGCTTGCAAGCCAGGCTTCCCGATAGCCGTAACCCGACAGCATGCTGCGCGCTCCGGCAATGTACGCGATGGAATCGTCGCTGAGGCCCAGACCTTCAGGCGTGGCTTGCAATACCAAGCCGACGCCAACCGCAGCCAGGACTCCCAGAAGCAGGAAGGAGGCCGCGCGCAGGCTAAGGCGAGTCTTCATCATCTAATGCGATGGCTCTTGTTGTCGGGGCGGATCAGCGGTGTCAGCCGGCTCTCTTAGCCCTGCGCGGGCAGGAAACCTTGCTGCTGAAGATATCCGATGATCTCCCGTGCATTGTCTTCGGGTGTCGCCCCGTAACCTTTCAGGGTGATCTCAGGGTCCACCGGGGGTTCATAGGGATCGTCCACGCCGGTGAAACCCATGGGATGCCCTGCTGCGACCGCCAGCCGGGCTTTTTCGTACAGGCCCTTGGCGTCACGTTCCTCGCAAACTTCGACAGGGGTGTCCATGTAGGCCATGATGAAGTTGTCACCGACCATGCGGCGCGCCTCATTTCGTGCATTGCGGTAGGGGCTGATGGCCGCGCAGATGACGGCGCCGCCGGCATGGACGATCTCGCCCGCCACAAATCCGATGCGAAGGATGTTCGTGTCGCGATCCTCTTTGCTGAAGCCCAGACCCTTGGACAGGTGTGTCCTGACCACATCCCCATCGAGAATGGCAACTTCGCGCCCGTGCTCCAACAACAGCGACGTCAGCACTTGCGTCGTGGCTGATTTGCCTGAGCCGCTCAACCCCGTGAACCAGATACAGAAGCCCTGCTTGTCACGCGGGGGATACATCTCGCGCAGGATTGCTGCGGTCTCTGGCCGGGTGAACCAAACGGGCAGCAGTTTGCCCTTGGCAAGGTAATCTTCGCGGACCTGCGTCCCGGAAATATTCAGGATGCGCGCCCCGGCCGGGACGTCGCGGCCCTCGACATAGCGGTCTTCATCCGGCAGATAGACGAGCTCCTCGAAGGGAACCATCTTAACACCCAGCTCGTGCTCGTACTTCTGCATCTGCTCCTGAGCCTCGTAAGGCCCGTAGAAGGGCTTCCCGGTCGAGTCCTTTCCGGGGCCGGCGTGATCACGCCCAACGATGAAGTGATTGGCGCCATGATTGCGGCGCACGATGGCGTGCAGCAGGGCTTCCTTGGGGCCCGCCAGGCGCATGGCCAATGGCAGCAGGCTCAACAAGGTTGTCTTCTTGTCGTAGTAGTTGTCGACCAGCGCCTTGTAGATGCGAACCCGCGTGTAGTGATCCACGTCACCGGGCTTGGTCATGCCGACGACAGGATGAATGATCAGAGAGCCACCGACCTGGGCGGCGGCCCGCTTGGTGAGCTCCTCGTGGATACGGTGCAAGGGATTGCGGGTTTGAAACGCGACCACGTTGGCGTTGCCCATGTTTTCCAGCATGAGGCGCACCTGGGTCGGCGTCCGACGCAAGTCCACGAAGTCATGGTACTTTGGCAGGTTGACCACCTTGATCGCCCCGCTGATGCAGACCTGCCCCCAGCGGGCCATCTCCGAGACCATGGGATGTTTGGCATCCGTCGAGCCGTAGGCCAGGGCTCCTTCCGTCTGCGGGTCCCAGTGAAAGACCTCCTCCAGCGTCATGACGCCCATCACATCATTGTTGCTGTTCCGCAGAACGAGATCCTCCCCGACCGTCGGAAGTTCCTTTGGATCCGCCGTGAGCGTGATCGGCAGCGGAAAGAGCAGGCCGTCGGACAGCCTCATCTCGTGCAGCACGCGCTCGTAATCGGCCTTGCCCATGAAGCGGTCCAACGGTGAAAAGGCGCCCGTAGCCAGCAGCTCGAGATCACAAAGGTTCCGCATCGTGATCTTGATCGAAGGCAGCGCCGGCGCCCGGCCCAGAATCTCATCCCGCTCCTCCCCCGTTTTGACCAGGTCGACGAGCCCGCCCCCGTACGGGCTGATTAATTTCGCTTTTGCCATCAAATACTCCCTAGGAAAGTGTTTGCGCCCGTGGGCCACCCGCCGTCCTCCAGCCCATCCGAGAAACCGGTGAGCGGGACGCTGCCGATACGACCGCGCTCGCCATTATACTCCAAAATTCACCGATTGAATTTTGGCATGTTGCCCGCCCAGGGAGCCTACCCTCGACCCCCGCATACCTGCCCAAATCCCTACTGTTATAATCCGCCGCGCATGAACCCCAAGGTGCTCCGCAACACGCTTTTTGGGATGCTTGTGGCCGGTTTCTTGTACTACGCCTGGCGCTACATCCTGGCGACCAGCTTCGTCGTGGACGGCACACGCTACTACGTGCTGTTCGACGACGCCATGATCTCGATGCGCTACGCCTACAACCTGGCCCACGGCAATGGTCTGGTCTGGAACATTGGCGAGCGCGTCCAGGGTTTTACGAATCCCCTGTGGGTCTTCTACATGGCCGCGCTGCACCTGCTGCCTCTCCCGCCAGCCAAAGTCAGCCTTGCGGTCCAAATCACCGGTACGGGCTTGCTGGCTGCCAACCTCTTCTTTGTGCGCGGCATCGTTGAGCACCTCACGACTGACTTGCTTGCCATGCTGGGGGCGGTTGCGCTCACCGCCTTCTACGCACCGCTTAATTCGTACGGGCTGCTCGGCATGGAAGTCAGTGCCCTGGCGCTGATCCTCACCGCCAGTATTTGGATCATCCTGAGGAACGGCAACGAGCGTTTCAGCCCGTGGCTGTACGTGCTTCTGGCCGTTTCCACCCTGCTGCGGTCCGACATGGCGGTGCCGTATTTGGTCATCCTGGGCGTGATGCTCCTGATTCAGAAGCAGCACCGCCGCCAGCATCTGCTGTGGGGATTGGGACTGCTCATCCTTTTCCTGGGCGGCCAATTCATGGCGAGTTACCTTTACTACGGTGACTGGCTCCCCAACACGTACTATCTCAAGGTTACAGGCTGGCCATTCTCCCTGCGCATCCTGCGGGGACTTTATGCTCTCGTTTGGTTCATCTACTACACTAACTGGGTGCTCTTCTTCCTCCCGCTCGCCATCTTCTTCGTTCGGCGGGACTGGAAGGTGATGCTGCCCCTGGCGGTCTTGCTCGGGCAGATCGCTTACAGCGTCTACGTGGGCGGGGATGCCTGGGAAGACCACGGCGGCGCGAACCGCTACATCGTGATCGCCATGCCGCTCTTCTTCGCAAGCCTGATGATTGCCGTGGAGGCGCTGCGGGAGAAGGCCACGCTTGCCATCGGAGCCCGGCCCTTGGCCCAGGTCGGCTCGCGGCTGGTTTGGCTCGGGTTGTTCGTTGTCGCCCTGCTCAATCTAAATCTCTTGATGGGCGACTGGAAATCAATCGAGCGCTGGGATCTTGCCCGGCGGCCGGACTACGTCGCCGGAAGCGACCACAATCTCGGCATCGCCCTCGCGCTTCTGGGAACCACCAAACCAGGCGCTTCGATTGCCGTCGTGGGGGCGGGAACGATCCCCTACCTGCTGCCCGACGACCCGGTGCTGGATATCCTGGGCAAGACCGATCCTTACATTGCGCACGAGGGGGTGCGCACGCCAATGAGCATCGAGGACATTCCCGACATGCGACCGGGTCACATGAAGTGGGACTACGCGCACACGATCGGCGACCTGAAGCCCGACGTCATCGTGTCCATCTGGCCCGGCACCAGTGCGGAGGCGGCGCCCTATCTGAAAGCCTATGAGACGGCGCTGATCGCGCCCGGTACCAGCGTCTTCGTTCGCAGGAACTCCACGATGATCTTGTGGGACAAGGTCACTGTCTCAAACTGACGAGGCGGCCTGAAAGCTGCAATTCCTGCGCTGCAGCGATAATTCTCATCACCCGCAAACCGTCATTGAGCGTGCACGCCGGGTCTACCTCGCCTCGCGCTACAGCCAGAAAGTGACCCATCTCGTCTTGGAACATCACATTCCGTTCCCAGTTCTCTGGAATCGGAAATTCGGTCCATTCCTTGTCCTCGGCACGATACAGTCTGGCCAATCCGGACAAAAGATCGCATCGCAACAGCCCCCCCGTACCGCTAATCTGCAAGTCGTGTGAGGGCGGCTGCTGGACAAAATCAAGGTGCAGGCCTGCCAGCACCCCGCCGGCGCAGCGCAAGCCAATTTCGGCGGTGTCATCAACATCAACGTCAAGGTCGCTGGTTCTTGCCAGGAACGCCCAAGCGGCCTCGGCCTCGCCCACCAGCCAGGGGAGATAGTCCAGCGAGTGGCATTGGGTCAAGAGGACACCCCCGCCCAGGTCGGCGCGGGCGGCATAACCTTTGCGGTAGTCCTCCCAGGGATGCCAAGCCGGCAGATACTCGCCATAGTAGACATGCGCCGACATTATTCGCCCGATCGCTCCCTCGGCAATCCACTGCGCGGCGCGGGCAAGCGCCGGATGAAAACGGAACTGGAATCCGACCAACACCTTGGAGCCGGAGCGCTCGACGGTTGACTCCAGCTTCTCCAGGCCTTCGAGCGAGTGCGATATCGGTTTCTCCAGCAGAATCGCACAGCCAGTATCAGCCGCCAGGAGGGCCGACTCGAGATGCAGCGCAGTCGGGTTTGCAATCACAACGCCGTCGGGGCGGTGCTTCTTCAGTGCCTCCGAGAGATCGACTTCGGTCGGAAAGCCCGCCAGCTCTTCATCAGGCAGCGTGCTTCGATGCGACCGCACGAGTACCACGTCATGCTCGCCGAGGGCAACCAGGTTGCGGAGATGTCGGCGGCCGATCGATCCGAGCCCAACTACAAGTATTTTTGTCATGGCATATGGCGAGCAGGAATTATATCGTGGGCTGCTGGAGGCTGACCGCACTTGTTGATCGTTCCAGCGCGTGGCGCTCGCCTGCCCGCGTCCTTGTATAGTAGAATTCCATTTCGCCGGTCGAAGTGTCGACCGCGGATCCCCTCCTAATGAAGAGATGGCAAGACATCCTGCTGATCGTTGCACTGCTTTCCCTCAGTGCAGCGCCTCGGTTCGCGGGTTTGGGAAGTTTCACCTCCGTCGATGAACCCTTCTGGCTTAGGCAGGGCGCCAATTTCTACTACGCCCTCGGTCAGCGGCAATTCGCAAACACGATCTACGAGTATCACCCCGCCGTGACCACCATGTGGGTAGTGGCCGCCGGCATGCTGACCTACTTCCCCGAATACCGCGCCCTCGGACAGGGCTACTTGAAGCCCGGCAAGTTCGACGCGTTTCTGCCCGCCCACGGCAAGGACCCGCTGCAACTTCTTATTGTCAGCCGCGGCCTGCAGGTCATCGTCATTGTCGGCCTGCTGTTGCTGGTTTACTTCTTGCTCAGGCGGCTCTTTGACGCCCGCAGCGCCTTCTTAGCGACCTCTTTCATATCGGTTTCCCCGTTCGTGCTGGGTCACTCCCGGCTGCTGAACCACGAGGCCTTCCTCGGCCTGTTCATTCTCATCTCACTGTTGTCCCTTCTGGTGTACCTCTGGCACGGGCATCGGTTTGCCGCATTGCTGGTGTCCGGAATTTGCGCCGCCCTGGCGCAGCTCACTAAGTCCTCGGGTTTTCTGCTATTCGCCCTGATAGCGTTCGTGTTGGCCATCGACGTGCTGATGGCCCGGGGGCCATCTTTGTGGAGAGCGTTCCTGGAACGGGCAAGGGTTATGGCGATCTGGCTCATGATCACAGCCGCCGGCTACGTCTTGTTCTGGCCCGGGATGTGGGTGGCGCCTGGCAAGATGCTGTACGAGGTCTACGGCAACGCGCTCAGCTACACGTTCCAGGGGGCGCGCCTTTCGGTCGTTCCGGGATTGGATCCCGGCGCCTTTGGTCTGGATACGGTCTTCGGCGGGCTGCGACTCTACTTGTCGGATCTAGCGTGGCGGACAACCCCTCTCACTTGGCTCGGCTTAGCGCTCGGCATCGCCCTCGCGATCCTCTACCAAAGAAGGCGGACCGAACTGCATTACAGGCTGCTCGCCCTGGACTCCCTGGCGCTGGCGGCGGCGTTCGTGCTGCTTTTCAGCGTTCAACGGGGGCCCAAGCCTCCCCACTACATTCTCACGAGCTACATGTGCATGGAATTAGTTGCGGGCCTTGGCGTCGCCCGCGGGTGGGATCTGCTCCGGCGACGCTTCGCGAAACTTGACCGCGCCGCGATCACAGGCTCGATTTTCGGCGCATTCCTTGCGTTCCAACTCGGGAGTTCTTTGACTGCCTATCCATACTTCATGTCGTACTACAATCCAGTCATGGAGGCCATGCAACCGGGCACCCAGAATCCCACCCTCGCTGTTACCGGCTACGGCGTGGGCCTTGATCAGGCCGCAGGCTACTTGTCGCAGAAGCCGGCTGCACGGAACTTGACAGTAATGTCCGCCAACGGATATGGCTGCTTCTCGTACTATTTCCAGGGCACGACCGTACCGATGAACAGCCTCGTACTTTCCGATCCGGAGTTGGTTAGCATACTGAGAGGATCCGAGTATGCGGTCGTCGACCATTACAACCAGACGCGGAATGGACTGAAAGACGGCCTCGATGGCATCCCGCCGGAGAAGATCATCCGCATCAATGGTTATGATTTTCTCTACATATACCGGGCCTCCGATCTCTTGAGCCGAGTGGACTCGGCCGCGCAGTAGGCCGCCTATCGTCCCGCCCACATGAGCACGGATCCGCTACCCCAGCGAATGAGCCAGCAGCCCTGCACCATTATCCAATTGCCAAAGTTCGCGGACTCCCGGGGAAACCTGACCTTTGTCGAGTCGACGCGCCATGTTCCCTTTGACATCAAGCGCATTTTCTACCTCTATAATATCCCCGCCGGCGAAAAGCGAGCCGGGCACGCGCTGAAGACCTGCCATCAATTCATCATCGCTGTGTCGGGCAGCCTTGACGTCGCCACGAACGACGGAAGCAGCCAGCAGCTTTTTCGACTTGACCGCGCCGATTGCGGGCTGCATGTGCCCCCGCGCATCTGGCGTGAGCTCTTGAATTTCTCCTCCGACTCTGTGTGTCTGGTGCTCGCCTCCGAGCTGTACGATATCAACGACTATCTGGACGAATACCCCGACTTTCTCAAAGCCGTAGGGGCCAGCCACGCATGAGCGTCCCCTTCCTTGATCTTCAGGCCGCCACACGGGAACTACAAGACGAGTTGGATGTGGCCTATCACCGCGTTATGAGCTCAGGCATGTACGTTTTGGGCGAGGAGGTCGAGGCCTTCGAGGCCGAGTTCGCGGCATATTGCGGAGTCAAGCACTGTATCGGCGTGGCCAACGGACTGGACGCTCTGCACCTCATCCTGCGGGCATGCGGCATCGGCCCCGGGGACGAGGTCATAGTGCCTGCCAACACGTACATCGCGACTTGGCTGGCCGTGTCCAATGCCGGCGCGAAGCCGGTCGCCGTCGAGCCAGACCCAGGCACCTACAATTTGGACCCCGGTCGGATTGAAGCCGCTCTAAGCAGCCGCTGCCGGGCAATCTTGCCGGTTCATCTATACGGGCAGCCCGCGGACATGGATGCGATTTGTGACGTGGCCTCGCGGCACAACCTCAGAGTGATCGAGGATGCCGCGCAGGCGCACGGTGCCCGCCACAAAGGCACTCGCGTGGGCAGCTTGGGTGACGCGGCCGGTTGGAGTTTCTACCCGAGCAAGAATCTGGGCGCGCTGGGCGATGCGGGCGCTGTCACTACTAACGATGATGATCTGGCGAACCGCGTAAGATTGCTCCGCAACTACGGATCGCGGACCAAGTACGCCAACGAGATCAAGGGCTACAACTCCCGGCTGGACCCGCTGCAGGCAGCCTTCCTGCGTGTCAAATTGCGGCACCTCGAAGAGTGGAATGAGCGTCGCCGGCATCTGGTCTCCCTCTATCAGCAGGGACTGGCGGGCGTCGCGGGCGTGGTGTTGCCGCAGGTGGCGGATGAGATGGAGCCGGTCTGGCATCTGTTCGTCATCCGACACTTCAAACGGGATGCGCTGCAGCGACATCTTCTCAGCCAGGGTATCGGAACCCTCATCCACTATCCCATTCCCCCCCATTTGTCGCCTGCGTATGCCGAGATGGCACTTGCTAGTGGCACCTACCCGATCACCGAGGAAATCGCGCGGACTGCCGTCAGCCTGCCGATGGGACCCCATCTGACGAGCAGCCAGGTGGAGAGCGTCATCGAGGCTGTGAGGAGCTTCCCCGGCTAGCGCGGCGCCGGGCGATGCTCTTTTCGCACCACCAATCGCCACCACCAGCGGACAAGATCCACAAGCGTGCGGAGCACACGCGGTATATCGAAGAACTGCGATACGCCGTATTGGCGATAGTAGTGATGCACGGGGGCCTCGCCGATCTTGAATCCGGCGTCTTGAATCTTCTTCACCATCTCAAAGGTGATCGTTCCGCTCTGCGATTCCAGTTTGACAACGTCGAATATGGAGCGGCGCATGAGTCGAAAGTCGCAATCCACGTCTCGAATCACAAGACCGAAGGCAAACTTGACGAAGTACTGGTAGGCGAGACCGATCCAGATCCGGTGGAAAGGATCGCGCCGCTTGATCTTGTAACCGTTGACCATATCTGTGTCCGGGGTCAGCCCCTGCACGAGCACCGGCAGTTCGCGAGGATCGTACTGCGCATCGCCGTCCGTGTAGAAGATCCACTCTTTGCGGGCCGAGGCAAAGCCTTTTCTCAGCACGCCGCCGTAGCCGCTCGGGCGCATCTCTTCCATCACTCTCACGTGCTCCGGATACAGTCGCCTCATCTCTTCAAGAACAAGCGCCGAATCGTCCCGGCTGCCATCGTTGATCACCAGGATCTCGAACTCGTCGGTCACGGTCGGCGCCACCTGCATGGCGCGCACGATCATCGTGGCGATGGTGCCGCCGTCGTTGTAGCAGGGGAAGAATAACGTCAGGCTCGGCAGTCTCATGTCCGGGTGCGATGCTCCCATGCAGGATGCGGGCTGAACTCTCCGGGTCCAGATCCCGGAAGATGCAAGACCCTTGGCTATCCCCGGTCGGATTATACGTGCATACGCCCCCCATTCCGGCTATTCCCCGCACACACGGCGTCACGGGCGGTTATGATGGCTGAGGCGCCTCATTGAGAATGCAGGTCTGCAGGGACGGATCGGATTCGGGGAAGGGATCTAGAGAGTGATCCAGAGCGTGAGTTATCTCGAAACATGGCCCGAGGAGTTCCACGCGATCGGCAGTCACCTCCGCCTCGCACTTGGTGCGGGCGCCCGGCGGGTCGACCGTATCGGCTCGACCGTCCGTGCCGGGCCTGCAAGCCAAGGACATTATCGACATTCAGATCACGGTTGCGGTGCTTGATGCGGACGTTGAGCCTGCGGGCTGACGAAGTCGGGATACATCCGGCTTCTCGAGATCAATGGCGATCACATTCCCTCCGGCTGGGACGAATCTCCCGACCAGTGGCAGAAATGGTTTTTCAAGGCGCCGCCCGGCCGCAGGGCAACGAACGTGCACGTCCGCATCCAAGGTCGCGCAAATCAGAGGTATGCGCTGCTCTTCAGGGACTACCTGCGTGGTCACGGCGCGACCGCAGCAGCCTATGGTCGCGTGAAGGAAAACCTTACCAGGCACGTTGCGGACGATGTGGAGGCCTATTACGACGTGAAAGATCCCGTGTGCGATATCATTATGGAGAACGCAAACGCTTGGGCCGCGGCGGTCGATTGGCTGCCCGGCCCCTCGGACTGCTAACGGTGCCATGGAGTGTTGATGAAAGATACACTGTCTTACCTGCAAGCCCACACGGATGACATCCTGCGAGACATCGAACACCTCGTACGTCTGGAATCGCCCACCGGCGACACCCAGGGGATTAAGCGCGTCCAGGACGTGAATCAGGCATGGTACTCAGAACTTGGCACGCTCCAACGCCACGAGGATCCAAGCGGCGACATATTGCATGCGCACATTCCAGGATCGGGCGATGACCGGTTGGTTTTGCTGGCCCACATGGACACCGTCTACCCGGTGGGTGCCTGGAAGGAAACGTGGCGCATCGACGGCGAACGCGCCCTCGGCCCGGGCACGTACGACATGAAGGCGGGCGCAGTTCAGGCGCTGTGGGCATTGCGCGCTCTTCAGGCCCTGAAGCGTAAGCCGGCCTTGACTATAGATCTGCTTCTGACCGCGGACGAAGAAGCCGGGTCGGAAGCCTCCCGCCCCTTCATTGAGGGCTTGGCACGCGGCGCGCGGGGGGTCCTGGTGCTCGAGGCTCCCTATATGAACGGAGACTTGAAGATCGCCCGCAAGGGCGTGGGCGATTACACGATCACGATCCATGGCAGGGCGGCGCACCAGGGGGTCGAGCCCGAAAAAGGCAGGAACGCCATCGTGAGTGCCGCACACCTCATTCAGGAGCTTCTTGCTCTGCAAGATCTTGCGAAAGGCACAACAATAGGCCCCAACGTGATTCGCGGCGGAACGGTCTCGAATGTCGTTCCGGACATCGCTGTCCTTCAGGTTGATGTGCGCGTCTGGGAGCCCGAGGAGGCCGCCCGCATCGATGCCGCCATCCGCTCGATCAAAGCCCTGGAGGGTACGCAATACGATGTCAGCGGCGGCCTCAATCGCCCGCCCATGGAACCCTCCGATGGCACCATGAAGCTGCTCCATAAGGCTCAACAGCTTGCGCGCGAACTTGGATTTGAAGTGGGGGCGGCGCGCGTCGGGGGCGGCTCCGATGGGAACTTTACGGCCCAATTGGCCCCCACGCTTGATGGCTTCGGGGCATTCGGAGCGAACGCCCATCAGAAAGACCTCGAATTCATACACATTCCAAGCCTGGCGCCCAGAACCGCACTGCTGGCAGGAATGCTGGTGACACCCTGATGACTACCCGCCTGTTCCTCATCCGCCACGGGGCGACCACTCTGACCGCCGAAGACAAATTCTCCGGCGCCGACAATGTCTACATCTCGGACGAAGGTCGGCACCAGGTGGAGTTGCTGGCCAAGCGCATGGCGAGCGAGAAGATCGCCTGCATCTATTCCAGCACCCTCGATCGCGCCATGGAGACTGCAACCATCCTGGCCAAACCTCATGGCCTCAAGCCAATCACCTCCGACGGACTGCGCGAAATCAGTCACGGCCACTGGGAGGGCCTGCCGCGCGCGGAAGTCGAAAGCCGTTTTCCGGACGAGTACGCGGCCTGGGAAGCCGATCCGTTCACCTTCGCGCCCGAAGGTGGCGAGTCGGGAATCAGCGTGCTGGCGCGGTCACTCCCCGTCATTCGCGAGATTGTCGTCGGTCACCGCGACGAAGAGGTCATGGTCGTGTCCCACAAGGCCACCCTGCGCTTGTTGATCAGCAGTCTGCTCGGCTTCGACGCGCGCGGGTACCGCGATCGCCTCGATCAGGCGCCGGCATGCCTCAACATATTGGACTTCAAGGACCCCAACCGCGCCCGCCTGAACTCTTTTCAACGACATATCGCATTACGCCGGCTATCCTCACGAGCCCGGAGCGCACCTCTCGAAGTGGTGGGATACTGGCGGCCAGCCTGGCAAGTGAGAGCCACCCCGCTTTACCTGGGCGGAGTCTGTGCAAGGTAATAGGCTGAGTTGTAGTCCCATCTAATCTGCATGACCAATACCAGGGAAATTTCACGCGTGATCGAGCCGCAATACGTCATCGAAGGGGCCGGTGTTCTGCTGCGGCGTTCGATCTCACCGCGCACCAGCAACGAATTTGATCCCTTTCTGCTCTTCGATCACTTCGCCTTTAACGACCCGATCGAGGGCCCGATCCGCGGCTTTCCGATGCACCCGCACCGCGGCATCGAGACCGTCACCTACATGCTCGAAGGTTCCACGCATCACCGCGACAGCCTCGGCAACAGCGGATTGATCGGGCCCGGTGACGTTCAGTGGATGACCAGCGGAAGCGGGATTCTCCACGAGGAAATGCCGCGTCGCGGTCCCAGCGGCAACATCTACGGCTTTCAGTTGTGGGTCAACCTGCCCGGCAGGTCAAAGATGATTCCGCCGCGCTATCAGGAAGTCACGTCCAGCCAAATTCCGGTCAACGAGGACGGCGGCGTCAAGCTGCGCATCGTGGCCGGCACGGCGCGGGGTGTCAGCGGACCCGTGACCGAGATCGCGGCTGCCCCCCTCTACCTCGATGCAGAGTTGGCGCCAGGAAGCGAATTCGAGCAGCCGACGCCTGCCGACCACACCGTGCTGGCCTATGTCTTCGAGGGCGAAGCAGTATTTGCGGGCCAAACGGTGGGGGCCGTGAACATGATCGAGTTCGGCCCCGGGGACCGGATCCACGTGCGAACTGAGAACAGCCCCGTGCGCTTCATGTTGATCGCAGGCCAACCTTTCAAGGAGCCCATCGCCCCCTACGGGCCCTTCGTGATGAACACACGTGCCGAGATCGAGGAAGCGCTGCAGGACCTGCGCAACGGCACCTTTATCCGGAACCAGCCGGCTTGACCAGGGCGGAGCTGCCGCCTGCACCGGACAACGCCTGGCCTCTGCACCCCCCTAGAAACGCCGCCACCATACGCCCGTGCATTCAGGCAATGTGATGGGGTCGTCGCCTCGTATCATGCTCCTGATTTCTTCCCCGAAGAAGAATAACGCCAGCTCGTCTGCGATCTCTTTGGATTCGAAACGATAGTCCGTGCGAATCCATTCCTGAGAAAACCCTGTTTCGTCCAACCAGCCGTAGAAGCCTTCCAGATGCGGCAGGGGCCGCGGAGACTCGTTGCCTGTGCCCAGTGACTCAAACAGGATCACGTGTCCGCCCGGTCGCAGGACACGGCGGGCCTCGGCGAGCCATCCCTCTAAGGCCGCGCGCCAGGCCTCCCCACTCCAAACAGCCACGTAGCTCACACTCCAACCGGAGACCAGCAGGTCCACGCTGTTCTCTTGCAGCGGCATCCGGCTGTGATCGCCCGCGGCGACCATCGGGCGGCCCCCCGCCGAACTTATCAATTTTCCCCGGGCAAACCGAAGCATGTGCACGGAGACATCGAGGGCCAGCACGCTGCGAACGTGTCGCGCCAGAAGGCCAGCCAGCCGCCCTGTTCCGGCGCCCAGATCCACCACGTCAAGGCCATCCAGCGTGACTAAGCCTTCAATCGCCTGGAGAATGTTTCCCTCGTAGTCCTCGCGTGAAACCAGACGCTCGTAGTCAGCGGCATGGCCCGCGTAGATTTCGCGATGCGTCGGCAAGGTACGTTATACTCCTGCAAAATTCTAACATCGGGTGTGGCCCATGCCTCTCTCTCAAACAGCTCAGCGCGTCCAGGATCTTCTGACGGCCCGCGGATTTGACTGCCATGTCGTTGAATTTGCCGAAAGCACGCGCACCTCGCAGGAGGCCGCCGACCGCGCCGGCTGCGCTCTCGGTCAAATCACCAAGTCATTGATCTTCAAGGGGAAAGAAAGCGGCAAGCCAATCCTCGTGCTCACTAGCGGCGCCAACCGCGTCGACGAGAAACGCATCGGTGAGTATGCCGGCGAGCCCATTGGCCGGGCCGATCCGGACTTTGTGCGCCTCGTGACAGGGTTTGCAATCGGGGGCGTGCCGCCGCTCGGCCACGCGCAGCCCATGGAGACTTACCTCGACGAGGACCTTCTGCAATATTCCACAATTTGGGCAGCGGCGGGAACGCCCAAGGCCATTTTCGAGTTGCGGCCCGCCGACCTGCAGGAGATGAGCGGCGGCAGGACCGTGAAAGTGAAGTAATGCTCGAGGAAATCTGCAATTTCCTGCCCATATCCGACGAGCTGATTTGCAGCGGCATGCCGCGGGCCGACCAACTGGCTGACGTTGCTGCCGCGGGGGTGAATCTTGTAGTCAACCTTGCCACGCTCGATCCCAAGCAAGACTCCCACGATGAGGCCGCCATGGTCCGTTCGCTGGGAATGGAATACGCGGGCATTCCCATCGAGTGGGACGCCCCTACCGGCGATGATCTGCATGCCTTCCTCGATGTCATGGACGAGCACGTCGGCCAAAAGATCCTGGTCCACTGCCGCCTTAACTACCGTGCGACGGCTTTCATCGCGCTCTACCGCGTCCTGCGCCAGGGCTCGAAGCCGTCTGACGCCTTGCGGGATCTCCGGCGCATCTGGGATCCGAAGCAGTACCCGGTCTGGGACCAGTTCATCGCGGAACACCTGGTCGTCGAACCCACCCCGTAGGGCGCACTTTCGAAGACAGGGGGGATGCATGGCCCCAACCGCTCGTCCACCCCGGTCGGTTGCAGCGGAGTTCCCTTTGGCGTAGAATTGCCGCACCTAACCTTTAGAGCTGGATGGAGAACCTGCCGGCTGCGCCGTCACGGAGCGCCGGGCAGGAATGTGGAAGGAGAGAGCATGCCCAAGCTGGCACCCAAGCCGACGGCTGCCACCGCCGTGCGACCGATTACCGAAGAAGCGGATTTTCTCCAAATCAAGGCCATTGACCACGTGCACTTCTACGTCGGAAACGCGCGCCATGCCATGTACTACTGGTGGAAGGCATATGGCTTCAAGCCGGTTGCCTACTCCGGTCTCGAGACCGGCAATCGCGAATTTGCGTCATACGTGCTCGAATCCGGTCAGGCCCGTTTCGTCGTTTCCGCGGCTTACACGCCGACCAGCGAGCCGGCTGCACACCACCTTGTCCACGGCGACGGCGTCAAATCCATCGCCCTCGAGGTGGATGACGTCGAGAAGGCCTGGCGCGAGACCACCAGCCGGGGTGGCCGCTCTGCCTGGGGGCCGCGCGAAGAGCAGGATGACTTCGGAAGATTCCGCACCGCTGCGATCTTCACCTACGGTGAGACGCTGCACGTGTTCGTGGATCGGGGCGACTACAAGGGTATCTTTGCGCCCACCTATCGGCCGATCAAGGACAAGCAGGCCGTCTCCACCGGGCTGGCGGCCATCGATCACATCGTCGGGAACGTCCCGCTCGGCAAGATGAACGATTGGGTCAAGTATTACCACGAGGTCATGGGCTTCCGTCAGCTTCTGCATTTCGACGATAAGGATATTTCCACCGAGTACTCCGCCCTGATGTCCAAGGTTATGGCCAACGGAAATGGCCGGGTCAAATTCCCGATCAACGAGCCCGCCGAGGGGAAGAAGAAAAGCCAGATCGAGGAATATCTGGACTACTATCTGACCCCGGGCGCGCAGCACGTGGCCATGATCACCGGCGATATTCTCAAGACGGTCGATCAGTTGCGCTCCAACGGCGTCGAATTCCTGCGCGTGCCGGAGACCTACTACGACGTGCTGCCCGACCGCGTGGGCAAGATCAGCGAGGACCTCAAGGCCATACACGACCTGGGAATTCTTGTGGATCGGGACGACGAGGGTTACCTGCTGCAAATCTTCACCAAGCCGATCCAGGATCGCCCGACCATGTTCATCGAGGTGATCCAGCGTCGCGGCTCGCAGAGCTTCGGCAAGGGCAACTTCAAGGCCCTGTTCGAGGCCATGGAGCTGGAACAAGCCGAACGCGGCAATCTCTGATGCCGTTACCAACGGTGCATCCAAGGCGGTTTTCTAACCCATGAAACTGGTCACCTACTCTGCCTTCGCCAAATCACACCAGCCGGGGTTGCTGGAGGACGATGCGGTCTACCCGATTCCGTTCTCCTCCATGTTGCAGTTGATCGAGGCCGGCGATCGGGGCCTCGAACGGGCGCGGGCGGCGCGTCAGGGCAGGCGCATCGCCCTCTCGGATGTTCAGCTCCACTCCCCTCTCGGGCGACCCACCTCGTTGCGCGACGCGTACGCGTTCGAAGATCATGTCAAGGCCGCCAATGCGAACCGTGGACGCGATGTGCCCGAAGAATGGTACAAGTTCCCGGTTTTCTACTTCACGAATGCCTCCAACATCTATGGTCCCGACGACGAGATTCCCTGGCCGGCGTACACAAACGAACTTGACTACGAGCTCGAGATTGCTGCCGTGATTGGCAAGCCGGGACGTGACCTGACGCCCGAACAGGCGCCCGACCACATCTTTGGCTACACGATCTTCAATGATTGGTCGGCCCGCGACGTGCAGCGCGAGGAAATGAAAGTGCGCCTCGGGCCGGCGAAGGGCAAGGACTTCGCCTCTTCGCTGGGACCGTGCATAGTCACACCGGACGAGCTGGCGGACGTCGCCACGGCCCGGCCTGGCGTTTACGACCTGGATATGGTCGCCCGCATAAACGGCCAGGAGCGATCCCGCGGCAACTTAAAGGACATCCATTGGTCGTTTGGCGAGATTATCGCACGTGCCTCGCAATCCGTGGACCTGATGCCTGGCGACGTGATTGGCTCAGGCACCGTCGGAACAGGCTGCCTGCTGGAACTCACCAAAGCCAAAGGTCCATGGCTGCAGGCGGGCGACGAGGTCGAATTGGAAATCAGCCGCATTGGCGTTCTCAAGAACGTGCTGGGCGAGAAAAGCAGCTAAGGCGAATCAGCCTGCATGTGTGCTTTTGGCCTCTCTTGATCGAGTTGCAGGCTTGCCTGGTGCACGCGATCGGCTAACCACCTTCAGATGATTTCTCAACGGAGAGTGAACATGCGGAGAATGGTCGCAATCCTGACCCTCGTCACATCCACCATCGCTTGCAGCTTGCTCTCGACATCTGGGCCGTCAACCCCGGCCGTAGCCACCGTCGTGGCCGCCACGCTGCAGTCCATGACGGCGGCGCCGACCACCGGTTCCGAGACCTCCGCGGGAATCTTGTTTGCGTCCAATGGAATCAGCCTGGTCATCCCACCCGGTCTGGCGAGCGGAGCGACCGCCGAAACTGTCCCCGCCCGGACGGACGAGAGTGACGGGCCCTGGGGTATGGCGCCGGCCTTCACCCGCTTAACGCTGGAAGGCTATGCCTTGCAGGACAAGTTCTTCGAGCCGCAGATCATGGTTTACCCCGCACCGGAATACGCGGCCGTCAACACGGGCGCCGCGATCAGTATCCCCCGGCTTCAGGCGATACTGGCTAACCCGTCTGCGCCGGTAACAAATGATGTTCTGCCGCGTCTGCCATTCGCCAACGCCGAGCAGGCGATCGGGGCAGCCCCAAAGATCGTTGCCTTCAAGAATGGCACGGGCATACGAGTCCTGGCGGAATATGCGCAGTACTTCGCCACGATCAATAACCACGACCTCTTCTATCACTACGAGGGTCTGACCGGCGACGGGAAGTACTACGTTGTCACCACGCTGCCCATCAATGCGGGCTTCCTGGCGCCGGATAGCGATCCGAACTCGGTCGTGCCGTCGGCGGGTATACCATTCCCGGGATATGACAGCACCGACCCCGGTACCTTCCAGAACTACTACAGCGCTGTCAGCGACCTTCTGAGCGGAGCCGGCCCGGATGCTTTCACGCCGACGTTGTCCGACCTGGATGGCCTGATCGGATCTTTGCAGGTCTCACCGTAAGCGCTGGGAGTCCGGCGCGGGAGTCAAAATGGGTTTCTTTATTCGGACCGTCCCCTATGCCGAAGCCACCGGCCAACTGCGCGCATACTACGAAAATGACATCAAGAACTTGGGAGTGGCATCCAATACCACCCGTTCTTTCAGCTTGCAACCGGACCTCTGGGAGGCCTGGTTGGGGTTGGTAAAGGCCATCCGAAAGAAGATGCGCCTGCGCGACTACGAGTTGACGACGTTCGCTGCGGCCAAGGAAATGGGTTGCACTTTCTGCATGCTGGCCCACGGCGCGGTCCTGCAGAAGAATTCGGTAGGCGCCGAGCAACTGGAAGCCATGGGCACGGACTTCCATCATGCCGGGCTGACGGAAAAGGAAGTCGTCATGATGGACTACGCACAAAAAGTCGTGCGGGACGCACCCTCCACGACCCGGGAGGATTTTGACAAGCTTCGGGCTGCCGGCTGGACGGATGAAGACATTCTGAACATCACCGTGACGGCGGCTGCGCGCTCTTTTGCCAGCAAAGTGTTCGACGCCTTGGCGGCGGATCCGGATGCGATCTACAAGGACCTCGACGAGCAAACACACCATGCCCTGATCGGCAGGCGCCCTTTCGTGGTGGACCAGGACTGAGGAGAGCACATGCCCTTCTATCATCAGCTCGGCACGATCCCTCACAAGCGACATACACAATTCAGGAAGCCGGACGGCAAACTGTTCCGCGAAGAACTGATGGGCCTGGAAGGTTTTTCCAGCATCCAGTCCCTGCTGTACCATCATTTCATGCCGCCGCGCGTGGTCCAGGCCGAGGACCTCGGTTCGCGCAAACCGGAATTCATCGAATTTGGACCAATTCAGCATCGCGCCTTCAAGACGGAGGCCGCCTCGCCGGGCTCGGACCCGGTATCTGCCCGAATCCCGCTCCTGGGCAACAACGATGTGACGCTTGGCATTTGCCGAGCCAGCAGGAGTATGGATTACTTCTACCGCAATGCGCAGGCCTATGAGACCTGGTGGGTGCACGAGGGCCAGGGGGTGCTCAAGTCGCAATTCGGAAACCTCCCATTTCACGAGGGCGACTACATCGTCATTCCCTTTGGAACCACCTGGCAGATGGAACTTGACACACAGGAGGCGCGCTTCTTTACGATCGAAAATCCGTCGCAGATCGAGCCGCCGCGGCGCTACCGCAACGATTTTGGTCAGATGCTTGAGCATGCGCCCTACTCGGAGCGCGACATTCGGGTTCCGCAGGCGCTGGAAACCCATACGGAGCGCGGCTCGTTCGAAGTGCGCATCAAGGTTCGCGATCGGCTGACGCGACACGAGCTGGACCATCATCCCTTCGACGTGGTCGGCTGGGACGGATATCTCTATCCGTGGATCTTCAATATCGCCGACTTCGAGCCCATCACGGGCCGGGTGCATCAACCTCCGCCCGCGCACCAGACGTTTCAGGGGCACAATTTCGTGGTCTGCTCCTTCGTGCCGCGGCTGTTTGACTACCACCCGGAGGCCATCCCGGCGCCCTATAGTCACTCCAACGTGAACTCGGACGAGGTCATCTACTATGCCGACGGCAACTTCATGTCGCGCAAGGGCATCGACAAGTACGACATCAGCCTGCATCCCTATGGCTTGCCGCACGGCCCCCAGCCGGGGATGACGGAGGCCTCCATTGGCAAGAAGGGGACCGACGAGTTGGCCGTGATGGTCGACACGTTCTATCCTCTGCATCTTACGAAACAGGCGCTTGAGTTGGAAAAGCCGGAGTACATGGCCAGTTGGCTTGAGGGCGACGGACAATGAGCAACGTACTCGAGGCAGGGAGCAAATGAAGCGAATTCTTTGGCGCGTAGCAGCTATGGGTACGGTGCTGGTGCTTGCTGCGTGCAACCTGCCCGGCGCGCAAACCACCCCAACCCTTTCCATGCTCGATCAGGCCGGGACCATCGTGGCCGCCACTTTTATGGCCGGAGGAACACCGACTGCCGCGGCGGCAGCCGTCACGGCCTCACCGACTGGCCCGGCGGCCACCCCTACAACCAAGCCATCCCTTTTCATCAATGCCGCCGACGCCAAATGCCGCAGTGGGCCGGGACCGGACTTCAAGGAGATTGCCTCGTACCCGACGGGCACGTCCGTCGATATGATCGCCAAGGACACCACCGACGGGTATTGGCTCGTCAAGGATCCTGGCAGTGGCGACAGTTGCTGGCTTTCCGTCCAGGACGCGACGCCGAGCGGCAGTTTCGACCTGCTTCCGGAGATCACCCCGCCGGCAGTTGCCGTGCAAGCGCCCGGCAAGCCCGGAAAGGGCAGCTGGAACTACAGCTGCGACAATACCTCTTTGACAACCATCCTGGGTTGGACCCCTCCGACCTCCGGTGCAAACGGCTATCGGGTCTACCGGGACAGCAAGAAGATCGCCGACCTCCCGGCTAGCACCACCACCTACACCGAGACGATCGATTTCACCTACGGCTCTAGTGTGACCTACGGGGTCGAGGCTTTCAATGAAGCCGGAGCGGGACCGCAGGTCACCTGGGATATTCATTGCCCTTAGAACGAAACGCGGGGAACATCCATGTCCACATCCTCACAGAACGATCCCGGGAACGACGTAGCACGATGGCTTGATCGCTGGGTCAAGGGGCCGACGCGGACACGCTGGGACAGAATTCCTCTTCAGCCCGGCGACCCGGCTCCGGACTTTGAATTATTGGATACGGCTGGAGTTCCCCGGCGGTTGGGCGAGGCCTGGAGTGGCGCTCCGGCGCTTCTGCTATTCTGGCGGCACTATGGCTGCAGCTGCGGGCGTGAGCGGGCTGCGCGCCTCAAGACCGAATATGCGCAGTACGTCGAGCTCGGGGCCCGCGTGGTCGTCATCGGATACGGCGAGCCGGAGCGCGCCGCGGCTTACGCACAACGCCACGAAATTCCCTGCCTTGTGCTCTGCGATCCTGAATTCCAGGCATATCAGGGCTATGATTTGCTTGAGGGCAAGCCTTCGCAGGTGGTTTTCGACACGACGGATGCACATTTGCAGTGCGACGTTAGCGCGTGGAAAGGGCTTGTTGAGTCCCGCCAGGGGACCGAACGCGCCATCCTGGATAATCCGTGGCAGTTGCCGGGTGAGTTTGTCGTGGACAAGCACGGCACCGTAAGGCTCGCTTACCGGTACCAATACTGCGAAGATTGGCCTGACCCCCGCGTGCTTGTTGCGGCGATCAAAGAAGCGTTGTGGGAAACGGGCTGAGGCGATCTTTCCCCGCAGGAGGCTCGGCACGGCGTCTCTTACGCCGCGCCCGTGGCGCCTAGTCCTCCTCGAGGGCTTCTTTCGCCTTCTTGTCCTGCTTCCCGCGTTCGTCGGTGTTCAAGATGCGCTTGCGGATGCGGTAGGACTCGGGGGTCACTTCCAACAGTTCGTCGTCAGCCAGATATTCGATCGCCTCGTCCAGGCTCATTTGCCGCGGTGGTGTCAGCCGAATTTCCATGTCGCCGCGCGAAGAGCGGACGTTGGTGAGGTGCTTCTTGCGGCAGACATTGATCGGGATATCGCGGCCGCGGCTGGCCTCCCCGACCACCATACCTTCATAGACTGCCAGCCCCGGTCCGCAGAACAGCGTGCCGCGTTCCTCTGCGGATTTCAAGGCATAGGCCGTGGTGTCGCCTGCTTCCATGGCCACGATCGAGCCCGAGCTGCGCCCGGACATCGGTCCGGCCAGCTCGTCGTACCCGCTGAAGACCGTGTGCATGGCGCCCGCGCCGCGCGTGGCAGTCAGGAATTGGTAGCGAAATCCCAGCAATCCTCGCGTCGGTGCTCGAAACGTCATACGGCTGGTATGCTGTCCTGTGTCCTGGATGTCCAGCATCAGTCCGCGCCGTCCCCCGAGCATCTCCACGACCACTCCGACCGTCTCGGTGCTGGTTTCGATGTGGACTTCCTCATAGGGCTCAAGCAGCGAGCCATCGACGGCTTTGTGGAAAATCACCTCCGGCCGCGAGACCTGGAATTCGTACCCCTCACGTCGCATGTTTTCTATCAGGATACCCAGGTGCAATTCGCCGCGGCCTGAGACCAGGAATGATTCTGCCGTTTCGGTTGCTTCGACGCGCAGCGCCACGTTCGTGCGCAGTTCGTCGAACAACCGCTCTCTCAGCTTGCGCGAGGTACCCCACTTGGCCTCGCGGCCGGCGAACGGCGAGGTGTTGACGCCGAAAGTCATGCGCACGGTGGGCTCTTCGACCTTGATCGTCGGCAGGGCCACGGGATTGCCGGGATCGGCCAGGGTCTCGCCGATCGCAATTCCCTCCAATCCGGCCAGCGATACGATCTCGCCTGCCCGGGCCTCATCGATTTCGATCTTTGCCAGGCCCTGAAACGTGTACAGATACTGTGCCGTTTCCGGAAGATTCCTTCCATCGGTCGTGAGCCGCGCCAACTTTTGTCCGGCTTTGATCTCGCCCGCAAAGACGCGGCCGACGGCCGTGACGCCGCGATAGTCGTCGTAGCCCAGTGTGGTTACCAGCATTTGCAGGGGCGCATCCAGGTCAACCCGCGGCGCGGGGATCTGCCGCAGGATCACATTGAAGAGCGGCTGCAAATCGGGCCCGAGCTCGGGAGTGAGTCCTGCCTGGCCGGTGGTAGCCTGCGCGTAGATTACCGGGAAGTCCGCCTGCTCTTCAGAGGCGCCCAACTCGATGAAGAGATCGAAGGTCTCATTCAGGACGCGCGACGGCTCGGCGTCCTTGCGGTCCACCTTGTTGATCACCACCACCGCTTTGTGACCCATTTCCAGTGCTTTCTTGAGCACAAAGCGGGTTTGTGGCATTGGGCCCTCGGCGGCGTCCACCAGCAGCAGAACGCCGTCCACCATGTTCATCACCCGTTCGACCTCGCCGCCAAAGTCCGCGTGCCCGGGTGTATCAACAATGTTGATCTTGACCGGCTGTTTCGTCACCGGGTCCACGATCGAAATGGCCGTGTTCTTTGCAAGGATTGTGATCCCGCGCTCGCGTTCAAGCGCATTGGAATCCATGACGCGCTCGGCAACCTGCTGGTTGTCACGGAAAGTGTGAGCCTGGCGAAGCAGAAAATCAACCAGCGTGGTCTTGCCGTGATCCACGTGGGCGATGATGGCGATGTTTCGGAGATCGGTTCGTTCAGTCAGCATGGTTACACAGTCTCGGGGCACAAAAAACCCCGGCCAGGGGACCGAGGCAGAAAACAAGGGTCGGCGTGCGGAATGTATCTTATCAGATTGGAGTACTTCTGAGAAGGGGGACGTGGATGCCAGCGGAAACCGCAGGCGGCCGTTTTGGTGGCATCGAACCAAATGCCCCCGCTTCGAAGGCCGCAACCTAAGATATCTAAGCGCCGCTAGGCCGGGGATTCCGCCTAGGGCGGCATGGAGGCGGCTTGTATGCAGGCAGCTTTCCAAACCACGTACTCTCCGATTTCAGCGAGTTCCGGGCAAGCGGGCTGCCTCTTGAGTCCTCTGGCGACGTCTCGATCCTCTTTCCAGGTCACCAGGACGTCACCGGATCGGATCGGCAGGTGCAACTCAAACAGGCACTCCACGACCCTGGTGCGCCGACAGTAGTCGATGGACGAAAGAAGGCTGATTTCATCATCATAGGTCCCAAGCCACTCGGCTCCCCATTTGGACGCGAATGGCGCCCGTTGAAGCAGGTAAGGCAGCCACTCGCCATCGCGCGGCTCGCCAAGGAATAGATAGCGAGCCTCCGCCGCCGTGCTCTGCTGAACGTATTCCCCAAGGTCGATGACATCTTGAGGCGCCCGGTAAAGATCTCCTTGTATCGCAGGGACTCCCACGACGGCCGCATTGAGCACCACGAGGCAGAGCGCTACGGGGCCAAACGCCCGCGACCATCTGTTTGCAGGCAGCCACCTGGCGATCGATACTGCTCCCACCCCTGCAAGGATTGCCGCCAGAACCACGACAAAGCGACTCCCTTCTGGAGAAAGGACCAGCAGCGAGGCGAGAAACGTCAGTGGCAGTCCGAATTCACGGGCAGCAAGGCAGGCAACGAGTCCCAATATCACCAGTGGGATTTCGACAGCGACCGACGTCACATCCCCCAGATGGCCCATGATCCAGGACGGAAGCGCGTCGGATTGAGCTAGGACTGCCAGTACGGATGCATTGCCGTGGCTGAGGAACGCATAGGAGAACGGAGCGGCGCCGTACCGAATTAGCATCGTAATCACCCATGGCGCGCTGATCAGGACTCCCGCTCCGACGCAGACCGCCCCGGCCATCAGGGCCTTGCGGTTCAAGTTGGCGAGCACCCAGCAACCCAGCCACAGGGCGAAGAACAACGCATAAAACAAGTGGGTTAGTATGACCAGGCCGAAGAACGCGCCTGCCAGTACCGTCCACAATATCCGCCCTTCAGACAGCGCCCGATCGAACAGATACAAACCGCACAGCAGAAACAGGAAAGCCATTGCACGGACTGCCCCGGAAGACCAGGCGTGCGCACCATAAAGCGCCGGTGACACCGCGCAAATAGCCACCGCCGCCACGGCGGAATAGCGCGAGCGTGTGATCCGTTCAGAAAGTAGATAGAGGACAAGGAGCCCCAGCAGGGTGAGCACCGGCGGCATGAATCGCAGATACGTTGATTCGGGGATGCCCAGTCTGCTGGCGGCGGCCATCACGTAGAACGCCAGCGGCGGATACGCAAACGGAACATCCCCGGGACCATAAAAGTGGATGTAATTCGGGAGGCGGAAATTGCTTTCGCCAATCTGCCGGGCCGCCTGGGCGTAAAGGCCGGCCGAGGCAATCGGCATCGAGATCCGAAACGCGTTGTAGAACAGCAGGAATGCGCTCGCCCCTAGGAAAGGAACCAGCAGCGTAAGCGATGTTGGCGCCGTGATCTTGGACTTGATCAAAGCGGCTGTCGAGCCCCCGAAGCGGCTTGCCCGTGAGTTATGAGTCACCGTGTGAAATCCATCGCAGGCATTGACCAATTCGTGGCCTGCACGATCACCTCAGCGGTCGCCGCACTATATTGTCATGGTAATGGATTGGCTCCATCTGTTCGAATAGTTAGCTGCTGGATGGCCAATCGCATGGGTGGCTCCAGAGGGCCGCCGCGTCGCCGGCACGCAGCTGGCCTCAGTGCAACCCCGCCAGCGCCTGCTCGAGGTCACCGACGATATCTTCGGCTGCCTCAATACCGGCCGAAAGCCGGACGAGCCCGTCGGAGATGCCCACGCGGGCACGCTCCTCCGCCGTCAGGGACCGATGTGACGATGTTGCAGGATGCAGGATCAGCGAGTAGATGTCGCCCAGCGTCGTGGCCGGCAGGCACACTTCGAGGGCTTCCATGAAGCGATAGACGCGGGCCTTGTCGGCCTTGGCCAGCTCGAACGAGAGAACGCCTCCGCAGCCCCTGCCCTCGAACAGGCGGACGGCCAGCGCGTGCTGCGGATGATCCTCCAAGCCGGGATAGATCACTTTTGACACCTGCGACTGGGACTGCAACCACTCGGCGATGCGCTGCGCGTTTTCGCACTGCTGCCGCATGCGCAACGGGAGGGTTTTCAAGCCGCGCAGCGCCAGCCAGGCCTCAAACGGTCCCAGGACACCTCCGACAAGCTTGTTCAACTCGTTAAGCTTGAGCTTGTTCTCCGCCGAGCAGGCTACTACACCGGCCAGGACGTCTCCGTGCCCCGAGATGTATTTTGTGGCGCTGTGCACCACGTAGTCGACCCCGTGCCTGATCGGATTCAGGAGGTACGGCGACGCAAATGTGTTATCCAGGATGAACGCGGCGCCGAGCCGCTGCGCGAGGGCGGCCAGGGACGGGACGTCCGCCACCTTGAGCAGGGGATTCGAGATTGTCTCGGCCACCAGCGCCGTTGCACCGCTCTCCCTGATGGCCTGCTCGACCTCGTCCAGTCGGCTGATTTCGACGGTGCGGACCTGCACGCCCAGTGTCGAGAACAGGCGCTGTAGCAGCGTGAACGTCGCGCCGTAGAGGTCCAGCGCAGCGACCACAGTGTTACCGGATCTGACCCCGGCAGCCAGTAGGGCCCCATGAATGGCAGCCATGCCGGACGGGTATGCTTGGGCAGCCTCTGCGCCCTCCAGGGATGCCACCGCCGCCTCGAAGGCCTCCACCGTCGGGCTGGAATATCGCAGGTAGACCGAGCCGGGCCGGGTCCCCGCGAATACGGCGTCCATCTCGTCCATGCTGTCGTAGACGTAACCCACCGCCGGTGCGATGGGCGTGACAACCGGCTTGTGGTCGCCGACTTGTCTGCGCTCGCCCGCGTGCACCGCGCGGGTTTGGAAGGCCTTGCGGCTCAAATCAGTCATGCGGCTGCTCCTTGAGACCGGATGGTTGTGAGTATATTCCATCCGCGCAGCGACTCGTCCCCCGGGCCCGCGGCACCGTGCACCCGCTCACATCGGATAGAATTGGCTGCGGAGGAGTGCAGACATGAAATCAAAACGTATCCCACTTGCCGGCAGCGTCGTCGTGCTGGCCATCCTGGCATGCAATCTGCCGGCCGGCCAGGCCACACCGACTCCGACTGCCGAGGTCGATCTGGCGGCGACCGTAACCGCCCAGGCGTTGACGCTGGAAGCCCCGACCGCCACGGCCGCGCCACCCACCGAGACCCCGACGATTACCCCCACGGGCACCCCCACCGTTCCGCAGGTCACCGTCAGTTCGGCGACCAATTGCCGCACCGGCCCGAGCACAGTGTTTGATCTGCTCTACACGCAGCAGCCGGGCCAGACCTCCGAGGTCATCGGCAAGAACACACCTACCGGCTACTGGATCATCAAGTATCCCGGCGGCACGTGTTGGCTCTGGGGCCAGTATGCCACCGTGTCGGGCGACACCAGTGGGCTGACCGAGTATGCGCTGCCGTTCACCCCCACCCCGTCGCTGCCGGCCGCGCCGACCCACTTCGATGTCGGCCTTCACCTGCACACTGTCGGGGCTGCCGATAATCGTGAACAACGTACATGCGGATCTGACCTGGACGGACGAGGCCAACAACGAAGATGGCTACTATATCTATCGGGACGACACACTGCTGGTCACGCTGGCGCCGAATGCCACCAGCTACTCAGATGACACCACGATGGCGGGCTTGATCGTAATTGGATCGGATCCACCGCAAATCAAGTATTCAGTCCAGTCGTACAACGCCTCCGGAAAGTCGAACAAGGTCAACAAGTCGATCACCTGCTTCTGACCTCGCTTGCCCCAATAACTGCAAAGGCCCTCGCCGAACTTCGGCGAGGGCCTTTTGTGTTTCGCGGCGGAACAGCGAAACGAAGCCTAGGTCCCCTCTTCCCACGAATTCAGATACTTCAGCTGCTGGTCCGTCAGCTTGTCGATCTGGACGCCCATGGCCTCCAGCTTGATGCGGGCGATCTCGGCATCGATCTCCGCCGGGACCGAATGCACGCGCTTCTCCAGCTTCCCGGCATTCTTCACCAGGAACTCGGCGGCCAGCGCCTGATTGGCAAAGGACATATCCATCACGGACGCGGGGTGGCCCTCCGCCGACGCCAGGTTGATCAGCCGGCCCTCGCCCAGCAGGTTGATCTTGCGACCATCTTTCGTCGTGTACTGCTCGACAAACGGCCGCACCAAATTCGGCTTCCCCGTGGACATCTTCTCCAGCCCGGGGATGTTGATCTCGACGTTGAAGTGGCCGGAGTTGGCAACGATTGCGCCGTCCTTCATGACCTCGAAGTGCTTCGAGTCGATGACGTTGATATCACCGGTCAGCGTGCAGAAGATGTCGCCGATCCTGGCCGCTTCCATCATCGGCATGACCTCGTAGCCGTCCATCATCGCTTCCAGCGCCTTGAGCGGATCGACCTCGGTCACGATGACGTGCGCGCCCATGCCGTGCGCCCGCAGCGCCAGGCCGCGTCCGCACCAGCCGAAACCGGCCACCACGAAGCGCTTGCCCGCCAGCAGCACGTTCGTCGCCCGGATGATGCCATCCAGCGTCGACTGCCCGGTTCCATAGCGGTTGTCGAAAAAGTGCTTCGTCATGGCATCGTTCACCGCCACCACGGGGAACTGGAGCATCTTGTCTGCCGCCATGGCCCGCAGACGGATGACGCCGGTGGTCGTCTCCTCCGTGCCGCCGATGATCTCGGGCAGCAGCTCGCGCCGCTCCTTGTGGATGGTCGACACGAGGTCCGCCCCGTCGTCCATCGTCATCTGCGGCTTGTGATCGAGCGCCGCGCCGATGTGCTTGTAGTACGTGACGTTGTCCTCGCCCTTGATGGCGAACACCGGTATCTCATACCGGTTGACCAACGCCGCCGCCACGTCGTCCTGCGTCGACAGCGGATTGGAGGCCGTCAGGACCAGGTCCGCCCCGCCGTCGTGCAGCGTGCGCGCCAGGTTCGCCGTCTCGGTCGTCACGTGCAGGCATGCAGACAGCCGCACACCCTTGAGCGGCTTCTCCTTGTTGAAGCGCTCCCGGATCTGGCGCAGCACCGGCATCTCGCGCTCCGCCCAATCGATCCTGCGCTGACCGCCCTCGGCCTGGCTGAGATCCTTGATATCGTAGTTGTCGCCCATGATGATTCCTCTCCTGTGATCGTTCTGAATCTAGGCCTTGAGGAGCTCGTCCAGAAGGCCCTTGTCGTCAAAGTGCTTCCGAAAGCGGTCGACGAATTCCGGCCTGGTGAACCGGTGACTCTGGGGACCTTTGGCCTCCAGACAGTAGACCGCCGCCAGCGAGCCGACCTCGCCACACAGCGTCCAGTCCCAACCGCGGCTGTAGCCCGCCAGGAAGCCGCCTCGAAAGGCGTCGCCCACGCCGGTCGGGTCCACGATTTCCCTCTCGGGCACCGTGGGTATGAAGATCTCCTGACCGTCGGTGTACAGGTTGGCGCCCTCCTTGCCGCGGGTCACCACCAGCACCTGCACGTGCTTCAGCGTCTCCTGCAGATCCCTGCCGGTCTTCTTCGAGATCAGCCCGAACTCGTAGTCGTTGCAGAACAGGAACCGGGCGCCTTCCATGTCGCGGGCCAGTTCCTCGCCTTCCAGGCGCAACACCTGCTGGCTGGGATCGTACAGGTACGGAATGCCCAGCTCGCGGCACTCCGCCGGGAACTTCATCATCGCATCCGGCGCGCTGGGAGATACCACGACCAGATCGGGTTTCTGCTGCAAATCCTTCAGAGATTGCGTGGCAGACTTGCCCATGGCCCCGGGGTAGAACGAAGCGATCTGGGCCGAGGCCTGATCCGTCGTCGCGAAGAACGAAGCCGTGAACTCGCCGGGGATGATCTGCATCAGCGACGTATCGATGCCCCACGTGTCCAGCCACTGGCGGTAGCTTGAGAAATCCTCGCCCACGGTCGCCATGATGCGCGGCCGTTCGCCGAGCAGCGCCAGGTTGTAGGCAATGTTCGGTGCGATGCCGCCCCGCGCCCGCGTCATCGAGTTGACCAGGAATGACAGGCTGATCGAGCTGAGACGCTCCGGCAGGATCTGCTCGGAGAACAGACCCGGGAAGGTCATCAAGTAATCGTACGCCACCGAGCCGGTAAGAAGAATATCCAATGTTTACCTATGTCATTGCCTCACGTCATTGCGAGGCGACGAAGTCGGAGCGCAGCGGAGATCCCGCCGCTGGCGGGACAATCTCCCTCATCGGCGCTCCGTGACCCCGCGCTTCCAGAGCGCGGGGTGCGCAGCGGCGGCTGGATGCCGCCCTGCGCGAAGGCGTGGCGCTGCGCGCCACGCCGTGTTCAAACAGGGTAGAGTTCTATCACGCTGACGCTCAAATGTCTACAAATCATGCATCGCATGGGCCTCACCCCCAGCCCCTCTCCAAATGGGGCCCTCGCTCCGCTCCGGCGCCAATTTGGCGAGGGTAGCCACCTCCGCCGCCGTCGTTGCGAGGAGGGTGCTCTGCCCGACGTGGCAATCTCCTCCTGGCCATCTCGCACTGCCGAAGCGCGCCCTGCGCGACACACTCCAACTACGCGAACCGACGATTCGAGGTGTCGCCAAGCGCTATTCGTCTTCCGCAGGCATCGGAAAAGGTCCCACCTGCAGGCCGCAAGCCAGCGCCGCCAGGGCCGCCGCACCGCGCGTCGTCGCATCGACATCGGGCATGCGGACCACGGGCAACGCGAGCGCTCGAGACTTGCGCTCAGACAAGACCCGGCTGCGCGCCGCGCCTCCGATCAAGATCGCGCGTGCCGGACGCCCCGCGAGGCGCTTCAGTCGTCGCGCCGCTTTTGCCGTACGGCGACAGACCACGTCCAGAAGCGCGCTCCAGATTTCCGGGGACGTGGCTTCCGGCGCAATTCGGACTACCGGCAGGCTTCGCTTCGAAAGTCTCACCTTGATCACGCCTGGCGGATATTGCCCGGACGGCGCCGCCTGGAGGTCAAGCTGCCCCGGCTCCGAGCCGAGCACCTCGGCGACCTGCTTCATAAGCGCGCCGGTAGCACCTGACCCTCCGACCAGCGCCCAGCTTCCAGGAGAATAGTAGCGCGCCATCGCAATTCCGGCGCCGGCCGTTTCTGCGGGCGAAGGCGGCGAAGCAACGATGCGGATCAGTGACTCCGCGGTGCCTGCCGAGTCGATCAGGTCGCCTTGTTGGCCGCCGGCCCCGTACGCCGCCACGACATCATCGTGCCCCGCTATGGCAACTTGAACGGCCGACGACAACCCGAGCTCGCGGGCAATCTCCGGCAGGATTGTTCCGGCGACTGCGGGCGAGGCCTCTGCCGGCGGGAACAGACCGAGGGGCGCATCCGCCAGATGGAGCAACTCGTGCGAGTACTCGCTGCGGAGCACGTCAAACGCGCCCGTTCGGACGGCGAGCGTCCAGTCAGTCAGCCAGCGGCCGGTCAGGCAAAGGGCGATCCACTCCGGTGCGCCGCACCAACGCGCCTCTCGCGGCGCCCCCGCATCGGCGAGCCATCGCCACTTGGCCAGCGATCGGACATTCGTCATCGCAAGGCCGCTGATCTGCGCAAAGGTCGGACCGGCCTTCTTGCGCATGGCGGCTGCCTGAGGCGTCCCCCGCCGGTCGTGCCAGAGATACATCGGCGTGAGCGGCTCATTTGCGGCGTTGATGAGGCAGCCGGACTCCGCCATGCCCCCGATCCCGATCGCCGCGACCCGTTCCAGGCTGACGTGAGTCCCGATCTCGGCGATCACGGCCTTTACGGCCCGCCAGAGAGCACCCGGGTCGGCTTCCCCCTCGGGAGCACCGGCCACCGGCCGCCTCGCACGCCCGGCTGCGTAGACCACGCTCCAGCCAAGGTCGTACGCGGCCGCTTCGAAGTGAGACGTGCCAATGTCAATGCCAAGGATTAGTGGGTCGTCCATGAGCCATTCTCAAGTCGCCGAGAGCCTGGAAAATCAGGGATCGCGTGGCAACCTGCCGCCGAAGGCCCTCGAAAGGGAAGGTCCTCACAGGAAAGGCCGAGTGAGACCATCTCAAGCATCATCTAGTGCCATCTGTATTGCCCGCATAACCCCACCAATGTCATGCAGCACTTTATCATTCCAGAATCGAAGTACCCGGTATCCATTGGCTTCCAGAAATGCGGACCTCTCTGCATCGGCTTCTTCCTGGTCCAAATGATGGCTACCGTCCAGCTCGATGATGAGCTTGCGGGACGGCGCGCAGAAATCGACGACGTATCGACCAATTGCGTGCTGCCTCCGGAACTTGATGCCGTCCAAATTGCTGTCACGCAAGTGCGCCCACAACCTGGCCTCCGCGACCGTTTCTTCACCGCGCAGTTCGCCGGCGCGACGCATGATCTTGGAAGTGGATCTACGCGGAAAAGGCACGCCTTGATTCTAGCAAGAAACGCCTCACCCCCAGCCCCTCTCCAAGTGGGGCCGTCGCTCCGCTCCCGCGCCAACTTGGCGAGGGTGGCAACGTCCGTCTCCAGATTGAGTTTGCCCATCTGCCCGCACTGCGTTCTACCCGTGGAGATCGAGGAGCATCCTGCCGCCGCAGGCCCTCGTCCGAGCGAAGCGAGGCTGAGAGGGTGATGCCTTCATCCCTCTCCAGGTTGCGCCGAAGCGAAGCGTAGGTGCCATCTGGAGAGGGTGCCCAGCGGGCGGGTGAGGCTTCCCCGTCGGGAGCGCCGGCCACCGGTCGCCTCGCACGCCCGGCTGCGCATGCCACCCTCCAGCCAAGGTCGTACGCGGCCGCTTCGAAGTGAGACGTGCCGATGTCAATGCCAAGAACTAGTGAGTCGAGCATGGGGGATCTTCAGGACACCAAGAGCGATAGGAAAATGGGGCCATCGCTCCGCCCGGCGCCAACTTGGCGCGGGTGGCAACGTGCCTCTCCGGTGAGTTTTCCCATTTGGAGGGGGCGCCCAGCGGGCGGATGAGGCCAATGGCGACGCCACAGTTTTGCAAGGCATCTTAACGGAAAATCTCCTCCAGCTTGTATGTGAGCCGCCGCGCGCTGGGCCAACCGGCATGAATGAAGATGTCGAGCATTTCAATCAGAGTTTGGCGACATTCTGTGTCTTCCTGAAGCAATGCTCGGTATTCAGCCAGATATCGTTCAACAAGCTTTACGATCAGACCGGCGGCCATGGATTCATTTTGATAGGCCCTTTGCTGGCCAGCGCGAACCACTCGCCCAACACGGAGAAATACGCCGCGCGCATCGAGCGGGATAAATGCCTCCAGTGTTTCAATCAGATGATGGGCAATGCTTGGGACTCCCAAGTCGGCAAGCTCATCGAGCACCGCAATCGTCTCCCGATAGAATCTCGCTGCTTGTTCGCTAGTGGGCGACTGAGCCGGATCGTTAGCTTGTTTCTGGCTTTCATATGCCCCGGACGCAAAGTACACCTCCATGCTCACATGGTCGATCAGTTGCGCAAGGGACTGAGCACGCTTTATGTCCTCAGATAACCACTCATTGAAGGGAACTCCGGAATGACTTTCCTCTATCTGCTGGAATTCGTGGTTCGCCGACAACACCAGACTGCTCAGTAAGCCGACTGCCCGTTCCCTGACCGCATCCTCCTTCGGCTCAGGTGGATCGGTCGGGCCGTTAGTCAGGGGCTTTCGAAGCTGCCAGAGGAGATTTTGCGCATCCTTGATGCTAGCCAAAGGAGAACCCGCAATTCTCAATGAGATCTCACGACATAGATTGGTGCCTCGCCAGATGTAGAGGCCGACGAAGATCGCGACGCAGGAACTCCCGCACGGCCGCTGCACCTTCTCCTTCGCGACTCGTTCGAAGATGGCTCTGGCCAGGTTCGCTACACGATCCGGATTGCTGCCAGCGATGCGGTGAAGCGGACCGCCAAGTAAGCCACGTAGTACGCCTCGACTGATTTCCGCTGTGCACATCCGCTCGATGATTGCCCACATCAACTCGGGTTGGGTCCAATAGAGCCTGTCTACTTGAGCCGCTATCTGGAATCTCACGGCAGGAACCGGATCCTCAGCCAGTTTCTTGACCTTCTCGATAACACTGGGGTTCGCGCACCCGGGCAGTCGACTGAGCGTTATTAGGCCTTCAGCCGCCTCAATCCTGGGGGATGGGCTCCCCCAAGTGGGAGAGTTTTCAAACTGGATGTCTTCCTTCGGGTTAGCGGCTGGGTTAGGATCTTCCGCAGCCTCCAGCAGAACCTGTGCAACAAACTCGCCGGTCGGCTCAGCGCACGAACAATCTTCCATCCGGGCAATACGCACACATGCAGCCGCAAGGTGCCCCCACCCATATTTCCTTTGCGCTGGGTGCGCACCATCCTGCCCTGCGTTTTTCAGGACTTCCGTGGAGGGCATGGAGGGCAGGCAGAACCACGGCAACCTCCTCTGTGCTCGGCACAGAGTTCAGGTGTTTTTCCGCAAACTCCTTGACTGGTTTCTCAACCTCCCGGATCCTTCGGTTTGGCCCGTCGTCAACTGGGACACCATGATCTTTAAGGAAGTCTTCCTCACCATAAGACTTCCACTCTGCTTCCCCACGGCTGACCGACGGGGCGCTCGCTGGAATAGAGTCGCTTCTCCTTAATTCAGCGAGCATACGCCTTGCTTCATCGGTCACTGGGTCAGCATTAGCTATGCAGCCCAAAAGGCGGTTGCGTATGTGTTCCGCCGTCTCACGGCGATCTGACGACAAGAGCTCTGGAATAGCCAAAACAGCGCGCTCAATTCGTTCACGCTCATGGCGCGCACAAAGCGGGCAAATCGCCCTAAGAAACTCGCCAGCGGAGCAGAAGTGTCGTAATCTGTAAGGATCGGCAGAGCCCAGGCCAAAGGCAGGAGTTCTTCTCCAATAACGCTTGGAAATTGTGCACCCAAGAGGAGACGCGTCGCCACAATACGCCGTATCGATTTTCAGCGATTATGATCTGCACTAATGAACGCAATTCTTGAGTCCCCTCAGGTTGGTTGGCGAGCCGGATTAAGTACTGCTGGAACGCATCTAGCATTTTGATCGGATCGTCGGTGTGATGCGTGTCGGACGCATCCCAAATGGAGCTATAGTCGGTCCTCAATACAGCGTTATGGCCATTTACGTCGAATGTACTTTCCGACCACTTGCCGGATGCTGAGTCTGCCGTCGGGTAACATAACCCTCGGTCACCGCGATCAAAGCGCGGGTTGCATTTTCTGGAGCCCGTTCAAGGAACTCTTGGAACACGCTCCCGAGCTCGTAGAGCGCCATGTCATAGTCTTGCCGTCGATTTGAACTCAACGGCAAGATCTGACTTTGACCAATCGAGGTAGTCTCGTCCGAGGATTCGACGTTTTCAAACACGGCCCGGTACACATACTCCACCAACCCTGCATCCAGCGGCATGGAGTCTCTTGATTTCGGTCACCAATCGCGGCATGACTTCGAAACCATATCGCGAGAGATGTGGTTGTTCGAGGCAGCGTCGGACGAGCTGTGCGGAGGATGCAGGATCGCTTTCGAACGTCCGACAGACGCACTGGATTGCATGAATAATGAGCCAGCCGTCTCTTGGCTCTCGTGCCCAAGCTAGCTCGAAGAGCCGCCGTGCGGTCTTCCCAGCACAATCTCGCTGTTCGACAGACAAGAGCTCCGAGTGCTCGCACACGTCTAGGAGGAGAGGGCGGATTATGTAGGCCAAGGAGGGTCGCAGATCTCGGCTGACACGCTCAAGCATTCGCACCAGGGCCCAGCATACGCTCCAACAATACGCATGTCAGCGGGAGCCTGAGCCAACAAGGCACCAACAAGATGCCGCAGTGCTCTCTCTGCCGCGGTCGAAATCTCCGGGTTGGTTTGTTAATGGCGGTGTACAGAATTTCTAAATCCGCCAAGGACTCAGCGAACTTCGCTGCCAAGGATGGGCCAATAAGCCGGCCGATTTCGGGAATCTTATCGATTTGCATGACCTGAAAAACCAGATCCCAGAACTGCTCATGTGCTTCATCACGAGTCCACAGATACTGAAAGTGCCACAGGATACTTGGCCGCACCACGAGAGCCATCTCCGGGTCGTTTGCGAGCCGGCGAGCCGTGGCTTCTCTAGGGCTCCGCAGCAGGAGCCGAGCCGCGGCATAATCAAAGAGTACGTGGTGCGAAAACGCAAGCGTATAACGCTCTGGTGAATCGACCGGGGAGGGCTGCCACTCGACAAGGATCTGGACGCTGAGAAGATCGTTGACGGCTGTGCTGTTCGAAGCGTCCGCTACTTCGGGCCTTGGCACGCGCAATTGCCGCGCCCTGACCATCCTCACATGCCGAACGGAGGGTGGTTTCCCGTGCATCCGCCTGACCGTCGGTGCGGATGACACGTTCCAGCCAGTACCGCTCCAATAGATCCAATTGCGTACGTAACGGAGTGAGCTGAGAGACCGAAACGCCAGCCCACCAGGTCGGCTAAGATCCGCAGGTTGAAAGGCACGTGCAGGAGCTCCCGGCACTTTTCGTGAGCCAAGCTGACAAGAGCTTGGAGTTCCGGCGACTGCTTGCCCACTTGCCCAAGTTCATCATCGGACAAGCGAGCGATGTTGACGTGGTGCACGCTTGTGAACTCGGCATCCTGGAATTCAGTCGGCGGACTGCCCGCGAAGGGCTTTGCAGCTCGACGCCACGGCGTAGATCGAACTTGCGGATGGACACAACTACACGCCAGCGGTTGGCTCTTTCAATAGTAGAACGCATCTAGTTGTGCAGCGTATTTGCGGTTGACTTGCCCCGTGAAGCATCCAACGCATCGATAACGAGATATGCAGGCTGTAATCCCGGCCAATTGTCGAGAACTCGGAGAAGCTCAGGTCCAGTTCAATTTCCGCCCGAAGATCGCCTGGACTACGCGCTGGCCAGACGGTCCGTGGCCAAGAAAACATAGTCACGCTCACCAGCATCCAATACATTCAGGAACTCATGCAGGGCGCCCGATTTTCCCGCGCCTGCTCTACACCACGAGCAGGGATTGCTGCTCAGCGGCCCGTATAAGCGCTTGCACACTGCCCCGCCGTATCCGGGATTTCTGTTGAACCCACCCGGATTTGACCATGTTGAGCCAGTGCTTCAGCGCTGACTTTGGAATACTCTCTCTCAAATGTTCAATGTCGGCCTGATAACTGCGTGACGGCCTCAGTTTGAGCCCCGCCCCCAGCAATTCCCGCTGTAGTCCGGGACGGTCTGTGCCGGCTCGTCGTGCGGCGAAGCCGGCACATAACGCTATGAGTTGAATCCATGCCACATCCGCTTGCTGAGGATCACCTAGAATTGCGGTGCGCAGTGGGCTCCCTGCTCTCCGCCTTGGACCTATACTGCTCTCATCCACATCGAAGACTTCGACATACATCATCCTGAGCAATCCCCGAGTTTGGGTCGCCGAAAGGGCTCACTCCAAGGGCCTCTTGCCACGACCGCTCAATGTGATTGACCCAGGGTGGAGAGTGCACGAACTTCGTCGGCGTTCACTGCTGAAGTGCTGAGGGGTTCGCTCAGCCCAAGTTGTCTGCATCTGTCGAGAACCGCGGAAAGGTGTACCCTTATTGGCTGGGAGCTCCTAGGCGAGGTAATTAGTGCAAGCCGATGCTGCTGAGGACCAAGGTGCCCTGTGCCCGAGGTCCCCGTCTCGAAGGCAATGAATTGGCGAACGAATTGATCCAGGGTCGATGTGAACTCCGACGTGGCAACCTTTGAAAGCCGAAGGGTGTGCTTGACTTGGGCGAAGATACGGCCTTGGAATGATGCCTCAATGAATAGGTTGTCCACTTGTTGCTCGGTCTCGCATCGCAGCGAATCAAGAGTGGCCTCGGCACCCAGATCCCACGGAATTGTCGAATTGTTCTCGGCCAGAACGTGGACTGCTACCCAGGCCGCGACGCGATTCTGGTAGTCCATACCCCGTGCGGTGGCCGATCCACCGCCAGTAGTACGCGAAGCCAACTGTTCAGTAGGCACGCAACATTTGCCTCAAGTACGAGGCAAGCCGCCCCTTTGGGGGCTACTTAAGGCGACCCGCTCTCTTCCGTCAGCGCTCATCCAGGCCAACCGCCGAGGTGGGTAGGTGCCTCGGTCCGGTGGAAATTGACATGATGTAGACGGCAAGGGTGCGCCCCGCTTTGGCGGCACCCGCCAAGCCCGAGACTTCGAGAAAGCTTGTTGGCAGCCTACGATCCAAAACGTCACATTCCCTCCCGTCGCCTTGCGCACCTCGCCTCTGAATGGACCACCGTTGGGTTTCTCTAAGGAGATCCCTCGCTATCCTCGAGCGTCGCAGTCCCGAACCCCGTGTCCGTTTGCGTTCAGATAAGGATACTTCCAACACTTGGAGGGCGCAAGCACGCTCCCAGGGCACCGGCCGGCCGGGTATTCGTTTGGCGAAACGAAACGGAACGAATGGACGATGGCCCCACCCGCCCTCCCCTTGCAGCTAAAACGCCTGCAGGGCCTTCGGTGGGCACCCTCCCCATTTAGGAAGAACACCGAAATGGAGAGGGACGCGAGTTGCAAGGGGCGGCTGAGGTCAGGCCGCGGGCTTCGAGAGATCTTCTTCCGGGCCAAGGGCTTCTATGTCGCGAAGGGCCTCGGCGGCGTCGTCGCTGAGGGCGGCCGAGAGGGCATGCGCGCGAAGGAGGGTCGCAATGGAATGGGCGCTGAGGTTGACGGCCCGCAGGGCGATGAGCTGTGTCTCGAGGTCGAGATCACCTTTGGAGGCCTTGAGGGCCTCGAGAAATCGGTGGTTGGTGACGCGAATGAGGTCAATCTCGGCGGAAAGGTCCGTGAGGGGAACGTGGGCCAAGAGGCTGCGCTCCTGCGCCTTGAAAACGGAGGAGTAGAAGCCGTGCTTGACGGCGTTGCGGTTGCCGGGTTGGGCTCCGCGCCTCTTGGGCGGAGCATCGGCGGCTGGTCCCGCGCCGCTTCGGCGCGGGATGGCCGATGTGGGCTGGATGCCCACTCGGCCGAACGCTCACTCGCCGGACCTCCCGCTCTTGGCGCCCTTCGTCGGAATAGCAGTTTGTTTGTTCTTCTTCATCGATGTGTCCTTTCTGTGATCAGATGTCGTCCGGATCCATCTCGGCCAGAGCGTCGAGCAGGTAATTGCCCGGCGGGAACTGGCGCCGATGAAAGCGGACGAGGGAGGCCATGATGAGGCCTGCTCCGCTGAAGGCGCTGAGGATGGAGAGGTGCTGCGCGAGCGAGAGAGGTCGTTTGTGGCGAGCGGCGGCGAGAAGGCGCAATAGAAGGATGCGAAGCAGGCTGATCTCGCTGAGAGCGCTCTCCACGGGCGTGGAGTTCGAGCATGCGACATTCGGCCTTCGTGAAGTACTGGCGGTAGATCTGGTAGGCAGGACGCGTGAGAGTGAAGTCGGCGGCAAGCATGAGGGGAATCGTATAGAACAAGCGTTCTGATGTCAAGGGAAGAGTTGTGCAGGCGTTACAAAAACGGAGTGATTTTTGGGGAACAGCGGACCTAACCCCCTGCCCCTTCCCTAAAGGGAAGGGGAGCGTCGCCCCGCTCGGCCGATTGACGCCCCCTCGCCTTACGAGTATAAAAACTCCATGAAACCGACACTTCGCGGCCTCCTCGCTTTGGGACTACAAGTCAGCCTGGCAGCCTGCGGCCAGCTTCCCGCGGCCGGCAGCGCCGTAGCCACGGCAACCGGCGCACCCGGTCCCGCAGCCGTCACCGCCTCGCCCGTTCCAACTCCGACCGAGACACCCGTGCCGATTGCGCGCGTCAGCGGCGGCGACACCGCCCTCTTCGAAGGCGACATGGACGCGGCCATTGCAGAGTATCGGGCCGCGGCCGACAACACGACCGATCCCGCCATCGGCGCCGCCGCCCTCTGGGGACTGGCTCGCACGCAGTATGCCGACGCGCACTACACCGATGCGATTGCCACCCTCGACCAGCTCCTGACCGGCTACCCGGATTCGCCGTATGCACCCGCCGCGAAATTCCTGCAGGGGCAGTGCCAGTTCGCCATGCAGCACTTCCCGGAGGCGGCCGCAGCCTATCAGGCTTATCTCACGGCGCGGCCGGGCGTGCTCGATTCGTACGTCTCGCAGTTGCGTGGCGACGCGCTGTCGAAAGCGGGGGATTTCGCCGGGGCCATCGAGGCCTACACCTTCGCGCAGTCCGCCTCGCACCTGGACGACGCGCAGGCCATCCAGATCAAGATCGCCGGGGCCACTGCGGATGCCGGCAATACCGAGGCGGCCATCCCGATGTACGACGCCATCTCCACCAACACGACCAACGACTACACCCGCGCTCAGATGGATTACCTCGTCGGCAAGGCCTGGCTGTCGCTGGACAAGACCGACGCTGCCTATGAGCGCTTCAAGGATGCGGTGCACAACTATCCGCTTTCGTCCTACTCCTATCTGTCGCTGGTGGAACTGATCGGCGCAAACGTTTCGGTCAGCAGCCTCGACCGCGGTCTGACCGACTACTTCGCGAACGTGCCGGACAAGGCCCTGGAGGCGTTCGACAGCTACATCGCCGACAATCCCACTGAGGACGGCACGGCGCACTACTACCGGGCCTTGTCCCTCGATCAGCTTGACAAGTACCAGCAGGCCGTCGACGCCTTCAGCAGCTTCATCCAGGATTATCCGAATCATTCCAAATGGGACGATGCCTGGGATGAGAAATCCACGATCCAGTGGCTCAACCTGAACCTGTACCCCGAGGCCGCGCAGACGATGCTCGATTACGTCAAGGCCGCCCCCGCCTCGGCGCACGCTCCGGATGCTCTGATGACCGCCGCGCGCATCCTCGAACGCGACGGCCGTTTCGACGAAGCCGCCACGACCTGGCAGCGCGTCGGCGACGAGTACCCGACCTATGACCAGGCGCCCACGGCCGTGATGTTTGCCGGGCTGATGCAGTTCCGCCAGGCCGACTACCGCTCGGCGCTCCCGCTCTTCGACCGCAGCCTGGTCCTGGCCCTGACGCCGGAAGACTCGGCCCGCGCCTATCTCTGGATCGGCAAGACGCAGGAGAAACTCGGCAGCGCCACGGACTCGCAGAACGCCTGGCAATTGGCCCAGAGCGCCGATCCGGGCGGCTACTACAGCCTGCGCGCTGCGGATCTGCTGATGGGCAAGGCGCCTTTCGCGGCGCCGCTAACGACCAATCTCAACTTCGATCTCGTGGCCGAACGCGATGCCGCCAACTCCTGGATGCGACTAACGTTCAAGCTGCCGGCGGATCAGAATCTGAGTGGCCTGGGCACACTCGAGTCGGATCCACGCTTGATCCGCGGGCGCGAGCTGTGGAACCTGGGCCTGTACGACGACGCCCGCCTCGAATTCGAGGACCTGCGGACCGCGGTCAGCGGCGATCCGGTCCTGACCTACCAGCTTGCCAACTACCTGCTTGACCTGGGACTTTATCGTTCCGCCATCACGGCCGCGCGGCAGGTCCTGACGCTGGGCGGTCTCGTTGACCAGGCTTCCTCCCTGCTGGCGCCGCCGTACTTCACGCACTTGCGCTACGGCCTGTATTTCAGCGATCTGATCGTTCCCGCGGCCAAGGAGAACGGCCTGGATCCGCTCTTCATGTTCAGCGTCGTGCGACAGGAAAGCCTGTTCGAGGGATTTGTCAGTTCCACCGCCAACGCGCGTGGACTGATGCAGATCGTCCCCTCGACCGGGGCCGGGATCGCGCGCGCCCTCGGCTGGCCGGTCAACTACGACGAGTCGCAGCTCTATCGTCCGAAGGTCAGCGTGACGTTCGGCGCGTACTATCTGGGGTCGAATCTCAAGTCGTTGGACGGGGATCTATACGCGGCTTTGGCAGCCTACAACGGCGGGCCGGGAAACGCCAGCGAGTGGAAAAAACTGGCGCCCGACGATCCGGATGCGTTCCTCGAGTCGGTGCGGGCGCAAGAGTCGCGCGACTACATCCGCAGCATCTACGAGATTTACAGCATCTATCGGAGATTGTATGGCGGGGGTTCGTGACGAGGCTGACAGGAGGACGATCGCGCTAAGACAGGAGCGCGGCGATTCTCCGCTGCAGGCCCGCGGCATCCAGTCCGCGCACGGCGACCAGCTTGTTTCGTCCGGTCCCGCCGGCAACAATTTCGATCCGGGACCTGGGCACCTTCAGCGACTGGGCGAGAAACTTCACCAACTGCTCGTTGGCCTCACCATCGACGGGGGCCGCGGTCAGGCGGACCTTCACGGTGCCGTCCGTCATCACGCCGGCGAGCTCGGTTCGTCCGGCGCGCGGCACGACGCGTACGGCCAGGGCTGCACCCTGCTGTCCATCGTGGAAGCGATGTCCACGCGCAGGCATGTGCGCCTTATAGCGACCGGAGGAAGCCGGTGAGGATACTGGTTGCCAACTGGATCAGGATCAGCAGCACGAACGGGCTGAAGTCCAGCGGGCCGGCCATCGGCAGCACGCGGCGGATGGGCATCAGCATCGGCTCAACGAGGCGATCCAATGCCTGTCGCACGGGATGATAGGGCGCCAGGATCCAGGAGACGACGACCCAGATGAAGACCAGGATCATGAGGGCGTTCCCCAACAGCCCAATGAACTGAGCGAGTAATGCAAATATCAAGAGATCTCCTTCGGGGGCCTTGGGCCCAGTATCGCCTGCCCGATGCGGACCAGCGTCGCGCCCTCCTCGACGGCCACGGGATAGTCCGCGCTGGTACCCATGGAGAGTTGATCCCACGAGGCCCGCGGCAATCGCTTCGCCAGGTAGTCCCGCAATCCGCGCAGGCGGCGGAAGTAGACGCGCGAGGCCTCGTGGTCCGGCGAGAGCGGCGGCATGGTCATCAATCCACGAAGCTTCAGTCGCGGCAACGCGACGATGGCTTCCGCATCCGGCAGCAAGCCGGGCCACTGCAACTCATCGGCTCGCGGTCCAACCGCCTTTGCCGCTTTCGCCCCCGACATTGTATTCCAGCAGCACGGGGAGATCGCGGCCAAGCTCGGCCGCGGCGCGATCGAGTCGGTTCGCCAGTTTGAGGCTGTCGACCGAATGCACCAGCGCGAAATGCTGCGCGACCAACCCGGCCTTCCGGCTCTGGACGTGGCCGATCATGTGCCATTCGACTTGTGCATCGCGCAACGCCTCGATCTTGGGCACGGACTCTTCGGCATAGTTTTCCCCGAAGATGCGCGCCCCGGCTTCTAACGCGGCTTCCACGACTTCCACGGGCTGGGTCTTCGTGACCAGGACCAGCCGAACCGAGTTCGGCCGACCGACCAGCCTTGGCGGCGGACTGACTGATCACCTCCAGAGTCTTTTGAAGGCGGTCCCGGATCAGATCTTGCTGCTCTTGCGTCAATCCGGCCATCCGTGGTCCTTGCATCTTGAGCATACTACACCATGATAGCCGAGGCGAGATCGTCGGCCGCGGCCTCACGATGGCAGAGCGATCAGCGCGCCGAAGCGGCCGGTCTTGCCCTTCTCGGCGCGGTGTGAGAACCAGTCGTCCAGGTGACACGCCGTGCACAGGCCCGCGGTCTCGACCTGCTCCACGCCGGCCAGCTGCAGTTGGATCTTGTTCGCGGTCCACAGATCGAGATACGTGCGCCCCTCGCGCCTCTCGATCAGCTGCTGACTTTCCTTGGCAAACGCTTGCTCTACCTGCGCCACAACATCCGGCCCGACCTCGTAATGATCCGGGCCGATGGATGGACCAATGCCCGCCAGGATATCAGCCGGCCTGACGTCGTACTCGCGGACCATGGACTCTACGGCGGCGCGTGTTGCACCACGGACCGTGCCGAGCCAACCGGCGTGTACGAGGCCAACCACCCCACTATGCGGCTCATACAGGAAGATCGGTACACAGTCTGCAAAACGCATGTACAGCGTGACGTCCGGCTTGTCGGTGAAGATGATATCCGCCTTCTGGTGCGGCTCTTCGGGCCGACGCGGCGCCTGGGCCACCACCGCATCCGCGGAGTGCACCTGCCACACGTCGAAGGATGACTCCACCCTGCGGCCGACCGCACCGAATGAACGCGACCGGTTCTCCTGGACACGTGCGGCATCGTCACCGACGGTGCCACCGACGTTCAGCGTCTCCCACGGCGCAGGGCTGACACCCCCACGCCGCGTGAAGACCGCCTGCGTCAGCGCGGGCGGGAAGATGTCAAAAGTGAAGTACCGGATACCGTCGTTTTCGGAAAATGACATTCGGTTAATTCACGCACTGCGCCGCGCTGCCGACGCGGATCCTTACGCGGCCGCGATCGGGACCCGAGCCTCGCGCCCCAACTCAGGCCGCGCCCACGACGGCGAATTTCTTAAGCAGGAACTGGCGTGTCTCGCGCATGGATTCCTCGATGTTGGGGTAAGCAAACCATGCAGTCCCGAAGCCAAACAGGAAGCCGGTCAGAACCCTGAGCGCCGGCGTGCTCTCCCGGTACGGGAGCAGTTGATGCAGCCACGGCCAGTTGAACTGGCTGAAGAGCTGGGAAAAGCCATCGAGACCAATGGGTCCCAACGCGAGGAGAAACCAAAGCAGCCAATGGAGCGGCGGGAGTCGACGCCCGGTCAGCGCGTACAGCAGCCCAAACACGACGATGGCGCCGTAGATGGCGACGTCGCGTTCGCACAGGGCGACTTTGTATCCAACCGTGGGGTCGCCCGTGTACTCACGAGCGAATAACCTGGAGGTGCTGAACGGATCCTCCAGGTTGGCATAGCCGGTGATCTGGTCGAACGACTTGATGTTCGTGAGGCCGGCCTCCGGCAGCGGATAGTACGGCTGCTCCCCAAACAGGAAGAACGACCGAAACCCGAATTGATGGCAGAGCGGACTATAGATCTTGTAGATCACGCGTGCCGCCGCGGTGGCGTCCAGCTTCATGAGTATCGGCGCCCCAAACGGCAGGCCCACATATAGGAAGACAATGAGATTGAGAAGGGCCAGATAGTGCTTGGAGATCCACAGATAGGTGCGATCGCTGCGACTGACGACCTCGCCCTTGCGCACGCGTTGCTGAAAGTTCGTGCCGCCGGACTGCTCCAACTGGCCGCGGCGATCGCTGGCGGCCCCCAGGGTCATGGCCAGCGACTCCTTCGTGATGGGGGCACGCAGCTTGTACGGACCGACCTCCACGACCGGGATCTGCTCGGCGTAGGTGCTCTTGAGCACCGGGTCGGACTCGATATCGACCTCGGTCAGGCGATGAGGGAAGCGGTCCTGAAGCTGATGCAGGTGCTCCTTGACTTCGTCGCACAGCCCGCAGTTCGCGCGTGTATACAGGGTAACGTTAAGCAGAACCGCAGCAGTCATATCTCATATTCCAAAGTTGACGTAGAAGCCGTAGCGAGCCAGCAATTCAAAAACGCCTGCGAACAACAAGACGCCCACGATGACCATCACCACCCCCATGCCGACTTCGACGTAGTGCATCGCCTTGCCGTAGCGGCGCAATGCCACGGTCACCCAGCCGATCCCGATGGCGGCCGCCAGGAAGGGGATGGCCAGACCGGCGGAATAGGCGGTGAGCAGCCTGGCGCCCGACGCAACCGATCCCCCGTTGATCGCAAAGGTGAGGATCGCACCCAGGACGGGGCCGACGCAGGGCGACCAGCCTGCCGAGAAGAATACGCCCAGCAAGGCCGAGGACAAATAGCCCCACTTCTTGTCCGGCGCGGCATGCACGCGCGCATCGTACTCAAGAAAGGGAATCCTGTAGACGCCAATCATGTGCAAGCCGAAGATGACGACAACCACGCCGCCGATCTTGGCAAGGTACGACCGCAGGTCGAAGAGCAGCCCGCCTGCAGCCGAGGCGGCAACTCCGAGAGCAACGAAGACCACGCTGAAACCCAGCACGAAGGCCAGACCGTGTGCGAGCGTCACCAGCCGGTTGGAACCGGTGGCCTCGCCGCCCGCGGCGCGGCCACCCAGATAACCCACATACGCCGGCACAAGCGAGAACACGCACGGCGAAAGAAAAGACGCCAAGCCCGCCAGAAATGCGAGCCCCAGCGTAATTTGAGAAGCATCCATCAATTGAACCTAACTAAAGGAGCGACTTGGACTCATTGACTGTCACGGCCGTACTGAAGGCGCCGCCCACTTTCCCGGGGTCATCTTCACGCCACTCGCTCTGATCGAGGGACACGGCGGGAGCCGACCAGCGGAAGATCCACTTGGCATCTTCGGGAGCGACGTTGACGCAGCCGTGCGAGCGACGAACGCCGAAATCGTTATGCCAGAATGTGCCATGGATGGCGGCTCCGGCGGGCCGGTTGAAGAAAACAGGCCACGGAACAGCCATGGTGTCGTAGCCGCTGTCAGAGCCGGTGTTGGCAGCCATGTGGATCGAGAATATCTTCCACGATATCGATTGGTCGCCGGTGGGCGTTGAATACGTTTCGCCGTAGCCGGTCGAGACGCGGCAGAAGTAGACCTCGGAGTTGCCCTCGAAGCACGAGAGCGTTTGGTGGCCGGGGGTTGCGTCCACGACGATCTTCTTAGTGGCAGGATCCACGTGCGGATTGATGGGAGCCACATCGTCTGCGGTCAGCGGATGGAATGCGGCGCCGTCAGCGTAGAACAGATCGCCGTAGCCATAGCCGTGACCGGTATCCTCGTTCACGCGATACAGGATCGTGCCGTCCTGGCCCGCGCCGACCTGGTCAATCCAAACGACCTGGCCGTAGTAGAGCCGGATCGGTTGATTTGTCTGCAGGTCATACTTGACGCCGGGAGAAATTGCGGCGCCCTGCAAAAGCAAGTCGACGTATGGGACCGTGACTTCCGCCCAGAAGCCCTTCTTTCCATCCGGAATTCCGTTCAGCGGCGTGTTCGGGAGGTTGCGCACGGGCTGCATGTCCACCGCATAGACGAATCCGTCGGGCGTCTGCGCCCACCGCCTATTCGACCTCCCCGAGACGCTTGTGCCAATGACATCACGCAGCCAGACGAGTACTTCGTCCTGCACGACGTTCCGCAGAACCGGGGCATTCTCGTTGGGCTGCGACTTAAGCTCGGTCGAGTAGAAATTGGGCGTGACCGCGACGCGACCCAGGAAGTCCCCCTGGGGAAATTGCGGCAGCCGCGGGACGCTTTCGGATGGAGCCGGCCGCAGCGCAAGCGAGCCCAAGCCCAGGCCAGCGAGCTTGAGAAAATCGCGGCGGGAGACATGCCTGTATCTATTCATTACTCACCATTGCTCTGGTTGCCTGACAAACCGGATAAGCATACACGCAAACAAGAGGAGCGTCAACTAAAGGAAGAAAGCCTCCAGACTGCGCAGGCAGCCAGCACTCACCTTGTGGCCGATCGCGGCCTCGCACACCGAAACGTGGGCGCCCAGGCGCTCGAGCAGGGCCGCGGACTCGCGCGCTTGATCAATGCCAACCAACTCGTCCAAGGTCCCGTGCGCGACGAAAACCGGAATCCCTTCCAAAGGCCGAAGGGCAATGAGTTCGTCGGCAGCACGGGGCACAAAACCGGCCAGCAGACCGAGGCGCCGGATGCGCTGCGGGTAGGTCAGTGCAAGAGTGGCCGCCAAAGCAGCCCCTTCGCTGAAGCCGATGACGTCGAATTGCCGGTCGTCGAGTCCGTTTTGAGACGCGTAGGCTTCCAGCAGGCTGAGCAGCGCCTGTGCCGGAACGCGAAAGTCGTCAAGGCTTGTGTGCCGTTCTGCGTATGAAGTGGCAGGCAACCACGAGAAGCCGGACGGCGATACGGATTGGGGCGCACGTGGGGCGATCATCCAGTAGTCGGCGGGAAACTTGTGGACGAAGACCCACATGGAGTTCTCGTCGCCGGTGCGACCGTGGATGAGCAGCAGTGGCCGGGGAGGGCTCGAGGCGGCGCGACGAGTGCGCAGGGTCCAGCCCTCAAAGGAAATCAGCTCGGATTCACTTTGGATTTGCACGACGAACTATCCAGTCAATGCCGTAGAGGGCCAGAAAGATCAGCCCCACCGGGACGAGGGCGCCCAAAAGGCACAACAAACCGATGAGCGCCGCGCCCGGACCGTAGATGAAATAGATCAGCGCAATGCCAACGCCGTATAGCAACACGAACGCGGCAACCGCCAGCTGCACGTTCGTCTGTCGAGCGTAAGCACGCAAATCGCGCTTCATGGTCGGCCGCCTGCGACCCGGCGGCGGACGTAAGCCAGCCAGGATGCCGCCGCGTGCAAGTCCGCCAACTTCTCCATGGCGGCCGCCTCGCCCAAGCGCGCCACCGCGTGCACGTCCACCTCTTGCAAGACTCCGATGTCGGCCACGGCGGGTCGGATGATCACATCTGGTTTCTCCAGCTTGAAGCGCAGCTCGGCGATCTGGCGTCCGCCGATGTCGAGGGAGCGCATGAATACTTCCATGGCCTGCGTAACGCGCAGGCGACCGAGCCGCTTCGCAACAGGCGCCGGGAGCCCCTCAAGAAATGGAATGGGGATGGCGCGCGGCGGTTGGCCGAGTGGCGTGGTCAGGGAAACGGCCACGACGGGCAATGAGGGCGCCAGCAAGCGGGCAACCTCCACGGGAACGGGATTGAGCAACCCACCGTCGACAAGCTCCAACTCTTCCTTCAGAAAAGATGGAAAGATGCCTGGCAGGGCGATGGTGCAAAGTATCGCGTCCCGGAGGCCGACCCTCCCGGATGACTATTTCCCTGGAGGTGCGCAGATCGACGGCGGTGACGGCACAGGGCATGTGCGCGTCTGCAAAGGTGCGCTCTCCCAGGGTGTCATTGAGCCAGTGTCGTACACGGCTCAACCCGAGGAAGGAGGCATTCTCCTCGGGAACCCGACCGTAGAGACGAGACTGATCGACTTCGGCAAAAATGGTCTCAATCTGGTCGGGAGTGTAACCTGCGGCGTAGAAGCAGGCCACGATACCACCGAAGCTCGTGCCCGCAATTGCACCGACACGAAAGCCCTCACGCTCGAGAACGCGCAAGACGCCGATATGGGCATTGCCCTTCGCTCCCCCTCCCCCCAAGGCCAAAGCCAATTGCATCTCAAACCTCCACGGCCAGATAGGCGCCGCTTCGACGGTGATGTATAGTGCGCTGGGTACGGGATGGCTCTAGTGCACTCAAAGCAGGATTCTCAGAGCCGAGAGGAGCCGCTCGATATCGGGCAGGCTATTGTAGCCCTGCACCGAAACCCGGATCAGCTTGCGGCCGTTCCATTCGAGCAGGGGTACTTCCACCCGGAATTCAGCGAACAAACGGGCCGCGGCCCCGACCAGATCGAGTTCGGTGGGCAATGCGGCGGCCGCCATTTGAACATACCACGAGTCGTCGGCGTACAAGCCGGGCAGGCCGGTAGTTTCGGCAATCCCATCCAACGCAGCGTTCAGCAAGCCGTGGCACTCAAGACGCACCGTCTCCCATGCAAGGTCGCGCCTGGAACTGAATGGCTGCGGGCACGGACAGGAAAGCAGCAACATCCCGGGTGCCCCACCATTCATGGTAATCAATGAAGCGCGATGGGCCCGGTACATCGGGTTGGAATCCCCAGGACACTACAAGCGGATCCAGCATATCCTGGACTTCCCGCCGGGCATACAGAAAGCCCGCGCCCTTAGGCGCGCACAGCCACTTGTGCAAGTTGCCGGCGTAGAAATCCGCGCCGACTTCCAGCAGATCCAGGGGTATCTGGCCGGGCGCGTGCGCTCCGTCGACGATTGTGAGAATGCCGGCTGCGCGGGCCCGCCGGCAGATTTCGGCAACCGGAAACAGGATTGCAGTCGGGCTCGTAATGTGACTCAGAAAGACGAGGCGCGTTCGTGGGGTAACGCCCTCCCAAAAGCCATCAACGAATTCGGCAGCAGAGGATACCGGCACAGGCACCGGACGCGTGATGAGCTCAAAACCCTGGCGTTCAGCCAGGAAGCGCAAGAGCCGCTCGCAGGCGCCATATTCGTGGTCGGATGCGAGGACTTCATCTCCGGGGCCAAGCTTGAGGGAACGTGCAACGATGTTGATGGCGATGGTTACATTCTGGGTGTAGACGATGTCGTCCGGCGCCGCTCCCAGATATCCGCCCAGCGCCGTTCGGGCCGCGCGCATGAGATCAGCATGGCGTCGGCCGAGGAACTCGGTGGGTTCAAGCTCCAGCTCTCGCTGCCAGCGCTGATACTCCTGAAACACCGAGGCGGGGGTGGCACCATAGGAGCCATGGTTCAGATAGGCGATATCCGGAGCCAGGAGAAATTCGTCTTTGAGGGCTAACACGAGAACCATTATACGGGAGCGGCACCGCAATCAGACTTCCGAGGCCATGCAATGGGGGCGAGGAAGTGCCCGAAAGTGCCCGATTTACCTGCATGTTAGAATGATTCGCATGGACGCAGAGGTCAAGGTCGTAGCCACGAATCGGAAGGTGCGCTACGAATACTTCCTGATCGAGACGTTCGAAGCCGGTCTGGCGCTGATGGGAAGCGAGATCAAGTCGATTTGCGCGGGGCAAGTGAGCCTGGCCGAATCCTACGTGGACATACAGAACGGCCGGAACGCCTGGCTGGTCGAGGCGCACATCGCGCCCTATGTCCAGGCCAACAGGTTCAACCACGATCCAAAGCGGAAACGGCGGCTTCTGCTTCACAAGAAGCAGATCCGGGAACTATGGAATGCAGTACGGCTGAAGGGCATGACGATCGTGCCGACGCGCGTCTATCTCAAAGACGGGCGTGCCAAGATCGAGATCGCGCTGGCGCGCGGCAAGAAGGCATACGACAAGCGGGCGGTTATTGCCAAACGCGATCAGAGTCGGGATCAAGACCGCGAAACACGTGTGCGCTGAATAAGGCGTTGCACGCAAGCGTCCCTGCAAATCAACCAGGGGCCCCGGTCTCTTCCAAAATGAAGACCGGAGGCTTGAAGCCTCCGGTCTTATTGAAGGTAGCGGGGGCAGGACTTGAACCTGCGACCTTCGGGTTATGAGCCCGACGAGCTGCCACTGCTCCACCCCGCATCGAGGGTCATTAATATAACAGATTCAGATAGCAGCGTCAAGCGGCAGTAAGAGTCGCTTCCTATGCGCACACCGGGCTGTGAGAGAGCAAGTACAACAGTTTGGGGCAAGGCGCGCAGTGGCGGCTTACCCATGTGCGTCCCTCACAGCAAGCGGAATCCATGGTAAAACAGCGCAACCTTAACGACGCAGGCGGGCGAATAAAATCCGCATGTCGATTCGGTGTATAATGCAGCCGGCCTTCGGGTTCATTCGACATTATCGCACGATCCCAACATTTCACGCCGAACGCGGCAGCTTGGTCACACGGATCGCATCGTGCTCTGGTCAAAGGGTGAAATGAAAATGAGCAAGATGGCCAAGACGCTGGTACAACCGACTTTTTTCCGCACTCATTCAAAGCTGGATGGCTAACTCGCTCCTGGTCGTCGAAGGCCGGCATGCAGACGTCCCTTCTTTTGCAGCCGAGCTACAGAAGAAGGGCTTCGAGGTACACGCCGTTAAGAACGGCGGTGCGGCGGTCTCGCGCCTCGAGCGACTCAATCCGAGCCTGGTGGTGGTTAACGCCGCCTCGCTGCGCAGCACGGGCACACGGATCTGCAGGTCCATACGCGGCAAGAACGGCAAATATCCCATTGTGCTGGTCCTGGCAAAAGAAGGTCGAGTAAGCAAGGAAGTAGCAGACGCGGTGCTGGTGCTGCCCTTCACGGCCCAGAAGCTAGCGAACCGGATCAAGCCGCTGCTGCCGGGGGACGGAAAGAACGTGATCCACGTTGGACCGCTGCGCCTGGATGTGGAGCAGAGACGCGTCAAGTGCCTGGGAAAGAACTCAAAGCTGACGCCCAGGCTGGTCACGCTGCTGCATCTATTGATGGACAAGCACGGCGAAGTGGTCGAACGCGACGCGCTCTTCAAGAAGGTCTGGGATACCAACTACACCGGCGATACACGCACGCTGGACGTGCATATCTCGTGGTTGCGGCGGGCCATCGAGCTGGATCCCCTGAGGCCCAAGTTCTTAAAGACCATCCGCGGCGTCGGATACCGACTGGACGTTTAGTTCTTTTTGAAATAGCTCGCCGGTGACGGTGATGAGCCGGACGCATACCCTGCGCCCGGTTTTGATTCGCAAGTCGAGCGCAATCTCGGCTCCGGCATTCGACCTCTGAGCCTGAGCGGCGCTCCGAAAGAGCGTGCCATCCCACGCCGGGTCGACCTCCCAGTAGTCCAGATCCGTTGGTGCGACGACCCTGACTCCCGTTGGCGAGACGTTGGCCTCAAATTGCCGCCCGGAGGCGCGTGGAAGTCCCGCGGAGGCCTCGCGCTCAAGTGTAAAAGGCGTCATGCCGGCAGAACACAGCCGTCGTCTGGTGGCATGAACGGCGCGGAAGGCGCTGTCGCAGCCAACGAATCCACGCCCCAGCCGGGCAGCGACGACGAGCGCCGTGCCGGACCCACAGAAGAAGTCCGCCACGAGTTCGCCGGGGTTCGAAGAAGCCAGAATGATGCGTTCCAGCAGGGCCTCCGGTTTCTGGGTAGGATAGCCGGTGCGCTCCTTGTGGAGCCTGGCGACCACGGGGAAATACCACCAGTCTTCGGGCACCTTGCCGCGCTCGAGATTTGGCACCTTTCCGAAACCCGCCTTGGTCGATGCCTTGAAAGTCTGAACGGTGGCAGGGTTGTAGGCCTGGCGCACGGCATCCGCATTGAAGGTGTGCCCCTCGCCTTTGACGTATGCGAGAATGGTATCGTGCTTGCGATTGAACGCGCTGCGGATCGGGGACGGGCCGTGGTACGTCCAAACAATCTCATTCAGCAGCCCATGTGCGCCGAAGATCTCGTCGAGCAGGACACGCGCATAGGAATTGGCATGCCAATCCAGGTGAAGATAAAGTGTGCCGCCCGGCTTGAGCAGCCGATGCATTAGAACAAGCCTCTGATACAGAAAATCCAGGTAGGCATCCAGGTCCGCCCAGGCGTCCGGATAGCCCTCGGCCATGGCCCACTGATCGGGCTTGCGCGGAATCTTCGCCGCGGCCGATGCGCGCAGAATATCTGCGGTTCGTGAAGAAGGGTGGGTCCGCGTACATGAGATCGATGCGCGCCTCGTAATCGGGCATCAGCGCGGCCATGATCCCAAGATTGTCGCCAAGGATCAGCCGATTTTCAACCTTGTCTGAAGGATAGCCGCGACCACCCGGGTAGATGATCGAGTTTTTGAGCAGCTGCGGCCTTAACGGGCTCACGAGGCGCTTTGGCAGGCCAACTGAGGCTGGGCATGCTAGAAGTGAACGTCTACCGCGGTGCCGCGACCGCGATTGTTGACGTAGGCGCCGGCCGTGTGGGCCGGCGTGGCCCAGCGAAACAGCCACAGGGCCTCGCTGGTGCGCATGTTGACGCAGCCGTGGCTCATCGGCGTTCCGAAATTATCGTGCCAGTAGGTGCCGTGGAACGCCTGACCGTCCTCCGTAAAGTAGCAGGTCCACGGCACGCCCGGCAGTTGATAATAGCCGTCCACGGTCTGGGAAAACCTGGCCTCGCCCATGAGCTCCGATGGTAATTTCTCCATGATATTGAACTTGCCCACGTGCGTATTGGTCTTGCTCGAGGGAATCCCCGATGAGATGGTAGTCTTGAAAACGACGTTGTCGTTCTCGTACGCGGCCAGGGTTTGTCTTGTCAAATCGACGTCGATGCGCTTCGCTTCCGGCGGCACGTCGGGGCTTATGGCCGTGTAGGCGTCGGTCGGGATCGGCCGCAGATGGATGGCCTGAACAAAGTACGGAAAACTCGCAACGTGATCCCAGATTCGGTACCAGGGGCCATCGTATCCAGAAACCGGCGGCCCTGATTCCAGCGAGTTCGACCCAGTGGACGGATCCGTAGTAGAGGCGCCACAATGGCTCTTCCAGGGCCTGCCAACCATCGGCTTTACTGAAGCGCCACGGACTGGTCCAGGGCACGGTGACCTCCGCAAGTATGCCCGTGCCCGCCGGAATCGCGGCGTCCGCAGGGATGGACGACAGGGGAATGTTCAGCAGCGTCTTGACCGGTTGCAGACGCGCCCGCCACGTGTAGCCGCCCCAAACGCGGTACCAGATCGGATTGGGATTTGGAGTGGGAGTTTGGTCGGGTTCGGGCGTGGGAGGCGTCGCCGTAACCTGCTTGTAGACATGAAGCAGGTCGTCGCGGTACCAGGTACTGGTGATCGTAAATTCGAGCGACGGGGAACTGTAGACGCTCCACGAGTTGGTCGCCACCCGGACGATATCTGCGTCGTCGAAGCTGATGACGCCGGGTTTCACGCTCTGGAACGCCAGACCGGCAAAACTCAGGCCGCCCAACTTCAGGAAATCGCGTCGTGAAGGACTTGAACCACGCGGAAAATTGTACTCGAAATGATGAATGCAGGTCTCGCGGCGACGACGCTTGCGGGCAATGGTACAATGATTCCGTGGGCTCATCGGAGAGCGTTGAGATCGACCTGGTCCAACGCGTGGCAGCCGGCGATCAGCAGGCCTTTCTTTCCCTGTATGACACCTACGCGTCACGCGTGCATGCTCTCTCGATTCACATCCTGCGGGAGCCCATGCTGGCCGAAGAGGCCACGCAAGACACGTTTGTCAAGCTCTGGGGGCGGGCAAGGCTGTATGTTGCGGAGCGAGGCTCGTTCGGGGTGTGGCTGCTGACCATCGCGCGCCGCTCCGCATTGGACCGCCTGCGCCTGGAAGGGCGGCGCCCGACGCTGTCGGATGCGCGAGATCCGCGACGACCTGTGGCGCACACTGGCCGACCAAAGCCAGCACGGTGGCGATGCCCGCTGGCAGAGTCTGCGCTTTGCCGTGCTTGAGTTACCGGAAGAACATCGACTGCAGCGATATGGCCTACTACCAGGGACTGAGCCAGAGCGACATCGCCGCTGAACTCGGCTGGCCGTTGGGAACCGTAAAGACGCGCATGCGCGCCGCCATGGCAAGTCTTCGTCGTCTGTGGACCGAATTAGATCAGGATTAATCCGCGGAAGGCGCTCTCGACGTACATTAGAGTAGAGATCGACACGATGACAGTGAAGCACGAGACTTTTCGCGAGAATGTGGCGGCTTATGCGCTGGGCGCCCTGGATGCGGAGGAGATCAGGCGATCTGGAGATCCATTTGCGGACGTGCAAGGCCTGCAGAGCAGACCTGGAAGCATACCAGGACGTCCGCGACGGCTTGCTCTTCGCCGCCACAGCGAGGACCCCGCCCGCTTCGTTGCGGCGAAACCTTCGGAAGCGGTTGAGTCGCGGCAGCAGGCTGGAGGCGGGTGGTCGTGGTCCTGGACCAGTGGCCTGGGCGGCCGCGGCCTTCGTGCTCTTGCTGGCTGCGGGAGTAGGTTCGTGGACGCAAGTGCGTTCTGTGCAGCGACAGCAAGCGGAGATTGAGAACCAGAACCGGGCGATGCAAACCCTGGTTTCAATGCTGGCTTATCCGAACACAACCGCCGTCCGTTTTGAGCAAGATGGAATCTCTGGAAGCGTACTGGTGGATAAGGATCGCGGGCTCCTGGGGTTATTCGTCTGGAACCTGTCTCCATTGCCGCCCGGCGAGACGTACCAAATTTGGCTGGTTGGCGCGAACGGGGAGCGCACCAGTGCAGGCTTCCTGGTTCCTGAAGCCGGGTATCAATTCGTAACGAACGTTATCGAATTGCAGGAACCGCTCACAAATTTCACCGGGGTTGGGGTTACCGGCGAACCGGCTGGCGGGAGTCCGGCCCTGACCGGCTGCGAATTCTTCGGCGTCACTTTCCAAGAAAGTAGCCAGTAGCAGGCCGTGCCACGTGATCCGGGCGGCATCCCGTGCCCGGCGGGCCATTCCGATCAAGGTTCATTGAAAGGGCTTCCACACCAAAGCCCGGCACATTCGCAGGGTTGCAGGCGGGTATCCGTCTTCCCCCGTAGGTCTCGCCTGTAAGTTAGCCCACGGCCTTCAGATTCCGAAGATCACGTTCGATATTCGCTCTTTCCCGCACAGCCATCGGCACACCAAGAAAGCGACGGAAAGCCGCTTCCTTGTGTGTGTGGAGGTGCTCGCGGAAGACGTCCAGGATTCCCACCGCGGTCGCCCGCATACGGTTCGACGAGGACGACATCGCCGGACTAGGATACCGGCCTGCAGGACACGGCAATACAAGCCGGGCCGTTCCGCGCGACGATACTGCTTCACAAACATCGAATCGCCCATGCGGCGGGCAAGCGTTGAGCACGGTATGCGCGGGGCAGATAACCTCAAGCAGCGCGCAGCCGACCCGCAGTCGGTCGCCAATGTTGAAGCGGGCGCTCTCCAGATCGGAAATGGTCAGGTTGTCGCCGAATGTTCCGGGCGCCAACTCCCGGCCCAGCGCTTGTGACCACCAAGCGTAGTCGCGGGCGCCGTAGATGTAGATGGCCTGATCCGGCCCGCCATGGTTCTCTGCGTCGGCGATGAAGTCGCCAGGGAGTCCTAGCGGCGCGATCTCGACGGGCCGGTGGCCGGCAGCTTGAAGATCCCCGTGATCTCGAATCCAGCCCCGTTCTGCTGGGTGCGACGGTAGCCTACATTTGCGCTAATAAGTTGCATCGCATACCCCCGGGTATGGCCAAGAAATATACCATCAACGCGGCGGCCGCGGTCGAAAACCCCGCGCGTCTTGGGCGACCAAGGGTAGGCTTCATCTTCTAACCTGTCTCTAAGACGAACGCAATCCGGGCGCTGGGAGACGGACGTAGTGAGTTGTGAGGAGCAACAACAACTCACAACAAAGGAGACAGAAGCAATGAAGCCGACGTATGTGATGTTAGGAGTTTTGGCAGCCGCAGCCGTTGCGGCAAGCGCATGTGCGCCAAGTCCCGCCCCATCGGCGGCCGCGTCCGGGGCCTCGCCGGCACCGGCGAGCGAGCAGCAGGCAACCCAGGCGCCGGCAGGCGGAGGTAAGGGTTACGGCAACACCAGTGCGGCGAGCGCTCCACAGGCGACGCAGGCACCCACGGGCGGAGGCAACGGATACGGCGACGCCAGCGCAGCCAGCCCCGCTCCGGCGCAGTCCGGCGGGCCTTCCGTCAACGTTGGAACCAACGCCCAACTGGGCTCGATCCTGGTTGACGGCAACGGCATGACACTCTACATCCTGACAAAGGATTTGCCCGGCACGAGCACATGCTATGACACGTGCGCTGCCAATTGGCCAGCTCTGCTTGCATCCGGCCAGACTGCGGCCGGCGCTGGTGTGGACGCGGCCAAACTCGGGACAACCACGCGCACCGATGGAAAGACGCAGGTCACGTACAATGGCTGGCCGGTCTACCTGTTCGCAAAAGATACGCAAGCCGGTCAGACAAACGGGCAGGGCGTCAACGGCGTGTGGTTCGTAATCTCGCCTTCCGGCGATGCCGTGAAGTAAGCAGCAAGACCGTTCGTCAACCCGACGCTCCCCGCCACCTGCAGACGGGGAGCGTTTGATTCCCCTTGGCGGTGCACAGGCGCACTTTCGCTATGCAAATTCCGCGAAAGTGCGCCAATTCACAAGGACCGGTCTGAGTGACTTGCGGCGACCACCGCATGTCGTTATACTCGGCGACATGGAACCCACCAAGATCGGTCGCTACGAAATCAAAGGTGAGCTGGGGCGCGGGGGCATGGCCACGGTGTACCGCGCGTACGACCCGAGCTTCGAACGCGAGGTGGCTATCAAGGTCCTGCCGCGCGAACTGATGCACGATCCGCAGTTCCGCGATCGTTTCCGGAGAGAGATCAAGACCATCGCATCGCTGGAACACCCGGCGATCGTGCCGGTCTACGACGTGGGCGAGGAAGACGGCGAGCCCTATTTTGTGATGCGTTACATGCCGGGGGGTTCCCTAACGCAATGGATCGAGAAGGGCAAATTCTCATTGGAGGATGCCGCCCGCATCATCGAAAGACTCTCCGGCGCACTGGCGTATGCGCACAGGAACGGCCTGGTCCATCGCGACCTGAAACCCGACAACATCCTTTTTGACAACAACGGCGATCCGTTCATCTCGGACTTCGGCGTCGCCAAGATCACGGATTCCACCACCAACATGACGGGCAGCGGGATCATCGGAACGCCGGCCTACATGAGCCCCGAGCAGGCCCAGGGCGAGCCGGTGGACAACCGCAGCGATATCTACGGCCTGGGTGTGATCATCTTCCAGATGCTCAGCGGACATCAGCCCTACGAGGCGACAACGCCGATGGGCGTGGCGGTGAAGCACATTACGGATCCGGTGCCCGAGATCCTCAAGATGAATCCCGGTCTTCCCAAGCAGACCGATACCATCATAAAGACCGCCATGGCGAAGGACCCCTCCCTGCGCTACCAGACCGCCACGGAACTGGCTAATGCGCTAACCGCGGCCGCGGCCGGTCAGGGCGGGGCAGGCCGCGGCGGCATGGACGGCGCAACCAAGATGGCGTCGGCTGCCAAGCGGGCCGGGCCCGCGGGAACCGCGGCGGCAGGAAACCGGCGCTGGCTGTACATTGGTGGTGGCGCGATTCTTCTGCTGGTGCTGCTGGTGGGCGGCGTGTTTGGAGCCAGAATGTTGGCGCCCGCACCGACACCCACGGCAACGCAGCAGCCCCCCACGCCGACCGCGATTGTGGTGACAGCCACTCTTCCGCCGACCGCCGCCGCAACGGCAACGTCCGCATTTGCGCCGGTATGCGCGCCGGGAGTGGTGCCGGAACCGGTGCTGCCGACGATCGGCAAGCCCAGCGCCTTCTGCAACAAGGGCTACTCCGTCACGCAATTCACGATTCCGCTCGGAGCCAGCTTTTCTCCGCAGGAAGACGGCTACATCTGCGATCCGTACGGACAGCCCGGCGGCCAGCAGCTGATCGTGTGCCACGGGAAGAACCTGACGACGTTTCACGTGCAGGTCTGCGTTCCCTTGCCGACCCCGTCGACGAGCGAAGTCGTAGGGGCCTGCCAGTCAGGAACGGAATACGACTACGACCACGCGTGCTGCGCGCCTGCCAAGGCAGCGGACGCAGGATGCCAGTTGGTCGCCGTTGATCTCGGCGCCTGCCAGTGACCCCTCCTGATCGCACGTGCGCTTGAACCAAGACAGGCACCCAGAGTGCCTGTCTTCTTATGTGGCTGTGCGCAGAATCATCCAGCCAGGTGTCGATGATACAATGCCAACATGGGCACGCTTTTCCTCGTGGCGACGCCGATCGGCAACCTGGAGGACATCTCCGGGCGTGCTCTTCGAACGCTGCGCGAAGCGACGATGATCGCCGCGGAAGATACGCGGTTGACGCGCAGATTGCTCTCGCACTACGAAATCCACACACCCCTGATCAGCTACTTCGAACACAACAAGCTGTCCCGACTGGAACAGATCCTCGAGCACCTGGCCGCCGGGGATGTGGCTCTGGTCTCGGATGCCGGCACACCGGCGCTCAACGATCCCGGATATGAGTTGGTGAAGGCGGCGCTGCAGGCCGGGTACCCGGTAAGCCCGATCCCGGGGCCTGCCGCACCGGTCGCCGCCCTGGTGAGCTCCGGGCTGCCCACGGACGCATTCCTCTATCTCGGCTACCTGCCCCGCAAGCGATCCGAGCGGCTGGCGGCCCTGCAAAAGGTGGCGGAGCTTCCATATACATTGATCTATCTCGAGGCGCCTCACCGCCTATTGGAGGCGCTCGACGACATGCAGTCCGTGCTGGGCGACCGCCAAGCCGCGGTGGCGCGCGAGCTTACGAAGCTGCACGAAGAGATCTGGCACGGGACCTTGGTTCAAGCCAGGCAGCACTTTCAGGAACCTCGCGGCGAATTCGTCCTGGTAGTTCGCGGGAAGCAGGCAGAGCCGCAAGCAGAGTGGACCATCGAACAACTCCGGCTGGTGGTTGATAAACGCCTCGCCGGGGGACAGACACCCACGAAGGTCGCCGCCGAACTTGCGCGTGAGTTGGGCTGGGCGCGCCGCGACATCTACAAACTCGCGGCCACCCAGGAAGCACAGAGGTAAAGATGCCCGAAGACGAGAAACCCTCCAAACCGGCAGAGGTCAAAGTCATCAAGCAGACCAGCGAGGTCACAGAGTTCGACCAGCGCAGCCGTCGCGGCCAGCGACAATCTTGCGGAGACCAAGCACGTGATCACCATTGCGGGCCGCGAGATCAAATACACAGCCCTGGCAGGCACGATGATTCTGCGGGAGGAAGCCGCCGATCGCGAGAAAGGCTTCGAGGGGGAGAAGGCGCGAGCGCAGATCTTCTTCGTGGCGTATACCAAAGACGACGTCGAAGACAAGTCGACCCGCCCGATCACGTTCTGTTTCAATGGCGGCCCAGGCTCGTCTTCCGTCTGGCTCCATCTGGGGCTGCTCGGACCCCGACGCGTTGTGCTGCAGCAGGAAGGCGAGCTGCCTCCGCCACCGTTCAAGCTGGCCGACAACGACTACTCCCTGCTGGACGAAAGCGACCTGGTGCTGATCGATCCGGTCAGCACCGGATACAGCCGCCCGGTGGAGGGCGAGAAACCGCGGGAGTGGCACGGATTCGGAAAAGACATCCGCTCAGTCGGCGACTTCATCCGGCTGTATGCGACGCGCTACCAGCGCTGGCTATCACCCAAGTTCCTGATCGGCGAAAGCTACGGGACCACGCGGGCGGCCGGGCTGGCGGGCTACTTGCAGGATCGACACGGCATGTACCTGAACGGCATCATGCTCATTTCGGCTGCGCTGGATTTTTCGACGATTGACTTCCAACACAACAACGACCTGCCGTTCGTGGTGTTCCTGCCGGCCTACGCAGCCACCGCCTGGTTCCACAACAAGCTGCGGACGCGCAAGCCCCTGCGGAGTTTTCTTAATGAAGTCGAGGCGTTCGCCGTGGGAGAGTACGCCACGGCACTTCTCATGGGGGACGCGCTTTCCAAGACACAGCGGGCGCAGATCGTGGAAAGAGTGGCCCACTACACGGGGCTCTCAGCCGAATTCGTGGAGCGCTCCAACCTGCGCATCAAAGACCAGCACTTCTTCAAGGAGCTGCTGCGCGACCGCGGCCAGACCGTCGGCCGCCTGGACAGTCGGCTGCTGGGCCGCGACCGCCTCGGCGTTACGGAGCAGCCGGAATATGACCCCCTGATGACCACCGTGGCGGGGCCATACTCGGCGGCGTTCTACGACTACATAAGGTCCGAGCTCAATTTTCAGGCCGACCGGGCTTACGAAATCATAACGGACTTCGTAAACCCGTGGTCGTATTCGGAATTTGAAGGGAGATTCGTGTACGTGGGCGAGACGCTGCGGGCGGCCATGACGCGCAATCCATATCTCAAGGTCTTCGTTGCCAGCGGCATGTTCGATCTCGGCACGCCCTACTCGGCCACGGACTACACGATCAATCACCTCGGCCTGCACGAAAGCGCCCGCAAGAACATCAGCATGGAGTACTACGAGGCCGGGCACATGATGTACATTCACATGCCTTCGCTGGCGAAACTCAAACAAGACCTGGCAAAGTTCATGCGGGCTGCCGTCCCGCAGTAGCCAGCGTGCGCGGCGGCGTGGCTCGAGGCGGCAGTCGGGAAAACGGGCCACGGGAGGCAGGCTTGGGATTTTCCCACGGCACTGCGGGCAAGCCGTCCGGGCCCGTTCAGCACACAGGTGGAGCCGATGGACCTCGATGACTTGGCGCGCTTCAAACAGCTTGATACGCAGAACATGCTGGCAGAGATCGATGGGCTGCCTGCACAGCTCCAAACAGCGTGGGAGCTCGGGCAGTCGCTGCCACTGCGCGCGTTGGAGAACCGGAATTTCTCACGCGTGGTGATCACGGGCATGGGCGGCTCCGCGATTGGTGGAGACCTGCTCGCAGCATGGGCGGCTTCAAAGGCTTCGATCCCGGTGGTCGTCCATCGGGACTATGGCCTGCCGGCCTTCGCACGCGGAGCAGAGACGCTGGTGATCGCCTCGTCCCACTCGGGAAACACGGAAGAGACCCTGGACTCGTTCGCGACTGCGCTCGAGAACGGCTGCACATCGATTGCCATCACAACGGGCGGGGCGTTGGCCGAAAGCGCCGCGGCGCACGATGTGACCACGTGGATCTTCGAGCACGAGGGGCAACCGCGGGCGGCGATCGGATTCTCGTTTGGGTTGCTGCTGGCGCTGTTCACGAGGTTGAAGCTCACCCCGGACCCAAGCGCCGAACTGGCGGAGGCGCAGGAGGCGATGCTCAAGCTACAGCGCAAACTGCGCGTCGACGTACCTGCCGCGCAGAACCCGGCCAAACGCTACGCCGGCCAATTGATGGGACGCTGGGTGACCATCTTCGGCGCCGGCAACATGGCGCCGGTGGCGCGCCGGCTCAAGACACAAATCAATGAAATCGCCAAAGCCGTGGCAAGCTTCGAGTTCCTCCCGGAAGCCGATCACAATGCACTGGCAGGCACATTGCATCCCGAGGAAGTGCTCATGCCGCACAGCATGAGTCTGTTTGTACGCTCGCCTTCCGATGATCCGCGCAACCGGCGCCGTCTCGACCTCACAAAGAAAGCCTACATGCTCGAAGGCCTGAACACAGACTTCCTGGATGCAGGCGGGCGCGGTCCCCTCGCAAACATGTGGACCATGATCCTGTTTGGGGACTACGTGGCCTACTACCTCGCCATGGCATACGGGGTGGATCCAACTCCGGTGGCGGCGCTGGTGAATTTCAAAGAAACAATGAGCAGCGGGGCATAGCCGAGGCGAGGGCGGCGCGAAGCGTGGGTGTGGAGACGACGACGTCCGAGTCCGCGCCCGTCTGACTAGAACGTGGCCGCCGATTATAATGGCCGCGGCTGGTGCGATCGCGACAGGTCATCTGTGACTGGTCGTTCATGACGAGTCCGCCGCGGCCGATTGGCGAGGCGACGCCTGCGCGGCCGGAGAGGACCCCATGCATATCCTTGTGACCAATGACGACGGCGTCGGGGCGCCTGGACTGCTCGCGCTGGCGAAGGAAATGCGCAAACTGGGCGGAGTCACGGTCTTCGCGCCGGATCGCAACTGGTCGGTTTCAGGGCACGTGAAGACGCTGGACCATCCGCTGCGCGTCCGAGAGACCACTTTGGCCGACGGCTCGACGGCGTTCACGTCGGACGGGGCGCCCTCCGATTGCGTTGCTTTGGCCCTGCTCGGCGTGGTTGAGAAGGCAGATGTGGTCGTATCCGGAATCAATCCCACGCCCAATCTGAGCCACGACGTCACCTACTCCGGCACGGTCACGGCCGCGATGGAAGCCGAGATTGCCAACGTGAAGGGCGTTGCGGTGTCGCTGAATGGGCCGGACTCGAGCAAGGACATGGTCGATTATGACACGGCGGCAATCGTTGCCCGTCGGGTGGTTGAGAAGGTCATCGAGGACGGGCTGGCCCCGGGGGTGATCCTCAATATCAATGTTCCGTATCTGAAAGAGAGCGAGCTCAAAGGCTACATGATCACGCGGCAGGGGCTGCGCGTGTATCGCGATGCCCTCGATAAGCGGCTGGATCCGCGCGGGCGGCCCTATTACTGGATTGGCGGCGAGGGACACACCGACGTCAACGAGGCCGGCACCGATGTGGGGGCGCTGGCCGAAGGATACGTATCGATCACGCCGCTCCAGTTGGACCTTACGAACTACAAGGCCGTCGAGGCGATGAGGGCATGGAAGTGGGACTAGCACGTATCCGGGGAGGGGTGCATGCTGAATACGCCGGTCTACACGGAAGAGCAAATGCGCAGACTGCGACAGCTCTTCCACACGATGAATCATCTCATGGTCTTGATGTGGAAAGCCGGCCTGGGAAGGATGATCAATTGCTGGCCCGCCGTGCTCGGCCGCATCATGGTGATCCAACACCGGGGGCGCAAGAGCGGCAAGGAATACCTCACGCCAGTGAACTACGCCGTGGTGGACGGCGACATCTACAGCACAGCCGGATTTGGACCCAAGACTGACTGGTATCGCAACATCCATGCCAACCCGATGGTGCGCTTGTGGATGCCGCGGGGCTGGCGCGCGGCGCGGTCCTCAGACGAGTCTGAATCGCCGCAGCGCGCTCGGCTGCTGAGGGCAGTCCTGGTCGCATCGGGCTTTGCGGGGCCCCTGTTCGGCGTCAACCCGCGAAAGCTTACCGACGAGCAAATTCTGGTGATCACAAGAGATTACCGGATCGTGCACTTCGAAATGGAGGAGTGACATGCCATATCTGGCCGCGGAAAACCGTTACGACAAGATGATCTACAACCGCACGGGCCGAAGCGGGCTAAAGCTGCCGGCGATCTCGTTGGGCTGGTGGTACAACTTCGGCGGCGTCAATTCCCTGGAAAACGGGCGACGCATCGCACGCCGGGCCTTCGACCTGGGTATCACGCACTTCGACCTCGGCAACAACTACGGGCCACCTCCCGGATCGGCCGAAGAGACGTTTGGAATCCTGCTCAAACAGGATTTCCGCCCGTACCGGGATGAACTCGTAATCTCGAACAAGGCCGGATACGACATGTGGCCTGGCCCGTACGGCGAATGGGGCTCGCGCAAGTATCTGCTCGCCAGCCTGGATCAGTCACTGAAGCGCATGGGGCTCGAGTACCTGGATATCTTCTACAGCCACCGGCCGGACCCCGACACGCCGCTCGAAGAGACCATGGGCGCGCTGGATACGGCCGTGAGGCAGGGAAAGGCGCTGTACGCCGGGATCTCCAACTACAACGTCGAGCAAACTCGACGATGCGTGAAGATCCTGCGCGACCTCGGGACGCCGCTGCTCATCCATCAGCCAAACTACAGCATGCTGGATCGCTGGATCGAAGGCGGCCTGCTCGAACTGCTCTCGGAAGAGGGCGTTGGCTGCATCGTGTTCTCGCCTCTGCAGCAGGGCCAGCTGAGCGACCGGTATCTGAAGGGAATTCCGGAGGGAGCGCGGGCGACAAAGACCGAGCGGGTTTGGTTGACGCCCGACGACGTGAAGAAGAACCTTCCAAAGGTGCAGAAACTGCATGCCATGGCGCTTGAGCGCGGCCAATCCCTGGCCGAGATGGCAATCGCCTGGGTGCTGAGGCGGTCGGCGGTCACTTCGGCGCTGATTGGGGCCAGCAGCGTCGCACAGTTGGAAGCCAACGTGGCGGCTTTGCATAACCTCAAGTTCAACAAGGCCGAAGAGGCTGCGATCGAGGCGATCCTGAGGGAATGACGCTTGGGGGTCCCAGACTACGACGGGGCCCGGACGGGTCCTCATGGCGACAGGAGGAGATTGCTTCGTCGGAGGCTTTGCCCTTCCTTCGCTGCGCTCAGGACATGCCTCGCAACGATGAAGCGAGGGCGGGGGCAGCCCACCCTGCAGCCCGAAGTGAAGACGCTTTGGCGTCACCGAGAACGACGGAGGGGCCGAGGAGGTTGATGATGCGCTTCACGACTCCACCAAACCGACAAGAGTACAACGAACGCGTATGGGATCTGGCCCGGAAGATCCCGCGTGGAAAAGTAGCCAGCTACGGGCAACTGGCGCTGATGCTGGCACCGCCGGAGGGCGTGGAGTCCTCGACCTACCGGGCCTTCGGGCCGCGCTGGGTGGGCGGCGCCATGGCCGCGTGCCCCGATGACGTGCCCTGGCAGCGTGTGATCAACTCGCAGGGAAGAATCAGCGCGCGGCCGGGGGCGGAGAAACAGCGGTCACTGCTGGAGGATGAAGGCGTGGTGTTCAGCAAGGATCGAGTTGACTTCAAGAAGTATGGCTGGTCCGGAATCAACGAGGCGGACCGACCCCAGCAATTGACCGCTTTCTAGGCGTCTACAGGCATCTGTTCTCAAAAGAGACGCCGGATAACCGGCGTCTCTCTGTATGTAGCAAGCCATCGCGAGCTGCGGGCCTTCAACCGGTCCTAGGAATCGGGCGGACTGAAATAGACGTCCGTGGGCTTGAACTTCGAGTTGCGCAGGAAGTGCGGCGCAACCTGCATTCCGATCCAGTCCAGCGACGGGGCCTCAGGATCCACGCCCATGAGCCGTGTCAGCAGAAGCGTATTCACGCCCTCGAACTCGATCAATGCAAGGACATAGGGGGTCTCCGGCAGGAATTCCTCCGAGCCGAAGTAGCAGACGGTGAAGGCGTGCACCTTGGCGGGCACATCCGTTATGTCGACCCACTTGGTTTCTTCACCTGAGAACATGTCGTGGCCGCGGGGGTTGGCGTAGGTGTAACCGCTGTGCGGGATCACGGCTGGCGAGCAGACGCTTGTTGGATAGGCCGGCAAACCAGGGGCTATCCTGCCCATAGGAGTGCAGGTAGGTAATCTTGTATTCCTGCTCAATCTGGATGGGCGCCATCTTCTTGAGAAACTCGAGCGCCTCCTCGTCCGTGCTGACGGGGAACGGCACGCCGTGGATGACGTAGCCGCCCAGACTCTCTTCCCGGCGTGAAGGAAGTTTAGCCATGGCTCACCCCTCCCTTTCCAGAACCGATACTGTCACGTAGGTGCCCGTGCCGGCATGCGAATGAATGGCGCCACGTTTTGCATCCTTGACCTGGAGCTTGTCATCGCGGAAATGCTTCTTGATGCTGCCCTGGAGCTGCCAGCACGGCGAACACGGCCTGCATCAAGCCGGTCGCGCCGACCGGGTGGCCGCAGGCGATCAGCCCGCCCGAGGGATTCACGGGGCAGGCCGGTTTGTCCTTGAGCTTGAGGCCGTAGTCGATTCCGGGCAAGAACGCCTTGCCTGACTCGGCGAACGGGCCACCCTCCCCGTAGCGACACAGCCCAAGGTCCTCATAGGTCTGGACCTCGGAAGAAGTGTACGCGTCGTGCAATTCGACGAAGTCCAACTCTCCGAGAGGATCGTGCACGCCGGCGTGTTTCCAGGCCATGTTGCCAGCCGTGCGTCCGGCGCGAAAGGAATGCACACCAGGATAGCGCGTGCCCTTGTCCCACAGCTTCTTGTAGTAGCCGCGCGTGTCGTCGGAGGATTTTTCCTGCTCCGTGGCGTAGTCCTGCATGAAGGTGTCATAGTCCAGATGCGGACGATCGGCCATGCGCATGGCATCGGTGCCGCGGCCGATGCCGGTGACCTTGACCAGGGGCCGGGAAATCTTGCCGCCGGCGGCCTCCAGCTTCCTAACGCCTTCCTCGGAGGCAAGGATGACAGCAGCGGCGCCGTCGGACATCACGCAGATATCGAGGCGGGTCAGCGGCCATGCCACCATCGGCGCGTGGCGCACATCCTCGATCGTGATGCGCTGGCTCTTCTGGGCATAGGGATTGTGGAACGCGTTGATGTAGTTCTTGACGCTGACATGCGCCATCTGCTCGGCGGTCGTGCCGAATTCCTTCATGTGACGCGTGACCATCATGGCGTAGTAGCCGGAATAAAAACCTCCGACGGGGTAGTCAAACGACACGTCGGAGGCGAGGGCGATGAACTCATTGCCTTTCCACGTTTCCACGTGGGACATGGTCTCGAAGCCATACGCCAGGCACACGTCCATGTGGCCGCTGGCGACCGATTTCCAGGCCTCCTGAAAGCAGAGCCCACCGGTGGCGCCGCCGCCTTCCACACGGTGGCTGGGCTTGGGGCACAAGCCCAGGTAATCCTGCGCCATGATGCCGGCCATCAACTGGCGGGCAAAGTGGTCGGAGAAATACGAGGCCACAGAACCATCCACGACGCGCGTGAAGGCAGGAAACTCCATGCCCAGGTCGGCGACGGCATAGTCGTAGGCTTCCTTGATAACGGCTTGGAATGTCTTGTCCGGTCTGGCTTTGGCAAACTTGGAAACGCCCCCTGAGATTGCATACACCGGTCTCATGCGTCCGTCCTCCTTTCAGATCAGGTCGCTGCCGTGTCCGATTGTAACGGAAAACACAGCACGGCCTTGTCTGCCCGACCGGGAGTGTTATCATCAGCGCCGGTGACACATGGCTTTCGACAAATCACCTATTGAAGGCAGCCCACACCATGTGCTTGCCCAACTGGCTGGAGGCTGGGCAGGAACGACCCGCACGTGGATCGATCCGGATGCCGCGCCCGTGGAGTCCAAGACCCAGGGCAGCATCCAGTTGATCCTGGACGGTCGTTTCGCCCTGTACCTGTACCAGACCGCGGTCGACGGCGAGCCGCAGCACGGGATGTTCATGTTCGGCTACAACACCACGCTGGACCAGTATGAGGCCTCGTGGATGGACAGCTATCACAACAACACGGCGATCATGTTCTGCGTGGGGAGCCCCAAGGACAAGGGTTTCTCCGTCCTGGGCTCGCATCCTTCGGCCGACGGCGGACCCGACTGGGGCTGGAGAACCGAAGTCGAAATCATCGACCACGACCACCTGAGCATCTCGGCGTACGATATTCACCCTGAGGGCGCGGAAGCGCCGGCCGTCAAGACACTGCTGACGCGGGTCAGGTGAATCAGGCAGCCCGGGCCTAACCGGGCGCACCCAAAGGGCAAACGTATGCACTCGCGACCGCGCGCTACTCTACGTGCCGGGGGACGATCGGCACAAAATCGAAAAAGCCCTGACGCTGAAAGTCGACTGCATCTGCTTGGACATGGAGGACGGGGTCGCGCCCGCCCGGAAGGCGGAGGCCCGCAGATCCATGGCCAAGGCCCTGCAGGAACTGGACTTCGGGGCGTCAGAGAAGCTGGCGCGCATCAATGCCGTCGGCACGGGCATGGAGCAGCAAGATATTCAAGCCGTGCTGCCGCAGCAGCCCGACGGGATCGTGATCCCCAAGGTGGAGGAACTCAGTCAGATCCAATGGGTCAGTGACCTCATCGAAGCGGCGGAGCTGGAACGAGGCTGGCCCATGAATTCGATTCGGCTGCTGATCGACGTTGAAACCGCCAAAGGAATCATGAACCTTAAAGCGATCGCATCACACCCGCGCCTGGACGCCCTGATCTTCGGTGGCGAGGACTTCGCCGTCTCAGTGGGGGCCACCCGCACAGCCGGTGCGATCGAGTTGTTGTATGCCCGGCAGGCGGTGCTCACCGCTGCAGCGGCCAATGGGCTGCAAGCGATAGACATTGTCACAATCGATTTCAAGGATCTGGATGCGCTCCGCGACGAAGCCGTCTTCGGCGCGGGGCTGGGATATACAGGCAAGCAGATCATCCACCCCGCGCAAGTGGAACCGGTACAGACCGCATTCACGCCCGACGCCGAGGCCGTGGAAAGAGCCCGACAAATCGTCGAAGGCTTCGCCGCCAGCCAGCGAGATGGCAAGGGGGCCTTCGCCCTCGACGGCAAGATGATCGACAAACCGCTGGTCAGGAACGCCGAGAAAGTACTCGAAAGAGCGAAAGCCGCGGGAAAATCGTGATGGCGGCCCTCCACTCGGTGGTTATCACCGGCGCCTCGACCGGAATCGGGCGAGGCTGCGCGCTGCACATGGACGCGGCCGGCTGGCGGGTGTTTGCCGGCGTGAGGAAGGAAGCCGATGCGGCCTCCCTGAGAGCGGAGGCATCCGAACGCCTGCTTCCAATCTTCCTGGATGTGGCCGACCAAAAATCAATCGAGGCGGCGAAGCAGGTCGTGGAACAGGCAGTCGGCGAAGAGGGTCTGGGCGGCCTGGTCAACAATGCGGGTGTGCCGTACGGTGGACCGATTGAGTACCTGGACCTGAACGAGTTGCGGCGCACATTCGAAGTCAACTTCTTCGGGGTGATCGCGGTGACGCAGGCTTTCCTACCCCTGCTGCGGCGAGGCGGCGGTCGCATTGTCAACATGAGTTCCCTCAGCGGCTGGATCGCCTCCCCGTTCCTGAGCCCATACTCCACGAGCAAGTTCGCCCTCGAGGCGCTCTCGGATGCACTGCGCGTGGAGCTGCATGGATCGAATGTCGGGGTGTCGCTGATCGAGCCGGGCGCGATCGATACCCCCATCTGGAACAAGGGCGTGGAGATGATCGATCACCTGATACAACATTCACCGCCCGAGATGAGCGAGCGGTATGCGTCCGCCATCGAAGGGATGAAACCGCGCATCAAGCCTCATGGGATTCCACCGGAATACGTCGAGAGGGCCGTGGCACGGGCGCTGACGGCTAAGCGACCGAAGACCCGTTACGCTGTAGGTCCAGACGCGATGCTGGTACGTTTCTTCAGATACTTCCCCGACCGATGGCGGGACGCGTATTTCCTGTCCTGGTTACGAAAGGGTTGAGACTTTGATTCCGATCCTGCTTGGGCTTGCTTCGGCGTTTTCCTGGGGGGCGGCCGATTTCACCGGCGGACTGGTGAGCCGCAAGACCGGCGCATTTCGCGCGGTTCTGCTCGGGGAAACGGTCGGCCTGCTATTGCTGGTGCCCGCGACGCTCGCCGTGGGCGAGCGGATGCCTGGCCTTGGATCGATGGCACAGGCGGCACTGGCGGGCGCGCTGGGGACGCTCGGTCTCGTGCTGCTTTATCACGCCATGGCGACGGGAACGATGAGCATCGCCGCGCCCGTATCGGCGCTCATGACGGCCATCCTGCCGGTGGTGGTCGGATCATTTTCCGAAGGGTTCCCGGGCCCGCTCACTTTTGTGGGCTTCGCATTCGCCCTGGCCGCGGTCTGGCTGGTCTCCCAAAGCAAGGATGGCGTCAAGGACATCCTGTCCCATATCTCGAGTCTGCGGCTGCCGCTGCTCGCCGGCGTCGGCTTCGGCTGTTACTTTGTGTTGATCCACAGCGCGGCGCGTGACAGCACCTGGTGGCCGATGGTGGCCTCGCGTGCCGCAGGATGGTTGGTCATCGGGCTGTTCATGTTGTCGCGAGGCGAAGGCCTGGAGGCTCCCCGCGGGATCTGGCCGATCATCATCATGAATGGCATCCTGGACGTAGGCGGCAATGCCTTCTATATCCTGGCGGGTCACGTAGGGCGCTTGGATGTCTCAGCCGTGGTGAGTTCCCTGTACCCGGGCGCGACGGTGCTGCTGGCATGGATCGTGCTGAAAGAACGCCTGTCGCGGACGCAGTGGCTTGGCATCGGCGCGGCGCTGATAGGGATCGTGCTGCTCGCGGTGTGAGGGGCGCAGGCCTTACCCTCCCTGCGCCCGTGGCACTAAACGTGATGTCCTGATGACGGCGAAAATGGAGAGGCAGAGCCCACCGTGCTTGCGCCCTCCCCATGCGACGCCTTCGGCCTGGCTGGATCACTGATTATGCCCATCGATGTACGGCGCAAATTGGGGAGGGGAAAAAGACGGCCGGCTGCTGAGGTGCGCGACAGGTACTGGAGGCGGAGGGCTGAAAACGTGAGCGGAAGACTGGATGGCAAAGTAGCGATCATTACCGGGGCGACTTCCGGCATCGGCAAGGCCACGGCTGTGGTTTTTGCCTCGGAAGGCGCCTCGCTCGTGATCACGGGCAGGCGTGAAGAACTGGGTAGGGAGTTAGAAGCCCAGATTCGGGCAAGCGGGACGCGATGCGTGTTCGTCCCAGCCGACCACACAAAGCCAGAGGACTGCGAACGCGTCGTGGAAACGACGCTCGCGGGAGTATGGCCGGCTCGACATCCTCTTCAACAACGCAGGCATTGTCACGGGCGGGACGGCGGAGACCACGTCCGACGAGGTCTGGAATGAAACCATTGCCATCAACGTAACGGCGGTGTGGCGAATGTGCAAACTGGTGATCCCGGTGATGAGGAAGCAGGGCGGCGGCGTGATCGTGAACAACGGCTCGGACTGGTCGGTGGTAGGAGACCAGAACGCCTTCGCCTATATCGCCAGCAAGGGCGCCGTGGGTTTGATGACCAAGGCCATGGCCATGGACCATGCCGGCGACAACATCCGGATAAATGCGGTGTGTCCCGGGGACACGTTGGTGGAAAGCTGGCTCGCGAGCGGCGAGTTCCAGGGATCAAATGCGGCCGAGATCGAGGAATCTATTAAGGAAGCTGCGGCGTACATCCCCATGGGGCGCTACGGAAAGCCCGAGGAGATCGCCAAAGCCGTATTGTTCCTGGCTTCGGACGACTCCTCCTTCATGACCGGGCACCTGCTGTTGGTCGATGGGGGGAATACGGCGCACTGAGCGGCACGCCCCGCGGAATCCCGCGGTTCGGGACGCCAGGCCCCGGCAGCATTACGGGCGCAATAACTCTAATATTGCTCTTACGCCGGCTCCATTGACAAGTCGCCCGCTGCCGCATAAAGTTTAGCCCGCTTAACTAACAAGCGAGCTTAACTATGACCAAAACTGTCCCCTTCAACGAAGCGTTGCGATCCTGGATGGATGTCGCCATGCAGCGATCCATGCATGGCTGGTCGCACCATGCCAAGGCCTCGGGTCTATCCATGCCGCAATTCAGCATCCTGATGCAGCTCTACTACCGCGGCCCTTGCGGCATCTCGGACATCCGTGATCGCTTCGAGATCAGTGCGGCAGCAGCCAGTCAGCACGTGGAGAACCTGGTGCAGGCCGGCTTGATCGAACGCAGCGAGGATGCAGGAGACCGCCGCGTCCGGCAGATCCAGCTCTCGCCAAAAGGGCGATCGCTGCTGGAGAAGGGCATCAGCGAACGGTACATGTGGATGGGAAAATTAGGAGACAACCTGGGCGAGGAGGAGCGCGAAAAGATCGCTGCTGCCCTGGTCGCACTGACGGAGGCAACGCGGGGACTCGATGAGAATTGAGCCTGGAGGTAGGGTCTGCCTTGAAGCGTCGCGTGCGGGAAGCAGGCGACGTCGACCCAGACGGTGTCGTGAAGTTGCCGGCGAAAACGCCGGATGGGGTTATACGATCATCCTGAAAGAGAACCGATGCAAACAACAATAACCCAACGCATGTCACGCGCCGGCGCCGGCGGCAGGCCCGGAAACCGCTCCGTACCCAGGGCGGCGCGCTATCTGCTGCGCTACGGTCGCGAGGCGGCGCTCCCGTACGTCTTCCTGATCATTGCAACGGCGGCCCAACTGGCAGTTCCGAGCATGATCCAGAGAATCATCGACGCAGTCACGACCGGGTTTGTAGCCAAGCAAGTGCTGGCAGCTCTGAAGCAGATTCCGGCGCAGGCGGCGGGGAGCGCCCTGCCGAAGATCCTCTCAGGCCTTGGCTACCCGATGACCTGGAACCAGGCACAACTGGCGGCACAGCTCAACGCAAACCTTGCCGGGGCTCCAAAGGCGCTGATCACCGGTCTCGTGGCAGTGCTGATCTTTGCGGTGCTGCGCGGCGTTTTCGCTTTCCTTCAGGTGTTTTGGGCGGAGAAGAACTCCCAGGCTGTGGCCTACGACCTGCGGAACGATCTGTATGCCAAGATCCAGGGGCTGTCTTTTTCCTACCACGACCGGAACCAGACTGGCCAACTGATGGTCCGCGCCACGGACGACGTCGAAAAGGTGCGTCTGTTCATAGGGCAGGGTCTGCTGCAGTTGGTGAGCGCCATCCTGCTGCTGACAGGCACAGTCACGATCCTGTTTCTGACAAGCACAACCCTGGCGTGGACGGCGATGCCAATTTTGCCGGTTGCCATGGTGCTGTTCGGGGTCTTTGCGGCCACCGCCCAACCGATGTTCCGACGCTTGCAGATCAAGCTGTCGGCGCTCAACACGATTTTGCAGGAAAACCTGGCCGGCATCAAAGTCATCCAGGCATTCACAAGGGAGCGGCAGGAGCAGCAGAAATTCCGCGCCTCGGCAGACGACCTGATGGGCCAGGCCGTCAGCGTGGCCAAGCTCTTTACATTCCTGTTTCCGGTGATCTTCCTGGTGGCCAACCTTGGGCAGGCGGCCATCCTGTACGTCGGAGGCCGGCAGATCATAGCCCAAGTCTTGTCGCTGGGCGAGTGGCAGGCGTTTTCGCTGTATCTGGTGTACCTGTTCTTCCCGGTTGCCCAACTCGGCTTCATCATCACTCAGTATGGACAGGCCTCCGCCTCCGCCGACCGCATCTTCGAGATCCTCGACGCGAAATCGGACGTGGTCGACAAACCCGACGCGGTGCAACTTCCATCTGTCAAAGGCGAGGTCAAATTCGATCACGTGACGTTCCGCTATTTTCACGGCGGCGAACCCGTGCTGGATGACGTCAGCTTCGAAGCGCCGCCGGGCGCACGCGTGGCGCTGTTGGGCGCGACCGGCTCAGGCAAGAGCACGATCATCAACCTGCTGCCGCGTTTCTACGATCCGACCGAGGGAAGAATCACGATCGACGGATACGACCTGCGCGACTTGAAGCTGGACTCCCTTCGCAAGCAGATCGGGATCGTGCTCCAAGAGACGACGCTTTTCAGTGGAAGCATCCGGGACAACATCGCTTTCGGCCGACCGGATGCCAGCGACGAAGACATCATGGCGGCGGCCAAGGCGGCGCAGGCGCACGAGTTCATTATGTCCTTCCCGGAGGGCTATGCGACACACGTCGGCGAGCGTGGCGCGACTTTGAGCGGCGGTCAAAAGCAACGCGTGGCCATCGCGCGTGCGCTGCTGCTCGATCCTCGAATCCTGATCCTGGACAACTCGACGTCCAGTGTGGACCTGACCACCGAGAGCCTGATCCAGGAGGCCCTGGATCACCTGATGTTCGGGCGCACGTCCTTCGTGATCGCCCAGAGGATCAGCACGGTGATGTCCGCAGACAAGATCCTGGTCCTGGACAGGGGCCGGGTCGTGGCCCAAGGCAAGCACGCCGACCTGATGGAGAACGAGCCAATCTATGCGGAAATCTACAACTCGCAAATCCTGGCGTACGAGCAAGAGCATGGCTCGGAGGAGAAGTAGCCTATGATGGGCGGACCGGGTCGTTTCGGGAATTTGATGAACCAGGAGACGCTGAAGCCGCGCAGCCTGGGGAATACGCTGCGCAATCTCGGCGCCTACTTTGGACGTTTTTGGCCCGGCTTGATCATGGCGGTGGTATTCGTCGTGGTGGCGACGTGGACCCAAGTGACCACTCCAGAGTTGATCGGGCAGGCAACCGATTGCTTCCTGGTGCCTCTCGGCGCCAGCCAACTGAGCGGCCCGCTGTCCTCATTGGCCGGCAGCCAGGCATCGGCGTCGACTGCCAGCTGCTGGGTTGTGAGCGAGGCGGCCCAAAGCGGGACGCGCTGGATCATCTCCAGTTTGTATCACCTGGCTGGATTCGTCTCACCCGAGCCGGCCAGCATGACGGTGGCGGCGCGGCTGGCGGGGCTGGAACGCCTGATCTTGATCGTGGTCGGCTTGTTCGTGCTGGGCGCATTGTGCAGCGGCCTGACTTTCTTCAGCATGGCATGGGCCGGGCAGCACGTCCTGCGTGATCTGCGGGTGGATGTATTCCACCGGCTGCACCAACTTTCGCTGAGCTACTACGCGGAAAACGAGGCCGGCGACCTGATGAGCCGGATCACGAACGACACCAGCGCGATCGAGCAGGCCATCTCTTTCGCCCTCGTAAACGTCTTCAGCGGCAGCCTGCTGCTGGTGTGGGTGGCGTACAGCATGCTGAGCACGAGCCTCTCGCTGGCAGGCCTGGCGCTGGCCGTGACGCCATTGATGTTCCTGGCCACGATCTATTTCTCCGCCCAGGCGCGCAAGGCCTTCCGAACCAGCCGCCAGGAAATCGGAAATGTCAATGCGGAGCTGCAGGAAAGCATTTCATCGGTGCGCGAGGTGCAGGCCTTCAACCGCGCCGATGAGAATATCCAGCAGTTCAAAGAAGTGAACGCCGCCAACCGGGATGCCAATGTCCGGGCGGTCAGTTTCACGTCGGCGCTTTCCCCGCGCTGGAAGCACTCGGTTACGTGGCGCTGGCCATCGTCGCGGGCGTGGGCGGCTGGTACATGCTGCAGGGGCAGCCCCTGCTGGGGACGACGATCACATTCGGCCTGGTGGTGACCTTCCTGGCCTATGTACAGCGCTTCAACCAGCCCATCCAGCAAATTGCGGTCTTATGGACCAACGTGCAGAACGCGATCGCGGGCGCGCGAGCGAATCTTCGGGCTGCTGGAAGAGGTTCCAGCCGTGCAGGATAAGCCCGACGCCAAGGACCTGCCCCGCATCGATGGCAAGGTGGAGTTCAGCCACGTCTCACATCAATATGAAGCCGGCGTGCCCGTACTCAAGGACGTCAGCTTCACCGCGCAGCCTGGCCAGACGGTCGCGATCGTCGGTCCGACCGGCGCGGGTAAAACGACGATCATCAACCTGCTGCCGCGCTTTTACGACGTGACGGCGGGCGCGGTGCGCATCGACGACGTCGACGTACGCGACGTGAAGACGGAATCCATCCGCCGGCAGGTGGGCATCGTCCTGCAAGACACTTTCCTGTTCAGCACCACGGTCATGGAAAACGTGCGCTTCGGGCGACCCGATGCGACGGACGACGAAGTCAAGGCAGCCATCCGTCTGGCGAACGCCGATACATTCATCGAGAGGCTTCCGGAGAAATACCAAACGGTGCTGGGTGAACGCGGCTCCGGACTCTCGCAGGGTCAGCGACAACTGCTGGCCATTGCTCGGGCGGCGCTGGCGGACCCCCGCATCCTGATCCTGGACGAGGCCACCTCTTCGGTCGATACGCGCACAGAGCGGCTGATCCAGAAAGCATTCGACCAACTGCTGCAGGGGCGCACCTCCATCGTCATCGCGCACCGCCTGTCGACCATCGTCCATGCGGACCAAATCCTGGTGTTAGACGACGGTCAGATCATCGAACGCGGGCGGCATACCGAGCTCATGGAGAAGCGCGGCTTCTACTACAACCTGTATATGAGCCAATTCAAGAAGCAAGAGGAAGAGACCACCGTCGCCGCAGATTGAGACGGCGATAGCAACGGCGCGGACGACGAGGCGCTTCACCTCAACGGTATAATCCATCGTCACGTGAATGCGCCTTCAAGCGGCCTACGCCCGCGTATTTCAGTACCTGCTGCCGCTGGTGCTCATAGGAGCGCTGGCGGCTGTGCTGTATGTGGTCCGCGATGTCCTGGACAACACGGTCGTTGCCCTGCTGTTCCTGATTCCAGTGGGGGTCAGCACAGCTCGGTGGGGGCTGGGGCCGGGAATTACCGCCGCTCTTAGCGCCTTCCTGAGCTTCAATTACCTGTTCATCCGACCTTACTATACCTTCACGGTCCATCGGCCCAGTGACCTAGTGGTGCTGGTGGCCTTTCTTATTGTGGCGGGGGTAATCAGCCAACTGGTTGGGCGCGCCCAGGCAAGCGCGCAGACCGCGACCGCCCGAGAACAGGAGGCCACGCGGCTGTACGAGTTGAGCACGGCGCTGGCCGGGCTGCACAACGATCGGGAAATCGCGGCCATTCTCGCCGAACAGCTGGCGGCGACTTTCCCATGCGAGCATTTGGAGATCACCTTAGCGAGCCTCGGCGAGGGGGCGGAGCTTCCCAAGGAGGTACCAGCACCCCCGCGTCCGCCTGAGCTGGCGGTTCCAATCCAGGCTGTCAAGGGGAACCTCGGGGAGATTCGGCTGTGGCGGTCCGCGCCGGCGATCTCATCACCCGAAAAACGGCTGGTCAGCACGTTTGCCAGCCAGGGAGCTCTAGCGCTCGAACGGGCCACGCTGGCGCAGGCAGAGAGGCGCGCCGAGCCTCCTTGAAGAGAGCGACCGCTTCAAGTCTTCCCTACTGTCGTCCGTCTCGCACGATCTGCGTACGCCATTGGCGACCATCAAGGCGGCCGCCTCCAGCCTGCGATCGGGCGAGGTGAGTTGGGAATCGCCGGCGCGTGCCGAGCTACTGGCGGCAATCGACGACGAAGCGGATCACCTTAATATGCTCGTGGGAAATCTCCTGGATATGTCCCGGATTGAATCCGGCGCTTTGCATCCCGAAAGGAAATGGAATGTTCTGGCCGAGATCGTGCACCGCGTGGCCCGTCGCATGCGCCACCTGGCGGAGGGCCATCCGCTCGTGATCGAAATTCCCGAAGACCTGCCGTTGGTGCCGGTCGACTTCGTCCAGATGGAGCAGGTCTTCACCAACCTGATCAGCAACAGCATAAAATTTGCGCCCGAGGACACGGTGGTTCGTGTGCGCGCCGGCGTGCATAACGATACTCATGTCATGGTGCAGGTCAGCAACCAGGGACCGCCCGTGCCCGAGGCGCATTTGGGCCGCATATTCGAGAAGTTCTATCGCATGACCGCGGCGGATCGCGTTACGGGCACCGGACTGGGGCTGTCCATCTGCAAGGGGATCGTCGAGGCGCATGGCGGCAGCATCTGGGCGGAGAACCTAAAGGACGGGTTCGCCTTCAATTTCACTTTGCCGCTGCGCATGGATGGTGAGCCTGTACCCGCGTTGCCGCAAGAAGGCGAGGCATCATGATGGCCGCGACCCACGTCCTGGTAATCGACGACGAGCTCCAGATCCTGCGGGCGCTGCGCACCATTCTCACGGAAAAAGGCTTCAAGGTGAGCACGGCAAGCCGCGGCGAAGAAGGCCTAACGTTGGCGGCAGCCGGCGAGCCGGATCTCATCATCCTCGACCTGGGTCTGCCGGATATGGACGGCATCGAGGTGTGTGCGCGGCTGCGAGAGTGGACACGCTGTCCCATCATCGTGCTCTCCGTCCGGCGACGGCGAGGGCGACAAGGTGGCGGCTCTCGACAAGGGCGCCGACGATTACCTGACAAAACCATTTGGCATCCAGGAGTTGTTGGCCCGGGTGCGCGTGGCTCTCAGACACGGCACGGGGGCATCGAGCGACCAGACCAGCACCGTGGTAGCCGGCCCGCTGGAGATCGACTTGGCCTGGCACAGCGTCACCCGGAAGGGCGAGCCTGTCAAGTTGACCGCAACCGAATTCAACCTGCTGGCGTACCTGGTGGCCAATCGCGGCCGGGTGCTCACGCACCACAGCATTCTGACAAACGTGTGGGGACCGGAAGACGCCGATCACACGGAGTATTTGCGGGTCTATATGCGGCAACTCCGCAAGAAACTGGAACTGGACCCCGACAACCCGAAGCACATCCTGACGGAACCCGGGATTGGCTACCGCTTCCTGACCGAGGCGGAAGACGAGGATTCGAAGCCCAGGTAAACCGCCGCATCGGGCGGCGCCTCCTCCGGCAGAAGGCGCAGTCCCTGTGAGTGAACGTGGATGGCGCGTGTGCCGCTACGGGCAAACGCCCCCTTTTCGGGGGCGTTCTTTATTTGTACTTTATGGAACTAGTGATGTTCTTTGTCGCCGTTTTATGCCTCCCCACTACCATTAAGAACCGGAGGCAGACACATGAACAGAACCCGTACATCCACGAACCCACAGTCTCTGAGCGTGGCACCAGCAACGGCACCTGCCCCTGGGGCATTGACGCCCAGATTGGTTGTGGTGGTGCCCCATGTCACAGAAGCAGCGCTGCTGGCCGGTCGGATTCACGGCATCGCTCGCGCCCGGGGGGCGCATGTACTGCTGATCGGCGTTGCTCCGGATCCGGCCCTGGAAACCGAGCTGCGCCGAGAGCTGGCTCTCCTGGCGGCCTTCGTTCGTAACGCCGGCACGCACGCTGAAGTCCGAGTGGAGCGTGATCTCGAGTGGCTCTCGGGGTTTCGGTATCTGCTGGGCGATCACGACATGCTGGCATGTTGCGCCGGGAACAGCCCGCATCAAACGCGACAGACGTGGGCCGACGTGCTGTCCACCCGCTTGAGTCGTCCGGTGTACGTATTTGGGCAGGCCGACCTGGCGCAATCTCCGGGCGTGGGTCGGCTTCGCGGCCTGCTTCCGTGGTTGGGGTCCATCGTCATCCTGCTGGGATTCCTGTGGCTGCAAATCCAGCTTAGCCAACACGCGGGAAGCGCTGCAGACACAACCGTGCTGATGCTTTCGGTGCCGATCGAGGTTGGGCTGATCTGGCTCTGCAATTCAAGCTTGTCCTGACCCGCCCCGCTCCCGTCATCCGCATCGGAGAAAATCGTCATGCTTTCCGTGATCCTTCTTGCCGCCTTCATTCTAATCGCCGTGAAAGTGGCGCCGCGTGAGAATCCAGACCACGCCAAGAAACACGGCGCCGGCCAGATCGGCCTGCTTGCCGCGTTTGCACTGTTCGGGGTCGACTACTTCACGTCCTACTACTATGCGACCGGCGAATTGATGAGCGCCCTGCATCCCTACAATCTCCAGAGATGGGCCTACCTCGCGGCGGCCGTCATTGCGTTCGCCAACTTCGTTTTTGGCTTTCTGTATATGTATTCCCTGGGGATCTTCAATGAGGGCGGCGGCTCGTACACGGCCTCCATGCGCTATCTGTGGCCGACACTGAGCCTGATTGTGGCGGTCACGCTGATCCAAGACTACGTGCTGACGATCGTCGTGTCGGCGCTATCGGGGGCGGACCAGCTCCTGTCCGTGCTGAACGCCTACGGCGCCCATTGGATCTGGCATTTCGCGATCGGAGCAGCGCTGGCTGCCATCACCTGGTACCTGACCATCCGGGGCCACGGCGAATCGTCGCGGGTCGTCTTTGCCCTGCTGACGCTGCTCGGATTATTGACCGTTAGCATGCTGGTGGGATTGATCGTGGCGAGCGGTCGAGGTGTGCCGGCGGTGGCCGCAGAGCACACGCAGACCGCGACACTGGGGCAGGCGATCCTGCACCTTCTGACGGCGTCGATGAAGGGCATGGTCGCGCTGACGGGGCTCGAGGCAATGTCCAACGGCATCCAATTCGTCATCGATGAAGATGTGTCGCTCGTGAAGTGGGGCAAGCAACACCTGCCCAGATTGAAGCGGATCTGGGAGTTCTACAGTGGCAAAGCCGGCATCGGCAAATTCGTCCAGAGCTCGTTCCTGTTCTATGGGGGGATCACCACGTTCTTCCTGACGCTGTTCTCGATCCGATTCAACGTTTTTGACGGCACGCTGGGCCGCACGCTGGTTGGCAACCTGGCCTTCATCGGCTTCTCGCAAATTCCCGGCGGAACCACGCTGTTTTGGACCTATCAGGTTCTGGCTGTGGCGTTGCTGGCGGCGGCGTCGATGACGGCGTTCCAGGATGCGCAGGCCACCGAATGGCGTGATGTGGCCATCGGAGAAATCCCGGAGGCAATCATCTACCGCGATAAGCGCGGCACGTTTACCCGCTCGGTCACCATCACCTTCTTTATCTCCATCATCCTGATGCTGCTCTTCCGCGGATCCACGACAGTGGCCGTGCCGTTCTATGGCGTGGGGGTGTTCATGCCGATCACGGTGATGGGTTTGGCCATCCGCCAGCACATCCTGCAGCACTCCGAGGGACGCGCCCGCACCCTCGGCGCCGCGGCGGCGACCTTTTCGGCTGCATTGTCACTGACAGTCTTCGTCGGACAGCTGGTCGGCAAGTGGAGCGAGGGTGGCTGGATGGCCCTGGTTTCTTTCAGCATCCTTGCCGTGATTGCTCACATCGTCCTGCTGTCCCCGGTCGGCTATCGACACCCGCGCCAAGTCAACCGCATCGTCCACGACAAGGCGCGCGTGGAGGGCGGCATGGCGTCCATCGTCAAGTGGCAGGCCTTCAAGATGCAGGAGTACCGGTTCCGGCTGATGATCGGCCTGTCGAGTTTGCTCGAACTATTCGGCGTGACGCACCTGGTCCCCAGTCCACTCGCCGTGGCTGTGGCCGGAGGAGGAAGCATGGCAACAAATCGATTGGCGAAGGCGGACCTGCAGATGAAGTCCGCGCACACAACGTTTGCCGGCGCGCACGCGTCACCTGCTTTCACGCAGAATGCCGAGGGCGGCGCCTTCGATCCGCAAATCTACCATCTGCCGCCGCCCGTAATGCGGCATCGCATCCTGGTGCCGGTCACGGGCATTCATCAGGGTTCGCTGACGGCGCTGCGTTATGCGCGCTCGCTGTCGAGCGACGTGACCGCCGTGCACGTCGCGGTCGAGCCGGCGGAAACAGAGGAACTGCGCCGGTTGTGGCCGATGTGGGGCGAAGGTGTTCGGCTCGTCGTCCTGGATTCGCCGCACGGGATGATCCTTGAACCGCTGCTTGAGTACATCCAGGGCATGATGGCGCTGCGGGGCAGCGATGAAGTCATCACGGTGGTCGTGCCACAATCCATCCGGCCGCGATGGTGGTCGAACCTGATGCGCACGCAGATGGCCGTCCTGCTCCGTCTCTCCCTGCCCTTCCAAACGGGAATTGTGATCACGGACGTGCCGTATCTTCTGGACGACCACAAGAAACAGGGAATCAGATCAAGCCGCCGCATGAAGCGGACGAGCGCGCAGCGACGGAGCTAAGCTATGGAGCTGCGCGGAGCGGGGGTGATGGATTGGACGGCGTAGAGACTTGGCCGGCCCTTGACCTGGGTTTCCGTGGCGCAGCCGGCGAGTGGAGTGAGGCCTGAAACTGTCAAGCTCCGATGCAGGGCCAACAAAAAGGTGCGGATGACCATCTATGAGGTTGTTGGCGGCGAAAACGCGCACCGGCGAGTTCCCGACCGCTGAAGCAAGCTGATCAAAGACGGCGATGTCGGATGGATCGTTGCCCGCGCTGAACCGCTGAAAATCGGCGAGGCAAACTTCGGGGAGCGTGCCGCAGGTTCCCGCACCGGCCGGCACCAAGTCAATATATGAGCCTGCGCTGACTTCCGCCACAAACGGACTTTGCGCTTCCGTGCAACTGGGGGCGGTCACGGCAACATTGGGGGTCAGATAGCGAATCGCGACGGGAACAAGAATAATCAGGACACCGAGCACGCCGGCGAAGGTCGCCGCCGGGACCGCGTAGGATGGTCCGTTGGACTCCGATGGCATAGGCTGCAAGAATGCGGCGATTGCCAGAGCCGGCACGGCGTACACAAAAGGCATGGTGCTGGCGTATATGCGGATCCCCCCGTCAATCGGTGGCAAGAACGGCACAGACAGCAGGATCCCGACGAACGCCGCCACCAGGAAGGAGGCGACGGGCGCGCGCGCCTGCCGTACCAAGCGGTACAGCCCGAAGAGCAGCAAGATTGTCAGGACGACGGACAACGCCACATCCCCCAGACTGAACCCGAGACTGAACACGCCCCAGAGCGGAGAAAAGAAGTCGCGGTAGGCCTTGGCCGCGCCGACGGCGAAGCTGGCGGGATGAGCCACGAAGAACCGTTCCGCGGCCCTCATAATCACGGCGGGGTTGCGAACTCCCAAATCTTCGAATGCCTTGTGATAGCCAGCCCCACCGTTGACCTGGCCGTAGAACGTGAACGCGAAATTTCCAAAAGCAAAGCCGCCGGGCTCCACCATCAACCGGCTGTAGGCGGTATTGACAACGAGATAGGCAATCGCAGCCGTCGCCAGCGCCAATCCGGCAATTCGGACCGAGTAGCGCCTTCCCGCACGCCACTCCCAGCCCGCCCACAAGACAAGCACGGGAAAGGTCAGGAACGCGCCCGCCCTGAACACTGATGGCCAGCATCAGGATGACGATGCCCGCCATCAGAATTCCCAAACGGTGTGAGCGGACCGCCTCGAGCAGCAGCACAAAGGCAAGGCAGCCCACGCTGAGGCCAAGCGTCTCGGTGTAGGCAGTGCCAATCAGAGGTTGAATATAGAAGGAAAGCAAGACCGCAAACAGGGCGCCTGCCGCGGCGCCCCACCGGCTGCGCACCTGCATGGCTACAAGGCCGATGCATATCCCCGCGACCGCCACCTGCACGACGAGTGCCCACTGTAGATTGCCTTGAGTGAGCCATAAGAGCGCCGCCAGGAAGCCCGGATACAGTGGCCGCCACGCGGCGCCTTCGTTGATATTCAAGATGAAGTGGCCGCTCCCTATCCAGCGGGCGCCATTGAAATAGTCGAACGCGTCCCGGAAAGGCAGCAATCCCGCGATGACCTTGTCGCTCGAGTAGCCCGAGCTCCATAGGGAAGACAGCGTCAGGCCAAAGAGCGTCATCGTAACGCTTGCTGCCGCCGCCCACCGGTATTCCTTCGGCAACTGGAAGCCACCAAAGTAGAGCAGCCCCACCGCGATAAACAAAACCAGGGAATACGTCGAGAGGCCGTGAGTTACCTGCGAAGGGATTCGAATCAGGATCAGGCAGGCGAATAGCAGGACGGGGAAGACCGCGATCGCGATCCGGCGGATGCGCATGCCGCCGGAACCCGGAGCATCAATACGTGCCATGTCGGCGCAATATTATCATGCGGGGTATGACAGTGCCTGCCACGACAATTCCACTCCGCGCTGATTCGGCGCCGTCCGGTGATGCTGCGTCACCAGAATGGCTGACAAACATGCTGTTGCCGCCGCGCGATTGATCACGACCGATGCAGATCGGCGCAAAGAAGTGCGAGCCCCGTGGCCGAACAGATGACAACGCAGGCCTAATTGTCTTGACTAGAGTCTCACTTGACCGTAATATATGCCCGCCTTAGAACAGAATTTCGGCGCGTTGGTATGGCTTGACGTCCGCGACGCGCATATCACTCCATCCTACGCGCGGTGAAAGCGCAAAAAGGAATCGCATGGAACCTGGCCTGTTCAGAAAAATAGACATCGATCACGAGATGCAGCAGTCGTATCTCGACTACGCCATGTCGGTCATCGTGGCACGCGCACTGCCGGATGCCCGCGATGGACTGAAGCCCGTGCAGCGGCGCATCCTGTATGCCATGTACGACATGGGGATCCGCGCCGGCTCGGCGTACAAGAAGTCGGCACGCATCGTGGGCGAAGTGCTCGGCAAGTACCACCCGCATGGCGACGCGGCCGTGTACGACGCCATGGCGCGCATGGCGCAGGACTTCTCGATGCGCACGATGCTGGTCGACGGGCAGGGCAACTTTGGTTCGGTCGACGGGGATCCGCCGGCGGCCATGCGATACACGGAAGCCCGCCTGACGGCGCCAGCCCTGGACATCCTGTCGGACCTAAGCAAGAACACCGTCGACTTCGGACCGAACTTCGACGACACGCTGACCGAGCCAAGCGTGCTGCCGTCCGCCATACCCAATCTGCTGGTCAATGGCGCCACCGGCATCGCCGTAGGCATGGCGACTTCCATCCCACCCCACAACCTCAGCGAGGTGGTGGATGCCCTGGTGTACATGCTCAACCACTGGGAAAAGCTGGATGACATCGACGTCGATCACCTGATGGAATTCGTGCAGGGTCCGGACTTCCCAACGGGCGGAGTCATCATCCAGGAAGCCGGCGAGGACGGCCTGGAGGCCGCCTATGGATCCGGACGCGGACAAATCACGGTGCAGGCCAAGGCGCACACGGAGGAGATGGAGCGCGGCAAGAGTTCGCATCATCGTGAGCGAGCTGCCGTATACGGTCAACAAGTCCACACTGATCGAGCGCATCGCGGAGCTGGCCCGCGAGGGTCATCTCGAAGGGTTGTCCGACCTGCGCGACGAGAGCGACCGCCAGGGCATGCGCATCGTTATCGAACTGACGAAGAATGCCGAGCCGGAACTGGTCCTGCGGCAGTTATACAAGCGCACGCCCATGCAGAGCACGTTCGGCATCAACCTGTTGGCGCTGGTCGACGGCGAGCCGCGCACGTTGACCCTCAAGCAGGCCCTGCGCGTCTATCTTGAGCACCGCCTGACGGTCATCAAGCGGCGGGCTGAGTTCGACCTGGAAAAGGCCAGGCAGCGCGCCGCATGTGCTCGAGGGCTACCTGGTGGCGCTCAAGAATCTGGATGAGGTGGTGAACCTGATCCGCAACGCGGCAGACAGCGATACGGCACGCTCGCGCTTGATGAAGCGCTTCAAGCTGAGCGAGATCCAGGCGAATGCGATCCTCGACCTGCAGCTGCGCCGGTTGGCAGCGTTGGAGCGCAAGAAGATCGAGACTGAGTACAAGGAAGTCACCGCCACCATCAAGGACCTCGAGAGCCTGCTCAAGTCGCCCAAGCGCATGCGGGGCGTCGCCACGGATGAGCTGAGCGCGGTCAAGGCCGCCTATGGAGACCGCCGCCGCACCGAGATCGTTCGTGTCAAGAAAGGCGGCAAGACAGCCAAGGCGCTGACCGCGGGCGAGCTGACCGCCAAGAAATTCGTGTGGGTGGGCGTGACCGCCGATGGGACGGTAGCGCGCACGCCCGACGAAAAGCCGCCGCGTCCATCGGGCAACGACGCGCCGCGCTGGTTGGTCAAGGTGTCGACGGCAGACACCATGTATTTTGTCTCAAAGCTGGGCAAGGCCGCGGCCGTCGCCGTGCAATTGATTCCGCAGGCAGAGAAACTCTCGGGAGGCTCGCTGTACTACAAGGTATGTCCTCTGGCCGAGACGGACGTGCTGGCGGTCGTATTTGCGCTGCCCGCCCGCCGCTCGGACTATCCCCCGGAGACATCCATTGTCACGGCAACGCGCGACGGCATGATCAAGAAGACGCTGATCAGCGACGTACCGGGGCCTTCCGCCCAGGCGTTTACACTGGTGCGAGTCAACGAAGGGGACGTGCTGGTATCCGTGGGGCTGACTGATGGGAAGAAGAAGAGCATCCTGCTCGCCACAGCAAGCGGTATGGGGATCCGTTTTGCAGAGGACGAGGTGCGCCCGATGGGCCTGGTGGCGGCCGGAGTGAGCGGCATGAAGTTGGACGATAAAGACGAAGTGGTGGGAATGGAGATTCTTCCCTCGGAGGGCCACGTGTTCCTGCTGGCGTCAGATGGGAAGGCAAAGCGGCTCGACCATTCCGAATTCCCGGTTCAGGGACGCTACGGCAAGGGCGTACGGGTGTGGAGCCTGCCGCAGAAGGTGAAGCTCGTCGGCCTGGGCGGCGGCAAACCACATCATGTTGGCACCGTGCACCTGAGCAAGGGTGCTGCGAAATCCACGCGGCTGGATGCCGCCGCGGTGCGGAAGCGGGCCAGCGCCAAGGGTGATCTGGTCGTCGATGTCAAGCCGGGTGAAGAAGTGACGGGCCTCACCCTGGGATGGACGATCGATCGGTTCGTGCCCAAGAGCGTCGAGGTGAAGAAGAAGACGCCCGCCGTCAAGTCCGGCAAGGCAAAGGCTCCCGCGAAGAATGCTGCTTTGAAGAAGGCCGCCCGGAACGCTTCCAGCGGGTCAAAGAGAAAGTCAAAGAAACGCTCATGACGATCCCCCGGCTAGACGATTAAGCGCTGCCCGGTTCGTCGCCGTGCGGAAGCGCCCCATTGGCGCGCCTACTGCCAGTCTTTTGGCCCCGCAGCGGATGTTTCGATACAGCGTGGTAGTGTAATCATGATCTGCACGCTGCCCGCCTGCGTGTTTCTCTACCGGCGCCTCCATCCTGAGTACCAATCCTGAGCGTTCTCTCACAGTTTGCTTGACACGCACCGCCTCGGCGAGTATTCTGCCGACTTCTTGCGCCGAGGAGGTGACAGCGAAAAGGTGTTGACAAAAGTTGCTTCGGTTAGAGTGCGCGGAATTGCACAATGCGAGACGAAAGGAGTTTCGAATGTCTAGACGGTACTTTGGCTCTTTGGTGGCTCTGGTCATGCTGGCAGCCCTTGTGCTGCCGAGCACCTCGGCCCTGGCAGCACCACCAGATCCCGGGTCGTTCCTAAATGCGAGCGGTGTGCCGGCCGGCTCGGTGCTGTGTCTCAACATCAACTACAAAGTAACGAACGATGAGGACAGCAAAGTCGGCGGCGGCTACTGGGCGCTTAGCGATTACAACAAGTCCGTGCAGGTTTGGCAAGTCCCGGACAACAGCTTCTACGCCGTGGTCCGTTATGAAGGCAAGTGGCAGACCTTCACCGGAGCCTTGAGCCCCCAGCAAGGCGTGGCCTTCACCAAGGACGGCTCAGGAACATTCCAAGGCGGTTACATCGCGACCTTCACGGCAGAGAGCTGCAACGGCGCTTTTGGAAACATGGGCAAGCACGACTTCGGCGGAACGCAGGCAAACGTGCTGGCCGGCGTGGACCCGACCCCGTCTTTCGACTGGACGAGCTACTTCCCTGGATTTGCGAATTTCGCACAGCCCCAATGGGGCTGGACCTACCACTACCGCAGCCAGGAGTGGAACAATTTCTCTTCAGGAAATAGCGGCGACATTCAGTTTTGAGCGGGCGCCTTAAGCGCCAAGCGACTACAAAGGGAGCGGCCTGCTGACGCAGGCCGCTTCTTGTTTGCATGCGCGAAATCGGAAATGGAATAGGGCTATTTTTTCAGCGGCTCATACCGCAGAAGTACGAGCCCCGTTTTGAACGGCCGGACCTCCAGGAGTCGCATTCGCAACTCGTGCGGAGCGGGCTTGAAGAGCGGCGTGCCGCCGCCCAAAACAAGCGGGTTAAGGCCCAGGCGATACTCGTCGATCAATCCGGCGGCAGTCATTACCGAGCTCAGGTTGGCGCTGCCGAAGATGAAGAGATCCTTCCCGGGCTGCTGCTTGAGGTCGGCGACGGCCTGCACAGCGTTCTCCTTGACAACGGTCGTATTCGTCCACACTGGCTTCTCCAGCGTCGTCGAAAACACCACCTTGGGTAAGGTATTCATCAGTTCCGACACAGGTTCCTCTGCGGTCTGCCAGTAGGCGGCCATGCCCTCGTAGGTTCTTCGTCCGAAGAGCAGCATGCCGGCGGTCTTCAATTGCGTGAGGGCGAAGTCGTCCAACTCGTCACCCCAGACGTAGTTGTGCCATCCTAGATCCCAGCTCTTGGCCCCATCGAACAGGCCATCCAAGGTCATCATGTTCCACATGATCAGTTTTCGCATTGGTTCCTCCAAGGCGGCATCGAGGTCCGCTCCTACGCGTGGACCCGGAATGCCACCATGGGCATAATCTCGACGACGCGGCGTGCGGTGTCGAGGCCGGGTTTCATCTCCTCACCCAGAAAGAAATGGGTGAGTTCCTTGAAGGCGAGCGGATACCGGGTCGTGTATTCCTCCATGATGCCCGCGGCTTGCTCCGCCGGGACGTCTTCTGCCCGCGCCTGCATCGTGCGGCTCCCGACGCGAATCTGCACCTCGGGCTGCCGGTGGATATTTCGATACCAGTCCGCCTTCCGACCCCATCCCGAAACGACATAGTAGGTCAGGGAGCCACCGTTGTGCGAGACGACCTCGACAACGGTCCGATGAAGCTTGCCCGTTACCCGCCCTGTGTGCAGCAGAAGCAGAAAGCGCTGCCCCAGCAGCCAACCCAGATGCATGCGGTATAACCACGTGGGCAGGCGGAGGCCAAATCGCAGGAGCCCGCCGGGGCGTTGACTTATGAGTGACACGGATCGATCCAATATCCAAATCGAGCCGCGGCAAAGCCGGCGCTGACAAGGCACCGGCCGGCTTCTTTTATCAAGATGGGTGGTGTTTGCATAACATGCTCCTTCCTGTACCAATAAGCGGCAACTCTAATGCACGCCGCTCCAAGGCCGCCGCGCGGCCCGGTCACCGGCGCAGATTCTAAACCCTGGGCGATGGGTTGGGCGCGCGCGCACGCCTCAAGGCCGCTCCGGGCCATTGACTATAATCAGGGCATCGCATCCCGAGAGGATTTCCGGAGAACCCGAAAATGACACATGAAGTATTCGCGGCCACGGTGCGGACAGCGACTGCGGCCGATAAGCCCGAGTGGATGAGAATGCGCTGGATGCTCTGGCCGGATTACGATGAGGAGACATTGCTCGCCGACATGGAGATCATCCTTGCCAGCGCAGCCAGGCCGGTATTCCTGTTCGAAAGACCCGATGGGCGGCTGGGCGGTTTCCTCGAGATGGGCACAAGGCCATTTGCCGATGGCTGCTGGACCAGCCCGGTCGGGTATTTGGAGGGCTGGTACGTGGACGAAGACCTGCGCGGCCAGGGCGTGGGCCGCGCACTGGTGCGGGCCGCCGAAGCGTGGGCGAGGCAGCAGGGACTTACCGAAATGGCCTCCGACACGGGTCTGGAGAACGAGGCGGGTCTGCGCGCACATCTGGCCTTGGGATACGAAGAATCGGACCGGTTGATCCATTTTGCCAAGACTTCTCTGAGGCGGGCTCCGCCAGCAGAATAGCTGCGGCGCTGATCGTCATTGCGCTGGCAGCCTGCGGTCGCCCGTCGCAGCCATCCGATCAGCCACAGGAGGCATCCATGACCCTGGCGATTTCCAGCGCGGCTTTTGAGGACGGCGGGGCGATACCGCGACAATACTCTTGCATCGGGGAAGGAATTTCTCCGCCGCTCAGCTGGAGCGGGGCGCCGGCGGCCACGCAGTCGATGGCGCTGGTCCTGGATGATCCCGATGCTCCAGCCGGAACGTTCGTCCACTGGGTGATCTACAACATGCCGGCTTCCAGCGCGGGACTGCCCGAGGCGGTGCCGGGAGACGCCCGCCTGGCAGATGGAACAATGCAGGGCACGAATTCCGCCGGCCGCGCCGGCTACTCCGCCCCTTGCCCGCCTGCGGGGACGCATCATTATTTCTTCAAGCTCTACGCAGTTGATACCGTGCTGAATCTCAAGCCCGGTGCCGGCAAGCAAGAATTGCTGAAGGCCATGCAGGGGCATATCGTGGCTCAAGGCGAGCTGATGGGGACGTTTACGCGATAGTTGGGCAAGGGATCGTCCGCTCGATCCGTCGTTGCGAGGAGGGTGGTCTTCCCGACGAAGCAATCTCCTCCGTGGTAGTGAGGGAGATTGCTTCGCAGAAGAGCACTGCTCGCAACGACGTGGCACGGGGCGTTGCTCGCAAGGACGAGGAGCCGCTTGGTCCGTCGTTGCGAGGAGGGTGGTCTTCCCGACGAAGCAATCTCCTCTTGGCAGTGAGGGGGATTGCTTCGCAGAAGAGCACTGCTCGCAACGACGTGGCACGGGGCGTTGCTCGCAAAGACGTGGCAAGAGGCCTAGCTCGCAAGGACGAGGAGCGGTTTGGTCCGTCGTTGCGAGGAGGGCGCACTTCCCGACGAAGCAATCTCCTCCGTGGAAGTGAGGGGGATTGCTTCGCAGAAGAGCACTGCTCGCAACGACCTGCCGGGGGCTGACTCGTAAGGACGAGCGCGGGCGGCCTTCGTTGCGCTTTCGGTGCAATCCCACGACGGCCCAGGGTACGAAAAGGCCCGGCATTATAATCCTCATAAATGGGCCTTCTGCGCGACAAGCGCATCCTGCTGGGCATCACCGGCTCCATCGCCGCGTTCAAATCGGCCGACATTGCCTCCCAACTCACCCAGATGGGCGCGTTGGTCAACGCCATCCTGACGCCCGCCGCCGAGAAATTCATCACGCCGCTGACGTTGCAGTCCGTGAGCGGGCGCCGCGCCTACACCGACGCGGACTTGTGGGGCGGCGAGGCGCACGTGCTGCACATTGGCCTGGCGCGGGCCGCAGATCTTCTCGTGATCGCACCCTGCACGGCCAACACAATCGCCAGGCTGGCCCATGGCCAGGCTGACAACCTTCTGACTGTCACCGCCCTGGCTGCCGCATGCCCGCTGCTGATTGCCCCGGCCATGGATGGCGGAATGCTGGAACACCCTGCCACGCGTGACAATCTCTCCAGGCTGACGGAGCGAGGTGCAACCATCGCGGGACCTGCCGAGGGGCACCTGGCCTCCGGACTCTCTGGAAAGGGCCGGATGCTCGAGCCGGAAGAAGTCCTTGGATACGTTCGGCTGGTACTCGGCCGAGCCGGGCGACTTGCCGGCAAACGCGTGGTCGTAACTGCCGGGGGGACACAAGAACCCCTCGATCCGGTCCGCGTCCTTACCAACCGTTCCTCAGGAAAACAAGGCTATGCCGTCGCCCAGGCAGCTGTCGATGCCGGCGCGGATGTCACACTGATCAGCGCGCCGACCGCATTGGTCGCCCCCGTCGGGGCGCGGTGTGTCCCAGTGGATACCGCCGCGCAAATGCGGGATGCCGTGTTGGCCGCGAGCGCGGGAGCCGACGCCCTTGTGATGGCTGCAGCGGTCGCTGACTTTCGGCCCAAGACCGCCGCGTCCGACAAGCTCAAGAGCCGGGACGGCACGCCGCAGCTCGAACTTGAAGCCACGGACGATATTCTGAAGCTCGTCGCCAGGGAGCACCGGCCGCGCGTGGTCATCGGCTTTGCAGCCGAGTCGAGGGAGCTGATCGAGAACGCCTCCGAGAAGCTGCGGGGCAAGAAGCTGGATCTCATCGTGGCCAACAACATCACGGCCCCGGAGGCGGGCTTTGGCTCGGACACCAACCGCATCACGTTGATCGACGCGTTGGGGCACACCAAGTCACCGGCGCTGGCAGCCAAGTCGGAGCTGGCAGAGCTCATCATCGAGCGGCTCGGCCGACTGCTGGAGTAGTCATGCGCATCCTGGTCATCTCGGACATTCACGCCAACGACACCGCCCTGCAGGCCGTGCTGAAGGATGCGGGGACGGTTGACGAAACGTGGTGTCTCGGCGACCTGGTGGGCTATGGCCCCGACCCGAATCAAGTCGTGGAACGGCTGCGGGGGCGCCCCAAACTCAGATGCATTTCCGGCAACCATGACGCCGCCATCCTGCGCCGCATGGAGCTGGAGGCTTTCAACGGCGATGCCCGCACGTCACTCAACTGGACCGAGACGGTGCTGACGCCGGACAATTTGACGTTCCTGCGCAACCTGGTCCCGATGGTGGAACTTAACGGGACGGTGACGCTGGCGCACGGCAGCCCGCGCGATCCCACCTGGGAGTACATCCTCAATACGCTGTCCGCACGCCTGAACTTTTCGCATTTCCAGACCCCGCTGTGCTTCGTGGGTCACTCACACATCCAGAGCCTTTTCGAATTGGATGAAGTGCGCGACGTGGTCGAGCGCGGGGCCAAATCGGATTGGGGAGCCGATTCACCTGACGCGGCGTGCCATTCTCAATCCGGGTTCCGTCGGCCAGCCGCGCGACCGTGATCCGCGTTCCGCCTACGCCATTTACGATACACAGCGGAATACCTGGGAGGCCCGACGCAAACAGTACGACATTGCCTCGGTGCAGCAGCGCATACGAAGCGCGGGACTCCCTCCGCGGCACGCCCTGAGGTTGGCCGAGGGCTGGTAGGATCGGCGCATGGATCAGGGGGATTACCGGGAACTTTTGCCAGTGTGCTTCGTCTGAGATGTAGATATCCTTTGCATGTGTCCCGGAGGAGGAAGAGAATGAAGCGCACGCTATATGTTGTCATGCTGGTTGCACTGGTAGGCCTGGCTGCCTGCGCAAGCGCGGCCAAGGCGCCGCAGCCCATCGCCATGCCGCTGGTGAACCCGTCCGGCGGGATGCCCCGCGAAGCCCTGGGAGCAGCGCCCGCGGCGCCGGAGGCTTTTGCGCCTGCTAGCGACCTTGCGCAATCGTCCACAACCAGCGCGGCCGCCTCGGCGGACAGGTTGGTCGTAAAGAATGCGGACCTATCCATCGTCGTCAAAGACGTCAATGGGCGGGTCAAAGCCATCGAGGATATGGCGAGCGCCATGGGCGGATTCGTGGTCTCGGCCAACACCTACCAGACAACGGCCCGGGACGGCACGCAGGCGCCGCAGGCCCAGGTCGTGATCCGCATCCCGCAGGAGAAACTGGACGACGCTCTGGCACAGATCAAAAATGACACGGTCGAGGTCCAGAACGAGAGCCAGTCGGGGCAGGATGTCACCGATCAATACGTGGACCTGCAGTCGCGGCTCAAGGCAAAACAAGCCGCTGAGACGAAGTTGCTGGCGATCATGGACAACGCCACCAAGACCGAAGACGTGCTGGCCGTGTATACGCAGCTCCAGCAAATCGAGAGCGACATCGAGGTGTTGAAAGGGCAGATCAAATACACCGAGCAGTCCGCCGCCCTTTCGGCCATCACTGTAAACATCATCGCCGAAGAGACCGTCAAACCCCTCGAAGTCGGGGGCTGGAAGCCACAGGGCGTGGCACGCGACGCCATCCAGAGCCTGATCTTCTATCTGCAGGATTTCGTGGACTTCATGATCCGTTTTGTGCTGCTGGGCCTGCCGATACTGATCACGATCTTCGTGCCGCTGTTCCTGCTCTTCCTGCTGCTGCGCTGGATCGTGCGCAGGATGCGCAAGCCGAGAGCGTCCGAACCGGCCGCGCCGCCTGCGGCTGCGAAGAAGAAGTGAGCGCAGAAGAGACGTCCGACGAGGACGTCTCTTCTTGTCGGCTATAATGCCGCGCATGGAGACACTGGCGCGCCACGCGCAGAAGTTGTTCCACGTGCCTCTGTCCGCTCACCAGATTCGAGCGCTGACGCTCTACGAAACCGAACTCCTGGATTGGAATCGAAAATTCAATCTGACCGCCCTGCGCGACCCAGCCTCGGTCAGGACCAAACACTTCCTGGATTCTTTCTCCTGCGTGCTGGCATGGCAGGGTCGACCCCCGCAACGCCTGGTGGACGTCGGGACCGGCGCGGGATTCCCCGGGTTACCGTTGAAGATCCTGTATCCGGCCATGCGCGTGACGCTGGTCGAATCGGTCGGCAAGAAAGCCATGTTCTGCGAGCACATCGTCCGATTGCTGCAGCTCGAGCACGTGGAGGTGATCAAGGCCCGCGCCGAGGAGGTCGGGTGCATGCCTGAGCACCGCGAGCGCTACCAGTGGGCGGTTGCCCGGGCGGTTGCCGACATGCGTGTGCTCGCGGAGTACCTGCTGCCGCTGGTCCGCGTCGGCGGAACGGTGCTGGCTTTGAAGGGCGAAAGCGGGCCCCTGGAGGCCCACTCCGCCGAGCGGGCCATGGGGTTGCTGGGCGGGCATCTCAGGCAGGTAATCCCGGTCAGCCTGCCGGGCATAGCCGAAGAACGTTATCTCATCCTGGTAGAGAAGGCGGCGGCGACGCCTCCCAAGTATCCGCGCAAGGCCGGGATGCCCATGAAACACCCTCTGTAGGGGCGTAATTTGTGCGAGGCGGGCGGCCGAAGACTGCCGGCCTCACGACTTCGTGTCCAGAAGCGGCGCCTGAAAGGACCTACCGGCTGCGCAAAATCCTTATGACCAGCAGCAGCACCGCCGCCCCGACGAAAGCGGTGATGATATCGCTCACCAGGCCGGTCGCGCCGATCGAGACATGCAATTGGCTGAACAGCCAACCGCCGATGAAGGCTCCTACCACGCCTACAATGACCGTACCGATGCAGCCGGTACGGATGCCGCCGATGACCGCCTCTGCAAGGAATCCGGCGATGCCGCCCACAATAATCCAGGTAATGATCGACGTAAGCGTCATTTTCTCTCTCCTTTGTCCATACCATTGTAACGAACGGGATGGCGGCCTGTCAGGGTACTTATGGTGGAGAGCGCCCTGCGAGGCAAAAATAGCCGTTGCATGACAGTCGATCGAGGCGCTTGTTTGGGGGAATTCGTGGTGATACACTGTTTGTGCAATGGCGACCTCATTGCTGGTGGTGACACCCAGCTCTAGCTTCGGGGAAACGATTCGCGCGGCGCTCGAACAGACCGAGAGCTATCGCGTATTCGTAGTCAGTAACAAGGTCCCGGCCATTGTCCGTGCCGAGGAAGAGTCCTGCCAGATGTCTTTTCTGGACCTCGACCTGGGCGAACAATGGGTCGAGGAAATCGGCAAAGCGCTGCGGACCGTGATGCCGAACATGAAGCTGTTCATCCTCGCCGGCGATGATGCGCCCCCGGCGCTTGACTCGATCCGGCCGTGGACGCTGATCCGGAAGCCGTTCCAACTGCCGGAAGTATTGAGCACGCTCGCCCGCCCCAGTGCTCCGCCGCCGCCGACCAGGCCGGCCACCTCTCCATTAGGACCATTGCCGTGGTTGAGCGATGCGGATGCCGCGGCGCGGCATTTGACGCGTCTCACCCTGGAGAGCTCCTCGCAGGCCGCCCTGATCGCGCGCAACAACAAGGTCTGGGCGTACGCCGGCGAACTGTCCCGGCAGGCCGCCGAAGAGGTCGCCGCCGTGATGATCCGCAACTGGAACAGCGAAACGGACGGGGACCTGCTGCGCTTCACTCGTCTGGACGCTACGCGCGCCGAGCACATCCTGTACGCCACGCGTATCGGAAGAGGGGTGCTCCTGGGGCTCGTTTTCGATGCGGAGACCCCATTCGGCACCATTCGAGCTCAAGCCGGAAAGCTCGCCAGCCTGATCGAGCGAGACCGTCAAGACGAGGAGCAAGTTGTCGTGTCCACCGCGCCGCTGAGATGGAGCAGCGTGCTGCCGCCCGCGCCCGTGAAGACGGAGGCGCCGCCGGAGGCCGCGGAAGAAATCCCGATCCCGCCCATCACTGAAATCCTCAAAGACATCCCGCGGCCTGATCCCGAGCCGGCCGCGCCAGTTGCCAAGCCCGTCGAGCGTGCAGACGTGGCCCCGCCCCCGGTCGAGCCGAGCGAACCCGAGCCGCCGCCAGTGCCTGCTCGAGGCAATCGCACCAGAGGTGCAGAGCGCCAGCTCTGGGGCACCCCGCAGTCCTCGGCGCCTGAGCCCATCGAGGCTCAAGTTGCACCCACCGCGTCCGGCGAGCCGGAGCCGAGCGAGGCGGCGCCTGCCCCTGTCGAAGCAAGCGCGCCTGAGCCATCAGAGCCCGAAGTTGCGCCGGTCGAGGACATCGAGCCGGAGCTCGGCGAGGTGGCGCCCGCCCCCCTCATGGCGGGCATCCCTAAGCCATCAGAGGCCGAAGTTGCGCCGATAGAGGTAAGCAAGCCGGAGCCGCGCGAGGCGGCCCGTGCGCCTGTCTCCGCGAGTATCCCTGAGGAGCCGGAGACGCCTCGAGTCGCCGCAGGACCCAGCATGCCGGAGGGCGCCGAACTCGAACGGACCCGCGTGTCCAAGGCCGCCGTCGCAGACCGCCCGCCTTTCCGGCCTCCTGCCGACGAGCCCGCGCTGCCCGAGATGGGGAGCGCTGTCGACGCCACGCTGCCGCACAGCCTGGTCGGTTTTGCCGGCCCGGGCGCCGATGCCCGCCGCATCACGCTCGAACCCGTGCACGCGGGCGTGTATCATCTTACATACGCCTGTTTGTTGCTGCCACGCTTCCCCACCGATTTCCTCACCGGCGACGTGGCGGACAAGATCTCGTCCTGGATGCCCATCATCCACGTGGCTTTCGGATGGCGACTCGAATTTCTCGCCGTGCGCCCTGAGTACCTCCAGTGGGTGGCCAACGTGCCGCCCGCGACCTCGCCTGGCTATGTCATGCGCATCATGCGCCAGCAGACTTCTCAGAAGCTGTTCTCCGCGTTTCCAGGTCTCAAAAAGGACAATCCATCCGGAGACTTCTGGGCGCCGGGGTACCTGATCATGGGCGGGACGCAGCCGCATCCGTCACAACTGGTAAAGGATTACATCAAGCAGGTCCGCCGCAGGCAGGGCGGCGATCAAACCAGGCGAAGCTGATTGCACGCGTCGCGTGGAAACCAAAGAGACCAATAGGCGCCGCGCAAAGCGGCGCTTCTCTTTGCCCGAAACCTGGGGCGACCGGCAGCGTATATACTTGTAAGACAACGCGCTCTCTGCTCTGATCAGTCGAATTGTTAAGGAAAATCCCATGACGAACGAATCGCCCGCGCCACAGCAGCCGAAACCGATCATCAAGAATATCTACCGCCAGGGCGGCGACGCCGTCTACGGTCTCGGCCTGATCGGCGCACTGGTGTACTTCATCCAGCATGCCACCACATTGGCCATGGGCGCGCTGGGCGTGTTGAAGGCAATTGTGTGGCCCGCGCTGGTCGTGTATCGGGTCCTCGAAACCTTGAAGTTCTAAACTCCCTTTCGAGGGCCTTGATCTTCCCCCTCAGGAACTCCTCTTCCAGTAGGGCCAGCGAAGAGTCCCAGCCACCCGCCAGGTTTCCAAGGCACGAAGTGCCCCAGTCAGTGGTTGGTTGGTCAGTCCTTGGTGGTTGGGTACTTTGTGTCTGGGTATCTGGTATATCGGGCGATCCCCCATCGGCGGACAAGCCATCCGTGGATAAACCATGGGCGGAAAACCGCCTTATGGCGCGACGCCTGGTTCATCTGAAAGCGGCTGAAAATCCCGCCCCGTGGCTCGTGTATTTCGCGTCGAGGCGCGGGATTCTCGCGTGTGGACGCGGGATTCTCGCGTGTGCGCGCGGGAATTTCGCGGTGCGGGCCGCCCCAGGCTGCGGATAGGTACCTCATGCACAGTAGTCTCCCAGTCAAAGGCCCCGTTGGGGCGTTTGAAACGCACGCGCCGCAGGTAGCCAGCCGATTCCAGTTCACGTAGAATGCGCTGAATCTTGTGGACGCCGGCGGGGCCGCGCCTCACGAGATCATACAGGCGCACCTTCCAGTCATCCGGCTTGGACAGCAGGTATCCCAACACGCCGCGCGCCTCCCAGGATAGGCGTTCGTCACAGAATACCGCATTGTCGACGACCAGGTAGTGGGCAACCTTGGGGCCGCGAATGATGGTGATCCTTTTGTTTGGAGCTCCTGGCCGCTCTGGCGGGCATGGCAGAAGGGTAGCACATTTGTTCTAACACGTCAAGGGTGGAGATGCTTCGACTCGGAGTACCTTTCCAGAGCACGATGGTGATGGCAGGCATAGGTATGAAACCGGTGGATTTTCAGAGGGGGTCAGGATTGCGCAGCCGCCTCATGTGCCATTAGACGGTCTGCAAGAACTCATGATCTCCGCCCTCATGGCCAGCGCCCCAAGCCAGGATGGCGGAATCGCCTCATCTCCGTAAAAGGCCCCTGCGACTTGCCCGCAGACAGCTGCGGTTGTGTCGGCATCATCACCCAGGTTCACAGCTCTGAGGATGGCCGCCTCGAAGGATTGCGTTTGCCAGAAGCACCACAGCGCGGCCTCCAAGCTATCCACGACGTAGCCTGATCCGCGGATTTCGCGCTCGGACTTGTCCAGGAATGAGCCAGTGGCGAGGGCCTTGATAGCGATGCTGGTCAATATCATTTCACTGCTTCCACCCAGAACCTCCTTCTTCGAAGCGCCAGCCAAGCAGCGGTGCAGCACGTTGCCCAGCAGGCGCGCAGCGTCAACACATTCGGGGCTGGCATGTGTCGTGCGTGAGCTTTCCGCTGAGTATTTCAGCGTGGCCCGGTCGTCTGGATAGTAGAACAATGGGATCGGCGCAAGTCGCATGATGGAGCCATTTCCAGATTGCCGCGCTTGCTCAGAGCCCGCAAACGGATTGCCCGTTTCTCTGAAGCGATGAAGCGCCGCGCTTGTGGTGCTACCAATGTCGAAACAGCGGCCATTGCTGCTGAGATAGCCTTCCTTGTACCAGCGCCAATACCGTTCCATTTGATCCCGGGCATCGAAACCGTCCATTTCGAGCAGGCTGGTTGCGAGGCACAGGGCCAGGGACGTGTCGTCAGTCCACTCCCCAGCGCGGAGTCCAAACGGTCCACCTCCCGTCATTCCCGTTACGGGAGGGAACGAGCCGCGAGGAGAGAACTCAACGCTGGTGCCAACCGCGTCGCCGGCAGCCAAGCCCAGTAGACCGCCGCGAAACCGATGAATAAGTTCCATTGTTTCCTCCGTCAGTTACGGGAAAGCGAGATCTCGAAATTGTATCGGCAAACGAGGCAGGAGAGATCTGCTTGTGCTGGTACCAATGTGGCCGGGGTTTATACTTGGATGACATTCCGGAGAAGGGATCGGCGCAGACATGTGGCAGTACCTGCAATCAAGCCTCCAAAGCATCATGCAGACGGCGCGCGAGACGTACGGCGTCGATCCGGTCATTTTCCTCATCATCTACCTGGCATGCGCGCCGATATGGTACTTCTCGCTTTTCCGCACGCTGCGGGCGCTCACCACGCGGCGCATGAACGAAGTGACCCTGTGGAGCGCCGTCTTTCTGGGCTCGACGGTGGCGCCCTTCCTGTATGTCCTGGTGTTCGGGCACAATATTCCGTGGTGGGTGTACGCTCTCATTGTGGTGCTGGTCGGACAAGGCGTTTTGACCCTGGTGCAGAAGCTGCGCAAGCAGTCCGACACCGGCCCTTTGGGCTGAAAGCCGAAATCCAAATTCCTCATGCCTCCAGTCCTGTATCTGATTGACGGTCACGCACTGGCCTACCGAATGTACTTCGCCCTGACGGCCGGCGGCTCTTCGACGCGCTGGCAGAACTCCAAAGGCGAGCCGACCGCGGGCATCTATGGATTCGCACGCGAACTTCTCCGCATCCTGGAACAAGAACGCCCCGAATACCTTGCCGTGGCATTCGATACCGGCAAGACATTCCGGCACGAAATCTTCCCCGAGTACAAAGGCACGCGCGCCAAGATGCCCGACGACTTGCGGCCGCAGATCGAGCGCATTCGCGAGATGGTGGATGCGTTCAACATCCCGCGTCTCGAGATGGAAGGCTACGAGGCCGATGACGTACTGGGGTCGATCGCGCACATTGCCGCCGAGCAAGGCATGGGCGTGAAGATCATCACGGGCGATCGTGACCTGCTGCAACTGGTCAACGCGCGCACGGCGGTGTACCTGGCGGGCGACGACAAGAACTACATAACGCCGCAAGATGTCGTTGACAAGCTGGGCGTCCCCCCGAACCAGGTGGTCGATTACAAAGCCATCGTCGGCGATAAGTCAGACAACATTCCAGGTGTGCCGGGGGTGGGCGAGAAGACTGCGATCGCTCTGCTCAAGAAGCACGAAACGCTTGACGGAATCTATGGGCACCTGGATGAGGTGGAAAAGCGCTGGAAGACCAAGCTCGAGGCCGGCAAGGATTCCGCCTACAAGAGCTACGATCTGGCGCGCATCCGGACCGATCTGCAACTCAAGCTGGACCTGGAGCATGCCCGCTCGCACGTCTTCGATGCAGGCCGCATCGAGGCCTTCTTCGAGCAGATGGAGTTCCGCACGCTCATCCGCACGTTGAACAAGTTGACCGGCGCAGAAGCACCGACGGCCTCCGGCCGAAGATCCAGCTCCGCGCAGATGTCGATGTTCGTCAATCAGCCGGTGGCTATCGCCGTCACGCAGCCGCAGTCGACGCTCGATGTCAAGATCGTGGATACTGCTGAGAAACTCGAAGCGCTCGGCAAGACCCTGGCATCCGCCCCAGTGATCTCGTTCGACACCGAGACGACCTCCACGGATGAGATGCAGGCTGAGATCGTCGGCATTTCGCTGGCGATCAAGGCGGGCGAGGGTTATTACATTCCGCTTGGCCATCTGGCCGGAACAAACCTTCCGGTGGAGCAGGTCATCAGCGCGCTGCGCGGGCCAATGACAGACCCGAAGATCCCCAAGGTGGCACACAACGCCAAGTACGACTACATCATTCTGGCACGCCACGGCCTTACCGTGACGCCGCTCGGCCTGGACACCATGATCGCCGAGTTCGTGGTGAACCCCAGTTCGCGCCACCTGGGACTCAAGACCCTGGCCTTCGAGCGCCTGGGCGAAGAGATGACCCACATCGAGCAGCTCATCGGAACCGGCAAACACCAGATCAGCATGGCCGAGGTCGCCATCGAGGCCGCCTCGGTCTACGCGGCAGCCGACGCCGAGTCCACCCTCCGGCTGGTGCCCCTGATGCAGGAGGAACTCAAACGCGTGCACGGCGTCAAGCTCATGGACGAGGTGGAGACTCCGCTAATCTCGGTCCTGGCAGAGATGGAAATGACCGGCGTGCTGCTGGACCTGCCGCTGTTCAAGAGCTTGTCCGAGGAGCTTACGCGTCGCCTGGGGCAGATTGAGAAAGATGTCTTCGAGGCGACCGGCAAGGCGTTCAACTTGAACTCGACGCAGCAGCTCTCCGAAGTGCTGTTCGAGCGACTGCGGCTGGACCCGCCCGACCGCGGTCGCAAGACAGCCAGCGGCCACTACTCGACCTCCAGTGACGTGCTGGAAGCGCTGCGCGGCAAGCATGCAGTGGTCGACTGGGTGATCACCCATCGAGAGCTGTCGAAGTTGAAATCAACGTACCTCGACGCGCTTCCGGCGGCGGTCGACCCGCACACGGGACGCGTGCACACGTCCTACAGCCAGACCGGCGCGGTCACCGGGCGCCTGTCCTCCTCGAATCCCAACCTGCAGAACATCCCCATCCGCACCGAAGAGGGACGGCGCGTCCGCAACGGGTTCATCGCCGCGCCGGACCACGTGCTGCTGTCGGCGGACTATTCGCAGATCGAGCTGCGGATCGTCGCGCACATGGCGCAGGACGAGGCCATGCTGGCGGCGTTCCGCGCCGGGCAGGACATCCATGCCACGACGGCGGCCGCGGTCTACAATGTCCCGCTGGGCGAGGTCACCAAGGAGATGCGCCGTCACGCCAAGGCGATCAATTTCGGACTGATCTACGGCATGTCGCCTTACGGACTGATGCAATCAACCGGTCTGACCCTGGCGGAGGCGGAAAACTTCGTTCAGGCCTATTTCACGCAGTTCCCGGGCGTCAAGAAGTATCTGGACGGAATCCGCAAGTCGGCGGCCGTGGACGGGTATGTCGAGACTTTGCTGGGGCGGCGGCGCTACTTTCCGGTGTTGCAGGGCAGCGCCAACGTTCAAGTGCGCAACCGTGAGGAGCGCGAGGCCATCAATGCGCCGATCCAGGGAACGGCCGCAGATATCATGAAGCTCGCGATGCTGCACATCCCCTCCGCGCTGAAGAAGGCGGGACTGCGAGCCCGGATGCTGTTGCAGGTGCACGATGAATTGGTCCTTGAAGTTCCGGCAACGGAGCTGCCGAAGACATCGGAGCTTGTGCAAGGGGTAATGGGCTCTGCTTACAAGCTGGACATCCCGCTCTCCACGGAGGGCGCGCTGGGGCAAGAATTGGGGCGAAATGCAGGTGCTGGCGTCGCCCGCGTCGGGTTCGAGTGCAGTCTTGCGACGACGAGGCAGACTGCCGCAGGTGCGTCGCAGCTCCGATCGGCTCAAGCACGGACCGTCTCATGTTATGATTTGACGGCAAGTCCCCGACGACTATCCCTTACCTAATCACATGCCGCCGATCAACGAGGCCTATCAGAAAGCACTGAACGACGGCCATTCCGCCGCCTGGGACCAGGACTGGAGCACAGCCGCGGCGTGCTATCGCCGCGCCCTCGAGGAGTCCCCGGACCAGCCCAACGCCCTGAACAGCCTGGGGCTCGCACTCTACCAGCTTGGAGAATTTCAGGAGGCGCTGCGCACTTACAAGCGCGTCGCCCGCATTTCGCCCGATAACCCCGCCGCTCTTGAAAAGGTCGCCGAGATCTCCGAGCGAATCGGTGACATCAACGTCGCGGTTGAAGCCTCCATGCTCGCCGGCGAGACCTTCCTCAAACAAAAGGACCTGGACAAGGCAATCGAGAATTGGACGCGTGTCACCGCTTTGCGCGGCGATCATGCGCTGGCCCACAGCCGTCTCGCCATGGCCCACGAGCACCTCGGCCACAAGCCGCAGGCCGTCGCCGAGTACCTGGCCGTGGCCAGCCTGCTGCAGCGGGCCGGCGACGCAGCCAAGGCGCAGTCGGTCGTGTCCAAGGCCGTGGCTGTGATGCCGGACAGCCCCGAGGCGCGCGGCGCCGCCTCGCTCCTCAAGACGGGCCAACTTCTTCCCCTGCCCACGCGCACCAAGGGCGGTACGGGCCCGCTGCGCATGGCCAAGATCAAGCAACTTCAGGAGCCCGCAGCGACAACCCCTGTCCCGCTCGACCCGGTCGCAGAGGCCTCACAGAAAGCCGTCACAAAGCTCGCGGAGATTCTCTTCGACTACACGGACTCGACACAGGCGGGTGAGGAGCGGCGCGGCCTGGCTGCGATTGTCAAGGGGACAGGTCGACTCTCCATGCAACACGCCGAACAATCCAAAGTCGTGCTGCACCTGGGTCAAGCCATCGATTCGCAAACCAAGGGCGAGGACGCGACGGCGGCCGACGAACTGGAGCGCACGCTTGAAGCCGGCTTCGAACACCCTGCCGTCCACTTTGACCTCGGCTATCTTCGATTCAAGGGCGACCGGCAGGAGACCGCCTTGCGCCACCTGGCGCAGGCCGTGCAGCACCGCGACTATGGACTGGGGGCACGGCTACTGCAGGGGGAGATCCTGCTCAAGCGGGAAGCCTTCAAGGAGGCGTCGGTGGAGTACCTGCAAGCGCTGCGGCTTGCCGACACCATGACCGTGGACCAAGAACAGGCCGATGACGTCCGGGAGATGTATGAGCCGTTGATCGAGGCGCAGCAGGGCCAGAAGGACGCCCAGGCCTGCCGCCGGCTCTGCGAGAACGTGCGCGCTCTGCTGATGCGCGCAGACTGGCGGGACCAGGTTCAGCATGCCCGCCTGCAGTTGCGCCAGGAAGACGATAAGCCCGCACCCCTGGCGGAGGTCATGCTGGAGGCCCAGAGCGCCGGGGTGATCGAGGGGATGAACCGGGTACAGGAACTGGTACGCCAGGGGAAGCCGCGTTCCGCCATGGACCAGGCTTACGATGCCCTGAGGAACGCGCCTGCGTACCTACCCCTCCACCGCCTCATGGCCGACTTGCTGATCCAGGAGGATCGGCAGCCCGAGGCGATCGCCAAGCTCACGGTTGTGGCACGCGCTTATGAAGTGCGCGGCGAGGTCGGCAACGCCATCAAGATTCTCCGCCAAATCCTGCAGCTTTCGCCCACGGACATGTCTGCCCGTTCGACCCTGATCGACATGCTCATGAAGCGGGGCCAGATCGATGAGGCCGCCAAAGCGTACATGGAGCTGGCGGATCTGTACTATCGGATGGCCGAGCTTGACATGGCCCGCAAGACTTACACCACGGCTTTGCGGGCAATCCAACAGTCAGATGCCGGGCGCTCCTGGAGCGTCCGGATCCTTCAGCACATGGCGGACATCGACATGCAGCGGCTGGACTGGCGACAGGCGGTGCGGGTTTTCGAGCAAATCCGGACCCTGCGTCCTGACGATCAGAATGCTCGCAAGCAACTCGTGGAACTCCACACGCGCCTTGGGCAGACGGATCAGATCACGGGCGAGCTGGACAATTACCTAACCCACCTGGCAGGCGCCGGCAAGTCCGAGGAGGCCGTGCCCTTCCTCAAGGACCTTGTACAGGACTCGGGGAACGCGCCGCTCTTCCGCAGGGTCCTGGCCGCGCAACTGCATCGCCTGGGACGGACGCCGGAAGCCATCGCAGAGCTGGATGCGCTGGGCGAGGCGCTGCTGCAACAGGGTAACCGTCAGGACGCAGCGGACGTGGTTACCCAGATTATTGCAATGGAACCGCCCAACATGGCAGATTACCGCAAGTTGCTGTCCCAAATCACGTCGCAGGCCCGCTAGGGGCGCCCGTCATGGCCCTGTAACGCAGGGCGCTCGCGGCTCGCCGGAATTGCGTTATAATGCGTATAGGATTTTTGTGAGGCGGGTGGGCCGGCTGGAGACACTGTTGCCGGCTGGTTTTGCCATCGGGGCCTACCGACGTAGCACCGTTGGGGCCGACCGTTGACAGAGAATCGCCCCGTGGAGCGCTTGCGTGGCGGACCGTCCGCCAGTGCCGGCGCCGGAAAGGTTCACCAGGATCGGCTGGGGCATCCGGACCGAAGGCCTGCTTCTTGAAGACCGATTTCGATTTGACCCAGCAATGAGGCCGTAGAGTAAGTCGGATTGCGCCCAAGAAGAGAATCGAGAAGTGGCTTTTTCAAACCACAAGTCCTCTGCGCAGGATGTCATGGGGGCCAACCAGGATGCCCGGAAAGACGACCGGAACGGGCGCGGAACAAGGCAGCCCAAGGATGGTGACCGCCTGCCCAACGCCAGCGTACACCTCGAACCGGTCCTGCCGCACGAATACGATCTCTCCTACGCCTGCCTGTTGATCCCACGCGCCAGCGATCACTTTCTGAACGGCAAGGTCGCGGGCTTCCTCGAGAGCACGATCCGACAAATTTCCAAGGTCTTCGGCTGGCGCCTGGACTTCATCAATGTGCAGCCGGAGTATCTCCAATGGGTCGTGAGCGCGTCCCCGGCCACCCCACCGACCCGCTGCATTCATATGATTCGGCAGGAGACCTCCAAAGGCATCCTGCAAAAATTCCGTGAATTCCGGGTCAAAGACAAGAAAGCGAAGAGCCCCCAGGATTTCTGGGCGCCGGGGTACCTGGTACTGGTCGGATCTTCGCCTCATCCTCCTGAAGTCATCCGAGAATTCATCCGGCTGACGCGCCTGCAACAACAGTTGCCCCCGCGGTCAGGCTAGCATGGGCGACCACGGGTGTTCAAGGCGGAGACAACCTAGCTTGCTCGCCGCACGGCATTTCCCCGCCTCTCTTAATCTGCGAATACAGTCTGCCGCCTGGGGGCGCGCAGGGCTCGGCCGCGGCACGGCGAGGCGCGCTTAGATGGCAGACGTCACGCTGGGCCGCATCGGGGAGCTGCTTCGCAGCGTTCTCGAAGTCCTGTGGAACAAGCCCGAGGGCATGCCCTCCAAGGAACTCATGGCGGCCCTGCCGGATGTGGCGAAGCTCACGGAATTCGAAAAAGGCTACGCCGTGCCCGGCGGCGTTCCGCGTTACGAGAAGATCGTCAGGATGTCGACCATCCCGCTGGTGCACGCCGGCTGGCTCGTCAAGAACAACAAGGGCCGCTGGTACATCACGGAGGAGGGCCGCGAGGCCTGTCGTAAATTCCCCAATGCGCAGGAGTTGTACAAGGAAGCGCTGCGGCTGTTCGAACAGGTAAAAGAAGGCGCGCCGGCTGCCGCCCTGGTGGTTGAAGAGGCGGAGGAAAAAGCCTGGGAGCAGGTACAGAACTACTTGCTGGAAACGCGTCGGCTCGAATTCCGCACGCTGATCGCGGAACTGCTGCAGGCCATGGGCTACCACGTCGCCTGGATCGCTCCACCGGAAAAGGACCACGGTCAGATCGACATGGTGGCCTACACCGACCCGCTGGGCGCCAGCGGACCGCGCATCCTGGTTCAGATCAAACACAAGGGCCAGCCAACCACGATGGAAGGCATGAAGTCCTTCCTGTCGGTGCTGCACCAGAGAGACTACGGGCTGTTGGTGTCGTCCGGCGGCTTCACCTGTGAGGTCACCGAGGAAATCGGCACCGACACCTTCCAGAAGACCACGCTGCTTGATCTTGAGAATTTCTTTGATCTGTGGGTCAAGTACTACGACAAGCTGAGCGACGAGGCCAAAAGCCGCTTCCCGCTGAAGAAGATCTACTTCCTGTGCTGGCTGGAATGAGTCAAGGACTCATTCCCACCGCATTGACCAAGCCCGTTGGATCTTCGAAAACGAATGCGATGCCTGAAACCGGGGCCCAGCATAGTAAGTCCTTTGCAGAAAACATAGACATTCTCTTTAACGAACTCGTGCTGGCAGCACAATGGGGGCGACCGAGCGTGCTGCTGGCAGTCAATAAATCCAAGTTCGGCCAGGAAAAGGCGGAGCAGGCACTTGAGACCCGGCTCAAGAAGCAGGGCATGGACATTGCGCGCATCGCGGTCAACGAACAGCGCTCCGATGTGCCGGCTCTGATCAGGCAAACGGGCGGCAAGCCCGTCTTTTTCATCTCCAACCTGGATTGGGGGGGCGGCGAAGGGGGCAAGCGCGCGTATCACGCGCTCAACATGCAGCGCGAGCTCTTTGTGGAGAACCGCGTCAAGGCGGTGCTCTGGCTCACGACCGCCGAAGCGGCAAACATGGCACACCACGCGCCGGACTTCTGGGCATTCCGCCACCGCGTGGTGGAATTCGTCAGCCAGCGCAATCCGGCCAATATGAAGCTGCCCTCCGGTGTCCTGCTCTGGGACACGCGGACGGCCGTGGAAATCTTCGACAGCCCCGAGGCCGGCATTCAGGCACGGCAGGACCTTTTGGAGCGGTTGCCGAAGGCTCAGGAGTCGCTGTCGGCGCGTGCCGAACTTCACTACAGCATTGGGTACTTGAATTGGGTGGCCGGGGACCTGGAGCGTGCCACCCAGGCGCTGCATGCGGGCCTGGGCCTCACCGCGGACCACGGCCTCGCGGAGCTGGACGCGCAACTCCGCAACGGGCTCGGCATCGTGAAGTATGATGCGGCCAGATATTCCGAAGCGCTCGAGGAATTCGAGGCGGGGTTACAGCTTGCTCCAACAAGCACATCGCTGCTCGTCAATCTGAGCGCGGCATACTGCATGCTGGGGCGCAAACAGGAAGCCAGCGCGGCGGGTAAGAAAGCGATTGGGAAAGGTTCGACGAACCCGGAGAGTCTGGAACGCGTGGCGTACATCCATGCGGCGATGGGGAAACCCGACGAGGCCATCCTGTACCTGACCAGGGCGGTCGAAGCGGCGCCGCGCGTCGGCCGTTATCACGTGGCACTGGCCGTGCTGTACAGCGTCGTGGATCGCAGGGACGAGGCGCGCCAACAACTGGAAATCGCGGCCGGGCTGGCAGGCTCGCCGTCGGACCCGTATCTCGACATCGTCCGCGAGGGAATCCTTGGAAGCTCGGAGGGCGTGACGAAGCTTGTCCGCGCGGCGATTGAGTTCGAAAGCGCTTACGGCTGACGCGGTCCGGCGCGATGCCAACCTGGGATTGCTCTTTGACGCAGGCCAGCTCGAGGGAATCTCGGCGTAGAACCTGATCATGTGCCAAATATGGCAGAGGCGCGCAATGTGTTGTATGATGCATGAGGCCACCCGATGATCAGTTTTCAGACACTCGCACTCCTGATCAACATCGCACTCGTCGTTGCCGTGGGGTTGGGCGCTCTGGGACGGCGTAATGCCCCCGGGGCCGCGGCCCTCGTGGCGCTGTGCGCCTCCGTCGCCGTCTGGTCAGCCTGTTATTTGCTTTATGTCGACCCATCCTACGGCGGCTTCCGCCTCGTCGCGGCCGCCGTCATCTATCTCAGCGCGCTTCTGTCGGCCTCGTTTGCCTTCTGGTTGGTGGTTGCACGGACCAATCGAGGTCGCTGGATCAACCTGTGGAGCGCGGCGCTTCTCGCAATCATGCCCGTGCTTTCGCAGGCCCTATTCTGGTCGCGGCAGGGCCTGCGCGCGGGGGTCGAATCCAAAGCGGGCGCCTCGCCTGCCCTGCTGTTTGTGGGCGGCCCCTGGGAACGAATCGTCTCACTCTACATATTCGCGTTGGCAGCCACAGGAGCTGTGCTGCTGGCCGACGCGCTCGTGCAGCGCCGCCGACCGGGCCTTCAGCTGGCTCGGGTTCGCAGTGTTGGGAGCGGTGCTGCCGCCGCTCGTCCTGGTGATCGAGTCGGCGGGGGCGAATCCCTTCCCCAGCCTGGAGCTCCTTCCGTTCGCCTTTGGGCTCGCCGCACTGACGTGGTTCTACGGGCTCTTCGATCTGCGCCCTGAGGAAATCGGAGCGACGGATCGGGCCGCGGCCGTCGAGCGCATGGAAGAGGGTTGGATCGTACTGGATGCCGACAACGCCATACTGGACATGAACACAGCTGCCGAACGGCTGAGCGGTTTCAGCCGCCAGCAGGTCTACGGGCAGCCAATCAGCGCGGTCCTCGGTGATCTCGATAAGCTCGGCATCAACTTCGAAGCCAGCCAGGAAGTCGAGATGAAGCGGAGCATTCCGCCCGAGGAGGGCTGGAGATATCTCAACATCCGCATTTCGCCGCTGACGGATCGGGCCCGCAACCCCTTTGGCTGGCTGACGCTTTGGCGCGACATGACCGAGCGCAAGCTCAGCGAGGAAGCCCGGCAGCGGGCGCGCGACGAGATGTTCGTGCTGATCAACGCGATTTCCAGCGCCGCCAGCAACACGCTCAGCCTCGACGATTTTCTGCTCGAATCCATCTATCACATCATCTATCCTTTTCGAAGCCAGGTGGTCGGTATTTTCCTGCTGGATGACAAGAACAAGACTCCGGATCAGCCCAGGTTTCAGCTCATGTCGCATCTGGGCCTGCCCTCGCCCGCCATCGAAGAGCTGGCCTATGTGCCGGCCTCCTCCCCGCTCTTCAATTCGGTCATGAACCGCGGCGCGCCCCTGCAGGTCAAGGAGGCGGCAGACGACGACCGCGTTCCCGCCGTCATGCGCAACCTTCCGGTGGAAAGCCTTTTGATGCTGCCGCTGATCGCCCGCGTCGGTGACGACAATAAGTTCCTGGGCTGCATGTGCCTGGCACGCAAGGAGAAGCCCGAATTCAACCAGGATGAGATCGTGCGTCTGACGACCATCTCCGAGCACATGGCCAGCCTGATCGACAGCGACCGCCGGCGCAAGCTGGCCATCGCCATGACCGAGCGCGAGCGACTGATGCGGGACCTGCACAATTCGGTGAGCCAAAAACTATACGGCCTTGTGACCACCACCGAGGCCGCCCAGGCAGCCCTGGAGGCAGGCTCCAACGTGGATCCCGCCCAGGAATTTGCACGCATCGGAGAGAATGCCAGGCAGGCCGTCAAAGAGATGCGCCTGTTCCTGTATCAGATGCAGCAGATCGATATCGAGAAGGATGGCCTCGTCTCCGTCTTGCACCACCGCTTGTCCGCCGTCGAAGGTCGCGCGGATATCAAAGCGAGGCTGCTCACAGCCGAGGAGGCCATCTCGCTTTCGTCCGACAAAGAGATGACGCTGTACTACATCGCACAGGAGGCGCTCAACAACGTCCTGCGCCACGCGCGGGCGAAATCGGTGCTGGTGACCCTCAAACAGGGTCGCAAGAATGTCATCCTGGAGATCTTCGACGACGGCGTGGGATTCGATCTGAAGAAAGTCGACCGCGCCGGCCTCGGCCTGCAGAACATGCGCGAACGAACCGCGCAGATGAGTGGCACGCTGAAGATCGCAACCAAACCGAACGAGGGGACAAAGATCGTGGTTACCGTTCCAAAGGACCCGGCCGTCAAACCCACGAAACACCCGCGGGGCTCATGAAGAAGATACGCATTCTCGTCGTGGATGACGAAAATGTTGTTCGCGACGGCATTGTGACGATGTTGCGGCTGCAGCCGGACATGCAGGTGGTCGGCGAGGGCCTGGACGGGTTGCAGGCGGTTACCCTGGCCGGCAAGACCAAGCCGGACGTGGTGCTGCTCGATTTGCAGATGCCCCGGCAGGATGGGCTCGAGACCATCCCAATACTCAAAGAGTTGCTCCCCGATTGCCGGATCCTGGTGTTGACCGGCTATGCAGAGAATGACCGCGTCTACCAGGCCGTCAAATCGGGCGCCCTGGGATTCCTGCTGAAAGACGCCACGCGTGCCCAGTTGATGCAGGCGATCCGCGACGTGGCCGCCGGCAAGGCCTCCATACCGCCGTCGATCGCGGTGCGCGTGATCCAGGATATCGATCATCCGTCGCATGCGCATTACACGGCCGATCCACTGGCCCCCCGCGAACTGGAGTGCCTGCGGCTGATTGCCCGAGGCATGAGCAACTCGGAAATTGCCCAGGAGATGCACGTTCATCCGCGGACCGTCGCAAAGTACGTGAGCGCGGTTCTCGAGAAACTGCAGCTCGCCAGTCGCACCCAGGCTGCGCTGTACGCCGTGCGCGAAGGACTTACCGAGCCCCGCGAAAGAAGATAGAAGGCCTGAGGGCCCAAAAGACACCCGACGCTTGCGCCAAAGTGGCGCGGGCGTCTTTTTTTGCGCGTATCGACGGCACGCGCCGGGCCGAAACGCGACCCGCCCATGGCGAGGATGACTCTTCTATGCCCGTCGACCGGCATGAGGCGGGCCGCCGCATGCGCGTTCTGGTGTGGTCACAAATGACCATCCAATCTGCCGCGTGTGCATGAAAGTTGCGCCAAAGAATCCTGCGAAAAGGCGCAATATGCGGTTCTCAACCCGGGGGCCCATCCCTATAATGGCAGCACGTTCAGAGACACATTGACGTAGCCGGGAGTGCAAGTTGTTTCTAGGAAAGTTCGCCCGAACCTTAGACACCAAGAACCGTTTCACAGTTCCCACGCCGTTCCAGGCGGAACTAACCGGCGGAGCCTACATGACTCAGGGATTTGACCGCAACCTGCAGATTCTGACAGCCGAGGCTTTCAAAGAGATGTACAGGCACGCGGCTTCATTGAATATCGCCGATCCGCTGTCCAGGCAGCTGCTGCAACTCTTCCTGGCAACGGCCGTCAAGCTCCCCGGGGAACGATCGACCACAATCTCGATCCCCGTGGACTTGAAAGAATTCGCCGGCCTGCAAGCAGATGTTGTCCTGGTCGGCCAGGGAGATTATTTCGAGGTCTGGGCGCCCGAACTCTGGAGCGGCCAGGAGATCCAGCTGAGGGACGCCGAGGCGAATTCGTCCCGCTTTGCGGCTCTACCGATCGCCACCCGATAGGCACATCAGACAACACGTACGCACCGATGAAAATGACGAACCCGTATCTCAAGCAGGGAAACAGACAGGATGTGGCCATGAAGAAAATACGCATTCTCGTTGTCGAAGACCAGCACGTGGTACGCGAAGGTCTCGTCGCCATCCTCTCCTTCCAGACGGACATCGAGGTCGTCGGAGAGGCGCAAGATGGCATCCAGGCGGTGGAGATCGCCCGCAAGACCCGCCCCGACGTCATCCTGCTGGACATGGTCATGCCCCGCCAGGACGGCCTGATCACCATCCCCAAACTCAAACTGGCCGTCCCCGACGCCCGGATCCTGGTGCTCTCGAGCTTCGCGGAGAGCGATCGCGTCTACCAGGCCATCAAGGCCGGCGCCCTGGGCTACATGCTGAAGGACACGACCCGCGTGCAGCTCCTGCAGGCCATTCGCGACGTGGCCACCGGACAGGCCCAGTTGCAGCCCTCGATCGCCATGAAGGTCATCCATGAATTCGACCGCGCGGCCGAGGATGCCATGATGAACCAGACGCTGACACGGCGTGAGCTCGAAGCCCTGCGGCTGATCGCCCGTGGCCTCAGCAACCAGGAAATCGCCAATCATCTGGTCGTCCACGAGCGCACGATCGCCAAGTACGTCAGCAACATCCTGAACAAGCTGCACGTATCCAATCGAACCCAGGCCGCCCTGTATGCAATCAGGGAAGGCCTGGCAGCCGCCGCCTAGCCCATCCGGTCCGTACCGGCAGAGGACGACCTGAAAGACGTGCAGAGGCCCAATGAATGGTTTTGACTACATCGTCGCCAAAGACTACGACAGAGCCTGGCTCAACTTTGAGCTGGACCTGCCCCTCAAGCCCGGCAAGAACGGCGAGCCCAATCCCTTCTACGTCAACCGCCCATCCAACCCGATCGCGGAGCTGACGGACGCACTGATGGCTCCCTTCTATCGGCCTCCGAAGTTCTTCTTCTCCGGCCACAGGGGCTGCGGCAAGTCGACCGAGTTGCTGCACCTGCTCAGCAATCCGCGCATTACGAAGAAATACTGGCCGATCAATTTCAGCATCCGCGAGGAAGCCGACATCAACGACATCGACTTTCGCGACGTCCTGCTGGCGATCGGCGGCCGGTTGTTCCGTGAGTATCGCAAGAAAGGCGGCGAGCTCCCCGAACAGCTGCTGAAAGAACTGGACGGCTGGAAAGGCAAGATCGAGAAGCACATCACGACCGTGCTCGAGGGCCGGGACGACGGCAAGGAAATGAGCGCGGGAATTGACCTGTTCTTTGCCAATGCCGGCATGAAGATGAAACTCGAGCCGGCCACGCGCATCGAGCTGCGCCAGGTGGTGGATACGGACATCACCGGATTGATCTCGATCATCAATCACATTGCGACCGCCATTTACAGCCGCGAGCGCCGCATCCCTCTGGTGCTGATCGACGACATGGACAAACCGGACCTGGACAAGGCGCGCGATATCTTCCAGGGGCATCGCGAGATCATGATGCAGCCCAACTGCGCCATCGTCTACACCGTCTCGAGCGCCCTCTTCTACAGCAAGGAGTTCGAACTCGATCCGGGATCAGGCGGTCTTCCTGCAAAACATCTACCTGCATCCACCGATGCAGCCCGAGACGCACCACAAACAGGGTTACGACACGCTCAGCAAGTTCGTGCACGTTCGAATGGCGTCGGCCATGACCGATCCGGCTGCCCTGGAACTGGCGATTTCATACAGCGGCGGCGTGTTCCGCGAGATGGCCCGCATCATGCGCACCGCCATCGGGCGCGCCCGCAGGCGCAAAGCCGGCAAGCTGGATGTGTCCGATGTCGAGTGGGCCGCCGCCGAGATCCGCAACGAGTACCGGCGGATCCTGGACAAGGACGACCTCAAGCTGCTTGAAGAAGGTCGCGGACAACAACCGCATGGAATACAACGAGCGCCTGCGCCCGCTGCTGCAACTCCTGGCCTTGTTGGAATACCGCGACGGTGAGAACTGGTGCGACGTGCACCCGGTGCTAAGGAAACTTCTCGATGACTAGCCCCAAGCCGCAGGTCCCCTCTACGACATCCTCCTTCGATGAGCGCCTTGGCATCCTGGGAGAGGAACTTGAGCTGGCTGTCAAGTGGCAGCGGCCGTGCATCCTGCTGGCGGTCTATAGCTCCGAGTACGTGCGTGCAGACGTGGAGAAGGCGCTCGACAATCGCCTGATGGACATGGGCCAGAAGCGCGTGCATCTCAGCGTGCGCAGCCGGAGCCCGCAGGACCTGGCGCCGTTCTTCAAAGAACTCAAAAACCCACGCCACTCGGTCTTCGTGGTGGACGGCCTGCGCTGGGGCGACGGTGACGACGCCAGCGCCTTCTCGGCCGTGGGCCTGCAGCGGGAGTACTTTGTGGATCGGCGCATACGGATCGTGTTCTGGCTGACGCAGAGCGAAATCGCAAAGCTTGCACACGCCGCGCCGGATTTCTGGGCGCATCGCCACCGGGTCATCGAGTTCATGGAATCTCCCCAGACGGAACAGGTCGTCAGGCTCACCCTGGATTCAAACTGGCAGGGGGCACCCGCCAAGGCGGCGGCATCCGAAGATGCGGATGCCGGGCTCTCCCTGCGGGAATCCCAGCTGACAGAACTGCCGTCCGGCGCCGACAACGCCTCCGCACGCGGCAACCTGCTCCTGACCATGGGCGTGCTCAACTGGCGCAAAGGCGACTTCGAGAAGGCGGACGAGCAGCTGCGCGAGGCGCTGAGCATTGCCACCAAGGTCGGGGACAACCTCTTCGAGGCCGAGTGCTTCAACGCCATGGCCTTGATCAAGAGCAGCACCGGCGCGATTGACGAAGCCATCGATGCTTACAAGCAGGCGATCCAACTTTCGCCGAAGCATGTCTTCGTTTGGAACAACCTGGGCAATCTGTGCGCCAGGGTCGGCCGCAACGATGAGGCGATGATCGCCTTCCGCAAGGCCCTCCAGGGAAATTCGCGGGACGCGATTGCATGGAACGGTCTGGCGAATGTCCATTTCAAACTCGGATACTCGGACGACGCCATTGCCGCATACCGCAAAGCCATCCAGTACACGCCGGCCTTTGCGCAACCCTGGTGCGGCCTGGGCGATGTTTACAGCAGCCTCGGCCGGTCCGACGAAGCGGAGAAGTGCTACCGAAAGTCCATCGAACTGAACAAGCAGCTTGTGACGCCGTGGATCCGCTTGGGCGCGCTGTTCATGACCCAGGAGCAACACCGCGAGGCCGTCAAGGCTTATCAGCAGGCTGTAGGGATCGACGCACGCAACAGTGCGGTCTGGAATGAAATGGGCATGGCGCAGCTCAAGGCCGAATCGTTGCCCGAGGCAGTGGCTGCATTTTCCAAAGCCATCGAGCTGGATCGCGGCAACGGATGGGCCTACGGCAACCTCGCCCTGGCCTACATGCAACAGGGCAAGAGCAAGGAGACCGTGTCCCTCCTGCTTAGAGCCATCGAACTCCTCGAAAGCAATGCCGACAAGGCGGATTGCTGGAACCGGCTGGCGAGCGCCTACCGGCTGCTCAACGACTATGACAATGCGGTCGCTGCCTATCAGGTCGCTGACCAGCTCGCTTCCATCGACGAAGCGCTTAACGCTGAACAGTCCGACGAAGCCGTCGTGACGGAGGAGCCCGTGCCAGCCAGCCTCAACGCCGAAGCCGGTTCCGGACAACCGGAATCCACTGAGGCAGTCGGTCCCGTGGCCGCCGTCGAAAACCTGCAGGCTGTCCCGGCCCCCCAGGCTGCTGATACGAAGCAGGATAAGCCGTCGGACGCACCCGCCTGGATCTTCATCCCGATGAGCGAGACCGAAATACTGGAACCCGAGCCTCAGGACGGAGTCACCGCGACGAGTGACGAAACGGAAGGGGTCGCCGTGGAAAAATCATTGACTTCCAAGTTGGCTGCGCCCAGCGCGCCGGCTGTCGAAAACCCCGCAGCATCGGCTTCTGCTGCTGCCGAGGCGCAAACGATGGACGCTGCTGCGTGGACCCAGCAAGGCAACGGCTTCTTCAGCCAAGGGGCCTACGAGGAAGCCATCGCGGCCTACAACGCGGCGATCGAGCTGCAGCCCAGCTACGGCATCGCCTACGGCAACCTGGCCCTGACATACCTCTCAAAGGGGCAGTGCGCCGAAGCCATCCCGCTCTACGAGAAGAGCATCGAATTCTTGAAATCCAGCCGCGACAAGGCGCTTTCCTGGAACGGACTGGGCAACGCCTACCGAGGCGTGGGGGATTACGCGCACGCGGTCGCAGCCTACCAGCACGCCGCGGAGCTGGATCCGGAAACCAACGGCATCCGCGACTGGGCAGACGAAGTCCCGACCAACGAGCCGCCCCGGAAAGCGCAAACCCTGATCAAGCTGGGCACCGTGATGCTCAAGACCGGCTCTGCAGACGAAGCCATTGGCGCGTTCCAGAAGGCGATCGAACTGGAGCCCCAGACCGGATCGGCATATACGAGTCTGGCCCGCGCCCTCGCCTCGCAGGGCAGGTATCAGGAAGCAGTGGCTCTCTTCGAGCAAAGCCTGGAGCTGCTGGACGACGTCAAGGAAAAAGCCCAGGCGCTGAATGCACTGGGGAACGCACATCGCAAACTCAATGACTATGAGAGCGCCATCCGTTCCTACCATCAGGCCGCGGAACTGGCCGATGAGGGCAGCGACCTCGTCACCCGGGCGCGCTTCAGCCTCTTGAGCAACGTATCAGCCAACAAGTAAGAGAGACCCGTCGGATCCACGCGGAGGTCGATATGAGCAACTACGAATTCTGGGACGAGTTGGGCAAGATCTTCAGCGCCGTTGTGGCGTATCAGGAAAAGAACATCGAGTTCAACAAGCGGTTCATTGTTCCGTGGATCCGCCTTGGAAACGTGTTCGACAAGCAGGATCGCAACGACGCGGCCGCCAGCGCCTACCAGCAGGCGATCGATATCGATCCCGGCAACGCCCAGAATTGGTTCGAGCTGGGGAACATCCAATTCAAGATGCAGAACCACCAGGAGGCGATCCACGCCTTCAACAAGGCCATCGAATTGGATCCGGCCTTCGGCTGGTCCTACAACAACCTGGCGCTCACGCTGGTGGCGCAGGGACAGCACGAACAGGCCATCCCGCTGTACCGCAAGAGCATCGACCTGTTGCAGGATAACAAGGACAAGGCCGTTGCCTGGAACCGCTTGGGCAACCTGCACCGCAAGCTGAATCAGTATGCCGAGGCGCTGGAAGCATTCCACCAGGCCGACGAGCTAGACCGGAATAATGCGGGTTTCCGGGATGACATGGATGAAGTGTCCGATGGGCCGACCGTCGTGCAATCGGCGCAGGACGGGAGCGGCGCCCCGGCGACAAAGTTGAATTTCAGCCCGATCGAGCTGATCATCGCCCAAAGTCGCGCCGATGAAGCCGCGTCCAGTGCGGCAGCCAACGTCGGCGCCGCGCCGGCGAAGGCCCCGGAAAACAAGCCTGCTCCACAGCCCGCGCCTGAGCCCGCCGTGCAGGTCGAGACGCAGATCACCAGCGACGCATCGACCGCGGCCAGCCCTCAGGACCCGGGCGCCGCACCCGTCGAGACCGCGGCGGAAGGCGAAGAGACAGTCACGGTTGTGGTGCCCGATACGGTGGAGACCTTCACCGAGACTTTGCCAGCCGAAGTTACGGCAACCGATACGTCGGAGCCCGTCCTGACAGCGGCTGAGCCAGAGGGAGACGGCGCGGCAGCCCTCACGGACGACCCAGAGATGAGCGAGCCTGCCCCTGAGACGCCGGATGTGCTCCAGAGCGCCGGCGCTGAGGCCGACGACGACCCGTTCGCCGTGGCACCCGCCTCGACAGCCGAGACGCAGCCGATGCGGTCCATCGAAGCAGCACCCGCCACTACGGTTGCCGTGTCAGAGGACGAGCCGCAGGACGCCGGTGACCACAACGCCTATGACGAGTACCTCAAGGACAGCGACGAGCCAGTGCACCTGTACGCGCCGCAGTCCAAAGAGGAAACCGAGGACGCACCCGCGCCGGAGCCCGTGGCCAAACTGGATCCGACCGGCGAGCTCCAGATCGAGATGGACACCAAGAACGCCCACGTCTGGAACGAGCTCGGCAACGTCTATTTCAACACGAGCGCCTTCGATGATGCCATTGTCGCCTACAGCAAGGCGATCGAGCTCGACCGCTGGTTCGCCTGGCCTTACAGCAATCTGGCTCTGGCCTACGTGCAACGCGGGCGATTTGTGGAAGCCATCCTGCTCTACCAGCGCAGCATCGAGCTTTTCACCAGCGACAAGGACAAGGCGGTTTCGTGGAATCGGCTCGGAAACGTGTATCGACGCCTGAACGATTATGAGAACGCCATCGCTGCCTATCAGCGGGCCGATGCGCTCGATCCCGACAACGCCACCCTCTCGCTGCAGTCCCGCTTTAGCCTGTTGGGCACGTACGCCAAAGAACAGAAGCCCAGCTTCGCCTCATAGTGGAGGATGGTATGAGCGAGCACGAATTGTGGAATGAGCTTGGCAATCTGTACTTCCTCTCCGGCGCGTACGCGCAGGCGGTGCATGCCTATCACCGGGCCATCAAGCTCGATGACAGCTTTGGGCAACCCTACAGCAACCTGGCCCTCACGTACGTTCAGCAGGGAAAGTATGCCGAGGCGGTCGACCTGTATCGCCGCAGCATCGAACTCTTGACGGAGAACAAGGAGAAGGCAATTTCCTGGAACCGGCTCGGCAATGTCTACCGCCATCTGCGAGACTACCAGGATGCCGTCGTCGCCTATCGCCAGGCGGACGAGCTGGATCCTGAGAATGGCAACGACGACGACAAACCGGGTTGGCTGTCGGAACCCGCTCGCGAAGAGCTGCCCGCCGAACTTACGGAAGCGCCCGACATGGGCTCCATTCTCCCCGTGCACGAAGACAGGGTGGCAAAGGCGATACCAGTCACCAAGCCGGGTCTCGCCGCCGACCCGACGCATGTTTCGACGGCGACGTGGGCGCTGGCCAATCCGTCACGATATCAACAAGACGTCTCGCGACCGCCGGAAGCCGAAGCGACGACGACATGGGGCGAACCCTTTGACAGCGAGCCAGAGACCTTGTCGCCCATGGATGTGGAACCAGAAATCGCGTTCCCAGACCTGAATGGCGACGACCTCTCCGCGTGGCTTCCCATCCCGGAGGAGCCTCCCCAGGACCTGCTGGAACCGACACCCGAGGACCTCGACTACGCCGCGGAGGCGGATGTCCCGCCCGACCAAGAGCAGGGCTCTGGATCGCAGGCCAAAGACCTGCAGGCCGAGCCCACGTCCGGCGCTGCATCTGACGCTGCCTCCGCCGCGGCTCCGGCGAGCCCGCCTCAGGAGGTCGATCGGGTCGTCCACGAACGCCCGCCGCAAACGCTTGCTGCAGTCTCTGGAAGACGCGTGGAACCGGACGGCGCCCAAACGCAGCTCGAGGTCGCGGCGCCTGCCGTCGAGACAAGCGTCATAGTAGCCCCGGAGCGCGACGAGGACGAACTGCGGGAGATCGAGAGCGGTCTTGCCAAGTTCAAGCGGGTGGTTGAGCTCAATCCCCGCAATGCCCACGCCTGGGATACGCTGGGCAACCTGTACAAGGCCGGCGGTCAATACAAGGAAGCTCTGATGGCGTACCAACAGGCCATCGCGAACGATCCGTCCAGGGCGCTCTACCATCATCATCTGGCACTGGTGTACGCCTCGGAGGGCCGAATGGAAGATGCCATCGACGCCCTGCAGCACGTGATCGAGCTTGATCCGGATCACGGCCTGGCGCACGCAGCTCTCGGAGGATACTACCGGAAGATGGGGCTGGAAGAACTAGCCCAGAAACATGTAGGCAAAGCTATGAAAAGCATATTCGACAGCGAAAACGAATACAACCGGGCTTGCCTGGCAGCCATTTGCGGCGACACCGACCAGGCGCTGCGACTCCTCCGAGTGGCGCTGCAGAACAAACAGACATACGTGGACTGGATCCTGCGCGACCCGGACCTGGACTTCATACGCCAGGACCCACGCTTCAAGCAATTGATCTCAGACTACGCGCGCTAGTCGCTCGCGTGGAAGACAATCAAAAAGAGCGGGCAACGCCGTGTTGTCCGCTCTTTGATTTGACTATGGCGTGTCGCTTTGGGAGTATGCGGGCCGCGAGATCCCAGTCTCAGACCCGCAGCATCGTGAGAAGCATCTTGAAGCGGACCCGGGCGGTCACGGCGTGTGGTACGTTTGCAGGCATGAGGATTGCCTCCCCGCTTTGCAGGGTCGACACCTGGCCTGCAATCGCTATCTCGGCCTCCCCATCCAGGACCTGGACAAGGGCGTCAAAGGTAGTGGTATGTTCACTCAGTTGCTGACCCGCATCGAACGCAAAAAGCGTCAGATTGCCGGTTTCGCCCTTAAGAAGCTGGCGGCTGACAATCGAGCCTTCTTGATACACCAGCAATTGCCCAAGGCGAAGGACCTGGGAGGATGGAATTTTGGAGGCAGTCATCTATTCACTATCGGGCCGCTAGGGGCGGCGCCGCTCCATCATTGCACTTCAATTGAATAACTGGCGGCCAGGCGGGTAAAACGCTGCGTGCCGGTCACGACCAGCACGGCGCTGCCGCCAGGGCCAACCGAAATCGGAATCGTCGCGGTCTGCTCCGCGCTCAACGGGATGCTTCGGACCGTGGTCGTTCCCAATCCTTCCTCGATGAGCGACAGGCGGAATGTCTGCGGAAGGGTATTTTCGATGCGGGCAAAACCGTTCGCTTCCCAGCCTCCGTCGTCCGTCTCGAAGCTCGTCGCGTAGTTTGCTGCGGGGATGGATAGATCGTCCAGGAGCAGGCCTTCGCCGTTCAAGGCTGCGTCCGTGATGTACTCAAATCTGAGCTGCACTGTCTTGCCCGCGTAGGCCGAGAGGTCCACCGTTTCGTAGATCCAGCGCGCGGTCTGCCCGCCGCCGCTCTGGTCGGTATAGCCGCACCCGTACGAGTTGCCCGATAGATCCGCCGTGGTACAGGAGGGGGTCCTCAGGATATCCCATTGCTGTCCATCCGCGGATGCCTCGAGGTAGGCGTAGTCGTAGCCCTTCTCAAGGTCGTACCATGTCCAATAAGAGAAGTCGATCGGCGCGCTCACGTTCGTGAAATCAAAGGTGCGAGTGAGCGTCATGTCGGAGGAGTCGCCTTTGTTCGACCAGAAGGCATCCTGACCGGAGTGAGCATCGGCGGGCAAGACAGGCACGACGGTCGAACCGGTGAAGTTGATGACATGGTCGCCGCGGCAGGTGATGTCAATGTACTCCGGCCCGTACTGATTGACCGAAGCGTTGCGTTCCGACAGCGGGCAGTCCGTGACCTTCTGCGTTGCGGCGGCGCGCGGTGCGCCTGGATAGTTGTGATATGCATAGCGCCCATCGCCCACCGAGCTGTCGCCGAGATAAAGGGCGTCCATCCAGTCCATAACGACATCGTCGGCGGTGACCGGCTGTCCCGATTGCGGATCGGTGATGCCGAGGTTTCGGAGCACATCGTCCACGCTGGTCAGACTGTTCTCCTGATCCTTGACGACCGCCTGCGTGGCCTCATCACCAAAGCGATCCAGGAAGTATGTAACAAAGAGGAAGCTTTGGCCATAGTGCGCGCCCGTGATCCCGGGGCTGTCCGTCAAGCTCGTCCATTCGAGAAGAGGCAGGTCGGGGTGTTGCACATAGGCGTAGTCCATCCCGCCGATGGAATACCCGTTGAGGAAGGCGGCCAATTCCGAGAAACCCTCGTTGAGCCAGGACGATTCATTCCGATCGAGATGCCAGTGGATCATGTGCTGAAATTCATGTGCCAGGGTGCCGTAGGTGTATTCTTCGGTCAGGCCCTCGCTGTCCGCGTTGAAAACAAAAAGCTCCGCCCCGTTGGAGTACTTCTGCACCAATGGATTGAATTCGTCGGGGGTGGAATAGTAGCCCGCCGTCGATGCGCCGACGCCGCGAACATAGAGTACGTAGATGTGGGGGTCGTTGTCCACGCCCGGCGTCCATTCGCTGCCAAAGAAGCGCCGATCTGTGGGATAGATCTTGTCCTCAAACGTGGTCATCAGGGCTGCGATGTCCTCCGCGCGGGCCTGGACCCCGTCCTGCAGCCAAAAGTAGGAATGCGCCGTCACAAATTCAAGCGTGGCACTAACCCGGAAGTTCTCGCTGGTATCTGAATTCTGCACCCAGAACTGGCGTTGATCCCCGACTTGATAGGGCTTCGAAGGCCCCGGCAGAGTGGTTGCCACGTTGCACGTTGCCCGCAAGCGACAAGCCAGGTCGTACGGATCGCTGTCCGGCACGACCACGGTTTGGAGAGTGTGCTCGTTGTCTGTCACGGCAGAATCCGCAGGCCGGCGGTCGAGTTCGGCCCGCGGCGTGGGGTTCGGCGCAAACGTCGTAGTGCCGCCCGGCGTCGGCTCGCGGTTGGAAAAGTAGTAGCCAAGTCCTGCCAGCAGCAGCGCCAGGACAACGCAGGCGCAGCACAGCGCCACCGTTAGGGCGCCGCCAATTATCCATGGGACCAGTTTGCGACGGGGTTCTGGCATGATTGCTTCCACAAATCAGATGGATACGCCCGGCAACCGGTCGCCTGGCAAAGCTCGCTGCGGCCGTGAACTGATGCCTTTGAGGGGCGTAAGGACAGGGCGCAAAAAAACGCGGCTGGGGAGGCACGGACGGTGCCGTCCCAGCCGCGTTGCGGCGCTCTAGGCAGCAGCCGCGGGCTGCTTGGCCCGCTTCATTGCCTCGGCCTTGAGGAACGTGATCTTATTGTTCTTCTCGTCGACGTCGACCAACACGGTCGCGCCGTCCTTGTACTCACCGCCCAGCAGGGCCACGGAGAGCGGGCTCTCAAGGTGTTTCTGGATTGCCCGGCGCAGTGGCCGGGCGCCAAAGGCGGGATCATAGCCTTCCTTGGCCAGCCACTTGCGGGCAGCCTCGGTCAGCTCCACGCTGATGCTGTACTCGCTCAACCGGTCCTGCACTTCGTGCATCTGGAGATCGACGATCTGTTCCATGTCCTCAATGGATAGCGGCGAGAACATGATGATCTCGTCGACACGGTTGAGAAACTCGGGCCGGAACGTACCCTTGAGGGCCTTCTCGATCTTCTCGTGCGACTCGCGCTCCTCGCCATCTGCCTGCGCCTGCAGGAAGCCCAGCGTGCCGCCTTTCTTCACATACTCCGTGCCCAGGTTCGACGTCATGATCAATATCGTATTCCGGAAGTCGACGACATTGCCCTGACCGTCGGTCATGCGGCCATCATCCAGGATCTGCAGGAGGGCGTTCCAGACCTCGGGGTGGGCCTTTTCGATCTCGTCGAAGAGAATCACGCGGTAGGGCCGGCGCCGGACGGCCTCCGTCAACTGGCCACCTTCCTCGTAACCGACATATCCGGGCGGTGCGCCAAACAGCCGGCTGACCGTGTGCTGCTCGCGATACTCGGACATGTCGACGCGCACCAGCGCCTCTTCGTCGTCGAACATGAACCAGGCAAGAGCCTTGGCCAACTCCGTCTTGCCCACGCCCGACGGCCCGATGAAAATGAACGAGCCGATCGGCCGGGAGGGATCTTTCAACCCCGAGCGCGCACGGCGGATGGCATCCGAAATGGCATGGATGGCCTCCTGCTGCCCAATGATGCGCTCGTGCAGGCGCGTCTCCATCTGCAACAGCTTGGTGGCCTCCGTCTCCATCATCTGACTGACGGGGATGCCGGTCCACTGGTGAACCACCTCGGCGATGTCGTTCACGTCGACGACCTCATCAAGCTGGTGCTCCGATTCCCACTTATCCCGCTCGGCGCGATACTCCTCGCCTTTGCGCAGCCGCTCGACCTTGATCTCTGCGGCGTGCTGGTAATCGCGGGCATTGGAGGCGGCATCCTCCTCCGCCTGCAAGTGATCCAGTTCGGCCTTCATCTCTTTGAGGTTGGCAGGCATGGAGTACAGGGCCACACGCAGCTTGGCGGCGGCTTCGTCCATCAAGTCGATGGCTTTGTCGGGCAGCCGGCGGTCCGTGACGTAGCGATCCGCAAGGCGTGCCGCTGCGACCAGGGCCGCGTCCGCAAAGCGGACCTTGTGGTGCGCCTCGTAGCGATCGCGCAGTCCCTGCAACATCTTGATGGTGTCGTCCACGGTCGGCTCTTCGACGTAGATGGGTGCGAAGCGGCGCTCGAGCGCAGCGTCCTTCTCAATGTATTTGTGAAACTCATCGAGGGTGGTCGCCCCAATGGCCTGCAGCTCCCCGCGTGCCAGCGCCGGTTTGAGCATGTTGCTGGCATCCATGGCGCCTTGCGCCGCCCCCGCCCCGACGACCGTGTGGAGCTCGTCGATCATCATGATGATCTCGCCTTGGGCGCGCTGGATTTCCTCGATGACGGCCTTGAGCCGCTCCTCGAACTCGCCGCGGAAACGCGACCCGGCGATCATGGCGCCAAGGTCCAGGGCCACAACGCGCCGGCCGGAGAGAATTTCCGGGACATCGTTGGTCGCAATCTTCTGGGCCAGGCCTTCCACGATGGCGGTCTTGCCGACGCCGGCTTCCCCGATCAGAACCGGGTTGTTTTTCGTGCGTCGCGAGAGGATCTGGATCAGCCGTAGGATCTCCATGTCGCGCCCGATAACGGGATCGAGCTTGCCCTCGCGCGCCAGTTGCGTCAGGTCACGCGAGTACTTTTCGAGCGTACGGTAGCGGCTCTCGGCCTGGGGGTCTGTGACGCGCTGCCCGCCGCGCAGGTCCTGTATGGCGTCGTAGACGCGATCCCGCGTCAGGCCGGCGCTTTCAAGGATGCGGGCCGCCGGCGTGTTGCGTTCGGTCAGGATCGCCAGAAAGATGTGCTCGGTGGAGATGTATTCGTCTTTCAGGCGGTTAGCCTCCTCGTTGGCGAGGTCGACAATCCGCTTGACGCGCGGCGTGATGAATATTTGGCCGGCGCCGCCGCCGAAGATATTGGCTTTCGGGCTGGCCCGTAGCGTGGCGTCGATCCGCTCCACGAGCGAATCGGGGCTGACGTTCATCTTTTCCAGGATTTGTGGAATCACGCCCCCCGGCTGCTCGATGAGCGCCAGCAGGATGTGCTCGGTGTCAATTTGGTTGTGGCCGTAGCGCTGGATAATCTCAGCCGCCCGTTGGGCGGCTTCCTGCGCCCGTTCCGTGAATCGGTCAAATCGCATCATGGGTGTACTTCCTCCGCCGGGGAAGACCCGCCGCCCGGCTGACAACGAGAAGATTATAACAAAGTGACGTCGGCGAAGTATCTTCCCGACGTAAGATTCGCATTAGACTGTCACGGGTTGGGGGTGGCCGTGAGGGTGGGAGTGGGTGTCAGGGTGACCACGCTGAGGTAGATCTGGGGGACCCACCCGATCCGGCCGTCTGGATCCCGTACCTGCAGCCAGACGAGGCCCCCCTGGATTTCCGAGCCGTAGAGTACCGTGAAATCGGCCCCGGGCTTGAGCTTGCCGATGGCCGGTCCGCCGGGCGACTGCAGCAGGTCGACGGTGCGACCGCTGGTGCCGCTCAGCCTGGCGGTGGCAGGCGTCGCCGTCGGCAGGGCCGTGGATGTGGCAGTCGCCGTCGGCGTGGAGGTGGGCGAGGCGGTGAGCGTCGGCGTCACCGTTACCGGGGTTGGCGTGGGTGTCTGTGTCGGGGGAATCAATGGATCGAGCTGGGCCGCCAAGACCTGATTGACTATGATCGAGACCGGCCGCTGCAACCGGATAGCCAGATTGCGCTGCAAATCCACGACGTCTTGATATGACAGTGCCCTGGGAGACCGGACGCTGATCACGAGATCAAGCGTATTGCCGGTCTGCGTCGTCTGCAGGTCGGCCAATTGGGCCCCGAACTGGTTGACTTCTTCCAGGACGACTTGATTGATCTGGCGATTCTCGGTTGCCTGCTGAAAAAACTGGACGCTCAGCACGGATAGAGGGACGAGCAATACGAGCGTGAGCAACGCCGAGATGACCAATTGCTGCGGAAGACCGCCCCCGTTCCTGGCTCGGGGGGCAAAGCCCAGGATAAAGAAGATGAACATACCTGCGAAGGCGATGGTGATGGCGTTCGTGATGAAAAGGAGAAACGCGCCTCCTGCGACGTCTGCGCGCCCCAGCGCAATGCCGATTCCCATGGTGCACAGCGGCGGCATAAGGGCCGTGGCAATGGCGACGCCAGGGAGAGCGGCCGATAGCTGCGGCAGCGCCAGGGCATAAGACGCGGCCATGCCGCCAGCCAGGGCGATGAGCAGATCGTTAGGGTTCGGATGGGTTCGCGCCAGAACTTCCGCGGGCAGCTCCTGGAGAGTCAGAAACGGGAGGGCGCGATTCACAAGCGCCAGCATGGCAGCAATGAGGACGGCCAGCACGGCGCCTTGCAGCAGCGCCACGGTTGCATCGCGAAACAAGCGGGCGTCGCCTGTCATGGAAGCCAACCCGAGACCGATGATGGGGGACATCAGCGGCGCCACCAGCATCGCGCCGATAATCACGGCGGGCGAATTGGCCACCAGCCCCAGGGTGGCGATCACCGATGAGAGGATCACCATGATGAAGAATGCAAAGCCAGGGTGGGACGACTCCCGCAGCTGGATTTGTACCTCGGCGCGTCGCTCCAGAGAGACGGGCCGCACCAGCCGTCTGAACAAGAAAGTCAGGCGGCTTCGAAGAGAGGCTGGTGCGGGAGGCGGCAGATTCATAGCAGGGCCTGCGTGTGATTTTACCCGCCCGCAGCCCCGCGGGCCGAAGCCCACGCCAACTGCTGAGTCCGACACGCAATTCAAAGCGGACTATAATGCGGCGATGGCTTCCATCACGCTGCCGATCGGGGCGGAGAAGGACGGCAGACTGCGCGCGTTGAACATCCTGCGAGACTTGCCCCAGGTCGCCGATCTGATCGAGTTGTGCTTCAAGTCCACAATGGACGACGAGGGGCAATCGTATTTGCAGCAGATGAGGCAAGCCAGCGGCGACCGGGACTTCTTGAGCTGGGCAGGCAGGCTGGTGGACAGCGCCTCGATGCCGCTGGCAGGTTTCGTGTGGGAAGAGGGCGGCAAGATCGTCGGCAACGCCAGCCTCGTTTTTCAGACGCATCGCGGCCGCAAGCTGGCCATGATTGCCAACGTAGCGACTGACCCCGGTTACCGGCGAGGGGGAATCGGGCGGGCGCTCACTCAGAACGCGCTGGATGGAGCCAGGCAGAGAGGCGCCAAGGAAATCTGGTTGCAGGTGCGGGACGACAACCAGACAGCAATCCGGATCTACTCGGACCTTGGTTTCGTGGAGCGCGCGCGGCGCACGACGTACCGCTCGAGGAACATATTGCTCACCACCCCTGCTCCTGCGCAGCCGGGAAATCTTGAGGCCGAGAACTCGACTCAGGCCAATCCCATAACTGTCGCAAGGCGGGCGGAGTCACGGCACTGGTCAGAGCAGGCCGCCTGGCTGGAGCGAGCACATCCAGATAATCTCGGTTGGTACGATCACTGGAACTGGGGGGCGTTGGGTCCGGGCTTCCGGAACACGCTGCGACGAGTCTTCACGGAATCTGAGCCCCGCCACTGGTCTGCATTGAGCCGCGGCGAGCTGCTGGCCACCGTCACGTGGGTCCCGACGGTGCGGACGGTCAACTCGCTGTGGCTTGGCGCCCCCCGGGACACAACCGGGCTGGGACCCCAACTGGCCCTGGAAGCTGCGCGGCGTGATCTTCCGCACCATCACCGGTTGAAAGTGGAGTATCCAGCCGGCGAACTGGAGCAGTCCATCCAGAACGCCGGTTTTGAACCGCATCGCACGCTGATATGGATGATGGCGCCTGCAACGTCTGGGTCTGGCTGACGTATGAAGCCTCAGAAGGAGAATTAGCCAATGACACGGTTCATCTTGCGTTGGATAATCAATGCCGTCGCAATCTTTCTCGCAATTCGCTTCGTCCCCGGCATTACTCTGGGTGGTGGCCTGATGGAGATCGTCTGGCTGGCGCTCATATTTGGCCTGGTCAACGCCTTCCTGCGTCCCCTGCTCCAGATTCTTACCTGCCCACTGATCATATTGACCTTGGGGCTCTTCACACTCCTGATCAATACATTCCTGTTCTGGCTGACGGCGCAGATCGGGCAGGCATTCGGCATCCACATGGCGATCCAGGGATTCCTGCCGGCGTTCCTGGGTGGGCTGGTGGTCAGCGTGGTCAGTATCATCTTGAGCCTGATCCTGCACGACGAACTCAAAGGACGCCGTTACCGGCGCTAACGCCCGCAGAGGGCATCTGAGTATGAATCTAGAGCGGCCCGCCTTCCGGCGGGCCGCTTATCCATGCGCAACGCAAAAAACACCTAGCCGCGACTTAGGCCGGGCAGACCGCCAGCGGCGGTGGCAGCCCTGACTGCACGGAGAATCGCCGCAGCAACCACCTCCGCCGCTAATGCTCCAATGGTTGTCACGCCGGATTGGACAGTGCCTGTGGAGACCGCGAAGAGGGTGTCGCCATCCAGCATCGTGTGAGCCGGACGGATCACCCGGGCTACACCGTCATGTGCCATCTGGGCCACCTTGGTAGCCTGGGCCTTGTCAAGACGACCGTTTGTCGCGACTACCCCGATGACAGTGTTGGCAAGCCGGGCCAACCCCAGGGCGCTACGACCCAACGGCGTCATCATGGCCTCCAGGGTGCCAGCAAAGTACCCGGCGCCGCCGACCCGCGACCGCCCCACGCGGCCTGAGCGAAGGCCCGCCAGCACCTCCCCATTTCCTGGATCGATGACATCGCCGAACGCGTTGACGGCGACTATGGCCCCGATCACGAGGCGACCCAGCTTGACGCTGGCGCTCCCCACCCCGGCCTTCATGGCAAGCGCCGTTCCAAACAGCTTGCCCACGGAGGCGCCGGTTCCGGCCCCAACGTTGCCCTCGTCGCAGCGACTGCGCCTCGCCAAACGACACGCCTCGTAGCCCATGTCCGCATCGGGCCGGACATCCTTTGCACCAATGTTCAGATCGTACAGGATCGCGGCCGGCACGATGGGGACTTTCGCGGTACCCGTGTTGAAGCCGATCTTGTGCTCCTCAAGATAGCGCATCACGCCGCCAGCCGCGTCCAGTCCGAACGCGGAGCCACCTGCCAGCAAGATTGCATGTACGTGGGAAACAAGATTAACCGGATTCAGCAGGTCAGTTTCCCTTGTGCCTGGGGCGCCGCCGCGCACATCAACGCCCCCGACCGCGCCACGCCGACAAAGGATGACCGTGCAACCGGTGAGAGCGGTCTCGTCCTGCGCCTGTCCTACCTCTATACCGGGAACATCCGTGATGCAGCCTGCACCGCGCGCGATGGCTTCCCCGGACGACGCGCGACTCACTTCAGAGTGCGAGCCAGCTGCAGGAACTCCTCCCACTCCTCGCGAAAGAAGTGGACGGTCACGTTGTTGAGTTCCAGGTGATACGTGGTTTCACCGTCCGGCTCCTCGGCCTTCCACACGGCATAGTTTTCCGTTTCTGCAATCGTCTCGGTTTCCGGGTCGCTGTGATTGTTGGACATTCCCTTCTCCTTCAGTTCAGGGCTCGATCGGGCGAGGGTTGATGGATTTGGCTAGGCAAAGCGCCGGAGCAGATTCCGCCAGAAACGGCGTAAGCGTATCAGCATTTTCGGCGGGGCGAGCGAAGCTGGATGGCGGTCTTCCTCAGGCCACGGGTCAAGGTCCAGCATCTTCCGGATCGTGTAGTTCCATATCAGGGCCGCGGTCGCAAGCATGGGCGCCGCCAGGATCACGCCCAGCAGACCCACCAAGTTGGCAGCGATGATCGCGACCACCAGCACGGCGGCGGGATGCACCCGCAAAGCCTGGGCAATGATGCGCGGCGTGACCAGGTTGTCGAAGATTTGATCGATCAGCAGCGCCAGTGCCACTGCCAGGATGGCATAGCTCGTGTGGTTGAGCCCAAACATGTTGTGAGCCTGGAAGTAGGCAACCATGGCCAGTGTCGTCCAAGTGATGAAGGGCCCCACGTATGGGAGAAAGCGTGCCAGGCCGGCCAGCACGGCAATCGCCGAGCGCGTAGCGAACCCCCAGGATGCTCATCACGACAACGTACGTGAAGGCGGTCAGCAGGAAGATCACAATCTGCCCGCGAAGGAACGCGTTCCAGATCTTGCTGAGTTCCACACCGATCCTGCGGGTATCTTCAGAGTAGCCGGGAATCTCGAAACGCAGCATCCGGCCGCGCAGACCTCCGCTCTCCGAAAGAACGAAATACGAAATGAGCAGGATGAAGAGCGCCCATCCGAGGAATTGCGCCGCGCCGCTGGCGAGGGCGGCGACAAGATTGCCGGTCCCGCCGAGCAACGGCTGGATGACGCCAAGCAGCTGGCTGCTCAACTGCGCCAGATCCACGTGCCGGAAGTCGACCTGGAACGGGCCGAACTGGTAAACCTGGCCCGACAGATTGGCGATCAGCGTCGGAAGCGAGGACAAGTTAGCCTGCACAATGGAGATCAGGCTTTCGATCTGCTGCACCAGCCCCAATCCGCCGAGCGTCAGCATGCCCACCAGGAACAACAGCAGGATGATGTAGATTACGGAGACGGCAATCGGCCACGAGACGTGCAGCCCCTTCTGCAGGGAGCCCGCCACGGGATGCAACAGATAGGCCAGTACGAACGCCATTAGCAGCGGACCGAGGATGCTGTGAAACTGGATGAACAGCCCCGCGGCAATGGCCACAATGGTCAGCGCGACCACCAATTTAATATTGGGGCCCCAGCTTGGAGAGGACGGGGGCTGATTCATTGACATGGCTGCACTCTCATCCCATTCTGATTGTAGTCAATGTGATGTTAATTTACAACCAGGCGTCCCTGTGGGCGGCGGACTGTGTTCGCTGTTAAAGGAAAACGCCCCCGCAAGGCACCTTGCGGGGGCGGCAAGTGCACGGCTTAAGGGCAGCCAGGGATCATATTCAACGAGACAGAGCACCACAGGTAGTTCGCGTCGATATAGTAGAGCGCCGCAACACACAAGCAGATGAGCACAAGGGCTCCGATGGCCCCATAGATCAGCAGATTTCGCCGAGGATTCTCCGGGCCCGCAGGCATCGGAGCAGACCCATACTGCGGGGCAGGCGCAGGCGCCGAGGCCATCGGCGCCGCGGGCATCGGGGCAACCGGTGCGGGCGATGGCACCGCGGTGGCTGCCGGACGTGCCGGAGCGCCCCGCGACATCATGGTCGCGCCGGCATCCCTCGAAAGGCTCTCGTAGATCAGGACGATTTGCTCGCCAAGGGCCACCACATCGCCGGGCTTCAGAACCGTCGGACTGGTGAGCCGCTGACCGTTGACGAAGGTCCCATTGGTGGAGCCCAAGTCTTCAAGGACGAATTTGCCGCCCTGGAAGGTCATGCGGGCGTGTTTGCGAGAGACCTCGGCATCACTGATCGCCACGCCGCTGGCCGCGTCGCGCCCGATGATCAACTGATCGCCTTCCAGTGAATAGGTCGCGCCCGGCGTTGGGCCCGACCGCATGACAAATTGAAACAAGGCAGCCATTGTTCTCCTCCAGGGTGCCGATGAAAACGCAGAGCAAGTTTACAGGTTTCACCAAGAAAAGTCAATCGACCTTGCCGGGAGGCCTCATGGCGTTGTCGACGCCCGCCCGGCTCGACGGGCTCGCCTCGACCGTCAGTTCGCAATCGAAAACCTCCGCGAATGCCCGGCTGACGACGCGCTTGACCTCCTGCATGCTCGGAGGTTCGGGCAGGAGATCGCTCAGGCTGGTTACGGGCGAATCGATCAGGCCGCAGGCAACAATTCCGTCCCAGTAACTCATGTCAGGGTTGACGTTCAAGGCGAAGCCATGTCGCGAGACGCCCCGAACGTCCACCTTGACGCCGATGGCGGCGATCTTGGCGGGTTTATGGCGATCCTCAGGACGGCAATTCACGCACCTTGAGTAGACGTCGGCCTGTATCCACACGCCCGTCAGCCCCGGAATCTGGCCCCCGGCGAGGCCGAACCGCGCCAATGCAGAAATGATCGTCTGCTCGAGCTTGCGCACGTAGCCCACATAGTCGGCATCCGGGATTCGGAGCGAATCGGCGGACTCGCGTGAGATGGCCGGATCCCGTGGGGTCAGCTTGCCCAAGGGTATCAAGGGATAGCCCACCAACTGGCCGGGCCCGTGATACGTCACGTCGCCGCCTCGATCGACCCAATGCACCTGCACTGCCCTTGCTCTTAGCTGCTCATCGGTCCACAGGAGGTTCTCAGGGCGACCTTTCCGACCAAAGGTGTAAACGTGGGGGTGTTCCAGGAGCAGCAGCGTGGGGCGTCGCTCACCGGACGCGATCTCCCGCGCATACAACTCCTGGATCTGCCAAGCCGCCTCATATTCCATCAATCCCAGATCCAGGACGTCCCAGTGCTGCACGCGTATACCTGACTTGGTTTCTGTAAGAGGGTGTCTCCGCGCCGCCTAAGGCGGTCCGGACGGAGCCGAACTGAACCGGCCCCGCCAGTCCCGCGGCTTGGAAACGAGTTCAGCCAAAAACTCGTCGGTAAAGATTCGATTCAAGCAGCCCGTTGGGATCGCAACGCTTCTTGAGTCTGCGGAATTCCGCGATGGTCTTCGATCCGAGGAAGCGCGCCACGGTTTCCGGGCGGGTCTCACTATTCTTTGCGAAATAGAACCGCCCGCCGGCTTCAAGCACAATCCGATCAAAGTCCTCGAGCATGCAACTCAATACGAGGCGGTTGGCGCCTGTCACCTTGAAGTCCATGGCGAGAGAAAAGCCGTCGAGCGCATGGGTGAGCAGGAATTTGTCCGGCCGGTGGCGCTTGGTGACCCCCAGATACGTCGGCACATGCTGCCGTTGCGAAAGCGAAATCATCTCGGACCAGGCGGCTTCGGCAGCCGAGACGGGCAGGAAGGATTGATACTGCAGCAAGCCGCCGCTCCCATAGGCACGCTCCCAGTTGGGAATGTAATCGAAGAGGAAGTGAAAGGCCCCGTGGGATTGCCGGAAGGTGTGTCGCGGCAGGCTGCTAAGGTATTTCGCCAAATTGATCGTCGAAGTACCCAGGTTGTTCATGAACGGCGCCATGAAAAAGTGGAGCATGGACTTGGGCAGAATGCCGAAGATGCGCGGCGGCAGTGCTTGGTTTTTCAACTGCATGCTCCGCGCCGGATCTGGATCCTCGCCGTCCTGGAGGTTGCGCGCCGCGTGGATCTGGCCTCTGCCAAGGGCTCCTCCGCCGGCCGTGCCGTCGAGCCAGCCAACAATGTAGTCCGAGGTCGGGGCGTTTTCGAGCAGATCGGCGAGGTGCTCATGCAAATTTGCCGAGGGCCGGGCCGAAACCTCAATGAAGCCGGAATGGATGCGCTTCATCTGGAGTTTGACCGATGTGAAGATGCCCAGCATGCCAAAACTGCCGATCATCGCGTGGAATAGGTCGGCATTCTTCCTGGGCGAGCACACCACCTGGGCGCCGGTAGGCAATATCGCCTTGAATTCAAGAACGTGCTCCCCAATGGGTCCCTTCTTAAAGTTGTTCTTCCCGTGAACATTGGCGCCCAGGCAGCCCCCGAGCGTAGTACGCATCGTGCCGGAAACGACAGGAGGCCACCAGCCCTCCGGTTCCACGTGTTGCCAGAGTTGCTGCAATGTGACGCCGGGTTCGGCCAGCACCTCACCAGTCTCTGGATTCCATTCCAGGATCCGATTCATGCCCGTCAGATCGAGCACGATGCCCCCGCCGTTCAGGGATGCATCGTTATAGCTTAGGCCCGTGCCGCGCGCCGTCACCTTGAGGCCCCGTGTGCGCGCCAGCCTGAAGGCCTCTGCGATCTCCTCGGGACGCGTGGGTTTAAGCACGTAGCTGGAGGCCCGAAGAGAATGACCAAAGTTCTCAAGCGAGCGGAAGGTAGTATCGAGGGTAGGAAAAGTCATGACAGCATCCATGATCAAGGGGTGCGAAGTGCAGTAGGCACGCCACACAACAAACGGCCGTCCAAGCCCGGCGGCTGCCCGGCTCGGCTCCCGGCCTAGAAGCTCATTCGGCGAAAGACAAACGAAGGTATGTTGCGGATCACGAGCATGATCCAGGACCAGAACCACGGCGTGTAGATCTGCTGCTGCCTGCGGCGGATGGCCCGATAGATCTGATCCGCGGCCTGATCCGCACTGATCGGGAACATCACCTTCTGCGCCGCCTTCAGCATCTCCGTCTGGACGAAGCCCGCCTTGACCGTCAGCACGTTGACCCCGTAGCGCGTCAAACGGTTGCGCAGGGATTCCAGGTACGATGAGAGACCCGCCTTCGACGCGTTGTACCCGGGATTGCCCACGCGGCCCCGGTCCCCCGCGACGGACGAGATACCAACGATTTGCCCCCGCTGGGCTGCCTCGAACATGGCCGCAATCGGATTCAGCCAGGCAAACGCGCCAACAAGATTTACTTCCAGCATCTGCCGGTCGCCGTCAAAATTGTAGGCATGAGGACCAGGAGGGAAGTTTACGCCTGCGGCATAGATCACCAGATCAAGGCCGCCGAGATCGGCGATGATTCGGCGCAGCAGGTCAGGTACGTCGTCGAACTTTTGCACGTCGTGGACGTACGCGAGGGCACGGGCTTCTCCGGATGTCTGATTGATCTGCCCGGCGAGGCCAGTCAGCAATTTTCCGCGTCGGGCAACCAGACCCAGGGAATAGCCTTCCCGGGCTAGCCGCTGCGCCAGGGCGGCCCCGATGCCGCTGGAGGCACCGATGATGAGCGCGGCGGGATCTAGGCTGAAGCGGGGTCGACGGGGGCATATTTGGTCTTTTCGCAGGCAAGCAAAATACTCCGTGTCCAGGATTTGCGCCGTTCGCAACTATGAAGAAGACACCAGGACTCCTTGGCCTCCGCTCGATAGTCCCCTAAGCAATCGGGCTTCGCAACCGGCACTAAGTCGAATGCGTGAGCACCCAGCGCCGAGTGGATTCCCGCCAAGCGAGCAGATAGCGCCAAATCTCACGAATTATAGCCGAAAGACCCGTTGGTCGCGGGTTTGCACTCGGAACCCGGGCCCGCCGCTCCTTTTACTTCAGGACGAGTGTTGCTCTGACGGTTCCAGCCCGATCATGGCGAGCTGTGAGCTTCACTTTCCCACCCTTGGGAGCGCGCACGATCCACTCCACCTTGAGCCTCTCGTCGGTCCCCTCGGTCTCCGGATCAAGCATGGCCGCCTTGTACGCGCGCCCCTCCAATTGGCCCAGGACCTCTCGTCGTTTGCCGGTAACCAGACGGGCAGACTCGGGAACTTCTATTTCGCACACGACGCCGCGGATTTTCTTCTCAAGGGCCTTCTTCGTCACGTAGCTGGGCAGCCAACCCGTGTTTTCCACAACCATTCGCAGCCGGTAGGTATGCTCCCCCAACGCACGGACGCTTGCCTCTCGTAACTCGAGCCGGGGAGAAATCAAGGCCTGCCACACGAGCCAATCTGGGAACGGACTGATCTCCTTTTCGAGGAATTCGACGGGCGGATTGGTCCACGTATGCAGGAAGTCCCAGCCGCCCAACTCCACCTTGCCCAGTTGCGGATGATCGTACGGATACCAGTCCACATAACCCGCCGACCCCAGCTTTTTGTCGCTCCAACGGAGCAGCTTAAGGTCGTCGGTCACGGGGTGCTCGCGGAACCAATCGATGAATTTGTAGCCCTTGAGACCCGCCTGCTGCATGGGGCTCCAGAGCTCGACCGTCCAGGCGTATATGCCCAGATGATCGTACGTCCAGGTGTCAAACGCACCCGTCGTGACCGTCTTGGGGTGGTAAAGAAAATCATGATACACGGCAATATTGGGGTATCCGGTCGTCCTCGTGCCCTCGTCGCCGATCTTGCCGTAGACCCACAGATCCTCGGCAGGGAATGCACTGTCGGGACGATCGTCATAGGGGCGCAAAAGGACCGCGCTGAACGTGTGAAACGCCACAACGCTCGTAATGTTCGGATGCTTGACGATGAAATCGATCAGGTTACGCGCCTCGGGCTCGCTGGCAGGGTATGGCCCGGCACCGGACTGTTCGGCCTCCTGGCGCCAACCCACGGGGAAGTTACGGTTCAGGTCCAGACCCTCTTTTGGCCCCTGCACGCGGATCAAGGCGCCGTCGTAGTTTCGCAGCCTCCCTTCTGGAAGGACGCGATAGTACTTGCCCCCAACCTCCGTCGGATCGCGCCGGATGAGCAGACGCGGTTCCCGGGGATGCCGTTTCCATGTGCCGTTCGGATCTGGAATGCGCATCGAAAGGATCCGGCCGTCATGATCGATGTCCTCCGTCAGCAGGCCTTCCACGGGCTCTTCATCGTACGGATAGGGACGCGTGCTCGACCGAATCACACGCGGAGCCTTGGCGAGGGCCCATTCGGCGCCATCGGGATTGACCCGCGGCACAATATAGAAGGCGCGGGTGTCCAGGGCACGCGTGATTTCCCTGGATTTGCCATACTTGCTTACCAGCGTGTGCAGGGCATACAGGGCCGCCGACGAGGCCGCTACTTCCGAGGCGTGCAGGTTGCCATCCACCCAAATCGCGGGCTTCTCGGCATCTGTTCCCGTCTTGAAATTGGTGACCGCCAGGAGCCAGACGTCGCGACCTTCGTAGCTCTTGCCGATGCTCTGGAGCTTGAGCAGGCCGGGATAAGCGTCCGCGTACTGCTTGAGAAGTCGGCTCAGCTCGTCGTACCGGTAGTACTTGTCAAAACGTGGCTTGCGCATGCATACTCCTGTGAGGACATTGTGGCATTGCTGCTGCGCGATCGAGATTGCCCTTTGGCGTTGCGCATCCAGCTGCCAACATCATTCCGATTTTAGCAAAAGTGCAGCGGGGCGCCCGCGCGGCATGGGCGAGGTCGGCGCGCAGATCAGATCCACTCCGGGGTAACCGTCTTTTCGCCTGGCTGATCCCCCGTGTTGACCGTGACTTTGGGTTCAAGCAAGAGGACCTGGGCTTCGCTTTCGGCGATCGGCAGATGTTCCACGCCCCTTGGAATGATCACGAATTGACCCTCGCCCAATACCACGACGCGATCGCGGAGCCTGATGGTTAGAGATCCCTTCACCACCATGAAGAGTTCATCTTCCTGCGCGTGGCGGTGCCAAACGAATTCGCCCTTCAGTTTTGCCAGTTTGACGTAGCTGTCGTTCAGCTCGCCCACAATTTTGGGGCGCCAATACTCCGAGAACAAGGCGAATTTCTCTGAAAGATCAATGGGCTCGATCACCAGCCGGCCTCCTATGAAATGCTTTCCAGAACCTGAATCAAGTCCTCCGCAATCTTCTCGCGGCTGAAGTGTTGATCAAGGTAGGCCTTGCCCTTCATGCCCATGGCACGAGCACGAGATCGATCGGAGGCGAGCGCGCGGGCAGCCTCCGCGAAGGCGGCGGCGTCACCAGGCTCGACGAATAGACCGCAGCCCGCGGCCTCGACAACCTCCCGGATCACCCCGTCGATCGCCAGCAGCACCGGCCGCCCCGCAGCCATGTAGTCGAAGACCTTATTGGGATACGTGGTCTTGTAGGCCTCGATCGGCCGCAGGATGGCGATGCCGGCATCCGCGCCGGCCAGGACGGTCGCCATTTCGCTCTTGGGAACCGCCGGCAGGAACGATATGTTGGCGAGGCCGAGATCACGCGCGCGGGAGACAAGTCCGGGCTTGTCCTTGCCGTCGCCGATCAACACGATCTGTATGGCGGAATCCCGCAAGAGAGCGGCCGCATCCAGCAGGACCTCCAGGTCATTCGACATCCCGTGCGCACCGGCATACAACCCAACGAACTTGTCGCCCCAGTCATGCTGGTGGCGGAAATCCGCGCCATCTGCGTCAGCGTCAAACATGGCGGGGTCGGCACCATTCGGAACCATCTCGACTCGTCGGGCACCAAGCCCCCGGACGTGCTCCACAAAGCCGGGGCTGTTTACGATGACGCAGTCCGCCTGCCGATAGAGCAGCCGTTCCAGCCATTCGGAGGCCGCGATCAACAATGGATTGCGCAGCACACCCACGGCAATCGCGAATTCCGGCCAAAGATCCCGGACCTCGAAGAGGAACCGTGATCGCTTGAGCCGGGCCAGCAGCCACGCCGTTACTCCTTGAAAAATGGGTGGCGAGGTGCCCCAGACAAGATCCACTTCACGGAGCCACAGGCCGATCCAGAAGGAGGAGATCATGAATGAGAAGAAGGCCAGCATGCGGTGAACGAACGACTTGTGGTGCGCCGCATACACCCTGGCGCGCAGAATTCTGACGCCTGGCGGAGTCGCAGACGTTGCCTCTGATGCGGCCGAGAGCGCAGAGCGGGCTCCGGTGATATAGCTGACGTCGCTGGCGACGACGGTGACGCGGTGCCCTCGGGCGGCCAGCAAGCGCGCAAACTCGAAGTGGCGGGTCCCTCCGGGCTCGTCGAGCGAAGCAAAGGCTTGATGGATGATCAGGATGTGCATGTTGTCGTCTGGCGGCCAGCGGCGGGCAGAGACGCTGTTTGCCGATGGCCACATGCCGCAAAGATCCGCCGCGGCAGCGCAGATCTCAGGTGGCCTGGTATCGCAAGCCAGTCATCGCTCCGGGAGGATCACTTCCGTCACAAACCGGCAACTGGCGTTTGACGAGGCTTCAACTGCCAATGATAACGCCGGCACCTTCTGCCCGTACGTGGGGGAGAACCAGCCATCGTAGGGCTGCGGCTCTGCCTGGCCGTGCAGAAGGCGCCCAGCCCGTATCAGCGTGGCCTCAAAAGCAGGCTGGGAGAAGTTCACGCATCGGACGTTGAGCCGTATCCATCCGGCGGGCGTTCGCAGCCGCAGCCCCACACCGTCGGCGCTCTGACTGATCTTCCATTCGCCGTCCAACAGCAGCCAGTGCAGCCGAAACCGGTGGGGCGATGACCGCGTGCAAATCAGATCATCGATTACCTCCCAACGCCCACCATCAGTCACGCTCAAAAGGCGCTCGTGCCGGACGCCCAAGTTCCGGTAGCCGGAGTACGAGCCCAGCACGCGGCCGATCACGGGAGGCGCCGCGCCGAGCAAAGGCCTCGTATAGGCCGGGTGCCAATCCAGCGTAAGGAATCGGCCGCCGCGCGTCATTTGATCATGCCCATCGACCGTGACCGTGTTATGGACGCGGGCCGAGACCAGCGGGTTGTCCCAGGGCGGGTCCGCATTATACAGATACGTGCCGGCATCCGGAGCGATATTCAGTCCGCGCCACCACAGATCCACGTGCAACTGGTCCATATGGGAGAGCCGCGACTTGAAAGAGGTGGCCCGAAAGTACGCCCAGGATTTCCGACTGCGCAGGTGATCGGCCGCGTAAGCGGCTGAGTCTGCTGTGTGCGGAGTGGCCGGCAGGCCAAGCCAAATGGAGGTTTCATCCCATTCGCCGGCTGGCAAGCCCGTACGGAGGAATGCGCGAGCCGCCGCCTGCACAGTCGGACGGAAGTCATTGAACTCGGCGGAGCTCAACGGCAGGATCAGCGCCCCATCATTGGCCCCCAGGTTCGGGGCCCTTCCCGTGGAGGGGTCCAGCATCGAGAAGAGCCAGTGAGAGGCCCGCGTCAGCGCGTCGCGTGTTGCGGGCGGCCAATTGTCTCCCCGCCGGCGCCTGATTGCATCCACCCACAGGGCCGCTTGAAGCATGAGCCGATGATAATTGGTGCTGTGCTGGATGTACTCGCCGAATGGACTGATCTGGTTTTGCAGCGCGTGATTCAACCAACGCCAGCCAAGTTCGCGCCACGGACGATGATCGAGCACCGCGCCAGCCGTATACAGGGCTGCGGCCTCGGTCACCAGGTGATTGTTGTTCTGCGAACGCGCGTACACCATGGTCGGCGGGATGCGCGCGGCGTGCAGTGCGATGGACAGCGCCAATCGCTGCTTGCGCTTGGCGCGTCGAGGCGGCCGCACCAGCAAGAACCTGCGCGCTCCAGGTCAAGGCCATCAGGCGGATCGCGACCTCCTGCCCGCTCATCCAGTGCGGCCCCACGTATGCGGGATTCCCGTTGTCGAATTGCTCGAAGTATTTCCAGAACGCCTGCGCGAATTTCTCAAGGCCCGTAACGTGATACGCCCGGCCCAGCGCGTAGGCCCAGCCGAAGCGCGCGGGTTCCCAGACGAACTTGATATCGGCTGACCCGCCGCTCACGGGCCGGGATGAATTCGGGCGCGAAGCGGGCTTCATCAATGGGGGTATCGGGGCGGCGTGACGCTCGTACGTCGTCCAATGCTGGAGCGGAGCAGAAAATGTAAGCTGGATGGGAGCGCGCTTGCCTCCAAACATCCGAAAGCGGCCCCCAACGATGGCATTGGCCTCGGTGAGCAGACGATCCCGCGCCGCGCGGCCGAGGGCGTGCGCGAGCTGGGCGGGTTCCGGAAGCTCCACCGCAGGACGCAGGGCCTTCGCCAGACCGGCTGCTTGCTCCTTCAGTGTGGCGTCAAGGCGTCGGTAGTGTCCTGTGATCAGTCCGAGGCGATAGATGGCATACAGCGTCGGCGGGCCCAGCCCCAGTTGCAGTACAGTCTTCAGGGAGACGCGAACACTACGCCACGCAGGCATCACAAGCCGGGAACTTGCGCGTTAACCGCGGCCAAGCCCGTAGAAGTGGGCGCTGCGGCGTGCATTGGAGCTAGATCGTCACCCGTTCCTGGGTGCGAAGCGACTGCACCGCGGCGAGCGTGGCCCGGGTCACGCCGATGAGATGTTCGTACGGAATTGGTGGTTCGCCGCCGGCGCGGATGAGGCGCACCAAGCTCTTCCACTCATTCACCCATCCCTTGTCCTGCGCCCCCCGGATCCTCTTGCGGGCCCCGCCATCGACCGTTTCGAGTGAGCGGAAGTCGTCAAGTACTGCCACCTTCCCGGCGCAGAAGACTTCGAGACGCTCTTTGGGGACAGATTTGTCGCCATTGGCAAGGTAGTCCACCACGCCCACGGAGCCGTCGGGAAAACTGAAAGTCATGGAGACGTTGTCCTCACGGTACCTGCCCGCGTCCGGCAGGCCAACCGCATTGACACTTACGGGAGGGCGCCCCACGAGAAACGTCAGGAAATCGACGAAGTGGCAGGCTTCGCCGACGATTCGCCCGCCGAAGGCCTGGTCCTGAGTCCAGTGATCCAGCGGCAGGTAGCCCGCGTTTACCCGATAGTGGGCATGCAGCGGCTCAACGCGATCGGCCAGGAAGGCAGCCAGCATCTGCCCGAGAGGCGAAAATCGCCGATTGAAACCGACAGTGAGCATCTGCGAGTCGCTCCGCCGCAGCAGACGGCTCACGCGGGTCAATTCGTCCATGCTGGCCGCCAGCGGCTTTTCGACGAAGACGTTCTTGCCAGCCTTCAGGGCCCTAATGACGAGCCCGGCGTGCGAATCATGCCGCGTCAGGATGGCCACGGTGTTGATCCGGGCATCGTTCAAGATTTCGTCGACGTCCGACGTCGCATACGAAAAACCAAATCTCTTTGCGGCGTGCTGGGCATGCAGCCCGCCCTCCGAAGCAATGCCGATCAGCTCCACGCCGCCCGCCTTCTTGATGGCAGGCAGCAGAGTCGCCTCCGCGAAAAGCCCTGCGCCGAGCACCCCAAGGCGAACATCAGATTTCTCGGTGTGAACCACAGGGAACTCGACCGTGCGTTCAGGCTCCGCCTCAGCCGGAGCATACGTGAGCAGCACCCCGAGAGCGCGCTCGCCCCCCTTTTTGGTGATCAGTTCGTAGGCGGCCGCAGCCTTCTCAATCGGAAATCGATGCGTAATCAGAGGCTCTGGCTGCAAGTCGCCTGCGGCCATCAGGCGGACCACTGCTTCGAGGTTGCGCCCTTCCGTCCAACGTACCTGGCCGATGGGATAGTCGTGGCCACGTTCTTCGTAGGAGGCATCGTAACGGCCGGGGCCATAGGAGCGCGAATTGATGAAAGACAATTCCTTTTCGTAGTAGGTCCGCCGAGGCAAGTCCAGTCCGACCGCGCCGAGAGCCACGACGCGGGCTCGATCCCTGGCGATGGTGGCTGCCAATTCGACCGGATCATTCGACGGCGAGTCGGCGCAGATCAGCACCACGTCGAAGCCGCGATTGCCCGTGAATGCCCGGCCCGCAACCGGAGCCTTCGGGCGCGCCACCGCTTCGTACCCCAGCGAGGAGGCCAGGCGCACCCGTGTCGCGTCGACATCGATTCCAAATACGCGGCAGCCGGCAGCCGCCGCGATCTGGATGGTCAGCAGCCCAAGCAGGCCAAGGCCGATCACAGCGACGTCTTCGCCGACTTGAGGCTGCGCCAGCCGGAATCCGTGCATGCCGATCGCACCCAGGGTGGCGAACGCGGCCAATTCAAAGTCAACAGACTTCGGCAGAGCAGCCAGGAGATTGCGCGGCACGACCGCGTATTCTGCATGGACCGCAAAGCCGCCGCCGGCACAGGCGACGCGCTGACCGATCTTGAAGCCTGCCATGCCGGCCCCGAGGGCGACAATCGTTCCGGCGGACGAGTACCCGAGCGCCATAGGCTGATCAAGCCTGCGAAACGCCGTTCTTGCAGCGCCGATCAGGCCCTCCTGGCGAGCCCGATCCAGGACCTGCTTCATTAGATCCGGGCGTCGGCGCGCCTTTCCGACGAGAGATTGGCGCGCAAACTCGACGACCGTTCGCTCCGTGCCAGCCGAAACCAGGCTCGCGGCGGTCCTCACCAGGGCAGTTCCTGCGCGGGCGACCGGCGCCGGCACATCTTCGACCGTGGCGCGACCATTTCGGAGGTTCTGAAGTAGTTGTTTCATTTCGAGTTGGAAGCGAGTGGCCCCGAGCGGATCACAGCGCGGTTCGCATTCGCAGCATACTTGTAGCATGCCTGCGTTGCACGTTCCGCCGTGACCCGACTGGTTCGCAGTATACCCCAGCCCCCGATGTTATAATCCCGCTCGCTTCGCATCCAGAATTGAGATAACTCACCTCACTTGGGAGGAATTCGTGTCTGATCTGCGCGTCCAGAGCTACGCAAAAATCCTTGTAGAGCACTCCACACGAGTTGCACCCGGCGATCGAATCCTGATCGAAGCAACGACGGCCGCCGAGCCGCTCGTCCGGGAATTGTATTCCCAGATCCTTGAGAGGGGTGGCATTCCCCATCCGGCAATCGGTTTCCCCGGCATGGTGCCCTTCATCCAGGATGACCTGTACCTCACCTACGCCAGGGACACACAGCTGGACTTCGTCCCCACATTCCACAAGCTGGCCTATGACCAATTCGAAGGGCGGATTCGCGTGCACTCCGCCACCAACACGCGCGCCAGCAACAACGTGGATCCGTTGAAAGCACAGCGGCGCGGAAAGGCGCTGCACTCGATCACCGAAGCGCAAATGCGCAGGGGGGCCGAAGGCAAATTCAAATGGGTCACGACGCTTTACCCCACGGACGGCTACGCCGAAGAGGCTGGCATGAGTCTCAAGGATTATGAGGACTTCGTGTTCGGCGCCGTCCATGCAGGCGAGGCCGATCCGATCGCCTACTGGAAGAGCACGGCGGCCGCGCAGCAGGAGGCCATCGATTTTCTGTCAGATAAGGAGCACCTTGTACTGCGGGGCCCCAACGTGGACTTGACGCTTTCGATCAAGGGGCGCAAGTTTGAGAACGCCATCGGCATCTACAACATGCCTGACGGCGAGATTTTCACCGGGCCCGTGGAAGACTCGGTGAACGGCTGGGTGAAGTTCACTTACCCGGCAATCTACGGCGGTGTGGCGGTGGAGGGAGCGGAACTCACTTTCAGCAAGGGGAGGGTCGAGTCAGCCAAGGCGGACAAGAACCTGAACTACCTGATGAAGATGCTGGACACCGACCAGGGCTCCCGGTACCTCGGTGAGTTCGCGATCGGGACCAACACGGATATCACGCGTTTCACCGGCAACATCCTGTTCGACGAGAAGATTGGGGGATCCTTCCACATGGCGCTGGGAGCCGGCTACCCGGAGACGGGTTCGCAGAACCGGTCGGCAATCCACTGGGATATGATCTGCGACGTGCGCCAGGACGCAGAGATACTGGCGGACGACCAGCTTTTCTACAAAGACGGCAAATTCGCCTTCAGCGGGTAAGAAAGAAGGGCGGCCAAGGCCGCCCTTCTTTCTTAGTAGAAACCCACCGAGCTATCGATCTGCACGGCGTAGGCGTCGATACCACCTGCAACGCTGAACGTGCGCGTCCATCCCTGCGCCACAAGCCAGCCCGCTACACTGGCGCTACGGACCCCTTGATGGCATAGGACGTAGATTTCCGCCTTCGGCGACTGGGCCGCGGGCGGCAAACCCTCAGTACCCTCCCGCGCGAGGGCGCTGAGCGGCCGGACTTCCAAACGTGCGTCCTGAATGGCCGCCTTCTTCAGTTCCCATGGCTCGCGCACGTCGAGCAACACAAAAGAATCGCCCGATCGCAGCCGCTCGGACAATTCCTGGACGCTTATTTCAGGCGGATTCGAGGATGGCATTCTTGCGACGTAATCTCCAGATGGCGCCCTCGCCGGCGAATCGCAAGGTCATGCGCGCCAGAACCCGCGCCGCACGGGCCGGACGTCCTCGGACGTGATGAATGCGTCCTCGTCGGTTTGATGGACGATGCGCCTGGCCCTCTCCAGATCCCTGCGCAGGACACTGGCGTTCAAGAGGCGCACGGATCCGTCCTTGCCGCGGGCGGAGATTTCCGTCACGCCGAAGCCGCCGGCCCTGAGAGCCTTTGCCAATCCCGTGCCACGCGCCTTGGTAACGATCTGCAGTTGGATGTGCCCGACAGCCAGGCGCGATTCGATCGTCATGCCCACAACGTTCCCGGTCGCAAATCCGGCGGCGTAGCCCAGGACTGCGAGCGGATTGCTGAGGTTGGAGAGCACCTTCGTGATCGCCAGCACGTAGACGGCGGACTGGCAGAAACCCAGGAGCCAGGCCACCTGCCTTCGGCCGCGCATTACGAACAACACGCGCAGCGTGTCCAGCGACATGTCGGTTATGCGCAAGCCGAAGATCAGGAGGGCCGCCAGCCAGGCAGAAGGCGAGCTGAGAAACTCGAACATCGCTACTTGATCGCCGGCACGTAAAGGCGATTCACGTATTCCTTCACCATGCGCCGGGTACTGAATTGCGGGATGATGGTCTTCATTGATTCCTTCATGCGCGCCACCCAGGCATGCGAGATCTCCTTTGGATCGCGCTCGTAGTACTGCGGAATGATCTGGTGCTCGAGGACGCTGTACAGGCTCTCGGCATCCTCGGCGTCTTGAGCATCAGGCGAGCCAGAGTCCGCATCTGCTCCAATCGCCCATCCATTGCGCCCATTGAACGCCTCCCGCCACCAGCCGTCCAGGACCGAGAAATTCAGCGCTCCGTTGAGCCCGGCCTTCATGCCGGAAGTGCCGCTGGCCTCCAGCGGCCGGCGCGGCGTATTCAACCACACGTCGACTCCCTGCACCAGGTAGCGGGCAAGATTGATGTCGTAGTCCTCGAGAAACACCAGGCGGCCCCCCGCCTCCGCGCGCTTAACGACGCGGTACACGTTCTGCAGGAGCCGCTTGCCGGCGTCGTCGGCCGGATGCGCCTTGCCGGCAAATATGATCTGCACGGGCCAATTTGGACGGTTGATGATCCTCAGCAAGCGGTCGACGTCGGACATAACCAGGGCCGCGCGCTTGTAGGTCGCAAACCGCCGGGCGAATCCGATCGTGAGCGCATAGGGATTGATCAGCACGCCTGCGGCAACCACCTGCACCGGATGGTAGCCACCCTCCAACCATCGCCCGCGGACGCGTTCGCGCAGGTAGAAAGCAAGCTTGCGTTTTTGATGCAGGCGAATTGCCCACAGTTCATCGTCGGGGATCTTGTCGAGACCCGACCATAGCTCTGGGTCATCCAGCCGGTCGTACCACTCGGGTCCCAAGTAAGCATCCAGCAGAATTCTCATCCGGCGGGCCATCCAATTGGCCGTATGCACGCCGTTGGTTACGTGTGTGATGGGCACGTCGGCCTCAGGGGTATCCGGCCAGAGAAAGTTCCACATGCGGCGAGCCACACGCCCGTGAAGTTCGGACACCGCGTTGCGCCCCTCCGAATTCCGCAGGGCAAGCACCCCCATGCTGAAAGTCTCGCCTTCGGGCCAGCGCCGGCGCGCCAAGTTGAAGAACCCCTCACGGTCAAGCCCGAGCTGCGGCCAGAGTGCAGCCAGGTGTTTTTCGATCAACCACAGGGGAAACTCATCGTTCCCAGCCGGCACCGGTGTGTGCGTCGTGAAGACGTTGTGTTCCCGAGTGAGCGCCATCGCCTGCTCAAAATCGCGCCCGGCCTTCACGAGCTCCCGGGCGCGCTCCAGCGTGAGAAACGCGGCATGCCCCTCGTTCATGTGCCAGACCGAGGGATTGTAGCCAAGCGCCCGCAGCGCACGCACGCCCCCCACCCCGAGCAACACTTCCTGGCGGATGCGGCGATCCAGATCCGACCAATACAGCCGGCCGGTGAGCTCCCGGTCCGGCGCCGGATTCGACTCCACGTTCGAGTCGAGCAAAAAGAGCGCTACACGGCCAACCCGAACTTCCCAGATCTGGAGCGCCAAGGTGCGATCCGGAAACTCGACGTCAATGGTCAGCCGACGGCCCCCGTCGACCATCACCGGTAGTACCGGAAGGTCGGCGAAATTCAACATGGGGTTGACCAACTCCTGCCAACCGTCCTCCGTGATGTACTGTGAAAAATAGCCCTCGGCGTACATCAGGCTGACACCCACCAGTGGCAACCCCAGATCGCTTGCTTCTTTAAGATGATCACCCGCCAGGATGCCGAGCCCGCCTGAATAGATGGGCAGCATCTCGTGCAGGCCGAATTCCATCGAGAAGTACGCGATCGGGCGATTGGTCAGTTCCGGATGGGCACGGCTCGCCCACAGATTCGATTGCGCAAGATAGGCGTCGAAACTCGAAAAGACCGTATCGTAAAGAGTGAGATAGTCGGGATCCTGTGCCGCCTGGTTCAGGCGGCGCGCGTCGATCTCGCGCAGGAAACGAATTGGATTGTGGCCCAGCCTCTCCCAAAGGGAATAGTCCAGCCTGCCCAGCACGCGAACGGCCTCCGGATTCCAAGTCCACCACAGGTTGTAGGCAAGTTCACTGAGCCGCTCAAGTCGTTTCGGCAGTGCAAACGCTTGCGGCAAGTCCACGCGAAAGCCTGTCATAGCCGCAGAATAATACCATACGCTTCTCGGGCGTCATTTTGTGCATGTCGGGGCGTATCCACCTCCGGTGCAACCATCGGATTTTCACATTGATATACAATCAACAGGTGCGCAAAGTACAGCTGTTCGTCACCTGCCTGGTGGACACTTTCTTCCCGCGGGTAGGCGAGGCCATGCTGGAAGTGCTGGAACGGGCCGGCGTCGAAGTGGACTTCCCGCGGGGCCAGACGTGCTGCGGCCAACCGCTCTTCAATGCCGGGCTTCGGAACGGTGCGAAGCAAATCGCGGAAAACGCGATCCGCACCTTCGAAGCGGCCCCCGGCGACATCGTCATCCCCTCAGGCTCCTGTACCCACATGATCCGCCACAACTACGAGGAGTTGTTCGGCGATGACCCGTCGTGGCTGCAGCGCGCCAAGACAATCGGCGCGCGGACCTTCGAGTTCACCGAATACCTCGTGGATATCCTGGGCGTCACAGACTGCAACGCCCATTGGGATGGCGCTGCTCGCCTACCATCCCACGTGTCACTTGCACCGCGGCCTCGGGATCGATCGGCAGCCACGCGCGCTCCTGGCCGGGGTCGGCGGAGCTGAGATTCGGGAACTGCCGGAAGCCGAGGATTGCTGCGGCTTTGGAGGCATCTTCTCGGTAGAACACCCCGAACTCTCCGCCGAAATGCTCAAGCGCAAGATCAAGAACCTGGACGCCACCCAGTCCCCCACGCTCGTGGTGAGTGATGCCGGTTGCCTTATGCACATTCAAGGCGGTCTGCGACGGGACAGGCGCCCACAGAAGGTCGTACATATCGCCGAGGTGCTGGCGAACACTTGATGCCTACCTCACGCGTCAGCCTCCCATGAGCACCGCCCCGTTCCGAACACGCATCCGCGAAGCAATCGCCGACGAGGCCCTGCAGGCCGCCTTGGATGCCAACGCTCTACGGCGTACCACCGGCCGTGCGGCTGCTTTTGCTTCGCTTCCAGACTGGCAGGAGCGGCGCGAGCGGGCACACGCCGTGCGTGCAGACGTTATCGCGCACATGGACAAGTATCTCGCTGCCTTTGGCGCCAGGCTTGCTGCGAACGGGATCCATGTGCATCACGCCGCCGATGCGCGGCAAGCCATAGAAACGGTTATTGAGATTGCGCGCACCTCCCGAGCACAGGCAGCTATGAGCGGAGGCGACGCGTCCAGCCCGCAGCGAGGCTCGGACCCGGAGCTCCTGTTCGCGAAATCGAAATCCATGGTCAGCGAGGAGATCGAACTCAATCGTGCCCTTGGGGAATATGGGTACCGGGTCGTTGAAACCGACCTTGGGGAGTACATTGTCCAGCTGCGCGGAGAGAAGCCGGCGCACATCATCACGCCGGCAGTCCATCTGCAGCGCCGTCAAATCGGAGAGCTTTTCCATGAGAAGCTGGGGATGGACTTCACAGACGACATTCCGACGCTCACGACCGCGGCGCGCAAAGTTCTGAGAAACGTCTTCCTCACCGCCGACGTGGGCATATCCGGTGTCAACTTCGGCGTGGCAGCCACGGGCACATTGTGCATCGTGACCAACGAGGGCAACGGGCGCATGGTCACGACGCTGCCGCCTGTCCACATCGCCCTGATGGGTATGGAACGATTGGTGCCGACGCTTGACGATCTGGCACTCATGTTGTCTCTTCTGCCGCGCTCGGCCACAGGCCAAAAGCTCAGCGTGTATACGCAGCTGATCCATTCCCCGCGACGCCATGGCGAGGTCGACGGCGCAACCGAGAGGCACGTGATCATTCTCGATAATGGTCGCACCCGGATCGGCCGGTCGGGCCTACGGGAGGCACTGTACTGCATTCGATGCGGCGCCTGCCTGAACGCGTGCCCTGTGTTCCGCGAGATCGGCGGGCATGCCTATGTCGGAGCAGACGGCGAACCTGCGCCCTACCCGGGGCCGATCGGCTCGGTGGTCTCACCGGGACTGCTGGGCCTGCAAGAATTCGGACATTTGGCCCAAGCGTCTTCCTTGTGCGGGGCCTGCAAGGACGCATGTCCGGTCAATATTGACCTTCCGCAGCTCCTGACAAGGGTCCGCGCAGGCGAGCCGGTGGATGCACCGAGGCGCGTCGGCATTGGCCTCTCCGCTGTAAGTCGCGTCGGGCTGCTCGCGTACGGCGCCATCGCTGCGTCCCCACGACTCTTCGGCTTCTCGCAACGGCTTGCAGCCGTCGGTGCATGGCTCATTTCTCCGAGTTCGACCTGGATCCGCCTCCCCAAGTTCACGGGATGGGGCTTCAGCAAGGACCTTCCCCGTCCGGCAGCGAAACCCTTTCGTGCGAGGTGGGCGGATCGCCGCCGAGGGGCCCTGGCAACACCCAACGATGCGGAGCCGTTCGCCACCCCGCCGCGCATCGTGCCTTCGTCGGCAGCGCCGGCAACCGTCACTCCAGGAGCCATGGGTCATCTCGCAAACCAAGATCCGGTCCATCGATTTGTCGCGGAGCTCGGTGCAGTGGGCGCCGAAGTACACCGAGTGACGATGGACGATCTGCAGGACGCACTACTGGGATTCTTGCGTGTCCGTTCTACGGTGGCAGTCCTTGCATGGGATCATATCGACGGCTTGGACTGGCAGTCGCTCGACGCTGCGGGCATCCAGGTCCTCCCGAGTCCAAACGCAAGCGTCCCTGTTGGCATTACGGGATGCGCATGCGCCATCGCCGAGACAGGCACGCTCGTGCTGACGACCGGCGCCGGTCGGCCGATGACGACGTCGCTGCTTCCCAGGACTCACATTGCGATTGTCCACCCGAGTCAGATCGTCTGGACACTGGAGCAGGCGCTCAGAAACCCGGATGTGGCAGACTCGGCGGCGACCGTGCTGGTGACCGGCCCTTCGCGGACCGCCGACATCGAGATGACATTAACGATTGGCGTGCATGGTCCCGGAGAACTAGTCGTCTACATAGTAGAATAGCCGCCCGCACGGCCACGGCGAAGATGCTGGCAGCGCGACCTTCACAACGGGGCGAAATTTAGGATGTCCTTCAAACCCAAGAACGTCTTCCACATCTACCTCGCGGCACTCTCACTGGCAGGGATGGCTGTCGTCTGGGCCGCCACATCGCGCATGGGTCCCGGTGTATCAACGGATTCCGCCATGATTCTGTCAACAGCCGAGAATCTGCTCCACGGCCGAGGTCTCGTCGACTACTCTGGGACGGAATTGACCCAGTTCCCGCCACTCTACTCGTTGATCCTGGCTGGCGGCAGCGCCCTGTTCAGGCAGGATGTCTTTGTTGTGGGTTGGATCCTCAACATCCTGGTATTTGGCGCGCTGATTTGGTTCACCGGCACCTACCTGCACAACGCGTTCGGAAACGAGCCGATACTCGCCTATTTTGGCAGCTTCGTCGTCTTCAGCTCGACTTCCTTGATCCAAATCAGCGCCAACATCGCTTCCGACCCGTTGTTCATGCTTATGGTGCTCTTCTTCTGCATGCTCGCGGCGGCCTACCTGCGATCGGGTCAAGGAAGATACGCGGCGTTGGCGGCGGTCCTGACGATCGTGAGCTGTTTTCAGCGCTATGCCGGCTTGGCACTCGTAGTCACGGGGGTCCTCGTGGCCGCGTATGCACACAGGAGCGAGTGGCGTCGGGCCATCGCCGCGGCGTTGGCCTTTGGGCTGGTCACAGCAGCGCCGATATTCTCCTGGGGATACCTCCACAATGCCCCGGTCAACGGCACGGTCTTTGGAGCAAGGCTTCCGGCCGTGCCGCTCTTGAACTTCACCACGGGGGCGGAAAAGGTGCTGTATTGGTTCATTCCGTACCGGATCATCTCGGCAGCAGGTGTGCCTAACCTCCTTTGCGCCATCGTTGTGGGACTCGTTCTGGCAGTCGCGCTTACGGGTACGCGGCGCTTCCTGCGGAAGATCGCCGAGCCGCTCGTTGCTCCACACTTTGTCTTCCTACTGGTCTATTTCTCAGTGCTGGTGCTTGATATCAGCTACTATGAGCTAAAAGGCATCAATACTGACCGGGTTCATATCATTGCTCTGCCATCGCTCCTGGTTCTCATGTCGGTTGTCGGCGCCCAGGTACTGCAGGCGGCAAGGTCCCGAGTTCCCATCAGAGCGCTCTACGGAATCGCCATTGGCCTGTTCGTGATCTGGACCAGCTTTCCAATCAGCAGGAGCAACGAGTACGTGCGGGCCTCCATGGCTCGCGGCGACGTCAGCTCATACAACTCCATCAACAAGGGCGATGTTCAGCGCTCTCGCATGGCCGAATTCCTGCGCGGGCTCAACTTGCAGGGTGAAACGCTCTACAGCAACGGTGGTGACACGACCTGGCTCATGGTGCGGACCTTGGTCGAACCGGTGCCCACACTGGAGTCTGCCGGCAGGGCAGCGGAGCTGGCGCAGCGCTATGCGGGATGGCCGAAGCCGGGAACGGGCGGCTACGTCGTCTGGCTCAACGCGGAAGCCCACAAGACCAATTACGCGACTCCAGAAGAGCTCCGCACGATCGCGGACCTTGTGCCTCTCTACACCGACCAAAACGGCTCGGTGTACTCCGTGAAGCCCCGCTAGGAGGCTCAGGCAGTGTGGGCCGCATCCCTGCTTGCGTGTGCAGAACAGACGGGATAGACGATTAAGGAGGCACGGGGCATTCAAGTAGTGCGCAGGCAGAGGCATCGCCCAGTTTGACGGCTCGCCTGCCCGATGATACAATCTCGCCCGCTCACGTCATGGCGTACGAGCCCCCATCGTCTAGGGGCCCAGGACGAAGCCCTCTCAAGGCTTAAACTGGAGTTCGAATCTCCATGGGGGCACCTGCCCAAAGCCCTGCAATCGCAGGGCTTTGCTCTTAAGGAATCACATGCAGCCGACGCCCAAGAAAACCTCGGAAGGCTACCTGATCGGCGTGGCGGCCACAATCCTGCTCTCCTTTACAGGAATCCTGATCAGCTACCTCAGCCGTGTGTACCAGTTGCCCTCCCTGGTGCTGGCGTTCTGGCGGGATGTCTTTGTTGCCTTCGGACTAGTTGCATTCTTCGCTCTTTTCAGCCGGCGGCGCTTCGGCCTGGATCGTGCAAACCTCAAGTTCTTTCTGCTCTATGGCTTCACGCTGGCGCTGTTCAACTCGATGTGGACGTTCTCGGTCGAGTTCAACGGCGCCGCCGTGGCAACCGTGCTGGCCTTCAGTTCACCCGCCATGACCGCGGTCCTGGCTCACTTCCTGCTGGCTGAACACATCAGCGCCGTCAAGGTGGCCGGCATCGCCATGAGCATTCTCGGCATCGTCCTGGTGTCGGGCGCCGCCAGCCCTGCCGCCTGGCAAGTCAATGCGGCCGGCATTGTTTTTGGATTGCTGACCGGGTTCTTCTTCGCCTGCTACAACATGGTGGGAAAGACCTCGGCCAACAAGTCACTCGACGCCTGGACCACGATGTTATACGGCTTCGGCAGCGCCATATTCTTCCTGTTCTTGTTCAACCTTTTCGTGAACACCGCCTCGGGTCAGGGCCCACTTTCCAATTTCCTGTGGCTTGGCAATTCGCTCAGTGGCTGGAGCATCCTGTTCGTCCTCGGCGTCGGCCCCACGGTCGGCGGTTTCGGACTGTATCTCGTCAGTCTGGCCTACCTGCCCGCCACGGTTGCGAACGTAATCGGGGCCTTGGAGCCGGCATTTACTGCTGTCTGGGCTTTCCTGCTATTCCACGAACAACTTGCCGTCAGCCAATTGGTCGGGAGCTTTTTGGTGATTGCGAGCGTGGTCCTGCTGCGTGTCGGGGGTGCGCGCCAGCCAGCGCCCGCCGTTGTCTGAGGCTCGCCCACCTTGCATACGACGCCGCACAGAGGCCGCGCCGGCGTAGAATCCCCCCATGGCAATTCGCCCGAGATCCTTGCGGCTTGCGGAGAATTTGTGCGCGTCATGAAACATCCTGAGGAGCGGCCCTTGCAAAGGCGCTACCGGTTCTTCGACTTCATCATGGCGATCTTCGTCACGGTGCTGCTGGTCAGCAACGTCGCATCTTCTGCAAAGATCGTCGATCTGGGGTTTAGCATCCTCGGCGTGAAAATGGCGTTCGACGCGGGGACCATATTGTTCCCGATCAGCTACGTATTTGGCGACATTCTGACGGAGGTCTACGGCTATCGCCGGTCTCGCCGCGTGATTTGGACCGGTTTCTTCTGCCTGGCCCTGGCCGCGCTTGTGTTCTTCGTCGTGAGTCGCATGCCCGGTGAAGCGACCTGGCAGCAGTATGCCGGGGATGCCGCTTATGCAGCCATCCTGGGCGGCATGAGTTCCGGTGGCATCGTGTTCGGCAGCCTGGCCGGCTACTGGAGCGGAGAGTTTACAAATTCCTTCGTTCTTGCGAAGATGAAAGTCCTGACGAACGGTCGTTGGCTGTGGACTCGAACGATCGGCAGCACGATCTTTGGCGAACTCGTGGACACCTTCGTGTTCGTGGGGGTTGCCAGCGTGTTCGGCGTCTTCCCGTGGAGCCTCTTCATTACCCTGACGCTTACCAACTATCTCTTCAAGGTTGGGATCGAGGCCCTCATGACCCCGGTCACTTACGCGGCTGTCAATGCCCTGAAAGCCGCCGAGGCCGAAGACTACTACGACCGCAACACCAACTTTAATCCGTTCATCATGTGAGAGTAGAGCCGGACGATCCGGCATTCAATCGGGTTAACTCCCACATTCGTAGAGCACGCTGTCCGGCGTGAGTAGTTTAACGGGCGGCTCCAAGTCGGTGAAGCGATACCCATCGAGTTGGGCCTTCACGGTCCCCATCGCATTCCGTGCCCACCATGCGGACAAGGTGAACGACCTCCAGTCCAGGCTCGATCGGAGAGGGTGCACACGCTGGCGGCAGGCCAGAACGGCGCCCACCGCATCGCGAGTCAGACCGGGATAGGATGGGGATACGAAGATCGCCTCCAGGGCTGGCACCGAGTTTGTTGAAAGTGAAACCAGGTAAGGAACATCCAGGCCCTGGCCCCGGACGGCGCGGTCTACATTCTGCTTCACAATGAAGCCGTCGACGTTTAGCGCGGCCAGACTGACGGCAAATCCAAGGGCGGCGACGAGGATGGCGGCCATCAGGTGGCGCTCGTGCCGCAGGATTTCCAGTAGCAAGACGGCAAACAGAAGCAGGCCGATCCAGACCAGGGACACGTGAACGTACGTCCGCAGTCGGGAGAATCCGTACGCCAGCTCGTAGAGCCTCAGGCGCTGGTACGCGGAGACCATGATGACGCCAACGAGGGCCACCACAATGACACTCAGCGCTGAAAAGACGCGTTTCGTCGCCGTAGTCTCCCGCCGGGTAACGGCACCCAGGCCCATGATCATGACGAGGCTGAAGGCGGCGACCGCCACGAGTTCACCGTAGCCGCGGCGGGCGTACTCAGAATACGTGTACCCGGTCACATTGATGTTGGCCTGCCCTCCAAAGAAATATTGGATTTGAACCACGACAAAAGCGCAAAACAGGACTGCCACACTGCCAAGCACGATGCTGGCCTCCGTGGCTCCGAGGAATTGCGTGACCAGCCTCTTTCCCTCAACAGTGATCTTGTCGTCCGCACTCTGGGACGCCGCATGCAAGAAGACACCTGTCAGCGCGTAAGCTGCAGCGACAATGTACAGCAGCCTGAAGACGTATTCGGGCAGTCGCTGCAATTGAAGGGCTTCGAGCAGCGCCGATAACTCCCGCCCGAAGACGACATCAGCCGATGCCAGGAGGGCGGCGAAAACGACAACGATAGGCAGGGCAATCGCAAGGCCACGAATCACCGGCCAGAACCCCGCTGGGCTTCGAGCCTCATGCTGCTGGGACTCTTGGCTTCTGATCTCGGCGAGGTAACGGAGCGGCCTCGTAAGCATGCTCCACGCCAGTCGCCACAAGGCCAACACGTAATCCACCACCCCATACCCGAGCCAGCGTCCGCCCAGGAAGGTGGCCGCAAGCAGAGCCATCAAGAATAATGTGACGATAATGCTCAGAAACAACGTAAGCGGCTCGGCTCGCACGAAAGTCAGCGCGGCGAAAACAAGGGCCAGCGGGACAAGCGCGGCCGCACCGACAGCCATGCGTTGCTTGCTCATCCGCATGACGACCAGGCCTCCCGCGATGCACAGGCTGGCGTATACGGCGAAGTTAATCCCCGCCGGCTGCTTCCAGAAAAGGAAATCCAGCAGCCATCCGAGCACGAGCGCCGTCAGCACGACCCATCTCCATTGTTGCTTCATCATTCACCTCCGTCGAACCGGCGCAAGGGTAGCAGGCCGGTGCTCGCGAAGTCTCTCAAAGCCTATCATCATGTTCGAAGGCGCCGGGCTGTAGGACCGCCAAATCGGCCCATTGACATCCAATTCAAGATATGCGATACTTTGTGCACACTGGGGGATCACAATCGATTGCCATCCTATTGAAAGGAGGAGGTGATGTCCGACATGGATAGTAGCATCAAACGCAGCGCTGTGGCATCCCTCCTCAGTTAATTCGGGAAGCCACAGCGCCCACGAATGCCGTCGCAAGCGACGGCATTCTGGTTTAATAGGCATCCATCTACCCTTGCCGCGTGGCAGCCAGTTCCCTTTCTTGCGGTGACCGGATAATCCACATATAATCCCTCGACAATGCAAAACGTGCCCGCTTCAGCCCGATCCAGGCTGGCTAGGTGGTTTGTGCCCGTCGCGGCGGTGGTCGCGTTTTCCGCCTGGCTGTATGTGGCACCTCCGGGTTTGATGGGCAAGCTGGATGCAATTGGCTACGCGGTGTGTCACCGGATCGACTCGCATTCCCTGCATATCGGCAGCCTGCAATTGCCGCTGTGTGCGCGTTGCACGGGCGAATTCAATGCTGCCGCGATCGCCCTGATCTTTCAGGGACTGGTGAGCCCCAGGCGGAGGCAATTTCCCAGTCGCGGCATCCTGGCCGTCCTGGCGGTGCTGTTTGCAGCCTTCGCTTTCGACGGTTCCAACTCGTATCTGGCACTGCTCAGAACGGTTTCCCCCGGGGCTTTCGCCGGCATTCCCAATCTGTATGTAACCACGAATGTCACCAGGGTGCTCACGGGAAGCGGAATGGGTCTGGCCATGGGAGCAATTCTCTTCCCGATGTACAACCAGAGCGTCTGGCGCGCCCCGACTCCGCTGCCGGCACTCACCTGGCGCCGCTTCGGCCTCCTGGCCGGCATACTCCTGGTGATCGACCTGGCAATCCTGACGGAGAGCCCTGCCGTGCTCTACCCGGTTGCCGTGCTCAGCAGCCTGGGCGTCCTGGCCCTTCTGTGCCTTGTCTTCAGCATCGTTTGGATCATGATCATGAGGCAGGACAACGCCTTCGAGCACCTCAGCCAACTCTGGCTGCCTGCCCTCGCCGGGCTCACGCTTGCGTTCGTTCTGATTATGGGGATCGACGTGTTTCGGCTGAGTCTGACGCACACCTGGGGAGGCTTCCCCGGGTTGACATGACAAGAGTGTAGATGACAGAAGCTCTGTTTGGCATTTTTTCGGCATTTGGACTTTCGGCCAGCGCGGGATTGAACGCCTACATCCCCCTGCTGGTGGTCGGCGTGCTCGCCCACTACACGAGTCTCATTCATTTGAGCCCGCCGTACGACACGCTGGCCAATCCGTGGATCCTGATCCTGCTTGGCATCCTGCTGATCATCGAGATGCTGGCTGACAAGCTGCCCCTCGCGAACCACATCAACGACCTGATACAGACCTTTGTCCGGCCCGTGGCCGGAGCAATCGTTTTCGCAGCGGGCACCAATGTCGTTCACGGCATCCATCCGGCGATCGCACTGGCGTGTGGATTACTGGTGGCGGGAGGAGTTCACCTGGCCAAGTCCGCGGCGGTCCGTCCGCTGGTGACAGCCACGACGGGTGGCGTCGGCAACGTGCCGGTCAGCATTGCAGAAGACGTAGCCTCTACGGCCGTTTCATTGGCGTCCGTGCTGGTACCGATCGTAATCGTCGTGCTGACTGCTGCCGTCATCGTGGGCTTGTTGTGGTGGTGGGCGCGGCCCAAACCGGACACGGAGTCCGCTTGAGTCTGGTCGGCGGCTCAACGAGAGCACGCGAAAGCGCGGGGATCGCTCGTCACCGAGAACTCCCCATCTGCAACACTAAGCCTTGGAAGGAGAAATGCGAATGAATCAGGACATGCCATCAACGCCGACCCCAATGCCTGAACAGCCTCGCAGGAGCAATACCTGGATCATCATTCTGGTAGTCGTCCTGGTCCTGTGCTGTCTTTGCGTGATTGGCGGCTGGGCCGCGTGGACCTACGGTGACCAAGTCATCCGCATGCTGGGCGTGACCCCCTGACGTCGCTGCCATAGCGGCGGCGTTCACCTAGCGGGGAAGCAATCTCCCAAAACGGCCTTGAAGCTCCGCCAACGCGGAGACTGCTTGCTGTCTTTCAGCGATGGCGATCGGCAGCGCCGTGAATTCTTCGCGGTCCAGTACGACTTGGCGTCCGTCCGGCGACACCCAGAGATCCAGAGCGAGGTCCACGCAGGCAACGCTGGTCGCATCGATCACCGCCGACCGGCATAGATTGCAGTACCAGCCTTTCAATTGGCCATCACGGTGGTCGAACACCTGGAAGATGTTGTACATGCGATCGTCGAAGAATGTCTCCACAAAGCGATCGCCTTTGCGGAACACCTGACCGGCGACGGGCACGGCGTCCAGATCGAAGAAGGCCTGCAACCGGAGTGAGTGGCGGCGGCGCGTCATAAGCGTGCCGGCGTACTGCCAGGTCACCTTGCCTGCCAGGTCAAGTTTCAGTACCGTTATCTTGGATTCGTCGGGGAGCGGAGGATCGGCCATCACGATCGTGGCGGTGCGCCAAGACATTCGGCTATCACAGTCACTCGAATGTTCGAGCCGATCCGGGGGGCATCATCCAAGTCCAGGTACAAACCGCCGGAAAGCAGCACCCTGTACTTGTCATTTTGAAAGATCGTTTCGCGCACGCTACCGGATATCGTGCTCCCACCCTCGGCGGGCACTGGCCGAACGAGGAGCGCGATGTCGTCTCCCGGTCGGTGCTCGTGGCCGCATTTGAACGCCACCGTGCCATACTCCGTCTTGGCACGCCGGTTGCCGCGCACCACGATGCCGCGCACAATACTGCCGAGGCCCAGGAACTGCGCCGCCCAGGCAGATCCTGGAAGTTCCCATACTTCCTTCGGGGTGCCGGCTCGCACGATCTGACCTTCATGCAATAGCAGAATCCGGTCTGCAATCCGGAATGCCTCTTCCTGGTCGTGCGTCACGTACAAGGACGGGATTCTGGTTCGGCCGAGTATTTCCCTGAGCTGCAGGATCAGATCATCCCGCAGCGTGCGGTCCAATGCACCCAGGGGCTCGTCAAACATCAGCAATCGCGGACGGGGTGCGAGAGCACGCGCCAGCGCCACCCTCTGCTGCTCTCCGCCCGATAGGGTTGCCGCGTCACGCTGCTCGAATCCCGCCAAATCCACCATTTGCAGCACCTCGTCGACCCGCCTCCGAATCGCGTCCGGCCGCCAGCCCTTCATCTTCGGGCCAAAGGCCACGTTTTCAAACACGTTCAGATGAGGAAAAAGGGCATAGTCCTGAAAGACGAGGCCGAAGTCCCGCAGATGGGCGGGGGTCGAGGCAAGATTCTCCCGGCCCCAGGACACTGTGCCTGAATCAGGCGGCTGGAGACCTGCAATGATCTGCAAGAGCGTGGATTTGCCGCTGCCAGAGGCACCGAGCAGGCACACCGTCTCGTTGCGGCGGATGTCGAGCGAGACCCCCTGAAGCAGTTCCTTCCGGCATAACTCTTGTGAATACCGCGCACGGCAAGCATCTTAGAACTCCGCGGCACCGGGAAGCCGCAGCTTCTCTATCACCAGTATGCTCACGGTCGTGAGGGCCATCAGCATGGTTGCCATGGCCATAGCTTGCCCGTAATTGGACCCTCCGGGCTGTGACAAGAATCGATAGATGGCAATCGGGATCGTGGGATATTCCGGTCGGGTGAGCAGCGAGGTGGCGCCGAATTCACCCAGCGAGATCGTAAAGGCAAAGCCTGCGGCCGTGACGGTGGCGCGGCGCACGATCGGCCAGTCTACGACCTGCCAGGATCGAAACGGCGAGGCGCCCAGCGAGGCGGCGGCCTGGCGCAGCCTATCCGGGAGTGAAGCAAGCGCCGGCTGAAGCGTGCGGACAACAAAGGGCAGCGCCACCAGCGTGTGCGCAAGCGGCACCATCCACGGGTGGACCAGCCAATCGTCCAAACGTAACAATAAATCCCAGACCCAAGGGTCACCGCCGAGGCGCCCAGTGGAAGAATCAAGATCGGATCCAGGACCTTCTCCAATCGACCCGGTTTTGCCAGGGCCGAAGCCGCGGGAAACCCAAGCGCGAGGGACAGGAGCACGGTCGCGCTGGCGTAGGTCAACGAGTTCGCTGCCGCCTGTATCGGCGGGACGTAGAAAATGGAGTTGCGCGCATTGCTGAAGAGCTCCGAGTAGTACTCGGTCGTCAATCCTGCCTGCACCGCCCCGCGCTCCCCGCGATTGGCATCCAAACGTGAGATTGAGCGCAGCGGCAGCGCAAGCATTGGAAGCACAAAGAAAAGCGTCAATGCAACGACTGCAAGAATCACGAATGAGCGTTCCCGCCTGCCGGCGGCCGCTCGACGATTCGAGTCCGCGGCGCGCGGCACAGCCTGCACGCGAGCACGAACTGCCAGCCGCGTGTAGAGAACCGAGAAGCCGATTGTGAACAACAATTGAACGAAAGCCAGCAGCGAGGCTACTGGGAGATTTAGCAGGTAGAGCGCCTCGGTGTAGATCTGGACCTCCACCGTGGCAAAGGCGGGTCCACCCAAGAGCAGGATCACGCCGAAGCTTGTGAAATCGAAGAGGAAGACCAGCAGCGTGGCTGCCAGCAGAGGCGCACGCAGCATGGGCAGGACAACCCGCCACCAAACGCTCCGCGAGTCGGCGCCCAGTGAGCGCCCGGCTTGCTCCCACTTCGGGTCAAGCCCGCCGAGTGCGCCGCCCACCAGCCGGATGACGATCGTCGTGTTATAGAAGACGTGTGCAATAAGAATAGCACCCAGCGTGCCAATGAAAGAGATCGGTGGTGTCGCAAGGCCAAGCAGCCCCATCGGGATCAGGTTGGCCCATCCTCTGGGTCCAAACAGCGCGCTGAAGCCAGCGGCGACAACGACAGTCGGCAGCATGAAGGGCACCGCTGTCAGAGCGTACAGCAGGGATCGTCCGGGGAATCGATAGCGTGCAAACAGAAAGGCGGCAGGAAGCCCGAGGGCGAGCGTCAGGATCGTCGAGAGCGTGGCCTGATAGACCGTGAAGCCGAATGTCTCCAGGACCAGGCGAAGGTTTGCCGCCGAGAGTGACTGAACACTGAGGCCCGAGGCCAGAATCCGGACGAATGGCAAAAAGAAAAAAGCTGCCAGGAACGACATTGGCAGAAGCCAAAGCGCCGCGCGGGGCAGCCATGCGAATCGGTTTGTGGGAGGGGCCGTTTCGTGTTCCGGCGGTTCCAAGCGCGTGCGCTGCGCTTGCGAGTTTCCAAATCTCAATGCAATACCACGTCCGTCCAGGCTTGGATCCAGGCGTCGCGATTGCGGGCGATCTCGTCCGGGGACATCGCGGCCGGCTGAGCCGGAATTTGCGAGTATTTCGTGAAGGCGTCGGGCAACGCGATGCCTGGGACAACGGGATAGACAAACATCTGGGCGGGCATGTCACCCTGGAATTCGGCCTTTAGCATGAAGTCCACAAACTTACGCGCCAGCGCCTGATGCTTCGTGCCCTGCAGGATACCCACGAATTCGATCTGTCGAAAACATGTATCCGGCCCGACGATGGATGCAGTGGGGGAATCTTGCAGTGGGGTCTGGGCGAACATCACCTCGGCAGCAGGGCTCGTCGCGTACGACACGACCATGGGCTGGGCACCCTTTCCGGATGAGCCGCTGAAGTTTGTGTAGTAGGCGGTTTCCCATCCGTCGACAACCACGAGGCCGTTGCGGCGCAGTTTACTCCAGTAGTCCAGGTAAGCAGGATCGCCGTAGTGTTTTATGGTCGCCAGCAAAAACGCCAGGCCCGGCGAGGAGGTGGCCGGATTCTCTGTAACCAGCAAGCTATCGTAGGCGGGCTGTGCCAGATCCTCCAGGCTCCGGGGGACCGCCAACTGGTGCTCCGCAAAATACGACTTGTCATAGTTGATGCACACATCGCCATAGTCCACCGGCAGTGCATGATGTGTGCTGTCGAGCTGAAATTCTGCAGGGACGGTCGCCAGGGCGGGCGAATCGTAAGCTTCGTAGATTCCAGAGCCTAAGGCGCGAGCAAGAAACGTGTTATCGACACCGTAGAAGACATCCGCCAGGGGAGCGCTCTTCGTCAGGATGGCCTTGTTGAGGGCCGCTCCGGCATCACCGCCCTTGATGAAGCTGACCTTGGCATTGTTCGCCTGCTCAAAGTCGTGGATCACGCTGTCTGTGGCGGCGAAGGAGTCGTGCGTCAGAACCGTCAGGGGTTCCGGTCCGGAAATACCTGGTGCGCAGGCTGCCAGCAGCAGCACACAGAAGAATGGAAGGCGCCTCATATCGACCTTTCGTGGTGGATTCTGCTCAGGACAGGCGACGGTGAACAATTAGCAGCAAGCCTGCCTCTATTCGGATCGTGGCAGATGCAGCGAGCATCTCGTTGCTGATCCCTCGCGTCTTCTGGGGCTGGAGGTCTTCGCCATTCAGACCCCAGCGGAGCCCCTCGGTGCGGACACCCTCGGCGATCGAGCCCCACGGAATTAGAGATACAAGGTCCGAGGGCGCACCTCGTATCTCGCGCACCGACCGGCAAAACGCGGCTTCTTCGAATCCATCGTCCAGCCGGCAGTCGATTTGGCTGAGCGCGGGATCAGAGAGCAGAGCGATATTCCCCAGCGTCTGGTCCAGCCGCTTGCCCAGCGCACCCATGATCAGAATGGCTGCAGGCCTCAATGCCACCGCCCGTCGGAGAGCGAGCTCGAGGTCATTTTCGTCCTTGTCACGAGGGTACGGTGTGATGTCGACGCCAGCGCTCTCCAACTTGAGGCGATCCGCGTTTGAGAGGGAATCGAGGTCGCCGATGACCGCTGCAGGCGTCAGGCCGAGCGCCAGGGCATGGTGCGTCCCCCCATCCGCGCAGATCACGGTTTCGTCGCCATCCAGAAGCCGTTGCGCTTTGGCACGGTCCGGCAAGGCTCCATTGGCAAAGATCACGACACGCCGCGCGGCCATCAGTGATTTCGCCTCCACCTGCCAGGAACGGAGAGCCCGGCAGTGCCGTCCCGCGATCCGTCCGTTAAGGCACGGTCTCGCTCAAATACAATTCGCATGTAAAACGACATCCTCCCGAGGCGGAGGATGTCTTCAGAATGCGCGATTTTCCCTCCGCCGGCATGATCCGGATCAGGTGATGCGGGTCGAGCGACATACGCTCCTCTCAGCCTGTGCGCCAGGCTCCCCGTTGCTTGTTGACCTTAATATACCCCTCTTTTGTTGCGGGTCAAGCACTCGTTAGGTGATTGTCCTCCATTCGGCGGAGGGGTCCGCGTTCTGAGGGCCCGTCCAGATCACTTCCCGTGGCGAGCCAGAATCGCCCGAACACGATTTGACAGCTCCACGGGGGAGAACGGCTTGAGCAGGTACTCTTCGGCGCCCGCATCCATCCCGGAGCGGACTTCCGCCTCCTGGCCCTTCGCCGAGAGGAACACCACGGGCACGTTTCTGAGATCGGGATTCGCCCTGATCAGGCGGCACGCATCATAGCCCGTCATGCGGGGCATCCGCACGTCCAAGAGCACGAGATCCGGGAGTTCCCGGGCGGCCGTAAGCACAGCGTCCTCGCCATTCGTTGCCGCCACTACCTCGTAACCCGCAAACCGCAGCATGAACGTTACCAGCTCGCGGATGTCGGGTTCATCTTCTGCAATCAGTATTTTCGCCATACGCTGCTCACGCAATCTTGCGGTCAGGACGCGGCCGGCGGCGTGTTCTCTGTCCGCACGGCAGGCTGACCGGACGACCCCGACGACGATGATAACGCGGATCCTTCGTAGACCGGGAATGCGACTGTGAACGTGCTGCCCTTGCCGGCAATGCCCTCGCTGCTCAGCGAGATGCGACCATGGTGCATTTCGACCAGCTGCTTCGCGATCGAGAGTCCCAAGCCCGCCCCGGGGGTTGCCAGGACCAAAGGATCCTCGCCGCGGTAGAAGCGCTCGAATACCCTTTCTTGATCGGGAAGTGGAATGCCCACCCCATTGTCGGAAATCGCAAGTTGCAGCTCGTCCGGATTCGAACCACGCTGAATAACCACCTGCACCGCTCCACCCTCCGGCGTATAGCGATAGGCATTGTCAAGCACGATCATCATAATCTGCCGGATTCTTTCGGCATCACCGCGAATCTGCGGCAAGCCTGGGGCGGCCTGGAGCGAAAAGGCCATCGCCTTGTTGTCTGCGCCGGACTTTTGCCGTATCTCGCCGATCGCGTCCGCGGCGATCTGTGGCAGATCCAATTGTTCCTGTGCGAGCGCCACTTTGGCCGTTTCGATGCGGGAAATATCCAGCATGCCGTCCACGAGGGTATTCAGTCGATTGATGTTTCGGGCAACGATTTCGAGAAAGTGCAACTGATTTTCGTTCAGCGCCCCGCCTGCTCCCATCTGCAGCATCTCGACGTAACCTTTCATCGATGTTATGGGCGTGCGGAGCTCATGGCTCGCCGTCGCGACAAACTCAGATTTCAGGCGGTCAACTTCCACCTCGTGCGTGACGTCGCGCAGGATGGAAACGGTGCCCAGGAAATCCGTCTCCAGGACCACCGGCGCGACGTGGATCATCGCAACGCGGTCGTTGCTCAGTTCCAGCCGCGCGGCGTAGGAGTCGCCGGCCGTATAAGAACCCGGCGCCGCCGACCAGCGGCGAACGGCATCCAACCACTCCGAGCCCGCCGCGCCGAACAGCGCGATGAGGGCCTCGAGTGGTTGCCCGCGCAGCGCGGCGGCATCGGCCGTCAGGATGCGCTCAACGGAGGCGTTCAGGAAGCTGATGCGATCGTCCGATCCGGTCACCACGACACCGTCCGCTACGGACTCGAGGATGGCGGCCGAGCGGCTGGCATCTTCCTGTTCTTTGCGCAGCAGGTTCTCGGTGTGCTGCTGCTCTCGGGCAAGCTCCGCGGTGCGCTCGATGACGCGCTGCTCCATCTGCTGAGCAAGCTGCTCGGTCTCCGTAAACAGACGGACGTTCTCAAGCGAGAGGGCTGCCTGCTGGGCCAGGGAACCCACCAGCGCCTCATCTTGCTCCGTGAAGGCAGCAGGCGTGTTGAAGTTGTCGAGGACCAACAAGCCGATGGCCTTCCCCTCAATCATGATCGGCAAGAGCAGGCTGGAAACCGGCACTCTGCCGCCGGTGGCCTGCCGGTAAAGGCCAAGGCCTTCAGGCGTAAGGCCGTAGTCTCTTCTGAAATCGACCTCGTTCGCGCGCTCTGGTCTCCCGGCAGCAAAGACCTTCCCCGGCAGGGCTTCCCCATGTCGGTACGAGACGCTAAGCATGCCCTGATCATCGGCGTAGCCGGCGGAGGCGCTCGGCGCGAGCATGGCCTCCTGCGCGTTCCACATCAGGACCACCCCGGCCTGCGCCGCTGCCACTGCGTTGCGAGCGCTCTCGAGCAGCGCCGCCACGATCTCAGGCGAATCCAAGCCGGTCAGCCGGCGACTGAAGTCGAGCAGGACATTGACCTCGTGCAGCCGGCTGCGTGTGCCTGCCAGGAGGGACATGTTTTGGAGGACGACCGAGGCCTGACGCGCCATCTGCTCGAATACGGTCCGATCTTCATCCGTGAATGCCGGGAGCGGTTCGAGGCTGACGGCAAGCACGGCCGCCACGGTCTGGCCCTCAACAATGAGTGGCAGGCACACGACGCCTCGTGCACGCAGCGGACTCAGCAGGGGCGTATGACGCCACTCGTCGTTTTCCTCGAGGTCGGGAATCAAGATGGGCATCCCGGTTTGTAGCGCGGCCCGCAGCGGGTTTCGCTGGCCGAAGAGGACCTCCGCATTGAAGGCGCCGGGCACCTTGCCGATCGTGCTCATGAGACGAGGTCCGTCGATGGTATTCTCCCCGACCATGCCCGCGGTCATCCCCAGTTGGACGACCATCTCGCGCGCCAATGTAAGCAGGGCAGAAGGGGTGTCGAGTTGCCGACCGACGGCCTCCATGATCCGCAGGCCCGCCCGGACGCGCTGCGTGCGATGATCCTGGGCGTGCAGTGCCATGGTTTGTTCTAGGTCTTTGTGCAACAATATCGGCAGGTCATTTTGGCTTACGACCAGCAGCTGTTGCTGGCGCTCCAGCGCCGACGACAGCGCCTCGTTCTGAGTACTCAAGCCGGACATGCGCTGCCACACGTTGATGACCTGCACCGCCTGACCGGCAAATAGCTCCAGCGACTCGATCGTGGCATGATCCGGTCGCCGTCCATTGCTGGGGTCGTCAAGGCTGATGAGACCCAACGGGCTTCCATCGGCATCTTCAAGCGGCAGGAGCAGGAAGTCGTCGGGATTCCAGGCATTCTGCGTGGAGTCTGGTGCAGAGTATTCGTCGGCATACAGAAAGTGAATATCTGACGGCAGCGGCGGCGTCTGATCGGCCGGGATGTAGTATGAGCGGCCAATCTTGAATTCGGGCTTCAGGAGCTGCCGAAGAGTGGAAAGCGGCTGCTTTCGCCCTCGCAGCTCCGCCAAGGCCTCGGTGGAGATTCCGGCGCCCGCCGCACGTCGCAGCAGTCCTGTTTCGCGCTCATACACGCTTATCAGTACAACGCGAAAAGGCGTGGAATTGCGTATTCCCTCGGCAAGCCGGGCAAGGGGGGCCTCCAGCGGCTGCGCTGGATCCACGACGCCAGTCGCAGTCGAGAGTTTCTCGAGCGTCGAAAGGCGCCGCTGCAGGCCTTCGAGGCGGCGTCTCTCGTCTTCGACACTGATGGCATTCGACAGCGCGACGGCTGCTTGAGCCGCCAAAGTCTCAGCCGTTTCCTGGGCGGCCGCGTCAAAGGCCGCCGGTCGGGAGGCGTGCAGCTCTATCAATCCAACGGGCCGGCCCCCATCCAGCATGGGGACGAGCAGGGCGGATCTGACACCGGAATGTGGAGGCGGGAATTTGTCTTCCCTGAAATCAGCGATCGAGAGCGATTCCCCCAACTCCATGGATCGCTGTTCTGCCTGCGAGAGTTCGTCGCCCGAGCGACAGCCGACCGACCGATAGCGGTGCCGGGTAACGCCTCCGGCCGTATCGGCAAGCAGGATACTGCCGCAGTCCGCGCCGACCAGTTGAATGCCCTCGTCGTGAATGACCTGAAGAAGATGATCGAGGGAGAGTGAGCCCGCGATTTCGCGGCCCACGCGCGCCATCGCAGTCAGCCGATCCACGCGCCGGCGCAGGGAGGAGTCCGTCTCCGTTGCCTGCTCAAAGCGCTCGATCGTGGAGGCCAGTTGGGTGGCTGCCGACGAAAGCAGTTCGACGTCGGCCTGGTTGAAAAACTCTGTCCGTTCGCTGCCTATAATCAATTCACCGAGCGGCTTTCCATGCGCGGCCATGGGCACAATCACCGCCAACTCGACGCCGGGTTCATCGAAGAGGCCCCGGTAGAACGGCACCAACTCGGTATCAAGGCTCAGGCGCCCCAGAACCGACGGATGGCGGCGTGCGGTCACGGTCCCGGCATATTCGGGCTGGTCAACCACCAGACTGGGCAGAGCGGCGGCTTGCTCGGCCGTCAAGCCAAGGGCGGAGGCCGCGTGCACCCGCAGCTGGCCCCGCAGCTCATCCAGAAGCACGACCACGGCCAGCCGCGCACCGAAGACCCGGACAAGTTCTTCAAGAGCTTGCGACAGCGCCGCATCCAGGGTTGGCGAAGTCGCACCCAGGTCCGCGACCTTTCGGATCGCCTCCGATCTGCGAAGTTCATCATTGCTCCGCCAGAGCATCCGCGTGCTATCGATGATCGAGGCCGCCTGGTTGCTGACGATTTTCAGGAGACGGATTTCTGAGTCAGAAAATGCGCGCGGTCCCTCGCGATGATTGGAGGCCTGCAGGTAGCCCAGCATGCGACCGGACACGAGCAGCGGCACCAGGGCAGCATCGTGGATGCTGGCTGCCACGGCAACGCCGCCCAGCCTCAGTTCTCGCCACGTGCTATCCTCAGCGGCGTCGGCGGTCAGCAGGAGTTGCTTGTTGAGCAGGTGCGTCTCGGCGGGTGTCCCAGACTGAATCGTGGTCCGGTAGGCTTCGACGATGCCAGGCGTCAGGCCCTGAAACGGCACCTCGGCACGCAGCAGATGCTCCTTCTCATCATAGAGCAGGAAGCCCAGTATTCGCAGGTCGAACAGAGGAGCAATGCTCTCCACAAGCCGCTCAAACAGCTCCCGGGGTTCCTGCATGGCCTTAACAGATTGCCCGACATCGGCAAGGCCCGAGAGTTCTGATGCGTGGCGCCGCTCCTGCTCGTAGAGCATCGCATTCTTGATGGCCCCGCCACTCTGCCCGGCGAGGATCTGCAAGATATCGTATTGTTGCCTGCTGAACGGGACGCCGACAGTCTGGCCCCCCTCGAGAATGGCGACCAGTTCTTCGCCAGCGGTCATGGGGACTGCCATGTACGAAGTCAGACCGGAAACAAAACCGGCTTTGTCCGCATCGGGAAGTGCGCGCACATCCGCGGTGAACCGCGGCTCCCCCGTCTCCAGGACGGGCACGTTCAGGGATCCGAAGCGGCCCCGGTCCACACGCACCAACACGGACCCTGATTCTGGCGTGTCCTCGTACCGACGGATGACAAGATCGCGGCCGGACGACTCACGGGTGCTGATTTCCAGGACGTCGACGGCGACCAGCCGCATCACGTAATCGGCAACTGTGCTCAGGACTGTCTCAAGATCGAGGCTGGATGAAACCGCTCTCGAGAATTCGGTGATGAGCTGCAGGGTTGGCCCAGAAGGCGCCCCGGAATCCATGACGAAAGACGCCAGAGGCTCCAGGTTGCGCAGGGACACCAGCATCTGTCCGTGAGCCCCTGGAATTTGGTGAGAAACCGCCTCGACCTGCCTGCCATCGAGGTTGAGCAACTTGTGACCGGGGGCGGCGCAAAGAGCCAGGAAGTCGTCAACAGGCTTGATCGCCCGCAGCAGCAGCTCCAGGTCTGGGGGATCATCGTTTTGGAGCGAGAACCACTGTCGCGCCGTCTCGTTCAGGAAGTCCAAGCGGCCGCCGGTCTCAATCACCACAACGGCTTCATCCGGTGAGCTGGGGACGGCTCCCGCCGCAACGGTCCCGCGGGCGGCGCGGATGGCTGCACCCGGCAGCAGCTTCAGCGCGCCCCACACCAGCGCGGCCAGGCCCACTCCGGCGATAAGGAAGCCCAGTGCCCAGATCAGGCCGGAGGACATCGCACTGACTCCGCGGTGTGCACCACTGCGGCCGAGGCAACGCCCGGAAGATCGCGGCTGCTTCGCTTCACCGGGCGGATTCCGGATCGCCGATCAGCTGACGCAGGAAACCGACAATGGGAGCGGCGGATAAGACATTCTGCGATATCAAGATGATGTCCGGAAATGACAACATGTGCTCGAGACGATTCCGTGCATGCATGGCTCTTCACAGGCAAGCCAGAGCGACTGTGCCCGACCTTCAGCCGGGCGACTGACTGTGAATCTTAACACCGTGGCACGGCAAAAACCCGCCAAATGTGATAGTTTCTCAATATATCATTCCCCGTTCTGATGACCATTGCAGGAACGTCACGGCAGGCCTGTGTAATCCGTGCATGGCCCGCAGTGGCCTCCCGGCAGCGACCTCGAGCGTGTCCGCGCGTGCGGGCATCCCGATGCGCGGGCACCGGCCTACTTGTCGGATCCGAGTTCTTCCAGAATTGTGTAGAGCAGCTCCAGGAGCACGGCCTTCACGCGCTTCTTGTCGGTGGCAATGCAGGGCAGGATCTTGGCGTTTCCGTCCAGCCTGAGCGCATGGCGCATATCGTCCAATTCCCAGGCGTCGTCGATGTCCTGCTTGTTGGCGGCAACCACGTACGGGGTCGGAGCATAGGCGCGGAAGGTCTCGAGAATGGAGCGAGCCTCTCGAAAGGTCTCGGGGCGCGATGAATCGACCATCACGATGAAGCCCAGCATTCCTTCCGACAGGATCTCCCACATGAAATCAAAGCGCTTCTGGCCGGGCGTTCCGAACAGATACAGGACGAGGTCGTCATCGACCGTGATGCGCCCAAAGTCCATCGCAATGGTGGTGGTGTCCTTGACCGCCCGCTCAGCGGCATGGCTCACCTTGCGCTCAGTCGAAACGACGTCGATCTCGCTGATGGAGCGGATGAATTGCGTCTTCCCGGCGCTGAAAGGCCCCGTGACAACCATTTTGACGGTCTGCATCGAATCTCGCCTCGCTCCGCCGGAGCTAAAGCTTCTGGATCCTGCCGATCAAACGGTTGATGAGGCTGCGCTGTTCTTCGCGGTCCTGGGTGGGGAACATGCGCGGGTTGAGCGGCACCGGAGCGGTTTCCGGACGAACCATCTGGATCAATCCCGCCTGAAGCAGACCATATACAATGCGACGCATTTCAATATCGCCGATCTTCGCCGCCTGGGCAATTTGGCGCATGCTATTCTTGGGGTCAACGTACTTGACCACTCGCCATTCCTGCACGCTCAGCTTCAGGTTGGTCAGAGGCCGGTCCGTGAATTTCAGCGCCAGATCAAGGCTTGGCACCTCGTCCTTGAGTTGTTCCCACTCTCGTACCTGGCGCGAGCCTTCGATGATCAGGCTCTCGAGGTCCAGGTGAACATTGATGCGGTCCTCGGGAGGCAGCAACTCACCGTCGAACCGGAACAAACCCTCCGCCCACGTAAACAGCCGGCGAATCATGTTCGCACAGTGAGCCTGCAGATCGTGCAGGATATCTTCCTGCGAGACATAGCCGGCGCTGATGAGCAATAGACCCAGTTCCTTGTCTGTAACTTTGCCGGCCCTGTCGCTCAGAGCCCGATATTGCCTGAAGTTGAGCTTGTGAGCACGGTGCAATACCTGGGCGAGTCCCCCGTCCTCACTGCCGATCCGCGCATAGGCGAGCTTCCCATCCCTGAAGGAGACGTACGCCTGCTCCGACGGCCCTTCGAGGACCAGCGTGCCAGTCTTCTGTGCGAGGTTGATGAGGTTTAGCAGTTGCGTGACTGTGAAATCGCGCAGATTGCCGCGTAATGCCATTGGATTCCTGTCCCGGCTTCCCGGCTGTCGCACACACCCAAGCACGGAGACCTCAAGGTCCACCCAACTCAATCGCGAGGCTTGCCTTGGGCGTCGCTACCCCCAGGCGGGGCAATTCAAGAATCATTATACATCAGGAGCCTGCGCAGCCATTCAGAGCCGTCCAAACTGACCGCGCCGCCTGCGAAGAATCTTCGTGTTATATTGCCGCCAGATATACAGCCGGCGGAATACGTGCGCGCCGCCCTGCCCGGAGAATTTGCCCTCGAAGATGTTTGTTCACAGGATTGCGGCGTGCCCCACCGTCATGGCCTTGACGGCAACCACCGCCGGCGTCGGCCCGCCGATCACACTAACCCTTGTGTTGGCATTCACATGCCTGGCCATCGTCCTGATCGCGGGCGTGCTCGTCCTCGGGCTCTTCGTAACCCTGCGCCGGCGGCGGGCCAAAGGTTCGCCCAAAGTGGTCAAGCCGCACGATGATTGACCGGGCCATGCATGCAATCGCAGGGGTGGCGGCGAAACGGTTGGGCCTTTGGAACGTATCGCCTAGGGCCGCGCCTCCACGACGTAATCCACCCGCGCAATATACCCAGCGACAGCCGATATCATGAATGAGAACGGCATGCTGCCGCCGGCTTTCAGGCCCGCAGTGCTCTCCCACCGACGGATCCCGACAACGCTCCCGGTCTCGTCGTAGGCAACCGCGGCCACCCACACCGATTTTGCATCGGGGGAATCCACCGGCAGCAACACCTCCCCACGGAGCTGGGCCGTAAGCCCGGACCACGATACCTGCGCAAGCATATTATGCAGTGATGCTTGCAGATAGCGGCTGTCCGTTGGCAGCAGGCGCATGGCTGTCAGGATTTGGACTTGCGGCACGCTCGCGGCGTCTTCGCCGGGCGGAAAGAATACGGCCAGCGGCAGGGAATCGCCGGGCGGCAGGATGTCCAGCAGGAGCGTAGCCTGCGCACTCGCGACCGATTCCCCCTGCGGGTCGACCAGCGTCAGCTGTGCCGTCACATTCTCGATGATATTGTCCGTATCATTGCGGAGCAGGACAAAGCACCAAAGACCGCCATCGGCAATGGGATGACAGGCTACCTGGTCGATCGGAAGCGGCTCCGGAGTGGCAGTGGCCTGGCCCGCCAAACTGGCGGCGCTCGGCGGAATCCGGAGAGTGTGCCCTATCTCCATGGCATTGGGATCAAGCCCGGGATTCTCGCGCACAAGGGACTCGAGCGAAACGTGGAACTTCTCCGCCACCTGACTCAGGGTGTCGCCTGCCAATATCGTATATGAGAACGGCGTTGGTGAGGGGAGCGGTGCTGGAGGGGTGACTACTTGCCCTGACGGCGGCGGCGCCGTCGGCGAAGCGGTGGCAGTGACGTATGGAATGAGTTCCGGCGGAGTGGGCGTCTCCTGCGCTACTGCCGGCGTGCAGGCAACCGTGAGCAGAATGCAAAGGGAGAGCGTGCGTCGCACAAAATCATTATACTGGACGGGCGTTATAATCCGATTCAAGGCGGGCTTGTGCCGAGCCGGGCAGGCGTCTGAAGACGAAATCCGGCATCAAATCACGCATGGGACGTCCGGGAGATAACATGGAGTATCGTCACCTCGGCAGGGCGGGGGTTCGGGTAGGCGAACTGTCACTCGGCACCTGGGTCACTTTCAGCAATCAACTGGACGTCAAGAGGGCGGTCGAACTGATGTCGGCCGCTTATGAACGCGGTGTCAACTTCTTTGACTGCGCCGAAGTCTACGCCGGCGGCCGCGCCGAGGAGATCTTGGGGGCGGCGCTCGAGCAACTGGGCTGGCGTCGCAGTAGCTACCTGGTATCCACGAAGTTCTACTGGGGGCTCCACGAAGGAGTCAATGAAAAGAACACGCTAAATCGCAAGAGGCTGCTGGAGGGCATGCGCGGGTCGCTGGATCGCCTGCACCTGGACTATGTGGATCTGGTGTTTTGTCACCGTCCCGATCCCACCACTCCGATCGAAGAAACCGTTTGGGCCATGCACGATATATTGGAGCGCGGGCAGGCCCTGTACTGGGGCACGTCGGAGTGGCCCGCGGCCGACATCGTCGCGGCCATCGAGATCGCCGACCGGCATCACCTGCATAAGCCGGTCACCGAGCAGCCCCAGTACAACCTTTTCAAGCGGGAACGGTTCGAAGACGAATACGCCCGCCTGTTCAAGGATTACGGCTACGGTTCCACAACCTGGAGTCCGCTTGCATCCGGGTTGCTCACGGGAAAATACGAAAAAGGCATTCCAGCGGAGAGCAGGGCTACGTTGAAGGGCTATGACTGGTTGCATACAAGGATGACGGACTCCGACAAACTGAACAAAGTCAGCGCCCTCAAACCCATTGCCAGCGCTCTGGGTTGCACTCTTGCACAACTTTCCGTCGCGTGGGTTCTGAAGAATCCGAACGTCAGCACCGTCATTCTGGGGGCCAGCAAGGTTACACAGGTGCAAGAGAATCTCGATGCCGCAGATCTCGTACCCCGGTTGACGCCCGAGATCCTCTCGCAAATTGATAGCGTGTACGGCGTGACGACCAGCGACGACGAGGACTAGCTTCGCGAGCCCCTCTAAGACGTGGCGAAGTATTCTTCCCGGATGGACCCAGAAGATTCTTCAGGAAGGCGCATGTACCTCGCCAGCAAAGGGTGCACGCCGCGTATTTGCTCTGCCACAGCGCTGGCGACCATTCGAATCGAAAAATGCGCATTGGGCGCCATGCGCAATTCACAAAAGGCAAACGCCTCCCGAAAGTTAAATCTCGCCAGAACCCGCCGGTGGAATCCGTTAGGAACCACGTATTGGGCCACCGGCGGCGAGTATTCACGCAAGGCCTGAAACAGTCGTCCGGCTGACTGCATGGCCTCTTCGTAACTCGACCCCAGCCCTGCCTCAACCATCAGGCGCGGCATGCTGTACCCCAGATCTGCGGTCAAGTCTTGCGGAGTTTGGGTCATCATGCGATGGCGTTTGAACTCCGCGTACGCCCCCTGATCCATGATCAAGTCAAATGTGTAGCTGCAGTGCTCCAGCTCGCGCCAGGGAACATCGTGCAAGCCCATCTTTCCCAGCAACGCCGTCGCCAGCCGCTCGCGTTCCACTGCCGACATCCGTCCGACGCGCTGCAGACATTGCGAGTACGGGAGCCTGCCCACCCGATAAAGGGCTGCCGCCAGAATTTTGTCTTCCCCCTGTGGATCAAAGTCGATCAACACACATTTCGTCGCGTTGGCATCGTCTGAGCCCGGGACCTCGGATTCAGAGAAACCGGGCGCAAAGACTCGATCACTTGTCTCCTCGAGGTACGGCACGGCCTGTGCGTACTTCACCAGCGTGGGGACTTCAGCTTGTGCGACGCCCTTCAGTTGCTCGCCGATGGAGCGGACTTCCTGCAGTCTATGGGAAAGCATTTTGCGGATCGTGTTCTCCAGGACGCGGGCGTTGGCCGTCATTCCCACGTTCGCGAGTGCCGAGGCCGGCAGAAGGAACCGACAGACATCCACGTACTGTGAACGCACGCGCCGATCCAGCGCCTGGGCTGACTCGTTTTCGCGGGGAGTTGCCCGGCTGATGACCAGGTCGCGCACGGGACTCAAAGACTCGAGGTAGGTCTGAAACAGCAGGCGGCAGACTCTGGGAATACTCATCAAGCAAATCACTCCCAGCCAGCTCCGCAGGCGTGTGGAAGTCGTCCGGCGCCCATTTCTGGTAGCGAGTGGATTTTTCGGTGTAGGATGCCAGGCGATTGGATTCGATGCACTCGATCGCCACACGCGAGACATTTTCGAAGGCGACGTGGAGCACGGCATGTTCGGCCACGGAGGCATGCCCGTATCCCACAACCCATTTCTCATGAAACTGTGCCGACTTCTCGTCGGTGAGCCCGGCAGCAATCGCGTCAAACGTCTCAGGAGAGCGGGAGGTCTTGGCAAACGCGACCGCGATGGTCTCGGGGCTGAACTCTTTTGGGGAGAGGAGGTATATGCGACGATCGGGCACGACCAAGCCTTCTGAAGACCGCGGAATTATAGCTGAGTATCCATCCCCACTTCTGTAGCCGCCGCTGATCGAGGACGGTATCTCGACTCTCAAGATACCTCGTGCCCGCGGCGGTGGATGCGAACCAGCCAATTGCTCACGGGAGCGGCCCCGCAGCTACGGCGCCAGCATCTCGCGGGCCAGGGCGACGTCGCGCTCGATCTGCTCGACCAATTCCGGAACAGAGCCGTACTTGCGCTCATCCCGCAGCCGGGCGACAAATTCCAGGCGCATGTCTGCCCCGTATACTTCCCTATCAAAATCCAGCAGGTACGCCTCGACCAACGGTGCGTCGGCCGCCATGTGGAACTGGGGGCGGATTCCGACATTCACCGCCGCCGCATATTCGCGTCCGTCCACCCACGCCTTGCACGCATAGACACCGTTGGCAGGCAGGATCTTCTGGACGGGGTAGTCGATGTTTGCTGTGGGGAAGCCGAGTTCCCGGCCGCGGCTGTCGCCGTGGACAACCGGCCCGTGCAGGCCGTAGCCATGGCCCAGAAGTTTGGCAGCCTCCCCAACGTCGCCGGTGGCGACCAGCTTGCGGATTTCTGTCGAGGAAATGACGCCGCTTTCATCGCCCAATGCCGGAACAACCTGCACACGGAATCCGATGGCTTGCCCAATTTCCGCAAGGCGCGTGCCGTCACCCTCCCGGTCCTTCCCGAGCGCAAAGTCATACCCGATCAGGAGTTGCGTGAAATGCAGTCGCCCCTCAAGGCGCGCGACGAAGTCGCGCGCGGATGTGCTGGCGACGGTCGGATCGAAGCGCTGGGTGACGACCACGTCCACGCCGAGCGAACCCAACAGCTCCGCGCGTTCATCGTCCGTGGTCAGACAGCGCACGCTGCCGCGTCCGAGGACAATGGCCGGATGCGGCCAAAACGTCACCACCACGGCGGGCGCTCCAGCCCCCCTCGCACCCGCGATGAGGCTGCGCACGACCTCCTGGTGGCCGCGGTGGACTCCGTCGAAGACGCCGATGGTCAGCCAACTACTGCGCAATGGAGTGTCGTCTATGGAATGGGCGTGGATCATCGATACACACACGAGCCCTGCGGTCGGTCCGAAAGGTGCGAGAAAGGTTGTTCGGTTCGGCATTTGCACGTCGTCTGCCCCCACGACCACGCTTGTTTTAGAGATGCCTAGGAGAAGAAGACTTTCTTAGGCTGCCACTCTGGTTCGCCGCTTTCTCCAGTGACGAGGTCCATCAGGGCCACGAGTTCCCCCTGCGTGCTGACGCCTCTTACCATCCCGGCCTGGGCCCCGGCGGCGGCGATCACTCGGTGGCCATGGCGCACGTTCTCCACGTCGTCAGGGTTCAATTCAACCGCCGGCCACTCAGCCAGGGCCTCGGCCGCCGGAATCAGGTATTGATACCAGTTGCCTGCGTGGAAGGCCTCCTGGAGCTTTCTAAGCGGAGTTGCCTCGCGGAGCGAGAAACGACCACTTTTCGTCCGCCGCAGGCCGACCAGGTAGGCTCCGCACCCCAGGGCGGCGCCCAGGTCATTTGCCAGTGAACGGACATAGGTTCCGGAAGAGCAGTGAACGTCGATCACGGCTTCCGGCGGCGCCCATTCCAGAATCTCGAGGTGGTGCACCGTTATCTTGCGAGGCGCCAACTCCACCTCTTCGCCCTGACGGGCCAATTCATAGGCTTTGCGCCCCTGCACCTTCACCGCAGAATACGGAGGCGGCGTCTGCTCGATCTCGCCGACAAAATTGCTGAGCGCCTTCTCGAACTGCTCCTCGGTCACATTGACCGGCTGATCTGAAGGCGTAAGCTTGCCATCCGCGTCATACGTGTCGGTCGTGGATCCAAGGCGAATAATGGCCTGATAACGTTTGTCACTGGCTGAGACGAATTCGCTGAGCCGCACAGCCGGGCCCACAAGAATCACCAATACACCGGACGCGCGCGGATCCAGCGTGCCTGTGTGGCCCGCCCGGCGCAAACCCGTTCCCGTTCGAATCGCCTGGACTACGTCGTGCGACGTCATCCCCACCGGCTTGTCGACGACAAGCACGCCGGAAATGGCGTTCTTAACCTCTTCGGTTTGCATGCTGACTTTCCTCCTGCATCGATCCCACCTTTGTGTGGCCTGACATCCGGACTAATTATATTGGGGAAGTGGAGGCTAGAGCCTTAGCATTTCCTTAGTGCTTCGGATGACCGCTTCTTTAACGGCTTGCAGGGGGCCGTCCACGTCTGCGCCAGCCGCCGCCGCGTGACCTCCCCCCCCGAATTTTACGGCGACCGCGGAAACGTCCAGACCGGGCTCCAAAGCCCGCCACGAGATCTTGACCCTGTTCTTGGGCTGCTCTACGAAGATCAGCCCCACTTTGAAGCCGTCAATCGCCGAGATCACGTTGATCAGGTCCGCGTCGTCCGAGCCGGAGTAACCCGCGGCTTTTCGCTGCTCCAAAGTGAGCGTCGCAAACACCATCCCGTCCTTGCGCTCCAGTCCGGAGAGACCGCCACCCCAATACCTGGCCGCGGCATACGAGCGATGCACGAGACCCCGCATATAGAGTTCCGGCATGTCCACACCGGTTTCCATCAAAGTGGCAACTCGCCGCATCGCCTCCGGCGTGACATTCGCGGTCCTAAAACCCAGGGTGTCTGTGATGATGCCCGTAAGCAACGCGGCCGCAATGGGCGCCGTGATGGGATAACCCCACAGGGGCAGGTACTTGGTCAGTATCGCGGAAGTCGCCACCTCGTCACCCTCAACCAGGTTCAGGGAGCCGAACATCTCATTCGTCTTGTGATGATCGATGTTGATGTCGGGCGCCTTGAGAGCAGAGAGGAGTTGTCCCGTCCGCTTGAAGTCAGCGCAGTCCACTGTGACAAATGTATCGAAACCTGGCTCGAAGTGCGTGGCAATCGCCGCCGCGCCTTCCAGATGCCGGAAGGACGAAGGAAGCCCGTCTGAGAGCACCATCTGCACGTGCCTGCCCGCCCCCTGCAGCGCCAGCCCCAGCCCCAAGAGCGCGCCGATCGCGTCGCCGTCCGGACGAACATGCGATGCGATCAGGAAACTCTGGCCTTCCGCGAGGCGGGTCTGAATTGCACGGGTAATTTCACTGTTCATTCCAAGACTAGCCTCTACGGTTTTCGGTACGCCATGTTCGCCCCTTCTGATGTTGCTGCGTAGCCCGCCAGACGTTCCTGCAATTACCTCACTGCCCGCGGGTTCCCTGCCGGGGGCTACGAGTTGCTGTCGCCCTTGCGGTGCAGGTCTGCGAGTATGCGCTCAATGCGATCCGCATGCTCCGGCGTGGGATCCCAGTGGAAACGCAGCCGCGGAAAGGCCCGCAACTCGACCCTGCTTGCCAGTTGCTTGCGGAGGTATCCGGAGGCCGACACCATGCCTTGGATGACCTCGCGCGACCGGCTGGTGCCCTCCAAGGCTGAGACGTAGACGTCTGCGTGCGAAAGCTCCCGATCCAGGGTCACATCCGTCACGAACACGGACTTCAGGCGCGGGTCGCTGAGATCGCGCAGCAGCATTTCTGCAAGTTCCTGCCGAATACGATCTGCGATGCGCTGGAGGCGCGCCTGCGATGGCATGGCACTTCCGAGCTCATTTCGCCCGCTGCGGTCAAGGCAGCCCGACGAATCTAGCTCTTCTCCACCGTGTAGCAGACCAGCAGGTCGCCCACCTGGATATCCTGGAAACTCTTGAAGCCCACGCCGCACTCAAAGCCCGTACGGATCTCGCGGACGTCCTCTTTCTCATGGCGCAGCGAAGCCATTTCCCCTTCAAATACCAGGTCTGTACCGCGGAATAGCCGGACCCTGGCGTTGCGATGCAGCTCGCCCTCGGTCACACGGCAGCCCGCGACGCGCCCAAGCTTGGAAGCCGGGAAAACCGCCAGCACAGTCGCCCGCCCAATTACCCTCTCCACGTCCACGGGCTCCAGCATGCCCTTGAGGGCCTTCTCGATATCTTCCGACATGCGATAGATGATCTCATAGAGCCGGATGGAGACGCCTTCCGATTCAGCAAGGCGCCGGGCTGCGACTTCCGCCTGTACGTTGAATCCCACGATGATGGCTTTGGATGCCGAGGCCAGCATCACGTCGTTCTCCCCGATGTTGCCCGTCTCTGCGTGCAGCACCCTCAGGCCGATCTCACCCTGGCCGAGTTTCTGGAGCTCAACCATAAGTGGTTCGAGCGAGCCTTGCACATCCGCCTTGACAATGAGCTGGAGCTCTTTGGCCTCGCCGGCCTGGACATTGGCGAACAGCTCTTCCAGCGACACCTTCTTCTTCGTTTGCGACTTGGTCTTGTCCGCCTGCACGCGCTCTGCCACAATCGCGCGCGCCTCGCGTTCGGAGTCAACCACCTGGAAGACGTCGCCGGCAGACGGGACCTCGTTCAGGCCCATGACCGCCACCGGCATGGAAGGACCGGCCTCTTTGACGGGGTTCCCCTTGAAATCGGTGATGGCCTTCATGCGGCCGTAGGCTTTGCCCGCCACGACAATGTCGCCGGCCTCGAGGGTGCCATTTTGAACCAGGAGCGTGGCGATCGTGCCGCGGCTCTTGTCCACCTCCGCTTCGATGACCGTGCCAATCACGGTTCCCGCCGGATTCGCCCGGATCTCGGTGTTATCGGCGGCAAGCAGAATGGCCTCAAGCAAGTCATCGATACCCTGCTTCTTCTTGGCGGATACGGGCACGACCATCGTGTTGCCGCCCCAGTCGTCAGAAACCAGTTCGAGCTCGGACAATTGCTTCTTCACGCGGTCGGGATTGGCGTTCTCTTTATCGATTTTGTTCAACGCCACAATCATCGGTACGCGTGCCGCCTTGGCATGCGCTATGGCTTCGCGGGTCTGTGGCATGACGCCATCGTCGGCGGCGACCACCAACACCACGATGTCGGCGCCCTGGGCGCCACGCGCCCGCATGGCAGTGAACGCCGAGTGACCCGGCGTATCGAGGAAGGTTATCGTGCGCCCCTTTCTCTCGACCTGATAGGCCCCGATGTGCTGCGTGATGCCTCCCGCTTCGCCCCCGGCCACATCCGTCTGGCGGAGCGCATCCAAAAGGGAAGTCTTGCCATGATCGACGTGCCCCAGCACCGTGACCACCGGCGGACGGGGCGTCAGTTTGGCGGCCTCTTCATCGGCAATCTGGCGCCGCCAGAGGGGAATCTCTCCGGTTTCAGGAGCCTCAGCCTGCTCTTGAACTTCGGGCACGGCTTCGAATCCATACTCGGCGACCACGATGGCAGCCGTATCGAAGTCTACGGACTGGTTGATGGTCGCCATTACACCATTGGCCATCAGTTTCTTGATGACCTCGATTGGGCTTTTTTCGATCTTTTGGGCCAGGTCGCGGATTACTACGCTGGACGGGAGTTGTATGCTAACGCTCATAAGCCACCTCCGAATTATCGGCTTGCACAACAGTAACCGCCTGGGTTACCGAGGCGTTCTGACGATGGCCTGTGAGCGAGACTTATCCGTTCACATGGCTATTCGCCAGATGCGGTATCTGCCAACGTGGCGGCAAATGCCGCCAGCCGGTCGCGATCTGCCGCTGTCAGTTCCACCTTTAATGCGCGTGCGAGGCCGCCCTGCAACCCGGCCTGCCAGCAGGCGGCTCGGTCATGTAGGTAAGCGCCGCGCCCTGCACGCTTGCCCGTAGGATCGATGAACACCCCGTCGGCGGTCCGCACGATTCGTACCAGTTTCCTTTTTGCCATCACGGTGCGACAGCCCACACAGGTTCTCTGGGGAATATGCTTCATGCGGCGAGACCCGCCTCACGAGCCCCAATTCCAGACTGTCCTGACATGCTCTGCGCGAGTTCTGAGGCTATTCGTCGACTTCCAGTTCATCCTCGCCGCGCTTGTGCTTCTTACGGCCGACGACCTCGCCGAGCTCCTCATCCAGCACCAATTCGACGGCCTTCTTCTTCTTTTTCTTGTCCTTCTTCTTCTCGGTCTCTTCGTCCTCGGCCGCGCCCGTTCGGAAGATTTCCGGTTTCAGCTTGAACAGTTCATCCAGCGAGACGCCGTCTTTGGCGTTTTCGTCCTCGACCGGCTCCTCAGCCCCTCTGACCCGCGGCCCTGCTGCCTCGGCCTCGGGCAAGCTCACGCCCTCGCCCGATTCCAACGCCTCGCCTGCCGGGACCGCTTCGGCGACCACCGCCTCTGCCCCCGCTGCCAGCGCCTCGCCTGCCATCTCGGCTGGAATCTCTGCAGCGGCCTCGGACACTGCTTCCGGTGGCATCTCCGGGAACTCCGTGGCCTCAAGGCGCTCATGCATGTTCTCGACGGCTTTCGGCCCGACGCCCGCGATCCCCAGGACCGTGTTCTCGTCCAGCTTGAGGGCCAGCATCAGATCACCGATCGTCTCATATCCGGCTTCGACCAGGATGTTGAAAATGTGCTCTTTCAGACCCAGTCCTTCGAGCGGCACAGTGAAGGCGACTTCCGGAATCTCAGCACGCGCGGCTGCCACGCGTTCCTCTTCGACGCGGGCCGCCTCTTCCTTGATCTGTATGGTGCGGCGCTCGACCCGATCGACGAATTGCGCGATGAGGGAGTACTCCTCGGGCGTGACTGGCCGATTCTCCGCTTTCTTGGCGAGGACTTCCTGCACCTGCGGGATATTTTCAACCGCCGCGGGCAGGGCCGCCGCCAAATCAGCGTCGCCTTGCAGTTTCGCCAGCGCATCGGCCGCGGATTCAACAACCGACTTAATGTCGATGCGCCACCCGGTCAGTTTTGCGGCCAGACGGGCGTTCTGACCATCGCGGCCGATCGCCAGGCTGAGCTGGTCTTCCATGACGACCACCGTCGCCGTATGGCTGCCGTCGGCGTCTGAGAGAAAGACCCCGTTGACACGCGCCGGGCTGATCGCCTTTGAGATGTAGACCACGGGATCAGGATCCCACTGAATTATGTCGATTTTCTCGTCGTGCAGCTCCCTGACGATTGCCTGGATGCGCACGCCCTTGATGCCGACGCAGGCGCCCACTGGGTCGACGCCCGGCTGCGTGGCCATCACAGCAACCTTCGCCCGCGCGCCAGGCTCCCGGGCTATCGCACGGATCTCGACGATTCCATGATAGATCTCCGGGACTTCATTCTCCAACAGCCTGCGAAGGAAATTGCGGTGGGCGCGCGACAGGATAATTTGGGGGCCGCGCGAGCCGTCCTTGACCTCGAGCACCACGGCACGGATTCGGTCATGAAGCCGGTAGCGTTCATTCGGAATCTTCTGGTTGGCGGGCAGGATCCCTTCGGCCTTCATGTCCAGCCCGATGGTGGCAGCCTGGAAACTCGTGGTTTGCACGATTCCCGAGACAATTTCGCCGGTCTGGCGCGCGAAGTACTCCATCTGCGCCGACCGCTCGGCCTCACGAATGCGCTGCTGAATCACCTGGCGAGCCGTCTGCGCGGCGACGCGCCCAAAGTCCGCAGGAGTGGATTCAACGAGAACCATGTCACCCAGCTGGGCCTCGGGATTTACCTTGCGGGCCTCCTCGAGGATGACTTCTGTCTTCTCTTCCTGGACGTCCTCGACGACTTCTTTTTCGGCAAAGATCGTCACCTTGCCGGTTTCCGTGTCCACTTTGGCTTCCACCTGCTGGGCGGTCGAAGCATTGGCCGCCCGACGATAGGCCGAAACCATGGCGGACTCGATCGCGCCGAGGATTATGTCCTTGGGGAGCTGTTTCTCTTCCAGGACTTCATTGAAAGCCAGGGCGAATTCGTTCTTGGGCATTCCGACTTCTCCATCAATTCCGTATACAAGCAGAAAAGTGGGGGGCGCCCACTTCTCGGAGTCAACAGCGTTGGTCTTACGGTGACGGCTAGTTTAGCACAGGAGTCCGGATTCTGCAAGGTTCTGGAACGGCAAGAAACTCTAAACACCGACGCGGCCCAGCGCCTCCGCGCTGCGAACCTCCGCGAGCTTCTCCCGCGTGCTTTCGACTGTATAATTGCCCGAATGATCGAACTCACAATTCCCGGACGCCCGCAGGTCCGCCTGGAGCATCTCGTTACGGACGTCAACGGCACTCTTGCCATCGACGGGGTGTTGATAGAAGGATTATCCAAACGGATTGCCTCGGTTCGGGATCGGTTGAACGTCCACCTGCTGACGGCTGACACCCACGGACGCCAATCCACTATCGACCAGCAGTTGAATCTGACCGCCACCCGGCTTTCGCCCGGGAACGAACAGGCGCAAAAACGATCTTTCGTGGAAGGCTTGGGAGCTGACTCCGTTGCAGCCATCGGCCAGGGGGCGAATGATGCCCTGATGTTGAAGGCAGCGGCCATTGGCATCTGCGTGTTGTCCGCTGAAGGAGCCGCCGCCGAAACCATGATGGCCGCCGATCTCGTGGTCCCCAATATCTTCGCGGCCTTTGATTTGTTGGACAAGCCACTCCGAATCGTAGCCAGCCTCCGAAAATGAGCCTGCCCGATACCTCCCCGCACCCGCCAATACCGGACTCGCCCCGACGCCCCGCCGATCGACGCGGCCGGCGACGTCGACGCAGCCAACTCAATATTCCCCGCGACGCCGAAGGCCGCGCTACTCTGCTGGCTTCCTTGTCGCATCGAGCCTATCCCACGTACGAGTTGTTTGTCTATGGAGCCCTCTGTGGCGCAATCGCGGGTCTTGGTCTGCTGCTGGACTCACAGGCGCTGTTGTTGTTTGCAGTCCTGGTTGCGCCGCTCTTGCTGCCCTGGGTCGGCTTGCTGGTGGCCGCTCTTACGGGGTCCATGCGGTTCTTTTTCGAGACTCTCGCGGCGCTTCTGGTAAGCGCCCTTTTTGTGTTTGTAACAGGCGTGCTCGCGGGCCTGGTCGCGCGCGGGTTCGGGCCCCGGGCTTTCAATGAGGCCTTCATCCACAGCAGACTCTGGTGGCCCGATCTTCTCGTACTGGCGTTGGGCGCCGTGATACTCACAGTCTCGTTCGTGCGGTCGGAGGCCAAGCCGTTCCTGCCGAGCGTCCTGATCGCATATGAGCTATTCCTTCCGCTGGCGGCCGGAGGCTTCGGTCTCGGCAGCGGCATGAGCGAGATCTGGCCATACGGCGTGCTTGTTTTCGTAGTGCACTTTTGCTGGGCCTCCATGTTCGGGTTGTTGACCCTGGTCGCTTTGCGCATTATGCCGACCACCGCCGAGTCCTTCGTATTCAGCGCTGCCGTCGCTTTCATCCTGCTTGCCGTGCTGGTCGTGTTGATGAGCGGTGGAAGCTGGTCGCCGCCGTTCAACGCGCGGGCGGACGCGCCGAATGCTGGCCCCGGCATTGAACTCAGCACGCAGGCGCTGCCCACGGATGGATCGTCGCCGTCCCTCCCGCCGGACACGCAAACTCCGGTCGTCACGCCATTCGACACACCGCAGCCTGCAACATTCGTGCCAACAAGGGCCCCAACCGAAGCGCCCACCGTCACCTTGACAATTGAGCCGACGCCGGTCTACGTTCTGGTGCGGGCTCCCCGGGGCGGCGCCGTGTTGCGCGAAACGCCGGGTGGAAAGGGCATCACAACACTCGACAACTTCACCTACGTCCAGTTGTTGCCTGAAACGCAGGACCTGAGCGGCTACACGTGGTCGCACGTGGTGGCCAGTCCCAACGGGATTCGGCTGGACGGTTGGATGGTTGAGCAATACCTCGCGACGGCGAATCCTTCTCCGACCCTCGAGTCGCCTGCAACCCTGGCCGCCTCGGCGACGCCCTGATCAGTTGCGGCCTTTGCCTGACTGGCGGGCCCGGCCACGCCGGCTGAAGGGACTTTGCCGGCCCGCAAATACCACTACCTGGAGCATGCATGCCCATTCACTTCGGCACGGATGGTTGGCGCGCGGTCATCTCCGATAGCTTCACCTTTGACAACCTGCGCATTCTCGCACAGGCCATCGCGGACGCGGTCGCATCCGAGCACTGGGACAAGTCCGGAAATGGCGGTCCCAAGCCCGATCCCAGGAAGATCGTGGTGGGATTCGACACCCGCTTCCTTTCCGACCGCTTTGCGGGCGAGGTGGCACGCGTCCTGGCGGCCAATGGCTTCACCGTCCTGCTGGCCCAGGCCGATGCGCCGACGCCTGCGATCTCATTCGCGGTCAAGTACCACCAGGCCATCGCGGGCGTGATGATCACGGCGTCGCACAACGCGCCGCGCTACAACGGCGTCAAGCTCAAAGCAGCCTTTGGCGGCTCGGCTCTGCAGGAACAGTGCTACCGCGTCGAGGTCTACATCAGCGACAACGAGCAACGCGCCCGCGGGCCAAATCTGATGGACTTCGACCGGGCGCGGCAGGCCAACCTGATCCAGAAGTTCAATCCGTTGCCGCCCTACTTTGATCATCTCAGAACCCTCATCAACACCGACTTGATCGCCGACAGTCCGCAGCGCCTGGTCGTGGATTCAATGTACGGCGCGGGGCGCGGTGTGATCAGGTCCTTCCTGCAGGGGACCGGTTGCGAGATCTCAGAGGTTCGCGCCGAAATGAATCCTGGCTTCGGCGGAATTCATCCCGAGCCATTGGCCAACAACCTGGGCGCGCTCGCATCTGCCATCAGTTCTGGCATGGGCAACTTCGGCCTGGCGACGGACGGCGACGCGGATCGCATCGGGGCCATGGATGAGCGCGGCGCATTCGTCGATCCCCACAAGATCATGGCCCTTGCACTCAAGTATCTCGTCGAGCAGCGGGGGATGCAGGGCACCGTGGTACGGACCGTCTCAACCACGCGCATGATCGACCGCCTGGCGAAGAAATACGGACTCGGTCTGATTGAGACACCGGTGGGCTTCAATCACATCGCCGACCAAATGCTGCACAGCGACGTCTTGATCGGCGGGGAAGAATCAGGCGGCATCTCTTTCAAGGGGCATATTCCCGAGGGCGATGGTCCGCTGATGGGATTGTTGCTGATCGAAATGATAGCCGCCACCGGCAAGCCGCTGGTCGAACTCGTCGAAGACTTGCTTGCCGAAGTCGGACCAGTCGTGTATCAGCGCGTAGACCTGCGCCTGAGTCATCCGATAGCCAAGGCGGAGATGACTGAGATGCTGACCAGGGGCGCCCCCAAAGAAATCGCGGGGCAGGCGGTCGCGGACGTGAATCACCGCGATGGGGTCAAGTACGTCCTCGCCGATGAATCCTGGCTGCTTATCCGGCCATCGGGCACGGAGCCCGTGTTGCGGGTCTACGCCGAAGGCCGCACGCAGGAGATGCTCAAGAGCCTGATAGGCTTTGGGCGGCAGATCGCGGAAAGCGTCGCCTAGCGTTCATCTTGTCGGCAGTGCACGCCAGGCAACGTCGGCTCGACGCAAAAAGCGCACTCCCATTCGGAAGTGCGCTTTAGGTTTGAGGAGAATGCGGAGGGCGCCAGGCCCTGCAGAAATGAAGACTTAGATGCGCCGGGGGTGACTCGGACGCTGCCCGAGCACACCCTTAAGCCGGAAAACTGCGCTCTGTGACGATAACACCATCGGGCGGGACACCCCATCGTGCTTCGAGCGTGGCACGTTGAGGGCGTGCCCGCGGCCCTGATGTACCGCGCTACTTCGGCTTCGACGGCACAGCCCTGAGGCGCCGCGCCAGGAAGATCACGGCAATCAGCGCCATTCCCATGATCACGAGTCCGGGTGCGCCGTACTGATCTGCAACGCCGGTGCCGGGCAATGCCGTGGCGGTCGGGAAGGTCGTGAGCTGGGCTAGCGCGGCTTGCGTTAGTGCTGCAGCCACAGTAGCAGTCGCGGGGTCGGTTGTACTGGTAGCCGGAATCGGGGTTGCCTGGGCCACGACCGCAGTTGCCGTCGCAGGTGGCGTCACCGTCGGAGACGGATGGATCATCGCCTCAGAGGTGGCAGTCAGCGCGTCGGCGACCTGGGCGTTTTGAAGAGCCTGGGCTGTGGCAGCCTGTTGCTGTTGGGCCAGCTGGGACGGTCTAAACAGCAGCACGTACCCGGCCAAACACGCCAGGGCCAGCAGCACAATACCACCCAGGATACCGGCTGCGATCAGGAAGGTCCGGTTGCTGGCTTCCTCCGGCGGTGGTGCATCAAAGTTCGAGAGATCGTCTGAGTTCATCGAATATTCTCCTCACGGGCCGGCCTGTCCGAAAAAGCATAAGAGTGCGGTAGCGCTCCCGGTAGACTATGTAATACCATTTTGGAGATTATCCCACAACCTCCAAATTGACCAGTGGGACCAGCAGTTGTTGGCCGTTTTCAAGGCGTACTTCTGCCCCTGGAGCGCTCAAGCCGCTGGGATAAGTGACGAGGCCGCTGGGCAAGTCCAGGATTGTCCCGATCATACCCGGCGCCGGCTGCCGGCGAATGCGCACGGTCTGTCCCGGCGCCAATTCTTGCATTTCCCTCAGCGCCGGCGCCCCCTGCCCCGGCAGCGGAATGATGGCTTCGGGTCGATTCCCCGAATTGCGATCGTACGCCTCGGCATTGAGCGTCACCTCGCGTTTCGAGTTGGTGCTCAGCAACCGGTGGGCCGCAGAGTTCATGGGCATCGCGCCAAATCCATCTGTGACGACAATCGGATAGCGCACGTCCCTGGCTGCCGGCAGCAGTGACGGGAAGATGCTCCCGATCAGAAGGCCGCGTACGGAGATCTCCGTTCCAGCCCGCAGCACCTCGACGTCCTGCACCTGTCCGCCGACCAGTATCGAGCCGCGCATGCTCACGTCCATACGGGCGGGCGTGAGCAGCGCATCCGGCTTCTCCGCCAGATTGATCATGACACCGGTGTCGATCCGACCATTGCCCCAGATACCCTGCACAAGGGCTCCGGTGGTTTGGATCACCACGCCGCGGTCGGGGATCACGTCTCGTACGGTGCCGGACAGTCCCGCCCGCAACTCCATGCGTGACTCCCCCAATTCAATCAGGACTTGCCCGCCGCCTGTGGCGACAACGCGTCCCGTACGCGGGGCCATGACCGTTTTCGGCAGCACCCCTCCGCCTTTGGCAATCACGGCGCCGGCTCGAATGCCATCGCCGGCCTTATAGCGGACGAGTTTTTCTGCGGCTGCCGGCGTGATTCCGAGCGTGCTGGCGACATCAATGAAGATGTGTTCCCGCGACCAGCTGGCGTCGGCCACGATATCCCCGGGGCTGACCTTGTGGCCCAACCGGACGCGGACAGTTCCTTTCACGGGCAAGCGGCGTTCGCGTACGATCGTGGCAAGCGGGATGACGTGAAGGACAGCAGCCAGCGTCATATCAGCCTCCCACCGCCAACTGCCATTTCCGCAGTATTTCGCGGCGGTGGCCGTGGTCTTGCGGCAGCTGCAGCGGACGGCCGCGCCCGTCGAAGACCACACCCATGGTTCCCCCGCTTACGGTTAGCGCACCCGCGCGACCGGGCCCGAATCCCACGTCCACACCTAATCGCGGCTGGATCGCAAGCTTTGCCGTCTGCCCTTGCGGCAAGGGAAGGACATCCAGCGTCCCGGATTTGATCTCAGAGCGCGCTTCCGTTCCGTTCTCATATATGAGGCGAGCCCGCCCGAGTGTGGCACCCTCGCTGGCCACGCCCAGGACAGACACGACGGTACCCAGGCTCTGAAATGCCCCGGATTCCAGCACCTGGACCGGCAGGATGCTGTTGCGGGCCGCCGCGGCGCCCAACATCGGCAGGAGATTGCCGCGATCCAGGATGATAGTGGCAATGCCCACCGGCTGGATAGCGTCCAATAACAGCAGCAAGCTGTCCGCCGGCGTTGCCGCCGCGGCGAGGGCACCGCCGCTTGCGATGATCGGCTCGAAGCTCGGCAAGAGCCCGGCCTGAGCGACCCTCGCCGAGCGGGGAAAGTCGCGCCGCGCCTGCTGCACGGCGAGATAGAGCGCCTGGCGGGTCACTGCCCGTGCCAGCAGCTGGTCGTCTTCCGTCGCGGAGATGCTCGACGGGATAAAGCGATTTTTGGAACAGGTAGTCGCGCAGTTGACCGACGGACGCTTCAACGGGGCTCCAGCGCAGAACCTCCTCAAGGGAGGTGTATTGAAGTAGTCCCGGAAGGCTCTCGCCGAGTCCAAATTGCGGGTAGACCCGCAATGTCGTCTTCTCACCAAAGCCGGCCGCCACCACGGCGGCGGAGGCGCCGATGTCCACGCTCAGCACAGCTCCACTGGACCCACCGTAGACATTGCTCAGAAAGCTCAACATGCGGCCTTGAGCGTAGGCAGTTGGCAGCACGTGCCCGCCGGACCATGCATCCAGAAGATCCATCCCCTTGAGCGTCCGTCGGCGCACGCCAAGATACAGGTCCGCCAACTCACGCGCTGCCGGCCCCAAGTCTTCCGTCTCCAGCGAAGGACGCACATTGGGACTGAAATGCAAAGCGGAGGTGACATTGCCGAGAAGCCCTCTGACCTCTCCATCCAACTTCTCGTTTCCGGCAAAAAGGACCGCGGGCTGTTTCTCCTGGGCCAGAAGGTAGCTGGAAATCCCCATCGGCTCCAGCATCTTCTGAACGGAGCGCGACGCGCCGCCGTCTGTACCGCCGGCTATCAGCACGACATCGGGCTGCAATCGGAGAAGTGCGTCTATGCGCTGATCCGGCTGGCGCTCGTCCCCGAGGTTGGCGACATCGACGATCCGGCTATAGGTGGTTTCTGCCAGCCGGCGGACGCTTGCAAAGGAAATCTCGGCCAGCAGGCCGATGATGGCCGTGCGGAGGGCCGGGCCGGCCGAGACCGTGGCTACAAACGCGTCCACGCCGGATCCATCGGGCTGAGCCGGGGTTATCAGTCGCCGCTGCGCATCCAAGAGGGGCCGGTCCGTCACACCCTGCAGTTCAGTGATTGCATTGAGGACCCCGTCACCTACATCCTTAAACGGCGCCGCCCCCGTAGAGGGCGCAGATCCCGCCGCCACGAAACGGTACTCGCCTTCTACGACGTCAAACAACGCGGCGCGAGTGTTGGCGCCGCCTACGTCAACGGCCAGAACGGATTCGCTTTCAATCCAGGCAGCTGTCATCCTCGTCCCGGTTCAGCCTGCAGCCACGTCTTCAAGGGTGCGGCCCTGCCCGAATCCACTGATCCTCTCATCACTTCAATCCCAGAAAACTTCCCAGGAAGTGCAGGCGCTCGATCAGGGCCGTCAGCGCCGCGGAATAGACTCCCGCGAACAAAACCCCCAGCGTTATGGCGAGGAAGATGCCTCCCACCAGCGCGATGATCTCAAGCGGAGCAAACCGGTGGGTGCTGCCATCCGCGCGCCGCTGCGCTGAATAGTGGAAGTAGGCCAGACTGGTGACTACTCCAAGCAGGACGAGCAGTCCGTTCACCAACATGTCGGGCGTGCGGGCGCTCCGCACATCCAACGCATCGACGGTTGCGTAGGCTTGCGGTAGGAGCGTACCTTGAACAGCGCCGCCAACCGCGACGGCTGCCGCAGCGCCCACGAGCAGACCCATCGCCGGCGCGCCCAACCGCGTCAGTGGCGGCCAGGCCTTCATCAAGAGCATGCCCGTCAATAGCAGGGGTAGCGCCAAGAGCCGCGCGGCGAGCGGCGGGTCCGTTTGCAAGAGGAAGCAGAAGGTCGGGCCACAGGACCTGCCACCAGGCTACAGCGGCCACATACCCCGCCGCTACGCCGACGAAGATGTGGATGGCAACACGAAATGCGGGATTGTCGGCTACGAGGTAGCTCAGCGTCATCAACGTGAACACGAAGGCAATCGCTCCGACCACGAAATCAGCAGACATCTATGTACCCTGTCCCGCACCGCGTGCCCTGAGAAGGGACAACGCATACCACCCGCCGCCCAGCGCGATCAGGATGGCCGCAAGATACATGCCGAGACTGTAGGCGTCCCAGTATTCCCGGACATAGCCGGGTAAACCTCCGTTTGCCATTTCGGTGCCAGCAGCACCGTTAAGCCCCGCCACCAGTCCGCTGATCTGCCCGGAAGCCGCATATGGCAACAGCATCGGGCCCGCCTGGGCGCTCGAGACCACGATGAGGGCGGCGTCCCCGCGCTTGTTTGAGGTTTGTTCGATCCAGACCCTTCCCAACTCGAGCCCATCGGTGAGCACCAGGATGGCATTGAAGTCCGCCAGGGCGTTCACAGTTTGGAGCGCCGGAGAGTCCCAGGCGGGGCGCGCCTGGGAGTCCAATGGAACAGCCCCGCGCGGATCATCCGCGAATGCCCTGACTCCCGCCAGCCCCCCGGGGAGATAGCCAAGATTTCACGTAGCCTGTGCCACTCTCATAGGCCCGCGCAGCCAGAGCGCCCGACATGAATCTATCCGCCAGAACCGAGCCGGTTGGAGAGGTCGAGATCAAGGCCAGCACCGGATGCCGGAGCAGGAGCAGGTGATCCATCAAGGACGCGGCGCTGGCCTCCATTTCCCCGACCGTCGCGGGTTCATAGTCGAATACGACCAGAACGCGGCCATCCGCTGGAATGTTTTCAACTGCGCGTACAGCGCCAAGAGTCTCGTTGGGAACTCCGATCGGCAGGGGGAAAACCGACGCGTTGGCGACCAGCGCGCCGCCCAGCACGATGATCAATGCGGCGCTAATGGCCCAGCGCAGCGTCCGCTGCGAGCCCACCAGGAGGGCGGCTTTCAGCGGGACGGGTTTGGTCTCTGCCCCAACAATTCGTTCGAGCAAGCTGGCGCGCGCCCGTTGTTGCTCTGTGACCTCCAGCCGCATGGCGCGCACAGATGGTTTGCTGGACGGTTTTCCTGACCCGGGGATGGCCGGCAGGACGCCCTGCAGACCCAGCAGCGGTCCGCGTTCTTCGGGCGGCCGCGCGGGCACGTCTGTCGACACGGGCTCCATGACTGATTCAACCGGGCGCATCGCCTCCACCCACGCGGGTAATTCGGCAGGCGCGATCGGTTCGTCATCGCGCCCCGCCGGAGGAACTTGGTCGTCAGGCACGCTGGCGGGCGGAATCACGTCCGAAAGCCAATCGGGCGTTTGCATTGACGCCACGACCGCATCAACGTCAAGGTTCATCGGACGGCTGATGAGAGGCGGCTGGAGCACCAGTCGTCAGATTCACCAATGGGGCCTGCGCCGCGGCAGAACGCGGAGCCTCTTCGTCCGGAAGACTGGGCGGGGACTGAGGTGCGGGCGCCGGGGCTGCCGGCAACGGCTCATCGTCGGAGCCTGTCACAGCGCTTGACTTGTCGCCGCCAGCGATCGTCTGTTCGCCCAGCCAGTCGGGGATGACGGCCGACGGCGTGGGAGTTCTGAACCTCCGCAGGCCGCTCCACTGGGCCAGCTTGCTCACCTCCGGGGCCGGAAGCATCCAGGCGGCGCAGCCACTCGTAGAGCTCATCTCCGCCAACCGCGCTGGGCTGATCGGGAGGCAGTTCACCCGATGTTGGACCGGATTTCTGGATGCCCGGCACGTCGCCGACTGCGGTCCCGGGTTGCGCCAAAGCCGTGCCCTCCGCGGGCGCGATCGCATCGGAGCCGGTCTCGGCGAGATCCGGGGATGTTCCGGCGATGCGTGCCATCCAATCCGGTACGTCGCTGGGCTTTTCATCGGCCGGCCAATCCGATGTCGCCGGAGCGGACGTCACCTGATCCGCGGGAAGATTTCCGATATCCTGCGAGCGATCTGGGCTGTCCGAATCCACGGCAGGCGCGTCTTGAGGGCCCCTGCCCAGATCGCGCAGCCAGTCCGGGATCGCAGGTAAGGCCGACTCGGCGGGGCCGGCGGGAATATCCGATGGCCTGGCTACAGCCTCGCCAACGGTGCTTCCTTGAGGGCTGTGCAGCGGCCACTGGCAATTTTGACATAGGGCAGCGTCAGCGGGATTCGCAGCGCCGCAGACCGGGCAGATGATCGTCTGTTCCACTATTGTGTCCCGTAGGGACGGTTCGCCCCGAGCAAGACGCGCAACCCAGTCGTCAGCGTCCCAAGGCCGATGCCGATTAACAATCCCCGCGCCCCACCCAGCGCGAGCACATGCTGCATCCACGGTCGCAGGAAATCGTTAAGGAATGCAGATTGGCCGAACGGCAGGGTAGCCGACGCAAGCAGGATCACCGCGGCTGTCACAAGGAACACAATCCCCATGGAATCCGTGCGGCGCTGCAGGAAGCGGACGGAAGCATACAGCAGTGAAACCGCCAGCAGGGCCATCAGGCTGGATTCGATTGGCACCACGATCGCATTGATAGCGTCTTGCATGAGCGGATGGGCGGGGCCCATCGCCAGGCCGAACAGGAACGTCGCGAGCAGAGAGATCAGCAGGATGGTGCTGTATCCCCGACCCTTTTCCTGATTGCTGATGCGATTGGCATGCACGAGCACGAGATTGAACACTCCCACTACGGCCGCCGCACCCGCGAGAATCACAGCCCAGCTTAGGAAAAGGCTCTGGAGCGCCGCCAGGGGCGGTACGAAGTAGCCGGCCAGTATGAGTGCGCCGACCCCGATCGCGAAGATAACTGCGGCAAGTTCCACTAGATGAGCCCCAGGAGCTTCAGCCCGCCGCCGACCAGGATCCCAATGATGATCAGCCATCGCAGGATGTCCTGCACAGCCAGGCTGGCCAAGTGGGGCGCCTGGCCACCGAGATACGCCGCGCCCGCATAAACGTCCTCGCCAATCAGCGCCTCGGATGCCGAAGCAAACAATGCCGCCTGCGCGGCTGGATCGTCGCTCGCACCCACGAGGACGACGCCATCGCGCTCAGCGGCCTCCGCAAGCACGGCAGCCTCCGGACCAAAGTGGCCAATCAACGCCGCGGCGGAAACGTGCTCGTCGCCGAGGATCGGGACGGTGCCCGCCATAGAGGAGAAAGGCGTCATGCCGGCCAGACGGCCGGAGACCGGCTGAAAGAGTTCGGCGGCGCCCGCGGCGCGGAAGCCTGAGCGCAGCGTGTCCTGGGCCAACAATGCCAACGAGGCCTCGCCTGCAACGGCTACGGGTGGGCGGTCACTTGCCGAGGTCTGACGCGTTGCGTCACGCAGCACCTCAAGTCCGGCCAATGCCGCGGCGCCGTACTTGGTAAGCAGGCTCGTGCTCCCCAGGCTGATCAACAGGCGCGTCCCATCCTCCACGCTGAGGCCCACCGCCCGGTAGAGCCGCGTCAACCCCGGGATTCCCCGAAGCCTAGGGAAACCTCTGCCAGCGAGTCTAAAGAAGACGGGAAGAAGGGCCGCCGCCAGTACGACGACGATCAAACCTGGCAAGTCCATCAGGTGTTTCCCTGAGAGGACCGTTGAATGCTGGATGTGCCGGACTGCAAATATCCGGCAAACTCCAACAGTTGTTCGTCGGATTCCAGGAGCTGAGCCAACTCATGAGCGCGTGTGCCAAGCAGCGGGCGTCCGATGTACAGGAGCTGGGCGGCGACCAACGCAAGCGGGCCGCTAGCTTCCAGCAGCCATCCGACAATTCCTTGAAGTTGGTGACGACGCAATGCGTCTCCCCACTGCCGCCATCGCTCTTGTGGCACGTGCCCCCTTCCCGGCTCAACAGTTTTCGTCGAATTCATGGTCGAGGCGACCATCTTCGCATGTAAGCGACTTGCTGCGGACTGCATGCGTGCCGTGCAGCACACGCGAAAAGTATAGCATACTTCGATTCTTGCACGCTATCCATGAAATGACCGGAATACGCAGGTCGCGGCGGCCTTGAGTCTTCGGAGGCCATTGCGCGGAGCCTGTGGCCGTCCCGGGGCTTTTGAGGGAGTGATGGTGGCACTCGGCTGTCTGCCGATGAGGCGTACGTTGGAACCTGCATAGTATAATTTGCTCGAATTCCCGTGGAGGCTTGATGAGTGAGAAGAAGATCCGGGTGCTGGTAGCCAAGCCGGGCCTGGATGGACATGACCGGGGCGCAAAAGTTGTGGCGCGGGCTTTGCGCGACGCCGGCATGGAAGTCATTTACACAGGTCTGCGGCAGACGCCGGAGATGATTGCGCAGGCGGCACTCCAGGAAGATGTGGATGTGGTCGGCCTGTCCATTCTGTCCGGCGCGCACATGGCTCTCGCGCCCCGCATCATGGAACTCCTCAAGGCGAACGGCCAGCATGACATCCACGTATTCATCGGCGGCATCGTTCCAGATGAGGATATTCCGAGGCTCAAGGAGATCGGGATTCGGGGTGTTTATGGACCGGGCGCCTCGACGCAGGACATCGTAGAGGATATCCGCCGCATCGCAGGCGCGGAGGCCGACTGATCCAGCAGCCAGGTAAACCCTCGGGAACTTGGTGCTGCGGCAGGCCTTGTGCCCGTCATCCCGGCCTGCGCCTGTCACTCCCGTTTGCATTGATTCGCATCCATGACGCTCGTTGATCGCGTGCTGCAAGGCGACCGCTTATCACTTGCACAACTCCTGACGCAGGTTGAAAACAATACGGCCGACGGCCAGCAGGCGCTGCGCTTGCTGTTTCCGCACGCCGGGAAGGCGCACTTGGTCGGCATCACGGGGGCGCCGGGTACGGGCAAGTCCTCACTGGTCAATCGACTCGCGCTGGGCTTCCGCCAGAAGGGCATGACGGTCGCGATCGCCGCGGTTGATCCGTCGAGCCCTTTCACCGGGGGCGCCGTCCTGGGTGACCGCGTGCGTATGAAAGACCTGGCCGGCGACGATCAAGTGTTTATCCGTTCGATGGCGTCGCGTGGCTCGCTGGGCGGCCTGGCAACGGCGACCGCGGGGGTTGTTCAGATCCTGGACGCGGCGGGATACGAACTCATCCTGATAGAGACCGTCGGCGCGGGACAAGGCGAAGTCGACATCGCCCGCCTGGCGCACACAACCCTGGTGGTCGAGGCCCCGGGCATGGGCGATGACATCCAGGCCATCAAGGCCGGGATCCTGGAAGCGGCTGACATCCTCGTTCTCAATAAGGCGGATCGTCCAGGCGTCGAGAACGCTGAGAAGGCGCTCAAGTCCATCCTGGAACTGGCCCAAAGCTCGACCCGCCTGGAGTCGCATCACGGGGAAAGCATGCGCGTCGGACAAACAGCCTCCATGGATGCCGACGGCTGGACCATTCCTGTGCAGCGCACCATTGCAATCAAGGGAGACGGGATTCCGGAACTTGTCGGACAGATCCAGAACCATTGGCGCTATCTGCGCAACAGCGGACGGTGGTCGGATCGTGAGCGCGCACGCCTGTCTGCCCAGGTGGAAGCGCTGCTGCAACAGACAGTCATGGGCCGCGTCCATGCGCAGGTGACCGAAAAAAGCTACAATGACATCATGCAACGCGTGCTCAAAAGGGCTGTCTCACCTTCTGAGGCCGCAGACCTGCTGTTGGCCGGAACTGGAAAGTGGGCGGCCTCGACCCAGCAACCCTCGCGTTCGAACGGCAAGAGGCGACCAGCCGGGAGGGTCGAATAATCCAAGGAAATCGCGTCCGGCTTCGCGCCATAGAGCGCTCCGATCTCCCGAAATTCCACGAATGGCTCAACGATCCTGAGATCATCGAAGGACTGTCGCACGTTCTTCCGTTTTCTACGGCCGAGGAAGACAACTGGTTCGAGAGGATGCTTCAGTCGGATCCCGTTCTGCACCCGCTGGCCATAGAGATCCAGACCGGGTCCGAGTGGATCTTGGGGGGTAATGCCGGTTTCTTCAACCTTGAGTGGACCAACCGGAGCGCGGAGCTCGGCATATTCATCGGCGACAAGTCCCGCTGGGATCAAGGCTACGGAACCGAAGCCGTGCGGGTCATGCTGCGGCACGCGTTCAATACCCTGAACCTGCATCGGATCTATCTGCGTGTTTTCGCCAGCAATGCGCGAGCCCGGCGCTCATATGAAAAGGCCGGTTTCATTCTTGAGGGCACGCTGCGCCAGGCGGTCTTTCGGCATGGCACATATGTCGACATGCACATCATGAGCATACTGCGCGCGGAGTGGCAGCCAGCATCGGAGGGGAAATGACAAATCATTCGCACCCGCACGAGATGAAGGTCTATGGCGAAGTGAAGCTTTTTGCCGGCAGCGGATCCCCGGAACTTGCCGGAAAGATATCGGACTACCTTGGTTCGCCCCTTTGCGAACGCGAACTTGTGGAGTTTCCCAACGAGAATCTCTTCGTGCAGCTCAAGCACAGCGTCCGCGGTCAGGATGTCTACGTTATTCAGCAAACGGCTACACAGGTGCATCGTAACCTGATGGAGCTTCTGATCACCCTACAAACCCTCCGCCTCGACTCCGCGGCCCGTATCACGGCCGTGATTCCTTATCTCTGTTACGGCCGTTCTGACAAGAAGGATCAGCCTCGCGTTCCCATTACAGGGCGCCTCGTAGCGGACATGATCGAAGTGGCCGGCGCCGATCGCTACATGACCCTGGACCCGCACGCGGGCCAGATACAGGGCTTCTTCTCGATCCCCGGAGACGTCCTGACTGCCTCTCGTCTGATCATCGATGAAATCAGAACCACCCTCGCTCCCAGTTTGCGGAAGCCTGTGGTGGTCGCGACCGATCTTGGATTTGCCAAGAAAGCCCGCAACTACGCAGCGGATTTGGGAATGCCCGTGGCGTTCATCGAGAAGCGTCGCGCCGGCAATGAGGCCCGCGCCGAGGCACTCTCGTTGATCGGCGACGTGAATGGCAGCGACGTTCTCGTGGTCGACGACGAAGTCGATACCGGCGGAAGCATCATGCAGGCAATCAAAGTTGTCAAGGAGAACGGCGCTCGGGATGTGTACCTGGCATTCGTGCACCCCATCTTATCTGCCGATGCCGCCCGGAACTTGGCGTCGCTGCCGATCAAGCGGATGATCACGACAGATTCCGTGCCGATCTCCGCGGACAAGCTCAAGACTCTCGAAGGCCGGCTCACCGTCCTCTCCGTGAGCTCCCTGCTCGGTGAAGTCATACGCCGCGCACACGAGGGCCGCAGCGTGGGCGAGATGTTCAACGAGTAGGTGGCCAAAAGCAAAGCCACAGATCGCAACAAACTCGCCGGATCCCGGAAGCTGGTTCTGCACTCCATAGTGAACATCGACAAACGGGGAGGCTTTTCCTTCGTCATGACGAGCAATGCCTGAGCTCCCGGAAGTGGAGACCATCGCGCGAACTTTGCGGCCTGATTTGATCGGGCAAACAATTGTTGGCGCCAACGTGAGATGGCCGCGAACCATCGCTTTCCCCTCGGTCGGCGCGTTTAAGCGGCAGATTGCCGGGCAGGTCATTCGTGGGGTCACGCGGCGGGCAAAGTTCCTGCACCTCCAGCTATCTTCCGCCGATATGCTCATTCACCTGCGCATGAGCGGCGATCTTGAGTTGAAGCCGTCCGACCAGAAGCCCGCAAAGCACGATCGTCTGATCCTGCGGCTTGCTCCGCCCGGGCCCCGCGGCCGTAGCACCAAAGCGACCTTGAGCCTCGTTTTCAACGATACTCGCAAGTTCGGCCGCGTGTGGCTCACCACGGACATTCACCGGATCACCGGCAAGCTGGGACCCGAGCCCCTTGCGCGCAGTTTTACCGCCGTTCGACTCTACAAGGCGCTTCACTCTCGTCGCCGCCAGCTGAAGCCGCTGCTCCTCGATCAATCCTTCGTCGCAGGGCTCGGCAACATCTATACGGATGAGGCCCTGCATCTGGCAAAGCTGCATCCTCTCGCCCATGCCGATGCCCTGACGAGACTGCAGGCGGCACGCCTGTACTCGGCCATACGCCGCACGCTCCGCGAAGGCATCCGGCGCAACGGTGCCAGCATAGACTGGGTCTACCGCGGGGGCGACTTTCAGAATCACTTTCGCGTGTACGACCGTACCGGCAAGCCGTGCCCGGTCTGCGGCACGCAGATCAAGCGGATCGTTGTGGGGCAGCGCGGCACGCACATTTGCCCGAACTGCCAGAGGGTATGACACATGGAATTCAGCCTGATTGCACTGGTCGGCATTTCGCTCGGCGCCATGTTCTTTGGCTATTTCTTCGGCCTTTTTGAAGGTCGCGGCCAGGGATACCGCAGGCGCAAGAAAGAAGAACCGCTCGAGCGTCCGGCGGAACCTCTGGGCGAAAAATCGGTGGCCGCGACCGCCGCGGCTCCAGAGTTTGCCGCGACACATCCAAGCGCCTGGCTTGAACTGGCCGGTGACGACGGGGGGCAGCCGCGTTTGGACCTGGACGGTCACCGCGTCGATACGGCGAGCCTTACGGCGGCAGAGTACAAGCGGCTGATCGAGTTGATGATCATGATGCGACCATGGGTCGAGGCGGCCGCACCAGTGGCAGGCTCCACGACCGTTGGGTCGGGCGCAGGTCCATCCGGCCCCGTCTCAAGCCCCCAGCAAAGCGTGGAAGCCGGCATTCCGCCGGCGGCGGGATCGATCACCGGGGTGAGCCCGTTGCCAGTGCCTGGCGAGGTCAGCGCCACTACGAGTCTCGTGGCCCAGATAGATGCCATTCTCCAGGTGCGTTTGGCCGGCACGCCTCTTGCCGGCACGGGCATACGGCTCGCCGAGTCGCTCGATGGTGGGGTGATCGTCTTCGTTGGAAGGCAACAATATGCGGGCGTCGCCGACGTGCCCGACCCGCAGGTCCAGGCAGCCATAAAAGCGGCGATCGCCGAGTGGGAAAAGCGGTATACGCCCGGCTAGGCGGACCGCGTCGCCCCAGGCATTCGTGCCGATGCCCCCGCGCCTAGTTTGCCGAGCCCTCCGTCACGGGGAAGTTGGCTGGCCGGGAGGCAGGCGCGAATCGAGCCGTGAGGACCGGGCAGGTCGCATGCTCGGCGATCTCATCGGTCACGTTGGGTTCGTACATGTGTCGTAGACCCGTGCCGCCGTGGCCAGATCCCATGCAAACAAGATCGTACGCGCCCTCGTTCAACTCGGCTCCAATTTCGTCGACGACACTGCCCTGTCTCATCTTGAGACTCACACTTAGGCCCGCGGCGCGCGCTTGGTCCATTGCCCGCCGGAGGTTCCGCCCCGGCAGGGTGTCTGTATCGATCAAGTCCCGCCAATGCTCGCGCTCTGCCCGCGCAGTGGGATAGTCAAGATCGATGGGCGGGGCAATATGCAGCAGCGTGGCCTGCGCGCCCGCAGCCACTCCGAGACGCACCCCCAGGTGTTCCGCGGTCATTTCGTACCCAAGTCCGCCCAGACATACCAGCATCTTCTTGAGTGGCAGGCAGGCGCGTGGCACGTACACGACGGGCGTGGGTATCTCCTCAAGCAGGCTGCGGATGGACCGCCCAAGCAAAAGGCGCTTGAGCAGCGGTCGTCCCAGGGGCCCCAGGATGGTGATGAAGTCCCCCCGCCCTGCCGCACGCGGGATGAGGTCGTCTGCTGTCCCGATCTGGCGCTCGACCGTGAATTCCAGGTCCTGGCGCTTGAGCAGTTCAGATGCCCGTACGACAATCTCATCAAGTTGGCTGGTGCCTCCGGAAGCGCTCTCCGTGGCATCCTCTGAAATGGCAAGCAAAAGGACCGGCGCGTGGATCGCCTGCGCCACCCAGGCGCCATATTCGAGCGCGGGCCACGTGCCCTCAAAGCCGTTGGTGCAAATCAGTATTTTGCTGTTCATGTCAACCTGTACCATGGACTATCACACCGAGTACGCCTGCTCCGACTAGGACCAGCGGCGTTGGCACGCCCAGAATGAGCGCCCCCAAGCTCAGGATGCCGATGACGACCCGCCTTCTTCGCACTGCAGAGCCTGAGCGGAACAGCTTCCACGCCGCAAACAAGATCAGCATGGCAACTGCAGGCAACATCCCACGAATGAAGCCGTCCATCCACGGCTCGTCTGCAAAGCTCTGGACGGCCACCGTGACCAGCAGCATGCTGAGCGTCGGCGGCAGGATGGAACCGATCAAGGCGGCCAGCGTTCCACCGATGCCGCCGGCGGCAAAACCCACAAACATCGCCAGCTTCAAGGCTTCGCTTCCCGGCAGCACATTCGAGAAGCCGACGGCTTCGACGAAATGTGTCTCGCTCATGATGCTTCCAACGGCGTCCTTGTACAGCAAGCCGACGGAGGCCGGGCCGGAAGACGTCAAAAGATTGATGCGCAGGAACATCCATAGGAGCTTGGCCCACACCCTCACCGATCCGGGCTGTTGCTCGTATGAGCCCGCGCGCGGCGATCCCGTCTCGCTCATCTGAGAAGAAGGATTCCCAGCGCACCCGCTGCCAGCAGGACCAACGGCGGCGCCGCGTCGAAAGCAAAGGCGACCGCGCTGGCGGCGCCGAGAGCGAGGGTCACCCACTCGAAAGTGCCGGCTGGTGACCCCGTGACCAGCTTGACCGCGACGTAAACCATCAAGACCGCCACGGCGGGCGTCAATCCCTCCACGAAGCGGCTCACCCACACCTCTCGACGAAGTCGATGCAAGATGGACACGGCCCCCAGCATAACCACCGTGGGCGGCAAGACCGATCCGAGCAACGCCGCGCCGGCGCCCGGAAAACCAGCCACGTGAAAACCGGTGTACATGGCCAGTTGAAGGGCATCGCTGCCAGGCAGCACGCTCGAGAACGACACCGCCTGCACAAACTGCGCCTGCGTCAACAGGGTGCCCACCGCTTCCTGGTGTAGCAAACCCACGGAGGCGATGCCCGAAGTGCTCAGCAAATTGATCTTGAGGAAAAGCCAGAAGAGGTCGAGGACGGTTTTCAGGAAAGCGCTCCCCACTGGGAAACACACTCGGGCATCGTCGCCCGGCACGTGAAGCTGTTGTACATTAGGAGCGCTTCGACTGCAACTGTTGCACCATATAGAGCTCGCCTCGGTCGAAACCGCGCTCGAGATAGTAGGGCCGCGTGCCCACGGCAGAAATGACAGCCAGACGCGCAAACCCGTTGACCCGCGCAATTTCAGCGGCGCGTTGCAGAAGTTTCGTGCCTAAGCCCGCGTGCTGCGCCGCACCCGTCTTCTCAGCGCCCACTTCCAGCGATTGGCCGTACACGTGCACCTCGCGGATCAAGGCCGCCCCCTCCAGGTCGAGCCATACTCCGTTGCCGGCGCATTCGGGTCGGGAAGCGACAGCCGCAGGAATCCGGCCAATCCATCCTCCGGCGTGACATAAGACAGGAAATGTTCCTCGGCGTGATCGGCAGGGTAGACCAGGTCGTCCAGCACGAGCGACTCCTGGACGACCGACTTGCCGCGCACTTCGCGGCAGCGCACGCATTGGCAGCGCGTCCCGCGCCGTCGCAGTTCGGCGTGCACGTCCTGCCGAAGACTGGTCCTGCGGTTGCCCTCCACCACGTTCGTTGAAGGGATGTCACGGATCACGCGGTTGACGCGGCAGTACGCGTGGAATGGTGGGCTTGATATCGGCCAACAGGCTGATCAGCTCCTCCGTCGTGTACGGCTGAAACTCGCCTCGAAGCCAGATTTCATAGAGTTCGGCATTCGCCAGGAGTTGGTTCGGATAGATCTTTATCTCGTCCGGACACAGCCCCTTCCAAAGTCGTCCAAAATCCTGCCGGTCTGAATCCAGTGTGGCACCGTGCAGGTTTGGCATCCAGTGCAGAACAATTTTGAAACCGGCCGCCCGCAGCAGCGCCGTGGCGCGGCGCGTGCACTCGACGTCGTGTCCGCGGTTGTTCATGGCGAGCACGCGGTCGTCGAGGCTCTCGCGCGCCCATCTGCACTTTGGTGACACCCAGATGGCGGAGCCAGCGAAGCTCCTCCGGAGTGATCTCATCGGGCCGTGTTTCGATCACCAGCCCCACGTTGCGATGGTTCGCATGCTCGTTGAGCGCCTGAGATCGTTTCAATTCAATCGCCGCGGCGCCGGTTGCTTCGCTGGATTGCTCTTGAGTGGCGGATATCTCGTTCATGGCATCGAAGCATCTTTTTACGAACCACTCCTGGTAGCCCCGTTTGTAGGATGTCCAGGTGCCGCCCAGGATCAGCAATTCGATTTTGTCGGTCGGATGGCCCAGGTTGGCAAGCGCCGTCATCCGTGACTTCACCTGTGCATAAGGATCAAAATCGTGCTCCAAACCGCGCATCGCGCCCGGTTCATCCGGCAGATAGGACTTGGGCATTCGAACGTCGGTTGGGCAAAAGATGCACTTGCCCGGACACGGGTAGGGTTTCGTCAGGACCGTTACCGTGGTCACCCCCGACAGGGTACGAACCGGCTTCATGCGCAGGCGCTCCAACAGGCCCGCATCCGGTTGCAACTCACCCCCGCGCACCATCTGGTGATAGGCAGTGACAAGTACGTATTTGCCGAGGTACCCGCCCCCGGAGAGGGGATGCTTTCGTAACGCGTCCATCACGGGCCGCCCCTCCTGGACTTCACCCATGACCCGGCGCGCCAAGGCAAGCCACTCTGGCCGAATGGCGTGATTCTCAACCCAGGTCTGCTGCTCTTTTGATCTCATGCAGGATGCAATCTTCTCCGGCGAACAATGCCAGAGTGTCCCCATTATAATGACTGCATGGAGGCCGCCGCAACCGAGCGCCTGCTGCAAATCAATCAGCGATTCTATGCCGAGCACGGCCACGATTTCTCCGAAACGCGCCAGCGCCTGCAGCCCGGAGTTCGACGACTGATCGAGACACTGCACGGAGACGAAGCCGTCCTCGACCTCGGCTGCGGAAACGGGGAGCTCGCGAGAGCACTAAGCGTCCGGGGCCATCGCGGCCCCTATGTAGGAGTGGATTTCAGCCCCTCACTCCTCGATGCTGCCCGCGCAGAGCCCGGCGCCATGCCAACCCGCTTCGTGCGCGCAGATCTGCTCGGCCTCTCCGCTCAGCAGAGGCCCGAATGGTCCATTCCTCCCGCCGCTTCGCCGATGCCTTCGGATCAATGGGACGTGATCACGGCCTTTGCGGTGCTGCATCATGTCCCTGGCCGCACCCATCGTCTGGAGTTGCTCCGCACGGCGCGGTCCTGGCTCGGGTCGGATGGGAGGTTCTTCCTGTCCAACTGGCAGTTCCTCAACAGCGAGCGCATGCGTGCCCGCGTACAGCCATGGGCGGGAGCGGATCTCACGGAGGCCGAAGTGGATCCCGGTGACTTCCTGCTCGACTGGCGCCATGGCTCGCCGGGGCTTCGCTACGTTCACCAGTTCGATGAGGCCGAGCTGCGTGAGCTTGCCGCGGCGAGCGGATTTGTGCAGGTGGAGAGCTTCTACTCCGATGGTGCCGACCACCGCTCCGGCTTGTATCAGGTGTGGATACCGCTCCCCTAGGTCGCAGACATTTCCGGAAGACGCACATGCACATCGCCATAACCCGCCAGGTCAGCCGGTCGATCGGCAATTGTGAACTTACTTTCGTGCCCAGAACGCGCATCGATGTCGCACGCGCCCGCGCGCAGCATGGAGAATATGAGGCCGCGCTGAAGACTTTGGGCCTCGCGGTGCTGTCGCTGCCGGAAGAGCCCGATCTGCCGGACTCCGTATTTGTAGAGGACATCGCCTTGGTCCTGGACGAATGCGCCATCATGACGCGCAGCGCCGCGGCCTCGCGCCGGCCCGAAAGCAGCTCGATCGAGAAGGCCCTGCAGCCATACCGTGAGTTGGCACACATCGTGGCCCCCGCACGCATCGACGGCGGCGATATCTTACGTATTGGAAAGGACATTTACATAGGCCTTTCGCAACGCACCGACACAAACGCCATCGAGCAGGTTCAGGAATTGGCCGGACGCTTTGGATACGCGGTGCATGCCGTGGCGGTCACGGGCTGCCTCCATCTGAAGTCCGCCATCACCCAGATTGGGCCGACCACTGTCCTGATCAATCCCGCCTGGGTGGACAAGCAGGCCTTCCCCGGCGTAGATTTTGTGGAAGTCGACGCGTCAGAACCGTACGCCGGAAACGCGCTGCTCGTAGGGGACACGGTCGATCTACCCTGCGGGGTTTCCAAAGACGGCCGCCCGCCTGGACGACAAGGGGGTCCGCATGCTGAAGGTGGACGCAGACGAGCTGGCCAAGGCGGAGGGCGCCGTAACCTGCTGCTCCTTGATATTCGCCGCCTAGCAATCGGCGCCGACAGGAGACTTGCCAGGAGCGCCCGACAGTGCTAAAATCGAACGTATGTTCTGATACCCACAATGTACGCGCCGTAGCCGGCGATCGGAAAGGGCCATGCCATGCAAGGTGAAACGGTCGAAAGCATAGAAGAAGGCTTGTCGGAAACTCGCGAGAACCTGGCGCACTGGATCCAGACCACGCCGGAAGCCAAGAGAGACGTTCAGTGCTGCGCGGGCGATGATACCTGCGTGCGCGAACATCTCCAGGTGATCGACAAGTCCCTGGAGCAAACTGCAGGACGGCACCTTCGGGGTCTGCGAAATCTGCCACGAGTTAGTTGATGCCGCTTTGCTGCAAATGGACTACACGTCGACTGTCTGTCTTGGTCACTTCACCGAGGAGGAACTGCGTCAGCTTGAGTCCGAGCTCGAGCTTTCGCAAGTGGTGCAGCGCGGTCTTCTTCCGCAGCAAGCGCCCAACATCCCCGGCCTGGCCGTCGCAGCCTTCAGCCGGCCGGCACAGATTGTGAGCGGCGACTACTTCGATTTTGTTGAGTTCCAGGACGGCGACCACGGCATCGTGCTGGCAGACGTCAGCGGACATGGCGTCTCCGCCGGCATGCTGATGAGCAGCCTGCAGACCGCATTTCATACGCTCTCGCCGTCAGCGGATTCGCCCCTGGATGTTCTTGAACGCATAAACCGCTTGTATGCTCACAACATCAAGTTCACGACGTTCGTGACCATCTTCTTTGCAAAACTTGAGACCGCCACCCGCACGCTCAGCTACGCCAACGCCGGTCACACCTCCGGTTACCTGTACCGCGCCTCGAGCGGCGAAGAGGTCTTGCTGCATCCCACCGGACCGGCCATCGGGCTGATGGAGGGCTTTGGCGTCCGGCGCGAACAGGTCCAGCTCAACGAGGGAGACACGCTTGTCCTCTATACGGACGGCGTTACGGAAGCGATGAACGCCAAAGGCGAGCAGCTTGGCCTGGACGGCCTCGCCAGGCTCATCAGCGAGAATCATGCGCTCGCACCCGAGCAATTGATTCAGAGGATTCTGTCGGGCGTCAACACCTTCACCGGAGGCGGCGCTTCGGAAGATGACGTCACGTTGATCGTGGGTCGGGCTGTCTAGGTTGGGCCGTTCACCGAATAGAAGAAAGGCGCTCCGATGGGGCGCCTTTTTCGTTGCTGGCTTCAGACCGGGACGTTTTCCACGTTCGTAACGTACTGCCACCAATTGTTGTGAATGCCATTCTTGCGGCCCGCGGTCTTCGGCAGGTGATCCAGCCACCAGCGCTGGTAGTTCCGCTCCGATCCGCCGCCCCACTCGGAAGCCGATACCATCCTCATATCGCCCTTAAAGTCGGGGAAGTGCAGCCAGTCGTAGCACTCCGAGGCGACCGGGTGGGGATTCCCCAGGTCATAGTCCTTCGCCGCATTGGGTGCGTAATGGACCGAGCCGATGGCCGACCTACCGGGCGCAATTTGATCGAAGAGCAGGAATCTCTGGAAGGCGTTCAAGACCTGGTCGGATCGGACAACCGGCGGGGTCCGATTGGGCCTGTACGTCCAGGCCAGGAAGTCCAGGCACTGGAACGTCTGGGCCAGGATGGACTCGCAGCGGTGATTGTACGAGTGCAGCATTTCGCCAAGCTCACGTTCGTATGAAAATCCCATGATCACGAAGCGGCGCTTGCACGCGGCTGTATTGGGAAGTGGCGGGGCATTGCACCAGAAGGCACCCGGACCTCCCATGACGGATTCGTACAAGCCCGCGTACGGAAAGCCCATGACCCAGACTTCGTCGATCTCCCTCTTCCGGATGCGATTCAGGACATCAAAGCGGTCGAGCAGGGCTTGATAGTCGATGCCTTGCGGCGAGTGCGGACTCTGGCGCCAACTCATCACGTCGGCGTACGCTTGCGGCTCGTAGCGAAATCCGTCAGATAAGGCCGGAAAGTCGTCCAACTCAACGCGACTGGCTATCTGATAACGGGCCAATCCCCCGCTTGCCTGCAGCAGGTCGCCGATGAACCGGTTCACCAATCCATCGGGTCGGGACCAGCCCATCTGCTCGGCGAGCCTTTGTCCGGTGGCGGTATTCATCACCGGATTGCAGATCAGCAGAAGCACCTTGGGGCTCGTGAGCTGCGCCGGCTCGTCTGGGCTGTCGTGCAGGCCTGAGGAGGCAGCCGGCACACCCGGCGCCGGGCCAGAGGCGGAAGAACCGGTGCCTAGGCCAAGCAAGGCTTTGATGGAATCCCAGAGTGACATACTTTCAACCTCGCTGGAACGTACTACGATGCCGCGAATGGCCCAGCCGCTCGCTCGCCATAGGTCCTGAAAGCGCCGAGCTGCGCGTCAGGGCGCCTCCGTCGCGAAGTAAAGTCGGTCCCCTAGGACAAAGTACACCACATGGCTCGGGCTGATCGCCATGGCGGTCACCTGGCCCTGCGGCAGCGGATTGGCGCGGCCGGGCAGCGGGCGCAACTGGCTCTGAAGCTCGAGTGACCGCGGCGCGAAGCGGAATACACCCTGCCCGTCTGCATCCAATAACGCCAGCGCCGAGTCCGGCGCGGGAGAGAACATCATTTGCGTAAAGTGTGCCTCCGAGAATATGTCCAGGTCCCGGTATGCCGGAAATGGATTGACGAGCGCCGCCGGGTCCACGCAGCGGGTCGGCACCGCTTCGTTGCGGCTGTAGGAACACGTCGAGATCCGGCCATCGGAGTGCAGGACGTACAGGTCGTCGGCACTGACCGCCAGATCGATCGCGTCTTCCAGCTCCGGGATCTGCGCGCCGAAGAAAAAGTAGGGGCGATCCAGAAACGTGCTGTCCTTGCCGGCGTACACCCAGACGGCGTGTGCCTGCAAATCCAAGGCATACAGGTCGCCGCTGTCCACTGTAAAAGCTTTGAGCCGGCCCCAATTCGTGTCAGGGGGTGGCAGCGGAGCGGCTTGCGCCACCTGACCCGGCGCGCAGTACAGCAAATTGCCCGCCGCGTCCGCGCCGATGACGGTGGCGTTCAGCGCATTGACCTCGGGCAAGGCCACCAGGTCGACCATCGGACCGACGGTGTAGTCGCCGTACGTTCCCGGGGCGCAATTGAAGCCATTGTCAAGTTGAAAACCGTTGTTCGATAGGGCGACGTGCAGGATCGCCCCCCGTTCGGCGTCCAAGAGGTACAGGGCCGTGTCGCTGGCCGCCAGCCGCCCGATCCGCACGCCCAGGCCGCTGCTCAGAACGGGCTGAAACTGCAGCCGGACGATGCCCAGCAGCTTATCCAAAGCCCCCTGGGCCTCGGTGCGCAGGGTCTGCGTATCCGCCGTTTGGTTGTAGGACTCTGCCCTGTCCAGGTAAAAGAGTTCACGCTGCCATGCCTCGCGTTGCGCCGATGGGTCGGTCAGGCCGACCGCCTGCGCCTTGGCGTCCTGTGCCTGGACAAGGTACTGCTCGTACTGGACGCTGCGACCGTAGCGAAAGTAGACCGCGCTGGCGACCGTTACAACCACCAGCGGCACCAGCACGGCGATGAACATCATCGCAGGAGATAAGAACGACGGTGAGATCGGGCCGGAGACCGGCAACAGCCTCGGCAGGAAGCTGCCAATTCCCTGTCCGACCTTCTCCGTCGCCTTCCGCGACACGTTCACGGCGCTGATTACGCTTCGGGCTGCATCGCGGCGCCGCGCCCTGGATCTTTGAGCGGCGCTTCCATCAGCAGAGCCGAGCTGAGCTGCATCTCCAGCGCTCAGGCTGGCCGTCGTGCTCGGGAAAGCCTCGGGTTGCGGCACATCTTCCGGTAGTTCTGGCTCGGCTTCTGGTGCGATCCCATAAGCGGAAGGGCCACCCAAGTCCGCCTGAGGTTCGGCCATAGTATCCGTGGCCGTCAAGGTTGGGCCGGCTTGCGCCGCCCTCGCAGATTCTTCGACGTCCTCCGCGCCTTCTCCGGGCACTTGAGGGTCGCCAGCGCGTTCGGGACGCGGCGCCGAAGGTGCAATTCTCTGCGCTGAGCCCCGCGCCTCGGTCGAAGGACGGCGCACCGTGATTACCCCGTCCCCCTCCGTTGCCTGGATCAGCACCGCGTTAACATCGTCGGGCGCGGCGGCCATCAATCGTCGCTGGGTAAACTCGAGCGAAGTCACGCTGGAGTCTTTCAGCGCCGAGGCCCACGATGCTGGCGGCTTGGAGCAAAGAATTAGCCGGTCATCGAGTTGCAGTGCGAGCTGGGCGAAATGATACGGGAAGGTTTCGCTCATGCCCAGGCCCCGCCCCGAAAGCGGGTCGGAAATGTGATCGATCCCGCGCTTGCCGATGACAAATGCGTGCATGGGCCCGCTCGAGAGCATCGTCACTTGCGACTCTCTTATGGCCGCCAGGGCCAGCATCCCGAGCGTGTATTGACCTGGCGCTGTCCTGGCTTGATTCCGTGAGTACAGATATTCGTTGATGGAGCGCGCCGCGGTTCGCAATGCCGCGGTGAGCGTGCCTGGCGTCTCGTAGAATGTGATGGCTGCCCGGCTGGCCGCCTGCACGCAGTCGCCGGTCGAGAGGGCGGCCTCGCTTCCAAATAGCAGATAGACTACCAAACGATCCTGCTGGCGCCCCCGGGCAGCTTTGCGCGGAGGTACGGCCGCCATCAGACCAGGCAGTGAAGGTTGGTCCTGTCCGCCGATTCGAGACAGCGGCAAGATTGTGATGTCCAAGGCCATTGCGGGATTTCCCGCGTCATTATACTGGTAAAATTCCGGCGCCTTCCTCAGGCCCCATCCCAATGGAATTCACACTTCATCATCATTTCTCCGAAATCGCGGCGTCCTCATGGAACGAATTAGCTGCAGCGGGGATTTCGGACACACCCTTCGCGCGCCACGAGTACTTGAGCCAATGGTGGGACTCACTCGGAGGCGGCGAGTGGGACCAGGCTGATCTTGTCCTGGTTTCAGCTTCGGAGGACGGCAAATTGGCCGGCGTTGCGCCGCTTTTTGTCGCCCGACACGAACAGCAGCGGGCCATTCTGCTCGTCGGCAGCATAGAAATCTCCGACTACCTGGACCTGATTGTTCGCGCCGCCGACCTGCAGGGGTTCGCGGCAGGGCTGCTTGACTTTCTTGGCGCCGCTCCACAACTTAAGGGGCTCCCCCTTGACTGGTACAACCTGCAAGACTCGTCTCCAACCCTGCCTGTACTGAGAGCCGAGGCCGCCGGGCGAGGCTGGTCATACGAGGAAGCCACCTATTTGCCCACGCCGCGCGTCGCCCTTCATGGCGGGTTCGACGCCTTCCTGGCCGAGCTTGACAAGAAGCAGCGCCACGAGATTCGACGCAAGATGCGTCGGGCGTCCGAAGGGGCTGCGCCTGCCCGCTTCCGCCTCGTCGAATCGGCCGCGGAGCTGGAGTCGGCGGGCGAGGCCTTTCTTGATCTCATGTCCCACGACGCCAGCAAGAGGCAATTCCTCAAGCCGGCCATGCGCGAACACATGCGAGCCGTGATACGCCAGGCCTTCGAGAACGGCTACCTGTGGCTCGCGTTCCTCGATATCTCCGACAGACCCGCCGCGGCGGCCCTCAACTTCGACTACGGCAACAAGTTGTGGGGTTACAACTCGGGGGTGAGCGCCGATTTCCTGGAAATGTCGCCCGGCTGGGTGCTGCTCGCCCATCAGATTCAGTGGGCGGCGGAGCATGGCCGGACCGAATTTGACTTCATGCGCGGCGACGAAGACTACAAGTATCGTTTCGGTGGCGTCAACCGGTACGTCATGCGGGTGCGCGTTCGCCCGACATGATCCGCTCGCTCGAAGGCCCGGTGGTTGGGTGTATACTTTTGCGCATTCCTGCGTGGGAGAGTGATTAATGAAGCGTGCGGTGAGCATCAGCATCGGTTCCTCCAAACGCGACAAAGCCGTGGAAGTCAGCATGCTGGGCGAGAAGGTCAGCATTGAGCGCATTGGCACCGATGGGGATATGGAAGCCGCCGCCCTGAAATACAAGGAATTGGATGGCAAAGTCGACGCCTTTGGCGTAGGGGGCGCCGATCTTGGGCTGATGGTCGACAACAAATGGTACCCGCTATATTCGGTGCGCCCGATGGTCCGTTACGTGAAACTGACACCGCTCGTGGACGGCGTCGGCCTCAAGAACACCCTCGAGAACAAGTCGGCGGCCTTCTTGCAGGCGAAGATCGGCGACTACATCGCCCAGCGCGGCCGCAAGGTCTTCGTCGTTAGCGGAGCCGATCGCTGGGGAATGTCGACCAGTTTCACAGAGGCGGGCTACGAGTGCGTGTTTGGAGACATCATGTTCGGCCTGGGGCTGCCCTTTCCGCTGCACACAGCCGCTCAGTTGAAGACGCTGGCAGGCATCTTGATGCCAGTCGCCGGTCGGCTGCCGTTCGAGTGGGTGTACCCTACCGGCGAAAAGCAGGAGCAGCGGATCCCGAAGTACGAGAAATACTACCGTTGGGCCACGGTGGTCGCCGGCGACTGCCACTACATCAAGCGCCACATGCCCGACGACATGACCGGAAAGGTGATCGTTACCAATACCACCACGGCCGAGGATGTCGCCCTCTTCAAGCGTTGCGGCGTACGGTACCTGGTCACCACCACCCCGGTACTGGAAGGACGCTCGTTCGGTACCAACATGATGGAGGCCGCACTGGTTGCGGTTTCGGGCAAGGGCCGCCCCCTAACCGGGGCTGAATATTCGTCGCTTCTCGATCAGCTGGGCTTCGAGCCCCAATTGCAGGAACTCAACTAGCAGAAATACGCCGCAGGCGCTTGCAGTTCGCCCCCGAGCCCGCCACAGGCCGCCTCACCAGGATACCCGGTACAGCGTTGTAGAGGAGTATGACCATGGATGCCGTGATTGCTGCAGGAGGAATTCCGCAACCCGACGATCCGCTGTACCGCTTTTCGCATGGCGGATCGAAGGCCCTGATCGACATTGCCGGCAAGCCAATGATCCAATGGGTCCTCGATGCACTGGGCAATGCGAAGACGATCGACCGCGTGGTCATCGTTGGGCTGACAGACAAGAGCGGCCTGAGCTGCTCCAAACCGCTTTACTACCTCTCCAATCAAGGCCGGCTGCTGGAGAACTTGAAGGCCGGGACAGCCAAGGTGCTGGAGCTGAATCGGCGGGCAGAACATGTCCTCTTCGTATCCTCCGACATTCCCGCGATTACCGGACGCATGGTGGACTGGGTCGTGGACACGTGTCTGCAAACCCACGACGACCTGTACTACAACGCGATCCAGCGCGAGTCGATGGAAGCAGTCTTCCCCACCTCCCATCGCACATACACGCGGTTGAAGGACTTGCAGTTATGCGGCGGCGACATGAACATGGCGCGCACCGCGATCGTCACCGAGAATTCGGAGTTCTGGAACAAAGTCCTGGATGCCGCGCAAGAATCCGGCGGCGCAGGCCTCGTTGATCGGCGTCGACATAATCTTCAAGTTCCTCTTCAGGCAGCTCACGATCGACGACGTGATTCAACGGGTGGCCAACAAGCTCGGCATCAAGGGGCGCGCGATCATCTGCCCGTATCCCGAGGTGGGCATGGACGTCGACAAACCTCACCAGCTGGAGATTCTGCGTGCCTATCTCGGGAAAAAGCCGCGGGCTGCGCGCTCATCGGCGAAAAAGGCCCCCAAGAAGTCGGCTAAGTCGGCATCGAAGCGGCCTGCCGCAAAGCAAGCCGCACGACGCGCCGCGTCAAAATCCGCAGCGCGCGGCGGCAGGAAATCCTCCGCAAAGCCCGCCTCGCGCGGCCGGAAGCGCTAGCGCGGCGCTCCGGGATGGGCAGGTAGTTCCTTGCCCATCCCTTCCCACGGCATGCAAATCACATCCTTTCTCCAACTCGACGCCCGGCTTTCGGCCAGGCTCCATCTTGCCGACAAGCCCGGCCCTCTGCGCAGCGCGGCCGCGGTCCTGGCCCACTCCGGCGATTCCTGGTCTTGGGGAATCGCACTCATTGTCCTGTGGTGGCTGGCTGGCCCGTTCTGGAAGCAGTGGGCGATCGTGATGCTGGCCTCCATCTCGGTCCTGGCTGCCTTGGTGATGGGCCTGAAATTCATCATCCGGCGCCGCCGGCCCGAGGGCGAATGGGGCAGCATCTATCGGAATACCGACCCGCACTCCTTTCCGTCCGGGCACGCGGCACGTGCGTTCCTGATTGCCGTCGTTGCCACAGGATTGGGTCCGCTATGGGCGGCAATTGCACTGTGGATCTGGGCGCCCCTGGTTTCAGTTGCACGCGTTTCGATGGGCGTGCACTATGTATCGGATATTGTGGCCGGCTTGTTGGTCGGCCTCGTGATGGGATTTGTCGCCGTGCAGGTGCACGGCGAGTTCCTCAGCCTGCTGGCAGCTCTCGTCAAAATACCCTTGTGGTGAACCTCCCCCCTACAGACTGATTTGCTTCCCACGCTTCCCCGTGGATACGGCTACGGCGCGGCGCGATCTCCGCACACGGGGATCTGATCGGTGTTTTGATTCGCATTCAACGCCAGTCCGAAATACGGCGACGGATCGTAGGTGTTGTTGATGTCAAGCTCGTTCATGAATTGCCCGCCGTTGTCCTTCACGATCGATACATGCAGGTGCACGCCGACCGGGTTGTTGGGGTCACCGGAATAGTCGCCTTGCTTACCCAGTATGGTCCCTGCCTCGATTGGCCTCTCAGATATCCCGGGCGGGAAATCGGCCGAAATGAAGGAGTTGCCGTTCGGATCGGCCATATGGGTGTAGTAGACCCAGATCTGTCGGCCAGGCTCAAGCGGATCGCTCGGCACACGAACGATGACAGTTGATTTCCAGGCCGGCAGACGCGTCAAGAAGCCCGGGTAGGCTGCGACAACCGGCGTTACGTCGATCGGGGTTCCCGCAAAGATGTCAATTCCTTGGTGCCGGTGCCCAAGCCTCATTTGATCGCCCCAGATGAATCCGACCACGCCGGTCGTGGGAAAGATGAACGGTGCATCACCGCAACGGGCACCGGCCTGGATCACCATATCGTTATTGGGATCCGGCGATCGCATCCAGGAGAAGACGCGCCCGGCCCGCGCACCCGTCGGGCGAGTAATTTCTGTAAAGGAAGACGGCCGCCGTCGCCACGCCTACAACAAGAACCGAGACCACCAGGACACGATTGGACACGGGGCGGGATTATACCGTCACGGCCATACCAACTCCCAAGGTCTCATACAAAAAATCGATGTTCCGCTGATCGTATTCTTACGCGGGGCCCGTATCATCAGGCACATCAAACTTACCGATGATACAGGAGATGAACAATGACATTCTATGCGTATGCACTTCCCCGGCAGCATGCCACTCGTTGGATAGATGAGGCCGGTCGTGGACTTGGCCACCGTAACCTGCGGCTCAATGTCGTCGACGAGGCCGAAGCCTATGTCCTGAGCGCCTTCGTGCCGGGCCTGAAGGCAGAGGATCTCAAAATCCAGGTGTTGGACGATGTCGTCAGCATCGAGGGTGCCTTCCCGATCGACGAGACCGAGTACCTGGTCCGCGAACTGCCGGGAGGTGCTTTCCGACGTGAAATGCGCCTGCCGACCGCACTGGAAACCGATAAGGTGGAGGCGCGCATCGCCGATGGAATCTTGACCCTGCGTCTCCCCAAGGCGGAGACATCACGGCCCAAGACCATCAAGGTCGCGGCCAACTAACCGAGCAGTTCCACCAATAGACACTGCGGGGCAGCAGCCCCGCAGTGTCTATTTAACCGCCCTTTCCCCGTCACTTCGCTCCAGGCGCGGCGTTATAATTCCGCCACTCTCGACTTGGAGCCGGTCCTTGCGCCTCAACCGCCTGCAGATTTCCTTACTCCTCGTAGCCTCCCTCAGCGCCTGTGTCCTCGGGCGGCAGCCTGACCCGACGGCGATTCCCACCGACACCGCCCTCCCCCTTCCGACGGCCGTTCCGACACCATCTCTACCGTTGGCGATTCTGGTCGTGCCGGCCGACATGGACCCCGCGGCCTCAGACGCCTACCAAAAGACCGTCTACGAGCTCTCGCAGCAGTCCTCCATGCGTTTTCAGGTGCGGAACGCTCTCTCCCCGGAGGATCTTGAGCCCGGCTTGCGGATCGTGATCGCCTTGCCGCCTGACCCCGGTATTGTGGCGCTGGCAACCGCAGCCCCTCAAGCCCAATTCCTGGCAATCAATATTCCCGGAATTAATGCGGGAGGCAACGTAAGCGTGCTGGCGTCCACGGGCGCAATCGACACGCCCGCATTCGTGGCAGGCTACGCAGCCGCGCTGATCAGTGATGATTTCCGGGCCGGAATGATCATGCCCAAGGATGATGCCGGCGCGCAGCAGGCCGCCACCGCCTTCGCCAACGGCATGGCCTACTACTGCGGTCTGTGCACCAGCTTCCGGCAGTACATAGATCAGAACGGCGGGGCGTTGAGCTTTCCTCAGTTTGTTGCCATTCCGCCGGATGAGGATCCGAGGCAATTCGGGGGCTGGGCGAACTACGCGGTCGGCAGCCTGAAGCTAACAGCCGTATATTTGTATCCCGACCCCAAGTTGACAGTGAAGGAGCTTTACGATGCGCTCGGCCAGACCGGAGCTCTGATCATTGGGGCTTCCCCTCCGGACCCCAAGCCCGCGGGCTGGGTCATGGATATCCGTCCGGACGAGCTCAAGGCCATCGAGGTGGCCTGGCCCGAGCTGGTTGCCAATCAGGGGGGCATGAGCGTACCGTCGCCGTTGGGGCTCGGGGACGTGGATTCTGTGTTGCTCAGCCCAGGAAAGCAGCGACTCGTTCAGGGGGTCCTCGACGACTTGCAGTCCGGAAAAATCCTTTCGGGGCCGGGCCCTTAGCCTCAACCTGGGGCCGCTCCAGAACACCAAGTGCAAAGATGCACAAAGAGAAGGCGCACTGAGGATGCCGCGCGCCTAAAATGGGCTATACTTAAATTGTATAGAAAAGAGGAGGACTCGATGAATGTGACCTGCTTCTACGACCAAACTCCTTTCACTCTCAGCATGGAGGAAAAGGTTGCCGCTTTGCGCAAAATGCACGCCGAGAACCTCCATCACTACGATGCGCGCTGCCCGCGCTGCGGCCGCGCCAATGCCATCTCGCGTGAGAGGCTGGAGATGTTTACCCCGGGCTGGGAGGAGGCCATCAAGGCTCCTGCTGCCCCATCCATGATGCCCGGCGCCCCAGCCATGCCCCTCTCGAGCCCTTCCATGCCGGGCATGGCGATGCCCTCGAACTCAGATGCCCGCGGTGACAGCGCCCGCCAAGAAAGCGGCGCCGGCGCGGCGCAGGCACAAGCCCGCTGCCAAGAAGGCTGCCCGCAAGGCCAAGCCCGTCGCCAAAAAAGCCGCCCGCAAGGCTCCGAAGGCCAAGCCTCGCAAGACCGCCAAGAAGGCCGCCGCCAAGACCGCTCGCAAATCGACCAGACCAGCCGGCCGCAAGCGCTAGGGCCGCCATCGCGCGGCAACGACCTCCGTTCCGCACAGTCGAGGCTAAAGACCAGGGGATCGGCTGACCGTGCGGCAGGCCGCGGCTCGAGGGCACCACTTCCATCGGCTTGCATGGACCTCAGTTGATGAAAGTCCGCGCTGTTTTCTTCGACTTGGGCGGCGTGATCCTGCGCACCGAGTACCAGGCCCCCCGCGAGCACCTGGCAGTGCGGCTGAACACCACCTACGAAGACCTGGACCACATTGTGTTCGCCAGCGAAACCTCGCGGCTCGCATCGGTCGGTACGCTAACCACGGCCCAGCACTGGGCCTCGGTGATTGCCAGGCTTGGCAGGCCGACCGACGAGGCCAGCCAGATCTACGAAGAGTTCTTCGCCGGCGACGTGGTTGATCGCGAGCTGCTCAAGTTCATTCGCTCTCTGCGGCCACGGCGGAAGACCGGGCTTATCTCCAATGGCTGGCCGGATCTGCGCGAGTACATCTCCAGGCAACATTTCGAAGACGCCTTCGACACCATCGTAATCTCAGCGGAGGTGGGTTTGATGAAGCCGGCGCGGCAGATCTATGATCTGGCTTTGCAGCAACTGGATGTGACGCCGGCTGAGGCCGTCTTCGTCGACAACTCGCCCGCGAACATCGAAGGCGCCCACGAAGTGGGCATGCATGGTATCCTTTTCGAAACGCCGGCCCAGGCCCGGAGCCAATTGGCGCCGCTCCTGGATTGACGGCGCAACAATACGCACTCTTCACAACGACGGCGCAGGACCCAACCTGCGCCGTCGTTCGCCGCAGGGTCTGGAGTAAGTCTTTCGTGCACCCACAACGTGACAGCCATTGGTTGAGACGCAACAGATGGCATGCTTGCCGGCTGCGCGCCAGTTCGCCGGGGAGCGCGCCAAGCCGCCGCACCTAACTGCCACGATGCGGCCCGACACCAGTACGCGCCCGCTGCTAAGATCATGTTCAGAAGCCTGAGACTTCACTACATCGACCCCATGCGCGGCTTTGATCGGCCCGCACGCCTGTTCCTGATGATGATCATCGTCGACGGCGTGATCTTCAGCGCATGGCAGCTGTTCTTCAATTTCTACATACTGCAGAGCGGTTTCAGCCGGGAGTACCTCGGTCTGGTCAACTCGCTTCCGTCGGCAGCGGGTCTCCTTTTCGGAATTCCACTGGGACGCCTGTCGGACCGCGTCGGCGGGAGGATTTCCATCATCGCCGGCATCGCCGTGTCCAGCATCATGATGCTCCTGCAGATCACGCTGCGCGATCCCAGCCTCATTGCCGGTGCTGCCTTCGTATACGGCGCAGCCAATATGCTCTTCATCGTGAGCCAGGCGCCCATGATGGCCCGGCTGTCTAATCGCGACAATCGCACCCTGCTCTTCAGCTTGAGCTTCGGGCTGCAGACGATGGCCGGTGCCCTGGGAGCGCTCTTCGCAGGCCAGCTTCCTGGGCTCTTCGGTGGGCTCCTGCATGTCGAGGCGCATACCGCGACTGCGTATCAAGCGGTCCTGATTGCGAGCGTCCTGCTCGGAACGACCTCGATCCTGCCCATGTGGCTGATGGACGAGCCACCCCGCACCGGGCCCCCGCTTGTCGGCGGCCTCCCCGAAGCGAAGGCTTCCGCCCCCGGCGCCGCGCGGCCGCGCAAATTCTCCTCGCCCCTGTGGGTGGCCACCATCCGCATGACGGCGCCCCAGATCCTGATCGGGTTCGGCGCGGCGATCCTCATTCCGTACATCAACGTCTTTTTCAAAGACCGCTTCGATATCAGCGATTCGCTGCTCGGCGTGCTTTTCAGCATCTCCTCCCTGATGATCGGCGTGGGCAGCATCGCCGCGCCGCGCCTGGCCACTGTCCTCTCCGGCAAGATCCGGGCCGTGGTGGCCACCCAATCGAGCAGCCTCGTTTTCCTGCTGACGCTCGGTTTCGCCCCTTATTTGTGGCTGTCCTCCTTTGGATATCTCATGCGCACTGCCCTCATGAACATGTCGGCTCCGCTGTACTCCGCCTTCTGCATGGAGCGCACCCCGGAGCAGCATCAAGGCCTCGTGAATAGCGTGCTGAATCTGGCTTGGAGTCTGGGCTGGGCAGTCGGCCCATTCATCTCCGGTGTGGTGCAGCAACGCTATGGATTCGGCCCCCTATTTGTCGCGACGACTTTGCTGTATGGAACCGCCAGCCTGATGATCTGGCGCTTCTTCTCGGAATCAGAGACCGGCGGCACGGTGGCGCCGGCCGCCTTGCGCAGCCCCGAATACCCCGAATAGCACACGTTGGCCCGCATTGGGCCGGGCTGGCTGCTAGAACAAAAACGGCCCTCCACAGTCTATGGAGGGCCGTTTGCTCTTCAGGTATTTCTTAGGCCTGCACTTCGGCAGGCAGCATGTCCTTGAAGAGGATCTCGAGCGCCATGGTGTGACCGCAGCGCTCGTGAGTCACAAAAAACTCGCAATCACAGTGGAATTTGCCGTCCGCAAACCCGACTTCATGGTTGTTGTTGTCGCCCTGAAACGTGATCCCAAAACTATTGATGTGGAAGCGGTGCGGCTCTTCCGCGTAGCGTTTGGCCTTCTCGATCTTGCCGATCATCCCAGAGTCCATGCGTCCGTCTCCTTTGTTGGGCACAGAACAAAAAAGGCACGCGCGACTGTCGCGTGCCTCTGCGGCCTATCCGATGGAACCCTTTGTCGTAAACACTCGCATTATGGGGTTGCCTCGAAGGCAAGTATAGCCAGATTCTCAACGCGAGTCAACGCCGATCGCCGCTGCGCGGGATCATCGTATGGTAGTTGTAGGGCTCCCGCCTAGTCGGCCGCCCCCCCTGCGGCGGAGGGTTCGCTGCCGTCATAGCGTAGCAGGATGGGCCACCGCGCGGCAATCATCAGAACGATCAGGATGGTCCCAATCCCGCCGCTCAGAATCGCAAACGGGACGCCCCAGCCCTGCGCGACGGCCCCCGCTTCGATTTCTCCCAACTGCGGGCCGCCCATGAAGAAGATCTGGTTGACGCCCGTCATGCGGCCGCGCAGGGCATCCGGTGTCTCCATATTGCGGATCGTGTTGCGGATGATCGTGCTGACCGAGTCGCCCGCCCCCGTAACCACCAGCGCCAGAAAGATCACGACATAAACTCGCGATAAGCCAAAGACGATGGTCGCAAGACCGAATATCAGGACCGAGCCAAGCAGCAGGAGACCCTGACGGCGGATGCGCGCAAACTGCGAGACCACCACTCCCACCACGACCGCACCGACCGAGCCGGCTGCCGCCAGCCATCCGTAGGCGATCTCATCCACGTGCAGCACAAATTGCGTGAAGTACGGCAGCAGAGTGTTCGCCGAGGCAAAAAACGTGGCGAAGAAATCCAGGATCATGCTCGAGAGGATCAATGGTTGGCTGCGTATGAACGCCACCCCATCGCGAATGTCCTCCAGCGCCGCCCGCACGCCCTTGCGCGACGAGGCCCTCTGCTGCTCCACTTCTCCCATGATCGCCAGGGCGGCTATTACAGCCAGGAACGATACGCTGTTCAGCAGGTATGCCCATGCCTGGCCCCAGTAAGCGATGATCACACCGCTCAGCGCGGGACCTGCGATGGCGCCGGTGTTGAAAGCAATGGCCTGCAGTGAAAATGCATTCGGCAGGTCCTCGCGCGGTACAAGATTGGGGACCAAAGACTGCCGGGCCGGCAGATCGAACGCCATGGCCGTTGCCTGGACTGCCGTCAGCACATAGATGTGCCACAGTTGAATGATGCCGACCAGGGTCAGCACGCCCAGCGCCAGGGCCGTCATCAGCGCAACGGTCTGCGTCACAAACAGGATGAAGCGCCGGTTGTAGCGGTCCGCCACGAGCCCGCCGATGAGCGAAAAGCACAGTACGGCGGCGAAGCGCACCGCGCCGACGATACTCACCGCAATCGGCGCCCTGCTCAACTGACTGATGTGCCAGAACAGCGCCCACTGCTGCATCTGGGAGCCGACCATCGAGATGATCAGGCCGCCCCACATCAGCGTGAATTGGCGGTGCCGCAGGGCTGCAGGCAGGTGAATCAACGCGGCCTCATCTCAGCAGCGCCGGGCCACAATGAAACGGGCGGCTGAACTCACCGCTCGCCCTGAACATGCGTCCGGAATTGGCGCTAGGTCCCCCAGTCGCGCAGGTACAGGAAATCGTAACCGACCGTTCGGTTGCTCAACTTTGCGATCGGAGGCATCAAGCGTTTGAACTGGTTGCGCCGCATTCGTTGCAGCACTTTGTCCACAAAGGCCTGGGCGAACCCCGCCTCCACGCACTCCTCGGGGGTATAGCGCTTGTCCACCAGCAGGTACAGCAACTTGTCCACGTCTGCGTAGGTCATGCCCAACTCGGCCTCGTCCGTTTGTCCCGCCCACAGGTCGGCCGAGGGCGCCTTGTCAATGAGCGGCGCCGGGAGCTTCATCTCGCGGGCGAGTTGCCGCAGCTGCGTCTTGTACAGGTCACCCAGTGGATTCAGCGCGGAGGCCATATCTCCCCACAGGGTTGTGTAGCCAAGCAGAATCTCCGTCTTGTTGCTGGTTCCGAGCACCAGGCTGTGCTGCACCTCGGATTGATCGTAGAGCACCATCATGCGTGCCCGCGCCAGCAGGTTGCCCCTGCGCACGTTGCCCATCTTGGGATCACGCTCGATCAAGCCATCCACCAGCGGGGTGATCTCGATCGTCTCATAGGGCACACCGAGATGTTCGGCCATAAGCCTGGCATGCTCCAGGGAATCAGGGGCTGAAGTCTTGTATGGCAGTCGCAGCGCCAGGACGTTCTGCGGACCAAGCGACTCCGCCGCGAGTGCACATGAAAGTGCAGAGTCCAGCCCGCCGGACAGGCCGATCAGCACCCGCTCGAAACCCGCCCGGGTGATCTCGGACTTGATGAAGCCCGTGAGGATCTTGCGGGCCAGGCCTGTGTGGATGGTCAGGTCGACGTTCATTTTGAGAGGATGCGCGCCAGCTCCGCTTGAACCAGGTCTGCGCGTTCGTCCCGGAGCAGCGGCAGGCGGCCGCGCGTGCGTCGCAATTGCGCCAGGTCCAGTGTCGCCGGCACCAGCGCCTCCTCGAAATAAGGTCCATGCGCGATCCGCTCGCCGCCCGGTTCGAAGACGGTTGCGCCGCCCCAGAAGTTCAGCCCGTCCTCGTAGCCCACCCGGTTGCTGTGCACCACGAAAGACGTGAACAAGTTGGAATACGCCTGATTCACGCCTTCCACCCAACGCGCCGACTCGAGCTTCTCGTGGGCGGTCAGACCGCGACCCGGGGATGCGGAGGAGAGTAGCAGGATATCCGCGCCATCCAGCCATAAGAGATACGGAGGGGTCACATGCCAGAAATCTTCGCAGATCAACATGCCGACGCGGCCAAAGCGGGTGTCGAAGGCCCTGACCGCATTCCCCCGCGTGAAGAACCGGCCCTCGTCGAAGAGGGCATAGGTCGGCAGGTAAACCTTGTGGTGGACGTGCAGCACGCGGCCCGCGGACAAGTACGCCGAGGCCACGTAGTAGCAGTGGCGTTCGTCTTCCTCTACAAAGCCAACCACCACATCGATGTCACGGCTGGCTTCGAGCAGTGGTCCGAAAATCGGGTCGTCGGCGGCAGGTCGGCACACCACGCTCGGCACCAGATCCTGCAGAGAGTAGCCGGTCAGCGACAGCTCTGGGAAGACAATCAGGTCCGACTTTTGGGATATTGCCTGCTGGATCAGCTCAAGGTGCTTCCCCAGGTTCGAACTCAACGTCCCCCAGTTTGGTCGCGATTTGGGCCAATGACAGACTGAGCTGCATTTCACGAATCTTACCACTGAACATGCGCCGCGGACTGTCAGAGCCGCGCGAAACGACGTTCAAGCCGGCTCAGGCCGGGGCCTGGTGAATGACCCTTTGCGGGAATGGGATTTCGATGCCCTCGGCGTCGAAGGCAAGCTTGATGCGCTTCCGCAGCTCACCGGTCACATCCCATTGTTTCAGCGGCTGGGTCTTGCCGAGAATCTTGATCATGATCGCCGAATCGCCGAAATCCACCACCCGCAGGAACTGGGGCGCTTCCATGATGGCGTCCTTCCAGGTCGCATCTTCCGACAAGTCCTTCCCCACTTTGTTCACGACGGCGATCACGTGCTCCAGGTTCGCCGCGTACGAGATACCCACGTCCAGGTTGACCCTCGCGAAGCCTTTCGAGAGGTTGGAGACCTTCGTAATGGACCCGTGCGGCACGTGGTGTACAACCCCGTCCAGATCTCTGAGCGTGGTCATGCGCATGCTGATGTCTTCCACGAGGCCGCACGCGTCGTCAATGCACACCACGTCGCCAATACGATATTGATTCTCCATGATGATGAACAGCCCGCTGATCAGATCGCGTATCAGATACTGCCCCCCAAACCCAAAGGCCAGCCCCGCCACGCCGGCGGCCGCCAGCAGTGGGGCAATGTCCGTGCCGGCCTCTTGGAGCACCATGAGCGCGGCCAGCGTCCAGATCAGCACAACCATGGATGTATCGAAGATGCGGATCAGCGTATCTTCGCGTTTCCGCTCTGCCTCCGGCGTCTGGAAGCTGTTGGAGACCACCAGGCGCCTGACCGTCTTTTCGATGAAGACGCCCCCAAATCGCCTCAGCACGACGGCAATCAGAAGGACCGCCACGATACGGATGCCGTGATCCAGGAGCCACGGGGTGATGCTTTGAAGGATTTGCTGCCAGAAACTGGACATGATCAACGCTTTAGGACTTCCGGCGCGGGCCGTTGCGTGCCCGGCCCGCATGGGCCGGGCGCCGTTGGATGGATCCGCTTCGAGGGGGTCTAGCCAGGCCGCGCCCCCAAGGCGCATGCATCCGTCATACGTCAACTGGCGGTGATGTATTAACCTTTGCGCGAACCTTTTTTGAGCGAAACACCTGACGCGCCTCGGGGCGCTCGCTCCGCTCGCGCGGCAAACCCAAGACTTTCCTATCATTTTCATTTGCGGCTCCCCCCACACCCCCCGCCGCGAAGCGGAACATTTGAAAGCAAGGAACTTTTTGGTTTTGTCGCCGCCGCTTCACTCCTCCAAAAAGGCTAATGAGTGCAGTCTAACATTTTTGCCAGTTTTACGCCTGCCATATCTGCGTCGCTTGCGTCGGCCCGAGGGGCTCCCGACTCCGCGTTTGGTGGTAATTCGGTAGTCCGCTCACACTTCGTAAGTAACAATGAGGGTACCTATTTCTTGCGACACACAAAAATCCACTGAATGCCGTACTTATCATAAAACTGCCCATAGGTGCCCATGGGCAACTCGTGCAGTTCCTGCACGCGTTTGTTGTTGTCACCGTCCTTGAGCTTATCAAAAACCGATTTCATTTCAGCATAATCTTCCCCGGTAATGAATATGGCAAATGTGTTTCCTTGCACCGGATCGAATTCGGGAGAAGCCATCCAATCGGTTGCCGATATCTCCAGCTCGCCACACTTCAGATGCGCGTTGATGATTCTCTCGTACTTCTCGGGTGGCAACTGATCTTTCATCGGACTGTCGCCGAGTTTGGTAAGCGAAAGATCGCCACCAAGACATTCGTGATAGAACGACATCACCTCGGCGCAGTTGCCGTCAAACAATAAAAATGGGGTGGACTTTAGCATAGTAGTTGTAACTTCGTTAGTAATCGATTTCTATTTTAGCTAACTTTTCTTACATGATCCATCTCTAAATCTTTTCTCCACGTTTTGCCTTTGTCTTCGGACATCTCAGCCACAGAGTGCAAACCATTTTCAGTAGTTTCCAGCGTTAGACGTTGGTACATATCAGCGTCTTCTCGTAAGAACACCGCCTTTTTACCATCAAATGTCATATTGAATATACGGGCTACACCGCGCTCGTCGTGGTAAAGCATTTCATACTTTTCTTGCGGGTCGCTGTAGCCGATCACCCAGATGCCGCCTGGCATTTGGTCAGCCCCCGTAGTGCGAACTACGACAAACGACTCGTGTAGCCGCTCAATAGTCGTAAAGCCTTTTGCCTTTGTATCCATGCTCGAAAGAAACCAGCAGTTATACAAGGTGTATTCCCACTCTCCGATGAGGGGCTCCAATGCCGCAAGTGCGTTGTTTTTCATATTTTTGGGGGCACACTCTATTTTGAAACAATGTATCTAATATGTGTCACTACGCTGGTTCCACTCACTTCGACCGGCTCAAGCTTGAGATTGGGCACTCCCTCAAAAAGTCGAGTACCCGAACCAACGGTTACGGGCACGATGTGTAGCCACACTTCATCAATGAGCCTCGCTGCCAAATACTCGATTAACAGTATTTGCGCCACCCATAATCTTTACATTCCGCTTTCCTGCCGCTTCCTTCGCTTTTGAAAGCGCTGATTCAATGCCGTCATTTACAAACAAGAATGTCGTTCCACCTGCCATGGATATCGGATCTCGCTCCTTGCGGGAAAGCACGAACACCGGAGCGTGATATGGAGGATTATCACCCCACCATCCTTTCCATTCTGACTTGTTTCTTCTATCTTTAGGTCCAAACATATTACTCCCCATTATGAACGCTCCTGCATCCAAAATCGCGTCTATCTCCTTTTTATGTTTACGTTTTTCCGGTTCAACAAACATCCAACGATCCAGTAAATCTGAATCGAAGTTGTCTCCAAATGGTTCTTTGAAACTTTGATTCTGGCCGGCCGTAAACCCGTCGAGAGACATTGTCATCCCACTGGTAACTCTCATTTCATTCATAGTTTGTATTTTGTATGCCATAGAATTCCCTTAATAACTAACATTTAGAAATGCTCCGTTTTCGGAACAAAATGAAGAAAATACAATATCATCCCCCTCTAGTATAAAAGAACAAATCAATCTATCCACCTTTAAGAAGGTCTATCATTCCTAATTGTTCGTTCTCAACTATCAGATAGGCTTTCCTCATTTCTTAGAAATTTGATTTTTTCTATACTGAAAACTGAACGAGGGGTTAGGGGTGGATTCCATTTCTTAAAACCTTTCTATTTCTCAATGTTCCATGCTGGATTTCCTTGAATTGACCGACAGCTTTTGATGGTAATCTATTCTGGTTTGTAAATTAGGATCATTACGCCGTCAGGTCCTACTGGCTTTGATTCAACAAGCTTCAATGTGACTCGTTCCCCGAGGTTGTTGAATAGGCGGCGCCCACTTCCGAGTACTACAGGAAAAACCATCAAGTTGTATTGGTCTATGAGATTTTTTTCCATCAGGGCTTTCACCACTGTCCCACTGCCCGCAACCAATATATCCTTGCCAAATTGCTTTTTGAGTTTTTCTACTTCATCTTTCAGGTTGTCTGCAAGAATTACATGCGAATTGTTCCACTCAAGCGTGGTTGGTTTGTCTGACACCACATACTTGGGCTGATTGTTTAAAATATCGGCGAATGCTCCGTTACGGCTGGGCCAGGCCGCCGCAAACCCCTGATATGTCTTAAAGCCAAGCAGAGAAGCATCGCTGTTATTGAGCTCTTCCATTTTGAATGCATTGCCCTCGGAGCCGCGATTAAACCCAAACGTCCAAGCACCAAGCTTAGTGCCTTCACTGCCGCCGGGGTCCTCAAAAACCCCATCTAAGCTAATAAATTCAGTTACAATTAGTTTTCCCATAAGACTATTCCTTAATAATTACAAGTTTATGAATACTTCGTTTTCTGTAGCTGACCTGCCCCGCGCCTACGGCGCGGCCTACTTCCGTCCTTTCAGAACAAGAAGTTACATTTGGCGGAGAGGGTGGGATTCGAACCCACGGTGGCCACGGGGGCCACAACGGTTTTCGAGACCGTCCCATTCAACCGCTCTGGCACCTCTCCATGAGCGCCGAAAAATTATAACCGAGGACGCTGCTCAGGCGCCAGCCGCGGCCTATACAGCCCGGCCTGCGCCCCATTGGCCGCAACTGCCCATGCAGACTAATTCTGCGCCGCCACATCCGGCTCGTGCGGGCCGGCCCCGCGCAGCACTTCCACGATCTGATCTCCGAAGCGCTGCCGCCTCCACGGCGAACAGCCCATGATTTCAGATACAGCCTGGTGGCCATGCTCCGCCAGTGCGAGCAGCAGTGAACGCGGCAGCACGACATCCGATTCGACATCCATACCCGCCGCAGTCGTCTTGCGCCATTGCTTCAGCTTTTCCAAACGCTTCAGATAGGCGCGTCCCGGCGACGGCGGTCCGGTCTTGGGCACCAGCGGATCCTTGATGCCTTTTGCGACAGCCCTGAGTACATCGTTGCCCCAGTTCTGGCTCTGCCGCGCACCAAATCCGGCCGCCCTGAGCTCCTCCACGGTCGCCGGCATTGCCTTGGCGATGGCGATCAGCTTGTCGTCTTCCAGGACCCGGAACGGCGGCCGGTCAAGCCTGGCGGACTCTCGTTCTCTCCATTCCAGAAGCTCCCTTGCGATCGTGAGGTCGCGACCGTTAGATCCCGTCGGTGGCGGAATCGTCCCCACGCCGCCGGCTCGTCCCGGGGTTTGGGCGCCGAGCCTTGGCAGGCCATCGCAAAGTCTTCCTGAGCCAGCGGCCAGAGGTCCTTTTCTTTCAGCTCGGCGGCCAGGATTTCGCGCAGCGGAATCAGATAGTGCGTGTCCAACGCCGCGTAGAGCAGCAATTCCCTGGAGAGCGGCCGCACGCCCCAGTCAGCTTTCTGAAAGCGCTTGCTGTGCGTGATGCCGAACTTCTCATCCAGCAAGCGGTCCAGCCCCGCCTGCTTGCGTCCCAGGATACGGCCCGCCTGCATCGTATCGAAAATGCTCGCGAAGGTGTAGCCGAAATCGCGGCGCAGGCAGAGAATGTCGTACTCCGCGGCGTGGAAGATCTTTTCCACACGCGGATCGGCAAACAGCGCTGCCAGAGGCTGCAAGTCGTCAAGCGCCAGCGGGTCGACCACAAAGTCGCCGCGCGGCGTGGAAAACTGGATCAGGCAGACCCGTTCACGATAGGCATGCAGGCTGTTGGATTCGGTGTCGACGGCAACGCGCGTCTGTCGGCCCAGTTCGCCCGCGAGCGCGGCAAGCTCGTCAGCATTCTGAACCAATTCCGGGAGACCGGGAGGCTGCAATTCCGTCATCGCTGCTCAGTCCGGGCGGGTCTTTTCCATCACGATGGCTGCTTCCCCATCCCGGTAATAACTCTGCCAGACCTCAACCCGCTGGTAGCCCTCATCCTCGTATAGTCGGATCGCGCCCGCGTTGGAGGCCCGCACGGAGAGGCGTACCCGCCTCGGCTTTAGCTTCAGCTCGCAGGCGCGCAGCAGATCGCGCGCAATACCACGGCGGCGAAACTCCGGCGCCACACCGATGGTCGCGATCCAAGCCATTCCTTCAGACGGCCGCGGATCTCCCGCCACGAACCCGATCATTCGTCCGGCCTCGACAGCCTTGAGACGCACCACATCCACGAAGGTCAGCACGGCAATCAGATCAAGGAAGGACCACGCATCCTTGCCAAAGCACGAGCGCTCCAGCTTGGTCAGAGCGTTGAGGTCCAGCACGGTTGCGCCTACGATTTCCATTTATGCTCTGCAACTCCGGGCGTAGGTCCATAAATGAAGACCTCCCTGCCGGGAGGCCTTCATTGTACTTCCTTCCCTGTTGCAGCCGCAGTTATCGCGAGTCCGGGCTCTACTTTTTGTCGCCGCCCATGATCTTCTCGACCATGCTGGTGAACTCCAGCGGGAAGATGTACTTCGTCGACGCACCCGCCCCCATGGACTTGAGCGTCTCGAAGTACTGCAGGGTCATGGTCTTCTGGTCGATGCCCTTGGCGGTGTCAAAGATCTTCTGCAAGCGCGACGGCGAAGCCATCGGCCCGCAGCTGCTGCGCTTGTTTCTCTCCCTCTGCCGAAAGGATCGCGGACTGTTTCTGGCCTTCGGCTCGCAGGATGTTGGACTGCTTCTCGCCGTCCGCCACGTTGATGGCCGCCTCCCGCGTTCCGGTCGAACTCGGTCACCACCGCCCGCCGGATGCGTTCCGCCGACATCTGGCGGTTCATCGCCTCCTGCACCTCGCGCGGCGGAATGATCTCCCGGATCTCGACGTTGGTAACTTTCACACCCCAGCGCTCGGTGACTTCGTCCAGCCGGGTCCTCAGCATCGTATTGATATGCTCGCGCTCGGAGAGCACGTCGTCCAGCGGGATGCCGCCGATGACGGCACGCAGCGTGGTCGTGGCAATGCCGGCCGCGGCCAATTCGAAGTTGCCGACTTGCAGAACCGACTCGGCCGGCTCCAGCACCTTGTAGTACCACAGGAAGTCGATCGAAATCGGAGCGTTGTCCTTCGTGATCGAGGTCTGGTGCGGCACTTCGCGCACCTGCTCGCGCAAGTCGACCCGCACCGCCCGGTCGATGATCGGGATCAGGATGACAAGCCCCGGACCCTTTGATCTTTCAAGCACGCGCCCGAGGCGGAACACGACCAGGCGCTGGTATTCTGGAACAATGCGAATGGCGTTGGCCAGGAACACGATCACAACCAGGATGGCTGCAATAATCAAACACGAAAACAACTGTAGCGTGGGCATGGGCTCTCCTTAGAATTTCCCGATCTGATTCAAGAATTGGTCTCTTTTTCCACAATCAACACAAAACCATCGCGGCCGATCACCTTGACCGGGCTGCCTGCCGCAAGCGAACGCACGCTCCGCGCCGACCAAAGTTCTCCAGCCACCTGCACCGAACCGTCCTCCTTGACGGCCGTTTTCGCCTCGCCGGTTTGGCCGATGAGACTTGCCAGTTCATGCACGGGCCGGACCTGGGCTGCCTCCACCACTTTGCGCACCGCCACCCACAAGAACGCCGAATAGGCGATCGTTGTCACCGATGCCAGCAGCGGGTTTACTGAAATTAGACCCGTCGTGGCCGGGAAGAAGAACACGGAGCCTATCGTGAAGCCGGCGATCGCAACGATAAGCCAGGCCCCGCGCCGGGGCCCCCGGATCGAATATATGAACGGTACGATGCTCAGCAGGAGCAACGCCAGCGCCCACCAGTTAAACGACAGGTGGTACACCGCGTATCCCGCCAGCAGCATCGCAAACACGGCCAGGAGTTCGGGTATGCCCGTGCCCGGCGTCATGATCGCCAGTAGCGAGAACAGCATTCCGGCGATCAGCAGCAAGTACGCGACGTTGGGGTCAAACAAGAACTGCATCAGGCCTCCATCAGGAAAGCCAAATTCATTATACGCCAATCGGCTTTCACTTAATATCTACGCAGCGACGGGCCCGAAGTGTCAGCAGTGTATAATCACCGGCGGCTTTTTGGAGGCCAAGACTCACTCCAGCGTGACCGAAGAGCTCGGAAGATTAGGCGCACAGCGCCGCCTCGGTCGATGCACTCCGCGCCGCCAGGAGGGATTTTGCGGGAGCAACCAGTGGGCATTCGGAAAGTCTGCGTGCTCGGTCTGGGCTACATCGGCCTGCCGACAGCTTCCACACTGGCCGCGCACGGCGTGGCCGTCCTGGGCGTTGACGTCAATCCCCGTATTCTCGAAACGCTGCAACAAGGCGAAATACATATCCAGGAACTCGGTCTGCGCGAGGTCTACCGCACAGCGCGCGATTCGGGCGCATTTACCGTAGCCGCGCAGCCTGCCGAGGCCGACGCCTTTCTGATTGCCGTTCCCACGCCGTTTCTGGAAGACAAATCTGGTGAGTATCAGGGCCAGGCCTACAAGCTGGCCGACATGCGCGCGGTTGTCTCGGCGGCTGAATCCATCGTCCCGGTGCTGCGCAAGGGAAACCTGGTGCTGTTGGAATCGACTTCACCGCCTCGGACGACCATCGATCTGGTGGCACCGATTCTTGCCCGGTCCGGCCTTCATCCGGGAAGCGATTTCCACCTGGCCTACTCTCCGGAGCGTGTGCTGCCCGGTCAGATTCTGCGCGAATTGACCGATAATGACCGGGTCGTTGGCGGCATCACGCCGGAATCGGCGCATGCAGCGGCCGGCCTCTATTCGATCTTCGTCAAGGGCCAGATCGTCGAGACCGATTCGACCACCGCGGAAATGGTCAAGCTGATGGAGAACTCGTACCGGGATACGAACATCGCCATCGCCAACGAGTACTCCCGCCTGGCCGCCCACTTTGGAGTGGACGTCTGGGAGGCCATCGCCCTTGCCAATCGACATCCCCGCGTCCGTATCCTCAACCCCGGCCCGGGCGTTGGCGGGCACTGCATCAGCGTCGATCCGTGGTTCCTGGTCGAAGCCGCCCCGGGGCTTACACGTCTGATCGCCAGCGCGCGCAGCGTAAACAATTCCCAGCCCGAATTTGTCGTGCAATTGACGGAGGGCGCCTTGGGCACGCTGCGGGGGAAGAACATTGCGGCCCTCGGGCTGGCATACAAGCCGGACGTGGACGATGTGCGGGAGAGTCCGGCAGCCGAGGTCGCGCGTTTGCTGAAAGCGGCGGGCGCAGCCGTCAGCGCCTGGGAACCAAACAAGCCGGATGCGGCCATTCCAGGCGTCCACATGGCTGGGAGCTTTCAGGCCGCGATCGCGGAAGCAGACGCCCTCATCCTGCTGGTGGCGCACACGCGAGTTTGTCAACCTGCAGCCCGGGGCGGTTCTTGCCGCGACCACGGCGCGGCTGGTCATCGATACGGTCAACGCATGGAACCGGGATGACTGGCGGGCTGCCGGGTTCCGCGTCGTGCAGTTGGGTGCCGTAAATGAATAGCGCCTTCGCCCGGCGCTGCCCGCGCACGATCGGAACCTGGCTGTTCTCCTCTCGGTAAGCCCTTTTCTCCCGGTAAACCAATGAAGGTTCTCTCCATCATCGGAACCAGACCGGAAGCCGTCAAGATGGCGCCGGTCATCCGTGCCCTTGCGGAAGTTGACGGCGTCGAAGCGCGCGTCTGCACAACCGCGCAGCACCGGCAGATGATGGACCAAGTGCTGGATCTATTCCAAATCCGACCCGACTACGATCTTGACTTGATGCGCGACGATCAGTCGCTCCCCGAGTTGAGCGCCGCCATCTTCAGCGGACTACATCCGGTACTACGTGATTTCGCACCCGATTGGATTCTGGTCGAGGGCGACACGACCACGGTCGCCATCGCGGCGCTGCTCGCTTACTACCTGCGCATTCGGGTCGGGCATGTCGAGGCCGGCCTGCGCACACATGACAAGTGGCAGCCCTTCCCCGAGGAGCTCAACCGGCGCGTGGCAGGCGTAATCGCCGATCTGCATTTCGCTCCGACCGAGCTGGCTCGGCAGAACCTGCTGCACGAGGGCGTTGAGGATCACATCATCGTCGTGACGGGAAATCCCGTCATCGATGCCCTGCTCTTCGTGGCCGCGCAGCCGGAGCCGCCCGCCGTGACCGGGCTGCTCGCCAGCCTGAAAATCGGCGAACCGATGCCCGATGGCAGTCCCCGGCGCCTGCTGCTGGTTACCGCTCACCGCCGTGAGAGCTTCGGCGCCCCACTCGAGTCGATCTTCGTGGCCTTGCGAACGCTCGCCGCGCGCGGCGACGTCGAGATCGTGTACCCGGTCCACATGAATCCAAACGTGCAGCAGCCCGCGCGCCGCCTCCTCGGCAGGGTCCCACACGTGACTCTGTTACCCCCGGTCGACTATCTTGAGCTTGTTCATCTAATGAAGCACGCGGCGCTTGTCCTGACAGACTCGGGCGGCATCCAGGAAGAGGCGCCGACGTTCGGGAAACCGGTCTTGGTTCTTCGAGAGGCGACGGAGAGACCCGAGGGTATCGAGGCGGGCATCCTCAAGCTCGTGGGAACCAATTCGCAGCGCATCATCGAGCAGGCAGGATTGCTGCTCGACGACCCCGACCGCCTATGCCCGCATGGCACATGCAGCCAATCCCTTTGGAGACGGCCATGCCGCCGGCAAGATCGTGCGTGCCCTCCTAGACTTCAAGGCGGAGTAAGTTCAGGTCAAAAACCGGACCGTCCTTGCATGCCAGCCTCGGACCCGCCCGCGTCCTGACAGTACAGACCCCGCAGTCTGCCAGACCACCGCATGGCATCGGCACGCGCACCAGCACTTGCCCCGTTCCACCGAGCTTCCGGACATCGTAAGCGCCCAATATGCTCGTCAACACCGGTAGCGATTCCCGGTTGAAGTCGAACGCCGCATAGTCCGACCAGCCGCACACTTCAGCCGCGGCCCGTAGCGGTTGCACCTCCACCTGCAGCGACAATTCGGCCGGAGGCTCATCGCAGACCAGCGAGACCGCGGCGCCCTGCCGGGCGGCGGGTTCCACGAGGGCCAGCAGTCGCAGGGCTTGCCGCTCGACCGCGATCAGCGCCACGCGTCGGGCGGCCTGACGGAAGCGCGAAATCCGACTCCCAAGGGGCCGCGCATCTGCAGCCTGCTGCCCGGCCTCCATTCCTGTGGCACGGGCGGCGCGCAAATGAATCCATCGTCCACTATCCGGGTGGCAAAGAGTGCGGCTGCGAGAGGATCCCGCGACGTGCTTTCATGAGCCAACGTGTACTGTCCCGGGGCGGGAACCAGGCCGGCGGCGCACGCGATGCGAGCGGTCGGCAGTCCGTCCGCCAGCATCAACTCGGTGACCACACCCTCGTCTTGCATCGCGTCATGCTATCATGCGAATTGGGTCGGAGCAAGCGGTTATAATGCCGGGCAGTGCATGCCCTGACGGACAGTAGACGACGTAAAGAAGGGCCGGGCAGACTGGTCTTACGACAAAGCGGCACGGCCCGATGGGGTCCGCGACAGGCGCATCCATAATCATCCCCGTGAAACATTGGAGCAGATGAACGAGAAGAAGCCCAGCGGCAAAGAGATTCGACTGACGAGTCTCGCCGCTTGCCGCGGGTTGAGCTTCCAAGCTCAACGCGGAAACGCTGGCGCAGGTTCTGCGCCCCGTGCGCGACGTTTTTGATCCGTCCGACTATCCCGATCTGCTGGTCGGACTTTCGGCGCCCGATGATGCGGCGGTCTGGCGTTTGGATGACGCGCGCGCCCTTGTGCTCACCACGGATTTCTTCACCCCGATCGTCGACGAAGCCTATGCGTACGGCGCCATCGCTGCGGCCAACAGCCTCTCCGACGTCTACGCCATGGGCGGCACCCCGTTCCTGGCGCTCAACATTGCGGCCTTCCCGGAGGAACTGCCGTTCAGCCTGACGGCAGAGATCGTGCGAGGCGGCGCAGAAAAGGCCCGCGAAGCAGGCGTCGTCATCGCGGGCGGGCATACCATCAAGGATCGCGAACCGAAGTATGGATTGGTGGTCATTGGCATTGCCGATCCTCGCAGGATGCTGAGCAAGGGGGGTCTTAAGGACGGCGATGCTTTGGTGCTGACCAAGCCGATCGGCTTCGGTTTGACCACCACGGCCCTCAAACAGCAGCGGGCCGATCCGCAGGATGTTGAGGAGGCGGTCCAGCTGGATGTCGCGCCTGAACCGCGTCGCCGGACAGGTGGCATTGGAATTCGACCTGGCTGGCGCGACGGACGTGACGGGCTATGGTCTGCTGGGGCACGCACTTGAAATGGCGGAGGCCTCGGGCGTCATGCTGGAAGTATCTTCCGGGCAGGTGCCACTGCTGAAAGGCGCGCTCAAGTATGCCGACATGGGCGCTTTCGCCGGCGGTCTGCTCGATAACCAGCGGTATTTCGGGGAAAGAGTTGAGTTTGCAGCCGGGGTCGACGAACTCAAGCGCATGACGCTGTTTGATCCGCAGACCAGCGGAGGTTTGCTGCTTGGCGTGCACGGCGGACAAAGCGGACCAGCTGATGCGGCGCGCGGCAGACCTCGGCCAGGAGATGTGGAAAATCGGACGTGTGCGGGCAGGTCGGGGGATTCGAGTAGAATAATAGCGCCGCGGGGTTCGCCCTGCCGCAAAGTTTGATGTCAAGTATCCCATCGCAAATCGTACTACTCCTCCTTCTACTCCTTCTAAACGGCGCCTTCGTTCTTGCCGAAATAGCGGTCATCTCGTCGCGCAAGGCGCGCCTGCAGCAGCAAGCCAATGGGGGCAACAAGCGCGCCGCCGCGGCCCTGCTGCTTGCCAACGACCCGAACGACTTCCTGTCAGCGGTTCAGATCGGCATCACCCTCATTAACATCCTCATGGGGGCGGTCAGTGAAGCCTCTTTCTCAGCTTCGCTGGCGGTGCCGCTCAGAAATTGGAGTCTGACCAGTCCGTACGCCGATTCCCTTGCGACCGGCACAGTCGTCGTTCTGATTACGCTCCTGGCGCTGCTGGTCGGCGAGCTGATCCCCAAGCGTCTGGCCCTGCACGGCCCGGAGCGGGCGGCCGCAGCCATCGCCGGGCCCATGGCCATCGTGGCAAAATTGCTGGGGCCGGTGGTTTGGCTGCTGGGACAGGCAACCGACCTGACCCTCAAGCTCTTCGGCGTCAAACCCAGCATGGAGCCGCCCGTCACCGAGGAGGAGATCCAGCTCATGATCGACCAGGGGACGCTGGCGGGCGTGATCGAAGCAGCCGAGCAGGACATGGTGGAAGGCGTCTTCAAGCTGAACGATTCGCGGCGTCTATTCGTTGATGACGCCGCGTTCCGAAATCACCTGGCTCGACATCAACGACTCGGCGGATGAGATCCGCCGCAAAATCAGCGAAAGCCCCTACTCGCGTTTCCCTGTCTGCCAGGGAAGCCTCGACACGGTCGTCGGGATCGTCAAGGCGCGCAACCTGCTCGTGCCCCCCGGGCTGGCCAGTCCCGGCTTCAAGCTGAAGGACAAGCTGAAGCCCGCGTTCTACGTGCCCGAGACCATGTTCGCCTCGCGGGCGCTGGAGGTCTTCAAGCAGAAACGGGCGGAGATCTTCCTTGTGATCGACGAATTCGGCAGCCTGCAGGGCCTCATCACGCTGGACGACATCATCGAGGAGATCGTCGGCGACATCGAAGTCGAGGAGCAGGCCACCCAGCGCCAGGATGGCTCGTGGCTGCTGGATGGATTGCTGCCCGTGGACGATTTCAAGGACATTTTCAAAGTGGAGCAGCTCCCGCACGAGTCCGAATACGAGTCGCTCAGCGGCTTCGTCATGATGAACCTCGGCCGTGTCCCGCAGGCCGCTGACCACTTTGAATGGAACGGGTTGCGCTTCGAGGTCATGGATATGGACGGTCGCCGGGTCGACAAGGTGCTGGTCACGACGCTGCCGTCCCCCTCCGCCACGCAACCGCTGGACGCCACGAAAAGCTAGCAGCAGAAGAAGCACCCGCGCTCTGCGCGATCACGGATCCCCGGCGTTGCCAGGCAGGCCCCCAACTTTCCGTAGAGTATAATCTTCGCCGCCATGACCCAGGATTCTCCGCCAGGAAGAACGCAGGTATGTCCCACTTGTGGGACGCGCCTCTCGGAAACGGCCACCCGCTGCCCCGTGTGCGGCACGGACCTGACCAGCCGGACCCCGCGCGCCTCTGCTCCTGGCCAGCCGAGAAAGCAGGTCTCAACACCCCTCTCTGCCGCCCGCATGCCGGAGGTGACTCTCAGTCTGCCGGCCGCCCTGGGGTTGTTGGTCCTTTTTCTGGCGGTCGGCGCGACCGTCGTGTATGCGGGCCTGGCGGCAACTCAGCGCGTGGTGAATCCAACGGCCGTCCCTACGGGCACCGAAACGGCCCTGCCTTCACCCAGCCCGACCGACACACAACTGCCAACACTGGCGCCCACCGCGACCGAGCAGGCGCCGTTTGAGTACACGGTGGCGTCCGGCGACACGTGCGGAGGTATCGCCGTGACCTTTGGCATAAGTGTGCAGAGCCTCATCATCCTTAACAATCTGCCGGCTTCCTGCAACAACTTGACGATCGGGCAGAAACTCAAAGTGCCGTATCCGACGGCGACGCCCGCGCCCCTTCCGACAGGAACCCCGCAGGCCGCGGATGCGACCCGCGCAGCCTGTCAGCAGGTGCAGTTGACAGTTCAGGAGAACGACACGCTTTCCAGCATCGCCGCCAACTATGCGGTCTCCATGCAATCCATCAAGGACTGGAACGGCTTGGCGACGGATAACGTGTTCATCGGGCAGCAGTTGACCGTGCCATTGTGTGCACGCGCCGCGACGCCCGGCCCAACCCCGACGCCGACCATCCCTCCGCCCTACCCCGCGCCCAATTTGCTCTTGCCCAGCGATGGCGCCGCCTTCACACTCGCGAACGACGTCGTGACCCTGCAGTGGGCCTCGATCGGCACACTCCGGGAAAACGAGGCCTACCAGATCACTGTGGAAGACATCACCGGCGGCCAGGCCAGCCGCATCGTCGACTATGCGACCGACACCAAGTACATCGTCCCGACGTCCTTCCGCCCCAATGACAACACGGCCCACGTGATGCGCTGGTGGATCAGTCCGGTCCGACAGTCAGGCTCCGATTCGCAAGGACAGCCGGTGTGGTCTTCGGCGGGCGCCGCCAGCGACAAGCGCGACTTCACGTGGGTCGGCGCGACGATCCAGGTCAGCCCCACGCCATAGCCCGGCCCGTCGGCGCACGCTGCCAGGTCTCTCTTCCACATAGACTGCAAAGCGCCATTGCCTGCCTGGAGGGCCGGAGTTTTTGCACGCACGTCAAGACATGATGGCATCACGAGGAGCCCCGCATGACAGAACAACACTGCGAGTTCGGCATGGTCGGTTTGGGAGTAATGGGGCGGAATCTGGTGCTGAACATTGCCGACCATGGCCATTCAGTGGCCGGTTACGACAAGGATCTCTCCAAGGTTCAGGAGCTGCAAGCAGAATCGGGAAGCCGGGCCATCCTCGCCGCACCGAGCCTGGGTGAATTTCTCAGCGGGCTTGCCACGCCGCGAGTCATCATGATGTTGGTGCCTGCAGGGAAGATCGTCGACAGCGTGATCCACGATCTTATGCCGCTCCTGCAGCACGGGGATCTGCTCATCGACGCCGGGAACTCGCACTTCAAGGATACCGATCTGCGAGCCACAGCGCTGGCGGAGAGAGGCCTGCTGTATATGGGCATGGGCGTTTCCGGAGGAGAGGAAGGTGCGCGCCACGGTCCAAGCATGATGCCCGGCGGCCCGCGCCAGGCCTACGAACGGGTCCAGCCCATCCTCGAAGCGGCCGCAGCGCACGTGGACGGTGCCCCCTGCGTCACATACCTCGGTTCCGGCTCCGCCGGCCACTACGTCAAGATGGTGCACAACGGCATTGAATACGGCCTCATGCAACTTATCGCCGAGTCCTATGACCTGATGAAACGCGGCCTGGGGCTTTCGGACGAGGAGTTGTCTGCTGTCTATGCCGACTGGAACAAAGCCGAGCTCAGCGGCTACCTGATGGAGATCACGTCCCACATATTTACGCAGCTCGACCAGCAGACCGGAAGGCAGCTCATCGACGTGATTCTGGATGAGGCCAAGCAAAAAGGGACGGGTATGTGGACGTCTCAGGATGCCATGGACCTGGCGGTGCCGACTCCCGTTATCGACGCGGCCGTCACCGCCCGCAATCTATCCGCCTTGAAGAGCGAACGCGAGGCTGCCAGCCTGCGCCTGCGGGCGCGGACCTCCCGCCGCAAGGCCGATCGGGGGGCCATCCTGATACACCTCCAGCACGCCATGTACGCATCCATGATCATCACGTACGCGCAGGGGATGGCCCAACTGCGCGCCGCCTCCAACGCGTACCAGTACGGCCTGAACCTGGAGGATATTGCTCGCATCTGGCGCGGCGGCTGCATAATTCGCGCCGCCGTCCTTGAGGACATGCGGGCTGCCTACAAGAAGCATCCGGAACTCACAAATCTACTGAACGACGTTCATCTGGGCAGGGCCGTCATGGCCGGGCAGAAAGATCTGCGCACAGTAGTGGCCTTCGCGGTCAAGCGCGGGCTGCCTGTTCCGTGCCTGACGGCGGCGCTGTCCTACTTCGACGGTTACCGCAGCGCCTGGCTGCCCGCCAATCTGATTCAGGCCCAGCGCGATGATTTTGGCGCGCACACCTACGAGCGGGTGGATGCCAAGGGCGTTTTCCATACCCAGTGGGACTAGCATGACCAACGGCGAGGCGAGCCTCTCATGACTCCTCCGACCCAACCCACGGTGCTGGTCATCTTTGGCGGCATGGGCGACCTGACCTGGCGCAAGCTCGCTCCCGCCCTCTACAATCTTCTGCTTGACCGGCAGTTGCCCGAGCGGTTCGCGGTCATTGGGCTCGACCTCAAAGCCGGGTCCGCGGAAGACTTTCGCCTGCGGCTCAAAGACGGCGCCAATGGCTTCTGTCAATGCGGCGGCGTCGACGACAAGACCTGGGACGAGTTCTCCGGCAACATGACCTACATCGCCGGCGATTTTGCCGATGATGCCACTTATGCAACTTTGGGTCGTCAGCTCGCCGACGCGCAGCAGCAATGGGACGCGCCGGCCAACCACGTCTTCTACCTGGCCACGCCGCCGAACATCGTGTAGACGATTATCCAAGGGCTCGCCAAGGCCGGGTTGACCGTAGACGCGCAACGCGACCGCGTCGTTGTGGAGAAGCCGTTTGGGCACGACCTGGCCTCCGCCGTTGCACTTAACGCCCTCTTGACGAAAGCGCTCGACGAAACGCAGATCTACCGCATCGACCATTACCTGGGCAAGGAGACCGTACAAAACGTGTTGGCCTTCCGCTTCGCCAACGCGCTCTTTGAACCGATCTGGAACCGCGCCTACATTGATCATGTGCAGATAACGGTGGCGGAGCAGGTGGGCGTGGAGCACAGGGGTGCCTACTATGAGCGTGCGGGCGCGCTGCGCGACATGATCCAGAATCACTTGATGCAGCTCCTCGCCTTGATCGCCATGGAGCCGATGGTCTCGTTTGACGCGGACGAGATCCGCAACAAGAAAGTGGACGTACTAAGGGCTGTCCGCCCGATCCCGCCGGAGCAGGTTCAGCGCGTCAGTGTCCGCGGCCAGTACGGCGAGGGCACGCTGGAAGGGCAGAAAGTCATCGCCTACCGCGCCGAAGCCGGCGTGGCCGGCGACTCACCTTCCGAAACTTTCGCTGCTGTCAAGCTGCTGGTGGACAATTGGCGCTGGCAGGATGTGCCGTTCTACCTGCGCACAGGTAAACGGCTGCAGACTACGGCCTCGCAAGTGATCATCCAATTCAGACCGGTCCCGCACCGCTCGTTCCCGAAGGCGGCGGTGCATGCCTGGCAACCCAACCGCCTCGTCATTCACATTCAGCCCGAGGAAGGCATCGCCCTGCAGTTCCTGGCCAAAGAGCCTGGCACCATGTTGCATCTGAGCCCTGTGGACATGCGGTTCGCATACCAGGATTCCTTCAAATCGAAATCCCCCCAGGCCTATGAAACGCTCTTAACCGACGTGATGTTGGGCGATGCCACACTCTTTATGCGTGCTGATCAGGTGGAGGCTTCGTGGTCGATCTTGATGCCTGTTCTAGACGCCTGGCAGGCTTCCCAGCCCACGGACTTCCCCAACTATCCGTCTGGCACATGGGGGCCTGCAGCTGCCGAGACGCTGATCACAAAGGATGGCCGCCACTGGGTTCAACCGGTGCTGTCTGCCTCTCCGGGGCCAACGACCGCATGAGCCGGTCGCGAGCGCAGCCGACAGGCCGTCTGCAGGCTACTCAATAGACTGCTCCGGCCACCCGGCGGCGTCCACATCCCGGCCCAATATTGAAGCGCCTCAAACCCGAAGGTTTGAGGCGCTTTGTGTGGACGTGTTACCCAGGTTACTTGCGCCCTCTGGTGAAGAACCGATAGATGGCAATGACGACGATCGCGCCCACCAACGCCACAATGATGCTGATGAAGTTGATGCCGCTCATCAGGTTCACACCGAAGAGGAGACTGGTCAACCAGCCGCCCACAAAGCCGCCGATCACGCCCATCAGCAAGTCAAGCCATATGCTGCTCTTGGCTTTCATGACCAGGGATGCCAGCCAGCCAGCTATCAGACCTACCACAATCGTTGCGAAGAAGCCCATGATAGTCCTCCTGTTCTCTGAAAGTGCTCTGCTTGACAATGGTTACGGGGTGAAGCTGCTCTTTATGTTCAAGCCGAAGACGTGGCCCCAGTGATGGGTGCTCGCCTCAGCATCAAACCCCTTTCCCGCGGGCGCCTAGTTGTCGTCGCGTCGTTTTCTCCGATGTTCCTCCTTCGCCTGGTGTTCCATGGCATGTTGCTGAAAGTGGTTGAAGGTTGCACTCAGGCTCTTGGCAGCGTCGTCCTTGCTTAGGCCGGTGGCCTGCACCACGGCGTCGACCATCCCGCTGCTGTGCAGAACGGCAGGGCTGACATTGCCAGAGGCCACCTGTTGCGCGAGGTTCCCGAGCGCAGCCGGGGGATTGCCGCCTGCAGCCGGATGGCTCGAAACCAGGTAGTGCATGGCCGTCGCGGCCACGGTCGTCGCAATCGCCGGTGAGATGCCGACCTGACCCGCCACGGCATTGGCAACCGGTCCGAGAAGACCCATCAAGGGACTGTTTGCCGCGGGCGCGGTGGCCGGGCTCATGGGTTGGCCGCTGCCGGGCTTCCCGCCGATGACCTGCTCCAAGCCACTGAGCAGCTGGTTGACCGGCGCGCCGGTTCCCTGCTGCCCTCCCATCAAGCCGCCGACGACTTGCCCCAACATACTGGCGCCAGCGCTTTGCTGACCCTGCGGTCCGGGCTGCATCAATGCGCTCATCAGATTTCCAAGCATCGTTCTACTCTTTCTGTGGCGGTCCCTATTCGGAGCCACTGCCCCTGACGTGTCAACTGCAACGGCTACTATACCGCCGGCGCCTTAGTGGGAAGCTTAACCATTGCTCATCGCCGGCATGGCATGCGCAGCACCCCGGCCCGGTTGCACCGACCGCCAAAACAAGGACACCGCCTCCCGGCGGTGTTTTCGTTCCCAGGCCACCAAAGGCCGGGCCGAGCTAGTCCACCGCCTTCACGGCCGCTAGGCCATATCCAACGGCCTGGTCCAGATCCATCGCACGACCTGCGGCCCAGAGTTCTTTGAGTTTGCCATCCTCAATCCTCGCACGCAATCCCGCCAGTGCCTGGTCGTATTCCCCGCGTTCCAGCGTGCTCATCGGGGCACCGATCAACTCGCGCAGCGCTTCCGCGGCCCCGAGCATCGTGAGAGCCTGCTCGGGCTGGTCTTTTTGGCCGAGTATGAACGCCATGCACTCGAGTTCATGCGCGGCAGCCGAGCGATGCCCCAGCCCTGTCCATTTGGGAAGGACTTCCGCGTAGAGCGCAAGCGCCTCATCGATCTCGCCATGTCTCCGTAGAATGTGCGCCAGTTCGCTGTGACACGAATAGACGATGCGCATGGTGCCCAACTGCCGCGCATCGTCGGCGGCTTGCTTGAACAGCACACGCGACTTTTCAATCTCCCCCATCAGCCCGGATAGTCGTGCGAATGCAAACTCGAGCATGAGGCTCGACCATTGTGATTCACCCTGGATCGACAGGGCTTCGGCCTCCGCAGCGTACGTCCGGGTTTCATCCATGTCGCCGCCGGAAAAGAAGATGACCTGGGTGGTCAGGACCAGGATCATGGCCAGCTCACCGGTATCGCCTCGCTCGCGCGCCAGGACCTCTCCGACCCTGAGGGCTTCTCTCGAAGCCGCAAATTCCCCCAGATACATGTTGGCCAGACCGGCGAGCCCGTACAAGCGCACCAAGGCGCCCTTGTCGGCCGCCTCTTCGGCCAGCGCCAGGCCCGCCGCCGCGGCCGGGCGGGCAATATTGTGGTCGCCCATGTAGATGGCCGCTTGGGCCAGCACCGCATACAGTCTGGCGCGAGGTCCTCTCAAGTCACTCAGCGCTTCGCTGCGGCTCAGAATCATCTGGCACCAGGACTCCGCTTCGGTGTTGAAGTCGCGTGCGGTCCAGAAGGGGCCCAGGACCAGCGCCAAGTGGATAGCCTTGGGGAGGTCGTGCGAAGAAGCCCATTCCAGCGCGGCGCGCAGGTTGTCTTGTTCCACTTCCATTTCGTTGAGCCACTTCAGGCGACGGGTCCCCATGATGCCTTCATCCACGTCGCCGACCAATTTCATGACGTAGTCCAGGTGTCGATTGCGCGTCACGCTGGCCTCATCGGATTCGAGCAGCTTCTCCATGGCATATTGCCGGATCGTCTCGAGGAAGCGATAGCGGGCCGCGCCCGATCGCTCGGCCACATTGACGAGCGACTTGTTGACCAGCCCTAACAGGCCATCCAGCGCCTCGTCCTCGCCAACGACCGCTTCGGCGCCCTCGATCGTCCAGCCGCCCGAAAAGACTGCGAGGCGTCGCAGGGCTTGCTGCTCCACCTCGTTCAACGATTGGTAGCTCCAATCGATCAAAGCGCGCAGCGTCTGCTGGCGAGGCAGCGCAGAGCGGCTGCCCCCCGTCAACAACTTGAAGCGGTCGTCGAGCCGTTCCGCGATCTGCTGCGGCGTAAAGACTTTCACCCGCGCAGCCGCCAGTTCGATCGCCAGCGGTATCCCGTCCAGCCGCTGGCAGATCTGGATGATCGCAGCCGCATTCTCCGGCGTGGCCCGGAAGCGCGGCTCCGCCTTCGTCGCCCGTTCGATGAACAACTTCGTGGCCTCGTAACTCAACAGATCGCCTGAAGGCTTGTCGGGCAGGGACAGCGACGGCACCCGATGCACCGTTTCACCGTCGATGCCGAGCGCTTCGCGACTGGATGCCACGATCTTTAGCTTCTCGCACGCTCGCAGCAACTGATCGGCGATGTGTGCGCTGCCTTCGACGAGATGCTCACAGTTGTCCAGGACCAGCAGCACTTCCTTCGAGCGCAGGTAATCGACCACCAGTGTGATCAGCGGCGTCCCCTGCGCTTCGCGGACCTGAAAGACACCCGCGATCGTCGACACGATGAATGCCGGATCTGAAATCGGGGCCAGCTCCACCAGCCACACCCCGTCCTGGAACTGGTCCAATTGAGTGGCCGCGAGTTCAAGCGCGAGTCTGGTCTTGCCCGTGCCGCCGGGACCGATGAGAGTCAGCAGGCGGGACGAAGCCAGTTTCTGCTGCGTCTCGGCCAACTCGCGTTCGCGGCCGATAAAAGTCGTCAACTGCGGGGGCAGATTGTGTGTCGGCGCAGTCAGCGAGTTCAGGGCCGGAAATTCGTGGGCAAGGTCAGGGCCGTTGATCTGAAAGATGTGCTCGGCCTGCAACAAGCCTTTCAGATGATGCTCGCCCAAGTCGAGCAAGGTCACGTCGGCGGCCAGTTGCCTCTGAACCAATTCGGCCGTGACAGCCGAGAGCAGCACCTGTCCCCCGTGGCCCGCCGCCATGATACGCGCGGCGCGATTGAGCGTGTTGCCGTAGTAGTCGCCCTCGCGCAGCTCGGCCTCGCCCGTGTGCAGTCCCATGCGCACGCGGACAGCCTGCGGCTTGATCTCGTCCCATGCGCTTTCACTCAGGCTGCGCTGCGCCGCCAGCGTCGAGCCTACGGCCTGCCCTGCGGATGCAAATACCGCGTGAACGCCATCACCGGTCGTCTTGATCACGTGCCCGCCGTTGGATTCGACCGCCGCCCTCAAGATGGAATCGTGCTTCGCCAGCGCGGCCTTCATCGCCTCGGGATGCTTTTCCCAGAGTTGGGTGGAGCTTTCGATATCGGTGAACAGGAACGTGACGGTGCCGCTTGGCAGGCCTTGTGATGGATTGGACATGGGTCGGATTTGGGCCGGTATTGTATCGCAAGAGGTTGCGCACCAACGGTCCAGCTGAAACTGCCTGCGGCCGTCCTTGGCCTCCGTTTCAGCCTCCTTCGAGGAGAAGCCGAACGGGTGGTGGACCATGTACAGCCCGATGCTGTGCCCCTGCAGGAAACGCAGGCGCTCATCGATCGTGCGTCGAATGCTCCTTGCGGTGCGCAGCAGGAGCGGCCACCACTTGGTTGCCACGACCACATCCTTGTCCTGCTTGCTTGCGTGCGACACCCTGCGGCCATCACAATCAGGGTTCTTTGTGCAACTCGTTCCATTTCCCCAGGCCGTCATAGGCGGCGTACTTGTACAGGTCCGAGAGTGTCGGGTAGTTATAGACAGCATCGATGAAGACGTCGATCGTGCCGTTCCCGGCCATGACCTGCGCGCCCATGTGGATCAGCTCGGAGGCCAGCTCGCCCAGGATGTGTACGCCAAGCAGCTTCTTGTCATCGGCGGAAAAGACCAGCTTGACCATCCCGTGTGTGTCGCCAAGGAGTTGGCCTCGACGGTTGTCGGCATAGTAGGCCCGCCCCACCAGGCACGGGATGCCCTTCTGCGCGCACGCCTCCTCCGTCAGTCCGACCATGGCGATCTCCGGGATGGTGTAGACGGCCACGGGCATCACGGCCGAGACGTGCTCTTTGTAGTGCAGGTCGAAGGCATGCACCATCGCGACCCGGCCCTGCTCCATCGAAGTCGAGGCCAGCGCGGGGAAGCCGATCACATCCCCTGCCGCGTAGATGTTGGGGACGGAGCTTTGATAGGCTTCATTCACCTGCACCAGGCCGTGCTGCCCCAGGGCCACCCCCAGGGCCTCCAGCCCAAGCCCCCGCACGTTGCTCTGCCGCCCGGCCGCGAAGAGCATCTCCTCGACGTTCACCACCTGGCCGCTACTGAGCGTGAGGCGTACGCGCTTTTCACTCGCGGTGGTTTTTTCGACACGCGTATCGAAGATGAAGCGCAGCTTGTTCCGTTCGAGACGCTCGCGCAGGCGCCCGGCGATCTCGGCATCCAGGAACGGCAGCAGGCGGTCACGTATGTCGATCAACGTCACCTTCACACCCAGGGCGGAGAAGACGCTGGCATACTCCGAGCCGATCACGCCGCCGCCGACGATCGCCAGGCTGCGCGGCAGGTAGTCGAGCTGCAGGATCGAATCCGAATCATGCACGCGCGGATGGTCAAAGGGCACACCCGGCGGGATGGAACGGTGAAGATCCAGGTCGCAATCAGGATGGTCTCGGCCGACAGGTCACGCGTCCCGCCATCCATGAGCGCCACGCGCACGGTATGCGGGTCCTTCAGGCTGGCACTGCCCCAAACGGTCTCGATGTGGTGGCGCTCCAGGTTGCGTGTGATGGTGGCCCGCTCCGTCTCCACGACCGCCCGCTCGCCACTTATGATCCGGCTGATGTCCAGGTGCCGGTCAAGAGAGTAATCGATGCCATACAAGCGGCGCTGGCGCAGACCGGATATCGACAGGGCGGTCTCGCGCAGGGCCTTGGAATGGGTGCCCGTGTTGAGGCTGGCGCCGCCGACGCTGCTCGGCTGGCGATCCACGACGGCCACCTTCTTGCCAAAGTAGGCAGCCTGGGCCGCGCCTTTTTCCCCGGCTGGCCCGGCGCCAATCACGACGAGATCATATTCATAGGGATGTGCTCATGCGAAGTCCTTCTGTTGGAGAATTCGGCAGGCATTGTAACATCGGGGCAGGATGTCACCGGCTGGCCATCCGGGGGCAGCGCATGAACGCATGAGCTGAAGCCCGAACGACCGATACATTCATCGAAGAAGATCAGCTCGTAGGCGAGACCCAAACTCCTCCAAAGATCATCGGTGGGATCAAGGCATTCAGGCCTTTGAGATCGGTATCCTGGCGGTTCGTCAGGAACAGGATGGTCACTCTGCTGTCCGGGAAGCGGTTGATCTCGGCCACAAAGCCCATTGCTCCGCTGGAAGAGTACATCCACGGCTGGTCGAATTGTTTGCCAATGTACCAGCCGTAGCCGCAACTTGCCGAAGATTCCGGGATCGGGACGAAGGCCTTGAACATTTCGTCCTGCAACGAAGTCGTCAGCAACTTGTCGGTGTATAGCGCCTGATCCCACAGGAGCAGATCTCCAACCGTCGAATACAAGCCGCTGGCTGCGTATGGAATGGACTTATCCACAAAAGCTGCAGGCGTGGCATCCGGCTTGTACCCGAGTGCATGGTCGGGGCCTGCGTGCTCTTCGTCATCGTAGCCCGTGTTTCTCAGTTGTAGAGGATCGAAGATGTTTTCCTGCAGGAAGACGGCATACGGCTGACCGGAGACTTTTTCAATGACATAGCCGAGCAGCATGTAACCGGAATTGCTGAAAGCGTACTTCTCACCCGGCGCGAAATCCAGGGGCAGATCGCGGAACTGAGCGATGATCTGGAGGGGCGTGGCCGGATGCAACACGAACTCCTGTACGCCGGGCGTAGTATTGAATTCATGGATGCCGGAGGTATGGATCAGCAATTGCTGGATGGTGACCGGCCGCCAGGCTTCCGGACAGTCTTCGACGTACTTGCACACGGGCTCTTGCACGTCCAACTTGCCCTGCTGCTGGAGGAGCAGGATTGCCATGGCCGTGAACTGTTTGGTGAGGTTGCCTATGTGGAATTTTGTGTCCGGCGTGTTGGGCGAGTTGAGCGCAATGTTTGCCATGCCGTAGCCCTGGCTCAAGATCACGCGGCCGTCCTCGCAACGAGGACCGAGCCGCTTAGGCTCCCTTTCTCCGCCAGAGCAGCGAGGGCGGCGTCCATCTGGGCGGCGAGTTTGGCATCCGGGTTCTCCGTGGCAGCCGGGGCAGGGGACGCTGCCAGGGTTGCCGACTGAGAAGGGAATGCGGTTGCCGTGGGCAGGGGGGTTGCGGCGGCGCAACCCGACGTCCCTGCGCAGAATACAATCAGTACGACGGTCAACAGAGCTTTGCGAGCGTTGCAGATCATGCTGTCCTCCCCGTGCGATGTGGGCCCTGGTTTTCCTTGAAGCCACGCTTATTCTAGTCCCTGCGCGTGGCAGAGGAATCGCGGGTCGATGCCCGTCGAGATCCGGCCATCGGCGCCATCCCTCTCCCAGACGAAGTTGACTTGTAAGGATGGAGCCCGCCTCCCCTTCTAGAAGGATGGCAGTCTTATCCTGTGGATTCGTATTGCGACGGAAAGAAAGGCAGGCGACGTGAGCATGAGCGAATACAAGCCCAGTCCACAGCGCATGGGTGGCGGAACAAGTCAAGCTCTACGAGAGCAGCGGAGGCACCGCCGGTCTGACGCTGCGTGATACCGGCTTCCCCGTCATCATCGTGACCCACCGCGGGCGCAACACCGGCGCCATCCGCAAGACCCCCCTCATCAGGGTGGTGGACGGAGACAACTACATCCTCGTTGCGTCCAAGGGTGGCGCCTCGACCAACCCGCAGTGGTACTACAACCTGAAGGCCAATCCCGACGTCGAAATTCGCGACAAGACCGAAGTCCATGCGATGCGTGTTCGGGAGGTTGTGGATCCGGCGGAGAGAGAACGGATTTGGAGCATCGCGGTCGAGGCCTTCCCGCGCTACCAGGAGTACCAGGACAAGGCCGGGCGCGTCATCCCCGTCTTCCTGGCGGAACCCGTGCGATAGGCAAGGTCGGCAGAGGCCCCGAGGCGACCAGCCGGGTCGCATCATGCCGCGAAGCCTCAGTCGATGCGTTACTTGGCCTAATCTCAAGGAGAACACAATGATACGTGGAAACTTTCTTGGCGCAACGATTGTCGCCGTGATCTACACGGTCTATTTGATCATGAATCCGACTGCCGTGAAATCAAAGACCCTATTGATAGTGATCTTGGTGATTCTCAACGCCTTGACTATCGTACTGATGGCATTGGCATTCAAGTGAGGCGAGAATAGAGAAGCATCAGTGGTCGCTCCCGACTTCGCCAAAGCTCCGGCGAGTTTGCGGAATTCCGGGGCGTGAAGCCCTGCCCGTGCGAGATAACAATCAGACCGCGTTGGAGATTACTAAGAGATGGCCGCGTTGTCTCGGCGAGGCCAAGTCTTGACTGGTCAGTAATAGGACTGGTCGTGACTCGTCAGGGAGTGATTCTTGGTGTTGGCATCAACAGGGAGTTGTCGGGGGACAACTACTTTCCGGGATACTTGGTCCGAAGCCGCACAATTCTTCTCGATTGCCGGCTAAAGTACTCCTGCCAGAGAGCGTCCCGCTGCCCATCTGTCAGGGCACGAATCCCCACAAATCTGTCAATTGCATTGAATAATCGCAGCACTCCGGTTGGCTTTGGTCCCGCCTCGTCGTCAAACTCACCCCTCTTGATCTGTTCAGACATCCTGGCGTAGGCTGGCATTGTGGCCTCGGTTCCGAGTCCATTGTACTTTACCAGCACCTTGGCGATAGGCGGGGTCACAGGGCGCCCCTGCAGCCACGAGCTCACTCGTACGCAGGATACGACGCCTAAGGGTCGCTGCGTTGCCTGGGCTGACTTAAGGAGAACACCATGATACGTGGAAACTTTCTTGGCGCGGCGTTGTTGCCGTAATCTACACGATCTATGTATTTATGAATCCCATGGCGACGACCGTGCGAGCGCCGTTGTTGGTGGTGCTCAATGCTGTGACCATCGTGCTGATGTACTTTGCTTTCAAGGGCGAAACAACAGACAAGAAGTAGCCGCGGTTCCCGCCGCCGAAGGTCATCACGTCAGGGCGGCGGGGCTCTGGTGCGCCGACCACAAGCGCACCGAACAGGGGAGAACCGGGCCTTGACACCGGGCGACATGCCGCCGACGCACGAACGACGCCGGGGGAAGATGTCGCCCAACGACGGATCAGTGACCGCGAGCACCGAGAGGGTGAGGCGTATTACGCGGGCAGGAGAATAATTCCGTGGTGCGATCCAGCAGAACAGACGTTCCATTAGCCAAACACATTCTATAAACCACTTCTGAAATTGTCAAAGTTGAACGTCACATTTATGATGAGAGATTGTGGACTTCGTCTCAAAGACCAGGAATGGTAACTGCCCGCTGCAATATAATGGAAGGCGGAACAAATCAACCAAATGCCCCTTGTGATCAGCCCCCAACACACCACCGACGATTTCAAGGACCACTGGATTTTTGACGACAAGATCGAGGTATTGATCGCGTGTCGAAGGTTGGCAACTGAATGTCGCAAGTGAAATGGCCAAAAGCAAGATCCCTGATCGGGATCTTGCTGTCCTCCACATAGTGACGAGCTTCTTTGAAATGTTCTCCAAGTACTATTCGGGATCGCTCGATCAAACCAATTCAAGGCAGCATTTCAAGCGCGGAGTTCGGCTGGCGTTTCCGGGCCTCGGTTCCGAGGAAGAGACGTTTCTTGATTCCCTCTACGATCACGTTAGGAATGGCATCTACCACGTCGCGAGGCCCGCTTCTAACGTCATAATTGCGAAGGATGCGCCCGGCTCTATCGGTTACAGCGCCGAGTCCGGAATGATCATGCTAAACCCCAACGTCCTCGTAAATGACCTCCGTACCTGTTTTGCTTCTTATGCAAGCGTGTTGCGTGATCCAACGCGCGTTGAGCTGCGCGCCAACTTTCAGAGGCGCTTCGACGCCGACAATCGGCGCATTCTGCCGGACAAAGCTCCGTGAGACCCATTTCCGTCTTCCCCTGAAAATCTGCTCCGCTCCTGGTTGGCGGCATGCACGCAAGACTTGCCGCGATGGCCGCCCAGTCTAGTCAAGACGGAGACACGCCATGAACGTTTTTGACCTCGCCGGCAAGAAACCCAAGATAAAGCCCCCGTCAGACCTTTCTGAACCGGCCCTGGCTCCGCTGGAAGCGCTCTACGCAGAAGAAGACGTAAGTCTTGAAGAATTCAAGCGCACCCGGCGGGCCGAGTCGCCGCGTCGACAAAGGTCAAAGAAGGTATCGAAGGCGCAATAGCATTCAACTTCAACGCCATCGACCGCTTCATGGAGGAGTTTCTTTACCGGGCAAGGTTGAACTACTTGATCAACTCCCGGGCCAGGTGAGCTACGCCGCAACCGCAGCCACTGCCTGCAGTTGGATGATCGGCCGAAGATGGGCCATGCGCGGTGATGCAGTTCGTGGCCTCGCGCGAAAGAATGAAGTGACACTGGCCGATGTGCCGGCCGATGCCTTGGAGCTTCTCCGCAAGGCCGCATACTTTCCCTATTGGCTTTTTGCCACCGTGATGACCGAGTACTACGACAGTCCGTATGGCAAAGGCACCAGAAAAACAGAAAGCCGATCACTTGCAAAGACACTTATCTAATAGTCTTCGTGTACGGCCTCCTGATGTGTTTCCACGTCGGAGTGAAGTCTGCTCAGTAGCCAGCATCGAGGGAATTCAGCCAACACATGTGGTATCCCCGCGGAAGATTTCACCTGCATCGCGGTTTTCATTGCCCTTGTGCTCTTTTCAGTGGGGCTAGTTGGATACGGATTAGTCGCAGGAATCGCCGCGTTCTTGTCATTCACCTCTCGTGCTAGGTGGAAGATGGCAAGGCCTTGTGACCACGGTGGTCATCTTGCTGACTTTCTTGGCGCTGATCGCCTTGCTCGGACGCTGAGCGATGGAAGACGGCCACGGGCATCGGCTTGGGCAGAGCCGCCCTTCCTCATCCACGTGCAACGCGGTCGGCAGCCAAGTTGCAGCTGGGGGAACACGCAGTAGAACACGTACTCGCAGTGGACTGATTTACACGCAGATTCGAAACCAAGTACCCGCCAATCCACCCTATAGACGCCATGGACGGCGAAACCTCGAACTCTGGATCAGACGATAGCTTGGCAGGCAAGCGTCATGATATTCCGGTAGATTTGAGATTCCCGATATTCGGCCTAATTGTCCCCATATTGTCGCACTCTATGGTATGCTTTTCTGATCACGGTCGAGGGTTTAGGAATAGTCGGAGCGCCAACTATTCCTGTGGGGAAACGAACTGCCCTCTCAACACCGAATTCTGCCAGCCACATATTGTTTGTGGTTGAACCCGCATATGTGGTCAACTTTCCAAGGCGATGTCGGACGGTGTCTGCATAGATTTCCATACCACTGCCAGCCGATCGACTATTGGCCCCGATGTGCGCTCCTCCACAGGCGTCCGCCTGCATCCAAAGGAGGGGGATCAGGGGAAGGGAGAATACCCCTCCGCTACGCCTAGTGCCCGCTCTAATGTCAACACATCAATCAACCAAGTGGCACGCAAGTGCCATACGACCATAAAGGAGCCGCATGAAGATCAAACTCAACGTAATGTTTACCGCTCTCTTCCATCGTTCTAGTCCTTTTGGGCCTTGGCTTGACCGTCATGACTAGCACGATGCTTGGGATGACCCAACCTCGATGCCAATGCTGCCTCGATTTACTTTGCGAAGGCCGTCGGAGCAGCACTGCTCGGGCTGGCTGTCATGACATGGCTTGCACGCAACTCCGGCCCCTCAGACGCCCGAAATGCTCTGGCTTTGGGCATCACCCTTGTGTACTTGCTAGAAGGCGTCGAATACGTTCGTGCCGTCTTGACTGGTTCTCTGCAGGCGATTGGATGGCTCTTTGCCGGCATGTGGCTGATCCTCTTTGTATTCACGGGCTGGGCGGCTTGGTCCGCCATGTCCGACACCCCCTAGGTGCCGATCGCTGGTGGATTTTCCCGATCCGCCAGCGCTGCTGTATCACATGAGCCCCATCAAGGCCTGCCCATGGTGTCAGTCTGGTGCCGTTACCGTGAAGCTGAGGATGCAGCGCAATCGTCGGTTTTACGCGGCGCTTGGAGCGGCGGCAGGAGGGGCTTGTTACAGTCAATGGCCCGGCGGCGAGCTACCGCGCCGCACGGTGCAGGCCAGGGACTACTCCCCTCTAGCCCCACAGGAAAGGAAGAGCCATGACCACTCTAACACCCGCAATCCCGGCGGCGCCGGATCGCAGCGTGCTGACGTACTTTGCCGCATTCATTTTGCTGGTTGGCGGCGCCCCCGTTGCCATGCGAATTGGATATGCCGAACTGCAACCTTTTTGGCTTGGTCTGGCGCGGTTTGGCCTGGGGGCCGCCGCGTTCTGGGGACTGGCTCTCTATAAGAGAATGCAAGTGCCCAAGGGCCGTGCCCTCGTCGGCGCAATTCTGTACGGCACCCTGGGTGTGGGGATCTCATTTGTTCTCCTCGCCTGGGGATTGGTGAAGACCTCGGCCAGCATGGCTGCGCTGCTCATGGCGATGGTGCCACTGATGACCGTGCTGCTCTCGTTCACGCAGGGCGTGGAGGCCTTCACCGACGCGCGGCCTGCTGGGAGCACTGCTTGCAGTCGCTGGGATCGCGGTCGCAGTCGGAGGCGCCTCAGCTCCGGGATGTTTCCCTGGTGCACGTTGGGGCGATACTTCTTGGAACCGTGTTTCTGGCCCAGAGCGGCGTGGTCATCAAGCGCTTTCCGGCCAACCCCCCGATCATGACGAACGCAGTGGCCATGACGGTTGGCGCCGCCATTCTTGGAGCCGCATCATTGCTGGCAGGAGAAGCATGGGTGATCCCCTCTCAACCCGGCACGTGGGCGGCGGTGAGCTATCTCGTGATCTTCGTTACCATAATAGCCTTCATGTTCTCAATCCCCTGCAGGTCCTGAGCAAGTGGAGCGCTTCGGGTGCATCGTATGGCTTCGTGATCATCCCGCTGGTCACGGTAATCGTCGCAGCCATCCTGAGTTACGTAGCCCATCACGACCAACTTCCTCATTGGGGCGGTGCTGGTGCTTGGAGGCGCTTTGTGGGCGAACTTGTGCCTGCCGGCAAGAAAGCAGCCGTGACAGAAGCATGCAAGGATTGCTCCGGGCAGGTGATATCGTGCCGCATATAGCTCTCTGCCACGAGCGGCTATTCCACAGAAAAAGAGTGGCCTCTCCGGTTTGAGATGGGTGCAATAGGGGTGCAACTGCAGTGACACGACGTGGAAGCCGTAGACGCATGAGACGGACCTAGCCGTAATCTTGACACTAGATAGACGACATTCCACGCCATAGGCGCCAAGCACGTCGAAACGGCGAACTCTGGATCAGTTACAGGCCTCCAGCCCACGCCCCTCACACCTCACGCCCAGCCGCACCGCACAAGAAACCCGCTTAGCAGCTGGAACCTGGTAGCAGCGCGTTAGCGCATCTCCCCTGACCTCGGCCCTCCTGAGGTAACATCTGTCGTCTCCGCCGAACTTGCCTGCCCGGCGCTCTCGGCCTCACCTCTGGCACTAGTCCCGCACAGAAGGAACGCTCCGTGACGACCACATACTCGGTCTTTATCGCTGTTTCTCTTGATGGATTCATCGCCCGGCCGAATGGTGACATCGATTGGCTCAACGACGCGGGCTCGGACGCCGGTGACGAAGACTACGGCTACCGGGCCTTCATGGATTCCGTCGACACCCTCGTATTGGGCCGCAAGACCTATGAGTTGGCTCTCTCTTTCCCCCACTGGCCTTACACCGGCAAGAGAGTGGTGGTCTTGAGCACGGGCTCTCCCCGCGTTCCGGACTCCCTGTCCTCCAGCGTGGAAATCATGTCTTGTCCGCCGGCCGAATGCGCCTCTCGCCTGGCTCAGAGCGGAGCTCGACACGTGTACGTCGATGGCGGCAGGACGATCCAGGGATTCCTTGCCGCCGGCCTCATCCATGACCTGACGATCACGCGCCTCCCAGTCCTGATCGGGATGGGGTTGCCATTGTTTGGCGAGCTGGCGCACGACATCAGGCTGGAGCACATCGAATCGAAGTCGTATCCCAACGGCTTCGTGCAGAGCCGTTATCGGGTACTCTAAGCACGATGGCCCTCGCCGGCTGGTCGCGTTCGCCCGGGACGGTCCCGCCAACGCCCTCTTGACAAACTAGAACGTGTGTTCTATAATGCTCTAATCAGATTTATCGGCCCCCCGGCGCCCCACCTGCCGCCGGATCTTGGAAAGGACGATACCCAAAGATGGACGAGAACATTCTTGCCACCGCCTCGATTACCGTCAAAGCCCCCGCCTCCCGCGTGTGGGAAGCCCTCACTAAACCGGAACTGATCAAGCAGTATCTCTTTGGCACCGACGTGACCACGGACTGGCGCGTCGGCAGCCCCATCACATACAAAGGCGTATGGGAAGGCAAGGCCTACGAAGATAAGGGGAAGATCCTCGAGGTCGAGCCGGAGCGGCTGCTCGTCTCCACCTATTGGAGCTCCATGACCGGGATTCCCGACCTGCCCGAGAACTACCAGACCGTACGCTACGAGATCACCCCGGTCGAGGGCGGCTGCCGCCTCACGATCACGCAAGACAACAACAAGACGCAGGCCGATGCCGACCACTCCGCGCAGAACTGGAACATGGTTCTGGACGGCCTGCGAAAGGTTGTGGAAGGTTAGCGCCTGGCCTTGCCGGTCCCTAAACAATGATCCGAGCCGCCATGCGACGAGAACTACCTTTGTTTGATTTGCACCCGGCAAGCGTGCGCATCCAAAATGCAGCTATCCACTGCATCCCTGTCCCATATGCGCCGGTCTTGTGCTCCGCTCGTCCCAAACGACGCGTGTCGCCAGCCGTGGAGAATGGCATTGATCCTCTTTGTATTTCCTTTGCGCGAGGACGGATCGCGCAAGCCGCCGTTCGCGCGAGCGAGCATCCAGCGAGCATCGCCCATGCCGATCCGCAGATCGGCGGGATCCTGGTGCCCCGAGGCCCCAGGACAAGTGTAAATCGCCCATCCGTGATCCACGAGGATCAGGGACGGGCCGCCTCGCACCTTAACAACCACATAGCCGGGACGCAACCCCTGCGGGCACGGCAACGATTTCATGCCGCGCAGGCCCCCTTCTCCCTTGGGGGAAGGGCGGGGGGATGGGGTCCTCTTCCGCTCTCACCGATCGCTCGCCCCGCGTCGCTTCGCTTGGTGCCCTTCGTGTCCTTCGTGTTGAGATGTCATATCCCGGACGATATGAATCCCCATCGCCAGCCGCCGCAGGAGATACACATTGCCCCATCCCCCGGCCCCGTCGTTGCGAGCCCTGCCGCCGCAGTGCGCAGGGCGAAGCAATCTCCTCCTCGTTGGGGCGGGACCGAGCCGCCGGCAATCCTCATCGCCAGCCTGCCGCAGGAGGTACACATTGCCCCATCCGCTCATCGATCAATTCCGCTTCACCCGCACAGAATGGCTGCGCGGCCTCGACGGCGTTTCCGAGGAAGACGGCGCGCGCCACTTCGGCCCGATGAACTGCATCAGTTGGACTGTCGGCCACATGGCCTGGCACGAGCAGCGCACATTCCTGCAGCGCCCGCACGGCCTCATCCCCTTCCCCAGCCTCAACGAGCTGTTCGCTTATGGCGCGGCGATGAGCACGCCGTCGCTGCGTGAGATGCTGGCCGCGTGGCATGCGGTAACCCAGCGCACCGATCCGTACCTCGACTTGCTCACGACCGGGATGCTCCAGGAGCAGTTGTTGGCGAACGGGAAGCCGGTGGATCAGACGGTTGGCTCCGCCCTGCGGCGCGTGACCTATCACTACTGGTATCATATCGGCGAGACTCAGGCGATCCGGCAGATGCTGGGACACCGGGATCTTCCCGAGTACGTGGGGGACATCGAGACCGAAGCTCCCTACCGCCCCGAATGAATCCCGGCGAGGCGGCCCTTGAAGTCGGAGAGCGCGTGCAAGTGTTCCTGGATGCGCGTTACTGGCGCAGCCAGGGCTGGTTTGCGGGCACGCTGGTCCGCATCGACCCCTACTCTGCCCACCGCAGATTCCACTGGGTTGAACTCGATCTGGACGCCCGGGACTTGATGGGCGGCCAGACACGGCTGGTGTCCGTCTTGAATCCGCGCCATATCCAACGCCTGCAGGAGGCATCCGATAGCACAACGCCCTAAGGCCATCCTGTTCGTCATGCTGGCCGCCATTCTTTGGAGCACGGGCGGCCTGATGATCAAGTCCACGGACTGGGACCCGCTGGCCATCCTCGTCGGCCGCAACATCTTCTCCGCGGCGGTCCTGTTCCTGTACCTGCGGCGTTTCCCGATCCGCTGGACGCGCTGGATGATCATCGCCGCCGCCGCCCACATCCTGACGGCATTCCTCTTCATCTCGTCGACCAAACTGACGACCGCCGCCAACGCCATCTTCCTGCAGTACACCGCGCCGCTCTACATCATCCCGCTCGGGTTCTGGCTGCTGCACGAAAGGCCCACCCGCACCGACTGGCTTTCGATGCTGATCATCTTCGGCGGCATGGGACTCTTCTTTGCCGACAAGTTGAGCCTGAACGGGTTGCACGGCAACCTGCTGGCCTTGCTCAGCGGCGTGACCATGGCACTGATGACGGTCGCCCTGCGCGCCCAGAAGCATGGGACGCCCGCCGACAGCATCCTGATCGGCCAGCTCTTCACGGTCATCGTCGGATTTCCGCTCCTGCTGCACCAGTCCTGGACAGTCACGAACTCGCTCATCATCGTCTACCTGGGCGTTTTTCAAATCGGCGTGGCCTTCGTCCTGTTCACCAATGCCATCAAGCACATTCCTGCGATCGAGGCCACGTTGATTAGTACGCTGGAGCCGATCCTGAATCCGCTCTGGGTGCTGCTGTTCATCGGCGAGAAACCGGGCCCCTTCGGGCTGATCGGCGGTCTGATCGTGATCTCCGGCGTCGCCATCAACGCGGTCAGCAGTGCACGCGCTGCACCGCCGCAGCCCGCCGCAGCCGATTGAACCGCTCATGATGGCCGCATCCCTTGCCGCCCCACCCGATGTCAAACGCAGCCTCCGCCCTGCCCGAGATGCTTGGCCGCGCCCTGGACGCCCGGGAGGCGATGTTTGACGAAGACCACCTGCGCGCCTTCAGGCTGTTCAACGGCTTCACCGAAGGCCGCCCTCAGCTTGTGATCGACCTGTATGCGGGCACGGCGGTAGTCCAGAACTATGCCGATCCGCCGGAAGCAGGGCTCCCCGCTCGTCGAGCAGGCGCGCGAATTCCTCCTCGAGCGGCTTCCCTGGCTCAAGGCAATCCTTCTCAAGACGCGCAGTAGCACATCACTGGACGAGCGCCGCGGTCGGTTGCTCATGGGCATGCAGCCGGCGACCAAAATAAAGGAGCAGCGCGTCTGGTACGCTCTCGACCTCACCCTCTCGCAGGACTCGAGTTTCTACCTCGATACGCGCTACCTGCGCCGTTGGGCCACGGAAAACCTTGCGCGCAAGTCCGTCCTCAATGCGTTCTCTTACACCGGCAGCCTGGGCGTGGCCGCACTGGCGGGCAAGGCCCGCCGCGTGCTCCAACTCGATCGCGATGGCCGCTTTCTGAAGATCGCCCGGCAGTCTTGCGCCTTGAATGGCTTCGCGGTGAAGCCCGCCGATTTCATCGAGGCGGATTTCTTCCGGCAGGCTGGCGCCTTCAGACGACTGGACCGTCGCTTTGACTGCGTCTTCATCGATCCTCCGGTTTTCTCTGCCTCTGCTGGGGGCGTCGTCGATCAGATCCACGAGAGCGAGCGCCTCATCAAGAAGGTGAAACCGCTGGTCAAGCACGGTGGTTATCTGGTGGCGATCAATAACGCCGTCTTCGTGAGCGGCGCGGCATTCATGGCCACCCTGGATTCCGTCTGCGCGGATGGCTACATGAAGCTGGCCGATATCATCCCCGTCCCCGAGGACTTCACCGGCTACCCGTCGACGCGCACGGGTACCCCCATCTCCGACCCCGCGCCCTTCAACCACTCCACCAAGATCGCGATACTGCAGAGCATCACGCCGTCGTAGAAGCGGCGGGTGGAAGCGCGCACAAGACGGCAGTAGATCCAGTTGGGTATTGACTGATGCAGAGTTCGGCGTCTCGCCGTGCATGGCGTGTACAGCGTGAATTTGCGCCTACGTAGTGTCAAATCTACGGGTAACTCAGTCTACTGCCGTAGGTCCTGCCGAAGGCCCTGGCGGGGAAAGGGCGAGTACCGGTGCTCCTGCGTGCCGCCGAAGGTCCTAGGCGCAGCGAAGGGAAGGTCCCATCTGCAACTTATCTGCCGCAGGTGCTTGGTTCTCTTCCAGGGGCAACCGTGTTGCGGAATGCCCTTGGTGGTCTAGCAAGGGTCGAAGATCCTTGGCGCGGTTCCAAGGGCAGGTGGAAGAGGAAAGGCAGCTCGAACCCCTGCGGCGGTCATTCTACTTGGCGCCGTCCGCTAAGTCTCGCCGCCCGTCATCTGGCGGCAGCTACCAGGGCTGACGCCTGCCCCCCAAACATGCGTTTCTGCAAGAAGAACGCCACGTTAACCAGACCAATCATGACGGGCACTTCGACCAACGGGCCGATGACCGCCGCAAAAGCCGCACCACTATGGATGCCGAAGACAGCGACGGCCACAGCGATTGCCAGCTCGAAGTTGTTGCTGGCCGCGGTGAAGGAAAGCGTGGCGGTCTGCGAATAATCTGCGCCGAGGCGATGTCCCATCCAGAAGCTTACGAGGAACATAACGACGAAGTAGATCAACAGCGGGATGGCGATCCGCACCACATCCATCGGGATCTGTACGATTAGGTTCCCCTTCAGGCTGAACATCACAACAATAGTGAACAGCAAGGCGATCAATGTAATGGGGCTGATCTTCGGCACGAAATTGGCGTGATACCAATCCCTGCCTTTCAGGCGGACCAGGACAAAGCGGGTGAGAAAACCTGCCAGGAACGGTATGCCGAGATAGATGAACACGCTCTTCGCTATTTCGCCGATGGTAATGCGCACTGCCGTGCCGCTCAGGCCGAACCAAGTCGGCAGGACGGTGATGAATACATAGGCGTACACGCTGTAGAACAACACCTGGAAGACGCTGTTGAAGGCCACTAAACCTGCCGCATATTCCGTGTCGCCGTGCGCCAGTTCGTTCCAGACTATGACCATGGCGATGCAGCGCGCCAGGCCGATCATGATCAGCCCTGCCATGTATTCGGGATAGCCGCGCAGGAAAATGATCGCCAGTGCGAACATCAGAACTGGGCCAATCAGCCAGTTCTGAATAAGCGAGAGCGTAAGGACTTTTGTGTTGCGGAAGACCCTGCCTAGCTCTTCGTATCTGACTTTCGCGAACGGCGGGAACATCATAAGTATCAGCCCGATCGCAATCGGGATGTTGGTGGTCCCTACCGAGACGGCCGCGTTGAGATCATTGACTCCGTTCGGAAACATGAAGCCAATCCCGACGCCCACCGCCATTGCCAGGAAGATCCACAGCGTGAGGTAGCGGTCCAGGAAGGAGAGTTTCTTGCTCAGACTTTGCTGTGCGGCGTGGGTGATAGCAACTTCGGTCATGAGAAACCTCCGGATTGAGAAGATGATCCAAACCGCTTGAGCAGTTTGGGGATTTCACGCCCAATGTCATCGCGCACTTTGCGAAAGTCATCGATGTTGTTGGTCTTGCCGGGGTCGGGAAAATCGTGATGGAGTCGTTTCCCCTTCCCAAGCCAAACGGGACATTCCTCCGCCGCCGAATCGCAGACTGTGACAACTAGATCGAAGGCCACATCCCGAAATTCGTCGGCGGGCTTTGACCGCCCCTCATGCTGGATTCCGATTTCTCGCAGCACTTCCACTGCTTTGGGGTGGACGTAGCCAGCGGGCTTTGTTCCCGCGCTGACCGCCTCCCACTCGTCGCCCATCCGCCCATTGACGATTGCCTCCGCGATTTGCGAACGCACAGAATTGCCCGTGCACAGGAAGAGCACTTTGCGCTTCATACAGCCTCATTCCGCCTCACCGAAGGCTTCTTCAACGTATCGGTCAGAGCATTGCCTCCAGGGTTGCCTTGCGATCTGCAAAGAACGAATCGGACTGCAATGGCCGGCAGTCGGCCAACACGCGCTTTTGCTGCAAGACCGCCACTGCGAATGCCAAACACGTGGCTTCATCGCACTCGCCACAGTTTGTGCGCGGTAGCAACTCCCAGATATCGAGGTGACGCGGGGCACGCTTCCTTGCCGTCACGGCGATCAGCTCGGCGCGCTTCTCCCAAACCGCGTTTATCGCTTCCTTGAGGGAGGCCAGCAACTCCAGACCTTCTGCGGCGTCCACCACCTGCGTGATGTAGACCTTGTCGTTGTAAAGCGTCATGAAACCATGAGTTCGACGGAAAGTAAGGGTCGGGGCTTCGGGGTTCCACGCTATGATGCCGGGCAGTGTGGCAAGATAGGGCAGTACATCCTGCAGCGGGCGGTCCGGCTTGGCAATGACAATGATTCTGCCTGGCTCAGCCAGGCATGGCAGGGTGTCCATGAGCGTGATGGAGACGAGATAGGTCATTTCTTCAACAGATTTCCCGTCACATTCAAGGTGCCCGCACCGGGCACCGCAATCATCACCTTTCAGCCGCCCTCAAGTAGATCCTGCGCCTTGCCCTTGAAGTGCTTCTTCAGAAAAGACAGCGCGCCTTCGGAATCGTCGTCCATGAGGATCCGCATCAACTCGACGATGTCTTCATCTTCCACGACTACGCTCAGGTTCTTCTTCATATGATCTTCGCTTCGACGCGTTCCTGACGCCGTGTCAATGCGCCTGCGAATCAGGCCATTGGTCTCGGCATCAGGCTTCCTGCATGGCGGCGTCGGCCAGCCAGGTTGTCACCTCAGGCACGCTGGGTATACGTCCGGCGCAGACCACCTTTTCGTTGATGACCAGGCCTGGCGTGGACAGGATCCGGTACTGCATGATCTCGCCGTAATCCTGCACCTTAACAATGTTGGCTTGCATGCCAAGGCTGGCAACAGCCTCCCGCGCCGCGGCTTCGACCGCTTTGCAGTTGGCACAGCCGGAGCCGAGCACTTTTACGGTGATCATGGGCAAAACCTCCTTCTCAGTTTCCATGATGATCGTGGGCTCGATGAGTATCTCCGACTTGACGGAATTGGCGACCAGGCTGTATTTCTGCGCCGATTGCAGTGCACGCCGGGCGCGGGCCTCGACCGCCTGCCGATCCTCAGCGCACGCGCGGATGCGAATGACAGGCAGAAAGCGCAGCTGCGTGAATGTCTCCGTGCGATCCAGCTCGATCAGCTTCGTGCCCTCGGCGCGGCACTCATAGGAGACCAGGTCCAGCTTGAAGCGCTCGGTCGCCCAGATGAACATCATCATGATGCAGGTGTTGGCGGCCGCCACGAAGGCGTCTTCGGGCGTGAGGACGCCGGGATGGCCCGCCGCATCCGGCGGTGCGGAGAAATCCATCTCCGGACCGTTGCCCATGCGGACGCGTCCCCAATGCTCGCCTTTCCAGGAAACCGTCGTGTTGTAGACCGCGGTCCGGCTCATTGGATCACCTCTTGCTTCCGGCAATACGCCGCATATTCGCGGTCGAGCGCCGCCGCGTAGGCTTGTGCGTCATCCGCCGGCACCGGGTTGTAGATCTTGACCTCTTTCAGAATCTCGCCCGCGGTCTCGTCGCCGGGCGCCCGTCCTGCCTCGCGGAACTCTTCGAAAATGAGCGGCAGACCTACCAGTGTCACTGCTTGCCCGTTGATCTGCACCTTCTGGCTAGGGATACCCGAACCGCACGCGCAGGTTGCCTCGATCGGCTGCTGCGAATCCGCCTGAGGGGCCTGTTCCACGAATTCCCCAAGCCGTCGGTCCCAGCGCTTGCCCAGCAGGTCGTCGACCAATTCCGCCATGTGCTGGGCGGCCGCGTCGACGGCTTCTAGCCCGGCCTCATTCAGACGCCGCGCACCTTCAGGTTTGCCCAGTCCGCGTTCCGCTGCGAAATCGGTTACCACGATGCTCGCCGCGGGCTTTCCTGAATACATCTCAGTGCCACGCGCTGCGCAGCGCTTTTCGCAGCCATCGATCGCAATGGTGGGATAGAACTTGGCAAAGGCGCGGTCGCCTTCCCCGCCAGCCAGAAATAGCGGCAGGCAAATGGTCACCGTGGCGGCAGGCCTTAGCTGCTCGAGAACCTTGAGCGCGGCCAGGCGGGTGACAGTACCCTCTGCCATTTCCTCGCCCGAGCAGGAAACGATGCCAACCTTCTTCTTCGGCAGGTCAACCATGCTGGCCTCCCTTGCCGGCGGCCGAAAGGTCATCCACAACGCCTGCGATTTCCTCGGCCAGAGCATGCGCAAGCTGCAGCCCACCTTCGTTCAGTTGCGCAATGCCCTGCGGTTTGAACTGCTTGTAGCGGCGATACACATCCAGCACGGCGACTTCATGCGCCACCGTGCCGCCGCTCTGTCTCACCATCTTGGCCGCACAGGCCAGCTTGCAGCCATCGATCGTGATCGCCGGGCTTTCGGCGATGGCAGTCTTAGAGTCTTCATCTCCCAGAACCAGCAGGGCCAGCGCCACCAGTTGAGTGTCCGCGGGTCGGACATCTTCGGTTACGGCGTAGGCCGCCTCGCGGCTCACCGTGCCGTAGGTTTTGCCGATGCCGCTACATGGAACGATTATGACCTTGCGCTCGTCCGTCATATCAATTTCGCCTCCTCTTCGGCCTGGCCCTTCATCAATGTGAAATATGTCTGGGGGTCAAGCAAGGCAGCCCGGTCGGTCTTCCAATCGGTGGGCTCAATCTCCGCCAGCCAGCCCTCGCCGTATGGATCCTGGTTAATGGCCTCGGGCGCGGTTTCCATCGCCGGATTGACTTCAAAGACCGTGCCGTTGATCGGGGACGTCAAGCTGATGTTCACCTTGATCGTCTCGACCGTGCCTACTTCATCGCCCACCCTTAGGGCGGTGCCCTTCGGCTTCGCTTCGGCAAAGGCCACGTCGCCGCTGCGCTGCTGCAGAAAGTCTGTGAGCCCAATGCGAATGCGGCCGCCAACTTCCTGCGCCCAGATCCCTTCGCTGCTATAGTAGCCGATCCGTGGGAACCCTGAATTTGAACTTGTCCACGGTCGTTTCGAGAAATTCGGTCATGGTCTGCCTTCCTCCGATGCCGCGTTCATTTGCCGGCAGTGCAATGCGGGCAGGAACAGGATGGAACTACGGCTGGAATGCGGGTCTTCCCGCGTTTCCCCAGGACGCGGCGCGCCGAATCCATTGTGATGAAGACCTGCGGCTTGATCACACGGTAGTACATGTTCCACCCATTCCGCCGGTCTCCCACCAGACCGGCGTCCCGCAGCACCATCAGGTGTTGCGAGATGTACGCCTGGCGATAGCCGAGCGCCGCTTCCAGATGGCAGACGCAGGCCTCGCCTGCGCGGAGAACATCGAGAATGGCAAGCCTCGCCGGGTGCATCAGCGCTTTGAATAACTTGCCCTGTGCCTGATAGGGATCCATGATGCTCCTGAGACTATTCGATTCCTTGAATATGATTCTATGCCACACGCTGGCGCGCGCCAAGACACCAACCGTCACACCTTCCCTGTGACAGAAGTCATGCGCATGGGCGGCCTGACGGCACGCGGTCATTGATCCGTCGCAGACACCGGGTTCCTTTTTCGGTGTGATCGGGCGACATTCCGGCCAGCGAGCCTCAGGCGAGCTTCGCCCATGGCGGTTGCAGGAGGAATCGATCCTTCCCCCAGCGTTCGGGCGAGTGAGCTTCCAGCGAACATCGCCCATTCCAATCCCATGAGGGACTGGAGCAACGTGCGCCGGTCGAAGCTACCGAGTGTTCTTCTCGGTGCGGCATGCCGCCCGTCCGCACAAAGCCCTGGTTCCCCCTTGTTAGGCGCAGTGTGCGGCGACGGGCCTCGACTCCCCCATCCTGGAACCACGCGCCCTTCAACCACTCGACAAGAATCGCGTTACTGCAAAGCGTCACGCCGGGATAGAGGCGCCGTTGCCTCGCGCGGGCCGCACCCTCCGCCCGCGCCGCTACGCCGAAGGTGCGGCCTGAAGCGGGAAAGCGTCCCGAAACTCCCCAAGATTGTTGAAACCGCCGAAGTGGCGTATATTGGCGCGACTGCTGGCGTTCAACGGCTGCTGCCCCAGAAGGAGATGAGAGTATGAAATGGGTTACCCGTTCTCATGTACACGTTGACCGCGTCGCCTGCCCGTGGCTGATCACGCGCTTTATCGATAGCGAAGCGGAGTTCCTGTTCGTGCCATCAAGTGAAATCGAGAAGGTCGCCAAAGAGACGGGTGCGATCCCCTTCGACGCGCCCGGCGTGGAGCTCGGGCACGGCGATGACGGACGCTGTTCCTTTGAGTCCATCATCCTCAAATACGGATTGAAAGAACCCGGTCTGCTGAGGTTGGCGAAGATCGTGCATGCCGCGGACGTCTCGGCCGACGCCGGCAAGGATCCCGTTGCGGCGGGCCTCGAAGCGATCGCCAGTGGCTACAGCCTGCGTTTCCCGGAAGATGTGGAAAACCTGGAGCATCAATTCGAAGTCTACGACGGACTGTACGCGTGGTGCCGGCTGCAGGCGGCTCAGGGCAAGTAGGTATTCCGCCCGCCGCCTCAACAATTAGCCCCGCCGAACTGCTGGGCTTTCTGTTCACGTGGTTTCTTCCGGCGGCTTGACCTCGCGGAATTGCCGCCACAACGTCATATCGTAGATCAACTTAAGGCTGCCAGCCAGGATGAACGGGCCGCCGATGAGCGCAGGCACTCCCAGGAGCAGACCGGTCAAAGACGGCGCGAGCGACGCCCCTACCGAGCGCGCGATGCTTGTCACCCCTGAGGCGGCCGAGCGCTCGTCTGGGGACACCACGGCCATCGTGTACGACTGTCGGGTGGGCACGTCCATCTGTGAGATGCTGAAGCGCATCAAGAGCACGGCGATTGCCAGGGGCAGCGTGGGCATGAGCGGCACGAGGATCAGCAGGATGTTCGAGGGGATGTGCGTGAACACCATCGTGTTGATCAACCCGATGCGCGCGGCCAGGCGCACCGCCAGCAGCGCCGAGATGCCGGCCAGCACGTTGGCGCCAAAGAAGATGCTGCCGATGACGCCCGGGTCCACGCCGAAGCGGATACTGAACCAGTACGCTACCAGGCTCTGCACCACCAGGCCGCCGGCGAAGGCGTCCAGGCTGAACAGTGCCGAGAGCTTGAACACCACCCCCGCGACTCGTGCAGCCCGAACAGAGCCCGCCTCGCGGGCGAGGCGGCGACTTCCACGGCCGCGGCTGACCTGGAAGAAACACAGCATGATCACCAGGCCGGCCAGGGCATATCCGGCCAGCACCGCACGGTACGAATCGATGCTGGTCCATCCGCCAGCCTGCAAGGCGTGGGAGAGCCAGCCGCCGCCGAGGGCGCCCAACGCCGTGGCGAACGAGCCGGCAAGGTTGTACCAGGCGAACACATGGGTGCGCCGCTCGCGGGCAGCAGTTGCGAAAGGCTGGCCTGCTCGATGGAGAGGAACGGGCCAATCTCATTGCCGCTCGGGCTGATCACCCCAATGATGGCGGCGAGCGCCAGCAGGGCAACATTGCGCGTCAACAGGAAGACCGTGCCCGCCAGTGTCATCAGCGCCGCGCCGAGGACGAGCATACGCCGACGGCCCAGTCTGTCGGCGGAGGTCGTCAGCCAGAGCGACACACCGGCGTCGCCTGCCAGGGTCAGGCTGAATAGCAGGCCTATGCTCCACACGCTGAGTCCGGCCTGTGCTAGGTACAGCGCCAGCACCACGGATAGGAATCCGTAGGCGAAGAGGCGCACGATACGCGTCGTAAACAGCAGCGTGATGTCTTTCTGGTCTTTCATGCGGGCGTGGGGACGAACATATCACACCCTGGCGCAGTGCGAGGATTTCGGGGAGGTCCTCGCCGCAATCTCGCTGCCACCACGAAGCCGCACGTGCCCTGAGTGAGATCGAAGGATCATGCGGCCATCGTGGCAGCTGGATGAGGAAGGGCGACCGGCCGTGTCATGGCAGAGAGCACCCGGGTTTTAGCGTGTCTTGCCGTGTCGATGATGTGTGTCGGGCATGTGCTGATGCTCATGCAGGAGTTCCTCGTGCCGATGTGCATGCGAATGCCTTGACGCGGGCCCTTCCGGGTGTTTGTGCGGATGGTGTCCGTCGTCATGAGAGTGGGCATGTTCGTGAACGAGCCGATGGTGGAGATGCTCATGCTCATGCGTCTCATTCAGCAGCAGCACGGCAGCGATGACCATGAGCAATAGCGCGATCCAGAAGAGCCAATTGGGCAGCCCGCGGAACAGCACCAGGGACAGTGCGACCCCGGCAATCGGAGAGGTTCCGAACAGCGCGCTCGTGCGGGCGGCACCGAGAGCGCGCATGGCGCGAATGAAGAGTACGATGCTCAATCCATAACTCAGGCAGCCCAGGAACATGGCCCCCAGGACGATCCTCAAACCAGGAAAGCGGTTCCCGAGGGCGATAGCCAGGAGCAGAGACACCGCGCCCGCCGCCAGGCCCTTGAGCGTAACGATCGTCAGGGATCTTTCGCAGAAACGTTTCGAGTAAGGTTATTGTCAATTCCCCAGAGAATGCAGGCCAGCAAGATGCCAACTGCCCCCACGGAGATGCCCCAACCTGCGCCCCGATCAAGGGATAGAAGCGCAGTCGCAGACGTGATCAAGGCGACCGACCAGAGACCCCGCCGCGTGACCTCTTCTCCAAAAACGAGGAAAGCGAGCAGCGTCGTCGCGACGCCTTCGAAGTTCAGAAGCAAGGTCGCCGTCGCCGCCGGTGTATTCCTGAGGCTGAACAGGAGGACGATGGGAGCCGCAATCCCTCCCGCAAGGATTGCGCCGGCCAGCCACGGAGCATCGGATTTCGATAGCCGCGCCTCGTGCGGAGCAGTCGGGGCTCCATTCCCGAGGATGTACCTTGCGCCGAGCAAGCCAATGCCACTGCCGAGATACAGCAGCGCTGCCAGGAGCACCGGCTCAATCTGGCCCAGTAGAAATCTTCGCCAACGGCGCGCTGGCGCCGAACAGCAAGGCGGCGACCAAGGCATGGAAAATCCCGGATGTTCGGTTCTGTGTCAAGAGGCCAATTCTAGGACGTTTTGGCGACGTGTTTCTTCTGATAGCGCCAACCCAGGCAGATGAGAACGCCCATCAGGATGAGGGCTTCGAAGAAACGAGAAGATTTTATGGATTGTTCTTTGGGCAGGAGCGTTCATAGGAGCACTCTCTCAAGATTGGATTTCTCCTCCAGCTCTCTGGCCTATGTTACCTTGTCGATCCTCGGATTTAAGTCCCCGAGGGCAATGAATGACAAATGGCCGGGAAGGCAAGGACTACTATCATGCCGGCCAGGGTGAGGCTGAATAGCAGGCCGATTCTCCACACGCTCAGCCCCGCCCGGGTCAGGTTCAGCGCCAGCACCAGGGATAGGAATCGCAGGGGAACAGGCGCACCATACCGCGGTGAAAAGCAGGGTGATGTCTTTGCGGTCCGTCATGCGGACGTGGGGACGAACATATCACACCACGGCGGAGTGGGGGCAACCGCGAAAGGTGCAACGGGAAGAGGAAGAGCGACTCGGAGGCCCGGCGCACGCGGCATGGTCGGCCTGCCCGCCTGCGGGCCGGGCGCCGCGTCAAACCGCCACGCTGCCTGGTGGCCAACAGCGTCGCGCTTCAGCGCGCGAGCTCTACCGGGCAACAACAAGACCTCGATGCCACGGATTCTAGGGTTTGACCGTGGGCAGCGCCGGCAAGGAATGCAGGTAGAGGTAGATCGCCTTCAATTCATCATCGGAGTAGTTAGTGAAGCTCTTCCACGGCATTTCGGCGGGATTGAGGGCGTGGCCGCCCGGTGTGACGCCGGTGCGGATCGTGTTGATGAACTGGGCGTCGGTCCATACATTGAGTTCACCGCCGGGCGTTAGATTTGGCGCATCGACGGCACCAGGCTTGGTGCTCCTGCCGCCTGCCAGTTGCGCGCCGTGACAATCGTGGCAGCCGGTGACATTGACCAGATATTCCCCATAGGGTGCCGTTACTCCAACGGGCACCACGGGAGGACGTTGATCGTGGGCGATCACGTTCGCGGGGACAATCGCCGGGCCGAACATGCCAGCGCCAATCATGATCTTTCCCAGCGCATTAATTTGAGGATCCGGGTGCTCCTTGTCAACGGGCGGAAGAGATTTGAGATAGGCGATGACATCACCGAGATCCTGATCGTTGAAGTTCCAGAATACCTGCGCCGGCATGACGACGAGGCCACGCCCCTGGTTGTCCACACCATGCCGAAGCGCCCGCACCCAGTCCGCGTCGCTGAACTCCGAACCCGCCCCGCCTTGTCCCGGCGTCAGGTTGGCTGAGTAGACTACGGCGAAGGGAGCGTCCAGGAGTATCTGACCCGAGAGATCGGCCGTGTGGCAGTCCTCGCAGACGGCCTGCACAAAATGCCTTCCGCGCGCAAGGGAAGCCGCATCGGTGGGGATGGGGATGTTCTCCGGCGGGATGCTGTACGCGCGGCTGAGCACGGCGCTCCCCTTGCAATAGAACACGGCCGCTACGATCACGAGTAGTCCGATCAATGCGCCGACAACAATGCCAAGCCACTTCAGTAAAACCTTCATGATGGTCCTTCCATTATTCTGCGTTCAGGAGGGCGGCAGCCAGCCGACCGTGCGACGGTGTACGAAGGCAACATATCACCTCAGCGGAGGCGGCAGCCGACTTCAGGCCGCAGTTCGCGGCCGAGAGGGCGAGCGCACCCAGATCGTTGTGCTCGGCTCGTCGACACGAGCAAAGCGTTCCTGCTGAGCAATCTGCAGCCTACTGGGCGGGGGGTTGCTGCATCGTGACGCTGCGGACGGCTGGATCCTGTCCCCCAAAAATCGGGTGAGGTCGAAGGCGGGGCTAGGCCACGCGCAGCAAGTTCCACAACCGAAGACACCAGATGGGATACAGCACCGCCCATCCGAAAAAGCCCGTCTGACCCACCCAGGTGAGCCACGAGGAGCCCTTGAATAAATCGGTGCCTGTCAAGATGCCCGGTATTGCTGCAAGACCGAGCGCCATGACGCCACCTGTCACCAGTCCGAGGGTCACGAGGCTGTGGGGCCACGAACTCCCTTGGTTCAGGCTGAGCAACCAAAGGCCGATGAGAGCATTGCCGACCATCATGTAGAGGCCGGCCAGGATGAAGCCCGTGGAACCCGAGATGCTCAGCACCGAGCCCACCATGACAATAGCCGCGCCGATGATAACCAGGATGAGTGTGGCCAGGGCCAGCTGCGGACTACGGAGCTGATGTTGCGCGTGCAGGGTCCACGCCAGGGCGATGCTGAGCAGCCCGGCAACGGCGATGGCGACATCGTTCAGCATGCCAAGAGGCCCGCTGCTGAAGGTGTACATTAAGATGAGAAGTACCAGACCGAGCAGCGTAACGGCCGCGACTGCAAATGCGAGCCAGGCGACCGTCGAGCTTGAAGCGTTGCTTGAAAGCACTGTTGCTCCTATGCGTGCGCGTTGCCCCTTTGAGACCAAGGCGCGGGAGGGTACCACAGAAACCGAGCGCGCCTGTGCGCGAACGCACATGCACGGCGCCAGGGATGCCCGCAGTGGGCAGAACAACGGAGTGTCTGTGGCTCATCCGGAGTTTCGCGCCAGGCCGTATACAGGCTATCCAGCGACGCGCACCGGCGCACCCATCACCGACCCCGCCTCGTTCAACCACTCCACCAAGATCGCGATACTGCAGAGCGTCACGCCGGGGTGAAGCCGCGCGCGCTCACAATGCAGAAGTTCCGGCGTTCTCTCGAACCGCCGGAACTCCATTCATCAGCTCGTTGCGATTCCCGCGGCCTACTCCCCCGTCGGCACCCAGATGTTCTTCACCTGCGTGGCCTCGTGCAGGAATTCGTGGCCCTCACCCTGCTCGCGGCTCATCCAATCGCGCGGCAAGCCATACCCGACCCAGGTCCGCTTCATGTTCGCCGCCGACTGGAATTCCGTGTGGTAGCTGCCCTCGGCTCCGCCGAAGTACCAGACCGAGTCGACGTCCTCGTGCTGAATCAGCGTCTTCGTCAGGTGATCGCGGTCGCCGGTCACGATGTTGACCACGCCCGCAGGCACGTCGGACGTGTCCAGCACCTGGTAGAAGTCTGTGGCGCTCAGCGGGTGCTGCACGCTGGGAATCATCACGACCGTATTGCCGCGCGCGATCGCCGGCCCCATCAAGGACACGAATCCAAGCAGCGGAACTTCATCAGGGCAGGCGATCCCGATCACCCCGATGGGCTCATTGATTGCCACGGTGATGCCGCGCAGCGTGGTCTCCTGCACGGTGCCGCCGTACTTATCGGCCCATGCTGCGTACGAGAACAGCCTCTCCACGGAGGCATCCACCTCGGCCTGGGCGGACTTATGCGTGCGCCCGGTCATCTCCTGGATGCGCTTCACGAACTCGGCATTGCGGGCGTCCAGGTTCTCTGCGATGAAGTAAAGGATCTGCGAGCGGTTGTAGCCGTGGCGCATGGCCCAGCCCGGCTTTGCCAGGTGTGCGGCGTGCGCGGCCTCGACGGCATCACGGATGTCCTTGCGGTTGCCATCCCCAACTTGTCCGATGACCTCCCCCTCCGGACTGAGCACAGCCACCGTATAGCGCCCATCCGGGCGCACCTGCTTGCCGCCGATGTACATCTTCGGCGTGCGGTCCACGTGCGGCAGGGCCCTTCCGTCCGCCCTGTCCGTGGATGGCATGGACGGCAGCGCCGGGACGTGCTCGCCCCACTTGGAGGCTTTGTCCTCGGCCGGTGGCGCGAACTCCGGCCGCGGGCGCGCCTTCCACTTCGGGCGCAGGTATTCAAAGAGCCCTTCCCGCCCGCCCTCACGTCCGAAGCCGCTCTCGCGGTATCCGCCAAATCCGGATGCACCGTCAAACAGGTTCGTGCTGTTCACCCAGACCGATCCCGCCTTGATCTTGCTGGCCGCATCCAGGGCGAGATTGATGTTGTCGCTCCAAACGCTGGCGGCCAGGCCGTAGCGCGTGTTGTTCGCCAACGCAATCGCCTCGGCAGGCGTCCGGAACGTCAGCGAGACCAGCACCGGACCGAAGATCTCTTCCTGCACAGTGGAGGCCGCGGCATCCAGACCCGTGATCAACGTAGGCTTGTAGAACAGGCCCTTATCCGGGAGCTGGATATCGGGCTGGAAGCACTGCCCGCCCTCTCCGATGCCGGTCTTGACCCAACCGTCGATCGTGTCCCACTGGCTCTGATCCACAATGGCGCCCATGTCGATGCACTTATCGAGCGGGTCGCCGACGCGCATGTGTTCCATGCGGCCCTTGAGTTTGTCGATGAACCGCGCGGCGATATTCTCCTGCACCAGCAAGCGCGAGCCCGCGCAGCACACCTGGCCCTGGTTGAACCAGATGGCGTCGACCACACCCTCCACGGCCCCGTCGAGGTCCGCGTCCTCAAAGACGAGGAACGGTGATTTGCCGCCCAACTCCAGCGACAGCTTCTTGCCGGAACCGGCTGTCTGATGTCTCAATATCCGGCCCACGTCGGTGGAACCCGTGAACGCGATCTTGTCCACATCCGGGTGCGTGACCATCATGGAGCCCGCGGTACTGCTGCCGGTAATGACGTTCACCACGCCCGGCGGCAATCCGGCCTCGGCCACGATCTCCGCAAATAACAGCGCGCTGAGCCGCGTGTAGGAAGCCGGCTTCAGTACCACGGTGTTTCCCGTGGCGATCGCCGGAGCGATCTTCCAGCCGAGCATCAGGAGCGGGAAATTCCAGGGGATGATCTGACCGACGACCCCGACGGCCTGCCAGTCCGGCAGTTCGGTCTCCATGAGCTGGGCCCAGCCCGCGTAGTAATAGAAATGCCGCGCCAGCGCCGGGACATCTATGTCGCGCGATTCGCGAATGGGCTTGCCGTTATCCATCGACTCGAGCACAGCCAGCAGGCGGTGGTGCTTTTGGACGTTGCGGGCGATCGCGTAGAGATATCGGGCCCTGACCACGCCGGGAGTTTTGCTCCAAGTCGGGAAGGCCGCGCGCGCCGCCGCCACAGCCTGATTGACCTCTTTCTGCCCGGCTTGCACGGTTTCCCCCAGCAATTCTCCGTTGGATGGATCGTGGCTCGGATAGTACTTGGCGCTCTTGGGCGTCACCCACTCGTTGTTAATGAAGAGGCCGAATCTGCGGCCGTGTTCTTCCAGCCAGGCCTTCGCCGCCGAGGGCGATTCCGGCGCAGGGCCGTAGTCCATCGTTTCAAATGTCTCAAGCAGCGTGCTCATTGGATACTTCCATCCTGTGTAGCCGGGGCAGTCTCATCGTTACGCATCGCAGCACCTGCTAGCCCATCGGCATGTGGTGCGCGGCAGCGTAGTGGCCCGTGAGGTAATGCGAGAGCTGCCGTTCAAGGTCGGTCAGCAGGCTGCTGGCGCCGATGCGGAACAGGTCTGGCATCAGCCATTCGTCACCGAGCTCCTCTTTCATGAGGGCCTGCCAGGCCAGTGTCTGCTTCGCCTTGCTGATTCCGCCAGCAGGTTTGAAGCCCACCATGAGTCCGGTCCGCTGCTGGTACTCGCGGATGGCGCGTGTCATGACCAGGCTGACCGCCAGGGTGGCATTCACAGACTCTTTGCCGGTCGAGGTCTTTATGAAGTCGGAACCGGCCATCATGGCGACCAGGCTGGCCTGGTACACCTGCTTCAACGTGCCCAAATCGCCGGTGGCAAGGATGCTCTTCATGTGCGCGGAATCGCCGCACGTGTTGCGGAACTGCCTGATCTCGTCGTAGAGCGCCCGCCAGTCGCCGGTGAGCACGTGGTCCCGCGAGATGACGATGTCGATCTCACGGGCGCCTGCCTCGATGGCCTGCTCGATCTCCCCCACGCGCTGAGGCAGCGGCGTTTGTCCCGCAGGAAAGCCGGCGGCCACAGACGCGACAGGAATCGTCGTCCCGCGCAGAGCCTCTGCTGCATCCGTGACCCGGTTCGGATAGACGCACACTGCGCCGACGGTGACTTGGCCGGGGTCCACACCCAGACGGCTCAACATGTCCGGCCGCAGCGGCTGCCTGGCCTTGGCGCACAAGCGCCGAATGCGCCCGGGCGTGTCATCCCCGGCAAGCGTGGTCAGATCAATGCAGGTGACCGCCCGCAGCAACCACGCCGCCTGCCAATCCTTCTTTACCGATCGCCGCTTGGGCAGCGAGTCAACGCGCCGCTCGACCGCGCTGCGGTTGATATGCGCGCCCATGACCCAGTCCAGGTCGAGAGGGGTGCCGGCATTCCGCTGCCGGGTGGCTGCAAGGGGATAAGTTTCACGAGTTCCAAGCATCGAACCTCCACGGTTCGCGAATCATTATACAGCCGTTGAACACGGGGTTTCCCGCCGACAACGTTGTTGAAATGCGTGCCCGCGCAGGCGAGAAATGGGCTGGCAGTATAATCCGCGCATCCTTCCAGGCAGCATGCACAAGCCCCAATGAAAATGCCAACGGCTGCACGGCAGACGGCCCGGATGAACCGCCGATGGCCCAGGGCCGTGACTTCCCCAGTGGCGTGGATCGTCGTTATCAGTCTGATATGGCTGGTTGTCTTCACACGCGATTTGCTGCCGATCTTGCGCGGCGGCTTCGGCTGGGAGTGGAACTTCAAGCCGGTCCTCGACCGGTTCCGGATCCTGCCCATTATCCTGGGGACGCTTGCATACGTGTCAGGGGGTCTATGGCTTCGCAGGCGGCGCTCTGCGCTCCCGCTTCTGGCGTGGGCGCTGCTGGGTGGCGTCGGCCTCAGTCTCGCGGCTGTCCACGTGCGCGGCGACGTCCTCTACCGGCTGTACAGCATCACCGTGAGTGGCAGGGCTGGGGGATGGCACATGGCAGCGGCGAGCATCCTGGATCTGGCGACAAACGCTCCGGAATTGGCCCCAGTTCATGATTAACTCAACGGCCTTCTCAACCCACATGGGCACGTCGCCTCCAGGAATCGTGCTCGGATACTACGCGGCGGGCTCGTTGCTTGACGGCATGCCTCAATTTGCCTTCCGGCTGGCGGAACCCCTTCGACCGCTGCTATGTCAGTACCTGGTCGGGTATTCGAGCGGAGAGTATGCCTCCACGTGGCTTGGTATCCTGATGCCGGTCTGGGGCGCCTTAACCGTCCTGCCCCTCTATGGGTTGGGCCGGAGCGTGTTTGGAGAGGCGGTCGCCCGCTGGGGCGTACTTTGGTGGCCGCTGGTACCCAGCCTCCTTATGTTTACTCCTCTGCCCAACGTTCTCTATCCGCTCCCGTCGGTCATCATGATCGCCATCCTGTGGCGCGGCCTCCGCAAAGGGCAGGCCGGCTGGGTCCTGGCCGCGGGCGTGTTGATGTCCTTGCTCACATTTGTGACTTTCACGTTCACGCCATTGCTGCTGCTAGCCGGTCTCTTGACGCTGGCAGCGTATTGGATCAACAGAAGCCAGGCCGGTGAATTCCAAACCGTCTTGGTACTGGCCCTTTGAAATGGGCCTCGTCTTTGCCGTAGGTCTCTCCAGCGTCTGGTTGATTTTCTACGCGGCCACAGGATCCGGGTTCTGGCCAATCTGGAGGACAGCGCTGCAAACCCAGCTTTCCCTCCACCGGCCCTACTGGCCCTGGCTGGCGCTGCACCTTAACGACTTCTTCATGTTCTCCGGATGGCCATTGGCGCTCCTGGCAATCGTGGCCGCATGGAGAGCGCTTCGAGGCATCCGATCCCGGGGAGTCCCCACCGACGCGGACATGATGATCTTGTCCTTTGCCCTGGCGGTTCTCATCCTTGATCTCTCGGGGACGATGCAGGGCGAGTCCGGGCGCCTTCTCTTGTTCCTGAGCCCCTGGCTGCTGCTGACTGCGGCGCGCGGACTTCGAGAAGATCCGCGCGCAGGTGCAGCGATCACCGTCACTCAGGCCATCCTGATGATCGCCATGGTGCTGTGTCTGGGCGTTCTCGCCCCGGAATTCAAGGCCCACGCCGCTCCGGTCCCACCTCCCGTGAAGTACGCGGCCTCCAACCCCACGGTCCATCCTAGCGGCGCAACCTTTGGCGGCGAGGCGCGACTGGTCTCCTACGCGGGCAAGGTCGACACCCAGTTGGACACCCAGGGACAGGCACAGCCCTTCATATACTTGTGGCTCACGTGGGACGCGGCAAGCTACGTGAATGTCCCCTACTCATACGAGATCGAGCCGATTACAGGGAGCCGTTTCGACGCAAGCGCGGCCACGACCGTGGCGCCATTTGGCGACGCCTATCCGAGCACATGCTGGAAGCCGGCTGACGGCTTGATAACTGATCGCATCAAGGTGCCCCTTTCCGTTTCGGATGCCGGCAAGCGGTGGGCTGAGCTTTCGTTGGTCGACGCGGGGACGGGCCACGCCGCCGATGTGCTGTTGCCGGACGGATCGCACAGTTCGAGCGTGAGACTGGGACCCTTTCAGGAGGCTGCTCCGTGAAACGCGCCTCAGCCAGGTCGTCACCGCCGGGAGTCGCAGACGCCCGACCGGTGCAAGTCGGCATCCTCTTGGCCCTGCTACTGGCGGCCACGGGCTTCTACGCGGTATTCATCCTGCGCAGTGCATTCAGCGCGCATGGGCGCCTGTATTTCACACTGATCGACGACGCAATGATAAGCATGCGCTATGCCGCCCACCTAGCGCACGGGTATGGGCTTGTCTGGAACGTGGGCGAGGCGCCCGTCCAGGGATTCACGAATCCGCTCTGGACGCTGCTGATGGCCGTGCCGCACACGCTCCACGTCCCAACCCCCAGGATCTCCCTGGTCGTCATGCTTGCATCTGCCCTGTGCCTGCTGGGCCTGACGCTGACCGTTTACCGGATCTCGATAAACCTTGTACCCAAGGCAAAACACGCTCCGCTGATGGCGACTGCCATCACCGCCTTCTACTTTCCCCTGGTGTTCTGGTCGTTGCGCGGCATGGAGGTGGGCTTTCTCTGTTTGCTCATGGCTGTCGCACTTCTGGCGGCTCTGCGAATTCGACGATGGGAGCGGTGCCTTACTCCCGGTCGCTCTTGGGCTGTTGCTCGGTCTCGCCATCGCTACTCGACTGGACGCCGCGGTGCAGGTCGGGATCATCCTGCTCTACGTGATCACACGGACCAAAGTCAGTCTGCGGAAACGGCTCATACCGGTGGCCCTCGCCGCGGTGGCGCTCGCCGGCATCCTGCTGTGGCAGAAGTCATATTTCGGCGCATGCCCTGCCCAATACCTACTACCAGAAGATTTACGGGACAACCGCCTGGGAACGGATCCGGTATGGTCTGCTGGCTTTCGCGCAGCATGCAACCCGTGACACACTGATGCTGGCCCTGCTCTCGGCAGGGGCAATCCTGGCCTTCAGAAATTTGCGGACACCGGAAACCGCCCTCCTGGCCATGTTGTTTCTGGGCCAATGTGCGTACTCCGTGTGGGTTGGCGGAGACTATGCCGAGCCGGAAGTCGACGCGGCCAACAAATTCATCACACAGGGCATGCCGGCGTTGATCATGCTATTCAGCCTTTGCGCCGATCGCCTGCTGGCCAACGTGCCGTTCTCAGAAGAGCCGGTGAGTGATCTCATCCCAGCTGGCATCTCGCTGGGACTCGCGGCCGCGGTCCTTCTGGTGATCAGCGGCAAGCCGTGGGGCACTTGGAATAAAGACAATGCGCCCCTTCTGCAATCGGATATCCGCCGCGTAAGGGCGGGGCTGGCGATTGCCGAAGCCACCTCGCCGACCGCAACGATCGCAGTCCACGCGGCCGGCCAAATCCCGTACTATTCGGATCGCCCAACCATCGATCTACTTGGATTGAACGACCGTTTCATCGCCACAGGACCGCTTGCCGGGCCCTTCTACCCGGGCCACGACAAGTGGAACTACGCCTACAGCATCACGCAGCTGAAGCCGGACCTGATCGCCGACAATTGGATTCAGCTGGCGGATTACATGAAAGACCAGCCGGAATACCGCAAGCTGGACAACGGCATGTACGTTCGTCGGGATACTACGCTCGTCGACGTGCCCGCCTTGCTGCAAGCATTTCCCTGATCGCCAGCCGGCTCGAAGCCGTCGGCCCATAACGCGGTAAAAAGAAAGGCGGCGCATGGGGTCATGCGCCGCCTTGATATACGACTGGCCTTGCTCAGCCGGGCTGCCCGCCGGCCTTGACGAGCTCCTCCAGCATCTTCGTGGTGACCGACTTGGGGCGCTCGATGGGAAACTCCAAAGCGCGGGCCCACACGTAGTTTGCGGTGACACCGAGTGCACGGCCCACGCCGAAGATCACGGTGTAGAAATCGAATTCGCGCACGCCGTAGTAGTGCTGCAGCGTCCCGCTGATGGCGTCCACATTGGGGGCGGGATTCTTGGCCTTGCCCTGCTCCCGCAGCACCTGCGGCACGACCTCAAAGACCAGGTCGGCCAGCCGTACCAACTCGTCATCCGGGAAGCGCGCCTTGGCAAATTCCATCTGAGCGGTGAAACGCGGATCCGGGACGCGCAGCACGGCATGGCCATAGCCGGGAATGACGCGCCCGCTGTTGAGCGTTTCCCAGGCAAATTTGTGAAGAGCCTCGCGGTCGGGAACGCCGTGGAATTGCTCGCGGACATCCAACAACCAGCGCAGGCACTCCTGATTGGCCAGCCCGTGCAGTGGCCCTGCCAGCCCGCTCAATCCGGCAGAAAACGCGAAATAGATGTCAGCCAGCGAAGAGCCTACCAGATGCGTGGCGTGCGCGCTGACGTTGCCCGACTCATGATCGGAGTGCAGGATGAAGTACAAGCGGGCGAGGTCGGCGTAGCCCTTGCGGTCCTCCACGCCCAGCATGCGCGAGAAATTCATGCCGTAATCCTGCTTCGGGTTGTGGCGTGGCTTCCGCTTCTGCCCCATGTATTTGTAACGATAAATGAACGCTGCGATGGAAGGCAACTTGGCCGTCAGGTCGAGACTGTCCTCCAGGGCCGGCTCCCAGTACTGGTCTTTCTTCATCCCCTGGCGATACCGACGGGCGAAATGCGATTCGCGACCGAGGGCCATGACCGACTGCGTCATGAGATTCATCGGATGCATGTCGGCCGGCATGCCCTTGAGCATCTTGTAGAGGTAGTCGGGCAGTTCTGCCCGGCGGGCCCACTCGGCCTCCACCTCCAGAGCCTGCTCCTTGGTGGGCACCTCTCCCACCATCAACAGGTAGTACAGCCCACCGACCATGGGCATCTTGCCGCCACGCGCCTTCGGCAGCGCAGCCAGGACCTCCGGTATGGACATGCCCCGGAAACGGATGCCTTCGGCCGGATCCACGTAGGACACATCGGTCAGCAGCGATTTGACGTCGCGCATGCCGCCGACGATCTGGCCGACCGAGACGTGATCCACAACGACGTCGCCGTGCTCCTTCGCCAGCGATCTGATGCGCTGCCGCCACTCCGGAAGTTGGGCTGAGATTTTTTCGTGCAGGATCATGATTCCTCCAGGACTATCAAGTCAATCCGTTGGGGCTACGGCCCCTGTTATCGCCCGCGCCTCACGCGGTCACATCTTGACAAGCTTGCGCAGCGCGTCGTGGGTATCCTTGACCGCTGTTGCCGACTTGTCGAAGAGAGTCTGTTCTTCCGGGCTCAGCTTGTACTCAAGGATCCGTGACACGCCGCTACGGTTCAGCACAGCGGGCACGCCGAAGAACATGTCCTTCAGACCGTACTCGCCTTGCATGTAAGCGGAGCATGGGACGACCAGATTACGATCACGCAGGATGGCTTCGGTCATCTGGGCGACCGCGGCTGAGGGCGCGTAATAGGCAGAGCCCGTCTTGAGGAGATTGACGATCTCGCCGCCGCCCTTGCGGGTACGGGTGACGATGGCGTCGAGTTTGTCCGCGGCGAGGTAGTCGCTGAGGGGAATGCCCGCCACGTTGGAATGATGCGTCAACGGGACCATTTCGTCGCCGTGGCCGCCGAGCACGTAGCACTGAATGTTGTCGACGCTGATGCCCGTCTCCCTGGCCACAAAAGCCCGCATGCGCGCTGAGTCGAGCACGCCCGCCTGGCCGACGACGCGTTCACGAGGCAGCTTGTTCAGCTTCAGGGTGAGATACGCCATCGTGTCCAAGGGGTTCGTGAGCACAATATAGATCGCCTCAGGGGAGTACTTGAAGGTTTCGGTGGCGGCTTTTCCGACGATCTCGGCATTGGCGGTCAACAGATCATCCCGGCTCATACCCGGCTTGCGCGGCAAGCCAGCCGTAAGCACAATGATGTCCGAACCACGCGTGGCCGCATAGTCATTCGAGCCAACGATGTCGACATCCTTCGCAACGATGGGCATGGCCTCGAGCAAGTCCAGGCTCTTGCCCTGCGGCATGCCTTCGATCACGTCGACCAGTACCAGGTCCCCAAGCTCGCGCTCGGCGAGCCAGTGTGCGGTTGTGGCGCCCGTCATGCCGGCGCCGATAATCGAAATCTTTGGCATGTAACCTCCAATTGCGGGTGATGCTGTGATTTTATCTGATACTTGGAGCCGTGGGGAACATCCGACAAAAAACAGGACTTCCGCCCGCAATCTCCGTGACGAAAGTCCTGCTTCATCTCAGTGGCCCGGCTTCAGTCTTCTTGCGCCTCGAGGAACCGGGTGGCCTGGATGGCCGCTGCAGCGCCCATGCCGGCCGATGTGACCACTTGGCGGAAGTGCGGATCAGCCGCCTCCCCTCCTGCAAAAACCCCGGCCTTCGAGGTCTGCATGTGATCGTCGACCTTCAAGTAGCCCAGCGGATCCATCTCAAGCTGGCCCTTGAACATGCTCGTGTTCGGGGTATGGCCGATGAATATGAACAGGCCGTCGGTTTCCAGGACGCGTTCCTCGCCGGTCTTGACATCCTTCAAGCGTACGGCCTCCACCTTGTCGGATCCCAACACCTCCGTAACGACGGTATTCCAAATGAACTCCACCTTCGGATGCTCGGCGGCCCGCTTCTGGAGAAGTGGACTTGCCCGCAGTTCATCCCGGCGATGGACAATCGTCACGGACGAGGCGTAGCGCGTTATGAAGAGCCCTTCCTCCAGCGCGCTGTCACCGCCGCCCACGACCATGACTTTCTTATCTTTGAAGAACCAGCCGTCACAGGTGGCGCAATAGGAAACGCCGCGGCCGGTCAGCTCGGCTTCGCCGGGTACGCCGAGCGGATTGGAGCTCGCTCCGGTCGCTACGATGAGCGTGTCGGCCAGATATTCGCCGTTGTCCGCGGTCACCCTAAAGGGGCGCTCCGAGAGATCCACCGCGCTGGCGGTCTCGAACTCGACCTTGGCGCCAAAGTGCTCCGCCTGCTTCTGAAATAATTCGCCCAGCTGCGCGCCCCCAACGCCCTCGGGGAAGCCCGGATAGTTCTCAACGGCGAACGTGAGTGCAGCCTGTCCGCCCAACTGGATTCCCGAAAGGACAACCGGTTCAAGTTCCGCTCGGGCCGCGTACAGCGCCGCGGAGAGCCCGGCGGGTCCAGAACCGAGAACCAAGACCTTCACCTGACGTGCATTACCGTTGGAGCCCATCGATCCAATTTCCCTCCCGAGAAAGGTCACCCTGCATGAACATAGATTACCGCATGTATGACGACGCGAGCCGCTGCGGCCTTACGCAGCCCGGATCCGTGCAGACGGCGGTCGCTGCCTATCCCACGCTTGCACGGTCCGTGATCTCCAGCGCCTTGTCGAGCACGCGAAAGCCGTCAGCCAGCTGCTCCTCCGTGATAATCAGCGGTGGAATAATGAGGGCGGTGTGCCAGTGAATATCGAGGAACAGGCCGTGCTCCAGGCAGTACTGCTTGAAAGCGGCCATCTCGGCACTCGAGCCGTCCCACGGGGCCATCGGCTCCTTCGACTTGCGATCGCGGACCAGTTCGATGATGCCAAACAACCCAATGGAGCGCACATCGCCTACGGACGGATGCGATTCTCCAAGGTCTCGCAGCATGCGGCTGAGGACCGGCCCCATCTGCGCCGCGTGCTCCACCAGGTGATCCTGCTTCATTACATTGATGTTGGCGATGGCGGCCGCAAGCGAAACCGGGTGCGATGTGTAAGTCAGGCCCGAACGGTAGACCACGTCGTCGAAGTGAGCGGCGATGGCAGGCTTCATCGCCACGGCTCCCAACGGCGCGTAAGCCGAAGTCAACCCCTTTGCCATGGTCATGATGTCGGGCACCACGCCCCAGTGGTCGACGGCGAACCATGTCCCCGTGCGGCCGAAACCACTCATGACCTCGTCGGAAATCATGATAATGCCATATTTGTCGCAAAGGGCCCGGACGCCCTGCAAATAACCGTCAGGCGGGATGATGACGCCATTTGTGCCGGTCACGGATTCAAGAAGAATGGCTGCAATCGTCGCGGGGCCTTCATACTGGATGATCTCCTCCAGATGATTGAGGTAGTCCCGACAGAACTCGTCTTCAGAGATGCCGGGATTTGTTCTGTGGAAGGTCGAGCGATAGCGATAAGGGTCCAGGAAATGAACAACTCCCGGCATTAGGGATGGTTCCCAGGCCACGCGGCGTGGATCGCCGGTGGCTGCCATGGCTCCGGCGGTTGCGCCGTGGTAGGAACGATAGCGGCTCAGTATTTTGAAACGGCCCGTGTAGCCGCGTGCCAATTTGATGGCATTCTCATTGGCATCCGCTCCGCCGAGGGTAAATAGGACCTTGGTCAGTTGGGAGCCGGGTGTTACTTCCGCCACGAGCTGGCTGGCCAGGGCACGGACCTTGTTCGTCATGGCGGGCGCACTGTAGGGCAGCTGCCGTGCCTGCTCGACCATGGCCTCGATCACACGGGGGTCCCCATGGCCGATGTTCACGCACATCGTCATCGAATTGAAATCAAGATACTGCTTGCCGTCCACGTCCCAGAAGTAGACCCCCTTGGCGGACTTCACAGCGATCGGCCTGACTGCCTTCTGCGCAGACCAAGTCCAAAAGACGTGCCTCTGTGACAACGGCAGGATTTCTTCGTCGGGGAGATCAAACATAGGGCCTCGCTGGCATTGCTTCCAGTTCGGTAGGCGCCGCGTGCCGGGCAATCCGTTTCATCGTATCACAAGGGCGTGCAGCTGCTTGGGCGCCGGAACGACCCCCTGTTTCCATTAACCGTGCTGCCGGAACCAGCGGATGATCTGCCAGAGACTCAAAGCCGTGACGAGCACCAGCACCAGCGCCCATTCGAAGTTGAACTGCAGCTTCACGGTCATTGCCAGGCTGGCAAGGATGAAACCCAGCAGTGCCAGGATGGAAATACGCTGCAGGTGCCACAGCTCGACCTGGCGCCTCTCTTCGTCCGATGCTGCAAAGCGCAGCCGATGCCGGAAATAGGTCAGATCCCAGGCCATCAGACCGCAGATGGCCCCCGCAAACATCCAGCCCGGTGCGAAGTTCAGGAACCACAGCCCGGCAGCAGCCGCCAGGAAATTGAAGGCCAGCCCGATGTAAGCGAACCAGCGCCAGCGCTGCCAGGTGGCAACCAGCCACAAGCCGGAAAACAAGAGGATCCAGCGGGCAAACTGGGCCAGGCCGACCTGTCCGTATCCCCAGGCCAATGAAGCCCCGCCCAGGACGATGCTGGCGAAGAGGGTCAGCGCGGTCACAGCCGGTTCCTTATGTCGGCGGCGCGAGTGAATTCGCGGCGGGCGACTGTGTCAAACGGCTGCAGCACGTCCCACTCCACGACGCGGACCCCCGCGCGCCGGATGCGCGCCAGCATCCAGGCCCGCTCCAGGCGCGCAATCCTGGCGGAAAGTTCCACGTCGACGGCGGAATACTTCGCGCCCGGACGCGGCAGATAGCGCGCCTCGTAGGCGACGGGATCGGGACTGACGACCATGACCTGGTAGCCGCGGGCGCGCAACTGGACCAGGGTGGTGTAGTCTTCCTCGATCAGCGGGCTCACGAGGATGATCTGCGATTCGGCCGGGAAGAGCCGCGCCGGCAGATACCGCAGGCCATCGAATACCTGGCTTGCGCCCGGGGCGGCCCGGGCCAGCGAATGCAGGATACGCTCCCGCTGGACCTTGCCATAGCCGGGCCATGTCCAGTTGAGAACCTGGCTGTACACAAGCAGACCCGACGCGGTTGCCCTGGCGCAGCAAAGCGTCTGCCATGCTGCCCGCCGCGAGGACGGAGTGCTCGAATAACGAACTGCCCACACCCGCGAGATTCGAACGTTCGCGTCCGTCCAGGACGATCGCCACGTCGGCCACGCGTTCCTGTTGAAACTCGTTGGAGAACAGCTGCTCGCCATGGCGGGCGCTGGCATGCCAGTTAACCCGGCGCGGAGGATCGCCCGGCAAATAAGATCGCACGCCGAAAAATTCGACGCCCGCCCCCCCGACGCGAGCCGGGATGTTGCCCGCGTAGACACGCGTGCGGCGCGGCCGAATGCGCACTTCCCTGATTCGCGACAAGACCGGAAATATCGAAAGCTGCCCGTGTGTGCGGATGTGCTGGCTAAGCCTGAGCAGCCCAAGATGGTCGCCCGCCTCTGCATGCACGCTTTCGAGTGGGTATGCTCCGCGGGGGCCGCTCACAACGTACTCGAAGGCAAAGGTGCCCGCCCGGCGGAGAGAGATCAGATGATGCGCGCTGCCCTTTTCGACCTTGAGGCCCGATGGGATGACGTCGTCAATGGCGAGTTCCTCGAGATCGTCGCCAAGGTTTGTCACGACCAGCCTGATCTTCACGGGTGCCTGCGGGAGGGCGCGATCCAGGTCCATTTCGCGCAGCACCTGCAACGCGATGCTCTCCGGTCCCCGCAACAGGGAGTAGATCCACATGAGGACCAGAGGAATGGAGAGGGCGACCAGGGAGCCGCGCAGACTCACGAGCCCGGCAGCCACGAGCATGAATATGAGCACACCAAGGAAGGAAGCGCGAGACATCAGTCTATTGGGCCGGCAAGCGGATGCGGTGCGGAGCCCAAGATCACATTGGAGCTCAGGAAATCACAGGGACCGGGGTCTTTTCCAGACAATCGTGGATCACGTCGCCACCGACGGATTGCGACATCCAATACTCGGGCTGCAAGATTAACCGATGACTGAGGACCGGCACGGCAAAGCGCTTGACGTCATCGGGGATCACAAAGTCCCGCCCTTCCAGCGCGGCATTGGCCCGCGAGAGTTGCAGGAAAGCCAGACCGCCCCGCGGTGAGGACCCCACGGCCACGCGGCGATCCTGCCGGGTGGCATGAATGAGGGCCGCGATGTATCGTTCGATGTCTGCGCCCACGTGGATTTCCTCCACGGCAGCTCTAAGATCCAGGAGCTCATGGGCTTGCAGCACAGGCGACAACACCACCTCTGCGCGCATGCGCTCGCGGCGACGGCGCAGGATCTCTCTTTCCTCGTCGAGGCTTGGGTAGCCGACCGCCAGCTTCACCATGAAGCGGTCAAGCTGGGCTTCGGGCAGCGGAAACGTGCCCTCGTACTCGATCGGATTCTGCGTGGCCAGCACGATGAAGGGCTCCGGCAACAGCAGGGTCTCACCCTCCAACGTGACCTGCCCTTCCTGCATGGCCTCCAGCAACGCAGACTGGGTCTTAGGCGATGCGCGGTTGATCTCGTCTGCCAGGAGGATATTCGTGAAGATCGGCCCGGGTCGCAATTCAAAGCCGCCCTTGGCGCGATCGAGAACATAGCCGCCGGTGATATCTCCCGGGAGCAGATCGGGCGTGAACTGAATTCGCTTGAATCCCGAGTCCCAGCACGGCTGCCAGACTGCGGGCAATGAGCGTTTTACCAAGGCCCGGATAGTCTTCGAACAGGATGTGACCGCCGGCCAGCGCAGCCGCCATCACGATTTCCAGCAGGCCACGCTTGCCGATCACCGCGCGTTCCAGCTCCGTGATGACCGCCGTACCCGCCTCAGTGACTTTGCGTGTGCCTGCCACTTGCGCTCTCCATTTGGGCCTCCAAGTATTCCACCACCTGGTCGGGAGGCAGGTCCAGGGGCGTCGGCAACGCGGCGATGAAACCGGGAGCGCGGACCCGGGTAGTCTACAAAGGAGTGTTCCAGTCCAGCCGACAGGTACTCCTGGATCGAGGCGGACGGCGGACGATCCGCAGCACGTCGGCCTGACAACTCATCGAGTCTACGGGCAACATGACCGAGGCGATTGGCGAGCTGCCATCTGAAGTAATTGCTGCCGCGCGCCCGGTGCATCCAAAGCGCGAGCGTCTCCACCTGCCCGCGAACCCGCGTGGAAGGGAGACGCCGACTTTGTTGCAGCCCAAAGTCGGGAATGAGCTGCCAGATTACGACGATGCACAGAAGGAGAACAACGATCACCCATTTCACGAGCTCGGGCACGGCCCCGTAGAAAATGCCGGCCTGCCACGCAAGGTAAGCCAGGGGGGTGATCAGGACATCACGAGCCATATCGCGCGCCAGGAAGGCCAGAACAAGCGAGACCAGCAGGATCCCGACGTACAGAGACCAACGCGGCAACCTCACGCTTCGGCCCCGCAGGCTCGCACAATCGTCTCCAGACACAGCACCGCGGCGCGCATATCCCGTTCCGTGGGCGTTCGGTCCCCATAGCGCACGGTCTCAAAGAGATGCGTCAGGCCGGCCACGGATTCCGAGGGCAGGCCTGCTTGAGCAAGCCGCGCGGCGAACTCACGGGCCGTCGTGGCCCTTCCCCGCTGAAGGCCGCGCCGAACGCGGACAGTGTCACTCATCCGCACGTAGGCTTCGATGACCACGTCGCGCCACGGACGTCCCGAAGCGAGTCCATCAAGAGAGGATCGTGCAATGCCTCCGATGGCGGCCAGTGATGGGCCGCGATCGACCTGGCTCCGGCGCCACCAGCGGTAGGCAAGCCAAGCCAATAGGAAGACAACCCAGAGCGCTGCCAGGCTGACCGCATAGATCACCCAAGGCGCCAGCGTCGGCCGCTGGAACGGTTCGATGCTTGCGCCGCCTGCAAGCGCGGAAACACCGGAGCCGCCGGACTCGGACGGGTTGGCTGCCAGCTCCGGCAGTTGAAGCACGCGATACCGAAGTGCCAGGAGTAAGGCCAGCAACCCAACAGCGAAGCTGACCAACTGTCGCAAAATCCGTTTGCGTGCTTCCGGGGGGAGCAGAAAGAAAAAAAGGATGAGATTGGCGACAAACGCCAGCCAGAGCAGCAGGATCTTCCAGACCGGCGTATCCGATCGGATTTCCAGCGCCGAAAATGAAAACGGAGTTTGCGATCTGGCTGCGGCAGCCAGCGACCGACCCGGCGCGAACTGCACATCGTGCAAGCTGGCCGCGAGAATGCCCAGGATCATCAAGACGATGATGCACAGCACCAGGGTCATCGACCTTCGATTCATGAGCGAGAGCATTTTACCACCCGGTCACCGCACGGGACGCATGATATACTGCGCGGCCATGGTCGATTGCGATGGGCCTGTTCATGCACGCGCGAGGATTGGCCTGGCGCTTTTCAACCAGGGTCGCTATTTCGAGGCCCACGAAGAGCTGGAGATGGCCTGGAAAGACGAACGCGGCAAGGTGCGGAGGCTGTACCAGGGGATTCTCGAGGCTGGCGTAACGTATCTGCATATCCGCCGACGGAACTACGCGGGTGCAATCAAGGTCTACGGGCGGAGCATGAGATGGCTCACGGAGTGGCCTGAGATGTGTCGCGGCATTTACGTGGGTCAGCTCCGGAGGGATCTGGAAGCAGCCGTCAACGAAGTGCGCCGCCTCGGTCCGACAAGATTAGGCGACATCGACCCGTCGTTCTTCAAGCCACTCATCTGGAAGGACACCTGAATGGCCAAGACAACCACGGCGAAACAGGACCGACTTGAGGCCGCCGACGATGCGACGCCGGAGAACGCCGGGTTGCACTGCGATCGCTGCGGCGCACCCATGCTCGCCAGACACTGCAAACTGGTATGTGTCAACTGCGGTGCCCGGCTCGACTGCTCCGACCTGAGCATCTACATGGATGAGCCGATGGACGTCGGGGAATATCTGCAGCCGAGGTAGCGACAGCGCAACCGGAGCCGTCGCGCCGACGCCTTGCCGCCTGAGCCTCGACGGGCCCGCCCGTTAGGGCCCGGGCGTACCTTCCGGCAAGGGCGTGTGCGTGGGAAGCGGAACCCGCTTCAATAGCGGATAGAGCGTCGGAGTAAACTCCGGTGCCGGAGTGGGCACCAGAGGCAACCAACCGCTGTAGCCGAAGTACGCCTGCAGCAGGGCGGAACGCTCAAGGTCCGTCATCGGCCGAGGCCGGGCGTAGTCCTCGAGCATGAAGGTCAGCAGTTCCGTACTGATGTAGCGCCCATCGTAGAACACATGGCGGTCGGCAAACTCGAAGCGCTCGGCCGGTTGAAGAGGCAAGCCGGGTCCCGGGGGCTGGTTGCCCATCTGCCCGAAGAACAAATTTCCCAATCCGTAGTGGATGAAGGTATCTTTGTCGAATTCCATTTGCAGCGGCACATGGGACTGGCTGCCGCTCACAATGACAGCGCCCGCCTCTGCGGCCCGGCGGAAATCCAGTGACTGCCAGGGCATCACGATGGGAGAATAGCCTTCCTTGTATTGAAAAGTCACGATGGGCAGATAGCCCTGGCTGCGCAGGTCCCGGACCTGAGCGGTTAGCTGCTTCCAGTCGCAGGGATTCGCCCCGGGCAGGTCGGACTCTGCCAGCGGCTCCGGGGGCTCGCCGGCGTTGCAGCCTACAAAGGCAATCTTGTTGCCGTGATTCTCAATCAAGAGGGGTTTGCGGGCGTCAGCCAGATTGGCGCCGCCGCCAAAGTAGGCGATGTGATGCTGGCGATAGAGGTTAAGTGAATAGAGCATCGCGGCGGCGCCGGCATCCATGATGTGATTGCCGGTCAATTCGACGACATCGACGCCGGCGTCGTCGAAGAGGCCGATGTACTTGGGATCGCTGCAATAGAAGCGATTCTTGTAGGGGTTCGGCACCGGGCAGGTGGGATCGAACGAGGTCTCGTGACTCACGTGGAAAATGTCGGCCTGACGCAGCACGTCGCCGATATCCGTGGCCGGATAATCGATGCCGTACACTTCCATCTGGTAGGCGATCTCACGCACCAGCGCGCTGGTGCCGCTCATGATGACGGTCGTCAATTTGGAGGCGTCCCGGTTCGTCTCGGGCAGCGGAAGCAATTGCGAAGGCTGCCGATGAACCGGTGACGGCGAATTGGATCTCGAGCGGATAGACGGTCGCGTCGAAGTCCTTTCGGACGGGGGATTGTCCATCGACCGTGAGAACTTTCCAGCGCGGGGCGAGGGACTCGAACGGAACGATCGCCCAGCTCGGCAGGCCAGCCCAGGCGAAATCAAGCAACTGGTCCGCTGCGGCGACGTGAATCGCCCTGGCAGGGGCACCCCACAGGCTCGTAAAGGCGCTGAGGGTGGACGCGGACATCCACATTGGCCAGGCCACGAAAGCATCCGATGATTCACCACTGCCAATAGGCGCGCAGTTGCGTCAGGCTGACGCCATCCATCACCGTGGGGAACGGAGCCACCAGGGCATAGATCCACTGACTTTGATTCTCATTGAGGCCGCTGGAAACATCCAGCCTGACGTTTGCGGCGCTCGAGTCCGCGACTTCGGGAATCCCCCACCCTGCCGAAGCCTGTCGAAGCGCATCGGGGACAGCCGGGCTGATCCAGAGCGCCGGCGCAGGGATCTGAGCGCTCGGCGGCGTGCCCGTAGCCGCCAATGTTGGCAAGGGCGAGGGTTCAGGTGTGGATGGCGGTTGTCCCACACACCCGGCCAGGACAACGGCAAGCAGGCCCAAGGGGATCCTTCTGATGAGCGCGCGGCTGAGGCACGCGAGGCTGCTAAGCATGTGGGTAGATTGGTGGGAGAAGCTCAATGGTGCCGGACGCCGGAGTGCACGCGTTGCAGGAACCCGGCTCCCCGCTATGCCCCGCCAACATCTGCGCTGGAGAGCATGAATTCTTGGAGGGCCCGCTCGTCTATTGTGATTCCCAATCCTGGACCGGCTGGGACGTCTATCGTACTGTCATGATTTAGCACGAACCGCTCGACAGTGATGTCCTTCGCAAAATACCGATCTGAAGCGGAGATATCGCCTGGTAGGCTGAAACCCGGCAATGAAGCAAGCGCCAGATTGGAGGCCCTGCCGACCCCGGTCTCGAGCATACCGCCGCACCAGACCGGAATGCCATTGGTCTGGCACAGATCATGGACCTTGACGGCCTCCGCCAGGCCGCCCACGCGCGCGCGGCTTTGATGTTGATGATGCGGCAAGCCTGCATTTCGATTGCGTAGCGCGCGTGACGCGCCGACAGGATACTCTCGTCCAGACAAATCGGGGTGCGGAATTCTCTCTGCAACTGGCGGTGGTCCCAGATGTCATCCTCGAACAGGGGCTGTTCAATGAGCAGCAGGTCGAGATCATCGAGAGGCTTGAGAGCCTGCGCGGAAGCCAATGTAAACGATGAATTTGCGTCCACCTGGAGGCGGAGCATCGGAAACGCCTTCCGTACCGCGGCCGTGTCGCCGACATCCCGTCCCGGCTTGATCTTGAGCTTCACCCGGGCGTAGCCTTGCTCGAGGTATCGCCGCACGACCTCCACCAGGTCCTTTGAAGTCGTCTGAAGTCCGACGGAAACGCCGACCGAGACTTGCGTGCGCTGCCCGCCAAGCATCTCGCGCAGCGACTTGCCGCTGCTCTTACCAAAGAGATCCCAGAGGGCCATTTCGACGCCAGCTTTGGCAAGGTGATGGCCCCTCACCGCGAGAGACTGCTTCTCGAAAGTCGGCGATAGATAGGATGTCGCGGCCCAGGATGGCAGGCGCGACGAATTCACTGAGGATGTGCCAGGCGGTGCCGACAGTCTCGTAGTTGTAGCCCGGGAAGCGGGACGCAACACACTCGCCGTAGCCCGTGAGACCCTCGGACCCGCAGGATCACCAGGAAGCAGTCGCGGTCGACCTCGCGTCCGAACGACGTCTCGAACGGCGCAACCAACGGCATTCGAAGATGATGGATGGCAAATCTCTCTATCTTCATGACGGGCTCATTGAGATGGACATGCGAAGGTCGCCTGGGCCTCATGCACGGCGGTCTCATCGGCACCCGGTAGCCCACCCAATCTTGCCCAAGTTGAGCATAGCAGGGGCTCCATCTCCGAAATGCTGGCCTGCGCCGCCTTGCTGAGTTTCAGGGCTTGCTGCCAGTCCCCCCGCCGGGCGTAGGCCTCGATGAATGGCAAGTATTCCGGCCCAAAGTTCGGGTGGTAACCCGAGGCCGTGGCTTGTTTGTCAAGGGCAATGATCGCATCCCAATCCTGCATTTGGCGTGCCAGATCGGCCTTCTCAAAATAGTAGCACCAGGTGTGCGGCGGCTCCCGACCAAAGATGTCCGGCGATGGCGGCGGCGAGGAAGACTCGGGCAGGATGCGCGAGACGTTGGAGACACCAACCAGTTGCTCCTGGTTGGCCCCGTAGAAGGGCTCGTCCGCATAGGGCGCATCCAGGACCTGCAAACACCTGCTTTCGCCCTGGTGCACGATGGAAATGGCATCGGATGTGTTTCCAACAAAGCGAAGGTTCCGATCCTTGTACGAGATCTTCTGTCCAAGCTTGAAATCGAAATTCAGGAAACGGTCATTTGTGAAGAACCAATACGGCACCGAGCCGTCAGCGACCGCTCCATCGAAAAGAATGTTCACGGCAAAACTCGCATCGTAGCCGGGAACAGACTCGGATGGCTGCTCGAGGGAAAGAATGGCGGTCTGCGGCGCCAGCGCGGGTACGCGCCAGGCCAGCTGCCAGTAGTAGGCATTCTGTACGGCCCAATCCAAACGATACTTGTTGACGACGAGAACCTGGGAAACGATGGACAGGCCGAGCAGGACGGTCAACAGAAGACGCCGCTGGTTCGCTCGGACAAGCCAGATTACCAAGCCCACGGTCAGGACGCCGGCGCCCAGCATCAGCGCCAGTGAGAAGCGATCGTCCCAGCGCCCTCCGGCGCTGATCTGTTTGCTGGTTAGCCAGACAGGAAGCCCACCGACCAGAAACGCCCACAGACCAAAGAACAAGAGCGAGGGGGGACTCCGCCATCTTGCGGCTCAGAGTCGCGGTTGAGCGGATGCAGCCATCCAAACAAGGATGCCAGAATCACGCCGGCGCCAAACGCGAACCATGCGATCTTGCTTTGGAAAGTGAAAGCGTCGGGGGTTCCGAGAACCGCCAGCCAGACCTGGAGCGTCGCGTATATGAGATCGAGCGCGGCGCGCGTGAGCACGGCGAACGAGCCGGCCAGGAAGGACTGATGAAAATCCTGAAGCAACTTGAAATCACCGGCGTAGTTCGTCACGGTGATCGTGGTCGGAAAGACCACCAGGCGCCACCAGAAGTAGAAACCGAGCACGACGAGGTATGGCAGCGCAAGGAAGAAGGTGCGGCGGAGCCGCCTGCCAAGCCCGTGTACCGTCTTCGGAACCAACCAGAAACCAGAGAAGTACAGGACGGATCAGCTCCAGACCGACGAAATATTCGATAGTAAAGATCTGGATGAAGGCCGTCACCCAGGACAGCGGCAATAGCCACCACGCCATGGCGGGCTTCTTAATTGCCATGACCATTAGGAAGATCGACAGTCCAAAGATGAAAAACGCCGTGAAGTGCCGGTTGTAGGCGGCAGAAATGGATTGCTGAAAGTATCCCGGATAAACAAGCAGCAGGGCGCCCAGCCATTTCAAATACGAATCCAGCTGCGGCCAGACGAAGCGCAAAGATAGATAGAGAAGAAAGATGCCGGCCCACCGAACGGCGAGCGTGGCCAGATGCCACGCCAGCGGATTGAGGCCGACGAGCGCGTACATGACCTGATATGGCCACGCGAAGGGCCGGTCAAATGCAAAATAGCCCGCAAAGAGAGCGGCGCTGCGGGCGTGGAGCAGGAACACGACCTCCCAGTCGTCCCAGTAATATCCAAGCGCGGTGAGGGGATAGCTGTATACGACAAGGCCCAGCAAGAAGAGCGCAATGGGGTAGAACCACCAACTGCCCGAGACACGACGCACCGCCGGAATATTCTTGCTCCAATTCCGTTGCACGGTGGCGATCACGTCAGCGGACATGTGTCGTTGTGCAGCAAACAGAACGATTCAGGGGATTACTGCGGCGAGCGTTCGTGATACTGCCGAAGACCTCATTCGGATCCCTGCGCCGGCTCGGCTGTCAACTCGGCGTCCACCGTGTCAGCGGGGACTTCTGTCAACTTCAAGTCCTCGAGTGCCTGATCCATGTCCAGGTTGTCGTGTCGCATGCCGGGGACCGGAGTGCCGCAGAAGGGACAAACATTCCATGGAAGTTCCATCAACTTGCCGCATTGATGGCAGGTCTTCTTGAGTTTCGTGTGGCAATTCGGGCATACCTGCCATTCATCCCGCACGCGGCGTTCGCATCCAGGGCAGAGCGGGAGATCCTCCAACGCCTGCAACAGCGACTCTTCCTCCAACGTATGCTGGTATTCCTCCTCCAGCGTACGCATGGGACGAAGGATCATGTATACGATGACGCCCGGCAGGTTAAGGACGGCCACAAGCAGCGTGGAGAGAATCTGCACGAGCGGGTCGCGGGCACGCGAGCGGATATCGCGGTAAGTCCAAATAATGAGCGAAATCCACAACGCGGCCAGGAAGGCGCCGCCGAAGCCCGTAAGCACAAGGACGGCGCTGCTGACGAAAGACGGATCCAATGGCATTTTGTCTCCTAGCCGCCGCCGGCGATGCCGCCCTCGGTCAGATGACGCAAGTCTGCAAGGGCGGTCGTAATCTCGTCGGTCGTCACGAGGCGATCTTCATCCCGGTGTCTCAACTGGCCGGCAGCCGCCTTCTCGAGCGCCACCTCTCGAATCGCCGCGCCGCGCGCAAGCGCTTCCTTAACAAGCGCCGCGCCCTGCGAGTAGCCGATCAAGGGATTTAGAGCGGTCACCAGGATGGCATTGCGGGAGAGCCAGCCTTCCGCCTTCTCCTTGTTCGCAACCAGTCCCGTGACGGCCTTCTCTGCGAAGGCATTGACTGAACCGATCAGCACCTGCATCATCTCGAACAGATTATGGGCAATGATCGGCATCATGACATTCAGTTCCAGTTGCCCTGCCTGCACGGCAAGCATGACAGCGGTGTCGCAGCCAATTACATGGAACATGGCCTGATCCAACATCTCGGCCATGACCGGATTTACTTTGCCCGGCATGATGCTGGAGCCAGGCTGGACCGCAGGCAGATGGATCTCGTCCAGGCCCGTCGATGGGCCCGAGGCGAGCAGGCGAAAATCATTTGCGATCCGAATCAGGGTCAGCGCAAACGTGCGCAAAGAACCTGAAAAATCCGCCACGTCCGCCATGGATTGCATGGACTCAAACAGGTTGTCGGACTCCATGAGCTTGAGTTCCGCTCAGCTCCGAGAGCCGGGCGACCATCCGCCGATGATACTCAGGATGTGCATTCAAGCCTGATCCAACAGCGGTGCCGCCAATTCCGAGCCGCCGCAGGCCATCCGCGGCGCGCTCGATGCGGTCGGCATCGCGTGCCACGGCCTTGGCATAGGCCCCAAACTCCTGACCCAACCGGACCGGTACCGCATCCTGCAGGTGTGTGCGGCCCGACTTCACGATTCCATCGAATTCGACAGCCTTCATCTCCAATGCGGATCGCAGGCGATGCGCAGCGCCGAGGAGCTCTTCCAAGCGCCAGAGTGCGGCGAGCCGGATGGCAGTGGGTATGTCGTCGTTGGTCGACTGGGCCATGTTAACGTGGTCATTGGGGTGCACATAGTACGCGCCCAGTTCGCCGCCCAGCAATTGGGTTGCCCGGTTCGCAATGACCTCGTTGGCATTCATATTGTGGCTGGTACCGGCGCCCGCCTGAAAAGGATCCACCACGAATTCGGCATCCCATTTCATATCCATGGTCTCCTGGGAAGCCTGAACAATGGCGTCCACAAGATTCTGCGCCGAGAATTTCCGGCCATCTACTTCACGATCATGGAAAAGGCCGAGCTCAAAATTGACTTCGGCTGCCGCGCGCTTGATGATTGCGATCGACCATATGAAGGCGCGCCAGGGGCGAAGGCCGGACACAGGGAAATTCTGGACGGCGCGCGCCGTTTGCGCGCCGTAGAGGGCGTTTGCGGGCACCTTCATTTCGCCCAAAGAGTCTTTTTCGATGCGGAAATCCTGGCGAGTCATTCCCAACTCCGAAGGGTTCGGACTTAACGCGGCCTAAAACGCCCCACCTACTCCGCGCGCTGAGCCGTGTAATTGTACACCTTCAAGGTGTATCGAATTCGAAGTGCCAGTTGCTGCCGTCGGACCAATCGGAGCTGGTGGAGCCGATGACCTGATAGAAGGTGCGGCCGGGCTTCAAAAGGATCGGCGTTCCCGACGGGCTGGTGATCAGCAGGGGCTCATCAATGTCCGTGCGCTGCCAGCGGGCGGGCAGGGCGAGGCCATCGCGAAAGACAAAGGCTTTTCCAGTGTCCACCAGATTGATGTGATAGATCTCATCGTCCTGCTCGTTCTGATTGGTGAACGTGTGAGGCACGTAGATGACCACAACGTTGTCCGCGGTCACCTGCTGCTTGGTGAGGGCATCTTTCAGCGGCGCGTAGGTCTCGGGAGTGTCAGAGCAATCGTTAAGATGCTGCAAGTCCTTGCTGGGACTGGTTTCCTGAAAGCGCATATAAACGGCGTCTGTGGGGTCGTACTGCCAGTAGTTGTAATCGCACTTGGAGTAATGAGTGTAGATGCGGTCCACCGGCGCGCCATCGGCGGGCGGCAAGGCGCTGAAGAAACCGTTGCGAAGAGGCTGCCGGGAGTTGTCTGCCGATTTGCGCGCCAGGCAGTCGCTGAACTTGGTCGAGTTGAAATACATCTCGTAGTGGCGACTGTCGGAGATCAGGCTGCTGTACTTGTGCTCAGCGAACGGCGGGCAGGCTCCGTATCCGGGGACGACCATAAAAGGCTGCAGATCGCCTCCCAAGTAGTATGTGTACTCTCGCGGATCCGCATAGTTGAAGACGTAGTAGGCATGATACATGCGGGTGATGTGCTCATCGAAATACCGTCCCGAGCGCACAGGGCCGATTTGACTGGCATCATTGCCGTAGAAGACCCCAATAAATCGCGTATCCTGCCACTCGATATAGTATTCATAGACCACATCGGCTTCATTCAACCCGTATTGGGGGCGTATATCCCTGGGGTAATTCGAAATCTTGATGACTAGGGGCCGCCTGTCCAGAAGGGCCGGATCGCTGGGCGGCAGGCCGGTCAATGGATTGATCTCGGCCGGGGGCTGGTCGGAAGTGGCATCGTTCACTACGACCGGCAGATCGGCGGGCGTTTGAACCGGCAGCGCAGTTCCGGGATAAGGCGTAAAGGTCGAAAGAGGCAACCAGGCCGCGGGCTCTTCAATCGCATTGCGGGTTCCCGGCTGAAATGGGGTCAGGGCCGGCGCGGCTTGGGCCTCGGCCGGCACGTACACCGGGGCGCTCGCCGTGGAGCACGATACCAGAACGGCAGCTCCCAGTATGTAATGCAAGATGACCAGGCGACGCAGCCCCATTTCGGGAGGATTTTACCAGCGGCACCACGGCCCCTTGGTAGCGATAGCATTTCAAAGCTGATAGAATTCCACGGCCAATGCTAGTCCTTTTTCCGCCCATTCTCATGCTGCTGGCGGCCGCGACGCTCGGGGTCTTGCGCCTGCTGCGCCCGCGCTTTCGACTCATGTGGCTCGCAGGATTTGCCTCGGCATTTGCGGCCTGGGTCGGCGTTTTGCTCTGGCAACTGCAGCCCGCTGCGGCGCCGGCGCTCACCGGAGCAGAATCGGCGGCGGCGTTTTCTTTCACGCCGGCGTTCTCGACAAATCCCCTGTCCTGGGGACTGGCGTTTGCAGTCGTCAGCCTGGAAGTTGTCGGCCTTCTGATCGCCCCGGGTCGACGAGACGCGGTCGATTCCAAGGGTTGGGCGCTGTCATTGGCATTCTCCGGCCTGGCACTGTTGGCAATTGCGGCCGACAACCTGCCAACGGTCGTCCTGGCCTGGGCTGGGCTGGATCTTGGAGCCGTGATCCTGGCCTTGGACCCGTCCGAAGATCGGATCACCTTCAATGCCGGGACTGCACCATCTGTGGTCCGGATGATGAGCATCGCGTGTGTTCTGCTAGCCTTCGTCCTCGGAAGCCAGCCCGGAAATGGCGACAACTATGTTGTGCTCGTACTTGCCGGCGTAGCCTTGCGCCTGGTCGCACTGATCTTTGAAATGCCCCGCATGCCGTCCGCATACATACGGGGAGGCATCGGGATCACCCTGCCTCTGGCGTCGGCCGCAGCAACTCTGAGCTTGCTGTCCCGCCTTCAGCTTGAACAATCAGGCTCCGGGATTCTTGGCCTGCTCTTGTTGTTCGGCACCGGCGCGGCCCTCTATTCGGGCTGGCAGTGGATGCTGGCCCGGGATGAAGTGGTCAGCCGCCCGTATTGGGTGCTTGGACTTTCGGGCCTCGCGCTGGCCTCGACCATTCAGGGTAATCCAGCCGGCGCCACTGGCTGGAGCATGGCGCTGGTGCTGGCTGGCGGCGCGCTGTTCCTGTCCGCGGCGCGGACCACAAGGCTGAAACAGGCCGTGCTGATCGGCGCCTGGAGCATTTCAGCCTTGCCGTTTTCAATCTCGGCGACTGCGTGGACCCAACAGCCCAGTGCAACCATCTGGGCGTTGCCACCACTGGTGCTGGCGCAGGCACTTCTGATTGCCGGCTATATGCACCACGCGCGGGGAACCTCAACAACCGCAGGGCCGGATTTGCAGACCGCCTGGTCTCCAGCCATCTACGATGCGGGACTCGCTTTCGCGTTGGCGATCCAGCTGGTCTTGGGCTTCTGGGGGTGGGACGGCGCCCGGCAATTGGGTCTGTGGCCCGCCGGGCTAAGCGCCGTTGCCGTGGGCTTGGGACTGTCGTGGGGCAGGATGCGGGTTGCAGTCCTGGCTGCGGGACCCTCAGGACGGTTCGAACGCGGAGCAAGGCTCGCAACGAACGTTGCTGGCGCCATTCTACGCAGCGCACACATCGCTTTGCGGCAACTTCTTGTCGGCCTAACCAACCTACTGGAGGGCGATGCCGGGATCATGTGGGGGCTGCTTGTGCTGGCGCTTCTGGTCTCCGTCATCGTGCACAGGACTCCCTAGGATGATTGAAGCATCGATCTCGTGGATCGCCGTGGCGCTGGTTGCCGCAACTGCCACGGGGCTCTTGCTCGCACGCGATTGGCGCTGGAGTCTTGGCTTGCTCGGAGTTCAGTATCTGGGCGCCGCTGCGCTTACGGCCCAGCATTGGCCAATCGGGATGGCAGCCGCCAAGCTGGTTGCCGGCTGGATGGCCACCGCGGCCATCGGCATGACACTGACGGGGCTGTCGGATCGCGGCGAGGCGGCGGATCAGACGTGGCCGCAGGGCGGGACTTTCCGCATTCTCATGGCGGGCATGGTATTCATCCTGGCTGCTGTTCTGACGCCCAGCATTCAGGACGTGATCGCTGGCGTCGGCGCGCCAGTGATCTCCGCCTCCATCCTGCTTCTCGGCATTGGCTGGCTTCAACTTGGATCGAGCGACCAAGTCGTTAGAATCATTCCCGGGTTGCTCACAGTGCTTTCGGGCTTCGAAGTCTTCTACGCGGCCGTCGAAGGTTCCATACTAGTCGCGGGATTGTTAGCAGTGGTTACGCTGGGCTTGGGCCTCGTGGGGGCTTACCTGCTTTCGGCCGCGGCGTCGCAGGACACGGCATGAGCGCGCCGGTTCTTTGGATCATTATCCCTGTCCTGGCGGGGAGCCTCACTCTCCTGCTGCTGAGCGAACGGGCGGTGGCCATGGCAGGCGGCGCCATTTGTGTCGCCCTGGCCGCGATGGCGGCGTTCATCCCGTTCGACCAGGCACTGCTGCTTGGCCCATTTTCATTCAAGATCGCCTCCTCAATGGAAATTCTGGGCAGGACCCTGGCGCTGCCTCCCGCCGAGGCCCCCTTGCTGGCCATGATATTCGGCCTGAGCGCACTGTGGTTTTTCGGGGCGGAGGTGGCCGGCGTTGCCAGACGTCTGGTTCCGATGGGGTTCTTTATCAGTGCTTTGTTCGTGGCATCGATCGCCGTTGAGCCATTTCTGTATGCAGCTTTGCTCATCGAGACCGCGGTTCTGGTGGCAGTTCCGCTTCTTTCGCCGCCGGGCCAAGCCCCCGGCAAGGGCGCCCTGCGCTTCCTGATCTACCAGACCTTGGGCATGCCGTTCATATTACTCTCCGGCTGGCTGCTAGCAGGCGTGGAAAGCAGTCCGGGTGATCTCTCTCTGACACTGGAGTCGACCGTCATGCTGGCGCTCGGCTTCGCGTTTCTATTGGCGATCGTCCCGTTCCATGACTGGATCCCGCGAATCATGGAGGAGTGCCACCCCTACGTCGCGGGATTCCTGGTGTGGCTGACACCCAACATCATAGTTGTGTTCGCAATGAGCTTTCTGGACCGTTATGCCTGGCTCCGAACATCGGCGCAGGTAGCCATAGGGCTGCAGAGCGTCGGCCTGCTGATGCTTATCGCCGGCGGTTTGTGGGCAGTCTTCGAGGACCACCTTGGCCGGGTTCTGGCGTATACCTCGATTGCGGGCACGGGATATCTTCTGCTCGCAATCGGCCTCACTGCCGGCGGTGGACCAGACCTCGTTTTCCTATTCCTGATCCCCCGTGGGCTGGCTCTTAGTGTCTGGGCGCTTGCACTCTCCATCATCAAGACCAACTCCGGCGGTCTGCGGCCTGCGGGCGCCCGGGTTGGAGCAAGCGCGTATCCCTGGGCTGCCGGCGCGCTTGCTGCCGCGGCGCTTTCGTCCGCGGGATTCCCCCTTTTGGCGGGCTTCCCCCCGCGGTTGAGCTTGTGGTTAGGCCTCGCCGACAGTTCCGTGACGGCGGCGATCTGGTTTGGCGTCGGGATGCTACTGTTGTTGTTTTCGGCGGCCCGCCAATTCGCGATGCTGATGCGCGCACACGGAGTGAACCCTGTGAGTGGCAAGGAGGGCCTAGTCGAGCGTGGCATGCTCGGGATCGGCGTGGCGCTGCTCTTCGTGCTTGGGCTGGTACCCGGCTCGGTTGGCTTCCTAACCCAGGGACTTCCCCAGATGTTCGAACATCTCGGCCGCTGACGGCTGCTTCAGGGAATTCGGCCGCAGGCGAGCGTCGTCCGGGCACAGCCATGAGTTCCTCGTCTCGTGCTCAGGAGCGCGGATGCAGGCCTGCGGCTACTTCGTCGTTCGTGCACCAGTCGAGGGAAGGCATCCGCCGCCCACATCGAGGTGCTGGGGGGCGGCAGTATAATCTTGTGGCCGCTGGAGGAACGCATGGAATTTGAGGAAATCATTAAGCGCGTCGAGTGGCTCGACGAGCAACAGCGCAAGAGCAAAGCCGATCTTGGCGAACTGAACGGGCGCCTGACTTCCCTCGGGGCGAGCATCAGTAATGTTACCCAGCAGATCAAGCCGCTGGGCCAGCAAATCAATGGCCTGGCGGTGGCGGTGGCGCGCATCGATCAATTCGAGCAGATCATCGCACGTCAGCGAGCCGACCTGGCCAAGATGATCGAGGGCATTGATGCCAGCGCGTCGCGTCGCGATCAGGAAGGCATCAAAGTCCGGCAAGCCGAGTTGGAAGAGGTCCGAAAGAGCATTTTCCATCTGCAGAACGCCGTCACCGCCGAGGAATCCGCCAGGAAAGGTCGCTCGCAGGACGAGAAGCGTCGCACACTTGACCTTCAGGATCTGCGCACGGCGATGGAGTCGGCGGTCCGTCAGACAACGGAGATCACAGAATCACACAAGGCCCTTTCGGAGAAGTATCTGCACGAGGCAAAACGCGTGGCAGACCTTCAGGTCGAGCTGGTAGCGGTTCGCAAGCGGGCCGACGATGCCAGGGAGAAAGTCACACTCCACACCGACAGCATTCGAAACCTCGAAAATCGTGTGAGCGAGTTGGTACAAAGCGAGACAGGGCGGCAGGAAGAATTGGCTGCCATCCTCGAGAGGCAGGCACTGGCGCAAGTTGAACAGGAGCACGCCTGGAAGGAATGGCAAGAGGAATACAAGCGATTCAAGCAACAAGTGGCCGTCGCGGAAAATCAGATAGCCACTTTCGACAACTCGGTCCGGGCAGCGCAACGCGCTCAGGAGGCCTACGAGGGCCTAAACCAGAAACTGGAGCGGCGCATCGCAGAAGTGGGCGAGATTCAGCGGCTGGCCGAGGAGCGGTTGCGGCAGGAATGGGTCGCGTTCAAAGCAGAGGAGCAGAAGCGTTGGGCCGGGCACTCGCTCTCCCAGGACGAAACGCTGCGCGATCTCCGCAAGGATGTCGATAGGATGGACAAGCACCTGGCCGACCTGGACGATGGCGCCCAGACGCTGGAGGACCAGCTTCAGCAGACGACCGAGACCACCGAACAGGAATTGCAAGAGCTGATGAATCTGGCCCAGCAATGGCTCTCGGCGTACGAACGAATAATGGGTCACAGCAGGACAAAGGCGAAGACGGCAGCCCGCTAGTGAGTTGTCGGCGGGCTCACTTCGAAGTCAAATGCAGGTCATAGGCACGGCGGGGCACGTCGACCATGGCAAGTCGACGCTGGTCGAGGCGCTCACAGGCACACACCCAGATCGCCTGAAGGAAGAGCAAGCTCGTGAGATGACGATCGATCTCGGGTTCGGCTGGCTAAGGCTGCCGGACGGTCGAGAGATCGGCATCGTGGATGTTCCAGGTCATCGGGATTTTATCGAAAACATGCTGGCAGGAGTTCGCGGGGATCGACGCCGCCCTGCTGGTGGTCGCGGTCGATGAAGGCGTAATGCCACAGACCCGCGAGCATCTGGCCATCCTGGATTTGCTGCGCATTCCAACTGGAGTGATCGCACTCACCAAGGTCGACGTCCTGGTTGAGGATAACCAGATGAATGCCGTGCAAGCGGACATCCGCAGGGTGGTTCGCGGCACCGTGTTGCAAGACGCGCAGATAATTCCGGTGTCCGCACGGACAGGCCGGGGATTAACCGAACTGGTCTCGGCGTTGGCCGAAGTCCTTCGCACACAGCCGGAGCGTCCCGACCTCGGGCGGCCACGGCTGCCCATCGACCGGGTCTTTACGATGAGCGGGTTCGGAACCGTTGTCACCGGAACGCTCAGCGACGGGACGCTGAAACTGGGCGATGAGCTTGAGGTCGTACCGTCGGGCCTGCGAGGCCGCGTACGTGGCATCCAGACGCATCGGAAGGCGATCGATCAAGCGGTACCCGGTTCGCGTACGGCCATCAACATATCTGGAGTTCCTGCAGAGCGCCTGCAGCGCGGTCAAGTGCTCAGCCGCCCCGGGTCCTACGAGGGCACGCTGCGGTTGGATGCGCGTCTGCGCGTCCTGGGGGACGTGTCCCGCGATGTATTCCACAACGCCGAGGTGAAGGTATTCCTCGGGACCACCGAATCGTTAGCGACCTTGCGCCTGCTCGACGACGAGGTACTGGGGCCAGGGGCCGAGGGCTGGATCCAGCTTGAGCTGCGTGAGCCGCTGGTCTGTGTCCGCGGGGATGCGTTCATTGTGCGCTGGCCGTCACCGGCAGAAACGATCGGGGGCGGCTTCGTTGTCGACCCGCATCCCCTATATCGGCACAAACGGCATGAGGTGAGCGTTTTGGCCGCGCTGGAATCGCTTGCGGCGGGCGATCCTGCCGGTGTACTCCTTGAAGCAACGCGCTCGCTCGGAGCGGCATCCATACGGGAGATTGTCCGGCGCTCCCATTTGGCCGAAAGCTCCGCGCGGGTAGCGCTCGGCGAACTGACCCTGTCGGGAAAACTGATCGTCCTGGAGGCCGGCGATGTAGGTCCGCAGAGCGATCTGCTGACGATGGCCGCAACCGACTGGGCTGCGCTGGAATCCAAGTGCGCGGGAATAGTGGCGGAATACCACCGCAAATTCCCACTCCGCGCAGGCATCCCACGTGAGGAGCTGAAGAGCCAGCTCGGGAGAGATGTGCGGCTTTTCAATGCCGCCATTCGGAGACTGGTTGCACAAGATGCGCTGCAGGAGAAGAAACATGCACTGGCGAGCCCCACTCATCAAATCCATTTGGATGGGAGGCAGCAAGCGACGGCCGACAAGTTGATGGCAGCCTTCGCCCGCAAGCCTTACGGTCCACCGAGCATGAGGGAATGTCAGACGGCGGCAGGAGAGGAAATCCTGGGCGCCTTGATTGCCAAGGGCGATTTGGTCCCGGTCTCAGCCGACATCCTCTTCCGCAAGGCCGACTATGACGCGATGGTTTCCAGGGTGCGGGAGCACCTGCAATCAAAGGGTCAAATCACACTGGGGGAGGTGCGCGATCAATTCCAGACAAGCCGCAAGTATGCCCAGGCCTTATTGGAGCACCTTGACGCCATCGGGACAACCAGACGCATGGGCGATGCTCGCGTACTCGCACGCCTGGCGGACACAGCGCACAGCGGCAAAGCCTAGGCAGCACGGCCCTTTCGAAGGAAATCAAGATGTGCGGAAGATTCACACTGGCAACCGGCGGCAGCGAATTGGGCGACGAATTCGAGGGAATCAACTTCCCGCAGGCGTTCGCGCCCCGGTACAACATTGCCCCTACACAGCCGGTATTGGCAATCTGTAACGACGGAAGAGGCGTGGCTGACTTTCTCATTTGGGGCCTGATCCCTTCCTGGGCAAAGGACATCTCGATCGGAAGCCGGCTGATCAATGCGCGCGCAGAAACGCTGGCGGAGAAGCCGGCATTCCGTGGGGCTTACAAGTACAAGCGCTGCCTGATTCCCGCGGACGGCTTCTACGAGTGGAAAGCCGAACCAGGCACCCGGACCAAAACGCCCCACTACATTCGACTCAAGACGAGCGGGCCCTTTGCGTTCGCCGGATTGTGGGATGAATGGAGATCTGCCGACGGATCCGCTGTGCGTACGTGCACGATCATTACAACGGCCCCCAACGAGCTCATGGCGCCAATTCATAACCGCATGCCCGCAATCCTGAGTACCGGTGCGCACGCGGAATGGTTGGATCCAGCACCGAGATCGCCAGAGAGCCTGAGACACCTGATTGGTCCGTTTCCGGCCAATTCGATGGAGGCGTATCCAGTCTCGACCCTGGTCAACAGCCCGGCGAACGACGCGGTCGACTGCATTCTGCCGCGCTGAAACCTCCCAGGATTCAGCGATCGGTCGAGGAGACAAATCGAGAAGCCGTCGGGGCGGCGGGATTGACGCCAGGTGCGGAATGGGCAAAGCTGAACGCTCCATGAGAGCATGGCCCGGGACCCTTTAGCATTCCGTGATATTATCCGGCGCCGGAGAGCGAATGCAGGACAGTCTCAAAGATCAAAAGGAAAACGAGGAACACGTGGAGGGCGCCTTGGGAACGGACCGGCGGACCAACCGCGGGACGCGCTGGGTGCAGAGCCTTCTGCATATGGGTCTGGGGGAGTTCCTGCTCAAAGCGGCAACGCATGTTTTTTCTCTGGTGGGCATCGGGATCGTAATATGGCTTGCCCAAACTTACTTTCGGCAGCCAGCCGGCTCAACCGATGCCGGCGGATCGGTGGCTGCGATCGTGACAACCCTTCCCGGTGGACCATCACTCTCCTCCGCCCTGCCTCTTGATCTATCTCAAGCAGGTGTCTTTCGGGCAGCGAACATTCACACCAATGTGCCCGACCGCGCCAGACAGGAGATCACGACTTATACGGTCCAAGCCGGAGATACCGTCTCCGGTATCGCGGACCGCTTCGGCCTTGATCCGAAGACAATCTTCGCGGCCAACTATGAGTTGCTGCAGGACGATCCGCATATGTTGCAGCCCGGGCAGGAGCTTAAGATTCTTCCGGTGGACGGCGTTTACTGGCAATGGCTGGGTGGGATACCCTTCGGTCAGTGGGCCGAGTACTTCCAAGTCAAGCCCGAAGACATTCTGAAGTACCCGGCAAATCATTTGGATGCTGCTGCGATCGCCGATCCATACAACGCAGATGTCAAGTCCGGCACGTTCCTGGTGGTCCCCGGAGGCGTCTATCAGTATCACACGCCAGGTCAGGTTCCGCTCGGGATCACCCGAGGCAGCCCGGCTTCTGCTCAAGTGGGTGGAGCGGGCTCCTGCGCCCCGGTATCAGGCGGCGCCATCGGCTACGGCACGTTCGTATACCCAACCGACCGCCACTATCTCTCCGGTTTCGACTACTCAACCAAGACCAACCACCTCGGAATCGATCTGGCCGCGGAATTGGGGGACAACATATATGCGGCCGACGGCGGCGTGGTTGTCTACGCCGGCGCGAACGGCTATGGCTACGGAAACATGATCATGATCGATCACGGCACAGGTTTCCAGACCCTGTACGCCCACTTGAGCGCCATCTTTGTGGGCTGCGGCGACAACGTGGCCCAGGGTCAGACGATCGGCGCGGCGGGAGCCACCGGGCATGCCAGCGGCGCGCATCTGCACTTTGAGGTGCGGACAGCGACCGCTGTGATCAATCCGTGGGATGTTCTGCCAGCCCCCTAGTGGCGGGTCGGCAGCGCGCGGTGTACGAGCTTGCCCGAACCAATCGGCTCGGCTATAATTCCAGATCCTCCGGGCGCGTAGCTCAGCTGGTTAGAGCGCATGTATCACACACATGAGGTCGGGGGTTCGAGTCCCTCCGCGCCCACCAGAGCACCAGTCACCGCCATGTTCCCCAACATGGCGGTTTGTCTATGACAGGAAAGCCCCGCACGTCCGCGTTGCCTGCCGGCACGTGACCCGGGGCAGGTGCAAAAGTCCACAGAATGAACCGCCGCCCTCACGGCATGTACTCGACGAGGGTCCCATCATCCGCTGTGTATCGAATTAGCGCCCTATTTGTCCCGAGTTCCACGGTCAATACGCATTTCGACGCGGTTTTTTGCCATGACAACTCCAGGTGGCTGTCGTCCGGCTCTCCAACTTGAAAGTTCCCGTTGAACGCGTCGTAGCTGCTGCGAAATTCGATCAGTCTCATAAGTCGCTGGACAACAGGACGGCGCAATTCGTTTTCCACGTCGGAGACGGAGTAGTTCCGGCGGTTGATCGCACGCCCTTCCCCCGTGCGGGCGACTTCGCCCTGGTCGTTGCTGCCTGCGAGCAAGCCCACGTAGTACACCTGGGGGACGCCGGGAGCAAAGAACTGAATGGCGCGAGCCGCCATGTAGGCATCGTCATCCTGACCGAGGGCCGAATAATACGTGCAGTTGATCTGGTGCGCGTCAAATCCGGCGCGGGCTTGGCGATTGTTCGAGAGCAGGCGGTTCAAGTTGGCGCCCCTTTCGAGGCAGGTCTGAACGATGCTGCGCGATTCCTCCACATCCAAAATCCCATCCAGGTCCGGCTGAACCGGGATTCCATCGTGGCAGTCCAGCATGGTGAACTGGCGCCGAGGGCAGGATCGAAGATGGGCCGACAGTTTCACGCTGGAATGCGTGTTCAGCGCGTGGAGAATGAGCATGGGCAGAACAAAGTCATACGTCCAGTAGCCATGGTCCGCCAAGCTGACCTGAAGTGAATAGTGACCGTGAACTTCCGGCAGCACTTCGATGCCGACGGCATGCGCTGTCCCGGCGATCCACGCCAGAAACTCGTAGATGCCGGGTTCCACAAAGAAGCAGCTCGTTCCGGGCCGCTTGATTACATAGCCAATTGCATCCAGCCTCACAATCTTAACGCCGTGCTGACCCATATGGGCAAGTACCTGCTCGAATAGTCGCCGCGTGGCTCCCGAATGCACATCCAGATCAATCTGCTCCGACAAATCCTGGGTGCCGAATGACGTCCAAACGGTTTCCGGCAGGCCCGTCTCGGCAACGATGACATCGGAAAATGGCCGCTCCGGCTTTCTGAGAAACAGCCTGTCGATATCGTCTGGGGATGGTTTGCCGTCCGGCCAGATCTTGTCGAGCGTGATGAAGAGATCGGCAAATTCGGATTTTCGACCCCACCTGACAAAGTCCTGGAAGTACGGCGACTGCCTGGATATGTGATTGACCATCAGATCAAGCAGAACGTCCGTCTTTCTGCAGATTTTTCGAATGTCCTCCCATGTTCCAAAGGCCGGATCAACACTGAAGTATGTGAGCGGCGCGAAACCGCGGTCTGCCGACGAAGGGAAGGGCGGCAGAATATGCAGGCCTCCTGTGAAGGCCGCGGCAAAGTGCTTCGAAAACAACGCATCCAGAGTCGCCAGGTCACCGCCCAGCGAATCAGGGTAGGTAATCAGTTGCACTTGATTCTTTATCGGCATGATGGGCTGAGAAGCCTTTCGACCCCAGACAGGATGCAGGTGAGCGCGCTGCGGCTATTCCCAGCCGGTCGCGGGCCCGGATTCTGAATTGAAGACCGTGGCAGGCGACGGCGCCGGCGGGCGCGCTCGCGTTACAGTACCGACGGCCGCCAATTTGGGGGACATTCTCGAATCGTTGTGGATGTTCAGCTATCAGACCGAGATGGCGCCGTCTTGTATGACGTCCCTAAACCAATAGGCGCTTTGTTTGGGGACGCGGGCCAAGGTATCGTAGTCCACGCGGACAAGGCCAAAGCGCGGGCCGTAGCCCCGCTCCCACTCAAAATTGTCGAAGATGCTCCAGACAAAGTAGCCGCCGAGATCTGCGCCCTCTTGAATGGCCTGATGGAGGGCCTGGAGATGGGCACGGATGTAGCGGATGCGGTCCCAATCTGAGACAAAACCCTGCGCATCCGGTCGGTCGGGCATTGCACAGCCATTTTCCGTGACGTAGATCCGCGGGCGGCCGTAAGTCTGGGTGACGTGCAGCAGTTCCCGCCTCAAGCCATCCGGATCGATCCCCCAATTCATTTCCGTGCGCTCCCAGCCCGGAGCGCTGTATGGTGTAAGCCTAGCTTTGTTAAGACTCGCAAACACGTCGTAGGCAACACAATCCGTGTTGTAGTAATTCAGCCCCAAGTAGTCGATTGGTTGATTGATGAGCTCAAGATCCCCGGCCATGACTTTCGGCTGGTGCGACCCGATGAAGTCAAATAGCTTCTCGGGGTAGGTCCCCTTGAAAACCGGCTCAAGAAACAACGCGTGGGTTTCGTCGTGCACCCGCTGAGTCGCCGCGATGTCCTCCTCGCCCTCCGTCATGGGCACCAATCCGTTGAGATTCAGGATGAGGCCGATCTGGCCCTCGTAGCCGCCCTGATGGAAAACCTGCAGCGCTCTACCGTGTGCGAGCAGCAGGTGATGAGCGGCCTGATACGCCTGCGAGTAGTCGCATATCCCAGGTGCGTGCACGCCCGTCGCATAGCCCAGGAAAGCAGCCACCCACGGCTCATTATGGGTGCTCCAAAATCTGACCCGATCGCCCGAGCGTCTCAAAGACCAGCCGAGCATAGTCGGCGAAATACTCGACCGTTTCCCGGTTGGGCCATCCGCCCTTGTCCTGGAGCTTCTGCGGGAGGTCCCAGTGATAGAGCGTGGTTTTGGGGGTTATTCCCGCTTGCAGTAGCTCATCCACAAGGCGATCATAAAAATCCAACCCCTTCGGATTCGGTTTGCCTTCAGCGGCGGGCATAACTCTCGACCAGGAAACGCTGAAGCTGTAGCAGGGCAATCCCAGGCGCTTCATGAGGGCCACATCATGTGGCATGCGGTGATAGTGGTCGATTGCAGTATCGGCAGTGTCTCCGGTCAGTGTGTGATGGGGCGTGTGTACGAAGCGATCCCAGATGCTCTCGCCGCGGCCGTCCTCGGTCGCGGCACCCTCGATTTGATAGGCAGACGCGGCTGCACCCCACACGAAGTGCTCCGGGAACTTCAGGGTGGTCATCAATGTGAGCTACAGGGCCTGCGGCCGCCCTAGCCTTTGACGGAACCTGCAAGCAGGCCGCGGACGAAGTACCGCTGCAGCGAGAAGAAGACAATCAACGGCACGACCATCGAGAAGAACGCGGCCGCCGTGAGCAGTTCCCAATTCTGGCCGAACGATCCAACCAGGTTCGCCAGCCGTTGAGTCAGGACCTGGTTCTGCGAGCCGCCCCCGATGAAGACCAGGGCGATGAGATAATCGTTCCACACCCAGAGAAACTGGAAGATGGCAAAAGAAGCGAGCGCCGGTACAGACAGCGGCAGCACCAGTCGCGTAAAGATCTTGAAGTGAGAGGCGCCATCGACAAATGCCGACTTAAGAATATCTTTGGGGAGCTCGCTGATGTAGTTAAACAGCAAATACGTGGCGAGTGGCAGTCCGAATCCCGTGTGGGCCAGCCACACAGCGAGAAACGTCCCATTCAGACTCAATGCAACAAAGTCTTTCAGCAAGGGGATCAAGGCGATCTGCAAAGGCACCACCAGGAGTCCCACCACAAGGGCAAACAGCATCTTGCGTGCCGGAAATCTCATCCACGCGAACCCGTAGGCGGCAAAGGCTGCGATGGCGATCGGAATCACGGTAGCCGGTACGGTAACGGCGATGCTGTTCAGGAATCCGGATAGCATATCGGAGCCCTGATTGGTCTGCGTGGTCCCGTTTGCCAGCCGGGCAGTAAACGTGCCGGCGGCAAGTACCTGCTTGTAGTTCTCCAGCGTGTAGGTCGTGTCGGCGGTCCACTTGTAGACTTGTACATCGAGATAGCCGATGCGCCGATTGCCGATCCAGATATATCTCTTGCCATCCTTGGCAATGCCCTGTCGAAACTGTTCAAAGGTGGCAGTGACCCCGCCGAATGTCATTGGCTGGTTGCGGTCCACACTCGGATCAGGCGTGATCTTCTGAGTCGATACCCAATCCATGTGCGGAAAAACCGTCCACCAACCCGTGCTGCTGATGTCGAGGCGGTCTCGAAAGGATGAGATGAACAATCCAAGAGTCGGGATGGTCCAAAACAGGCAGATGGCCGCCAGCGAGCCGTTTAGCAGGAGGCTGCTTAGGAATTTGGATTTCATGCCATCGCCTCCCGCCGCGCAAACTGTCGCAGGTTATATGCAATGACGGGAATCACAGCGATAAACAGAACTACGGCAATCGCCGATCCCAGCCCGTTTTGGTTGTAGGTGAAGTATTGCCGGTAAAACTCCGTGGCGATCACGCTGGTTCCAAATTGAGCGCCGGTCATGACCCACACAACGTCGAAGATCTTCAACGTAAAGATAACGATGGTTGTGGTGACGGTGATGATCGTGCCCATGATCATTGGGATCATGATGCGGAAAAAGATCTGAAGATCATTGGCCCCGTCCACACGCGCAGCTTCCAGGACTTCGCCAGGAATCCCTTTGAGGGCCGCCGAAAACAGCACCATGGCGAATCCCGTCTGCAGCCAAATCTCTACGACGATGAGAAAGAAATTGTTCCAAGGCTGGAAAAACGCCGTCCACGCTTCCGGCTGTCCATTGAACAGTGAGACCCAGATGGCGTTCAGCAGCCCAATTTGCGGGGCGTCAATCGGTCGCACGGCGTAGACAAAATTCCATATGACGCCCGCGCCCACGAACGAGATCGCCATGGGGAGAAAGATCAGGGATTTTGCCGTACGGTCGAACTTGCTTCGATCGGCAATCCAGGCGATCAATAATCCTGCCGCCACCGTGAATGCGGTGCCGAATACCAGCCATAAGAGGTTGTTGCGAAACACTTCCAGCATGCTCTTGTCGGTGAACACGAAGGCGTAGTTCTTCCAGCCGACAAAGGCCCTGCTGAACTGATCGTAGAAACTGGCAATGAGCGTCCGAATCGTCGGCAGGACGAGGGCCCAGGTCAACATCAGCAGCGCGGGGCCAACAAACAGGACGGGCTCCAGACGCCGCGCCCACTTCTCGGACGTCTGCTCCACCACGATGTTGCCGGTGAAAAAGAGAAGAATGATTCCACCAACCCCCCAGACCAAGGCAATCGCGATAAGGGCCGCTTGCGGCCAGGGAGTCTTGCTGGTTTGCATGCTTCGAATGAAGAACATCCCCCATACCAGCAAAGCAATTGTCAAGCCTAGTGGTACGAGGGCGATCAGAAATCGTCCGATCGCGACCACCCGCGACGGCTGCAGCTTAGTTGTGGTCATTCAGTGGCTCCCTCTTTGATGGTCGGCCATGGCCAGCAGCGCTTCGGGCACCCTTACACCAAGTAATCGCCTGGGCGGCGCAGGGATATACCCCGGATCATACTAGTTTGGTCGGCCCACGGTGTGTGGGCCGACCAAAATCTCGCTTGCAGGTGGTTATTGGCTGGGCCAGGAGGCGTCGATGTTCTGAAGCGCAGTATTGATGTCTTCAGCACCGGACTCCCAGCTGGTCATTTCCTTCCAGAAGGAGCCCTGGCCGACGGCCTGGGGCATCAGGTCGGAAGCGTCGAAGCGGAAGGTGGTTGCGTTCTTCAGCGCTGTGCCGATGGCTTGATCTACCGGGTTGCCATACCAACTCGGGTCGGCGTCCTTTTGAGGGGCAAAGGCTCCACCCTGCTCCATCCAGACCTTAAGATGTTGCGCTGAGGCAAAGGCCTGCATCACCGCCATGACCTCTGGACGGTTGCTGGTGGCGCCCCAGATGTCACCGCCGACCTCCACCGGGGAGCCATACTGTGGGTCGATGGGCGGGAAGTAGAACGCGCCATAGTCCACGCCCGGCTTGGCGTCGGCCGGGAAGAAGCTCTGGATGAAGTTGCCGTTCATGTTCATCAGGCACTTTGGACCGGTGGGGTCAAACATGGGGGCGGTCGAATCACCGAAGCTGGTCTTGACCACGTACGCCGGGCCGCCATAGACGTACTGCGGGTTCTGCCAGATCTTTGCCATAATGTCGGCCGCGTTGGTCACCTCTGGCGAGGTAAACGGCAATTTGTGGCTGATCCAGTCGTCATAGGCCGACGGCGGCGCCGTGCGAAGCATGATGTTCTCCATCCAGTCCGTCGCCACCCAACCCGTCGCCGAGCCGGATTCAATTCCGATGCACCAGGGCGGCGTCCCATCGCTGACCATTTGATCCATCAGCGTTTGCAGCTCAGCGAACGTGGTCGGCGGCACGTAGCCCGCGGCATCCCACGCCTTCTTCGGGTAGTAGACAAAACCCTTTACGTTATTGCGCTCCCAGATGCCATACATGGCCGGTGTTCCGTCGGCGCCAGGGAACATGGACTGATCGATCCAGTAGGGATCGTAGTTCGCCTTGATGGCTGCGACGTCGAGGTTCTGGCCCAGGTCTACGAGCTTGCCTCCAGCCGCGAAGGTAGCCAACAATCCGGGTTGCGGGAAGTCCACTACGTCGGGCGGCGCGCCGCCTTCGATCTCGGCCTTGATATCGGCCTCGAAGTTCTTGTCGCCGTTGTACTGAATCGTGATGCCCGTCTTCTGCTCAAAGTCGGCCATCGTCGCCATGAACTTGGTTTCATCCTGCGCAACAAACGGGCCGGTGGCAGAGACTGTGGTGCCCTTGAACTCTCCCGCCATGGCACGATCCAGGTAGTTGCCTGTCGGTGCCGCCGTGGCCGGCATGGCCTCGGTCGCAGCCGGGGCCGCCGTGGCCGGCATGGCTTCGGTTGCAGCCGGCGGTGCGCTCGTTGCAGCGGGAGCGCCGCATGCGGTCAACACCATCGAAGCCACGAGCAACATGGAAAATGTAAGCCAAATGGGTTTCTTCATTCTTCCTTCTCTCCTGAGTTTCTTGAGCGGGCGTGGGTTGTCCACGCATTGAAGATGACGTCAACAATTGTGGCGAGACACCTCCTTAACTGGAATTGGGCGCTCATGCGCCGTTGTGTGGTGTATGGAGCAGAGTTTCGCGTGGAGCCTCTGCAATTCTAGCACAACGAGAAACGCCGCGTCAATATTGCAGGTGGGTCCGTCCAAGCGAGGCAGCCAAAATGTATTGACGGCAAGGAACCGAAGCTGCCAGGCAATCGCTTTGTCTTCGGGCCAGGTGCTGCCAACCCTCTGCGGCGAATAGAGCGTCGCGTGATTGACGGGCAGGCGCACTTTCTGAATCCTGAACCTCTGACGGCGCCAGCCTGCATTCTGTTCCGGTATTTCCGTTCGCAGCTCAACGGTCCTGGGTCGCGGCAGTATAATTTCTGCACCCATGGCGCCCCGGTCAAATGAAGAGTGGCTATCCGACTTACGGACCGACGGCGCGAAACGCGAATCGGCGCTGGAGGATTTGGGCGCGGCGATCCGCCGTGGACTGCCGTACGCGCTTTCACGCTGGGTTTCCCCCGACGACCCGCTATTTACGCCCCTGATCGATGAGGTCACCCAGGACACGCTGGTACGTGTCCTGGATCAGCTCGATACGTTCGAAGGCCGCAGCCTTTTGACCACCTGGGCACAGAAGATCGCGGTGCGCCTGGCCCTCACGGAACTTCGACGAAAACGCTGGCAGGACTCATCTCTGGACGAACTCATGGATTCGGCGCCGGGCGGCGCACCGTCGGGGTTGCTGGCGGACGAGAGACCAGGCCCCGACGCCATCGCCGAGCAGTCGGATATGGTAGCGCACGTTCGCCGCATCCTGGACGAGGAGTTGACTCCCAAGCAACGGGAGGCGCTGGTTCTGCTGGGGATTCAGGATGTGCCGTTGGAAGAGGTGGCCAGAAGGATGAAAACGAACCGCAATGCGCTCTACAAACTGTTGCACGATGCGCGCCTACGGCTGAAGCGTCGCCTCAAAGCCGAAGGGCTAAGCAGCCGCGATGTCCTGGGTGCCTTCGAACGGCATTGAGGCAATGAACGGGGCAGTAAGATTGGATGCCGGCTGAACGTCAAGGAATCGCGGCTGAAATGAAGAATCCACTGGAGAGGCTGTTGGCGCACTTCGGCAAGGAACGCCCTGAACTGCCCGACCAGGTCGTTGAGGGCTTTTTGCGCGTACTTGAAAAGGTGCGAGTTGATGACATGCCTTGCAGTCAGGTCTTCGCACTGCTAGATGAATATGTAGAGAAGGAAGTACGCGGCGAAGAGGCCGCCCGGCTGATGCCCCTGCTCCGCGAGCACTTCGATATTTGCCCCAATTGTTGTGAGGAATACGAGGCGCTGCTCAGCGCACTGGAAGAGGACGCCGTCGGCCGGGGGAATGCGGCGGATACAGAGGCGCCGGCGGGCGCCTAATGCGGCTCCTCGAAGAGCTTCTCGCCGGCCCGTATCGGGACGTCCAGCCGATTCTCACGCGGCGTCAGCGGGCACGACCAGTTTTCGTTGTAGGCGCAATAGGGGTTATAGGCCAGATTGAAGTCAATGAGAAAACGCCCCCGTGGCACGGCTTCAGGCTCAAGATAGCGACCAGCCGAGTACGTCTCCTGCCCCGCCAGGGAATCGACGAACGGCAGGAAGTATCCGTGCGCGCCCTCGTAGATCGTCAATTCGGCCTCCCTGTCCCCCACCCGAAATTTGAAGCGCGCGTGCCGATGGTAGACCTGCACGTCTCCTGTGGAGGTCTGCATATCCACGCGCTGCCTGTCTTGCAGCAACTCGACCTCCGTGGTTAGTCTGAGCGCACTGTTCTCAGGAAAGTACTTGAGTCCTGAGAATCCCTGCTTCTGGTCCGCCGTCAGCGGGCTCTGGGCATTGCTGCCAAAGAACGTATCCTTCTCGGCACGGAAATCGTCCAAGTCACTCATGCGGTATGCCTCCACTTCATCACACAGACGGCGTCGAGATCAGAGCCCTTACGGGCTTGCCATTTGAAAGCGGATGTGCTATTTTTGGCACGGTGTCTCGCACCGAGATAACGGCCTCAGTCACTGCAGATCGATTTGCCGATGCCCCCTTGGCGGGCAACAGGCCGGGGGAATGTGTTGTAGAGCACCTGATCGCGCCATTGGCGGCTGCCTCGGGGCGGCGGATGAAGGCCGGGGCTGGGCTGCATGCCTTGGTCAGCAAATCGTCCTGCCGATTGCGCGTCGAACTCCCCAATCGCTTCACCCAACTGCTCTCTGATCCGGCCCAATCCAGGGCGAGTATCTGGATTGAATATGACAACCGGCTCACGATCGGCGAGGTTTCGTAGCAAAGGTGGGTGGAGTCCGGGCCTTCATAGCATGCGAGCTCTCGAGCCCCCTACAGGACGCCATCGAGGCTGCGACCGCCGGTCTGCGTGAGGCCGTCGGTACGCGGCTGGTCCGTTGGGTTCAGCCTCGCAATATCCATCTAACCGTCAAGTTTCTGGGCGATGTCTCATCTGAGAGCTTGGATTTGGTGCGAGCCGCAGTCGAAGAGGCGGCAGACGGCGGCCCGGCCTTCGACATCGTCGTCGAAGGCATCGGCGCCTTCCCAAACGAACGTCGTCCGCGCGTGCTGTGGGTTGGAGTACAGTCACCGCCCGAATTGGGCTCGCTCCAAAGACAAATCGATTCGGCGACGGCTCAACTCGGCTTCAAGTCCGAAGAGCGCGAATACAGGCCTCATTTGACAATTGGATACGCACGTGCACGGGAGGCCGGCTCCCACGAGGAAAAGATAGGCGATGGGCTCGCGCGGGCACATGTAGGCACACTGGGCACGCAGCACGTCGATGCCATACATCTCTTCAGAAGCGATCTGCAACGCAGCGGACCCGTGTATACCAAGCTACTGACCGCGCCACTTGGAACCCCGTAGGCTGGGATCAGCGGACCGACCTATCCGGTGCACTTGGCGTGCGAGCCCTGACCGCGTGGCAGGAAGCCCAAGGAAGTTGCCCGTGAGCTGGTTTCTACAGAAGCCCGCGGCTGCGCGATTCGAACCGGATCTGCCGGACAAATCTGAGGTGAATTCTGGACGCACTTGAACTGGCGCACACCATAGTCGGCTCGCTGGATGCCAAGAAGGCAGAGGATATCCTGCTGCTTGATATCAAGGAGATCGCTTCCTTCACAGACTACTTCGTTATCTGCACGGGAACCAGCGACCGGATGCTTGACGCCCTCGCCGAGACAACGGTGGAAACGGTCCGCGAAGTGCATCACAAGCGCGGCAAACGACAGGGGGAAGCCCGCGAAGGTTGGGTGATCGTCGACTACGGAGATGTCGTGGTGCACGTATTCTCGCCGGACCAGCGCCGGTACTACGACCTTGAGGAGCTCTGGAAAGAGGGAAAGGTGTTGCTGAAGGTACAGTAGTAAGGAGTCTCAGAAGCTATCATCGTCGCAAGACAGCCTGGGGGCCACCGAGATCTCGGACGGCGGCGGCTACGGTTCGAATACCCATTTATCCGTGTCTCTGCTCCAATCCACCAGTTCTTCTTTCGTGAACCAGAGTGCGACTTCTGTTTCCGCATTGGCCGGCTCGTCGGAGGCATGCGTCAAGTTGCGGCCCACTTCAAGGGCAAAGTCGTGCCGCAATGACCCTGGAGCTGCCTCCGTCGGTCGCGTGGCACCCATGGTCTGGCGCACGGCCGCTACCGCCGAGGGGCCCTCCCAGACCATCGCCATCACGGGCGCCGATGTAATGTAGGCGATCAATCCATCATAAAACGGCTTGCCCTTGTGGATCGCATAATGCGTCTCAGCCAATTGCCGGCTGACCCACATGAACTTCGCGGCCACCAGGCGCAACCCGCGACGCTCAAGCCGGGAGACAACTTCGCCGATCAGGCCTCGTTGCACGCCATCCGGTTTCACCAGCACGAGAGTTCGTTCCACGCGTCCTCCAGTTAACAAAAAATCCCGGGGCGGCTTCTTCGCCCGCCCCGGTCATGTCTAGCGCAACAGTTCCTCGGCCTTGGTGTACGCGTCCAAGGCCTCCTGGAGCCGATTGGCGCGCATATAGGCGTCGCCCAAGGCCTGCCAGATGGGAACTTCGACCGGGTATCGATAGAGTGCATCCCGCAGATCCCGAATGATGTCGGCCAACGATTTGCCCCTGTGGATTAGTTTCCCGTAGGCATCCAAGGCGGCAGCGATATTGCCACGGCCCAGTTCAGCCTTGGCATTGTCCAGCAAGGGCAGGCCTTGTTTTTGCGCCTTGGGGATTGGTCCGGAATCGGGCCTGGCGGGCATAGCCGGCAGAACGGTTGCCGCGAACTCCGCCTGCTCGCTGGGGGCGGCCGTGGTCTGCGGCACCGGGTGCGCGTCCGGTGCAGGCGGAGGCTCAGCCGGCTGCCAGGCGCTGGCGATGTCGTCTGCAACAGGGGCAGGCTTGGGCAAATCCCCATCATGGGTCTGGAGCGAGGGTGGCTGCACCTCGGACGAGGGTCGGTCTGGGGGGCTGCTCTTGTCCTTTTCGAGGCCCGACAACCATTCCGGGAGTACAGCATCGGCTTCAGACTGTGACGACGCGACCGGTGCGTCGAGGGAATTCGGGGCGCCGGACTCGGAGGGCTGACCGCTCAGCCAGGCCGGCTGCGCACCGACGGGAGGAGGCGGCACCACCTGCGGCCAAGCTGAGGCCAAGTCCCCCGTCTCCTCTGCCTCGCCTTCCTCTTCGGTTTCTTCTTTGAGCTTTGTGTAGGCACCCTCTTCCGCCAGGCTCTGTAGCCAATCGGGCGTAGAGACTTCGGAGGAGGGCTCGGCTGCCTCGCTACGTGAGGGCGATCGCCCTTCTGACTGCTCCAAAGCGGCGCCCGCTTCTTCAGTTTCGCTGTCGGCGAGCGGTGCTTGATCCGGCGGCTGACCTGCAAGCAGGCCTGATGCATCACTATTAGATGGAAGGTTAACCTGTGACGCCTCGGCTTCCCGTGCAGGTGGCGCCTCACTGCTTGACTCCCGTGACAACTCGGCTAGCCAGGAAGGCTCCGCGGCGCCGGGAGCGTCGGCTGAGGGCATCCCGGCTTCCGCAGGTATCTCGCCTGTGGGCTCGACGGAACCAGCCGTCTCGCCCAGACTGGCGTCGTTGTCTCCAGCCAAGCTCTCAAGCCATGCCAGATCGTCGCCTTCTTCCGGCTGCTCGCTCAACGTCTCCGCGTCAGCTGCGGCCGCCATGCCCTCCGTGTTTTCTATCGACACAACCTCAGGTGAGTCGAACTCCGTGACCGGCTCTTCGACCTCGGCACCGAGGTCATTGAGCCATGAGGGAGACTCAAACTCAAGCTTTTCGGCGGGCTCGCCTTCCGAGGCCATCCCAGTCTGAGGCGGCCCCGAGCGCAACCAGTCGGGAATCTCGGTTGCGTATGGCGCAGCGTCTCCGGAGGCGTCTTCATCATCCGTGGGTGCGAGGGCCTTCACCCAGGCCGGCAAATCGCCCTGCGATGCCTCCGGAAGGGGCTCGGTTTCCGGAGCCCCGGCACTATCTGCATCCTCAACCGGGGCATCCAGGGCGGCCAGAACTCGCTTCTCGCAAGAAGGGCGGGATATCGTCGTCCGGCGAGGGCACCAGCGAGGCCACTTCGCGCGGCTCTTCGCTGGGCTCCGCTGGCTGCAAGGCCAACTCCAGCAAGGGCATCGCTTCAGGAGCCTGCGCAACGTACTCCAACCGTTCGATGTTCACCGCGTTGTCAGGGACGGACGCGGCATCAAACGCGGAATCTCTGGCAAACGCGGCATAGGGATCAAGCTCATTGACGCGCTGGCGATACTCGCCGGCGGAGTCCTTTTTGCCCAAAGCCGTCAGAATATCAACCATCAGTGCGTTGGCATCGAAGCAATAGGGAAAACGTGATAGCACCTGGGCACACGTGTCGGCGGCCTCAGTCTTTTGGCCGCCGCGGAAGTACGCTTTTGCCAGCAGCACCTGCAAGTCAACGCGCTCTGAATCCTGCCGCGAGCACCGCACGGATTTCTGATATCGCCTGGGCGTACAGCTGGCCCTGGACGTACATATGGGCAAGCGCCCCTCGGGTCAGCCGAATCTTTGGCGGTTCGGCGCCGTCACGGCGCCCGAACAGCCGCTGAAGCTCCCCCTGGATAGCGGCGTTGGAAGGTTGAACTTCGAAAGCACGCTCCATGTGCCAGATTGCGTCGTCGAGCTTGCCATGGTCGTCTGCAATGATGCTCATGCCTACGTGGGCGACGAAGTCCTCAGGCGCGGCAACCAGTATGCGCTCGAAGACATCGACGGCTTCGTCGTAACGCCGGCCCTGTAAGTAGGCCTTCCCGAGAAGCCGATAGGTTTCGAGATGCTTGGGATAAGACTTGAGAATCTGGCGACAATGCGCGATGGCTTCGTCGAGCCGTTGATCGTGCTCAACCAGTCCCTCAATCTCGCGGGTGTACGCTCTCAGCGGTATCTTGGGCATGGCGGTATCCGCGACAAGTATGCACCAATCTCAATGAAACTGCAAGATAATCGCCATTTCAAGGCCGTGTTAATAGTCAAACGGCACTGGAAAGCCGGACGTGGCGACACTGGCGCAGACCCAACCGGCGGGACTCATGCAAGAACCGGGTGAGCACAAGCGACCCGAAGGGCTGACCGCACCATGCTCGGGGCTCTCACTCGTAGAACAGGGGCAGCGGCGGCACCGGCTCGTCGCTGAACAGGTGGGCCGCCAGCACCTGGGCACGCGCCTCAACCTGCTTCTGTTCGTCGTTGGCATGCACAGTGAAGAGCGGCGCGCCTTGCTGCACGCGGTCCCCGACTTTGTGGTGCACCACAAGCCCAACGGAGTGGTCGACCAAATCAGCCTTGCGGGAGCGCCCTGCGCCAAGGGCAACGGCCGCCTCCCCCACCGCGCGGGCGTCCACCTGCGACAGCCACCCGGAACGCGGAGAATCGACCGTCGCCATCACCCTGGCGCGCGGCAGTTTTCCCGGGTCGTCCACGTAGGAGAGATCCCCGCCTTGCGCTTGCACCAGAATACGGAACTTTTCCAGAGCCGTGCCGTTGCCGATTGCCTGTTCCGCCATCTGCCGGCCCTCGTCCAGGTCACGCGCCCGATCACCAATCAACAGCATGTGCGCGCTGATATGAAGAGAGTGTTCCCGGAAGTCAGGCGGTCCTCCGCCACGGAGCACGTCCAGCGCCTCAACGACCTCCAGTGCATTGCCTACCGCGTTGCCCAGCGGTTGATTCATGTCGGAAAGAAGACACACGACCTTGCGGCCGGCGAGCTCCCCGATCTTCTCCATCAGATCAGAAAGTTCCCGTGCCGCTGCCAGTGTCTTCATGAACGCCCCACGCCCAACCTTGACGTCGAGGACGATGGCCTGGGCCCCGGCCGCGATCTTCTTGCTCATGATCGACGAGGCAATCAGCGGAATGGACGGGACCGTGCCGGTGACGTCCCGCAACGCGTAGAGCTTTCCGTCAGCAGGCGCCAAGTCCACGGACTGACCCGAAAGGACGATGCCCACTTCCTTGAGTTGTTTCGTGAACTGGTCCGTGCTCAAGTCGACGCGATAGCCGGGGATAAACTCCATCTTATCGAGTGTGCCGCCGCTGAAGCCCAAGCCACGCCCCGACATCTTGCCGACGGGCAGCCCGCAAGCGGCGACGGTCGGAAGGACGACCAATGTGGTCTTGTCACCAACTCCACCGGATGAGTGCTTGTCGACGGCGATGTGGACGACGCCAGTGAGGTCAAGGATTCTTCCCGAGAGCACCATCGCCAGCGTGAGATCGGTTGTCTCCCGGGGGGTCATGCCATTGAGCACAACAGCCATGGCCCAGGCGGCGGCCTGGTAGTCTGCGATCTCTCCCTTGACGAATCCCTGCACAAAAAAATCGATTTCCTCTTTGGTCAGTTCCCCCTTGTCACGTTTCTTGATGATGATGTCCACGGCACGCATAGAGTGCTCCTCAGGAGGTCATTTTATCCGAATTGGCGCTAACGACCATCCGCTTCACCCACGCGCACAGGAGTGAGGGTTCCCTCCCGGTCAGCTGTGTCCCGGCGCACCTGATATGAGGCCGCGGCCGCGTCAAGCCAAGCGGTCTTTACCCGGCGGCATGCTACGCCGATGGCGCCCGGATTGTGTCAATGACTCTCAGCAGGGTCTCGTTGGAGGGGATATCGGACATGGACGAGCCGCGGTGAGCGTAGCGGATCATGCCGTCCCCGTCCACAACCATAACCAAGGGCATCCGTCCCAGTTTTATGAGATTGACCTCCTGCCGATAGCGTCGTGCGACTTCATGGTGTGGATCAGGCATGCCAGGAAACGGCAGGCGCTCAGAGCGCCAGTAGTTGCTGAATGCGGCTTCGCCGTCCGGCCCCACGGCGAGGATCTCCGCCCGCCGCCGGGTGAATTCAGCATAGTCATCCCGGAGGCGCGCCAACTCCGCGCGGCAGTACGGTCAAAGGAAACCGCGCAGAAAGACAAGGAGCACGGGCCTGCCTCTGTAGCCCGAAAGGCGAATAGGGCGTCCCCTGGTGTCTATGAGCTCGAAATCAGGCGCGGCTTCCCCTGAATGCAGCACTTCAGGCACGAATGGAAAGCTCCCTGGCTCTGGGCCCAAATGCGGTCGAACATGGCAGCTGTGAGCCGGCCGGTCTGCGTATTTTGTCGGCTGGGGTGATACGAGCAGAGCAGCCAGGAGCCGGCGGCGCCGGACCCCGGGCTCATCTTGTAGCTGGCGCCATGCGCGAACTTGAATTTCGAGACAGGCAACGAGTAGATGCGCAACAAGGCATCGAAGGCGATACGTCCCAGGCAAACAATGACTTTGGGTTGGATCAGCCGGATCTCGCTCTCCAGATAGGGCTGGCAATTGGCGAGTTCCTGAGCCGTCGGTTTGTTTCCCGGCGGGGCGCAGCGGGCGGCGGCCGTGATATACAGGCCGCGTAATCTCAAGCTGTCATCGCGGGCCACAGATTCGGCCTGGCTGGCATAGCCCGCACGGTGCAGGGCGGGGTACAAAAACGATCCGGAGGCGTCTCCCGTGAATTGCCTGCCGGTACGATTGGACCCGTGTGCTCCCGGCGCGAGGCCCACGACGAGCACACGGGCTTGGGGGTCACCGAAGCCGGGCACGGGTTTTCCCCAGTACTCCATCGCCCGGTACGCTTTGCGCCTCTGGACTGCCACGGCTTCGCGCCATTGGACCAGACGCGGACATCGCCGGCAGGCGATCACCTGCCGGGTGACGTCCTCCAATTCCATGCGTGGATTCTACTGTGAATTTGCATGGATTTGCGATACACTGCAACAGACACAGGAGAATGCATGAAACCGTTCCGGAAAAACCTGGCGATTGCCATCGATGGAGGTGGAATCCGCGGCGTCATCGTGACGGGCGCACTAAGCATGCTCGAGGCGCAGCTTGGAGAGCCGCTCCACGGGCGCGCCCGCCTCTACGCCGGGACATCCACGGGATCGATTATTTCGGCGGCCCTGGCGGCGGGCCTGAGCGCGTCAAAGATCCACGAGCTATATCTGCAACTGGGGGACAAGATATTTCGTGAGCAGCTGGCGTACGTTGCTGTTCCCGCTGACGCGGTACCGCTATCCGCTGGAGCCGCTTGAAGGCGCGCTGCACGACCAACTGGGCGACATGAAGATGAAGGACCTGTGGAAGGACCTGGCCTTGCGCGATGTCGTGATCACCGCCTTTGACGTGCTCACCAATGAGACCTGCTTTATCAAGCCCTGGAAGCTGCAGTATCAGGACTGGAGCCTCGTCAAGGCAGTGCTCGCCTCCAGCTGCGTGCCAACGTATTTTCCTCCGGTCGAGGGCAGGTACGTGGATGGAGGCGTCGGTTCCTACGCCAACCCGTGCTATCTTGCGGCATACGAGTTCGAGCTTTTGCCTGGGTTGGAAACCTGAGGAAACCACACTGCTGAGCTTTGGAACCGGACGGAGTCCGGCGGTCCTCAAACCTGGAGAACCGCAACGCGTAGCGGCCTGGGATTGGCTGGAGCCGGTCCTGGACGGATTTCTAAGCTCAGCCAGCGACCAGCAGGTCCGACTTGTCGAGACTTTCTTCAAGAAACTGGACTTTCGGAGATTCCAGGTCGACATGGCCGAACCCTATGCGATGGATGATCCAAAGACGATTCCAGTACTTCTGGAGTACGGCAAGCAAATGGGCCAAATGATCCTGGATGACAAGACGGACGGTGCGGCAATGATCAAGCCGGCAAAAGCCCGCCGGATTATTCCGGAGCGTTAGATAGCCATCTTCGGGCCCCCACCCGCCAGCCACGATCCTCAGCTAGCGTACATCACAAGATAAACATTGCATCGCCGAAGGAGTAGAAGCGATAGCCTTGGCGCTTGGCGACTTCGTAGGTTTCAAGGATCCGTTCGCGACCGGCGAACGCGCTGACCAGCATCAAGAGCGTGGACTTCGGCAGGTGGAAATTGGTGACCAGCCCATCCACAAAGTTGAACTGAAAACCGGGCAAGATGTAGAGGCCGGTGTCGCCGGCGTAAGGCGTGATTGTGGGTCGTTCACCCGGATCGGCGCGCCGCGTGGCGGACTCCAGCGTCCGCACAGAAGTTGTGCCGACTGCGACAACCCGCCCGCCTTTGCTACGGGCCTCGTTCAGCACACGGGCCGTTTCCGGAGAAACGGCGCACCATTCGGTGTGAATCTTGTGGTGCTCTGCCTCGGCTTCAGTGACCGGTGCAAAGGTATCCAAGCCCACATGCAATGTGACGTAGGCCAGTAGAATGCCGCCGGCTTCGAGGCGGGCAAGCAGCCCTGGGGTGAAATGCAGGCCTGCAGTCGGCGCGGCCGCGGAGCCCGGCACCTCCGCATAGACCGTCTGATATCGTTCCGGGTCGACCAGTTCTTTGTGAATATACGGCGGAAGAGGTACGTGCCCCAGGCGGGGGAGAAACGGCTCCAGTGGATCTGAGAACCTCACGAGGCGTTCGGCGCCACCAAGATCCGTGACGATTTCCGCGCGCAGCCCGCCTTCCATAACCAGAGTCCTGCCCGGCAATAGCCCCTTACCCCCGACCAGCACACGCCAAGTCAATTCGTCGACTCTCCGCAGAAGCAGCAGTTCGACGCGGCCGCCGCTTGGCTTGTGGGCGAACAGACGCGCAGGGATGACCCGGGTTTCGTTCATGACAAGTACATCGCCAGGGCGCAGATACTCCGAAATATCTCCGAACTGCCGGTGCTCGATTTGACCAGTGGTGCGATGCAGGACGAGCAACCGTGACGAGTCTCTGGGCTCCACAGGAGTTTGCGCAATCAGGCTTTCCGGCAGTTCATAGTCAAAATCGGAGGTTTGTGTCATGAAAGAGTAACCGGTGCAATGAGGCACGACCGCCGGGCATGGACAGGGCCAGCTCCTCGCAACTGACCCGTCACCGCTGCGATCAATGCCCTGGATGCAGACTCGACGGCAAGATGGCTTCGATAAGTGGATTGCAGCGCCGGGCGCGAAGCGCTACCAGTAGCGGGCCTTACTTCTGAAAAAAGCGTTCCAAAAGGTTCAGCACGACGGTGAGGACGACTGACAGCAAGACGGAGGTGACTACCGGAAAGTAGAGACCGCCCCCCTGCCAGGTGATGTGAATATCTCCGGGCAGACGGCCGATGGGGAGTCCCAGCCGGGCAGCCGCATAGAGGAGTCCTCCCAGGAGGACCAGAAGCAGCCCGGCAAGGATCAGGTAACGACCAATGTTTTCCATGAGACAGAATTGAGAGGTGCCCTCGAACTTGCAGGGTGCCGGTTTACGGGCACCCGTCAGATCAGGCGAGGCTGCTCTTTTTCCGCATAGACCAAGCCCAAATGGGCATAGGCGGACTTCGTAGCCACACGACCCTGCGACGTGCGGTCAAGCAGCCCCATTTGAAGCAGATAGGGCTCGACCACATCCATAATGGTGTCCTGTTCTTCGCTGATCGAGGCCGCAATCGTGTTGAGCCCGACGGGGCCGCCGCCGTGCTTTTCGATGATGGCGCGCAGCACACGACGGTCCACTTCATCCAGCCCCAGTGCGTCTACTTGAAGCAGATCCAGGGCGCGCCTGGCAATCTCGGAAGTGATGGTGCCGTCCGCTTGGACCTGGGCGTAGTCCCGGACACGCCGCAGCAGCCTGAGGGCAACCCGGGGCGTGCCACGCCCACGGCGCCCGATCTCTGCAACACCGGCACCATCCACGGTGACAGCAAGGATGCCCGCTGCCCGGCGCACGACCTCCTGCATGGCTTCCACATCGTAATAGTCCAGCCGATAAACTGCGCCGAAGCGGGCACGTAACGGTGCGGTGATCAACGCCAACTGCGTGGTGGCGCCCACGAGGGTGAAATGCGGGAGCCTAAGGCGGATGGAACGGGCGGACGGGCCCTTGCCGATCACAATGTCCAGCGCGAAATCTTCCATGGCGGGATAGAGTACTTCCTCCACGACGCGGCCGAGTTGGTGAACCTCGTCGATGAAAAGGATATCCCCGGCCCGCAGATTGGTGAGAATCGCCGCCAAATCGCCAGGGCGTTCAATGGCCGGACCCGAGGTGACCTTGATATTGACACCCATCTCGTTGGCCACCACGTGGGCGAAGGTGGTCTTGCCTAGACCAGGGGGACCATAGAATAAGACGTGATCGAGCGCTTCACCGCGCTGCTGGGCCGCCCGCATCAAGATGCTCAGATTCTCTTTGACCTGATCTTGGCCGATAAGATCCGTGAGTTTTTGGGGGCGTAGGACGTTTTCCACGCGGTCGTCCGGCCTGGCAACAGCATCCGTAGCGCGCTGCGGTGTGTTTGTCACCGCGTCATTATAACTCGACAACTCCGCAAGGCACTCGTTGCCGGTTTCAGGGATAGAGACTATAATCCCACTTGGATCGGGGCGTGGCGCAGTCCGGCTAGCGCGCTTGCATGGGGTGCAAGAGGTCGGAGGTTCAAATCCTCTCGCCCCGACACGAGTCTCCAAGGGTCACTGTGCCTTTGGAGACTTTATTGTATTCAAATGGCGCAGCCGGGCTGTCGCGCTTGCATGGGGTGCAATAGGTCGGAGGTTTCCTTTGCAGGAGCTCTGTTGCACGCCGACAAATCCTCTCGCCCCGACACGAGTCTCAAGGGTCACTGTGCCTGTGAAGACTTTATTGTATTCAAAGGGCGCAGTCGGGCGGCCGCGCTTACATGGGTGCAAGAGGTCGGTGGTTTCCTTTGCAGGATCTCCGTTTCACACCGACAAATCCTCCCGCCTCGACACGAGTTGCCAAGGGTCAATGTGCCTTTGCGGACGTCTGCATCGACGCCGCTGGAAGACAACAATGTCCTGAACAGGCCTGCTTGTCAATCCTGCGCGCCTCGATTATGCTTGTTTCCGGGAGTGGTTAAGTCCCGGCGGGCTTCCTGGTCTTCAAAACCTGTGGCGGGTCGCGTTGCGGGCCGCGGTGGGTTCGACTCCCATCCACTCCCGCTCGCGGCCCGGATACCCCGTCGGCGGGCTGAGTTATAGCGCTTGCCAGCAGCACCAATAGAGGTTGTGAATGTCCTATCCCGAGACCGAAATCCTGAACAGCCTAGTCTCGCGCGTCTTTCGGGCAGACGATATCACCCTGGGCGAACCCGCCCGCGGTCTGATTGCCCGCTACCGCGGCCATTTACTTCTCGAAGACAGCGTGGCAGCCTACGACCAACTGGCCTCGTCCCTTGCGCCCTTCGAGATCACGCCTTTGTTCCGGGTGGACAAAGGGCAGCAGGTCATCTACCTCGTGCCGCGCAAGCCTGATCCAAAACCCGCGCGGGTTTCGATCAACGTGATCCTGTTCATCCTGACGGTGCTCAGCGTGCTGCTGGTCGGAGCGCAACCACAGGGAACGATGCCGGTGGACCCCACGGGCCAGATCTTGTACCTGGCAAAATCGCTGCTGACCGGCTGGCCATATGCCCTGAGCCTGATGTCCATTCTGCTGGCGCACGAATTCGGCCATTATCTGATGAGCCGACACCACAAGACCCCGGCTACGCTGCCCTACTTCATTCCACTGCCCCTGCCTCCACTCGGCACAATGGGCGCCGCGATCCTGATGCAGGGAACGCCGAAGAACAAGCGCGTCCTTTTCGACATCGGCGTCACCGGCCCCCTGGCCGGCATGGTGGTGGCCATTCCGGTGCTGCTGCTTGGACTGTCGCTGTCCCATCTCGACGTGATCAGGCCGCTGGGTGGCATGGTCGAAATGGAAGGCAACTCGCTGCTCTATCTGGCGGCTAAGTACCTGACATTTGGACAATTGCTCCCGGCTCCGGCAAGTTTCGGCGGCGCCTCGCCTTTCATGTACTGGGTGCGATATTTCTTCACCGGTCACCCCATCCCAGTCGGTGCGACGGACGTGTTTATCCATCCCGTGGCCTTTGCAGGCTGGGCAGGATTGCTTGTCACCGCACTGAATCTGATCCCCGCGGGCACGCTGGACGGCGGTCATGTGGTGTACTCTGTGTTTGGCGACAGAGCGGCGAAAGCGTTCCCTGTAATTATGCTGGCGCTCCTGGGGCTTGGACTCGTTTGGAACGGCTGGTGGATCTGGGCGGTGCTGCTGCTGTGGTTGGGCCGCGTGCATGCGGAACCGCTGGATCAGATCACACCCCTCGATCGACCGCGGCTGGCAATTGCAGCCCTGACCATATTGATACTCATCGTGACTTTCAGCCCCGTCCCGTTCGCGATATTCAGCGGCGTGTGACCTTGGGCGCCCGGCTCTCCCTGGGGCAGCGGGGACTCTCGGTTCTCCTACTGACCATTATCGCGGCGTGCCAGCCGGCGACACCCGCGACCAAGGCAACCTTACCCGCACAAGCGACTCCGCGGCCGGCCGCGACCCGGCCCAGCTCCGCACTGGCGACGGTTGCGCCCGGGTCGCTCCAAGGCGTCGCCATACAAGTGTGGCACCCCTGGTTTGGCGTGGAGGCCGGCCTGTTCGAATTCGCAGGTGGCGGAATTCAACAAGACCAACGAATGGGGAATCGCGGTCCGAACAACGAGCCAGAACAACTACGCCGAACTGTACAGTAACGTAACCGCAGCATTGCCGGGTGATCAGGCTCCGGACGTCGTGGTCGCATTGCCCGGATACGCGGTCGGTTGGGATGCCACCGGCGCCGTCCTTGACCTAAGCAGCTACGTGAGCGACCCCAGCTATGGATTCGGAGAGCCCGAAGTGAATGACTTCCCAAAGGTGTTCTGGACGCAGGACGTGGTTGAGGGAAAACGGCTGGGCGTGCCGGCCGAGCGAGGCGCGACCTTTCTGCTCTACGATGCCTCCTGGGCAAAGGAGCTTGGATTGGCGGGCGCCCCTCAGACATCGTCGGCGTTCCGCCAGCAAGCCTGTCGTGCTCATCAATCCATGGCCTTGGATGACGACAAGACGAATGACGGGCAGGGCGGCTGGCTGGTCAGCACAGACGCGACGACCTTGCTGTCCTGGATGATGGCCTTCGGCGGCGGACCGTTAGAGGGCGAGGGATACCATTTCCTGACGCCTGCAAACCTGGCGGCCCTCACCTTCGTAAAACAGCTGTACGACGAGGGTTGTGCGTGGACACTGCCATCCACCGGGGATGCTCCGGCCGCGTTTGCGGCGCGAAAAGCCGTATTCGCTACCGCCGGAACTCCAGGAACTTCCGGATTATGCCCGGGCCATGGCGGCTGCTGACAACTCCGACGAGTGGACAGTGCTGGCGTTCCCCGGGCCTGATGGGGCAGGCCTGGCAGCCTACGGATCTTCATACGTCGTCCTGAAATCCACGGCGGCAAGACAGCTGGCCTCCTGGCTGTTCGTGAAGTGGATGCTGTCAAGCGATAATCAGAAGAAATGGGTCGAGGTCACCGGTCTGTTTCCGCTGCGCAACTCGGTATTGGCTTCGCTCGGTGACTATGAAAAGAGCCATCCCCAATGGGGAGACGCAGTCGCTCTAATTCCAACAGCGCAAAACGAGCCTGATTTGGCTTCGTGGAGGCAGGTACGCACGATGGTCGGCGATGGGTTCGACGCGATGTTCCGGTCGAACACCCCCTCGGGCAGGGTAGCCGAGATCCTTGCGATAATGGAAAGGGCCGCCACCGACCTGTCCAAGTAGCCACGGTCCTCTCGGTCCAAGAGGGTCGGCCTTCGAACCAGGGTGACCATGCGCCCAAGCACCTCAACAGGCAACACCTTATCGGTCCCACAGCTGTTCATCGTCAATGCCAATTGGGTGGGCATCTCATTCATGTGGAGTGCGCTGCACCCGATTCTGCTGCCTGCGATGCTGCTCGGTCTGGTCCCCAATGCGGAAAAAAATACATATCTGGGCCTCTTGACCTTTGCAGGACTCGTGATCGCGATGATCGTCCAGCCTCTGTCCGGCGCGCTGTCCGATCGCTGGAAGTCGCGGTATGGAAGACGACGTCCGCTGATGGCCACGGCGACCATCCTCGAGTGCTTCTTCCTGCTTGTTCTCGGTTCAAGCGGAGGCCTGGTATGGTTGTGCATTGGATACGTCGGCCTGCAGATCTGCTCCAACACGGCCCAAGGGCCACTGCAAGGCTTGCTGCGCGATCGAGTGCCTTCGGGTCAACTGGCGGTCGCTTCCTCGCTCAAGATACTGCTTGACCTGTTGAGCCTGGTATTGGCCGGACTTGCGGCCGGTCACCTGCTGGGCACCGGGCGCAATCCAACGATGCTAATGCTCTTGATCGCCGTACTGCTGCTGGCTTCGGCGGCAATTACGATCCAATTCACGCCGGAGCAACCCAGCCAGGGCTTCGCCGAAGATCGCAGTGAGAGACCCCGCGATCATTCAGCGGGTCCACTCGGATGGCAGGCCGGCTACCGCTCCCTGATATCTGAGCGCGCGCTTTTCCTCTTGGGCATATACGGGCTGCAGGCGTTCGGGCAGTACTACCTGGGCGACGTATTGAGGGTGCAGGACCCGGCGCGCCAGGCGGGCAATTTGCTTGCTTCAGTTGGGGCCGGGACGGTTATCCTCGTCGGCGCCGGAGGATGGTTGATCGGGAGGTTCGGCGCGAAAAGGATTCTCTACCTAGCCTCAGGCCTCACGGGCGTGGGTCTCTTACTGTTGATCTGGGTCACGCAGATCAATGGCGTGCTAGCCTTCGGGGGTCTGATTGGCGCGGGCATCGGCCTGTTCCTGACTTCAAATTGGACTTTGGCCAATCAGCTGGCACCTGAGGCGAATGCTGGAAAATTCCTCGGTCTGACCAATCTGGCGACGGCAGGCTCCGCGGCCTTGGCGCGGCTGCAAGGCCCAGCCGTGGATTTTCTGAACTCGGCGCGACCGGGCGACTGGATCGGTTACAGGGGAATGTTCCTGTTTGGGGCGGTCTGCGTCCTGGCGAGCGCCGTGTTTGTGACGCGAGTCAAAGCAGGATCATAGGCCCTCCAGACGTGAAGGCTGCAATGAAGCCTGGCAGGCGTCGTGCGAGGCAGCTTCTGGCCCGGAATACCAAGCCAGCCGCAACCTTTGGCAGGCGGTTTCGTAGAGCTAAGTAGGCGACCCGAGGAGATGCTGTGAACGACGACACGGCCCGCGTCATTCTGGCGCAGCAGGGGAACGAGGAGGCTTTCACTGAGTTGGTGGAGGCCTATCAATCTCACGTATACAACCTGTGCTACAGAATGCTGGGCGAGGCCGAAGCCGCCGAAGATGCCGCCCAAGAGACGTTCCTGCGCGCATTCCAAAATCTGCATCGCTACGATCAGGGACGGCCATTCGCGACCTGGTTGCTTTCGATCGCCGCCCACTACTGCATCGATCGGCTGCGTCGCCGCAAGTTCTCCTTCACGTCACTGGACGACGAGGACGGCCGTGAGGCACGCGAGCTGCCTGACGTGGATGCCCTGCAGCCGGAATCAGAAAGCATTCGCCGCGAGCAACGCGAGCAGATGCAGGCTGCGATAAGGACGCTCGACTCGGTCGACCGGGCGGCGGTTGTATTGCGCTACTGGCACGATTGCTCCGAGGCGGAAATTGCTGAGACGCTCAACCTGACGGTGAGTGCCGTGAAGTCCAGGCTGCATCGGGCACGGCGAGAGCTGGCCGGATCCTGGCAACAGGACGAACGGCGCCCCAGCCAAGGAAGGAGGCCACATGAATCACCGGCCTTTTGAAGATTGGCTCCTGGAGGATCGGCCGCTTGGAGAACAGGAGCAGCGGGAGCTGCAAATGCATTTGCGAGAATGCCGTTCCTGCTCCGCCATTGCCGAATCCAATCTTGCGCTGCATTCGGTGCGCTGGATCGCGCCTCCGGCTGATTTCACGGCTCGCGTCACCCAGCGACTGGCAAGATGGCGCAGGATGCAAAGATGGTATCAGATGCTCGGGACCCTGGCCCTCGTCCTTGGGGGCTTGGCCGTCTTGTACGCGTTCGCCGGCCCCGCGGTACAGGAGGCACTCCAGTCGCCGGCAGACTGGATCACCGCAGCAACGATTTACCTGGTCCTGGCAGCGGAATCACTGCAAATACTTACCGAGGTGGGGCGCATCCTGGTACGCGCCCTTCCCAGCGTCATGGCGCCGGCAGGCTGGATGATACTGATGTTCGGCAGTGCCGGCCTTGCCACGATCTGGGCAGTAGCGGTGCGGCGCCTGGCGCACGCCCCGCGAGGAGTGTAGGAAATGAAGAATCTCATCCGCGGACTCGTTTTGCTGGCATTCATGCTGGCGCCGACGCGTGCGGTCTTCGCCGACGGCGGCGCGGGTCGTGGGCGGCTGGTCATAGGACAGGATTTCACACTGGGCTCCGGACAAACCCTGGACGGCGATCTGGTGGTGATAGGGGGAACCGCCACAGTTGAGGCTGGGGGTGTCGTCCAAGGAGATATCGTGGTGATCGGCGGAAGCCTGCGACTGGACGGGAAGACGACCGGCAACGCGGTCGTGATTGGTGGCACCGCCTCTCTCGGCGAAGAGGCGTCCGTGGCGTCAGATGTGATCACATTGGGCGGCAACCTTCACCAGCTAACTGGCGCCCGCATTGGCGGGGACGTCATCACGAATTTGCCGTTCCCGCAAGGCACCCTGCCTCGAATCGCCGTTCCGCCCAGGCCTGCTCCGCCGCAACCCGCCCAGCGATTCTCGTTCGGGGTTCTAGGATCCGCAGCGGCCGTCTTACTGCAGTCCCTGGCCCTGGCGGCGTTGGCCATGCTCCTGTCGGCTTTCCTCCATCCTCAGCTGGATCGCGTCGCGCAGGCGATCGTTGCCCAACCCTTTATGGTCGGCAGCGTTGGTTTGCTGGTGGCATTTGTGGCGCCCGTGGCCGTGGTAGTACTCACGATCACCTTGATCCTGATCCCGGTCGCTCTGGCCGCGGTGATGCTGCTCGCTCTGGCGTGGCTTTTCGGCGTGGTCGCCCTGGGGATGGTGGTCGGTGACCGACTGAATCTAGCAGCTCATAGAAACATCGAGCCGGTGCTTTCCGTTGGAATGGGGACGCTTCTCCTTGCCATCGTGGTCAGCGCTGTGCACTACGTCCCCTGCGTTGGGTGGATTGCTCCGGCTCTGGCCGGCCTTATCGGACTTGGAGCGGCCGTGGTCACGATGTTCGGGACCCGCCCGATGCATCGAGCCAGTCCGCCCGCGGCCGGATCCGGCGGTGGCGCCCCAAGCGGAGCGCCCTCCTCCCCGGTGCCCTAGGCACAAACGAGCACGAGAGGGGCATCGAAGCCCCATGTTACAATCAATCCGCCTCGGCCAACTGCGCCGAGGCGGATTTCCTCTAGCTTGTGAGGCCACATGCAGCCGAAAGTCGACGTACCCAACACTCCTGTACACAATGCCGCGCCCCCTCTGATCGAAGTCAAGGGCAAGCACGGGGAAATCGGGCGCCAGGTCGGCGAGGCCCGGCGCGCCCAGGTACAGCACAGCATTGCCAACGCGCGGATCCTGATAGACCAGACCTATGACCAGCTCGAACTAACCTGGGATGGAGCCCAGATCCAGGCACGCAAATATCTGCCTTTCGTGGAGGAACGCTACCCCCAATACGTCGATGAATTGCGAGGCATCGCCGAAGGTGCCAATGTGCCGTTCGATGATGTCATGGCGCTGAATACGATGGAAGCGGTAACCATGGACGCTCTGCATCTGACGCGCTGCACAAGCTTTGCCGTAAATGAGCAGCGCTCCGCCGACGGGCACGTGCTGGCAGCCCACACGGAGGATTGGGTGCCCGAGGACGAGGACGACGTGTTCGTGGTGCTGGCCAAACCGGTGGATGAGCCGCCATTCCTGGCGATGACCTACGGCGGTTTGCTCCCAAACGTCGGCTTTAACGCCTACGGAATTGCCCAGCTAATCAACTCCGTCTATCCGTCTGACTCTCGAATCGGGATCCCGCGCCTGGTTGTTGCCAGGGCTGTACTGGCGGCGAGGCGCATATCAGGTGCCATTGGCCGCACCCTCGTGCCACATCGGGCTGCCGGCTACACGCACGTGCTTGCCCACGAGAGCGGCGAGATGTATGCCATCGAAGTCTCGGCCACGCACTTCGAGATCCTGCATGGCACGGACGGCTACATGGTTCATACCAACCACTACGTGGCCGACAGCATGAAGGGAATTGAAAGCGAACCCGAAGAGTTGATCTCATCGCGCGTCCGGTACTTCCGCGCCAACCGCCTTCTGCGGCAAAGCAGCGCACACACCATGAAAACGCTGCAGGCAATTCAGAAGGATCACGTGAACCTGCCGAACTCGATATGCAACCACGCCGTGGATTGGACTGATCCTTTCGATCGGGAGAAGACGATCACGGCACTGGTGATCGACTTGACGTCCCGGGAAATGCACATCTGCTGGGGCAACCCCTGCCAGAATGCATTCCACACGTATCACCTTGACGCCTAGCCTGGGGCGACCGCTTGCGGCTCGCCGCTAACGACGGCGGCAGATTCAACCAGAGCGCTCTCCGGCGGGCGTATGATAGAATTCTAGACCCTCGGAGCCAAGAATGATAGAAGTAACAATAGACAGCGTTCGAGTTAACCTGATGTCGCCGCAGAGACTCGTCATTCTGCGCGAGGTGGGGGCAGATCGCTATCTGCCAATCTGGGTGGGCCAGTACGAAGCGGAGGCCATCACAGTCGCCCTGCAGGAAGTTGAAATGATCCGGCCCCTGACACACGACCTGCTCAAGAATGTATTCAATACGCTGAATGCGAAAATCAAGCGCATCGAGATCATCTCGCTCAAGGAAGACATTTTCTACGGAAACATCGTTGCCGAAGTGAACGGCCAGGAAACAAATGTCGACTCGAGACCCTCGGATGCGATCGCACTGGCAGTGCGCGCGCACGTGCCGATCCTGGTTGACGAAAGTGTCATCAAGAATGCAGGTATCACGCCAGAGGCCGACGTTGACGCGGCGGCCGGGTCTGGGGGCAAGAGGGCACAACCTGCGAAGCCAGCGCCTCCGGTAGGTGAGGTTAGCAAGGAACGCCTTTCCGTTTTCGAAGATTTCTTTGGAAAGCTTGACCTGGACAAACTGGACACGGACAAGCCCAAAGGCGAGGACCGAGGCCCGGAGGATCAGGCCAGCGACGAAACAAAGGATGGGAACGGCAAGCCGGACCAGCCCGACAGGCCCACGAAACCATGACAGAGTTCCTTCCGGCTGAAACGACCACCGCCCCCACATCGCCGAGCGTTCCTCACAATCGGGAAGCCGAAGAAGCAGTCGTGGGGGCGGTTCTTATTAATCCCGAGGCCTACTACGACATCTCGCCGTTCCTGCAGCCCGACGACTTCCACATCCACCGGCATCGATGGATATGGGAGGCCTTCACAAGCCTGCACGAGCAGCGCATCCCGGTCGATCTGCTGACGCTTAGCGAGGAGCTCGACCGGCGCGGGCAACTTGATGAGATCGGCGGGCGGGCCTACTTGACCGCCCTCGTGAACCAGGTACCGACCTCGCTGAACGCGGTGTCTTACGCCCACATCGTCGAGAGCCACGCGATACGCCGCCGGATGATCGGCGCCGCCAACTCCATCGCCTCCGTCGCTTACAACGAGGACCTGGACGTTGACAATGTCATGGACGAAGCCGAAAAGGCCGTCTTCAACGTCAGCGAGCGCCGGCTGCGGCGTGAAGTCGAGCCGATCCGCGCCGTCCTAAGCGAGTACTACGACCGCATTGACGAGCTCGCCCGTCGCGGCGAAGAGTTCTACGGTGTGCCGACGGGCTTCATCGACCTGGACAAGAAACTCGGCGGTTTGCAGCCGTCAGACTTGCTGATCATTGCCGGCCGGCCCGGTCAGGGCAAGACGAGCTTTCTGCTCTCTGTAGCAAAGAATGCGGCGCTGATCCACAAGAAACACGTCGCCGTTTTCTCGCTGGAGATGTCCAACGAGCAGGTGGCGCAGCGGCTGATCGCCCAGCAGACCGGCATCGACTCCCAGCGGCTTCGGACGGGCCATCTCGCGGAAGGAGATTGGTCCCTGTTTGCCCAGGCGATCGAGGTGATGTCGGACACGCAGATCTTTCTCGACGACACTCCGGCCCTCACTCCCCTGCAATTGCGCGCCAAGAGCCGGCGTTTGCATCTGGAACATCAACTGGACTTGATTCTCGTTGACTACCTGCAGTTGATGACGGGGGATGTCCATACAGAGAATCGGGTCCAGGAGGTCTCCTACATCTCGCGCAACCTGAAGGTGCTGGCGCGTGAACTCAAGGTGCCCGTCCTGGCAGCCGCGCAGCTCAGCCGCGCCGTCGAGCAGCGTTCAGGGAAGGAGCCACAATTGTCGGATCTGCGGGAGTCGGGCTCCCTGGAACAGGACGCCGACGTGGTCATGTTCCTGCAAAAACCTGAGGATTGGGAGCACGACGCAACCAAGAAGAACGCCATGCAGCTCAAAATCTCAAAGCATCGCAACGGCCCGACTGGGTTGATCGAGTTGGTCTTCCGAGATGAGCTGGCTCAGTTCGTGAACGCGGCCACCTGGGATTTGGGCTAAGGATGCCGAATCCGAGGGGCGGCGAGGACGGACAAATGAATAAGTTCGCCGGCTTTTCCGATAGTGACAGTTTCACGGCAATCCCAGATGCTTTCTTCAATGTCCTGCTGAAGGACATCCAGGACGACGAACTGCGTGTGATCCTCTACACGCTATGGCGCGTCGAGCGCATGGAGGGGACGTACCGCGCAGTTTCCGAAGCCGAAATCGAATCGGATTCGCTGGGTCTCGAGCCGGAGCGTGTCAAATCGGGGCTGGAGAAGGCCGTTGAGCGAGGCGTTCTGCTCCGCGCGGCGCACGACGGAAAGGTGCTGTATTTCGTCAACTCGCCGCGAGGACAGGCGGGAGCGCAGACCTTTGCGCTGCGCGGGTACGATGGGGCAACCGCCACGTCCTCACTGCCGTTGGAGCGTCCCAATATCTTCAAGGTTTATGAGGAGAATATCGGGCCCCTCACGCCGATCATCGCGGACGAACTGAAAGGGGCTGAGGCACAGTACGCGCCGGAATGGATTGCCGAGGCGATTGCACTGGCGGTGGAAAACAACAAGCGCAGCTGGAAGTATTGCGAGGCCATTCTGAGACGATGGAAGGAAGAGGGCCGTGCCCAAAAGCAAAATAGACGAGACGATCAGACAGCTCGCCGACGCAACGCAAAAGACAAGATCAGACGATTCCTCGAAGGCTGAATCCGCCGGCCCGTCTCTGGGCGATCCCGACTGCCCACATTGCGGCGGTATCGGCTATCTTCGAAAGGATGTGCCCGTCGACGACCCCGACTTTGGGCGGCTCTTCGTGTGCGTCTGCCGGCGCCGGCAGGTCAGCAGCGCGGTCCAGGACCGATTGTTTGCGCTTAGCCACCTGGACGAGTTGCGCGATCTCACATTCGATTCCTTCAAACCCCGCGGACGACAGGGCTTGCGTGAGGCGCAGGCCAATTCGCTTCAAATGGCATACAACCAGGCGCGGCACTACGCGGAGACACTGGCGGGATGGCTGTTCCTACAGGGCGGCGCCGGCTGCGGAAAGACTCACCTGGCGGCTGCCGCGGCCAATTTTGCCGTCAGTATGGGTGTACCCACACTCTTCCTGACCGTTCCGGACCTTCTGGATACGCTGCGCTTCGCGTACGACAGTCAGGATACGACCTTTGAGCAGCGCTTCGAAGAGATCCGCAACGCCCAGTTGCTGGTGCTCGACGACTTTGGCACCCAGAATGCCACAGGCTGGGCACAAGAGAAGCTCTTTCAGATCGTCAATTACCGATACATCAACAAACTGGCGACGATTGTGACCAGCAATTTGTTGCTGGATGAGATCGAGGAGCGCCTTCGGTCGCGGCTGGCCGATCCCGAATTGGTCACCCAAGTGCGCGTCATGGCGCCGGACTTCCGGCGCCCCATGCATGAGGCCGGCCATCCGGAGCTGTCCTCCCTGGAACTGCACGCCAGCCGCACATTCGAGACTTTCTCGATGCGCAAAGCGGAGCGCTTGGACGCCTCCGCGGCCAAATCTCTCAAGCAAGCATTCGAGGCTGCCCAAAGCTATGCAGAGCGACCTCGCGGTTGGCTCGTGTTCACCGGCGACTACGGCATTGGAAAAACGCACCTTGCAGCGGCGATAGCCAACCGGAGGGCCGAGTTGGGCGATCCCCCGCTCTTCGTGGTCGTGCCAGACCTGCTCGATCACCTGCGGGCGACGTTCAGCCCCACCAGTCAGACCACTTTCGACCGTCGGTTTGAAGAAATCCGCACGGCGCCGCTTCTCGTGCTGGATGACCTTGGCACAGAATCGATGACGCCCTGGGTCCGCGAGAAGCTTTACCAACTCTTCAACTACAGGTCCAACGCTGAGCTGCCGACCGTCGTGACGATCGCATCGGACGCCTTGGACAGCCTGGATAACCGGCTGCACTCCAAACTCCTGGACGGGCAAGTATGTAAGGTGGTCGCAATCGACGTTCCACCGCACCGGGGCGGTCATGCCACATCCAAGTCCGGACCGTCACGGGCGCGGTAGGCTCGCCCAGTCCCCGTTCCCGTCTGCGTGAGCCTTTGCCGTAGAGCTCCCTTCACATCCGACCGCATGGTAAAATCGGACTAAATCAGGCGCAATTAGCCTGATTTTTGATTCGTAGACGCCTCAGGACAGGGATGGGCAATGAGCTTTCCGCAGACGGTGTTGCTCGGGGGTATCGCCGGCCTCACGATCTACCTTGGACTTCCAATCGGCCGGATCAAGGGTCTTCCGGACAGGGTTCGCACGTTTCTCTCGATGACTTCGGCAGGAATCCTTGTTTTCCTGTTCTTCGACATCTTTCAGCAGCTGGGGGCGCCGATCGAATCCAGCTTGAGTTCGGGCGCGTACGGGCCGTTGCTGATCCTGTTCGGGATCTTCCTATTGGGCTTTGGCGTCGGCCTGGGGGGCCTGATCGCTTTCGAAACGGCGGTACCTGCGCCGGGCTGGCGCGCAAGGACAATTGCTGTCCCCCTCCCGGTTCGCTTTGCTGATCGCCGCAGGGATCGGCTTGCATAATTTCTCAGAGGGTTTGGCGATCGGGCAATCAGCGGGCGGAGGCGAGATTGCATTTGCTGCCATCCTGCTTGCGGGTTTTGGGCTGCATAATGCCACCGAGGGCTTTGGGATCGTCGGTCCGCTAATGGGCAAGGAAATGCCGTCGTGGGGCTTCCTCGGCTTGGCAGGATTGATCGGCGGCGGACCAACCTTTCTGGGGACGATCCTGGGATACTACTTCATATCCACAACGATGTCCGTCTTGTTCCTCTCCCTGGCCGCCGGAGCGCTTGTATATATCATCGGGGAACTTTTCCAGATGAATTGGCGCGGCGCCAATAAGCCGGCAGCCGGTTGGGGCTTCTTCTCAGGTTTCGTCTTTGCGTTTCTCACCGAGCTGCTGCTGGTGGTTTCGGGCATCTAGTCATTGCTGAGCAAGACGCGCACCCGCACCTGCGAGCGGCCTAAGCCCTCTGCCCGTCTGCGCTTCTTTAGACCAGGATATCGGGAAGCTTCTGATAGATCTGATCGCGGATAAGTCTGAAGACTCCAAGGCGCTCTTCGTCCGTCCCCACTGCGTCCGCCGGATCGCGAAAGCTTTCGTGAAGCCGCCTGCCCGTGCCGAGCCAGACCGGGCACTGCTCATTGGCACCATCGCAGACCGTCACGACCAGGTCAAACTCACGATCGCGGAACTGCTCGACTGATTTGGGCACGCCCACGTGCTCGATGCCCAATTCCTGCAGCACTCGAATCGTCATTGGATGCACCGCGGGAGCCGGCCGCACGCCTGCCGAATCAGCCCGCCACCCGGCAAAGCGCGCATTGGTGATGGCCTCTGCCAGTTGCGAGCGGCACGAGTTCCCCGTACATAGGAACAGCACCCTTCGCGCTGTGCTCACTCCTGCTTCCAGAAATCGCTATCCGTATCGTTGATCTCCGTCAGCTCACCCGTGACCACGAAAACCGTACGTTCACAGATGTTGGTCACGCGGTCCGCGAAACGCTCGAGATTGTGCGCGGTCCAGAGCAGCCAGTTGGCGCGCTCAATGGCGGTGGGATCGCCTATCACGATCGTCATGAGCTCACGGTAAACCTGGTTGTATAGGGCGTCCACCTCGTCATCTTCGACCGGGATCTTGCGGGCGGCCTCGATATCCTCGTTCACAAAGGCCGTAAGCGCGCGGTGGAGCATATCTGCGCCCTTCTGCGCCATGCGCGGCACGTCAATCAACGGCTTCAGCAATGGGCGGTCCCCCATGCGGAGATTGATGTTGGCAATGCCCTTGGCGTAGTCGCCCATACGCTCAAGCTCGGAATTGATCTCCATAATGGAAGCGAGCAGCCGCAAGTCGTGTGCCATGGGTTGCTGAGTGGCAATCAGAATCATCAACTGACTCTCGATGGCAAAGCGCTTCTTGTTGATGGACCGATCGGCCTCCAGGAGACGTTTCGCGGCTGCCAGATCGCGTTTCTTCAGCGCCTCCACGGAGTCGATGATGGCCTGCTCCACCATGGAGCCGAGCACGAGGATCTCATCCTTGACCTGATTCAACTCAGTCTCAAATGTCTTACGGAGCATGGGCACCTCGACGACTCCACCGGCAGGCATCCGGCCCGGCCGCGGGCAGGATGTTCCTAGCCAAAGCGGCCTGTGACATAGTCTTCCGTGCGCTTATCTTTCGGGTTTGTGAAGATCTTCTGGGTCTCATCAAATTCAATCAGGCGCCCTGCACGCTTTTCATCAATCATCATCATGGCAGTGAAGTCGGAAACACGGGCCGCCTGCTGCATGTTATGGGTCACGATGATGATCGTGTAATCCCTGGCAAGGTCATGCATCAGTTCTTCTATGCGGAGCGAGGAAATCGGATCAAGAGCGGAGGCGGGCTCATCCATCAGAATGACCTCGGGCTCCACGGCAATGGCACGAGCGATGCACAAGCGCTGCTGCTGTCCGCCGGACAGCGATAGCCCGCTTTGATTGAGCTTGTCCTTGACTTCTTCCCACAACGCCGCCTGTCGCAGGGACTTTTCGACGACCGCATCGACGAGGCTCCGTCGACGCACCCCATACAGACGGGGTCCATACGCCACGTTATCATAGATGCTCTTAGGAAATGGATTGGCGCGCTGGAACACCATTCCTATGCGGCGGCGCACATCCACCACGTCCACGTTACTGTCATAGAGCGGCTGGCCGTCCAGATAGAGCTGGCCTTCCACCCTTGACCCTCTGACAAGATCGTTCATGCGATTAAAGGCCCTCAGCAGCGTGGACTTCCCACAGCCAGATGGCCCGATGATGGCCGTGATCCGCTGAGCACGTACTGTCAGATTTACCTGGGCGATGGCTCGAAACTCCCGGTAGAACACACTTAAGTCCCGGGCTTCCGTTTTGATTACATCAGCCGCGATGCTGTCACCACTCGCCGCAACTTGGGGCTGTACCTGCACGCTCATGACCAGGAGACTCCCAGATTAGACACCTTGGCGCCCAGTCCGCCACCAAACCAGGGTGCGGGCGGCAACGTTCAAGAGAAGGACCAAAGCAATCAGCACCAGGGCGGCGCCCCAGGCCTTGTTGTGCCAATCCTCATACGGGGAACTGGCATAGGTGAATATCATATGGGGCAAGGTCGCGACCGGCTGACTGAAGTCCACGTTCAGGAATGGATTGCCAAAGGCGGTGAAGAGCATGGGTGCGGCCTCCCCGGCAGCCCGCGCGATCGCCAACATGATCCCGGTTACCAGGCCGTTCAGCGCGGCGGGCAAGATCACAGATAAAGACGTCTTCCACTCCGCAGCTCCCAGAGCCAGAGAGCCGTCGCGGAGCGAATTGGGAACCAGGCGCACCATCTCCTCGGTGGTGCGAATCAAGATGGGCAGCATGATGAACGAGAGCACGATGCCGCCAGACAGGGCGGAGAAATGCCTCTGCGGGAGGACGACCAGCGTGTAGGCGAAGATGCCCATGACGATGGAGGGAACGCCCGAGATAACATCCGTTCCGAAGCGAAGCGCCACGCCCCAAGGCGTGTCCGGATACGTGGCTGCGTAGATGCCTGCGAGAATCCCAATAGGCGCGGCGACCAGCAGACCAAGCCCGACAGTCATGAAGGAACCGACCACGGCGTTCGCGATCCCGCCGCCTGGTACGCCCACGGGTGTGGGCAGTTGCGTGAAAAACGCCGGAGAGATCGCCGGCGCACCCTCGCGAATTACATACCCAAGTATCCAGACCAGCGGCACAACGATCAGCAGGGCGCACAGCGCGGCAAGCGCCAGCATGAAGCCGTTCACCGTTCTCCGCCACAACCGGCGGCGATCTGAAGTAATTCTCACGCGCGCATCTCCACGCGTGTACGTCGTCCCACACTCCAGATCAGGAATTGCGCGGCCAGGTTAATGACCAGGGTAATGGCAAAAAGGATCAGACCGATTTCTATCAGGGCGTGCAGGTAAAGGTCGAAGGTAGCCTCTGTGAACTCGTTCGCTATGATCGAAGCCATGGTGTATCCGGGATGCAGGAGCGATGCGCTTAGATCCAGATTGTTGCCAATCACCATCGTCACAGCGATGGTCTCGCCCAGGGCGCGCCCCAGGCCTAGAATGACGGCCCCCAGGAAACCTGACGTCCCGTATGGAAGAAGAACACCTGCAATGACCTCCCAGCGCGTGGCACCCAGGGCGAGAGCCGCCTCGCGCTGACCGCCAGGGATGGCGTTCAACACATCCCGGCTCACCGCCGTGATTGTCGGAACGATCATGATTGCCAGAAGCAGCCCGGCGGCGAGGCGGCTGGGACCATACACCGGGCCCTGGAAGAGCGGCAGAAAACCGAGTGTGCCTTGCAGCAGCTTGGATGTCGGCCGCACGAAGAGCGGAATGAACGCGAACAGGCCCCACAGCCCATACACCACACTGGGCACGGCAGCCAGCAACTCCGCCAGAAAACCCAGGGGCCGGCCGAGCCAGTCGGGCGCAAGCTCGGCAAGAAAAATGGCGGCGCCAATTCCGAGCGGAATGGCCCCCATAAGAGCGATCGCCGATGTCTCAAGAGTGCCCAAAATGAAAGGCAACGCGCCAAACGTGTCGGTCAGGGCAGGATCCCAAGTGGACATGATGAGGAACTTCCAGCCGAAAGCGTGGCGGGAGAGCGCAGAGTTTTGCCAAAGCTCGGCGCCAATCTGAAACACGAGCACAAGCACCGCGGCAGTGGCCAGTATCAGAAGGGCCTGATAAAGCTGATCACCGTGACGCCACGAGCGTCGGGCTTGTTCGTAGAGCTTCCGGGCACTGAGGGTCCTGGTCAGGGATGCCATGTAAGATGTTTCGATGCTTCAGGTGGAATTCCCTCTCCTGACCGACTGGTCAGGAGAGGATGGTGACTCTTGCCAGACTGGCGGGGAGAAAAGTATAACTTATTGGCCGAGTGGCTTGCCCTGGCAAGTAATCTTAGCGATCCGGGCCTGCACCTGCTCCTTGACCGCGCCCGGCAGGGGAACATAGGCCAAATCGGTTGCATCCTTGGTACCGTCCGACCCGTAGGCCCAGTTCATGAATTCAACAATTTTCTGGGCTTTGGTGCAATCCTGCTGATCCATGTAGAGAAGCAGGTACGTGTATCCCGCAATCGGGTAGGATGCCGCATCGGGGGCGTCCACGATGGAAATCGCGAGCTTGTCACCCAACTCAGTGCCGAAGTCGCTCATGGCAGCCTGCGTCAGATTCTGAAGAAGGAGCCACGTACTCGCCGGCTTTGTTCTGCAAGAGGTTCAAGACGGCCTTATTTTGAAGGGCGTATGCCAGCTCCACGTAACCAATGGCGCCATCGTTTTGCGAGACGGTGCCGTACACCCCCTCGTTGCCCTTGCCACCCAGGCCAACGGGCCATTGCACGGACGTTCCGTTCCCCACCGTATCCTTCCATTCAGGGCTGGCCTTGGAAAGGAAATCCGTGAAGATGTAGGTCGTGCCGGATCCATCAGACCGGTGCACCACAATGATGTCCTGGTCCGGCAGCTGAACGTCGGGGTTCGCGGCTGTGAGTACGGGATCGTTCCATTTCGTGATCTTTCCAAGATAGATATCTGCGACTGCAGTGTAAGGGAAGTTCAGGGGGGTCGTGAGAGGATTGCCATCCGGGCCCTTGAGGTTCACGACAATCGCCTCCGCTCCGGCCACAGTCGGAAACATCTGAATGCCTGGGGCGGCGGTGAACTGATCGGCATTGAGGATGGCATCCGAAGCGCCGAAGTCAACTGTTTTCTCTGTGATTTGTTTGATTCCACCACCGGATCCGATGGATTGATAGTTGAACCTTGCGCTTGAGTCCACGAAGGCATAATCGTAGAACCATCTGCTATAGAGTGGAAACGGGAAAGTCGCTCCAGCTCCATTAATCGTTATCGATCCTGGAGCAGCGACCGGCGTGGGCGCCGCCACCACTGAACTCGAACTTTCGGCCGGCATGGCCACCGGGCCGGCGGCTTCGGTCCCTGCAGCCGGAGCGCCGCACGCAGCCAGCACAAAGCTTAGTGCGACCGAGACGAATATCAACGAGCGAAAGGACTTTGGCATCTTTCTTCTACTCCTCTTTTGGCAGTTGTGGACCAGAGGGTATCAACCCGCGGTTATGGAGCATGAAAGAAGAGGTTAATATCGTGTTAAGAATGCCCCCGGTGAGCCATTGAGGAGGCGAAAGCGCGCCGGGGAGATCTGCAGGCGGCACCGCTGGCCGAATTACTTAGCCTGTGGGATTGTGAAGAAGAATGTGCTGCCGAGCCCTTCGATGCTCTCCGCCCAAATCCTGCCGCCGTGCCCCTCGACAATGTGACGGGCAATGGAGAGTCCCAGACCAGTCCCGCTGCCGGTGCGCGCCTTGTCCACCTGGTAGAAGCGCTCAAAGATCCTGGGCACGTCGTCTGCGGGGATTCCGATCCCCGTATCCTTGACGGCGAGTCGGACGAAAGGCTTCGCGGTTTCAGCAGCCGAGTCGGAAAGTGGCGCCTGATCCATCTCCGCCGACAGCACCACTTGGCCGCCGGGCCCGGTGAACTTTACAGCATTGTGTATCAGGTTGACGAGGACCTGTTCCAGGCGGACGCCGTCACCCTGCAGATCGACCAGATCCGGCTGGCATTCAACAGCCAAGCTCAAGCCGGCGCGCCCCACTTGCATTCTCATTCGCTCGGCGGCAAACTCGAGCAATTTTCTGGGCGCAATCCTTGCGAAGCTCAGCGCCACCTGTCCCGATTCGATCCTGGATAGATCAAGGAGCTCCTGGGCCATCTGCGTCAGGGCATCCACTTCGGTGACCATTTGCGCAAGGAAACGCGGTGCGGCCTCGGGGTCGGCAAGGGCGCCGTCCTGAAGGGTCTCGGTCAGCGCTTTCAGAGAGGCCAGGGGCGTCCTGAGCTCATGCGACACATTGGACACAAAATCGCGCCGAACGGTCTCGAGCCGCCGCACGCGCGTCAGATCCTGCACCAGCAGGAGGGTGCCGCCCGCGTGTGTATCGGGGATCACGATCAGCTGCAGGAATTGGTGACGCCCCGGGAGCTCGACAGACTCGCTTTGCATTGCGTTCAGTTGGCGGCAGCGCTGCCAAACACCGATCAACTGGTGACTGCGGAGCACCTCGGCGGCCGTATGCCCGAGCGGCTCAGGGTATTCGAACAGGAGGCGCGCGGCCGGATTCGCAAGCTCGATGCGACCTTCGCTGTTGGCGATCAGGACCCCGTCGGTCATTTGGTTCAGGACGGTGGCGACGCGGTCCCGCTCGAGCTCCAGGCCCGAAAGGCGGGACTGATAACCGGACGTCACGGAAAGGATCGCCCGGAGCACGTCCTGGAGCTCAGGGCTATCCGCTGAAAGCCCGGTCGTCGGTTCCGTGCGCAGTGCGGTGGCAAGCGAGCGCAGGCGGGCTCGCAATCTGGCGTAGCGCCACGCAAGCCAGGCCAGCGGCAACCAGTGCGATTAGGAAGATGGCGAGGAACGGGAGTGACATTAGGTCGTGCCCAGGGCGCCGGCAGCCCTGCTAGCCTTCAAAGCGGTAACCCCCACCGCGGACCGTCACGATGCGCGCGGGCTTGGCCGCGTCAGCTTCGACCTTCTGCCGCAACCAGCGAACGTGCACGTCCACGGTGCGGCTATCACCGATGAAATCCCATCCCCACACGCGCTGCAGGATGAACTCCCGCGAAAGCATGCGACCTTTGTGCTCCGCCAGGAACATCAGCAGTTCGTATTCCTTGGGTTTGAGGGTCAATGGCTTGCCCTCGAGCCTGACTTCCCGACGAACCCGATCAATGACCAGATTGCCAAACACAAGTTGCTCGTCGGCGATCGTGTCATGACCGACCTTCGTCTCTTCCCGGATCAGCCGCGTGCGTCTGAGAATGGCTTTGACCCTGGCCAGCAATTCCCGCATCGAGAACGGCTTGGTGAGGTAATCGTCGGCACCAACCTCCAAGCCCACAACGCGGTCGATCTCGTCCACACGGGCGGTCAGCATCAGTATGGCCGAAGTCATCTCTGCGCGAACGATGCGGGCGACCTCGAAGCCGTCGAGCTCGGGCAGCATCAGGTCGAGAACGATTAGATCTGGCTTCAGCCGCCGGGCCGCCTCCACTGCCGTCGCGGCCGTTCCCGACAACCTCGACGGTGTAGCCATCCTTCTTCAAGTTGTATGCAAGCGTTGCCTGCAATGCAGGCTCGTCCTCCACGATCAGGACCCGCTCAGCCACGGGAATTCCGCAGGCTCCGGGCGCGTCGATAGACTCCCGAAGTGAAAAAACGCGCCGCGCTGCCTAGATGCCAAAGCATGTGTCTACCAGGCTGGTGACTATCCCGCCGGGCATCGTGTTCCACCCTGACACGGCTGTCTACCAGGAGTGAAAATCCCATCAAACGGGCCCGCGTGCACAGATCCACATCTTCAAAGTAGAGATGGTAGCGCGGATCGAATCCGCCCAGCCTTGAAAACGTTTCGCTCCGCATAAGCAGGAACATTCCGGCGATCCAGTCAGGATGAAGGGAGTCGCCAACGGGAGGCCCAATCGCGATCCGCCTGCCGCCGCCACCGCGCAGAAACAGCTCCAGGGGCGACGGGAGGTTTCGAAACGAGTCTTGAAGATTGCCGCGGGGATCCACGACCAGGGGAGCCGCGATGTCGGCGCCACCTGAATTCCAAGGCGGCCAGCAGAGGCCCAAATGTCGACGTGAGGAAGACCACGTCGGGATTCAAGACGCAGAAGTACTCTGCCTGGGCGGCGCCGAAGGCGGCGTTATGGTTGCGGCCATAGCCTTGGGGAACTTGGTTTCGCAACACTTGAAGCGAATTCCATCCGTCCGGATCGAGCCGGGGCAAGTCCCGTCCCAGGTTATCAGTGACGATTAGCTGTATTTTGCCAGGGTCTTCATGCGCGCGCAGACTCTCCATGAGCGAGCGCAATGGAAGTGCATCGCCGTGACTGACGACCGAGACAGCGATCAGTGGAGGATTTGAAGTCATCAACGCTTCGGCAGGCCGGCGCATCCGGCGCTGGAAAGAGGCGGGCCCGTCGGTACTCGTGCCGAGCACGATGCCACTGGCCGCGAACCGGTGCAGAATCCCTCGCCCGGCGTCCCCGGCCGACGCATTGCCCAAAAGAGGAGTATGCCAAGTCCCTGCAGTCCTGTGGCGCCCCCGATTGTCTAGGGCATGACCAGCCAGGGACTCCGTTTCGGCAAATCCCGCTTGGCCCGGAGACGGCAGTTCTTGGCAACATCGCGTCTTCCAAGCGAGGAAGTATAGCATGCCCAATTGCGGGTGGCAGCGCAGCACGCGGCGCGGCAGGAGCCATGTTGCGCGACAAGCTCCGTTCACGTGACACGCGGGCGCCTGTCCTCAAATGATGCAAGTTTAGGGTGCTCGGGTCCATCGCAGTCTCGCCCCCAGACTGCGGGAGTTGACTCTTGTTTCAGCCAACGGCCTCCGGCGGCCGATAAGTGCTGGCAAATGCGCTCAGATATAATCCGCCTGATGGATACACGTGACCTCGAGAAGGCGGCTTTGCGTGGAGAGCCATCCTACGTCTGGCGCGCGGGCCAGGAGCGCCGGCTGCGGATGATTCTGGAGGCCGCCGGCGAGCGGCTCGCTGGTCGTGTTCTGGACAACGGCTGCGGCGTCGGGATGTACGTCGAGCACCTAAGGTTGAAGGCGGCCGACGTTACGGGACTCGAGTATGATTTCGCGCGCGCCCGCGAGGCGGCTGAGCGTTCACAGGGCATCTTGAACGCAGCCTCAGAATCCCTGCCCTTTGCAGCCGGTACCTTTGATCTCGTGCTTAGTCACGAGGTCATTGAGCATGTGGCAGACGATCGGCTTGCCATGCGAGAGATGCTGCGCGTGCTGAGACCTGGCGGGCGGGCGGTGATCTTTTGCCCCAACCGCGGGTACCCGTTCGAGACGCACGGGATGTACTGGCGCGGCAGATACCACTTTGGAAACAAGCTATTTGTGAACTATCTACCTCGCTCGCTTCGGGACCGCCTGGCACCACACGTTCGAGTGTACGCTCCGCGCGATCTGGAAAGGCTCCTGAATGGATCACCCGCGAAAGTCATACGGCGCACAGTAATCTTTGGCGCCTACGACAATCTCGTCGGCCGCTTCGGACTCTTTGGGCGCGCGCTGAGAGGGTGTCTCCAGTTTCTGGAGGGGACGCCGCTGCGTACGTTCGGGCTCTCCAACTACTGGGTGATTGAGAAGCCCTGAATCTCCCGGAGCACGAGGTCCGCGGGAGGGATGAAACAGCATGCTTAGCGATCAGGAATTCCAAAAAGTGGAACAGGCTCTTCCGATGCTTGAACACGCCGATGCAGCGCTCGTTCGGGAGTTCCGGAGCGCCGCGTTCTTTGCACGCATACCAGTCGGCCATGATGTGTTCATGGAAGGGGACCTGGTTGACGCCATTGCCTTGCTCATTTCCGGCGTGGTGCGAGTTTACAAGATAGGAGATACCGGTCGCGAGCTGACCCTGTATCGTTTTGGAAATGGCGAGAGCTGCATCTTGACGGCCAACGCAATTCTTAGCCACAAGACGTTTCCGGCCATTGCCACGGTGGAAAAGGAGGCGGAAGCGGCCATGATCCCCTCGGATACGTTCCGCAGCTGGATCAACCGGTACGACCTGTGGCGTGACTTCGTCTTCGATCTGCTATCCGAACGCCTATCCAGTGTGATGGAAATCGTCGAGGAGGTGGCGTTCCGGCGCATGGATGTGCGTCTCGCGGCATTGCTACTTGCTCGCTGCCAGAATGAAAAGACCATCCACATCACGCATCAGGAGCTTGCAGCCGAGCTTGGGAGTTCACGGGAGGTCATAAGCCGGTTGCTGGAGGACTTCTCGGATCAGCAACTGATCCAAGCCAGCCGAGGGCAGATTGAGGTGGTGGACAAGCCGGCGCTCACAACGCTGGCCTCGGCCTAAGCAACGCGACCAGCAGCGCGTGACTAAGTCACAGACGGAATTGGACTACGCTCCTATACTGTGGGCAGGATGATCAAAGAATAGGAGCAAAAGATGAACCCGTTTGTTTCCTTCCTTGCTTCGCCGACTGGCCGTATTACCCGCATTGTGGCGGGGGCCGCTCTCGTCGTCTGGGGCCTTCTAGGCTTGGCCGGTGCCACCGGGATCGTGATCGCAGTCATCGGATTGGTGCCGTTGGCGGCCGGTCTGTTTGACTTCTGCGTGTTTGCCCCGCTTTTCGCCCTTCCCTTCAGCGGCCCCAAGATCCGCGCCCGCTAGCAAACAGAACGGCAACGAGTGCCAAGAGCCGCTCCTCACGAAGCGGCTCTTGTGTTTTTCGCGGCCAATCAGCCTTGACCAGGGGCCCTGCACCTCATATGTTGATCGATGCGCCTTCGGCGGCGTGGGCAGCTTCCATGAGCACTTCGCTCAGGGACGGATGGGCATGCACGTTGCGAGCGATCTCGTTCGGTGTCAGCTCCATCATATGGGCCAGGGTCAGCTCCGGCAACAGCTCGGTGACCTCCGGTCCAATCATGTGTGCGCCCAGAATCTCACCGTACTTCTCATCCACAACAAGCTTCACCCAGCCCGCGTAGTCCCCCAATCCAAGAGCCTTGCCATTGGCCTGGAAAGGAAATCGCCCAATCTTCACCGCATAGCCGCGCTCCTTGGCCTGGGCTTCGGTCAGTCCAAATGAGGCGATCTGCGGATGGCAGTAGGTGGCACGCGGCATCATCTCGTAGTCCAGCGTCACCGTCTCCGCCCCGGCAATGTTCTCGGCAGCCACGATGCCCATAGCGGACCCGACGTGCGCAAGCATCAGCTTGCCGGTGACGTCCCCCGCGGCCCAAATGTTCGGAACGCTCGTCTGCAACTTATCGTTGATCTCCACAAAACCGCGGGCGTCGAGCCGGACGCCGACTTCCTCCAACCCAAAACCTTTCGAGTGTGGTCGGAAGCCAATTGCGACCAAGGCTTGATCGGCCTCGAGCACGGCTTGCTTTCCATCGCTGTCGACCTTTACCCTGGCACCGGTCTTGGTGCTCTCCACCGATTCCACTTTGGTGCCCACGAGGCACTTGATGCCGCGCTTTTTGAATTCCTTCTCGAGTTCCTTGGAAACCTCTTCGTCCTCCAGGGGCACGAGGCGAGGCAACATCTCCACAATCGTCACGTCCACGCCATATGAGTTCCAGATGGTGGCAAATTCGACGCCGATCGCCCCGGAGCCGATGATAACCACGGTCTTCGGCAGCCGTTCCTGCAGTATGGCCTCCAGGTAAGTGATAACTTTCTCCCCATCGAGCTTCCAGGCAGCAGGCACGGCCGTGTCGGCGCCCGTGGCCACAACGATGTTCCTCGCCTTGAGTTCGGTGACCTTTTGGTCTGCGGCAGTGACCTCCACAGTGTCCTGGGCAGTCACTCGCGCATTTCCCATGAAGACCGTGATCCCGTGCTTCTTCATAAGGAAGCCGACCCCTTTTGTCAGGCGGTCGGAGTTCTGCCGCGACCGCTTCACGGCTGTGCCGTAATCGAACTTCAAATTATCAAAGGAAAAACCAAAATCCTTGCCGCGCTGTCTCAGGATATGCGCAACCTCGGCATTGTGCAGCAGCGACTTGGACGGGATGCAGCCCACGTTGAGGCAGACGCCGCCCAGCCACTGCCGGTCGACAATGGCCACTTTTTGCGCGAGCTGCGCGGAACGAATAGCGGCGACGTAGCCTGCCGGGCCCGCGCCGATCACGACCACATCAAAGTTTTGAGACATGAATTACTCCGTTGAGGAAATCGGATTGTGTGCCGATTGATTTTACCCGCGCTGCCAGCCGAGGGCGGCCGCTTGCGGCCGAACCCTATCCCAGCATGCCGCGTCTACGCCGCCCGCAAGCACAGGGGCAGGCGATGGATCGAGCAGGCAACCAGCTCCCGGCCCTCGAAGTTGCAGGCGAGCAGCACACATGCCCACGGTTCTTGGCAGAATAGCGAGCCAGAATACGGGATTTCGCGGCGCTGCGTGCTCACAGCCACTGCCGGACGCGCGACTTGTAAAGGGCATAGCCAGCGGCAAACTTGGCCTCAAGATACCTCTCCTCGGCACGAACGACGGCAAGACTCACTGTCACGAGCAGCACCGGACCAAGCAGGATCCCCCAAAGCGTCCCGGCCATAAAGGTGAATCCAAGATAGATCAAAAAGAAGCCAAGGTAAATGGGATTGCGGGTACGGCCGTAGGGACCATGCGTCACAAGGGCGGTCGTAGGCCGGTGCGGATCGGGGGAGGTGTGCGACTTCATCATCAGCCGAACCGACCACAATCCGAGACTCAAGCCAGCCAGAACCATCAGGGCACCGACGTCACGCAATACCCCAAGCCAAGGCGTCGGGAGCGGAAAAGCCCAGTTCAGAAGCAGGGCCGCGACGAGAAAGCCTGCAAAGATCGCCGGCGGTGGTATCGGAACTTGAGCGTGCGCGAACTCATCACTCATTCGATTTCCAGTTATCCAAGGTCTCCTTGATCTTCATCAAGAAGAGATCGGCGCTTGCGCCGTCCAAGATTCGATGATCGAAGACCAGCGAGAGATAAACCATGGGATGGACGGCGAAGGCGTCACGGCCGGCGGAATCTGTAACCGCCACGACGCGCTTCTGGATGGCGCCGGTGCCAAGGATGGCGCACTGCGGCTGGTTGATGATCGGCATGGCTATGAGCGACCCGCCGATGCCGTGGTTGGTGAGCGTGAAGGTGCCCCCGCGTACCTCGTCGGGTTGAAGCTTGCGGCCGCGTGCCCGGTTCGCAAGGTCACTTACAACCCGCGCGGTGGCGAGCAGCGAGAGGTTGTCGGCGCTCTTGATAACCGGAACAATGAGCCCCTCGTCGCCCAGCGAAGTCGCCATGCCGACGTTTATGGCGTGATGAATGAGCACGCCCTCCTCCGTCCACGACGAGTTGACCATGGGGTAAGCCTTCAGGGCAGCGACGATGGCTGCAATGAAGTACGCTGTGAATGTGAGCTTTACCCCCTGACTCTCAAAAGCGACTCTGTTTGATTGGCGGTGCGCCGAAACCTGGCCCATGTCCGCTTCCATGACGGTGAGAACGTGAGGAGACGTCCTCTGCGAAAGGACCATGTGCTCGGCGATCTGCCGTCTGATGATCGAGTGTTGGATCAATTGATCCCCAGCACGCCTGACGACCGGAGGATGGGGTTGATCAGCACGGGCCGGCGAAGCCGGCGCCGCCACGCCAACCTCCAAGACGCGGAGGACATCACCTTTTGTGATCCGACCATTCAAGCCGGTTCCGTGGACCCGAGACAGATCGACCCCATTCTCGGCGGCGACCCGCGCCACCACGGGCGAAACGAAGCCCGTGGCTCGACCACCCGCGGGATCGCGGTCGCTTCGGGCCGGCTGCACTGCGGGGGAGGTGGGCTCAGGAGGACGGAGTGCACTATCCTTTGCACCTTCCATGGCCTCTCCGGGCTTACCGATGAATGCAAGGACCTCGCCGACTTTGGCGGGCAATCCTTCCTGGGCAACAATCTTGAGGATCGTACCCGAAGCTGGCGCCGGGATCTCGGTGTCCACCTTATCAGTATTGACTTCCAGCAGGGGCTCGAGTTCTTTGATTGCGTCACCCTCGCGTTTAAGCCACTTGGTGACCGTGACCTCTTCAACACCCTCGCCGAGGAGCGGTACCAGCACCTTGATTGCCATGACTAGACCCTCCGAAGGTTGCGGCATGGTACGCCAAGCCGCAGCTTGCTCGCGGAGCAACAACGCGTGCTTGCACGGTGCCGCAGGCTCACAGGCGTGTGCACCATCTAGGAGAAATCCGGGAATGCAGACGGATCGACTTCGTGCATCAGCGCGTAAACGGCATCGAAGACCGTCTCGGCATTGGGCTTGGACCAGTAGTCGCCGTCGGAGCCATAGGCCGGGCGGTGAACTGTTCCGCTCAACGTTCGCGGCGCGGAGTCGAGATGGTAGTAGCCCCCCTGCTTCTCAATCACTTCCTGCATCATATAGGCAGTTGTGCCTCCTGGAACGTCCTCATCCAGGAATATGATGCGGTTGGTCTTCTTCAAGGATTCCAAGATGCGCCCGTGGATATCGAACGGCAGCAGCGACTGCACGTCAACAATCTCCGCCTGAATGCCGGCGCCGCTGAGTTTGCTGGCGGCCTCCATGGCAATACGGCAACATGCTCCATACGTCACAACCGTGACATCCTCACCGGGGTGCAATACCTCGGGCACTCCCAGGGGAACCGTCATCTCACCGATGTTGTCGGGCAATCTCTCCTTGAGGCGATAACCATTCAGGACTTCGATGAGAACGGCAGGCTCATCTGCCTTCAGCAAGGTGTTGTAGAAGCCGGCCGCGCGCGTCATGTCGCGAGGCACGAGAAAGTACATGCCGCGGAGAAGATCCAGCAGGCCCGCCAGCAAAGAACCGGAATGCCAAACGCCTTCCAGTCGATGTCCGCGCGTCCGGACGATAACGGGCGCGCTCTGGCCTCCGGCTGTGCGCCAATGGAGGGTCGCCAGATCATCAGACATCGTTTGGAGCGCATACAGCAAGTAGTCCAGATACTGAATTTCACAGATCGGCCGGAGGCCCCGCATCGCCATACCGATCGCTTGACCGAGGATGGTGGCCTCGCGAATGCCGGTGTCGATGACCCGCCACTCTCCGTATTTTTCCTGCAGGCCTTTGAAGCCCTGATTGACATCACCAAGCCTACCAACATCCTCCCCGAAGGCAATCACCCGCGGATCGCGAGCCAGCATGGAATCGAAGCCCGCGTTGATGACTTCGTAGCCCATACGCGGAGGCGAATCCGGACTGTAAGCCGGCGGGATCTCCTCGACCTGCAGCGCCCGCCCGCTGTACAAGTGCGACCCGTAGCGCGTCCGGCTGAGAGCGTCCTGCCGGCGCTTCCACGTTGCCAGCACGACCTTGGAGGGGATGTCCTCATCGCGCAGGAGACGCAGCGCTGCGTGCGCGGCGGCGTGCGTCTCACGCCTGAGCGGAATAGGCAACCCCGCCAGGCCCGCTTTGATGTCGGTCAGCTCCGCCGCGTGCGCGGTGCTCCCGCCGATTTCGTCAAGCATGTCCAACACCTGCCCGCGCTCCTCGAGCAGGGGCGCCAGATATGCCTCCCAGGCTGCTTTGCGCAGGTCCTCGACGGTCTCGTGATCTTCTGCCTCCAGCGCCTCGATCTCCGTCTCGCTGGCGATACTCGTCTCAGTGATCCATTCCCGCATCTTCCGAACGCAGTCGAACTCCGCTTCCCACCGCAAGCGCTCAGGCGGCTTGTACCGTTCCTGGCTGCCCGACGTTGAGTGACCCTGGGGCTGCGTCAGATCGGTCACGTGGACCAGTGAAGGAATGTGGTACCGGCGAGCGGCCGCCACCGCCTTCTGATAGGTCTTCAAGAGGGCCGGGTAGTCCCAGCCGGGAACTTGATAGAGATCGAAACCGCGCTCGCAGTCCTCATCAAAGCAATCGTCCCGCCGGAATCCCTCCAGGATTGCGTAGATATTCTCCTTGACCATCTGGAACTGGTTGGGAACAGAGATGCCGTAGCCATCGTCGTATATAGTGATTATCGCCGGTGCCTGCAAGACACCGATGGCATTGACGCTTTCCCAGAAGACGCCTTCCGCGGTGGATGCATTTCCAATCGTGGCGAAGGTGACTTCATTCCCGCGGTCGGAGAAGCCCTTGTACTTGTGCAGCCCCTTGAGATTGCGATAGACCACCGAAGCATAGGCGAGACCCACGGTGCGGGGCATCTGCGTGCCCGTAGGCGAAACATCGGCGGCTGTGTTGTAGGCGGCGGTCTGATCCACCCATGTGCCATCGGGCCGGACGAAACGCGAGGCAAAGTGAGCGTTCATGCCGCGCCCGCCCGTGCTCGGTTCCGCCTCCAGGTCTGCGTGGGCGTACAGTTGGGCAAACAACTGCTGGAGGCTCATGATGCCAAGCATCTCCATCCACGTCTGGTCGCGATAGTAGCCGGAGCGCCAGTCGCCCGGGCGGAACACGCGCGCAAGGGCGATATTGACCACTTCCTTACCATCGCCAAAGATCCCGAACTTGGCCTTGCCGCTCAAGACTTCACGCCGACCGATAAGGCTAGCCTGGCGCGACCGGTAGGCCCGGCGATAGTCTTCTATTATTTGGTCCTTTTCAAGGGGAAGATCAGCCAACTTCGTAGAACCCGTCTGTGCGGGCATTCGCTCTCTCTCCTAGCTTTTCGCTCTTGCGATTCTACTATACCGGAAAGGCGCCGAGCGGCGCCCGATGCAGTCGCACCGATTGGCCAGCTTTCACCAGGCTACGCCGCGTCGGCCGACGCGCCCAGGAAGCCAAAGGATTCAAGGGCCTGAAGTTTGGCGCTCGCTGCACGGGCGTACTGCAATTGACCGCGCAAGTAACGGGTGATGACACGGATGATCGCAGCAGACACTTCCGGCTGTGCCGTCAACACTTCCCGGAAGTGCGCCTCGTCGAGGCGCAGAAGTCGGGTCAACTCTGCCGCCTTTACCGTGGCCAGGCGCGGCTCCGGATCGAGCAGCGCCAACTCGCCAAAGACCTCTCCCTCGCCAAGTTCATTGAGGAGCCGATCGCCGTCCCAAACCTTCACGGATCCACTGACGATGACATACAAGCTATCGCCGTGGTCGCCTTTGTCAAATATCGTCTGACCCAGGTCGAAGGACATCTCGTCGACCAAACCTGCGACGTCTGCCAGAACGTTGTCAGGCGTCTCCGCGAAAATCGGCGCGGATTTGAGGATTAGGACTTTCTCTACGGGGGAAAGCATTGCGTTACCTCCGGAGGCCGAAACCTCCAAACCCAGATTTGCCAGGCTCCAGCGACTCATTTCGCGGACGACGGGATCGGGATCAGCCTGCAATTCTTCAATGGCCGCCACGCACGGCATTTTGTGCAGCTTGGCGGCTGCGTACATGGCGCACAGCCGGGTCCATGGGGCATAAAGGCTTTGGGGCCGTCCTTCGATCAGATCCGCAAGAATCGAAGAAAGTCTTCGCCGGGGCATGCTCAGGCCGGCGGCCTCCCAGCGCAACAAGCGCGCCTGATACGAAAGGTTCTCCAGCAGCGGCAGCACCAGGGGCTTTGCCCGAGGCGGCAACTGGGCGTCCACAATTTCCAGCGCCACGGGCGAGTGGTCCGTGGAAGCCTCCTCGAGGGCTGCATGCGCCCGCAGGATGGCGGGTGAATGGTAGACGAACGAAAGCAGCAAGAGAATACGGCCGCGCGTCTGCGAGAACGCCATTTCCAACGCCGCGCGCAGGACGCCCAAATCCGGCTTGGAGTCCGGATCTGGCAGCGCCTGAATGGCCCGGGCAAGCCAGGCTGCAAGCCCCACCTCGGCTGTAACCAGGTCCAACGTCTGTCCCGCCGATCGACTCCGATAGCCCCGCCAACTCAGCGACAGCAAAGCCTCCAGGCGGAGCTGGGAATCGTCGACCCCGATCTTCGAAATCAGCAAGTCAATGGACCGCGGATCATGTATCTGACCCAAGACCCGAATCATGCTGTGCCAGCGAGCCCGGGGAATCAGACTTGCAGAACCGGCAGCGAACGCGTCAGAGATGACTTCGAGCGCTCGTGCGGGTTTCGAGACCAGCACCCGCTCGGCCACGTGCGCCGAGTCCGGACTATCACATGCGGCCAGCAACGCTTCCAGCAGGAGGCGATCCTCGTGTGCACCGGCCGCCCGAATTGCGGCGTGCCGGACCGAAGCCACATCATCCCGCATCAAGTTGAGAAGAAGCAGCGGCCCATCCGGCGTCACGCATTCACCGAGTATTCCAGATGCTGTAAGCCGTTCTTCCACTTCGGCGGACTGCGCCAGCTCGGTCAGCGCGGCTGAAGCGGGGCCGACGTACGCTTGATTGCCGGACGAGAGGAGGCCCACGATAGCTCCCCGGCGTATGCCCGGATCCCCGGAGTCAAGGGCCTGGAGGACCTGGTCGACGGAGGCTGCGTCGCGCTGCGCCGCAAGAACCTGTATGAGCATTGAGTAGACGCGAGGCGTGGCTTCCTCCGCCAGTCGGCGGCGGACAATGGGCAGAGCGCCCGGCAGCTGAAGCACGAATACTCGCCGGAGAGCCTCGAGCCTGACTTCGGGTGCAGGATGAGAGAGCAGGACAGGAAGCTCGTCGGTGAGGGTTGAAGCCCATGCCTGCGGGGCCAGCTGCTCGAGGTGATTCAAGGCGTAGAGAGCCAGGCCCGCTTGCGGGCGGCGGAGGCTGCCCCGGAGTTGGTCGATGGCAGACGGATCAAACAAGACCGTTCGTGCTTCGCCGAGGCTGCGCTTACGCAGCGCATCACTCATCACCACGGGATAACGTCGCGAAAGCCGGTAAATCGTCCAGAACCAAATCGCAGCGATTCCGAGGAATAGGTATGCCAGTTGCGTGGTGCCGAAATGCAGGGCGCTGTTGCCCGCAAGCAGGACGACACCGGCCACACCGAATGCCATCGGCTGGATAATTCCCTCAGCAACGGTCTGCGTAGCGGTGCGTTGACGTCCGGAAAGTGGCTGGAACAGCAGTCCCCCCGCAGCCTGGGAAATGGAAAAGCCCAGCGCCACATTGAGCGTCTTCGCCGCCGCGGCTATCCAAAATAATGACGCAACGGGCCACCCCAACGTGCTGCCGGCGGCCAGCACGGCGACCGTGGCAACGGCCGCAATGGGCATCACAAGCAGGCCCGCGAGCAACCCATACCGGCTGACGATGCGGCTAGTCAGGTAGGAGGCCATAACAATGGCGATCACGCCCATGACGGCAAGCTGCCAGCCCAGAAAGGTTGCGAGTTCCCTTCCCGAAGGCAACCGGACGTCCGCTTGATCAAAAAACATGATGTCGATGAAACAGAAGGCAACCCACCACAAAAGCGTGTATGCGAAGATCAATCGACTGTACGGATGTCGCAAAGGCGAATCGCCTGCTCGTGACTCCCTCGCCGTGTGGACAGCGGACTGTGCAGGCCGCGACTCCGATGGCATGGAAGAGCCGCCAACGAGAGGTCGCAGTACCAGCCACGCAAGGAGCAGCACAATTGCCGCGATCAAATAGAGGTCGGCGGTCCTCACGACCATCAGAATGAATACGACCGCGAAGCCGCCCAGGATATTGGCGATCCAGTTTCCAGAGGAAATCAAGCCGTAAACACGCTTCGCCTGGCGCACGTTGAACAAGTGGCCCGCCAGGTGCCAGACCACGATATTAGCAAGATTTCACAAGGGTCTGGAACCAAAACGGAAGGAAGAAGATGAACCAATGTGCCAAGGGCGAGCGCAGGCCTGCCCAGAAGGCAACGCACATCGCTGCCAGGAAGAAGAGGTTTGCAGACAGGCTTGCGCCAAATGATACGCTTTGGGAGAGCCTCAGATAGAGATACGCTACCAGAGACGACAGGACCGCCACCGAAAGATACGCGTAGGGGAGGCTACTGGCGCCGAACTCCTCAACAAAAAGGGCAAATGCCGTGGTCTGGACGAGCACGAAGGCCACCGAGATGACAAAGTACAGCGTCACCATCAGAGTGACCGGCCTGCCCTCGCCTGGCTCCACGCCAAAGAGAGCCGCCAGCCGCGGTCCGAATCTGGCAGGGCCAGAGAGATGTGCAGTTGTCATTGAATCGTGGGCTTGGATCGCGGTACGGGCTGCTCCTGCCTCATGCGGCGGCATTATACCGGAAAGCAACTTCCGTCACGTCGACCGGGATTTGGAGCGGCCTGCGAAATCCGTCAGACGATGTGCAACGCCACAACCTGCCGAAAGTGGAAGCCGTAGATGGTGAAAGTTATCGCAAGCGGGAAGAGTCGCGGTCGGCGGAAGAGCGCCCAGAAGAAGAGCTTCCAGTACTCAAGCCGCGCTTTTCCAAGAATGCCAAGGCGGACAATGGAACGAGCAAGCGCCAACACATGCTCGAAGCCCAGCGGAGCCGTGACCTTCGGCGGTTTGTATTCGCTAAGGAACGTCCTCACGCGGGCATAGTAATTCGCCGGGGAATAGATCGTCTGCAAGACTGTCCGGTAACCCTTTTGAAGAACAGCCAGATTCATTTTTGGGATGATATTGGTCAGGCCATCCGTGTTGTCGCCGGAGAAGGTGCGCAGGAGCCGGCCTTCCTGCGCGAGGCGTTGGTAGAGGCGGGTACCGAGCGGCGCCTGCAGCAACCCAACCATCGCCGTGACGATGCCGCTCTTCTGGATGAACTCGATTTGACGCTGAAAGATGGAGGCGGTGTCGCTATCAAAACCGATTATGAAGCCTCCCTGGACCTGCATGCCATGCCGCTGGATGCGCTTTACATCCTCGATCAAGTTGCGGCTGGTGTTGTGCTTCTTGCCGCATTCGGCCAGACCTGCCTCGCTGGGCGTTTCAATGCCGATAAACACCATGTCGAAGCCAGCCTGTACCATCAGCGACATCAGCTCCTCGTCATCCGCAAGATTTATGGAGGCCTCGGTATTGAAGTTCATGCCGGTCTTTCCCTTGCGCCACTCAATCAGGGCTGGAAGCAGGCTCTCTTTGAGCACTCGCTTGTTCCCGATCAAGTTGTCATCCACGAAGAACACGCTGTCGCGCCAGCCACGTTGGTAGAGTGCGTCCAATTCCGCGACGATCTGGCCAGCGGTCTTCAGGCGCGGCCGATGGCCAAGCAGCACGGTCACGTTGCAGAAATCGCAATTGTAGGGGCAGCCCCGTGAGAACTGGACGGCCATGGTCGCATAACGTTTCAGGTCGGCGAGTTCCCAAAGCGGCGTCGGCGTCCTGCTTGTGTCAGCAAATTCGCTAGAGCTGTACAGGGGGGCCGCGCAGCCGCGCTCCATGTCTGCCAGGAAAGGCGGAAGGGTCAACTCCGCTTCATTCAGAACAAAATGATCCACGTCCGTGAAGGACCCGGAGTCGGCGGTAAACAACGGCCCGCCGGCGACGACTCGCAGACCCGCATTCTTGCAACGGGCAATCACCTGGCGGGCCGATTTCGCGCTGGACGGCCATCGCACTGATGAAGGCGATACCTGCCCACTTCAAGTCCGCATCCGTGAGGTTGCGGACGTTCATGTCCACCAGACGCTTCCCCCAAGCGGGCGGCAACATGGCAGCGACCGTGAGCAGGCCCAAAGGCGGCAGAGAAGCGCGCTTGCGGATGAACTGCAAGGCGTGTTTGAAACTCCAAAACGTATCCGGGAACTCCGGATAGATCAGCAAAACATTCATGACACCCTCCCACTTCCCACCAAATCATTATATGACGTTATTCTGCACCACGTGGGAGCTCCAGGACGACACATTCGGAGTTCAACATAACCCGGATTGCGTCTCCCGGCTTGATCTGGGGAATGAGAAAAGTGATGACCTCCATCAACGATGGATCCTGAAAGTTGCGACGCTTGGTTTCAGGATGCGGGTAGTACAACCAGCCGGGATAGATCCTTTCCCGAAAGGAGACTTCGCACTCAGAGAAGGAAAAATGCTCCGGGGGATGAAGTTCGGTCCAGCGCACATCCCGAAAGGTGAATTCCGGCCTAACCATGTGAAAGACGAGGGGCTGAACATCTATGTTCAGCGTGCCACGAAAGTAAGGCTCCAGATCCAAGCCCCGGGCTTTAAAGATCGGTATTTGTCGATCCAGCGACGCATACGGATAATCGGCAGAAGGGCTACCGGCCACGCCATGGCCTTTCCGGAGAACGCCGGGAGCGGAAATCCATGTGCTCTTCATGCCGGGCATTCTACCTTTCGCAACCGTCGGGCCTGCTCGACGGTCAGTGCCCCAACGGGACTGTGGTCCAACATCTGCGCGTACTGCGGGAGCGCTTCGACGTTGATTTTTGGAATCAACCCCTGTATACTTGGGGCTCCTGCCGCCTTAGACCTAGACATTGTGAACCAATCCTAGCATTGCACCGTCGAGCAGAATTCTCTTGAACTCAGCAAGACAGCCATCTGACGAGAGGCGGCTTCCACCCAGCCCGTCGCGTGCCATTGTACGCGGGCTGTTGCGGGACCCGCTGAGTTTCTTTGTCACGATCGCTGCCGAATACGGGGACGTCGTCCGGTATCGCCCTGCACCGGACACCGCCTATTTGATCAACCATCCCGACTACGTCCGCCACGTGCTGGTGGACAACAATCGCAATTACACCAAAGAAACCAGCACGAACCAGGTGTTCAACAGGGTCGTGGCAGAGGGACTGCTCACATCTGAAGGCGACACGTGGCGCAGGCAGCGCCGCATGATGCAGCCGGCCTTTCACCATACACGGCTTGCCCCCCTGGACGTCATGATCGCGGAATCCACCGAAATCATGCTCGATCGCTGGAGGCGGCTCCAGGAGGCCGGGGAGGCTGTGGATGTCGCCCGCGAGATGGCGGCCCTGACCTTGACCATCACGACACGCGCCCTGTTCGGCGTCATCCTGGGCGATGAAGTTCGCGAGATCGGCGAAATGGTCAACAGGGCTGTCGCCTTCCTGGAGAAGCCCAGCGACCCGCGCGTACAGCAATCCATGGCTGAGCTCAACGCCGTGGTTGAGCGGATCATCCGGCAGCGCCGACACGATTTCAAGGACGGCGGGGATCTCCTGAGTTCGATGATGCTTGCGCGCGACAGCCAGGGCGGCGGGGCGATGACAGACGAACAACTGCGCAACCAAGTCATGACGTTGATGCTTGCCGGCTACGATACGACGGCCAGCGCGCTAAGTTGGACATGGTATCTGCTTTCGCAAGACACCGAGGTCGGCAATCGACTGCGCCGGGAAGTACAACCCTACCTGGGGGGTCGCTCTCCACTTTACGGGGACCTCGAGCGCCTGCCGTACACGCGCAACGTGCTCAGTGAGAGCCTGCGCATGTACCCGCCGGCATGGACGCTCGGTCGCCGAGCGATTGGGGAGGACGAAATCGGCGGCTACTACGTCGCGCCGGGCACGGTCATTGCCGTGTGCATTTACGCCATCCATCGCCATCGGGATTTCTGGGAGCGGCCCGAAGAGTTTGACCCAGAACGATTCAGCGAGCAGAGAAGCGCCGGCCGGCACAAATTTGCGTACATTCCCTTTGGGGCCGGTCCGAGGCAGTGTATCGGAAACAGCTTCGGCCTGATGGAAGCGAGCCTGATCATCGCAAATGTGGCGCAGCACTTTGACCTGCAGTTGGTGCCCGGAACCACCGTTTCACCGCAGGCTGTCTTCGTGCTGCGGCCCGCCCGGGATCTCATGATGAGCCTGCATCCCCACAGCGGCTGAAGGCAGAAGGATAGGGCTCTCGGTGCAGCAAGAGGACACGGCGCCCCGGACAATCATGAAACGGCGAATTCAGCTGCTTTTCGCAGCCGCGGGACTCCTGATAGGCCTTCTTCTGGCTTACCTCGACTCGCTGCCGACCTGGGATGATTCCGGCGTCCTGGTGGGCGCGTTATTGCTCGCGGGCGGGCTACTCACACTGATTGGCGGCGACCCCCCATGGTTGATTGGCCTAGCCTTGGGAATATGGATCCCACTGCGTGACATTTACGCGACGCATGATTTCCGGATACTGATTGTGCTGCTCTTTCCGCTTGCCGGCGCCTACCTGGGCTGGTTGATCAGGGCGAGTGCATCCAAGTCGGCACGCGGGGGTTAGCTCCATCCCGTCCCACAGATGCGCCTTCGCCTGGAAAAGCGGCCGGATAACCTGGCTAGGTCAACCAGAGCAGCCCGTCACGCGATAGATCCTGGTCTGCGGCAACTCCAGGCTGATCGTGTACCAGGCGGGCCGTGCAAGTATCGTTGACTCGTCAAAGCTAAGCGATCCACTGCCCACAAAGATATGCCCCACGGCCTCGCGGCACAAGGTCGCGTGCGTCAGCGCGTCTGAAAAATCGACGGTATACGGAAGGGTTGAGGTCTGCCGACCTGTGAGCGGCAGGATCCACGCGCCGGCATCGGAGGCCGAACTCATGGGAGGATAAGGAAACGGGGCGTCGCTCAACGTGGTTGTAGGAATCAGGAGAATGTCATCAGAGGGAAGGATGCGCGCAAGCCAATCCAGCGCAGCCAGATCATCGGCTTTGACCAACGTGCAACAATCCGATGGATAGAAGCTATAGCTCACCGACGCATGTGCGACCACGAGGGCGGCCAACAGGGCAGCCGTCACCATACGCAGCGCCACACTTTCATGCCGGATCATGGCGACGAGGCCCGCGAAACCGGCCGCTCCCAAGAGAGCGAACGGCACAAAAAGCACCATTTCGACGAGTGGACGATCCAGCAGCGGGCCTGAACTGAAGCCCGGGACTGGAATGAAAAGACCCAAGCAGAGAAACGCGAGCGTCAGCACGGTGGCGAATGCAAAGCGGGGATATGACTTGAAGGCGAAGATGCCGAGTAGTCCGACAAGGGCGGTTATCCAAATTCCGGCGCCAAGATAGGGATCAAGGAGCGGCGCGAGCACCGGGATACGCACCAACAGCAGGACTTCCGTGACCAGGCCCGCAACGACTACGCCAAACACCAGGCGCTGCTGGAGGGGCGAACGCGCCAGCCAAAGGCCAGAGCACAGCCAAGCGATGAGCAGAATGCCAAGCAGAATCAACGAACGCGTGTGAATGAGGACTGCCACGCATGTGCCCGCCGCAGCCAGCACCAGCAATGCGCGCCGGCCGTGGCCACGATTGGTGGCGAAACCAGAAAGGTAAGCTGCGGCCACAGTAAACAGGACCACGGGTACGCCAAACAAGGCAGGGTATTTGCCCCAATTGAGCACGTGCGCGGGCATGTACCAACCCAGCGAACCAAGGACGACGGCCAGCCCGCCGGCCAAACGGGATCCCGTCTCACGCCATGCGATCACAAACAGGGGCAGAGGCAAGGCAGCGAGGGCGATGACTCCCGACACCAGCATGAGCTGGCTCAGGTTGGCTGTCGAGAACACGCCAAATAGGGCCAGGATGACATGATAGCCGAGGTGATAGTAGTTCTCGACGGGCCACGTGAAGGGAAGCGGCGTTCCCGCTGCGACGTAGTCCCCCATAAGCTCACGGATGATGCGGTAGTGCTCGGCCGAATCGAAATACTGCGGCAAGGCGAGTCCCGCCACAAATGCAAGCCGCAGAAACGCCAGCAATAGGAAGAATGCCGCAAGCAGCAGGAGGGTCACGGTCGAGCCGGCGAGCGGGCGCAGCGCGCGCCCGTCCGATGGACCAAAACGCCCAGGCGGCGGATACGAGCAGCGCACCGGCGACCTCGGCAGCACCCGGATGCACGCGCAGGAAGATCCCAAGCGAAAGGATCACAGCGGCGCACAACAGAACCGGCACAGCCCAGCCGCCGACCGCAAGCGCGAATAGTTCGGCCTGGTCGCCCGCTGCGCGCCCAGATACGCTGACCACGCCTCCAATCATCACCGAGCCCCAGAGAACGCCCGCCGATACCAACAGCAGCGCTCCACCATTGTGGTGCAGCACGAACCAGGCATCTGAGATCAAGTTCATTCGGGCGAAGAAAGGGCTATGGCAAGGGTGTGGAGGGGTTGGGGTACGCCGTGGCAACTACGGGCAACTCGCCCACCGAGACGGTTGGCAAGGCAAAGGCGGTGAGCACGAACTCGCCGCTCGCAACAGGTATCTCCCGGGCGCCAGTTGAGATCAGAATGCGAACGGTACTTCCCAGAGGGATCGCAGGACCAATGCAATAGAAAGTGCGCTGGAATTCTGCTGAAGGACGACAAGTATAGGCGGACACGCTGCCGTTGTATTCGACGCCCATGTGAATGTCCTCAAGGCCTCCCAAGGGAACAAGAACGCCAACGAGCATTTGATCGGGCGGCTCCATGCCAAATGTGATGATGCAAAGGACCCCAGCCAAGTCATTGCAGCGCGATAGTGCCAGCGGCGTCGGACTTGGACCCGCGCCAGGACCAAACGCGGGGACAGGACGGCAGCCAGCCGCGACCGCTATGCCCAGCGCCAGGAGAAGGCGACGCCCTACGCGGCCAAGAGACAAAGGTTTGGCCCTAGTCGTTGAACACCTATCGCCCGAGCATCGGCATCTTGATGCCATGCCGCTTGGCCGCTTCAATCGCGGCCGCATATCCAGCATCGGCGTGCCGAGCAACGCCGAGGCCGGGATCCGTCGTCAAGACCCTCTTGAGCCTGACAGCCGCCTGAGGCGTGCCGTCCGCAACAATTACCTGGCCGGCGTGTTGGCTGTAGCCCATACCGACGCCGCCTCCGTGATGGAACGAAACCCAGGTGGCGCCGCCGACGGCGTTGATGAGGGCGTTCAATATCGCCCAATCAGAAATGGCATCGGAGCCGTCCAGCATACCTTCCGTCTCACGGTTGGGGCTCGCCACAGAACCAGAATCCAGGTGGTCCCGGCCGATCACGATGGGCGCCTTGACGGCGCCACTGGCAACGAGTTCATTGAACCTGAGGCCGGCCTGGGCGCGTTCTCCGTATCCCAGCCAGCAAATGCGTGCGGGCAGACCCTGAAAGGGCACCCGTTCTCTGGCCAACCTGAGCCAGCGATGCAGATGCTGGTCTGTGGGAAAAAGCTGCATCACAGCCTCGTCTGTCTTGTATATGTCCTCCGGGTCGCCGGAGAGAGCAACCCATCGGAAAGGTCCCTTTCCCTCGCAAAACAGCGGGCGGATATAAGCGGGCACAAAACCGGGGAATTCAAAGGCGTCGGTCACGCCATGGTTGTAGGCCTGCTGGCGGAGATTGTTGCCGTAGTCGAATACCTCGGCGCCTTTGCGTTGGAACGCCAGCATCGCCTCCACGTGGGAGGCCATGGAGGCCATGGCCCTTTCTTTGTAGGCATCGGGATCAGCCCCACGCAACGAGTTTGCCTCGGCCACAGAGAGGCCGGACGGAACGTACATGAGGGCTTCATGGGCGGGGGTTTGATCGGTGACGACATCGGGGGTCACGCCGCGGACGACCAGCTCGCGATAGACATCGGCCGCGTTCCCTATCAACCCTATGGAGATTGGTTTCCCGGCGGCCTTGTTCTCTTCAACCAGGGTCATTGCTTCTTCGAGAGTGTCGACAACGCTATCCACATAGCCCATCGCACGGCGGCGCTCTGCGCGGCTTCTGTCAACTTCCACGATCAAGCCCACCCCTTCATTCATCGTGATGGCCATGGGCTGTGCACCGCCCATGCCACCCAAACCCGCCGTCAACACGAATTTGCCCTTAAGCGATTCCCAGCCCCGCTGCCGAGCCAGAGCACCAAAGGTCTCGTACGTGCCCTGCAGAATGCCCTGGGTGCCGATGTAGATCCATGAGCCGGCAGTCATCTGACCATACATGATCAAACCCTTGGCCGCAAGCTCGTCAAAGTGCTCCCAGGTAGCCCAGTGCGGGACCAGATTGGAATTGGCGATCAGGACTCGAGGCGCATCCGGGTGTGTCTTGAAGACGACGACCGGCTTTCCGGATTGCACCAGCAGCGTTTCATCGTTCTCAAGGTTCCGCAGGCAGTCCAGGATGGCATCAAAGGCTTCCCAAGAGCGCGCAGCCTGCCCTCGCCCTCCGTAGACCACGAGGTCCTGCGGCCGCTCGGCGACATCCGGGTCGAGATTATTCTGGATCATGCGATAGGGCGCCTCGGTCAGCCAGGATTTGCAGGTCAATCTTTGTGCCACGCGGGGCGCGAACAGTACGCGGGCCTGCCATAGAGGATGCCTCCTTTGGAACACAAAAAAACTCCCGGCCATTATAAGCCGGGAGGAAATGCTGCTTCGTAAGGGCCCTAGGCCATCACTCTGCTGCGTTCCAGCAAATGCTGGAAATTCGTGCCCCTGAGACGCTTGACGAGCATGTCCTGCACGTCGCACCAGACCGGGCGCAGCGGGCAATCCTCATCGAATGAGCAGCCCCCGTCCTCGCCCACGCACTCGTTCAACTGGATTGGACCATCGATGGCCTCGATCACCTCAAGGAGCGTGATGTCTTTCGGCGGACGCGCAAGCGTCACGCCCCCACGGGCACCGCGCGACGTATGCAAAAGGCCGGCGATCGAGAGCTGCGAGATGATCTTCGCCAAGAACGAGGGCGGAATCCGCTGCTCCTCGGCGACCGCGCTGGTGGCAGCACGTTCGTTGCCACCAAGGCGGGCCAAATGCAGTACCGCTCGCACCGCATAGTCTGCCTGACGGGTGATCTGCATGGTGTCCTTCCTCTCCCAAGGAAAACCGACAATACTTGTCCGGTATGGTCATTCTATGTGGGAGACGGAACGACGGCAAGTGATAGAGGTCATGGATGAAAGATGACCTTTTACTCCGATTTAAGGCCCCGCCGCAGGAGCAGCCCGGAAGCGTCCGCGTGGGCCAGTACCCGCGCCTACTGCGGCCGGCTAGTGCGTGAGCGTGACGTTGCCGGCGCCGGTCTTGATGACGAGGGTAAGCTCCGGTCCGGACCCGGATTGTGAATAGAGGGTGCCGTTCTGGGTCCAGCCTGGACCGGCATTCACGTTCGCGGCGCCGCCTTCGATGGTCGCAGCAGCAGGCGTTCCGTCGGGAATCACCACGATCAGATTGCTGAGCCCGGTCGATACGCTCACTGCAGCGTCGCGCCTGAGGGTCCCGCCAAAATCCAGCGTGTAATCCCCTGCACCGCCGTTGAAGATCATGGTGCTGAAGTTGGCATTGGCAAGTCCCGACAACTTGACTTTGGATGCGCCCGTGTCATAGCGCAAGAAAGTCATTGCAGATGGGTTCGGCTGCGAGAACGAAAGCTCGACCGTTGCCGCACCGTCCTTCACCGTAAGGCCGGTGAGCGACAATCCGCCGAGTTCGAATTCGCCGGAGTACGCGCCAGCATTGACGGTCAGCGACATCGGCGCACTGCCGAGGCGGAAATCCCACACATTCTTGATTCCAAGCGGGTCAGTGAGCGCGAAGTGATCGACCTGCTTGATCTCCACCTGCGAACCGTGGGTGACCACCTCGGGCTTGAGCGTGGGGCTGTTGAACGTCGCGGTTCCTTCGACGAGGCTGGCCGCGCCGGCCCCCAATTTCAACTCCCCGGCACCAAATGAAATGATCAGGTCCGCCGGCCCAGCAGGCGACGGCACATTGATTGGCTCGGTAATCTCCGGCCCCGCTGTGGAGACGGTCGGCAGTGCAATATTGCCACTACAAGCGAGGGCGGCCAAAATCAGGACAATCACGGGGAGCAGGAAGCAGCATCTCATCGTAGTCTCCTTATCAGGACCTACGTGCAAGCTTCGTAGAGGTTGCAGGCTTGCTCGAACGGCTACTCGTGGCAACCCGTGCAGTGGAACGCGACACCCGTGTCGCCGGGGCACGGGCCGGCCTCCGGCATCTAGGCGACCTTGCGCCCCTTAGGGAGGGGCTGCTTCTCGCTGACAAGGCACGCGTCCAGTGCCTGTTGGATGGAGCGCGCCTGGATGATCTCCAACCCTTTTGGCCAGACGCCGTCGGCGGAAGCCCCGCGCAGGGCCTTTGGAACGATAGCGCTTCGAAACCCGAGCTTGGCGGCCTCACCCAGGCGCGCCTGCATCTGGGCAGGCATGCGCAGTTCACCGGCCAGGCCAATTTCGCCGATCAACACCGCATCGGCGCGGACGGCCAGGTCTTTCCACGACGAGGCGATCGCCGCCGCAATGGCAAGATCCGCGGCGGGTTCGTCGATCTGGATGCCACCCACCACGTTGACAAACACGTCCTGTTCCGCAAGCCGCAGGCCCGCCCGTCGCGTCAGAACGGCGGTGATCAGCAGCAAACGATTGAAATCGATGCCGTTGGGAGTTCGGCGTGCATTTCCAAATTGTGTCGGCGAGGTGAGGCCCTGGATCTCCACAAGGATCGGACGTGTCCCCTCCATGGTCACGGCGATCGCAGATCCGGCCGCGTTGACCATGCGTTCGGCGAGGAAGGACTCTGAAGGATTGGTCACCTCGACGAGGCCGCGCTCGCGCATTTCAAACACACCCACCTCGGAGGTTGCCCCGAACCAATTCTTGACCGACCTGAGCAGGCGGTAAGCTTGGAAGCGATCGCCTTCGAGATAGAGCACGGTATCCACGATGTGCTCAAGTACACGCGGGCCTGCGATAGCGCCCTCCTTGGTGACGTGCCCGATGAGGAACACCGTTACTCCCCTCGACTTGGCGAGCTCCCGGAACTGGGCGGCGCATTCCTTGACCTGGGAGACCGAACCGGCGGACGAATCCATCTCCGAGTGATACACCGTCTGGATCGAGTCGACGATCAACAGGCCGGGTTTCACTTCATCCACGTGATCGAGTATGGTTCCGAGACTGGTCTCCGTCACCAAGAGCAGTCCAGCGGGCAGGCGATCTGCGCCGTTCAACAGACGCTCGGCGCGCATCTTTATCTGTCGCGCGGATTCTTCCCCTGAGACATACAGCACCCGCTGGGAACCGGCCATTTGCATCGCCAGTTGGAGCATCAGCGTCGATTTCCCAATGCCGGGATCTCCGGCCACGAGCACTATCGAACCCGGGACGATGCCCCCGCCCAGGACGCGCGCAAACTCTTCAATGGGCAAGGGTATGCGGTCTTCGGCGGCGCCTGCGACCTCGCCGATGGGCTGGGGGTGGGAACGGCCAGTCAGGCCTCGAACTGAGGTGGCATGCCGGGGGGCGGGATCATCGCGGACAATTTCTTCCAGCAGGCTATTGAACGCACCACATTGGGGGCACTTCCCCATGTAAGTGGCGGATACGCGCCCGCATTCCTGACAGACAAAGCGCGAGTGAGTCTTGGGCACGACGGCAGTATAACCGTATCCCTGTGGTGTCTGGTGGCTCGAAAACTACACTGTAGCGTCTATGCGGCTCAGCAGGTCGAGGAATTCCGCAGACGGCCTGCGGCGCAGTATCTGCGTGCGATCCTCCCGCGAGAGTCGCCGCAGCAAGAGGTAAAGAACGGCGTGCTTCCGGAAGAGTCTCGGGCCGTCATCCGGCCCGTAGAACCGAATATTGCGATCCAAGTGCTTTGCAACCAGGTCGTGAACGTCGGCGTCCGCGACCTCCATACGATCCAGTCCCGAAAATATCCACGGATTGGCTATGGCGGCGCGACCGATCATCACCGCATCGCAGTGCGTGTATTCCCGCATGCGCCTGATGTCAGCCACCGTCTTGACGTCGCCGTTCCCAATTACGGGAATACGAACGCTGGCCTTCACCTCGGCGATCGCGTCCCAGTCGGCGCATCCACCGTAGCGCTGCTCCTTGGTTCGAGCGTGGATCGCGACAAGGGCAGCCCCGTTCTCTTCCGCCACGCGCGCAATGAGACGGTAGGTCCGGGCGTCCTCCCAGCCCAGACGGATCTTGACAGTCACGGGCACCCGCAGAGAAGAATGCAGGCGCCGTATAAGACGGGCGACCTTCAGCGGAGTGCGCATCAGACCCACACCGGCGCCGCGAGTGGCCACACTCTTGGCCGGACAACCCATATTGAGGTCGATCACGTCCGGTCCAAGCTCCTGGACTGCAAGCGCGGCTCGCAGAATCTCATCGGGGTCATCCCCATAGATCTGAAAAACAACCGGCCGCTCATCGAGTTCAAAGTAGAGTTTTGAACGAGCGTGGGCAGGTCGGCGCAGGATGCGCTCAACGCTGACGAACTCGGTATAGCTCATCGCCGAGCCCAATGAGCGGCACAGCGACCGGAACGGCCAATCCGAGTATCCATCCATGGGCGCGAGGATTGCGCGGCCGAATACGGGCACATCTCCCTACATGGAAGGCCGGCGCTTTCGAGACGGCATGTGGCTCGAACATCCGGGAGGTTAAGACGTGATAAGGCTTTGTGTCAGTCGGCACGCACAAGATTATACTGTCTCGCTACACGGGCCCCCTATGCTATACTAATTCGGCCAATTTCGGCAAGCATCGTCTTCAGAAGGCAGGAGTGACAGCAATGGCTCAACCGGTAATCATGGTCGTCGATGACGATCCCGCTGTACTCAACGCAGTGGAGCGCGACATACGCGCGAAATTTGGCCGGGATTACAGAGTGGTCAAGGCGAACTCGGGCGCGGCGGCCCTCGGATTCCTGGGGCAATTGCAGCAGCGAAACGAAATCGTGGCCCTGTTCCTCAGCGACCAACGCATGCCGGCGATGACCGGGACCCAATTCCTGGATCAAGCGCGGCCCCTCTTTCCTGAGGCGAAGCGCGTGCTTCTGACCGCTTATGCCGACACAGAAGTTGCGATCTCCTCCATAAACACACTGCAGCTGGATTACTACCTGATGAAACCCTGGGATCCTCCGGAGGATCATCTCTACCCTGTCTTGACAGATCTGCTGGAGGACTGGCGCGCTGGTGTGCGCCTGCCCTTCGAAGGGCTTCGGGTAGCCGGCACATTGTGGTCGCCAAGATCGCATGATGTCAAGGATTTCCTTGCGCGCCATCAAATCGCTTATCAATGGCTCGACGTTGATAAGGATCCCAAGGCACGGTCTTTGATCGAGGCCCAGCAGTCCGGCGAAATGAGGCTTCCCGTAGTCTTTTTCCCAGATGGAAGTTCCCTCGTAGATCCAGAAATCCGCGACCTAGCCGAGAAGGCCGGCTTCAAGACAAAGGCTTCCCTGCCATTCTATGACCTGACCATCATTGGCGCCGGGCCCGCGGGGCTGGCGGCTGCCGTATACGCGGCATCGAACGGAATCAAAGTCCTGGTCGTCGAAAAAGAAGCACCCGGCGGACAGGCCGGAAACAGTCCGAAGATCGAGAACTACCTGGGATTTCCAAACGGCCTTTCCGGGATGGACCTGGCGCGACGAGCCGTGACTCAAGCCCAAAGGTTTGGGGCTGAGATCATCTCCACACAAGCCGTCAAGGCTGTACGCGTGCAGGATACGTACCGCGTGACGGTGCTGGCGGATGGGTCCGAAATTTCGAGTCGGGCCGTCCTAATCGCGAGCGGCGCGCGTTTTCGCCGCCTGCAGATAGGGGGCATCGAAGATTTCATCGGAGCGGGCGTTTACTACGGAGCAGCCTACACGGAGGCCATAAACTACCAAGACCGACCAGTGATCGTGGTCGGCGGCGCTAATTCGGCAGGACAGGGCGCGATGTATTTGAGCCGCTTTGCGAGCAAGGTCACCCAGACTATCCGACGCGCAGACCCGACGATGTCGAGGTACTTGATTGACGCCGAGCTTGCCAACCCGAAGATCGAGCACTTGTTTCATACAGAGGTCGTCGAGATCCACGGCAAGCCCGGGAACATCGAGTCCGTGATTGTGCGGGACAACCAAACCGACGAGAAAAGGACGCTGCCCGCCTCGGCGATCTTCGTTTTCATCGGCGCCCTGCCCCAAAGCGACGCGGTGAAGGACCTGGTCATGTTGGACGAAAACGGCTTCATCCTCACGGGTACCGACCTCATGAAAGACGGCAAACCGCCCAAGGGCTGGCCGCTGGAGCGTAACCCCGTGATCCTGGAGACGAGCGTGCCGGGCATCTTCGCCGCCGGCGACGTCCGGTTGGGCACCACCCACCGGGTGGCAAGCGCCACAGGTGAGGGCGGCATCGCCGTCGGGGCGATCGAGGGTTATCTGAGTTCTCAATGACCAAGGAACTTCTCCGCCGCTTCGACTTGTTTTCCAGCCTGTCGGAAGACGATCTTGACTCGCTCTCGAACTACACCGAGCCATTGACCGTGTCGGCGGGTGAGACCCTCATCCAGGAAGGGGCGCCCGGCGATGCGGCGTTTGTCGTCATCGATGGGGAATTCGAGGTGGTGAAGAAGTCCGACGCACAGGATATCGTGATTGCCGTTCGTGAGGGCGGCGAGGTCTTCGGAGAAATGGCACTGCTCGATCAGGCACCCAGAACGGCCACGGTACGGGCTACGCGCGACAGCAACGTGCTCAAGATCCGCGGCGATGCTTTCCAGCAACTGCTTGGCCGCAGCCCTTCTGCGGCGATGAACATCTTGAAAACCGTCAGTCAGCGGCTGCGACAGAATGAAGGTCTCTTAAGGCAAAGCGAGAAGATGGCTGCCCTGGGGACGCTCTCTGCAGGACTGGCGCACGAACTGAACAATCCAGCTGCGGCCGTGCGCAGGAGCGCGGCCCAATTGAGGGATGCCATTACGAATTGGGCTAATCTGACAACAGAGCTGGCGCACTGCAACTTCACGGACGATCAGCTTGAGGAGATCGACCGACTCAAGAGACGCATCGAGACGGGTGACGCCTCGGTCAGCGACCTCGACCCGATGACGCAAAGCGACAGGGAAATGGCTGTGCAGACCTGGCTGGAGCAGTTGGGCATTGAGGATGCATGGCAGCTCGCTCCCGCGCTGGTCTCTTCGGGCTGGGAGCAAGCATCGCTTGCGAAACTCGAGCAGACATTTCCCCGGGAAATCCTAAGTATCGTGGCGCCGTGGTTGGCGGCGGGCGCAACCGCCTACGCCCTGCTGGATGAAATTGGCACCGGGACCGATCGTCTCTCGGAGATCGTGCTTTCGGTGAAGGCCTACTCGTACCTCGATCAGGGACCGGTACAGGAGGTAGACATCCAGCAAGGGCTGGAAAACACGCTCGTAATCCTCAGGCACAAGATGAAGGAAGGGATTACCGTCAAGCGTGAGTTCGCACCGGACCTACCGCGCATCGAGGCTCACGGAAGCGAACTAAACCAGGTTTGGACCAACATACTGGACAACGCGGTGGACGCCATGGGAGGGCACGGCGAAATCATCCTGCGGACGCGGCAGGACGGCGACAATGTCCAGGTGGAGATCCAGGACAACGGGCCGGGAATTCCAGCCCACATCCAAAAACGGATCTTCGAACCGTTCTTCACCACCAAACCGCCCGGACTGGGGACCGGTCTTGGGCTGCACATTGCGTATACGATCGTAAACAACCACCACGGCCGGATCGACCTCACGTCCGAGCCGGGCATGACCCGTTTCCAGGTGACCGTGCCAATTCAGCTCTCCAAATAGACCGAGGGATCTATGACGATCAATGACGATACAGAACTCAGACGCATCTTGATGACCATCAGGACTGTTGCGAGCGTGGGGGTCTCTTCGAATGGGGAGAAGCCCAGCTACGGCATATTCCAGTACTTGTTGCAACATGGCTACGAGATGATTCCTGTCAATCCCGGGACACCAGAGATCCAAGGCCAGAAGACCTACGCAGACCTAGCTTCGATCCCGAAGAAGATCGACGTGGTTCAGGTGTTTCGGAAACCCGAAGACGTCCCGCCGGTGGTGGACCAGGCGATCCAAGCAGGAGCCCGGATCGTGTGGATGCAGGAGGGCGTTGTCCATGAGGAGGCCGCCAAGAAGGCGGAGGCAGCCGGGCTACAGGTGGTGATGGACCGGTGCATGCGGGCAACCCACAGACGGCTGCTGGGCGAACAGTTCCATTTATAAGACCGTCCACCGCAATCACTCAAGAATAGAGAGGCGGGGCGAAGGACTTTCTCCTTCGCCCCGCCTCTTTCTGCTGCGTTTCGGATGGCGGCCTGGTCCCGCCTAGCGAGACTGGACGGGCTGCTTCTTCAGTTGGTCGATGAAATGCTTGCGGAACTTGGCGACCTTGGGCGCAACGACGGCCATGCAGTAGGGCTGATATGGATTGTTGGCAAAGTACTCCTGATGATAGTCTTCGGCGACATAGAACTTGTCGAACTTCGCCACTTCTGTAACGATGGGCTGGTCCCAAATGTGCTGCCCGTTCAGATCACGGATCAACTCCTGCGCGACGGCTTTCTGCTCATCGTCGTGATAGAAGATTGCGGACCGGTACTGTGTACCGACGTCCGCACCCTGGCGGTTGAGGGTGGTGGGATCATGCATAGCGAAGAACACGTTGAGGAGATCCCGATATGAGAGGATACTCGAGTCAAAGCGAATCTGGACAGCCTCGGCGTGGCCGGTCATACCGGTGCATACTTCACGATACGTGGGGTTCTCCGCGCGCCCGCCCGAGTAACCCAACTCCACCGAAATGACACCTTTCAACTCGTCAAAGACGGCTTCAAGGCACCAGAAGCATCCTCCGGCCAGCGTGGCGGTCTGAACGGTTTCATTCATGGCGTTTTCTCCTTGCTTGCACTAAAGGGGCGACTCTGTCTGCGACCTAGACGCCGAATGAGGGGCAGATATTCTTAAGCGAGTATTACAGAACGCCTTCGGGCAGCCTCGGACCGGCACAACATCAAGTGCCGACCGCGATCCAAAAACATACTCGTCCAGCAGGTTGACTGCTGGACGAGCTCGCTGGTGATGCGGGCGGCTCCGAGACTTCGGGCCTATATGCTTGGCTCAGCTTCAGGGACAGCCGCACGTTTCAACTCCACGTCCCCTTCAGGCGAAACGTCGACATCAATGAGATCCCCGTCGACAAACTCACCGGCAAGGAGCCGATCGGAGAGCGGGTCCTCGACCTTCAGCTGAATCGCGCGGCGGAGCGGCCGGGCACCAAACTCGGCATCATAGCCTTCTGCGGCAAGTGCGGAGAGCGCTGCCGGGCTGGCCGCCAAAGTCAGGTTGTGCTCCTTCAACCGGATGGAGACCTTGTCCAGCTCCAGAGAGACTATCTTTTCGATGTCGTCCTTGTTCAAGGCACGGAAGATCACCACGCTGTCCAACCGGTTGATGAACTCCGGCCGGAACGACCGTTTCAGGGACTCACTGAGTTTCTTGCGCATCTCATCGTAAGAGAGCTTTTCCTGGGAGGTCTCGTCCCGCTTCAGTTGGAAGCCGAGGGACGTCTGTTTCTTGATCAAGTCGGCACCGATGTTGGAGGTCATCACGATAATCGCATTGCGGAAATCGACCTTTCGACCCTTGGCATCGGACAGGTGACCTTCCTCCATGATCTGGAGCAGCATGTTGTGCACTTCAGGGTGAGCCTTCTCGACTTCGTCAAAGACGATGATCGAGTAAGGCCGGCGCCTGAGGGCCTCGGTAAGCTGACCGGCGTCCTCATAGCCAATGTAGCCGGGAGGCGCGCCAACAAGCCGCGAGGCAGTGTGGCGTTCCATGAACTCCGACATGTCCAGCTGGATGGCCGCATCTTCGCTGCCGAACATGAACTTGGCGAGCGCCTTGGTCAACTCGGTCTTCCCCACCCCGGTGGGGCCCAGGAAGATGAACGAGCCAATTGGTCGGCGCGGATCCTTGAGTCCGGCCCGGGCCCGACGGACGGCCCGCGATACCGCAACGATGGCATCATCCTGGCCGACGATGGCTTTCTGCAGCTCCTCTTCCATCTTCAGGAGGCGCTGGAACTCTTCCTCCGCAAGCTGCATCAACGGCACGCCGGTCCACATGGACACGACCTCGGCGATATCGTCCGCCGAAACCACGGGGCTGCTGGCCCGATCCCATCCTGAGCGCAAGCGCTCGATCTGCTCGCCCAGGTCGGTCTCGCGGTCCTGCCATTCCTTGATATCTTCGCCGTTGCCTTCTTCTTGTGCCAGGGCGCGGTTCTGACGGGCCTGGCGCAACTGACCGTAAAGGTCCTTGGCATGCTTGGCAGCGGGACTTTTGTACATGCGCACCCGCGAGGCAAACTCATCGATCAGATCGATGGCCTTGTCCGGCAGGAAGCGTTCTGTGACGTAGCGTGACGAGAGGTGGGCGGCAGCTTCCAGGGCCTCGTCCGATATCACCAAATGGTGGTGTTCTTCGTAGGCCGAGCGGACGCCCCTGAGAATATCAATCGTTTCCGCTTCACTGGGCTCGTCCACCTGTACAGGCTGGAAGCGACGCTCCAGTGCCGCATCCGACTCAATGTGTTTGCGATACTCATCGAGCGTGGTGGCACCAATGACCTGCAGCTCCCCACGCGAGAGGGCCGGCTTCAGAATGTTGGCGGCATCCACCGACGAGCCGGCCGCCCCGGCGCCGACCAGCATGTGGACCTCATCAATGAACAAGATCGCGCCGGACTGCTTGAGTTCATCGATGATGCGCTTGAGACGCTCCTCAAACTGGCCACGATACATGGTGCCGGCGACCAGCGATCCCACGTCGAGCTGCAGTACGCGCTTGTTCATCAACGGGGCCGGTACATCGCCCTCCACAATGCGCTGGGCGAGCCCTTCAACGATGGCAGTCTTCCCGACACCCGGCTCCCCGATGAGCGCCGGGTTGTTCTTCGTGCGCCGGGCCAGGATCTGGATCACCCGTTCGATCTCCATCTGACGGCCTATAACCGGATCGAGCTTCTTTTCCTCGGCCATCGTAGTGAGATCCGCCGCCAACTGATCGACCAGAGGCGTCTTCGGGCCAGTCGTCGGCGTACGCGCAGCCTGTGACGCACCGGCGCCCGTGGGTGAAGCCGCGGTTTCATTCAGCACGCGCCGTGTCTGCCTGCGGATTTGGTCGGCAGTCACGCCGAGACGCCGCAATACTTCCATGGCGGTACCGTCGACGCGCACCAACCCCAGCAGTATATGTTCCGTCCCGATGTAATGATGACCGAGTTGGCGGGCCTCGTCCACCGCATACTCAAGAACTTGTTGCGTATCCGGCGCGAGTTCAATCTTCACCTCGTCCGGGTGACCCTCGACCCCCACGCGCTCAATAATCTCGCGTACCCTGACTTGATTCGAGTCCCAGTTCGCGCAAAACCCTGCCGGCAACCCCGCCTTCCTCCTCCATCAGACCAAGCAGCAAATGCTCAGTGCCAATGCTATTCTGCTGCCCGCGCTCAGCCTCTTGGTGCGCCAAGCTCAGCACCCGCCTTGCCCGCTGGGTGAATCTTTCCATACCAGCCATGGTGTTTCTATCTCCTGGGCCCAACCTAATCGGATTGGGTCGGTAAAGATTTTACCAAAAAGAAAGATGCGGCCGCGTAGGAGAAAGATTAGAGTTTGCAGCCACCGGGCAAAATCTGCCAATTTGGAGCGCGAACGATGTTGCTCTTATCGCAATCCAAGGGGCAAAGCCAATCTTTCAGCGATTGTCGCCTTCGCCCTGAATCTTGCCGCGCGCCTGGCGATCCAGCAGCTTGGCGATGTTGTGTTCCGCTATGTCATCCAAGGATAACCCCAATTCGGTGGCAACCTGTGCCAGATACCACAAAACGTCACCAAGTTCGGCAGCCAGGGCTTGCCGATCGATATCGGTGATCACGCCAGCCTTGTCGCGGAAGATCTTCTTGATCTTGCCGGCCACCTCGCCGGCTTCGTTTGTGAGACCGAGAGTCGGGTAGATCACACCGTGGCCGATGACCGGGTACTTTGCCGTGCGGCGCGCCTGTTCCTGATATTCAGTCAAGTGCATATTGGCCTCAGAGTTCCCGTCCAGGGTATGGAACGAATTGCAGGTCGAAACCAGGAAAATCACACGGCCGGCCACGCACCTGTCGGCCACAAAGTTGCTCCGCCAAGAACGCAGGGTCGTCAGGCGTACTCAACGGCTCATTCACCGGGGCGGGCTCCGTCCGAACCCAACGACCCAACCAGGGACTTCCACAAACCATCCCGCTCTCCGGGCACAAAAGGAGTGTAGACGGAAAGTCGATCAGCAAGTCCGCGGTAGCGGTCCTGTAAGGCAACCGCGAGATCTGCTTCGTTCGTCACCAAGCAGAACGCTTCCAGCATCTCATCGGACAAGAGGGCCGGCATCGCCTCCCATTCAGACCGCGCGGCGTGGGCAGACAACTTGTCCGCAACGGCGCCCCATCCGTGCAGCTGCATGACGGGCCGATAGGACGGCGTCGAGGCATAGAAGGCCAGCTGCGAGCGGGCGATCTCGCACTGCTCCGCCGTCGTGGCGGCAAATGCCGTCACGGAAATGGAGATGTCCCGCCGGTCGCGACCAGTCTTCCCCAGTCCCGTGACGACGGCCGGCAATATGACATCGCGGAGGTACGAAGGACTGTGAAAAGGATGGACAATGAAGCCCTGGCAGAGCTCACCTGACAAGCCGGCAAGGCCCGTATTCACGCCGGCGATATAGATCGGAATGTCCGGGTTCGCGATCGGACCGGGGTTGAAGAACGGCGACATGAGTGTCAACTTGTAGTACGCACCCCGAAAATTGAGTTTTGAGCCGTTTTGCCACGAGTTCCAGAACGCACGAATCGAGACAATCTGCTCGCGGAGTTTGCCGGTCACCGAATTGGGCCAGGACATGCCAAAGCGGCGCTCCACGTGCGCTTTGACTTGCGTGCCCAGTCCCAAAATGAAGCGGCCGTGGGATTGCGCGGCCAAATCCCACACGATCTGAGCGAGAGTCGCAGGCGAACGAGCAAAGGCGACCGCGATCGCCGTTCCAAAATGGAGCCTGCGGGTGTGTTCGGCAATAAGGGTACAGGGTAGAAAAGGATCGTGCTGCGTCTCAGACGTCCATATGGCGTCGAAGCCAATCTCTTCCGCCGCCCGCGCGAGTGCTGGAATGTCGCCCAAAGGCACTTGGGGCAAGCTTGCATCAATACGCATCGTTGCTTCCAGGTGCGAGGAGAAAACAGGCACTGCCCAAGGCGAAGTCGAGGCCGCGGTTACGTGAGCCGGTGACCTTCGAACTCCGAGATAACCAGGCGCCATCGGTCCGGCACAGCGATCGTCTCCCGCTTGCCATAGTCGTACGCTACAAGAACCACGCTGCCGTCGGCGTAGAGCTTGTCGCCGGCCGCGTCGGCCAAGCATTGCTCGACCGTGAGGGATTTATGGCCGATCTTCGCCGTGCGCACACCTACGGTGATGGCGGCGCCCCAGAACACGGGAGCGTGAAACTGTATATGGATATCGGCAATGATGACGCCGATGCCGGCAAACGACTGGTCCGGGGAAAACAAGCCTAACTCGGTCCAATAGCGGACACGCGACTGCTCAAAATACGTCAGGTACTTCGCATTGTTCAAGTGACCCTGGGGATCGAGATCCCCGTAACGGACCTCCATCGGGTGATGGAACCGACACTCAGACATGCGCGCATTATACCGTTGCGTTCGCGCGAGCGTAATTCCGCCGCGTCCGCGCCGCATCAGTTGCCGCAATTTCGGCAAAGTGCGCTGCGGAGGGGCCGTGCGAACCCCCGGGGTATAATCGCGCCTGCGATGCCCAGACGCAGAGCCCCCGAAGACCTCTCCGTAGAGGAATTGAGACAACTCTTAATCGCCAAGAGACAGGGGACGCGTCGAGGCCGGCTCGAACATTTCCGTCGGACCGGGCGCGTGGTCGGCCCTGAGCCCATAATGGAGCCGGCAGAAGGGCCGGTGATCGATACGCCGGATGAAAGGCAGGGCAGCGCCAAGCCGCGCGGGCGCGGTCGTCAGGTAATGGATGGCCTGCTGCTCGGCGTCGAGGTGCTGGCCGTCCTGGGATTGATCGGCGTACTGCTGAGCGGGCTCGGCATGCTGCGGGACCTGAACCGCGAGGTTGCGGCCGCGTTGCATCCTCCGACGGCCGAACCGACCCCGCTGCTTATGGCGGTCGTACTGCCTGCCGGACACACGCCTCCGGACGCCCAGGGCAATACGCGTCCGAATGAGGCGGAGATCCCGGAGAATCTGCGACCGATCATGCAGTCTCTCTCCAACCTGCCCATACCAACGCCGGGCGTGGAGCAGGCGATCCGGATCGAAATTCCGGCCATCAAAATCGATGCGCCCGTGGTGCAAGGTGACGGCTGGGACCAGTTGAAGAAGGGAGTGGCCCAGCACATCGGCTCAGCCGATCCAGGCCAAGCGGGCAACGTGGTGCTTTCCGCCCACAACGACGTCTACGGCGAGTTGTTCCGAAACCTTGATCGCCTTCAGCCTGGTGATCTGGTGAAACTCTACACGGCGCAGCGACAGTATCTCTACCTGGTGGACCGCACCCAGATCGTGGAACCGACCGCGGTCGAGGTGATGGCTTCCGCCGGCGCACCAACCGTTACATTGATCTCGTGCTACCCGTACTTAGTAGACAAACAGCGGATCGTGGTGTTCGCTCGATTGCAGAACTAGGAGAATTTCATGTCCAAGAAACACAGACGTCAGTTAAGCAAATCTGCGGCCTTCATCGCCGCCCCGCGCATGACAGAGTTCAACCCGGATTACACATACGTGCGACGCGATCTGAGGCGCATTGGCGTCCTGGCGGCGAGCTTCTTCGTAATCCTCGTGGCGCTCTCGTTCGTTCTGCGTTGAACTTGCCCGCGCCCAGCCGAGCACGCGGGGCGACACGCCCGGGCAACGTCTCGGCGACGGCTCAAGGCACGGGAATCTTCTCGGCCAATTCACAAGTGCTGGCGTGAGGGGTCCAAATAGCGGCCGCGTTTGTGAAGTAACTCTGCGCTCGGTTGCCTACGGCGGCGATGCCGTGGGACGCCTTGATGATGGGCGTGCGGTCTTTGTGCCCTTTGGATTGCCGGGGGAGGTCGTACGCGTCGAGTTGACCGAAAGCAAGCAGCGCTTTGCGCGCGGAAGACTCGTAGAAGTAGTCAAAGCCGCACCCGCAAGAATCAGGCCGCGGTGCAGCCACTTCGGCCGGTGTGGGGGATGCCATTATCAGCACATGAGATATGAAGACCAGCTCTCCGCCAAGACGGAGATCCTAAAGGATCAGCTCGAGCGGATTGGACACATCAAAGATCCACCAGTCCTACCAATCGAGGCGTCCCCACACCAGTGGAACTATCGGAACCAGGTCCAGTTTCACTGCACAGGCAGCGGCCAACTGGGCTACTTCAGCGCAGCTAACGCAGAGGCCGCGCGTCGAAGCGTGTTCGAGATCGAAGAGTGCCATCTGCCCGAGGCCCCCATTGATGCCTTGTGGCCGCAGCTCCAGTTTGACGCGAATAATGGAATCGAACGAGTAAGCCTCCGGGCTGGCAGCGATGGCGACGTGCTCGTGATTCTTGAGTCAGACTCCGCGGAAATACCCGATCTCAAGATCGCCGCGGAGATCTCCTTGGCACACCTGTCCGGCCAAGAGACAGTGACTGTTGCCGGCAAAGATCACATCGTGCTGCGCGTGTTGGGCAGGGAGTTCCGTGTATCGGCCACGTCTTTCTTTCAGGTCAATACTCCGATGGCTGCAAAGATGGTTGAGGATGTGGTCGACCATGTGCCGAACCCAACAGACACACTCGCGGATGTCTATTGCGGCGTGGGCTTGTTCAGTGCGTTCCTGGCAGACCGCTGCACACGACTGATCGCAGTCGAATCATCCACTGCGGCCTGCAAGGACTATGCCACAAATCTCGATGAGTTCAGCAACGTCGAGCTATACGAGGACACGGCGGAACGAGCGCTGCCGGCGCTGGGCTTGCGAGCGGATGTGGTGCTGGTGGACCCGCCGAGAGCCGGCCTGGAACGGCAGGCGCTGGACGCAATTGTGGACATGGCTCCTGCGACGCTGATCTACGTTTCATGCGACCCGGCTACACTGGCGCGGGACGCACGGCGACTTGCCGAAGCAGCGTACCGACTTCTCGAAGTCAAGCCCTACGATCTGTTCCCCCAAACGTACCACATCGAGAGCATCAGCACATTCGGGCGATGAAGCCGCAGATCGTGCCGCTTGGCGATGCGGCGCTCCTGGTGCAATTTGGCAATCAAGTTGACCTGGCGGTTAACCGACAAGTGCACGCCCTTGCGGCGCGTCTGCGAGACGACCAGCCTCCGGGGGTCATCGAGACGGTTCCATCGTACGCGAGCCTGCTGGTGCACTACGATCCACTGCGCTTGACATTCGGCGAAGTCGCGCAGTGGGTCAGCGCGGATGTGCAACGGGTTGAAGCGGCGGCAACATCGACAGCCCGCCGCATCGAGATCCCGGTGCGATACGGTGGCGAGGACGGTCCCGACTTGGCTGCGGTGGCACAGCAGCACCATCTCAGTCCTCGAGACGCAGCCACAATGCACGCCAGCCGGGAGTACACCGTCTATATGATGGGCTTCACACCAGGCTTTGCATACATGGGTATGCTCGACGAGTCGCTCGACACACCTCGATTGCCGAGTCCGCGGCTGCATGTCCCCGCAGGATCAGTCGCCATCGCGGACAGGCAGACAGGCGTCTACCCGATCAACTCCCCAGGAGGCTGGCGCCTGATCGGCCGCACCTCGCTCCCACTCTTTGATCTGCAAGCAGAACAGCCGTTCCTGCTAAGTCCAGGCGATACGGTGCGCTTCGTGATCGAGGGCTTGAATGCTTGAAGTCATCGACGCCGGCGGATTGACCACGATTCAGGACGCGGGGCGTCAGGGGTGGCGTCGCTTCGGCGTGCCAGCATCAGGGCCGATGGACGAATTTGCGCTATGTGCGGCAAATCTGCTGGTCGGCAATACTGCTGAGGCGGCAGCCCTCGAGACGGGCGGCGGCGACCTGGTGCTGCGGGCAACACGCGATTGCGTGATTGGAGTGACCGGGGCGGGATACGATCTAACAGTAAATACCTGGAAGTATCCCCTATGGGGATCGTATTTTGTGCGGGGTGGCTGGAGCATCCAACTCGGCAAATTGAATGCCGGCATGTGGGCCTATCTTGCGGTCGCCGGCGGATTGGAGGCGCAGCCGGTGCTGGGCTCCAGGGCTACGTACCTGCGCGGCCGGTTTGGTGGAATGGATGGGCGCTCCTTGTTGGAAGGAGACACGCTGGACCTTGCAACTCCAGGGCGGGATCTGATGGAGATGGCGGGTCGCACGCTTTCGGAGGCAGCATGTCCCACATACGGGGTTCGCGCCTGTGGTGGAGGTCGTGCTGGGTCCACAACACCGCGACTTCACGGAAGAGAGCCTGGCTGCGTTTCTCTCCAGCAAGTACCGCGTGAGCACGGCCTCCGACCGGATGGGGTACAGATTGGAAGGGCCCGCACTGACACAACGCACGAATGCCGGCGCGATTTCAGAGGGCATCGTCCGCGGGGCGATACAGGTACCGGCTGACGGGGCTCCGATCGTGATGATGGCAGACTCGGCGACAACCGGCGGCTATCCCAAGATTGCGTGCGTGATCCGAGCTGATCAACCGCTGTTGGCGCAGTGCAGACCCGGCAAAGATCAGGTGCATTTCCGCGAGACCACCGTCGAAGCCGCGCAGCAGAAATACCGAGAAATGATTCGCCGATTGAAGGCGGGCATCACCGAGGCCGAGTAAGTACGCGCGCGCGGCCGGAGATGAGCGCGGCTCCAGAGGAGCAGACAGATGCGAATTGACATCAATTGCGACATGGGCGAGAGTTTTGGAAGGTATGGCTTGGGCAGCGACGCGGAGGTCATGGCCTACATCAGTTCGGCGAACATTGCCTGCGGACTCCACGCGGGCGATCCGGTCGTGATGCGGAGGACGGTGCGGCTCGCAAGGCAACACGGAGTCGGGATCGGCGCGCATCCGAGCTGGCCGGACCTGCAAGGCTTTGGACGACGAGAGATGGCGATGGCGACGGTCGAAGTGGAGGCGTTCATCTTGTATCAGATCGGCGCCCTGGCTGGTGTCGCGGCGGCGGAGGGCACGAAGGTCGGGCACGTCAAGCCTCACGGAGCGCTATACAACCAAGCCGCCAAAGACCGTGAGTTGGCAGGGGCGATTGCCCGGGCCGTGCACGGATTCGACCAGGGCCTCGTGCTGGTTGGATTGGCGGGCTCGGCCATGATCGAAGCAGGACTGGAACTAGGACTTAGAGTGGCGAATGAGGGCTTCCCCGACCGGCGCTACAACGACGATGGCACGCTGGTTTCGAGAACGCAGCCTGAGGCCATTATTGAGTCGCCCCAGGATGTGGCGGCACAGGCAGTCAAACTCGCCAGAGAGGGGATTGAGTTTGGCGGAAAACGAGTGCAGGTCCAGAACTCTCTGCCTGCATGGCGACAATCCTCGGGCCGCCGAAAATGCAAAACTGGTGCGACAGGCGCTGGACAATAGCGGCATTACGGTTGCAGGCTTAGCGGCAATCGAGCCAGCGAGCACGTAGCGGCCCGTGGCATCGGCGTGCGGCGACTGGGAATCCCCCTAAGAACGATTCGCGCCGACTGAGGCCGTGGTACCGCCACACGCCAGCGTCAGGAGTCACTTCACCAGCCCCAACCATTTGTCGAGCCCCGCCACACAGCCATACTGAAACAGCAGATCTTGAGCCATGGGGCTGCGATTTTCGAAGAGCTTGCCAGCCAAGTATTCCGCCTTCTCTGAATAGCCCAGCCGAGGCCCGTTGGGCGAGGAGCCAACGACCCTTAGAAGATAGAGCTGATTGGCGGACTGCCCTTGAGGAGAGAAGCGGACGGTCAGCCAGCCGCCTTGGGGAAGGTCCGCGTTCCTGATTACGGAGTCGACAAGATCATGTTCCATGGTCGGGGCACGGAGCGAGAGGGTGGTTGTGCCCACGGGATCGGCGCCACGGTCATTCACCCAAACGCGCAGCACCGTCATGTCGTTGCAGGCAGGCACGATCTCCTGAGTTAGGGTGAGAGACGGAGAAATCGCGGGCGACGAGACCGATTTTGGGGCCCAATTCTTGTATTGCGGCTGATAGCACAGGTCCATGCGATAGTATTCGGAGCCGCAGGAGACGTGGTAAGACAGCAGCAAGCCGCCCGAGTACAGGACGAGGGCAGAGCTGACCAGAGCAACCGCGAGAACCGGATATCTCGCCCCGGGATTCGCGTCAGCGAGGCTTTCTTGAGGCGTCACCGCCGTTTTGACTCCCGGCACGGGAAATTCGAGCAGCGCGAGAAATAGCAGGGGCATGACAACTGTGAAGTAGCGCCCTTGCACCCCGGCGACAACAAGGCTCCCGACCGGCGTAAATGCTACATACAAAGAAGCAATCGTCAGCAGGGATCCAAAGGCGAACAGCGAGGCGAGGAAGATACGCGAGCGTTTGTCCGGCTGCGGCAGTCGCGGATTCTGGCGAAGGCAGGCGATCACGGCTAATAGATACAGCAGGTAGGTGAGGCCCGGTACCGGCCAGTAGTCGTATCCGTAGACACCAATCCAGCCCCGCATGTACGAGGGCGTGTTCGCCCAGATGTCCTGTGCGATTATCCGCGCGAAAAGAAGGGGATTTGACAATATGAAGAACAACTGCTGACCGGGGTTGGCTCCCTCGAGGGCACGCGTGAACTTGGAGTAAGCCAAGACATTCCAGCCGCCCACCTCCCCCAAGAAAAGCAATAGTGCAGCCAAGGCAAGCAACGCGTAGCCGTGCTTCATCTTAAATCGGGCCGGCGAAATGAGCAAGAACGGCAAGAAAGCCAGAAAGATCAGGTTGACCTTGGCCAAAAACAAGAGCGCCAGCAGGCCGAGGACGACGGCCCATAGTTTCCAGCCGATGTCGCGGCGCCGATCCCTCTGTGACGATCCGCCGGTGGGACCGTCGGGATAGCCGCGCTGAGGGGCCGTGGCTCGTCTCAATGAAAGGGCCTTGACATCCCGCCCACGTCGAACCGAGATCGCCAGGGAGGCTCCCACGAACAGGAAGCCGATTCCGTTGGAGATCGTATCGGCGCTGATGGTCGAGGCCTGAAATACAGCCATCGGGGCGACAATCAGCACCGCAAGGAGCCACTTGCCATATGGAATCAGGCGGACCGCCAGCCAGCCGAGAATCAGGTATGCGAGCAGGCCGGCGATCCGACACGCATAGTAGACGGCAAGGGCCGGAAGCTGGAGCGAGAGGCCGAGATAACGAAGCGCCAGCGCCTGAGGCAGCAGCAACGCGGGCGAGTAGACAGAACGGGTCTCCACATTGGCATAGACGTAGTCGTGCGCATCCATGCGCAGCCCGCCGTAAGTGCTCCAGAGGCCGGGTGCCACCGGCTGCACAATCGGTTGGCGGCGGTAGGAGAGTTCCCAGTAGATTGCGGGGAAGGGGAGCTTGGATCCCAACTGTTCATTGGGGATGAAATACAAGTGCGCCATTTCCCAGGCCCGGATGAAGTGGGTCTCCTCGTCGTAGCCCGCACTGATGGGCGTGGCGAAGCAGGCCACAAGGCCCGAAGCCAGGAGGGCCACAACGAGGAAAATTTCTGGGGAGCTTAGACGCGATCGCACGGTTCAGGAATGCCGATGGGGGTGGCTGCGGGCGCTTTTCGGCAAAGCGGCAGCGGCAACCAAAGTGGCGTTTCCATTCTAACCGGGGAAGCCGACTCGCACCGGCTTTTTGCGGTGCTGGCCGGCGCACAAGGTCGGCATGGCATCGGCCCAAGGCGGCAACCAGGCAGGACGTCGGACCCGGGAAACCTTCACGACGCCGCGTTAGGCACGCCTAGGGAGTACGGACCGCCTGCATCCGCCGGTATCTGCCTGCCAACGTGCGACCCAGAGCATGGTCGAGGTGTCGCGGCTGGGCACGCAGCTTCATCATTTATAATCTTGCCGAGGAGAGCAGTCGATGTTTCCCTTTGAAGGTGCAGACCGCAGGCAAGAAGAAGTCAGGGTGCGCAGCGAGGGCAGGCTGCCACCGGGGCAATCCTTGACGCTGAAATTCCCCGTGCTGCACTACGGACCGGTGCCGTCCTTTAAGCCTTCGACGTGGGACTTCCGGTCGTGGGGCGAAGTTGAGGGCGAAGGTCGCTGGACCTGGGACGAATTCAATCAACTGCCGCGCACAAGGATTCAGATGGATCTTCACTGTGTTACGCGTTGGAGCAAATTCGACACCAAGTGGGAGGGCGTTTCCGTGAAGACGCTTGTGCGGGAAGGCCTGATCAAAATCAAACCCACAGTGACTCACGTGATGCAGCATGCCGAATACGGTTTCACAGTCAATCTGCCGCTCAAGGTGGTTCTGCAAGACAACTTCCTGCTGGCGACGCACATGAACGGTCGAGCCGATCACTCCGGATCATGGCTACCCTCTGCGCGGGGCGGTGGGTTTCATTCCGGGCAGGGAAGACCTGGTCACACCGTACTTGTGGAAGGGCGCCAAATGGTTGCGGTCTCTGGAATTCATGAATGGGGACCGCCGCGGTTTCTGGGAGCAGGCGGGCTATCACAATCGCGCCGACGTGTGGAAGGAAGAGCGCTTCGGATAGAAATCCAAGCGGCGCGGGCCATCGGACTGCCCTTGCAGAACTCGCTTCACGGCACAGGGGGCAGGCATGCGGGCACGGTGCCGCTCAGCGTCCAGGGGTTGAGACAAAACAAATCAGCGAGCCGACAACATGGCTCGCTGATTTCTTCTATATCTCGGTGGTGGCCAGACAGGGTACTAGGCCGCTACCTAGGTGGGGCGCTTGCCCAAGGTGACCGTTATGTCAAGCGTTTGCGAACCGCGTACGACGGTGAGCACAATCGTATCGCCAGCGGACTTGTTCGTGATCAGGTAGGCGATGAGATCATCGTATTGCAGGACGGGATGCCCGTCGATTGCCGTAATGAGATCGCCGCCGGCATTCAATCCCTGAATGCTGGTGGCTTGCGTGCCGGCCTTCAGGCCGGCTTTCTCCGCAGGTCCGCCGACCGCAAGATCCGTGACATACGTGCCCGTAAACTGCTTGATGCCCAGGGCCTCGATCTCGTCCAGGCTCAGACCTCCGCGCGAGGGGTTGCCAAGGCTGAGCGAGCTGATACCCAGATACGGGTAGTCGTATTTGCCGTCCTGGATGATGACGGGCGTCACCCTGCGGATGATATTGGACGAGACGGCAAAACCCACGCCGGAGTTCAACGGCTGCCCGGTTCCAGAGAAATTGGTGGTCTCGATCGCCCGATTGACGCCAATTACCTCGCCGTTCATATTGAAAAGCGGCCCGCCGGAATTGCCGGGGTTGATGGCGGTATCGGTCTGAATCAAATCGCCCGCCGTAAAGGCTTGCCCTGTGTCGGAGGTGACATGCTGCGAATCGAGCGTGCGATGAAGTGCGGAGATGATTCCCGCGCTCATGGAGCCAAAGTACTCGAATGGATTGCCGATGGCCAGGACGGTTTGGCCGACGCTCAGATCATCCGAATTTCCCAAAGTCAGCGGGTGCAATTCGGAAGCCGGGGCGTCGACTTTTACCACGGCCAGATCTGAATCCAAGTCGGTCCCTACAACAGTGCCATAGGCCTTGTAGCCCGACATGAAATCCACTTCGACCTTGTCATTGGTTGCGTCCTGCACCACGTGGTAGTTGGTGACCACATGACCCGCCGCATCGTACACAAATCCGGAGCCCAAGTCCTGGCCTTGCGGCCCTGAAACCTTGATGATCACGACCCCAGGGTTGACACGCTGATACAGCGCGACGAACAAGTCCTGAGCTGCCAGAGGATTGACGGGCGCGTTCACCGCGATCGGCGGTTGATTGGGCGGGGCCACAGAGACCGACGGCGTCGGGCCGCCCGGCAGCGCTCCCCCAAATTGACAGGCCAGCATGGCAAAGCCCAACACCACACATACCACTAAGACTTGAGGCTTCTTCATTGTCCCAACTCCTTGCATCCTTTGTGCCACGTCACGGCCAGGAAGGATCTGGATTGCTACCCGATTTTTTGGATCGGGGCAATCCACTCCCAACACTGGACGGATCCACCCGGCCAACCCGGAGCCCCGCAGCTCATCCCTTGTTGAGCCGGCCCGCAGCGGCCAGAAGCTCTTTCTGCTTTTCAGTGAGATCTTTAGGAATACGAACCTTGACACGAACGAACAGGTCGCCCTTGGCCTGAGGAACTCTTCAGCCGCGGCATGCCGCGGCCAGCCAGCCGGAAGACCTGCTCTGGCTGAGTTCCGGCAGGGATTTTCAGGGTTACCTGACCATCCAGGGTTTGTACGGCGCTCTCGCCGCCCAAGGCAGCCGTGAAGAGGTCAATGGTCGCCGAAGTTCGCAGGTCGTCGGCCTGGCGCTCGAAAGCGGGATTATCCAGCACTTCCACGATCAAGTACAGATCCGAGCCATCCGGTGCGGCACCAGCGGCCCGAACCTTTGAACCGGTCTTGACTCCAGCCGGAATACGAACGCTGAGCTGGCGGCTGTCGCTCTGAAAGGCGCGCGTTGTGCCGTGATAGGCCTCTTCCAAGCTGATGGAAATCGGCTGCTGGTAGGTTGGCGCACGGCGCGCACGTGTGGCTGTTCTGGCACCGCCCAGACCGCCAAAGATCGACCGAAAGAAGTCCGAAAACCCGTCCTGCCCGAAGAGGTCGTTCAAATCACCGTACTGGACGTGGACGTTGCCCGGGGCACCAGGCTGCCCGCCCACCCATTGGGACCAGTCGAAGTCGCCCGGCGATCTGCCCCGCTGCTGCCAATCCGAATAAGCGCTTCCCAACTGGTCGTAGCGCGCCCGTTTCTGGTCATCACTGAGGACCTGATATGCCTCGTTGATGTCCTTGAATCGCTCCTCCGCGCGCTTATCTCCGGGGTTGCGGTCCGGATGGTATTGCATGGCAAGTTTGCGATACGCCTTGCGGACCTCGTCGGCGCTGGCCGAACGGCCGACCCCCAAGACGTTATAGTAGTCTTTGTAGTCCATGTGCAAATCATTCTATGCGGTTTATTCAGGCCGCACAAGCGCAAAGTCCTTCATCTAATAGAACTCTAACCTCAACCGCCTCCAAGATGCCGGTATTCTTCAGCCTCGCGGCAACAAGCAACGGGGCCACCAAGTCGCCGCGGCCATGGCACAAACAGGTGCTCCGAACGGCGAAGTTTGCAACAGCGCTCAGACGCCAGTGATGCACGGCACCGGGTTTGACGTCGCTGGCGCACTAGGGTACCGAGTTCTGCACCTTCTGAATCCGGTAGACGGTTACCGAGGCCTGATAGTTGACGGTAGCCAGGTACCCCTGCAACCAGCGACTGCGATCGATCTCGAAAGCAGTCACCAGATGCAGCCGGATCAACCGGCTGGTCGTCAATCCAAGTATGCGCGCAAAATCAAACCAGCCCTCATCCGTGCGCCCGGTGCGCCCGGGCAGGATCAGGCAGGAAACGCCGTGATCCACGAGGTACTGATCCACTGTACCAGACTCAAAGACTCGGACTGCGCTAGGGTCGATCAACCCCCCCAGGTCCAGAATGGGGCGAAGGCTATAGTAGCGGAGAGCGCCGACATCAAATGCAGCGCACAGCTGTTGAGCCGGAAAGGTATCACGGACAAATCGGGCCGCAGCGATTCGCACACGTTGCATGTGCTCAATGTTGGCATCGAAGACGCCGTTCCAATAGATGGTGTTGGTGAAGGCGACGGCGGCAAGCGCAATGGTCAGTACGCCCATGAGCCGAGGCCGTTGCCGGAAGGTGAGCAATCCGACAACCAACGCGACCCACAAGACCAGATGATTCACGGCGCCATAGCGACTTGCCGTGCCCGGCACCGGCAGGAACAGCATGTAGCAAAGGTTATGGAGCACCGTCCATACAATCAGCACCAGGATGGTTCGGCGCGACGGATCCCCCGCCCAAGTCCGCCAGCGTTTGAACGTCGCCAGCCGACGCGCCGCGCCGAGCAACAGCACGAGTGCCGCGGCCCAGGCCGCCACACTCCACACTGAGATGCTGTATGAGTTGTTTGCCAGGGCTCCGAGGCCGACGCGAGGCGGCGGCAGTTCGGAGCCGCCAAGAGTAAAGAGCAAGAGATAGCCGACCCACGAGCCTATGTAGATGAAGCCAGCCAGGTGATCGAGCGCTGGAGGCGCACCGGAACCATCCAGGACGTGCCTTATGGCCACCGAGCTCGAGAGCTGTTTACCCAGGCCGCTGGTCGAAACCACACTTCCCGTGCGCCAGAGCAGGTATATGAACCATGGCATGCAGATGAGGGCACAAACGAGACCGCTGACGAGGAGGCCGCGAGTCAGGCGCCGCTTTTGCACCAGTTCCACGACAGCAACGGCGAGGCCAAGCGCCAAACCCTCAGGCCGGACCAAGCCAAGCAGGCCCAGGGCCACGCCAAGCGACATCCAGCGGCCTGCACGGTATGCCAGCAGGGCCAAAATGCCGACGGCAAGAAAGAGCGTTGTTTCCATGCCGCTGAGCGCAAACCAGAGCATGTTGCCAGAGAGCGCCACAAGCAGAGCCGCGACGAAGGCTGGCAAGGGCCGCAAAACCGGGCGCAAGAGCAGATAGAGCCCCATCGCCACAGTGACGAGAGAAACAACTCCGAGCACTTTGGCCGAGACCGGCAAGGCGATCCCCATCTTCAGACCGGCGGACAGGAGCAAGACCCAGAGTATGCTCGTGGTGCCGACTCCCAATTCTTGCACGAAGTTGAAGAATAGCCTTCCCTGTTCTGCCAGGTTGCGAGCGTAGACAAAATGGATATACGTGTCATCCATCGGAAACGCCGACATTGACGGCCAGAGGTACACGAAAGCTGCCGCGCATACGCTACAGGCCAATACCACAAGGACCACCCAGTTGGAGAGATGCCCGAAACGGCGAATGGCGGCCCGGAAGATTGAGAGATCTCCCACGGTGCCGACATGGCGGTGCATGTCCTGATCAGAGACGGCCGTCATGGACGCAGCACCTTCAGAATGGCGAGCGAAGCCTCTTTGCTGCCTGAGCCGTTCTCCCCGCCGGGTCCGACACACGAGGGACAACCGTCCTGGCACGGGCACTGGTCCACCAATTCGAGTGCGCGGGCGACGAGTTCGTCGTGAATTTCAAAAAGTCGCTTGCTGAAGCCAATGCCGGCCGGTACCTGATCGTAGAGGACGGCGGATGGCCGGCCCTCTCGAAACGTGCCGGCGGCGTCCGTATAGACGCCCAGGTCGCTCGGGTCACACATCAAGAACAATGGAGACAGTTGGCCCAGCAGGTAGGACACACCGGCCAAGCCGGAGCGCATGCGCACGTTCTGCTCGGCTTTGCGATGATCATCCCGGCATAGCGTGACTAGATTCTCGAGACGGTTGGCCTCGGCGGGGGACGAAAAGGCGCGGAACGGAACCTTGTGATGCACATCGTGCTCGCGGCCCGTTTCGGGAGCGCCGCAGACCCGACAGCGAAATCCGTCCCGCGTCCGCACAGCCAGTGTTATTCTCCCCCACTCGGGGCCATAGTCATTGGGGTCGTTGGTCCATGCGCCGGCGCTACGCAGGCTCTGCAAGGCAGCATCGGAGAACGAGATCCAGTAGCCCGTGGTCTGCAGGTCTGTCGCGGGAAGATGCAGAGGTTCTGAACCCAGGTTCTCCCTCGTCGACCAGCTCAGTTTTTTGAAACCGACGACCTGCGAGGTGACCTCTATCTCGCCCCATCCTTTCTCCCCACCGGGGATGCCAGCGCAGCCGACCTCACTTAGAAGTCCGTATCTCGGTCTGGCGCTGTGGCTCGGTATAGTAATCGAAACTCACCGGGATCAGCACGGCGGTGTTCTTCTCAAGGTCCAACTCTTGCACAAAGTACTGCTGCCCTTCGTGCAGGTAAACCGCTTTGGGATGCACCATCCACATGGCACTGGGCAGATCAACCTGTCCGACTGTTGCCGGACGCTCGTCGCCGACCGTTTGCAGGACCACATTTTCGGCGGAGGCAGCGCGCAATGACAGGTTGGCCGCCGGGTAGGCGTCTGACATCCAAAAGTAGCGATCCTGCGAAGTGTGAGCCTCGTTGTTCGACACCAAGAAGTTGAGGAACTCCTCGACCCTGGCAGCCTCGAGGCTGCCAAAGCCCTCACCGCGGGCAAAAGGAAGCTCGAACATGGCACAGCGGAGATGGTTGAGCAAGACAAGCAAGTGATCTGGATCGATCAAGGCCCGCTCGGGCGACGTATCCAGCAAGTAGTCGGGGTGATGAGCCAGAAATTGATCGAGCGGGCTGGCAGAGGCGACCAGAACAGAAACGGCGGCAGCCGCGCCGCGCCCGGCGCGGCCGGCTTGCTGGTGGACGCTGGCAACTGAACCGGGATAGCCAACGAGCAACGCGGCGCCCAACCCGCCGATGTCGATGCCCAACTCAAGTGCATTGGTTGCCACGACCGTAGCTACGCTGCCATCCCGAATGCCCTGCTCGATTTCGCGGCGCTGGGATGGGAGGTATCCGGAGCGATAGCCGCGAATGGCTGAGACCGAAGCGCTCGTGGAACTGCTGCTGGCCTCCGCGACGCGTCGCGCAGCCCCACCGCGCCGCTCCAATTCCTGGAGATACGCCAGAATCAACTCGACGCTGCGACGGGAGCGGGCGAAAACGACCGACTGCAGGTGGTTGGCGCGCAGATCGTCTGCCAGTCGCACGCTCTCCATGATGGAGCTCTTTCGCAGCCCCAGGCTGGAATCAACGACCGGCGGGTTGTACAACAGGAAGTGCCGAGGACCGCGCGCCGATCCGTCTTCATCGATCAGCTCCACAGGTTCTTCGATGAGACGCTCACCCAGCTCCCGGGGATTTCCGATGGTCGCCGAACTCAGAATGAACCGGGGGGTGGACCCGTAGAAACTGGCCACCCGCTTGAGGCGCCTGATGACATTGGCCACATGCGAACCAAAGATGCCCCGGTAGACATGCATCTCATCGATCACAACAAAGCGCAGGCCCTGAAAGAAATCGATCCAGTTCGTGTGGTGAGGCAATATCCCGGTGTGGAGCATATCGGGATTGGAAAGGATGAGTCGCGCCTGACGGCGAACGGAGGGACGTCGAGATTGCGGCGTGTCGCCGTCATAGATCGCAGCCGACAAATCATCGATCTGGCCGCTCTGCGCGGACCCAGTTAGCTGCCGACCGAGAATCGTCAATTGGTCCTGCGCCAGTGCCTTGGTCGGAAACAGGTAGAGCGCCCGTGAGCGCCGGTCGTCCAAGAGAGTCGCAAGGACGGGAAGGTTGTAGGCAAGGGTCTTCCCACTGGCCGTTCCGGTGGCGAGAACAATATTCCTTCCCCGTCGAGCCATGTCCCAAGCGGTGAGTTGATGGCTGTACAGGGAGTCGATGCCCGCGCGCGAAAGAGCCTGAGTCAAACGCGGGTGTAAATCCGGAGGCAGGGGCCCCGCCTGCGCGGGCCGCGGCGGGGAGGTTCGCCAGACGGCGAAGTTGGCGGATGTCTCAGGGTCGGACTGCCAGAGGCGAAGCAGAGAATCAAGCGACATGTGTCGAGGAGAGAGGTCGTGAAGTGGCCGTGTTCCACCCGCCCATGGGCGCCCACCGTGCCCGCCAAGCCCTCCCCGTCATCAAGGCGGGTGGCTGTGAGGAGGCCGTCAGAGAATCGGTGATGTTAGAATCTCGCGCCGTGAATCTCTCGCAGAGAAGCCGCTTCGCGATACTTGCGTCCTTCCATGCACTTTGGGGATTGGTCTTGTGGTTCAGTATATCAAGATACGGCCTTGGAGTCTCAACGGATTCGGTGCACCTGCTGTTCGGGGGCATGAACTTGTGGGCAGGCAAAGGCCTGATCTCGTATGATGGCGGTTTCCTGAAGCTGTGGCCACCGTTGTACCCGGTGTTGCTTGCTGCCGTTCACGGCATGTTCGATCTGCCAATGTTGCCGGCGGCAAACGTGCTTCAGGGCGCCGCTCTCATCGGGGTTTCGGCCTGCCTAACCGTGCTGTTTGCGCGCATCTTTCACGGCAACTTCCTTCTGGCAATCGCGGCAACCGTGCTCTCAGACGTGGGCTCGGTCGTGCTGATCAGCTTCAACACGGCAGGTTCAGACTATTTGCAGCTCTTCCTTATCATGCTGTTTGTTCTCCTGACGGGGCAATATATCGCCTCAGGATCAGACCGCGCGTTTCTCGGAATGGCGGTGGTGGCGCTCCTTGCAATGATGAATCGATACCTGGGCGTCGCCGTGTTGGCGACCGGGGTACTGGCGATTCTGCTGGCGGCGAGGGGAACAACCTGGCAACGCGCGGGCCGCGCCGTAGTCCTGATGACGACCGCGCTGCCTGCGACGATGTGGCTGGCGATTACATCGCAACTCTATGCGCGCCGACCGGCCATAAGCTTTGGTGAGAATTTTGGCTGGTTTTCAAGATCCATCCTGGGATGGTTCGCCGAGCCAGCGGACACGAAGCATCAAGGCAATCAGGCCATCCTGTGGCTGTGGATCGTCATCTTCGGCATAGGATTTCTCATTTTCATCCTGCGCCTGCGAAGCAAAAAAGTCGCAGACACAGAGAATCGCGACGCGTGGGGCAGATCGCCGGGCGAAGCGTATCTCCTCGCTCTACTGCTGTTTGGTGCGTGCTACGCCCTGGTGTTGTTTGGATCAGCCTCGGTTGCGTATTTCAACAAGCTGGGTGGCAGGTTCCTCCTGCCATTCTATGTTCCATTAGTCATTTCGCCGGTCGTTGCAGCCGACCTGATGATTGGTCAGGCCTCCAGTGCGCACTCAAAGGGAATGCACGTGGCCGTTTCGGCGGGATGCTATGCAGCGCTGGGCGCGTTGGTGCTGCTGCTCCTCGAAGTCACCATGCCATTGGTTGTGCAGTCGCATGTAGAGGGTGCGGCCGGAGGAGAAAACGCTTTCAACACGAAGACTTGGCGCGAGAACCCGGCGATGGAGTACTGGCTCAGCCACGTTCCGAGTGATCCATACAGCCTGATCACGAATCAGCCGGACGGAGTGGCCTTCAACGCCCAGCACGCGGCGCTGGCTTCACCGCGCAAGACCTCGGGTCCCTATGGGACGGAGGAATTTCCGCTGAGCAGCTACAGAGACGATCTGTTCCGCTCGGGAGCCGGCACCTATCTGATATGGATCGAGCCGAATCCGTGCACTTACTGCTACAGTGTAGACGAACTGAAGGAGATCGCGGAAGTGCAACCGCTGTTCGTCGATGCAGCAGGCGGCGTCTATCGCCTGCTGCCAAAGTGAGTGTCGGAGGCGCGCGGCTTCTAAACTCCGCTCATCTTGGCGATCGTGACGCCGGCCCCGCCCTCATTATCTCGGGCTTCTTCGAACGATTTCACGTAGGGGTTGGCTTTCAGGGCAGCACGGACAGCTTCCCGCATCCTGCCGGTTCCCTTGCCGTGGACGATGCGAACCCAGGGGAGGCCGGCACCGTAGGCTTGCTCCAAATATCTTTCCAATTCATCGAGTCCGTCTTCCACCAGACGCCCACGCAGGCTGATCTCCATGCCAGGCGACGACTGGCGCGCTGGAGCTGTCGGCTGATGCAACGCTGGCTGCGTGTCCGACGGTTGGGCTTTGGATGCCTCCACCTTGGCCGAGAGATTGCTTCGCTGGAGCTCCTGGATGGGCGTGCGAAGGCGCAAGGTGCCGATCCGAACTTCGGCCTCCGAGTCCGTCAACGCGGTCACAAGGCCTTCTGAATTCAATTGGGGCACGAAGACCCGTTCTCCGAGTGCAAAGGAGCGCGCACCGGCGTTCGGCGCCTCAGAGGGAACGGGATGCCGCTCCACTGGGGCCTCAATCTTTTCCTGGATTTCCTGCACCTGGCGTTCTATGCTCCTGACCGCATCAAGGGGCTGGCGCGCTTTCTTGAGACGGGCTTTCAGCGAATCGATATTCTTGCGTAGTACGGCGACCTCCAACTCACCCTCCGCGCGCGCCCGCGCGAGCACATCGCGACGCCGATCCTCCAAGGTTTGGAGCTCGCGCTCGAGCTCGTGAGTCCGATCTTCGCTGTGACGGCGCGCCTTTTCCAGCTTTTCGCGTTCGCGCGAAGTCCGGTTGCGTTCCTTGCGGATATCATCGAGGAGTTTATCGGCGCGCAGATCCGCGGGGTCGATGTGTGCCCGGGCCGCGGCGATAATTTCCGGATCGAGGCCAAGTCGCTGGGCTATGAGGAGGGCGTTCGAACGACCCGGCAGGCCAATTGTCAGGCGGTACGTGGGCCGGAGCGTTTGCACGTCAAATTCGAGCGAGGCATTGACCACGCCCGGCGTGCCGTGGGCAAAGCTCTTCAGTTCCGGGTAGTGCGTGGCAACGAAAGTGGTTATGCCGCGGTCAATCAGGTGGCTGAGAATCGCCCGGGCGATTGCGGCGCCCTCCTGGGGGTCTGTGCCGGCGCCCAGTTCATCGAGGATGACCAACGCGTGTGCGTCGGCTTGGCGCAGGAGGTGGATGATATTCGTGATGTGGCCACTGAACGTACTCAGCGACTGTTCGATGGACTGCTCGTCTCCGATATCCGCATAGACGGCCGCAAAGCACGGCAATTCCGTGCCACTTTGGGCGGGTATATGCAAACCGCTTTGCGCCATCAGCACGACCAGGCCCACCGTCTTAAGGGTCACGGTCTTGCCGCCGGTATTCGGTCCCGTTATCACCAAGGCATACGTGCCGGGACGCGGATCGATGTCCACGGGGACAACCGTGGCCGGATCAAGCAGAGGATGGCGGGCATGAAGGAGCCGGATCGGAGCTGCTTCTGGGCCCTCTGAGGATGAGCCGTCCGCCGCCGAGGTCCGCCGTCTCTCCGGCGGGCGATGCAGCAGGGGCTCGCTGGCCTGGAGGGCCTCTGCGAATTTTGCCTTGGCGAAGGCGAAGTCGAGCAGAGCCAGGTTTTCGATCCCATGCTTCAGCTCGACAGCATGGGCCCCGATCAGCCCCGAAAGCTCCGCCAGGATGCGACGTTCTTCGTCGCGCTCGGCCAATTCAAGCTCGCGGACTGCATTGTTCAGCTCCACCACCGGCAGGGGCTCGATGAAGAGCGTGGCGCCGGACGAAGACTGGTCGTGAACGATGGCCTTGATCTGCCCCTTGAACTCGGCCCGCAGCGGAATCACATACCGTCCGTCGCGCTGGGTGATGATCAATTCTTGCAGCTTGTTGCCGGCGTCCGTCAGATATCTCTGCAGGCGCGACATGAGCCGGTCGCGAGCAACCCTGACCGCACGGCGAATGTCCGCCAGACGGGGAGAGGCTGAGTCAAGGACCTCGCCGCGCTCAGAGAGGACGCGCGTGATAGCATCCACGATTCCGAAGGTTTCGGGCAGGCCCGCGGCGGTGTGCGCCAAGCGAGGGGCGAGCCCGGCCGACTGCTCAAACGACTTCTTCAGATCGCGGCAGGCAACGAGGGTGGACTTGACATCCAGCAGGGCCTGCGGCTCCAGGACGCCCGCGCGTGCCGCCAAGTCCGCAGAGGCCCTGATATCGTGGGAACCTCCGACGGTGAGATCGCGCGTCGAGAGCAGGAAGCGGGCTTCTGTCGTCTCCGTGAGCCAATGCGAGACCTCCTCGAAGTCGCTGCTTGGCTGGAGCTGGCGCGCTAGCTCGGCCGAAGCTGAGAAATCACAGAACGCAGCCAGGCGTTCAAGGACTTTGTCGTATTCCAGGAGGCGTAGTGTTTTGGCGTCCATTCCGCGGGGGATTCAACCACAAGAGCACCGGGAATAGAAGAGCGGCCCGGCGGGCCGCTCAGTGCCGAGAGTATGCAAGGATCGTGCCAAATCGCTAATCTGGTCGCGCCCGCCGGGGCCGCCAATCGATTAGAAGTCGGCTGCACATCTGCGGCACGACAGCGACCGGGCGGACGGGTTTTCGGCCGCGCCTACAACAACTTGCGAATGTGCTCGATGTGGTCGCGCTCGTGCCATGCGGCCCGACGCAGAGCCTTGCGCGGGCTCCACAGTTCACCATCGAGACCGATGACCCGGTTCAGTCCCTCAAGTTTTGGGAGGAGCTCCACAAGATGCCCGCGGACCATCTCAAGCCGCGCCATGACATCCGCGGGGAGATCGTCTTCGCGTTCCGGGTAAGGGAAACCGATCCGTTCTTGATACCACCACTCGGCTCCCCCAACATGATTGAGAATTCCGTGAATGTCCCAGCGCTCTCCGGTATGTTGGCGGCGAAGCTGCTCAGGACTGAGACCCTGAACCGCAGACATCAGATCCTGGCGGCTCCAGACAAGCACCTTGAGTAGCCGTTCAATATCCGCAGCTGTGAGCGGCTTCCAGTCATGCCGGAAGAACGATTCCACCATGCTGCCGCGACCCCGCTCAGACAGTTCGAAGCGACGATCGACGAAGGTAACGTCGAAACTTTCCTCGGCGACCACCTCCACGTCGTCGGCGCGCGCCAGCCAGTCAGCACCGTGGCTGGTCAACCAAGCTGCATACGCCCGGGCGGCGGCTGGGAAGTTCGCCAGCGCGTCGGCGGCGTCCAAGCCGTACGCAAAACAACCAGGGTGCTCGAGCGCCCAAGCGATGCTCCGGTCATCATTGTTGTTTTCAATACCAATGCGGAAGATCATCGGCACGTCCCTTTCCCGGTCGTGCCCAGGCGCGCGCCGTAACGGCGTGGTGGCTGCAGGCTCTGCTCAGCCGTGGCGGCTCATGAACCCTTCCATGCGGTGGAGGGCTTCTTCGATCTTCTCGTAAGCTGTAGCATAGCAGGCCCGGACAAAACCCTCGCCTCCCGGCCCAAACGAGTTGCCTGGAACGATCGCCACACGTTCCTCCTCGAGCAACTGGCGGCAGAAAGTCTCGTCGTCCATGCCCGAAGCGGAAACATTCGGAAAGGCATAGAAGGCCCCGCGGGGTTCGAAAGTATGCAGGCCCAACCGGTTGAAACCGTCTACCATCAGGCGCCGGCGGCGATTGTATTCCACGAGCATGTCCTGGACGTACTGCTCACCGACAGCAAGGGCCTCGATGGCGGCATCCTGCGCCGTTGTGGGCGCGGACATGACGCTGTATTGATGGACGCGAATCATGCCCTTGATGATGTCGGCGGGGCCGGCGGCGTAGCCGATGCGCCAGCCGGTCATCGCATAGTCCTTAGAAAAACCACCCAGAAGAACCGTGCGTCGACGGATGTTTTCGCCAAAGGCGGGAACGCACACATGCTGGAAGTCGTACACCAAGCGGTCGTAGATCTCATCCGAGATGAGAACCAGATCGTGTTTCTCAGCAAGGTCGGCGATTTCGAGAAGTACCTCGCGGCTGGCGACAGCACCTGTGGGATTGTTGGGATAGGCCACAAAAATGGCCTTGGTGCGTGACGTGATGGCTGCACGGATGCGCGCCGGATCGACCTCGAATTGGTCCTCGACGCGAGTTACGATCTCGACCGGAACGCCTCCGGCCATGATCACCTCCGGCTGATAGGCGACAAAACAGGGGGTCGGGATGATCACCTCGTCGCCGGGGTCAAGCAAGGCCGTCATGGTGAGGTACAAGGCTTCGGAGACCCCCACGGTAATGACCATCTCCTCGACAGGGTCATAGCGAACGCCGTAGAGTTGGTCGAGGTGACCGGCAAGGGCTTCACGAAGTCTGAGTTTGCCGTGATTCGAGGTGTAGTCGAGTCTCCCCTCGCTGGAGGGAACGCAGGCCGGCGTCGAGGATCGGCGGCGGAGTGGTGAAGTCCGGTTCGCCGATCCCAAGCGAGATCACGTCGTGCATCGTCGCCGCGATATCGAAGAACTTGCGAATGCCGGACGGGCGCAAACCAGCCACGCGGCGGGACAAGCGTTGTGTGTGAGAAAGTTCGTGGGCTTCGGGCTTCACCTCTGCCATTGGGTCTCCTACACCGGCTGAATGATCCACTCGTCAGGAATCTCGCGGTAGGCCAAGTCGAATGCCATTCCGTCCGCCGTCTTGATCCGAAAGCCTTTTTCGCCCGGTCCGCGCCACGAGGACACAATCTCGGCGATTTCCATTCGGTGGCCCTCCCAGGTCAGGGCGAGTGGACGCTCCGCGTATTCGGAGTCTGAACGACATTCGACCATATCGAAAGTCATGGACGGCCTCGACCGTGCCGACCAGCACCGTCCCGACCTTCATTGTAGCGGGTTCGAGGCAGGAAAAGAAGTGAGAGAGGGGTCATGATGGGGTGGAGCTCCCAGGCGCCGAAGCATCGCGGCCGTGTCCCATCCGTACAGCGCTATTCTCACCTAGGTTGAGGGTCAGCAGCTCGTCGAGGCCGCCGCCTTCCACGATGGAGTGAGAACCCACAATCGAGCCTCGCAGCGAGGCGTGCATTACCGAGCAGTCCGAGTCCACGATGGTGTCCTGAATGCGGCTGTCGGAGATCCGGCAGTGAGCACCGATGGAGGCGTGGGGCCCGATCGAAGAGGCTTCGATCTGGGCGGTTTCGTGAATAAAGACGGGCGGAAGGATGCGAACGCCGGCACGTGTGGCAGCCTGCGGATTCGCGGCCCAGGATTTTTCCAACATGTAGCGGTTCGTTTCCAGCGTGGCATCGATGGTGCCCGTATCCAGCCAGGTTTCCACCCGTTCTGTGCGAAACACCGCCCGATGCTCCAACATGATGTTGACAGCGTCTGCAAGAAAGAACTCGTCCTTGAGCTGGATGCCCCGCTGCATTTGCTCCTCGATGGCACTCATCAGCTCCTCGCTGCGGCGGAAGAAGTAACACCCCACGAGTGCAAGATTGTTCTCCACGCCCTGCGGTTTCTCCACCAAGCGGGTGACCCTGTCATCCGCGTTGAGCTCTGCCACGCCGAATCGGCGGGGGTCCGGGACAGCCTTGACCCAGGCGATGCCATCGCTTCTCTCGCCGTCCAGGAACGAGAAATCCGTCTCAATCAGCGTATCCGAGAAACACGAGATCATCGGCCCCTGAAGGTGCTGTCTGGCAAGATATATGCCGTGGGATTGACCTTTCATCTCGGCCTGCACAACATAGTGGGCGATAATGTTCGGATAGTGCTGCGCCATGAACGGCGGAATCTGAAGTTCCCCAAGATAAGGGCCGAGGATGAAGACGAACTCGACTTTGCGTGGATTCGGTACCGAGCCAAACATGTCCAGAAGGTAGTCCAGCGCCGTGCGGCCCGCCACGCTGACCAGGGGCTTTGGTTTGCTCCAGGTGTGTGGGCGCATACGCGTTCCCCATCCCGCCATGGGAATCACGATCTTGAGCGATTCCGCCATGTTTCTATTCTACCTTCGCAGCCGGCAATTCGATCCGTGAAATCGCCGTGTGCGCACCGATTGCCCCCATGTATGTCCGCCCGTTTGCGGGCGAGCTACCAAAGGCCGAAGCGTGTTCCTACCGGGAACCCGTTTGCAGTGCCCGGGTTTCGAGCGTATTCGTCCAGTCGCTGACGGTGCCCGGCCCTTAGACCAGGGGGCAGTTCGTCCAAGCGGAAGAACCGCACCTCGGCAACTTCGCGGTCATGTCCGTCCCCCAAGGTGAAGTCGTCCGAGAAGAAGAGCACAGTGTGATCATTCCTGAATTCTTCGAAGTTGGAGTAGACCCCCCACAATTGAATACTTCCCAATTCCGTGGCCACCTCCTCCATCACCTCGCGCCGTGCCGCCCGCTCCGGAGTCTCGCCTTTGTGCATGCCGCCGCCAGGCATGAACCAGCCGTCCAGGTATGTCTGGCGGATCAATAGCACCCGGCCATCCTGAATCATCATTACGCGGACGCCGATGGTTAGCGGATGCACGATCCAAACGTACGCCCTGTAGAGCAAGTATTCCAAGCGGAGCAGAGGTTGGCCGAAGACGCCCATCAGCGCTCAGTCGTGGCCGAGGATCGGATGCAACTGATAGGGCTGTTCGAGCTGCGCGACCTCATCCGGCGAGAGAACGATTTCCAGGGCCGCAATAGACTCTTCCAGATGTTCCATCTTGCTGGCGCCGACAATCGGAGAGGTCACATAGGGTTTTCCCAAGACCCAGGCCAGCGCAACCTGTGACGGACTTGCCCCCCGCTTCCCCGCTACTTCCTGGACCCGTGCAGCCACCTCGAAATCCCCGTCGCGATAGTACATGCTTTGTCCATAGCTGTCCGTCTTGGCCCGGGACGTGTCGCCCCAATCGCCTTTGCGATGGTGTCCGGCAAAGAAGCCCCGCGCCATCGGGCTCCACGGTATTAGCGCGACACCCTGATCGACACAGAACGGGATCATTTCCCGTTCTTCCTCCCGATATATGAGATTGTAGTGATTCTGCATCGAGACAAAACGAGACCAGCCGCGCAGATCAGCTGTGAACTGCGCCTTGGCAAACTGCCAGGCGAACATGGAGGAGGCGCCGATGTAGCGCGCCTTGCCCGCCTTCACGACATCGTGAAGCGCCTCCAGAGTCTCCTCGATGGGCGTGCCCGGGTCCCAACGGTGAATCTGGTAGAGATCGACGTAATCCATCTTGAGTCTGCGGAGGGAACGGTCAATCGAGTCCATGATGTGCTTGCGCGAGAGTCCGCGATCATTGACGTCGTCGCTCATCGGATTGAAGACTTTGGTGGCAATGACCAGAGTGTCCCGTTGCACGGCGAAGGATCGGAGCAGGTTCCCGAGGACCTCTTCGCTGGCGCCCTGAGAATAGACATCCGCGGTATCGAAGAAGTTGATGCCGGCGTCGAGGGCCCGTTTAATGAAGGGACCGGCCTCCGACTCCTCCAAAATCCACGGGCGCCACTTGCGGGAACCGTAAGTCATCATACCGAGGCACAGCCGTGATACCAGCATGCCGGTGTTACCGAAGCGCACGTATTTCACTGGTCATTCCTCCATATCTACATCTTAAACGGGACTGTGGGCCCCATGACCATCCCGGCTGCCATGCTCACAGCACGGCCAGATGAGCCAGGCTGGCCGCCAGTTTCTTTAGGCCCACCGATTCAAATACGACCTCCACAATCTCGTCACTGTCCTGAATACGGCTGTTGAGAACGATGCCTTCGCCCCACGTGGGATGCCGCACCCGGGTGCCGGCCCGGTACTGCGGCTCAGTCAGAGAGGCCGCCGGTGCAATCGTCGAGACTTGTCTCCACAGGTGCTCGGTGGAGCGATGTCGCGAACCGCGGCCCATGGAGCCGGCGCGAGAGCTTGAGCGACCGACAAGTAGCTCATCCCCGATGTCATCCAGGAAGCGAGACGGGATCGTCTCTTCGGCATAGCCGCGCCCCCCACGCTGCAGTGCCCGCACAAGGTAAAGCCGGTCTTTGGCACGAGTGATTCCAACGTAGAACAGACGACGTTCTTCCTCCATCCCCTCCGGCTCATCAAAGGAGCGGCTGTGCGGCAAAATGCCGTCGTCGACTCCCGTGATGAAGACCACGCCAAATTCCAGGCCCTTGGCGGCATGGAGGGTTAGCAGCGTCGGAGCATTGACATCCTCCTTGATCGTATCCTGATCGGAGACCAAGGCCACGTTCTCAAGGAAGTCCTGCAGGGTACGGCTCGAATAGTCGAGAGCCAGGCGCCGCAGCTCCTGGACGTTGCCCCAGCGATCCGCGCCTTCCTCGGATGCGTCGTCGACATAGGCTTTGTAGTTCAGATCCCGGAGAATACGATCAAAAAGGTCGGCCACACTCAGGGCCGGCGCCGCCGCGATCCAATCGCCAAGCAAGGAGGCAAAGTCGGCGAGTGGCACCACGCTGCGGCCGACGAACTGAGTCCAGTAGGGCGATTCCGATCCGCGGGCGAGATCGAGCAAGACAAGGCTGGCGGAAATCCCATGCTGGCGCGCAACAGCGTGCAGGGCAGAGAGGGTCTTCTCACCGATTCCCCGGGGCGGCACGTTCACGACGCGATCCAAGGTGGCCTCGTCGGCGGGGTTATGAACGAGCCGAAGGAACGCGATGACATCCTTGACCTCGCGCCTTCCATAGAATCGCTGCGCCCCCACAAGCCGGTAGGGAAGGCGTGCTTGCAGGAATGCCTCCTCCAGAAGGCGGGACTGGGCGTTCGTCCGATACATCACTGCGCATTGGCCCGGCTCATATTGCCGGCTGGCGACCAGCTGCGCGATGCAATCCACAACGAACGACGCCTCGCCGAAATCATCCGGTGCCTCATAGTAGTAGACCTTCTCACCGGCGCCACGCTCGGTAAAGAGCTGCTTTCGGCGGCGATTCGTGGCGCGATCGATAACGCCCATGGCCACATCCAGTATTGTCTGCCGGGAGCGATAATTCTGTTCCAGCAAGATGACCTGGGTGTCCGGGTGATCCTGCTCGAAGCGCTGAACGTTGCGCCAGTCGGCCCCCCGCCAACGATAGATGGACTGGTCCGGATCGCCGACCACAAAAAGATTATGGTGCACGGAGGACAGCTGATTCACCAGGGTGTACTGCACAAGGTTGGTGTCCTGAAACTCATCCACCAGCACATGTTCAAAACGCCGCGCATAGGCCTGCTGCACGGCCGGATTCTCCTGCAGGAGACGGGCGGCATAAACCAACAGGTCGTCAAAATCCACAGCGTTACTGGCAATCAGGCGCTTCTGGTACTCAAGATAAACCCGTTTCACTACCTCATCGCGATAGCTGACGACTGGATAGGAATCGGCCGAGATCATTTCATTCTTGGCGTTGCTGATCGACCCAAGGACGCTGGCAGGGCGATAGAGTTTCTCGTCCAAGTTCAAGTCGCGGATGGCCGCCTTGACCAGGCGTTCCTGATCGTCCTGATCCAGTATGCCGAAATTGGACTGCAGTGGAAGCAAGGACGTTTCGCGGCGCAGCAGCCGCACACACATGGCGTGGAAAGTACCCAGCCACATCCCCTGGGTCGCTTCGGGACCGACCAGCCTTTGGATGCGTGACTGCATTTCACGCGCAGCCTTGTTCGTAAATGTGACGGCCAGTATCCGGTAAGGCTGGATGCCGACCTGCGCAATCAGATAAGCGACGCGTTGGGTCAGGACGCGCGTCTTGCCCGACCCAGGCCCGGCGAGCACCAGGATAGGACCATCAACGGCGGCGACCGCCGTCCGCTGCTGCGGGTTCAGCTGGTCAAGCAGGTCCATGTTCGATGACTCTGGAAGGTCGGCCCCGCGGCGCGCCAATTTCCGGTGGCCCCCCGCGGATCGACAGCCCTCTCCGGACTTACAGCTGCGATGTGCAATTGGGACAGCGGGCGGCCTTGAGCGGGATGGCAGTGAAGCAGTAGGGACAATCCTTCGTGGGGGCAGGCGCCGGCGCTGCGGGCGCAGGCCGCTGAAGATGATTCACAGCCCGAACCATCAGGAAGATGACGAGGGCAATGACCAGGAAGTCAATCACATTGTTTATGAAGCTGCCATAGTTCAACGTGGGCGCGCCTGCGGCCTGGGCATCGGCCAAGGTGGAGTACACCTGACCGTTAAGAGATACGTAGAGATTGGAGAAATCCACCCCATTCAGGAGCAGGCCAATGGGCGGCATGATGACATCGCTGACAAGCGAAGAAACGATCTTGCCAAACGCTCCGCCGATAATCACGCCGACGGCGAGATCCATGACGTTGCCGCGCGTCACAAACTCTCTGAATTCGTTCAACATTCTTCCTCCGCGAACGTGCGAATTGGGGGCATTGGTATTCTACCGTTCGGGGAGGCGACTGTCAACAAAAGGGCTATGAGCCAGGTTGGGCGCCGATCAAAGCCTTCGCCAGTGCATTTGATGCGGCGCCGACTTCACCCATTCCGAATCCCATAGCAATTCAACGCTAGATGCGATGATTGTCATGGGAAAAAGGTGATTAACAATACCTCTTCAGGCGGTTAGCTGTCGAAGGGGCGTACTTTTGTTGACCTGCCAACGAATATCCATATAATCTTAAATGCACGCACAGCTCACCTTATCAGTTCAAATCCCCCCTGTGCAAATCAACAAGGACATGCATGGCCGAACCTCTGCTCGACGTTCACGGACTTGAGACTCGCTTCAAAACCCAGCAGGGAATCGTACATGCAGTGAACGGCGTTTCTTTCGGGCTGAAGGAGGGTGAAACCCTCGGAATCGTCGGCGAGAGCGGCTGCGGCAAGAGCGTCACAGTGCTTTCACTGATGCGTTTGATACCCACGCCGCCAGGCAAGATCGCCGCGGGCACTGCCGACTTCTTCGGGCAGGATCTGCTGAAGATGACAAACGAAGAGATCCGTCACGTGCGCGGCGCCCAAATAAGCATGGTCTTCCAAGACCCGATGACCTCTCTCAACCCGGTGCTGACGATCGGTCAACAGATGGAGGAACCGCTAACGCTGCACGTTGGTATGAGCAGGCAGCAGGCGCGCGAGCGCTCGGCCGAGCTGCTGGAACTCGTGGGCATACCAAGAGGCAAGGACCGGCTTGGGCGACTATCCGCACCAATTCTCCGGGGGCATGCGCCAGCGAGTGATGATCGCCATGGCGCTGTCGTGCTCGCCGCAAATCCTGATCGCAGACGAGCCGACCACAGCGCTGGACGTGACCATCCAGGCGCAAATCATCGAGCTGGCCAAGCGCCTGCGTGACGAACTGGGCATGGCGATCATCTGGATCACTCACGACCTCGGCGTAATCGCCGGGCTGGCGGATCGCGTCCTCGTCATGTATGGCGGTTTGATTATCGAAGAGGCGCTCGTCAAGGAGCTATACACCAATCCGCGGCATCCCTACACGATTGGGCTGATCGGCAGTCTGCCACGCGTGGACGAGAAGGAGCACACGCGCCTGGCATCCATCGACGGACTGCCTCCGGTCCTGTATGAGATGCCGCAGACCTGCCCATTTGCGCCTCGTTGCACCTACGCTCTGGAACGCTGCTGGGCAGAAAACCCGAGTCTGGAGCCGGTGGGAGCCGACAAGGAGCATCGGATTGCATGCTGGGTGGATGTCAAGACCGGGAGTGAACGGCGATGACATCGAACAACGTTTTGATGCACGTCAAGGACCTGGTCAAGCACTTTCCGATCTCGCAAGGAATCATCGTTCAGAGACAGATCGGCGCCGTGCGGGCCGTGGACGGTGTCTCATTCGATATCCACAAAGGTGAAACGCTGGGGTTGGTGGGCGAATCCGGTTGCGGGAAGTCCACGACCGGCCGCACCATCTTGCAGCTCTATCGACCCACGTCCGGCGAGGTAGAATTTCGACGGCACCAACCTGGTCACGTTGAAAGGCGGCGATCTGCGCAAGATGCGTCGCAAGATGCAGATGATCTTCCAGGATCCGTACGCCAGCCTCAATCCGCGCATGACGGTGGCCGAGATCGTCGGCGAGCCTCTGGTAGTACACAAGGCCGCGAGCGGTAAGGATGTGGAGCAGCGCGTTGAGCATCTGCTGGAGTTGGTAGGCTTGAACCCGTCTTTTGCCAATCGCTTTCCACACGAGTTCTCGGGCGGGCAACGCCAAAGGATCGGCGTGGCACGCGCCCTGGCGCTGCAACCATCCTTCATCGTGTGCGACGAGCCAATTTCCGCACTGGATGTGTCCATCCAAGCGCAGGTCGTCAACCTGCTGGAAGAACTCCAGGACCAGTTCCAACTGACGTATCTCTTCATCGCGCACGACCTTTCGATGGTGCGTCACATCAGCGACCGGGTGGCGGTCATGTACCTGGGCGTGATCGTCGAACTGGCGAGCCGCGACGAGATCTATCGGTCGCCGCTGCATCCGTACACGCAGGCATTGTTGTCCGCCGTGCCGATCCCCGACCCGTTTGCGGAGGAACAGCGCAAACGCGTGATCCTGGAGGGCGACGTGCCCTCCCCGGTCAACCCACCTTCGGGCTGCCGGTTTCGGACGCGCTGCCCCATCGCAAAACCGATGTGTGCTGAGAGTCGGCCGGACTTCAGAGAGTTGAAGCCAGGTCACTTCGTGGCCTGTCATTTCGCGGACCAATTCATGTAGCAAATTTCAGAAAGGAGGTGCGGAGTTCGGACTGCAACTGTATCCTGTTTTGGATGAACCGTATGGTTAAGAAGAACAAGTGAACCTTGAGGAGAAGAACAACAATGAAAAGAACTAGTTTGATACTGGCCCTTCTGGTTACCCTCAGCATGCTGCTGGTGTCTTGCGGCCCGGCTGCCACCCAGGCGCCCGCGGCCCCGCCCGCAGCGCCGGGTGCGACCGAAGCTCCGGCCGCGCCGGCTCCTACCGCCGCGCCCGAGGCAATGGGACCAAAGATCCTTTACACGTCGTTTGGCGGTGAGGGTGATGTTCCGACCCTGGACCCGGCCGTAGCCGAGGACACCAGCTCCATCCAGGTCATAGACGAGACTTTCATCGGCGTCACGCACCTAAATGGGGAAACCAACGCGACAGAACCCGGCATGGCCACATCCTGGGAATCCACGACCAACGACGATGGCACCGAAACCATCACCTTCCACCTGCGAACCGATGTTCCGTGGGTTCGATGGAACGGCAGCGCCGTGGAGACCGTGAAGACCTGCGACGGCTCCGCCGACCGGCTCGTGACCGCCAATGATTTCGCCTACGGGATTGAGCGCAACCTGAATCCCAACGAACGCTTCGCCCTACGGCTACCTGCTGGGCATGGTAATGAAGGGCGCTGCGGACTACAACAACGGCGTCACAGAGGACTTCTCCACCGTGGGCGTGAATGTGGTTGATGACGCGACCCTCCAGTTGACATTCGTTGCCCCCGCCGCCTACAACGTGCAAGTCGCCGGTTTGTGGGTTGCCCGACCGCAACCCAAGTGGGTTATCGAGGGCGACTGCGACGGTGGCGTTGAGGCCCGCGGCGAGCGCTGGACCGAGCCCGGTTTCTTCCAGAGCTACGGTCCGTGGACGATGTCGGAGTGGATCCACGACTCCGAGCTAACACTGGTCAAGAATCCTTTCTGGCCGGGCAGCGATGCAATCCCGGTCGCCAAGATCGACGAAGTCCACTTCGCCATGCTGGACGTCACGGCCCAGATGGCAGATTACGAAGCCGGCAACATGGACCGCACCCGCGGCGTCCCGCTCGCTGACATGGACCGGATCAAAGCTGATCCGACGCTTTCGGCCGAGCTCGAGATCACGCCCGGTACCTGCACCTACTACTACGGCTTCAACACGCAGGCGCCCATCGTCAGTGACCAGCGCGTCCGCCTGGCCCTTTCGGAGGCGATTGATCGCCAGAGCCTGATCGACAATGTACTCAAGGGCGGCCAACTGCCGGCGCAGTGGTTCGTGCTTCCCGGCATGGCCGGCGCACCCACAATGGCTGATCATCCCGATCTGGGCGTGAAGTACGATGCGACAGACGCAAAGGCGCAGCTTCAGGCATACCTGGACGAGACCGGACAAACAGCCGATCAACTCGACCTGACCCTGATGTACAACACGTCTTCCGGACACCAAGCAATCGCTGAGGCAATCCAGCAGATGTGGAAGGACACCCTGGGCGTAGACGTCAAGGTCGTCAACCAGGAATGGGCAGTCTATCTCACGACCACAAAGAGCAAGGACACGCCCCAGATCTTCCGCATGGGTTGGTGCCTGGACTACCCGGATGCCAATAACTGGGACCGCGAGGTCTTTGCAGTGAACGGCTCCCAGAATCCGGCCGACGCTAATGGCAACCCAGTTGGCGGCATCAACTGGAAGAACGACCAATACGAGCAGCTGGTGAATCAGGCAGCGGTCGAAACCGATCCTGCCAAGCGCGTGGATCTGTACTCGCAGGCTGAGGAGATCCTGGTGAAGACGGATGCGGCCATTGCACCCATCTACTGGTACACGAACTTGAACATGACCAAGCCCTACGTCGTGCACCCACCGAGCGTTAGCGATCGACAGTACTTTGAGCAGTGGGACATCCAGGCGCACTAGGCCTTGAGTCTCTGAATTCAAAGAGAGGGGAGCAATGCTCCCCTCTCTTTCCCCGGTGCGAGAAGGATGGGCCGGGTGAGTGGAGATCCGATTTTCGAGGCGTGGAGAGCCGGCATGGCGCTCGACGCCTCCAAAATCCGATTTCTTTCGGGTAGCATCGCGGCAGGAGAAAATTGATGGGCCGTTACGTTGTTCGAAGGCTGCTCTACATGGTGCTGGTCTTGCTGGTGGTCTCGTTCATCACCTTTGGGCTGATGCACGCGGTGCCCGGAGGTCCGTTCACGCGTGAGAAGGCGCTACCGGCAGAGACCATAAAGATCCTCAATGAGCGTTATCACCTGGATGATCCCCTGCTCAAACAGTACGTCGACTACCTGTATGCCACGATGATCCCGCACATCACCACCGTTGCCCCAACCACCTCGCTACTGGACGATTTCATGGTGAGCGCCAAGGTCGGCCCCGTCTGGGTGCGCTGGATGAATTTCGGGCCGTCCTTTCATTCCCGCAGCCGCACCGTCAACGACGTTTTCCGCGACAATCTGCCCGTATCGGGCCAACTCGGTATCCTGGCGTTGCTTGTGGCACTCGTCATCGGCATGCCTCTGGGCATTCTGGCGGCGTTGAAGCAAAACACAATTCTTGACTACCTGGGCATGGGGGTGGCTATCTTTGGCGTGTCCGTGCCGGTGATCGTACTGGGGCCCATATTCGTATGGCTGTTTGGAATCTTTCTAAAATGGCTGCCGCCCACCGGGTGGGGGGCCAAGCCGCCATACCTGCTCGGTTTTCTGCCTTCCGACATGGGCTGGGATTTCTTCCGGTATGCCATCATGCCATCCGTGGCCCTGGGTCTGGGATCATCGGCAATCATCGCCCGGTTGACACGCGCCAGCCTGCTCCAGACGGTGCGCGAAGACTATATCCGCACGGCACGGGCCAAAGGCCTGCCTGAGCGCACCATCATTACCCGCCACGCTTTGAAGAACTCCCTGATCCCGGTTGTGACCATCTTGGGCCCATTGTTTGCGGCCCTGGTCACTGGCACATTTGTCACGGAACTCATCTTTGGCATTCCCGGGATGGGAAAGTACTTTGTCACCAGCATTACAAACCGCGACTATCCCGTCATCATGGGCACGATCCTTCTATATGCGGTGTTTCTGGTTATTGCCAACCTCGTCGTTGACCTGACCTATGCATACCTGGATCCGCGCATTCGGTACGATTAGGAATTCGCGACGCGGCGGCACAAGGAGAATTCATGGCGCAGACGCAAGCCCTTCCACGGCAGCCTTTCGGGGCGGCCGGGATGCCGCTCACACAGAAGCGTGAGAGCCTATGGCAGGACGCCCTTCGGCGGCTGATCCGCAACAGGGCGGCGGTCATCGGCGCAGCAATCATCTTCATTCTCGTCCTGGCTGCGATCTTCGCTCCGCTGATCGCCATCAAACCCTTTGCAGACCAGGTGCTGGTGGACCAAAACAAAGTCCCGCGCTGGATTCTCACGGTCTTCCCAACCATGAAGGCTTATGCGAAGATTTCGCCGAACTATCCCCTGGGCGCGGACTACGTGGGTCGCGACCTTTTCAGCCGCATCGTATACGGGTCCCGCGTTTCGCTGTCGGTGGCGTTCGTCGGACCACTTATCAGCCTGATCGTGGGCATAATCTACGGCAGCATATCCGGCTACTTCGGCGGGCGCGTCGACAACATTATGATGCGCGTGGTCGATGTGCTCTATGCGTTCCCAAGCCTGCTCTTCATCATCCTGCTGATGGCCTTTTTCCGTGGCTCCGCGGGCCAGTTCCCACCAAACAGCATTGCCTACGGCTTGAGCCAATTGGATGCCCAGCTCGGCGGGATGTTCTTCATCTTTGTGGGTATCGGGCTAACTGCCTGGGAGACCATGGCGCGGCTGACGCGCGGCCAGGTGCTTTCTGTACGCGAGAAAGAATACATCGAAGCAGCACACACGATCGGCGCGGGGAACCTGCGCATCATGTTCCGTCACATTCTGCCCAACATTCTGGGACCGCTGATCGTCAACGAGACACTGGCGATCCCCTCATACATTGCGACGGAGGCCTTTCTATCCTTCATCGGCCTGGGAGTGAATCCACCCACACCTTCGTGGGGCGCAATGATCTCAGACGGCGCGCGCGTGCTGCGCACCTATCCAAACCAGGCCATCTTCCCTGCGCTGGCACTAGCGATCACGATGTTCGCATTCAATTTTCTAGGCGACGGTCTGCGCGACGCCTTCGATCCAAGGCTGCGCGGCACTCAGTAGCTCAACACGCGCCCATAACTCCACCAGCTAGATAACTCGGCAGAGGCGCCGCCGGAGCGCGCTTGAAGCGCCGGCTCTCGTCGCGATTCGCCCGCAGGGTCGCCGCGTTGCCGATGCAGCCGGCGTTCGAGTGGGACGGCATCCCGGCTTCGCCCAGTACCAGAAGGGCGCACCCCAACCCCTCAACTAATTCGTGTATAATCCTCCGAATTCACATATTATGTTCACGGGCATTCGCGGCAGCTGATGTGCGCCGAAGAAAAGGAGGAATGCCGGCCGGACGATGACTTTGATGACAGCCCGTCGTAGGCTTGTTCGGACTTGTTCAAATTGGAGGAGAAAGTCATGCACCAAAAACGCTTAACCCTGCTCGTAGGAACGCTGGCAGCGGTCAGCATGATCTTGGGCGCCTGCGGACCGGCTGCGACCGCAACAGAAGCGGCACCGCCCCCAACACAGGCGCCGGCCGCTCCGGCCGCGACCGAGGCTCCAACCCAGGCGCCACCGACCACCCGCCACGGCGGCTGGCTGGATGAGATCGACTTCTCAGTTGTAAGCTCGGATTCCGCCATCACACAGTTGAAGGCGGGCAGCATCGACGTGTACGCCGGTGGTCTCGCCTCAGCGGACTTTCCTGCGATCAAAGACGCGGGCTTGGGCTACGGGGCCTCGAACGGCCTGTACTATGACATTATGTACAATCCGGCGGTCTTCACGGATACGAATGTGCTCAATCCGTTCTCTGACCGCAAGATCCGCGAGGCCACAAACTGGCTTTTCGACCGCAACTACATCAATCAAGAAGTCTACGCGGGTGGCGGCCTGGAGAAGTTCTTCCCCATCCAGACCAACGGTCCGGATTACGCAGATCTCGCGGATGTGGCGCGTGGCCTGGAGGCCAAGTACGCCTACAATCTCGACAAGGGCAAGAAAGCGATCTTTGACGAGATGACCGCACTGGGTGCCGTTCAGAGCCCGGATGGCAAGTGGCAATACAACGGAAACCCGGTCACGCTCACATTCCTTGTGCGAACCGACAGCGACGGCACGCGCAAGCCGATTGGGGACTACGTTACCAAGCAGCTCGAGGATGCGGGCTTCACAGTCGATGAGCAGTACAAGAAGTCGTCCGAGGCGAGCCCGCTCGTATTTGACTCGCAGGCTTCCGATGGCAAGTGGTCAATGTACACCGCGGCGTGGAGCTCGAGCGTCATCAGCCGCGATGAGAAGAACATCTTCCAGGAAATGTACTTGAACACGAGCCAGCAAGGCGTGGACCCGTTCCTGTCGAACGAGGCTGATCCCACCTTCCAGAAGCTCGGCGACGATCTGTACAATTCCGCTTTTGCCGGCCTCGAGCAGCGCCGGGCAAAGATGGCGGATGCCATGGCGCTTGGGCTGCAAGATTCGCTCCAAGTATGGCTGATCGACGGCAAGAACTACGCGCCCGTACTCGCCGAAGGTGCAGGTGACGGCCGATTTGGCTGCCGGCATCGAAGGCGGCCAAATGTACCCACACACCGTCCGATTCGTCGGCCAGGAGGGCGGGACGCTCAAGTGGGGCGAGCCCGATCTCTTTGGCGATCCGTGGAACCCGATCGATGGCAGCAACTGGACCTTCGATCACGCTGCCTATGACGCGACCGAAAGCGGTGCGTTTGTCAGCGACCCCTTCACGGGACTGGTCTGGCCGCTTATGGCGGACAAGGCCGAACTGACCGTCCAGACCGGACTTCCAGTGAGCAAGTCACAGGACTGGATCACCCTCAACACGGCCGACACGATCGATGTCCCCGCGGACGCCTGGATCGATTGGGATGCCGCGGCGCAGAAATTCATCACCGTGGGCGAGAAGTTTCCCACGGGTCTGACGGCAAAGGCCAAGAGCGTTGTAACGTACCGGGCGGACCTCTTTGACAAGGTCAAGTGGCAGGATGGCAGCCCCTTCAGTGTGGCGGACATCATCCTGCCTCAGATCATTGGCTTTGAACAAGCCAACCCGGACAGCGCCATCTACGACGAGGCCACCGCGCCAATCTTCCAATCGCAGTTGGAGACCTTCAAGGGATTCCGAATCACGTCGACCAGCCCATTGACGGTCGAGTACTACACGGACCTGTATCAGCAGGATGCGGAATTGACCGTCGTGCCGCTGTGGCCCGGCAACACGGGCTTCAACGTCGTCTGGAACCAAGGCGAGCTTCCGTGGGACGTCATGACGCTCGGTGATATGGCCGAGGCCGCGGGCGAGTTGGCCTACAGTCCCGACAAGGCCGATAGCAAGCAGATCGAGGAGACAAGCTTCATCGGAGGGCCGAGCCTGGATATCCTGGCCAAGCACCTGGATGAGGCCGAAAGCCAGTCCTACATTCCATATGCACCTACGCTGAGCCAGTACATCACGCCGGAGGAAGCGAAGGCGCGCTACGACAATCTGAAGGCCTGGTACAGCGCACACGGTCACTTCTGGGTCGGAACGGGACCCTACTACCTGGATAAGGTCTTCCCCACCGAGAAGACGTTGGTGCTCAAGAACTATCCAGACTACGTGGATCTTGCCGATCGCTGGAGCAGCTTCGGCGAGCCCAAGCTGGCCGACGCGACGCTGGACGGCCCTGCCCAGGTGAAGATCGGCGACACTGCCACCTTCGACATTGCCGTCACTTTCAAGGGCGATCCGTATCCTGCCAGCGAGATCAAAGATGTGAAATACTTGCTCTATGATGCCACGGGTGCCGTGGTGCAGACGGGCTCCGCCGCCGCGGTTGCCGACGGCCAGTACCAGGTCGTCGTGAGCGCGGATGTAACTTCGAAGCTCACCGCAGGCGCGGACAAGATTGAAGTCGCGGTTCTACCCATCCCGGTGATAACCCCGACGTTCACATCACTCGATTTCGTGACCGTGCCCTAGGCGTGCCAATCAATCACAACTGAAGTAGTGCACTTTGTAGGGGCAAGGCGAGGGCTGAGAGGCCTGATCCTTGCCCCTACACATATCGTGCTCCGGTAAGAGGTTCAGATGGCCATTGCTGAAGGCGCGAGCGCTGAAGGGGTGAAAGGAACAAGGCCCCCATCGGCCGGCAGCACCCTATCGCGGGTTGCCAGATACACCGTTGTGCGGCTCCTGACGCTCTTCATCACAGTGGTGGTCGGCGTCTACCTGACGATCATGATCGCGAATATGGGCGGCTACGTCGACCAGATCCTAAAGGCCGATATTCGCGAGCGTGTGACGGGGGAGTTCATGAACAACCCCAGTCTGCGGAACCTGACGCCGGATGGACGCAAGCAGCTCCTGGCGCAAAGGATCACGCAGGAAGAGAACCGGATCGGCCTCAACACGCCGGTGGCGGTCCGCAATTTGAGATACCTGGCCGATGCGCTTACGCTGAACCTGGGTCGCGCACTGAACATGACCAGTGACAGCGGTTCCAAAGAGGTTCGTTTGATCATTCTGGAGCGCATGCCTGCGACACTGCTCCTGATGGGCACTTCGGAGCTGTCGTTGTTTTTTGTGAGCGTTTTCATGGCACTGTCTCTCTCCAGGCACTATGGAAACTGGTGGGACAAGCTGGTCATCACCATGTCGCCCACTTCGGCAGCGCCCCCATGGTTCTATGGTATTTTCTTCATTCTTTTCTTTGCGGCGGTGCTTCGTATTCTGCCGTTCGGCGGCATGACCGACTCGCCTCCGCCGGCGAATCCTGTGGATTTCGCTCTAAACATACTCAAACACCTGATCCTGCCAGCCTCCGCGTTGATCATCAGCTCGCTGTTTCTCAGCATCTACAACTGGCGGACTTTTTTCCTGATCTATTCCAGCGAAGACTACGTGGAGATGGCAAAGGCAAAGGGGCTGCCGGCGCGTGATATCGAGCGTCGCTACATCCTGCGTCCCACCCTGCCGACCATCATCACGAATTTCGCCCTGATCCTGATCAGCACCGTGGGAGGGGCCATCATCACCGAAACGGTCTTCCTGTGGCCCGGGTTGGGACGGACGCTCTATCGCGCCATCGGCCTGTTCGACACCCCGGTAATCGTCGGCACTACGATCATCTACGCCTACCTCCTGGCCATCACGGTATTCCTCCTGGACCTGGTTTATGCACTTGTTGATCCGAGGGTGAAGGTCGGCGGCAATTAGCCATGCAGACGCTGCGGGCCTCCTTTCGTGACATCATCCGCTACCCGACCGCCGTTGCGGGTTTGGTGATCATCTCTCTGCTGGTGGCCACGGCGATCTATGCGGTCATCAAGATCCCGTACCGTCAGGCGATCAGCCTGTGGCGCGGAGGCGAGGAGGTCTGGTACAAAAATCCGAAGTTCGCGCCGCCCGCCTGGTTCAACTTCTTTTCCAGTACGAAGCAACCCGTGTCGTTTGCGGTCAACACTGCTGACGGCAGTATGCCAAAGACGGTTACGCCGGGCGCCCAGGACACGGGCACGTACGACATTGCCTACAAATTCGATTTTCAGTATGACGACTACCCGCAGGAGATGCTGATCTACTTCACGACGGTGTTTACCCAGAAACAGCCTTTCGTTTCCATCCAGTGGATTACGCCGGACGGCCGCACAATCCGGATCGATGACTTTGGGGTCGCCCAGAAACAGACTCTGCGCATCTCGCAGGACGAGAGGCTTCTGCAAAGGCTGAAGGGCGAAGATCCGATGCATGCGTTGTTCCAGGATCCCAAGACGAAGGCCATCCTGAAGGGGACGTACCAGTTGCAGATTCTGGGGACGACGTTCGAGAAGAACTCAGACATCGATGCCCAGTTCGTTTTTCACGGGCGGCTGTTTGGATTGGCCGGCACCGACCAGGAACGCCGCGATCTTGTGATCCCGCTGTTGTGGGGCGCTCCGGTCGCGCTGATCTTCGGTCTCGTCGCCTCGCTGGGGACTCTGGTGCTCACGATGATCATTGCCGCCGTCGGCACGTGGTACGGCGGCTGGGTCGACGAGTTGATCCAGCGCATTACCGAGGTGAATCTGGTTCTGCCCTTCCTCTCAATTCTGGTAATGGTCGGAACATTCTATTCACGCAGCCTGTGGGTCATCCTGGGCGTCACCGTGGCCCTGAGCATATTCACCGGCTCGATCAAGAGTTATCGCGCCATCTTCCTGCAGGTCAAGGAGTCGATGTATATCGAGGCGGCGCGGGCTTACGGCGCCAGCGATTTTCGGATCATCTTCCAATACCTGATCCCACGGATGATCCCGCTACTTATTCCCGGTCTGGTGTCATCAGTGCCCGCATTCGTATTCCTGGAGGCCTCGCTGGCTGTTCTGGGGCTGGGCGATCCTGTGCTGCCGACTTGGGGCAAGATCATCAACGATGCGGACACGAATGGGGCCCTTTACAAGGGCTACTACTACTGGATCATGGAGCCGGCCGTTCTTCTGATGGTGACGGGGTTCGGTTTCGCCATGCTGGGCTTTGCCCTCGACCGGATCTACAATCCGCGGCTGAGAGAGATGTAGTGCCATGGATCCAAACCACCAGGTACTGCGGATTCAAGATTTGGTGCTCCACTTCAAGACCATGCACGGCGAAGTCCGCGCGGTGGATGGAGTGGATTTCGACCTCGGCGCAAACCGCGCGGTTGTCGTGCTGGGAGAATCGGGCTGCGGAAAAACATCCCTTGCCAAGGCGATCCTGCGCTTGCTGCCGCGAAATGCCGGCCGATACTCCGGGCATGTCTTTGTAGACGGAAAAGACGTGATGGAGCTCAACGACGAGGAGTTCCGCCAGAGCGTCCGGTGGGCGACGATCTCCATGGTGCCTCAGGCGGCGATGAACGCGCTGAATCCGGTGATCCGCGTCGGCGAGCAAGTAGCCGAGCCCGCCATCGTACATCTTGGCATCCGCCGAGTGGAGGCCATTTCGCTCGTGAAGAGGATGTTTCAGCATGTAGGGGTGCCGGAGGACTTTATCAGCCGCTACCCGTTTGAACTCAGCGGCGGCATGCGCCAACGCGTGGCGATCGCCATGGCCCTGGTCACTTCGCCAAGCCTGATCATCCTGGATGAACCAACGTCGGCCCTGGACGTATTGACCCAGGCAAACATCTTCAATGTCCTGAAGCGTCTGAAAAAGGAACTGGGCATCAGCTTCATCTTGATCACGCACGATATTGCGACATCCAGCGAGCTCGCCGACGATGTAGCCGTCATGTATGCCGGACAGATCGTCGAGTTCAGCGATGCCTACCGGTTCTTCGACAAGCCGCAGCACCCCTACTCGCAGCGTCTGATGGCGAGCGTGCCGCGGTTGCACGGGACCAAGGAACCGGAGTTCATCACCGGTCAGCCGCCGAGTCTGATCGACTTGCCCGCGGGCTGCCGCTTTGCCGAGCGCTGTCCAGACCGCTTCGAGCGCTGCGTCGAGGACCCGCCAACCATCGAGAAGGATGGGCGTCGGGTGAAGTGCTGGCTGTACGCATGATTGAATTCCCGCAGCCCATGGATGTACGAGCGATGACGACGCACGACTTAAAGGCATCAAATGCTTTCTGAGGCGAAAGCCCCCGACACCAAGGCCGCCGAAAGGGACGTACTTCTTTCCATTGACGACCTGCACGTCTGGTTCGAGCTCCGGCGCTTTGGGTTCGGGCGCGCCGGCTTCGTTAAGGCCGTCGACGGCGTAACATTCGATGTGCACAGCGGCGAAGCCATCGCCGTTGTCGGCGAGAGCGGCTGCGGCAAGTCCAGCCTGATGAAGACCATTCTCGGCCTGTACAAGCCCACGGATGGAAAGGTGATTTTCGAGGGGGAAGACCTGTCCGAGCTGGACACCAAGGGCATGCACCGCTATCACTCGCACGTCGGGTATGTTCAGCAGGACCCGTACGGCGCGCTGCCACCGTTCATGAACATTCGCCGCATCATGGAGGAGCCGCTGATCGTGGGCGGCATCCGCAATAAGGACGAGCGGCTGGAACGTGTGCACAAGGCGATGACCGAAGTGAAACTCACCCCGGTCGATGACTTCCTGCTCAAATTCCCCCACATGTTGAGCGGCGGTCAGCAGCAGCGCGTGGTAATTGCCCGCGCCATGATCATGGAGCCTCGTTTCCTGGTCGCCGACGAACCTGTCTCGATGCTGGATGCCTCCGTGCGTGTGGAAATCCTGAAACTGCTCCGCGGTCTCCAGGAGACGCACAATCTGTCGGTCATATACATCACGCATGACTTGTCAACAGTGAGCTATTTCTCTGAGCGCATTTTCGTGATGTATGCCGGAAATCTGGTCGAGAAAGCGGAGGTCAGGCAGATACTGGACAATCCGCTGCATCCATACACCATGGCGCTGCTGACGGGTACGTCCGAGCCCGACGCGCACAATGCGGAGACGTTCAAAGAGGTGCCTCCGGGTGAGCCACCCAGCCTGGTCAACCCACCGTCGGGCTGCCAATTCCATCCGCGCTGTCCACGATTCATGAAGGGGGTGTGTGATGTCAAGGAACCGCCCCATTTTGAGCCGGAGCCCGGGCATCTGGTGGCGTGCTGGTTGTACCAATAGGGCGCACCCATGCGCGGCCGCACGACCCGGGGTGCGGCGGGACTGTGCGAGTTTGTTCCGCCCTGAATCAACCCGCCTCGTGCCGATAGGAAGACCATGCGGCCGATTACCATGATTCTTACAGGCTTGGGGCTCTCTCTTCTGGGGGTCATCCTTCCATTGATGATGCTCATCCACGTGCTCCGTTCCACATTGTTATTGGATTTCTTCTCCTTCACGGCGTCCATGGGGGGCCTGGTCCTCGGCATCAGTGGTGCGGCCCAGTTCGTTCGTAGCCGCAAGAAATAGACACCCCGGCCTTCTCCTTCCTTCCGGGACAGCAAGGGACAGCAGCCAACCCGCTCAGGCATGCGGCTTGTGGGAACCATGCGGATGGGATAGGATTCGCATCGGGCGGCCCGATCATGAGCCAGAGGGCGGCAGCCCAAACCACCAAGGAGTTGTTCATGCCTCGAACCCAGGGCAACTTGCGCCTTGAAATCATTGCGGCGGCAGCGGCGCTCGTGGCGCTGACCAGCTGCGCCGCCCCCGCCAGTACTGCAGCACCCGCGGCGACCGCAGTGCCTACAACGCCTCCGGCGGCAACGGCTACGGCTATCGCGCCCCGGACGCTCACGGTCTGCCTGGGCCAGGAGCCCAACACGCTCTTCCCTTTTGGGAACCCAAATGCGGCGGCCTTGAGCGTTTTGGCGGCAATCGATGATGGACCGATCGACACGGTCGGCTACGAGTACCAGCCCGTGATCCTCCAGAAACTGCCAGGCGTCACTGACGGGGACGTCCAGATTATTCCGGTCACCGTGAAGGCCGGGACGATCGTGGTGGACGCCGCCGGCAACATCGCCGCATTGGCGCAAGGCATGCTGGTGCGGCCAGCAAGCTGCCGCGACGACGGATGCACTATCACGTACGATGGGACCAGTACCCTCCAAATGGATCAGATGATCGTGGCCTTTCATCTGCGGCCGGACTTGACCTGGTCCGACGGCACACCCGTCACGGCGGACGACTCGGTCTATGGCTACCAGATCGCGGTCGATACTCGAACACCGGGCTCAAGGTACCTCGAGGACCATACCCAGACGTACGAAGCCACCGATGCAACGTCGACGCAGTGGTGGGGTTTACCGGGCTATCTGGATCCGTCGTTCATGACGAACTTTTGGGCACCGGCGCCGAAGCACGCCTGGGGCCAGTTCAAGGCAGCAGACTTGCCCCAGACCGACATCGCGGCGCGGTCGCCGATCGGCTGGGGTCCGTACAGCATGGAAGAGTGGGTTGCGGGCGACCACATCCGACTGGTCAAGAACCCGTACTATTTCCGGGCGGCGGATGGATACCCAAAGTTCGACGAACTCGTCTTTCGGTTCCTCGGAGATCCCAACACGGCGATCAGCGAGCTGACAGCAGGCCGCTGCGACATCCTGGATCCCAGCGTCCCGCTTGATGGACAGGTAGCCCTGCTCGAGCAATTGCAGCAGGCAGGGCAGGCCCGGGTCAGCATCGCGCCGGGAATGACAATCGAATGGCTGGGTGTAGGCATAGTCCCGGCAACGTATGATGACGGCATCAGTCTCGCCAAAGGCGACCGTCCGGATATCCTGGGTGATCCCCGCACGCGTCAGGCCTTGGCATTATGCACTGACCGACAGAACGTCGTGGATACGGTCCTATTCGGGAAGTCGTCTGTGCCGCTCTCGTTTGTGCCACCCGATCACCCACTCTACAACAGCAACGTGCCAACCTACGCGTACGATCCTCAAGCCGGCAACCAACTCCTCGAACTGGTTGGATGGAAGGATCTGGACGGAAATCCCGCCACGCCCAGAGTGGCGGTCACCGTGCCCAACGTGCCGGCAGGCACACCCCTTTCACTGAACTACTATTCCACGCCAGCCGTGCAACGCCGGGAAGCTGCAGATATCATCGCCAAGTCCCTGGGACAATGTGGCGTTGGGGTCAACGTGCAGTACTATTCCCAAAATGATCTGTATGCGCCGGGGCCGGAGGGCCTGCTGTTCGGGCGCCGCTTCGATCTGATTGAGTACGCCATGTCAACGGACGGCGTGCATCCGCCCTGTGATTGGTTCACAAGCGCCGAAATACCGAATGCCCGTAACCATTGGGTCGGCACCAACGTGACGGGCTACGGCAATGCCGACTATGATGCGGCCTGCCACAAGGCTACACTTGCCCTGCCGGGCCAACCCGCCTATGCCGAGGCTTTCCAACAGGCGCAGTCGATCTTCGCGACGGAGCTTCCAGCCATTCCGCTGTATTTCCGCCTGAAAGTCGCTGCAGCGGGACCAGACGTATGCCATTTCGACCTTGATCCCAGCGCTCAACCAATGTGGAACTTAGAGGCCTTCGACACTGGGCAGGGCTGCAAGTAGTGTGAGCCCCCGGTGTCTTCCCGCCCACAAGGGGCATACATTCCCCTGGCCGCGGATCTCACCCGCGGCAGTTCTCGCGCCTGCGCTCCTGCTTGCATTACTTTCATCGTGCAACCTGCAACCCACTCCGACACTCCAGGCAACAACGGCGCCAACCTCGACGGCTGTGGTAAGGCACGCTGACAGTATTCGTTTTGCCTTGATCGGCGACCTCACGGCGGCCAACGTCTGGTCCCTTTTTGACAGTACCGGGTTCACATACAACAACTACGCGGTCCGTGCCGGGTACTGGCCGAGACTCTTCCATCTATCGATTCCCGGCATGCAGTTCGAGGCCGAGAGCGCCGCCGGAATGCCATCGGCCTTTGCGCAGGATGGCAGCTTGTACGCCGCGACCATTCCCTTGCGGACTGATCTGGCCTGGTCAGACGGATCCCCCTTCTCTGCACAGGATGTCGCTTTTACAGTGAACACAGCCCTAAAGTTCCAATTGGGCTTCGACTGGCACGATTACTACAATCCCCAGATGCTCGACCACGCGGAAGCCGTGGATCCATCCACGGTTGAGTTCTTCTTCAAGGAAATGCCGGACGTTGGCACCTGGCAATACGGCGCGCTGCAGGGACCCGTGGTGCAAAGCAATTATTGGGCGAAAAAGGTAGACGCCGCGGAGGCCCTGCTGCCGCCGCCAGATTTGCTTCAGAGTGAAGACACCATCAGGGCCGAGCTTGCCGCCGCCCAGCAGAGACTGAACGGACTATACGCTGAGGCGGTAAGTGCCCAGGGCGAGGCGGCCCGGCAAATTCAGGCAAACATCCGCCGGGAGCAAGGAAACGTGGACGAGGCTACGAACGACCTCGCCAGCACCGAGGCAGAGTACGACAACTCGATGCAAGAGGCTCGCGGGGCCTTGTATGCGGCGGATGCACACGGCGAACCACTTCTGGGCGCGTGGGCACCAGCGAGAAACACGACAAATGCGCCTACCCCGCCAATTGAGAATGCCCGCAACCCAACATACCCCGGAGCCGCCCCCAGCTTCAACCGGGCGGTCTACTACACCTTTTCAACACAGGCAGATGCTTTGGTCGCCCTCGAGAAGGGCGACGTGGATGTTGTGCTCGATCCTAGTCCGCCGGCGGTAGGTGCCGGATTGGGGCAGCCGATGATCAGCCCGGACAGGGCGCTGCACTTCCTCGTCTTCAGTCTGCGGTCGGGCCCGTTCACCGAGGCACCCCTGCGGAAGGCCCTGGCGTGCGTCATCAATCAAGGCACGCTGGAGAGCCAAATGGAGGGTAGAGCGGCGGCATTGAGTTCGTTTGTCCCGGCCCGGGAGGGTTCCTGGTATGCCGCCGATGCGCACTTGCCGTGCGACGGACTGGAGCCGTCCGCGCGCGTGGAGCAGGCGATCAAGATGCTGCAGTCTGCCGGCTACACCTGGAAAGCGGCGCCCTCGCTCGAGGCGGCAGGTGAGGGGCTCATGTCCCCGGGCGGCAAGGCAGTCAACGCCATGCACTTGATGACGGCAGCCTCCGACGAGCTGGCGACCGCAGCCGCCAACTACGTGCAGCTGCAAGCGCGGCTGATCGGGATCCCGATGACGGTTCAAAGCACGACGTTGGACGTAATCGACTATGCCGTATTGAGCAGCGGCGACTTCGACGCGGCCGTGGTTGGGTGGAGGGTGAGTCGCTACCCGGGATATCTGTGCGACTGGTTCGGTCCCTCCGGGACCTTCGCATACCCGGCGAGCGAAGTCGCGGCGACCTGCGGGGAGCTGGGGGCCATCAGCGACCTCGGTGTTGCCGTGGAAAAGGTCCATGAGATCCAATCTGCCCTTGCACAGGATGTTCCGATGATCCCCCTGTACTCGGGGGTCACTCGCGATTTCTATCGCAATGTGGCATACCCATTTCCAAGCCTCCTGGACGGCCTCAGCGGAAGCTACGGTGCCCCGGCATTGGCAATGCCCGCGTCTCCGTAGGGATTCTTTGCTATAATCGGTGCCTATCTCAGGACGGAGGAGTGGGCTGCGGTGAAAACCGATCAGAAGCCATTGCTCGAAGTAAGAGACCTAAAGACGCATTTCTTCACCGAAGACGGGGTGGTGCACGCGGTAGACGACGTCGATTTGGTCATCTATCCAGGTGAAATCCTCGGCCTGGTCGGTGAATCTGGCTGCGGCAAGAGCGTCACTTCTCTGTCAGTCATGCGCCTGGTATCGGCGCCGGGAAAAGTCCTCAAAGGCCAGGTGCTCCTGGATGGGATCGACCTGCTGCGCTTGCCGGAACCGGAAATGATGAAAGTCCGGGGCAACCGCATCTCGATGATCTTCCAGCAACCGCAGACTGCCTTGAACCCCGTCTTTCGCGTCGGCGATCAGATCGCCGAAGTGCTAAGCATCCACCAGGATTTCGGTCGGGAGGCGGGCCAAACACGCGCCGTCGATCTGCTGAAGATGGTGGGCATCCCGGATGCGGCGCGACGTGCCCAATCCTTCCCGCATGAGCTCTCCGGCGGTATGGCGCAGCGCGTCATGATCGCGATGGCGCTGGCCTGCGTGCCCGAGCTACTGATAGCCGACGAGCCCACTACCGCCCTGGACGTCACCATCCAGGCCCAAATTCTCGATCTCATCCTGGACATGCGCGAGAAGATGGGCACTTCCGTTCTGTTGATCACGCATGACCTGGGCGTGATCGCGGAGATGGCCGAGCGGGTGGCCGTCATGTACGCGGGGCTGATCGTCGAACAGGCAGAAAGCGAAGAGCTCTTCGATCACCCTCTTCATCCGTATACACAAGGATTGATCGGTTCGATTCCCATTCTGGGAAAGATCAAGGAGCGTCTGGACGTGATTCCGGGCAATGTTCCGAACCTGATCAATCCGCCGAAAGGCTGCCGCTTTGCGCCACGCTGTCCGGCCCGTGTGAAATTCGGACTGAAGATCTGCACCGAAACCCAGCCGAACCTTGTGGAGGTCAAGCCCGATCACCACGTGCGGTGCTGGCTTTACGAGAATGCTGAAGACCACCGCGCACCGTTGAAGGCGCGCTAACCCCCACCGGGAGTCTTTGATGCCCCAGAATGCAGGCTCGAACGAAACGCTGGTACAGGTCCAGCACCTCAAGAAATACTTTCCGGTGCGGTCGGGAGTCATGCAACGCGTGGTCGCGCAAGTTCAGGCTGTCGACGACGTCAGTTTCGATATCCACCGTGGCGAGACCCTTGGACTGGTAGGCGAATCCGGGTGCGGCAAGACCACCGTTGGGCGCACGATGCTGCGCCTGATCGAGCCCACGGCAGGGTCGGCGATCTACAACGGTCAGGACATCTTCAAGCTGAAGTCGAACGACGTCAAGGCCATCCGACGGGACATGCAGATCATTTTCCAGGATCCGTACGCGTCGCTTGATCCGCGCGTGCCGATCGGCGAATCCGTGATGGAGGGATTGCACATTCATCACATCGGTTCGCCGGCAGAGCGCGTCGAAATCATGATGGAGACGCTGAAGAAAGTGGGGCTGGAGACGTATCATGCCCGACGCTTCCCCCACGAGTTCTCGGGCGGGCAGCGGCAACGCATCGGCATCGCACGAGCGCTTGCATTGCGCCCAAAGTTCATCGTGTGCGATGAGCCAGTCAGCGCTTTGGACGTGTCGATTCAGTCGCAAGTATTGAATATTCTCAAAGACCTTCAGGCGGAATTCGGCCTGACCTACCTTTTTATCGCGCACAACCTGAGCGTCGTCGAGCACATTTCCGATCGCGTGGCGGTGATGTACCTGGGGAAGATGGCCGAGCTCGCCGACCGCGACGAGTTGTACCGGAGCGCCCTGCATCCGTACACTCAGGCGTTGATGTCGGCCATACCCGTCGCCGACCCAAAGCTGAAACGCAAGCGCCTCATATTGAAAGGTGACGTGCCAAGCCCATTGCGACCGCCCAGCGGTTGCCGGTTTCATCCGCGCTGCCCCGTTGCGCAGGAGATCTGCTCACAGAAGGAACCCGAATTTCGTGAGCTCAAGCCGGGGCATTTTGTGGCCTGCCACTTCGCCGAGACATTCCTGTAGGCCGATCAGGGAGCCCCACGGGGTCGGTGAGCATGTCACGCGGCATTTTGTTGGTTGACGAGCAAATCGACATTCGCCGCCTCCTGCATTCGGCGCTCAATTCCCTGAAGCACCCAGAGATCGAGATTTTCGAGACGGCATCCGGCGAGGAGGCCGCCGCCGAATTTGCGTCACGGTCCATCGACCTGATCGTGGTCAGCGATGTGCTGGCCGACATGACCGGACTCGACTTGATACATAAGCTTCGACCACGGCGGGCGGATCTCAAGGCCATTGTGATCGCCAGCAGCGGCGGCGGCGCAAAGCGACGGGCGGAGATGTTTGAACGGCGGCGCGATGGCTGTCTTCGAAAAGCCGGTCCCGTTAGGAGACTTCCTCAACTCGGTCGAGCGCGGGCTCGGGCTCGCGGCAACGATCTTTCCCACGGACGCAGCACCCGCCGCGCCGGCGGGACGAATGCGGATCCCAGATCTGCTGGCCAATCTTCGACAGGATATGCAGGCAGAGGCGGCGTTTCTCATAAATGACCGCGGTCGCGTCGTAGCACGCGCCGGCGACTTGCGAGACAGCAGCCTGGAAGTGTCGCTGGTTGCGGCCTTGACGGCAACATTCACAGCAAGTCTCAAGGTGGCAAAGTCCAACCGGCAGGCGATCCTGAATCAATTCTCCGTGTTCACCGGCGGAGATGACGATCTGGTGCTCATGACCGTCAATCCGTCGTTTGCGCTCTTACTCGCGAGCAACAGCAAGTCCAGCAGGAGAACCCTGTTCGATACGCTTCAAGCCATGCTGGCAGTCCGCGCCGAGCTGGACAAATCGCTGCGTTCCCTAGTCGTGGAGCCTGTCACCAGGCCAGTGGTTCACACGGAAGCAGCCGCGAGCGACTCTGCGTCCGGACCTCCAGAAATGGAGAGTCTGCTCAAAGCGGCCAACACCGAGCGGCTCAGAGACGTTGACCTTGATCGGTTCTGGGACGAAGCTGCGAAAACCAGTACCGGCCCTAGCATTCCCGATGCAATTTCCTATGAACAGGCGCGCAAAATGGGATTAACGCGTGACGAATAGCAGGCGCCGGGCCGTATCTGGCGCGATTCCATGACCGCATAGCCCTCCGGGGTTATTCTGAAACGCTGTGATACAATTCGCCGCGCTCGACCCTCGGACGAGCCAGTGGGGGCTGCGGCAGGCGCGCAGGCAGGACAATTGCCTTGGGGCGTGGTGCAATGGCAGCACACCAGACTTTGAATCTGTGGATCTTGGTTCGAATCCAGGCGCCCCAGCTATGAACAGCAGACCCGCGCAGGCGGGTATTTTTCTCCCTGGCGCGGACTGTCGGAAGCGAGAACTTGGGCGCCGGGCCGCGGCATCGAGCCTCAGCAGAGTCGGACACGCGAAGGAGATCGAATGAAAGTCAGCGCCGTATTGCTGGCGGCCGGCCAGGGAACGCGCATGCACTCGGATACCCCAAAGGTGCTGCATCCCCTGTGCGGCAGACCGATGCTATGGCACAGCCTGCAAGCTGTTCGCAAGGCGTCGTCCGAAGCGCCTGTGGTGATCGTTGGCCACGCTGCGGAGGCGGTAAGAGAGTACGTTGGGAACGCTGCCCGCTGCGTGGTACAAGAGCCTCAGCTGGGGACGGGCCACGCCGTGCTGCAGGCCGAGTCGCTGCTGCGCGGCAAGACGGACCTGATCATCGTCGTCTACGCGGATATGCCGCTGCTACGCGGTGAAACCCTTGGCAGGCTCGTGGATGCGCAGCGCACAAGCGACGGGCCCATGAGTCTGCTTACCGTGGTGGCAGACGATCCTCGCGGTTTCGGGCGCATTGTAAGAGGCAATGACGGTCAAGTGACTGCCATAGTCGAAGAGTACGTGGCTACTCCTGAACAGCTTGAAATTCACGAACTGAACGTCGGCGCGTACTGCTTCCGGTCCGAGTGGTTGTGGGATGCGCTGCATCGCATCGAGAAGAATCCGAGGAAGGGCGAGTACTATCTCACGGACCTGGTCCAGCTGGCAGCCGATGCCGGGCTGCCGGTCCAAGCCGTGGTGCACGATGATCGGAGCGAGACGATCGGCATCAACAACCGGATCCATCTGGCGGAGGCCGAGGCCGCGTTGCGCGGGCGCATCAACCGGGAACACATGCTGAACGGCGTAACGCTATCCGACCCCGCTGCCACCTACATCGACGCCGAGGTAGTCATCGGCAAGGATACGGTCATCCTGCCGAATACTCACGTGCTGGGCAGCTCACGCCTCGGCGAGGGCAACGTGATCGGTCCGAACAGCATCATCCGGGACAGCAACATCGGCAACCGGTGCAAGGTATTGGCCTCGGCAATGGAGGGCGCGATTCTCGAGGATGACGTGGACATGGGTCCGTTCGCCCGGCTGCGGCGGGGGGCGCACCTCGCAAGCCGCGTGCACGTTGGCAATTTCGGAGAAATCAAGGATTCGTATCTCGGGCGCGGGGTTAAGGTCGGACATTTTTCGTACATCGGGGATGCAACCATCGGGCCGAATACCAACATAGGGGCAGGGACGATCACGTGCAACTACGATGGTGAGAAGAAGAATCCCACAGAGATCGGCGAAGATGTATTCATTGGGTCGGACACGATGCTGGTGGCACCGGTGAAAATCGGAGACCGCGCCAAGACCGGGGCGGGCGCGGTGGTCACCAAGGACATCCCGGCGGATACGCTGGCTGTGGGCATGCCAGCGCGCGGCATCAGGAAACTCACGAATAAACGAAAGAAGGACTAAACCAGGGCGGGGGCGCCCGGTCCGCGTCCCGCCCTGCAACAACCATGATTGCCACAACACCAGAAAAGCAGACTTTGATCGATTTGGCGAATGAGGCGCGGGCTCGCGCCTACGCGCCGTATTCAAAATACCGGGTGGGTGCAGCCCTGCGGGCCAGAAGCGGGCGCGTCTACACAGGGGTCAACGTTGAAAACGCAGCCTATCCGGTGAGCATTTGTGCGGAGCGATCGGCGGTATTCAAGGCCGTTTCGGAAGGGGAGCGCGAATTCGAGATCATGGCCGTGGTTACAGATAACGGCGGGGCGCCGTGCGGTGAATGCAGGCAGGTGATGGCAGAATTCGGGCTGGACACGGTGGTCCTGATCGCGGATGGGAATGGCCATCTGCTGCGGGAAACAACCGTGGGCGCACTCTTGCCGGACGCGTTTCAGCCTCGGGATCTCGAGACGCGATAGAGGCGCACCGCGCGCACATGAGCCTGCGGGAACCATCTGCGCTCACTAAGCCAAGATGAGCGAGCCTCGCTCTTTCGGGGTGGAGGCGGTCGTGCTGCGCCACAGCGACTTCGGCGAGGCAGATCGCATCCTTACGCTTTACACCCGTCAACTCGGCAAGACGCGCGCGATCGTCAAGGGAGCCCGCAAAATCACCTCACGAAAGGCGGGTCACCTTGAACCCTTCACGCGCGTCAGACTGCAACTTGCCAAAGGACGTGATATGCCGGTGGTCACCCAGGCCGATACGATTGAGGCCTATACCCCGCTGCGTGAAGACCTGGTCCTGACCGGGCAGGCATCCTACGTGATCGAGCTGCTGGACCAATTCACGTATGATGAGGGGAGCGACCGTTCGGCGGTGTTCGAGCTGCTGACAGAGACAATGAAGCGACTGGCGGCCAAGACCAATCCCTGGCTGGCCATCCGCTATTATGAGATGCGGCTGTTGGACCACCTGGGATTCCGGCCGAAGCTCTTCGAGTGTGCACACTGCGGGCGGGAGATCCTGCCTGAGGACCAGTTCTTCTCGTTCGCGGCCGGCGGAGTGATCTGCCCGAATTCCGGGCGGACCGAGGCGGATCTGAAACCCATTTCCGTGGATGCGCTCAAGTACCTGCGTCACTTCCAGCGCTCGAACTACGCGGAGGCGAGACGCGCACACCCGAGCCCCGAGGTCCAGGCAGAGACAGAAGGCCTAATGCAGGGTTTTTTCACTTACCTGCTCGAACGCGAGCTGAAAACGCCGGGGTTCTTGAGGCAAATCAGGCCCTAAGGCCACGAAGCCTGAATACGCGGGGTGTCACGATGGGGGGCCAAGGGGGAAACACGCGCCACGGATGAATCAATGAGGATCAATGGGGGCCAGGCAGCGATCTCCTGCCACGACCGCACTATTTCATGCGCTTCGCCCAGTTGAGTACAAAGGCAAATGAAAAGGTCAGCACAAGGGGCTTTAAGATTCTCCAAAAGAAAGCCTGGAACCACGCCCAATGGAGACGATAGAGGATATGTGTGATGCCCGTCCGCAAGGTCAGCGCCTGGCCCAGCGGACTTGCGAGGATCCGGCGCCCGTAGTCGCGGAAGGAGTAGTCGTTCGAGGCAACCGCGGCCTGGATGGCCTGCGCGGCGATTCTTCCGTAGCCCAATGCGATGCTGATGCCTTCGCCGAATACGCCGTCCGCTCCGGCGGCATCGCCCACGAGAACGACACGGGGGACCGCGAAACGGTTGAATGGACTGAACCAGCGAATGGGATGCCCCTGGATCTGGAATGCCTCGATGTCGAGGCCGGCGTGACGCATCTCTTCCGCCAAAGGCGCCTTAAGGCGCGGCCGCGCTTGATGTGGGTGCAGGTTCGCGTCGTAGATGCCCCAGCAACGTGTGGGCTCACCGTTGATTTGAGTCGGGAAGTCCCACGTGTAGCCCGCTATTCCGAGCGGGACTGGCGGAAATCGAGGTAGGCAATGTCCCTGGCGTGTTCCGGGGACCCCCCGATGTCATGAGGGGGATTGCTTCGGGGAAGGGCACCCCTCGCAACGACTGGGGAGTCCGGCGAGAGCTGCGGACTGGCCTGGCCGCCAAGAGGAGGGAGATTGCTTCGGGGAAGGGCACCCCTCGCAACGACTTGGGAGTCCGGTGAGAGCTGCGGACTGGCCTGGCCGCCAAGGAGGAAGATTGCTTCGGGGAAGGGCACCCCTCGCAACGACGGGGAGGGACGCCGCTCGCAACGACGGGGGAGGGTGAAGCGCCGCTCGCAAGGACGCGAGTCGGGGACGACTGTGGATGGGGCTCGCCGCCAAGGGGAGGGAGATTGCTTCGGGGAAGAGCACCCCTCGCAACGACGTGGGAGGGTAAATCGCCGGTCGCAACGACGGGCGCGTCGGGAGCGCGTTGCGGCACGAGAAGTTCCAGAACTCGAGCGGTGTAAGTCTTTGAATTCGGCAGAATAGAACGACGGGTCACGCCATTCGAGCCGTCAGCGCCGACAACGATCGCAGCCTCGAACGTGCCCACATTGGTCGTCACGACGACGCCAGCGGGCTGCGGCTCAATGCTCAGGACCGTGACACCTTCGCGGATCTCGAGACCGGCAGCCCGAGCCTTCCCCACCAGCCAGGCGTCGAACTCGTCGCGGCGGATGATGCGGAGAGCGTGGCTCCCTGGCAGAGCCACGGTAAGGCCCCTGCCAGCGAAGTCCAGATGAGCCTCGACGGCGTCCACATGTGGCACTTCGCGGACGTCAAGCCCCAAGCCCTGCAGAAGCACCTCGGCATCGGCAACCAGAGCGCCGGCGCAAAGCTTTGGACGCGGGTAGTGCGCCTTCTCAAGAACGAGAATGCGTTCTTTGAGCCCGGGCGCCAGTTGAGCCAGGTGCAGCGCCGTGGAGAGGCCCGCAGGCCCGCCGCCAATGATGAGGATATCGGTAGGCACGCGCCAATTTAACCATAGGCGGCGCTGCTCTGCGTGTGCAGGGGTTCAAAGCCGCTACGGTATAATCCCGTCGCAAGCCCGGACTTTTCACCCAAGATTGCAGATTCCAAATGGCGAAAGCATCATTTCAAGAGATCATCCTCAAGCTGCAGCAATTCTGGTCGGACCACGGCTGCCTGATCGCGCAGCCATATTACACGCAGGTGGGCGCCGGGACCATGAATCCTGCGACGTTCTTGCGCGTTCTCGGTCCGGAGCCATGGAATGTGGCATACGTCGAACCGTCAGTGCGGCCGGATGACGGGCGCTACGGGGAGAATCCGAACCGGTTCCAATTGCACACACAGTATCAGGTCATCCTAAAGCCGGATCCTGGAAATCCGCAGGAGCTGTATCTCGATTCGCTGAAGGCCGTGGGGATCGATCCGCGGAAGCACGACATCCGCTTTGTGGAAGACAACTGGGAACAGCCTGCGATATCCGCGTGGGGACTTGGTTGGGAGGTCTGGCTGGACGGTCAGGAGATCACCCAGTTCACTTATTTCCAGCAGATGGGCGGCCTCACTCTGGATCCGGTCTCCGTTGAGCTCACATACGGTCTGGAACGCATCCTGATCGCGCTCAACAACGCAAGAGCCATCTGGGAGGAACCCTATGGCGCCGGAGTTGCTTATGGCGAAATCCGGCGCCGCGAGGAGCAGGAGCATTCCAAGTATTACTTCGAGACCGCGGGCGTGGAGCGGGTACGCACAATGTACGAACTGTATTCCGCGGAGGCGGAGGCCGCTCTAGCGGAGGGTCTGGTGCTCCCGGCGCATGACTACGTCCTGAAGTGCTCGCACGCTTTCAACATTCTGGATACGCGGGGTGCCATCAGCGTCGCAGAACGTCAGGCGTTCTTCAAACGGATGCGCGCCCTGGCGCGCGGGGTGGCGGAAGCCTACCTGGGACAGAGGGAAGCCCTCAAGTTCCCACTGCTGCGAGAAGCGCGGCCGACGGCAGCGGTCCAAGCGCCCCTGCCCGCGTTGGTGACTGAAAAGTCGGACTTCGTGCTCGAAATCGGCGTGGAGGAGCTGCCAGCACACGACACGTATACGGGCATCCACAGCCTGGAGAGTCTGTTCAAGAGCGAAGTGCTGGATGCACACCAACTGGCGCACGGCGATGTCAGAGTCTTTGGTACACCGCGCCGGCTGGTGTTACTCGTATCGGATTTGGCGCCTCGAGAGCAAGACAGCCAAGCGGAGATCAAGGGCCCGCCTGAATCGGCATCCTTCGACGCCCAAGGCAAGCCCACGCAGGCGCTGCTCGGATGGAAGCGCAAGCACCAGATCGAACTGCCGGACGAAGACCTTACGCGCGAGACCCTGGTGAGAGACATGGACGGCGGTCGGTACGTCACGTGGCGCAAAGGCACGCCGGGGGCGGCGACGGCCGCCCTGTTGTCCACGGCGATCCCAGAGATCCTGGCCAAGATCAAATTCGAGAAATCGATGCGCTGGAACGAATCCGGCGTGGCCTTTTCCAGACCGATCCGCTGGATCGTGGCGCTCTTTGGGGAGACGATCGTACCGTTCGAATACGCGGGCGTCAGCTCCGGCAACGTGACACGCGGCCTGCGGCCCAACGATTCACCCAAGATCGAGATCCATGCGGCGGGCCAGTACCTGGATGAGATCCAACGGGCGGGGATCATGCTCGACCCCCAAAGCCGCCGGTCTTCGATCGAGGAGCAGGTAAAGCGGGCTGCGGCCTTTGTAGCCGGCGAGGCGATGCTGGAGGACGACCTGCTGGACGAGGTGACCAACCTAGTCGAGAAACCGACCGCGTTGTTGGGCAACTTCAATCCTGAGTTCCTGGAGTTGCCACGCGATGTGCTGATCTCCGTGATGAAGAAACACCAGCGCTATTTCCCGATCGAGAAGGATGGCAAGCTGCTGCCCAACTTTGTCGCCGTGCGCAACGGCGACGAGCAGCATCTGGATCTGGTCCAGCAGGGAAACGAGCACGTGCTCGGGGCGCGCTTCGCGGATGCAGACTTCTTCGTGCGGGACGACTTGAAGCATCCCCTTGAAGAGTACGTTCCGCGGTTGGCGGGGCTGACGTTTCACACCAAACTGGGTTCCATGCTCGACAAGACCAAGCGCATCGAAAAGCTGGTCCAAGGCCTGATCCCCATGTTGGGCCTGCAACCCGAAGAGGCTGAAGCGGCCCTGCGGGCGGCGCATCTGTGCAAAGCCGACCTCGTGACGAGAATGGTGACGGAAATGACCTCACTGCAGGGGAGCATCGGCCGCGAGTACGCCGTTCGGTCAGGTGAGAGTCCCGCGGTGGCAGATGCCATCGGCGAACAGTACCACCCACTTCCACAAACGCGTGCGGGGCTGGCCGTTGCACTGGCGGACCGACTGGACTCGCTTGTGGGTCTGTTTGGGGTGGGCCTGTCGCCCTCCAGCGCCAAGGATCCGTTCGGGCTGCGACGCGCCGCTTTAGGCGTGGTTCAGCCGCTGCTTGAACAGAAGCAGGACTTTGATTTAGTCAAGGCGGTGCAGAAGGCGGCGAAATTGCAGCCGGTGGATGTGGCAGCCAAGCGACAAGCCGAAGTCGTCGATTTCGTGGCAGTCCGGCTGGCCGTTGTGCTGAAGGATCAAGGGCACCGCTACGATGTTGTCGACGCGGTGCTGGCAGAACAGGCCGCCAACCCTGCGGGGGCGAGGCGTGCTGTGGAGCAGCTCGAGACCTGGGTGCAGCGCGACGATTGGAAGACGATCCTGGCTGCTTTAGCCCGGTGCGTACGTATCACCCGTGACCAGAAGAAGAAGTTCGCCGTTGCCGCAAAACTTCTTACGGAGAAGGAAGAAATGGAACTTCACCGGGCTCTGGGAAGCGCCGAGGCAACCCTGCGGGCCTCCGAACGAAAGGACCCGGATGCCCTGCTGCGAGCGTTCGTGCCGATGATCCCCGCGGTGGACGCCTTCTTTGAAAAAGTCCTGGTGATGGCAAAACCCAAGGCGGTGCGCGAGAACCGCCTTGGGTTGCTGCAACGAATCGCGGGGCTCGGAGATGGGATTGCGGACGTCTCCAAGCTGGAAGGATTCTAGCGGTGGAGGTCTTAGACGGCGGCGCAGCGGTGGGGACTCCCAGGGCGCAGATGAGTCCGCCCAAGTCCGTCGAAGGCGAGGTGCGCTAGTGGCCAAGCTCATCGCGGTCATCGTGATTCTGGTCTTCGGATTGGCCCTCGGTTTCTGGCTGGCGCTCGGGCCCCACGCGCCAGCCGGAGTGATTCAGACCTGGGACCAGGTCAAGGCGTCCTATCTGCAGCTCAAGGCTAACGCCGATTTGCGGATCCAAGAGTTTAAGACGTCCGGATTTCAGGGGGCACGCTCGGGGCCGGGGTTGCTGGACACCGTTACGGCACCGTTTTCCGCCTTTGCGAGCGGGGTGCAGGGCTTCTGGCTGAACCTAGGCAAGGGCATCCGCCCCCCACACTAGCATCTAACACGCTCGGTCAGCCGGCTAAAAAGCCAATGGAATACGCAGGGAGGCCAATTGGCCTCCCTGCTCGTTTTCCAGAACGCCGCTGGAATTCCTCCGCCGTATTCGGAACGGGAAACGAGGGGCTAGAGACAGGCGTGGCAAATCACGGGACGGCCAGAACCTGGGCTTCGCCACGTCGAGGACGAGCGGGTGACCCCGAATTTGCCATGCCTCTGAATCGCGCCTATAATCCTCCGGAGCAGGAACGCCCGCCCCTTGCGGGCAAGCAGGGGAGTCCCAAGAGACACACGCATGTCGACAACCGACGAAATCAAGGCCCGCATCGATATCGTTGAGCTGGTCAGCGAGAGCGGCGTCAAGCTGCGCAAGAGCGGCAAGAATTACACCGGCTTCTGCCCGTTCCACGCCAACAAGCGGACGCCGGCATTCGTCGTGTGGCCGGAAACCGGCACGTGGCGCTGCTTTGGGGAGTGCAACGAGGGCGGCGACATCTTCAAGTACGTCATGAAGAAGGACGGCATCGATTTCCGCGAGGCTCTGACGCGGTTGGCTGCGCGCGCGGGCGTTGAGCTCCCCGCGTTCCAAGCCATGCGGCCGGAAGAGAAGGAGGCGCACGAGCATCTGCGAGAGCTGCTCGAGGCGGCGCGGGTGTTCTACGCGGCGCAGCTCCGAGAAAACGGTCCGGTGCTGAGCTATTTGCACGAGAAACGGGGTCTGCGCGACGGGACGATCGAAACGTTTGGACTGGGATACGCGCCGAACAGCTTCGAGTCCACGTCGAACCATTTCAAGCAGCGCGGTTACAGCGAGCAGGATCTGCTGGAGGCGGGCCTGGCATCCGAGCGGCAATCCGAATCGCCCGATTCGAGCGCCCGGGCAGGCGTCTACGATCGCTTTCGAAACCGGATCATGATCCCAATCCGCGATGAGAACGGGCGCATGGCCGGGTTCGGAGCCCGAGTGGTCGATCCACAGGATGTGCCCAAGTTCCTAAATTCTCCGGAGACCGCAGTGTTCACGAAGGGGCACCTGCTGTACGGCCTGGATCGCGCCCGCAAACCCATCCGGAGCACCGACCAGGGCGTGATCGTCGAGGGCTACCTGGACGTCATCGCCCTGCACCAGGCCGGCTACGAAAACGCCGTCTCCCCGATGGGGACGGCGCTCACTGAAGAGCAACTGCGGCTGCTCAAGCGTTTCACGCGGAATATCGTGCTGGCGCTGGATCCGGACACAGCCGGCCAGAAAGCGGTGCTGCGCGGGCTGGAAGCGGCTCGCCAGGCAATGGACCGCGAGGGCGAGCTGACCTTCGATGCGCGCGGCTGGCTGCGCAACGAGGCCCGCCTGCAAGCGGACCTGCGTGTGGCGGCTCTGCCGGATGGGTTGGACCCGGACGAGCTCGTGCAACGCGATCCGGAGGAATGGAAGCGAATCATCGATGCGGCGCAACCGATCATCGAACACGTGATGCAAGCGCTGGCCCAAGGACGCCCGATGGGCGACCGCAAGGTCACTTCGGAGATTTCGGCGCAGGTGCTGCCATTGATACAGGATCTGCCGAGCCCCGAAGAACGCGAATTCTATACACAAAAACTGGCGCGCTTCCTGCGCATCGACGAACGCGCCTTCATCGAGACGCGCAGGCCTGCACGGCGCACCAAGCGAGCCCGAGCGAGGGGCAACGAGGAACCCGCGCCGAGCGCGCCAGCGTCGCTGGAAACAACAAGAGTTCAGCGGGCCGCGAACGGTAGAGGCCTACGTCCTGGCATGGCTGCTGCAGAAGCCGGAACTGCTCTACAGACTCGATCGCCTGCTGCAGCAGCACGGGTTGACCACGCTCACAAGCGAGGATTTCGAGTACACGGACGATCAGTTACTGTTCGGGTTGGTGCGCGAAGCAGTGGAGCAGGATCAAGTCGAGCCGCCTGCATCCGTGGCGGAGGCGCTGCCCGAGGCGTTGAAGGGCTATGCGCATGAGTTGATGAGGCGGGCCGAAGACAAACATGTGCTCGACGAGAAGCTGATCGAAGAGCTGCTGCGCGGCATCCGCCGCATGCGCGATCGAGCCGCGAATGAGAGACGCACGCAATATCGGTTTCTGCAGGAAGAGGCGCAGGAGGAAGGCGACGCGGAGAGCGCCACCTTGTATCAAGGCGAGGTGTTAAAGCTGACAAAGCTCAAGCGCGTGCTCGACGAATTCGAACACACCATGTCAACAACCAGGATGGAATAGGTCCGGCCCGACAGGGACAGCAACACCTCAAGATGGCCTCCATTAAGACATCCAAGGGTTTGCGCTCGAAGCCCAGGCGCCTGAAGGTGAAACCCAAGAGGCGGCGTGGAACAGCGCCCGCGCCCGAGGCGACCGCCGTCAAGGCAGTGGCGGTGAAGCAGCGCCCCATCGATGCGGAGGCGGGTCGGGCGGCCATGCGGCGGAAGCGTTCAACGGACGATCTTGCGGAAGTATTGATCAATGAGGCGGTCGAGCTGGAGGCGCTGGCGAAGACGGCAGAGGCGCCCGAGACCGAGGCGGCAACCATTGACGAGGAACTACTCGAGGACGAGCCGGTCACTGAGGCCCGACCCGGGTTGGCGGCGGAACTTGGAAATGATCCGGTCCGGCTGTACTTGCGTGAGATCGGGGAGGTGCCCCTCCTTGAACCGGATAGCGAATTTCGACTGGCGACGCTCATCGAAGCGCAGAGGCAAATCGCGGTGCTCCGGCAGCGACCGGCGCGCAAAGGAACCGCCGTGGGGGCGGCCTGCTACGACAGCCTGCTGGCAGAATTGGGCGCCTCGTGGAACAGATTCGGCGAAGACGCGAAGCGACTTAAAAGAGAACTTCCGGATCTGTGCCTGATGCTCGAAGAGGCGCAAGCCCTGCACGCAGGCTGGGGCGCCGGTGAAGCTTCCTACCTGAGAAGATTCCTGGCCGACGACCTGTGGGGTCGCGATCCGCTGTGGGACAGCATGGTGCGCAAAGCCTATGCCGTGTTCTTGTGCCTGTACCTGCTGCCCCCGGACTATGCAGGGTGGCTTGCGGATCGACTGCAGAGTTGCAAGAAGCTGCCCGGGAGCCAGGCGCTGAGGCGATCGCTCCCAAAGGAACGAGTCCTGCAGAAGGAAATGGCGGCGGTCCACACACGGGCGGACGAGGCCCGTCGGGCACTGATCCGCGCCAACCTGCGCCTGGTGGTAAGTGTTGCCAAGCGCTACCTGGGCCGCGGGATCGCGCTGCTCGATCTGATCCAGGAGGGCAACCTGGGCCTGCTGCGGGCCGTCGGGAAATTCGATCCGAGGCGAGGCTTCAAGTTCAGCACCTACGCAACCTGGTGGATCCGGCAGTCGATCAACCGATCGATCGCGGAACAAGCGCGCACGATAAGAATCCCAGTGCACCTGTTCGAATCCATATCGAGAATCCTGCGAGCCCAACGTGAACTGACGCAGGAGTTGGGACGCGAGCCCACGACGCGGGAATTGGCGATGGAGGTCGGGTATCTGCCGACATCCGATGTCCAGACGGTGCTGCGGGCCCAGGCAGAAGAGCGTCCACTCGAACCGGAGGTTCAGCGGCGACTCGAGTACGCCACCCGAAAGGTTGACCGTGTGCTGCGGTCGGCCGAGGAACCGGTTTCGCTGGAAGGCCCGGTGGGCGGCGAGGACTCAAGCCAACTCGGGGATTTCATTGAGGATCAGGATGCGCCCTCCCCCATCGACTCAGCGGCTCGCGAAATGCTGCGCGAGGAGATCCAGGTGGCGCTGCACGAATTACAGGACCGGGAGCGCCAAGTCCTGGAACTACGATTCGGCCTAATGGATGGTGAAGATCACACCCTGGAAGAGGTGAGCCGCTACTTCCACGTGACCCGTGAGAGGATCCGGCAAATCGAATCGAAGGCGCTGCGCAAGCTGCGGCATCCGACACGAAGCCGACCTCTGCGGGACTACCTGGGCTAGGGCAAGACGCGCCTGGTCCACCGGCGGCCAGCCAAGACAATGACAATCAGCCCGGGCGGGCTGACAGAAAGCCACTGACATCGCACGGGGAGCTATGGTATTGTTCAGCGGGCTTCTGCCGGCCTGTTCGGCTCGCGTCGAACCGGCCGAACCGCCAACGGAATCATCCGCAAGTCCGAATTAATCCACAAAGGAGACCAGATCATGTCCAAGATCCAATCAGTACATGCCCGCGAGATCCTAGATTCACGCGGCAACCCGACGGTGGAGGTCGACGTCCGGCTCGCCGACGGATCGTTTGGGCGCGCAGCGGTGCCCTCCGGCGCATCGACCGGCGTGCATGAGGCGCTCGAAATGCGGGATGGGGACAAGAAGCGCTATGGCGGCAAGGGCGTGCTTAAGGCAGTCGAGAACGTCAACGGCGCCATCGCCCAGGCGGTCACCGGCGCGGAGGCGCTCAACCAGGCAGCAGTCGATCAAACGATGCTCGATCTGGATGGAACGGCCAACAAGAGCAAGCTGGGGGCAAACGCCATCCTGGGCGTCAGCCTGGCCGTGGCCCGGGCGGCGGCCGTCTCCGCAGGCGTGCCTCTCTATCGTCACCTGGGCGGGGACGAGGCGCGCGTCATGCCCGTGCCGATGTTCAACATCCTGAACGGCGGGGTGCATGCGAACTGGCAGGGAACGGACCTGCAGGAGTTCATGATCGCCCCCGTAGGCGCACCGAACTTCCGCGAAGCGCTGCGCTGGGGAGCAGAGGTGTATCACACCTTAAAAGCCGTGTTGAAGGACGGGGGCTACACCACAGGGGTGGGCGACGAGGGAGGCTTCGCGCCGGCCCTGAAGACCAACTCGGAGGCGCTGGACCTGATCGTCAAGGCGATCGGCAAAGCGGGCTACCGTCCCGGCGAGGACGTTGCGCTAGCCCTGGACCCGGCGTCCAGCGGTTTCTACGAGGATGGACTGTACAACCTGCGCACCGAGAAACGCAAGGTCACTTCCGACGAAATGATCAGCCTGTATAAGGAATGGTCGGCCAAGTATCCCATCATGGTGCTGGAGGACGGGCTGGCGGAAGACGATTGGGATGGGTGGAAGAAACTCAACCAAACCATCGGCCAAGACATCGAACTGGTCGGGGACGATCTGTTCGTGACGAATGTCGAGCGGATCGCGCAAGGGATCCGAGAAAACGCGGCGAACTCGGTGCTGATCAAGTTGAACCAGATCGGAAGCCTGACGGAAACCATCGCGGCCATCCAGATGGCGCGCAAGGCCGGCTGGGGCGCCATGGTCTCACATCGCAGTGGAGAGACCGTGGACTCCTTCATCGCGGACTTCACGGTGGCGATGGGCACCGGGCATCTGAAGACGGGTGCGCCGTGCCGCGGCGAGCGCGTCGAGAAATACAACCAGCTTATGCGGATCGAAGAGGAACTGGGCAGCCGGGCAACGTACGCAGGACCCGGCGGCTTTGTGCGCCACGGCAAGCAACACTAGAGATGGAAATGCCTCCCGAGGGCAGGAAGAATTGCCCGCGGGACGTGGTACAGGCGGCTGGCTCAGGCCATTGGGGCGGTTGCCTACAAGGGTCTGAATTGCATGAGACGGCGGAACTCCTTCCGCCGTCTCGTGTCGCCCGATACAGAAATTCTGCTCGAATTGGAGAACTTGTGAAATCCTGCACTTTCCATGGTGCCCCGAAAGTACTTATGATATACTACGTCCCCAGTGTGCTGAAATACACAATCGTAGCATCCAGGCAAACTTCTTGAGGTATCTATGCTGCTGGAGTACATAGCGATTGCCATAATGATTGCGGTGGCGACGGTAATAGCGGCAATCGCCATTGGGCTGGGGGAACTGCTAGGGCCGAAGAAACAATCTAAAGTGAAGTCTGAACCGTACGAGTCCGGAATTGCTCCCATGGGGCCGGGCACACGGCGCATGCCGGTACGGTTCTACCTGGTTGCGGTGTTGTTCATCCTGTTCGACATCGAGGTCGTCTTCTTCCTGCCATGGGCGGTCGTGTTCCGCCAACTGGGGCTGTTCGGCCTGGCGGAAATGGGCGTCTTCATACTCATCTTACTGGTCGGTTACATTTACGCGTGGAAAAAAGGAGCTCTTGAATGGGAGTAGAGCAGAAGCTCGGCAACATGGGCGTCGTGACCACGACGCTCGAAGGGGCCGTGAACTGGGCGCGCACGAACGCCATGTGGCCGATGATGTTCGGCCTGGCCTGCTGCGCGATCGAGATGATGTCGGCGCAGGCGGCGGACTTCGACATGAGCCGTTTTGGAATGGAACTGATGCGGCCGAGCCCCCGGCAATCAGACCTGATGATCGTGGCGGGGCGGGTCTCGCGCAAGATGGCGCCGGTCCTGCGGCGCCTGTATGACCAGATGCCCGAACCGAAGTGGGTGATCGCCATGGGCGATTGCGCTTCCTGCGGAGGCGTGTTCAACAACTACGCCATCCTGCAGGGGGTGGACGAGGTGGTGCCGGTGGATGTATACGTGGCCGGCTGCCCCCCGCGGCCGGAAGCCCTGATCCACGGGGTGGTGACGCTCTTCGAAAAGGTCAAAGGCGAGAAGTTTGCGGATCTCGTGAAAGCGTAACTCAAGCCCGACGAGGGCAGTTCGCGGGGAGGGCGGGCAGAAAGCGGAGCAGTTCGATGGATAGCCGGCTGGAGAAAGTTTTGCAGGTGCTGAAGGAGCAGGCCGGGGCAACCTGGGAAGAGTCGAAGGGGGAAGTGCACGTGTTCCTGGAATCCAACCAGATCGTGGACGCGCTGACGTTCCTGCGCGATCAACACGAGTTTTCGCTGCTCTCGGCCATGACTGCGGTGGACTATTGGCCGCAGACGAACCCACGCTTCCACCTGATCTACCAACTCACTTCGCTTACGCAAAACCTTTCGATCCAATTGAGACTGCCGCTCGGCGACGGCGAGCCAAGAGTTCCCAGCGCAAGCTCCGTGTTTGCCAACGCGAACTGGCGCGAGCGCGAGGCGATGGACATGTTCGGCATCCAATTTGACGGACATCCCGATCCGCGCAGGATCCTGATGCCGGCCGATTGGGAGGGGCATCCGCTGCGCAAAGACTATCCGCTGGGCTATGAGGAGCCGCAGTTCACCTTTAATTTCGACGAGATCGACCTGCGCAAGCCGTACGCCAAGGAATAATGATGACCAACTTCCAATTGGAAGAGATCCCGGTCGGCCCTTATCGTCACCTGGTTTCCGAGCGCGCCCTGACCGGGGAGACGATGCTGCTCAACATGGGCCCGCAGCACCCCTCCACACACGGTGTGCTGCGCCTGCTGCTGGAACTGGATGGCGAGACCATCGTGAATTGCATTCCGGAGGTAGGTTACCTGCACACCGGCGTTGAGAAGAACATGGAAGCCAAGAGCTACATCAAGGCCGAGGTGATGTGCGACCGGCTGGATTACATGAACCCGCTGGGTAACAACCTGGCCTATGCCATGGCGGTGGAGAAACTGGTTGAACTCGACGTCCCGCCGCGGGCGCAGGCGCTGCGTGTGATCCTGGTCGAACTGCAGCGGATTTCGTCACACCTGGTCTGGCTGGGGACGTTCGGCCTGGACCTGGCGGCGATGTCCACGTTCCTATACTGCTTCCGGGAGCGCGAGCGCATTCTGGACGTGTTCGAACTCGTTTCGGGCCAGCGCATGATGACCACCTACATCCGGCCGGGCGGACTGTGGCGCGACGTGCCGGCTGAGTTCGAGAAGGCTGTGCGGCACATCCTAGACCTGATGCCGGGCCGGGTCGACGAGTACGAAGCCTTGCTGACCAAGAATCCGCTCTTGCTGGACCGGACGGTCAGGGTCGGAGTGCTCAGCAAGGAGACCGCGCTGAGCTACGGCGTTACGGGGCCCATGCTGAGGGCATCGGGGGTCGAGTGGGACCTGCGCAAGAAACGCCCGTACATGGGATACGAACAATACGACTTCGACATCCCGACACGCAGCGAGGGAGACACCTTCGCGCGATACATCGTGCGCGTGGCGGAGATGCGCAAGTCACTCAGGATCATCCGCCAGGCCATGGACAAGCTGCCGATGGGCCCGGTTCAAAGCGCCAACCGCAAGTTCGTGCCGCCGCCGCGTTCGGAGCTGGGCACGAGCATGGAGTCCTTGATCCACCACTTCAAGCTGTGGACCGAAGGCTTCGAGGCACCCAAAGCGTCGGTGTACAGTGCAGTTGAGTCACCACGCGGCGAGCTGGGGGTCTATCTCGAAGGCAACGGCGGGCCAAAACCCCACCGGGTGTTCTGGCGCACGCCGTCATTCGACAACCTGTCCGTCATCTCCGTCATCACCAAAGGTCACCTGGTTGCCGACCTGATCGCCATCCTGGCCTCGGTGGATATCGTACTGGGAGACATTGACCGATGAGCCTGGCGCAGAAGTACCCCGCCGAAGTCAAGCAGATCCTGGCAAAGTACCCGCCGGATCACAAACAATCGGCGGTCATGCCGTTGCTGTATCTCGCGCAGCGCGATGAGGGCTACATCACCAAGGAAGCGATGCAGGACATCGCGGATGTGGTGGACATGAGTCTGACGGAAGTGGGCGCGGTGGTGGGCTTCTATACGCTGTACCACGATAAGCGCGAAGGAAAGTACCGCATGCAGGTGTGTACGGATCTGCCCTGCGCACTGCGAGGCGCGGAACAGTTCATGCAGGAGCTGTGCAGCAATCTGGGAATAAAGGTCGGCGACACGACACCCGACGGGCTGGTCACGGTCGAGGCCGTGAAGTGCCTGGCTGCCTGCGACAAGGCGCCGATGTTCCAGCTGCAGTCGCCCGACGGCATCGAATACCACGAAGATATGACCGTGGACCGCGCGCTGGAACTGGTCCAGATCCTCAAACGCGCCGGCAGGGAGATCGCCTGATGGCGCACCTGCTGCTGCGACATCGCGACATCCCCGGGATAGACCGTCTGGAGGTCTACCGAGAGCACGGGGGCTTCGAGGCTTTCGAGAAGGCCGTAACGACCATGCAGCCGGGGGAGATCACGGATATCGTGAAGAATTCCGGCCTGCGGGGCCGCGGGAGGCGCGGGCTTCCCCACCGGGATGAAATGGTCGTTCATCGACAAGAATATCTGGCCCCACTACGTGGCGGCCAACGCTGACGAGTCGGAACCGGGCACGTTCAAGGACCGGGAGATCATGGAGGGCAACCCCTTCCAGTTCCTGGAGGGCGTGGCGTTGGCGGCATACGCGGTGGGGGCCGAGGCGGCCTACATCTACCTGCGCGGGGAATTCTGGAGCATCGCCGCATCGCTCGACCAACGAATTGCCGAGATGCAGCAGGCCGGCTACCTGGGACGGGACCTGCTGGGCACCAAGTACGGCTTGCACATTTATACCCATCTGGGTGCGGGCGCCTACATTTGCGGCGAAGAGACCGCGATGCTGGAATCGATCGAGGGCAAGCGCGGGCAGCCGCGTATCCGGCCACCGTTCCCGGCAGTGTACGGTCTGTACGGCAAACCGACCGTCGTGAACAACGTGGAAACGCTGACCAACCTGCCGCTGATCGTGGCCAACGGTGCGGACTGGTACAAGACACTGGGCACGCCAGACAGCGCCGGCGTAAAGGTGTTCTCGCTGTCCGGCCGCGTTCGCAAGCCGGGCAACTACGAATTGCCCTTCGGCACCACATTCCGCCAGCTGATCTATGAGTACGGCGGCGGAGTGCAGGATGGCCGGCCCGTGCGCGCCATCATGCCAGCGGGCGCCTCGTCTTCGTTCATCGTAGCCGACGAGAAGGCGCTGGACACGCCGATGGACTACGCGTCGGTGCGGGCCCTGGGCGCCGATCTGGGCTCGGCCTCCGTGATCGTGATCGATGACAGCGTCTCGATGGACTGGGTGATCCAGAAGACGATCCACTTCTTCACACACGAGTTCCTGCGGCAAATGCACGCCTTGCCGAGAGGGCACGTACTGGATGAAGCATCTGATCGACCGCATACGGACGAACGGATCACAGAACGGTGACGTGCAACTGCTCCTGAACGTCGCCAAGCAGATGCAGAACAAGTGCCTGTGCCCCCTGGGCGAATTCTCGACGATGGCGGTTGCCACAGGGATCGAGCACTTTCCGCAGGATTTCGAGCGAACCAAGGACGCCGCTGCGTGACCGGGCGGCTCTCGGAGAAGCATGCTTAAGCAGGTAACGCTTACGATCGACAAGATCGAGTTGACCGTCCCAGAGGGGATGCTCGTGGTCGACGCCGCCAAGATAGTTGGCATCGACGTCCCGGTGTTCTGCTATCACCCGAAGATGGAACCGGTGGGCATGTGCCGCATGTGCCTGGTCGAGATCGGCCGACCGCTCAGGGACCGCAACACCGGCAAGCCCATCGTGGATGATCAGGGCAACCCCAAGCTTCAGTTCGGCCCGAAGCTCGAGACCGCTTGCACCACGCCAGTTTCCGATGGGATGGTCGTCCTGACCACATCGGAAAAGGCCACGGCCGGGCAGAAGAGCACAGTGGAGTTTCTCCTGACCTCGCACCCGCTGGACTGCCCGATCTGCGACAAGGGCGGCGAGTGCCCGCTGCAAAACCTGACGATGGCGCACGGTCCCGCGACGAGCCGGTTCCTGTATGACGAGAAGATGCACCTGGCGAAACACGTCCCGCTGGGCGAGCTCATCTACCTGGATCGTGAACGCTGCATCCAATGCGCCCGGTGCATCCGCTTCCAAGATGAAATCGCGGGCGATGCGGTACTGGCCTTTGACGAGCGCGGGCGCTCCACGCAGATCATCTCAATCTCGGAGCCGGGCTTCGATTCGGTTTTCTCGGGAAACACGACCGATATCTGCCCGGTCGGCGCCCTGACGACGGCGGACTTCCGTTTCGGAGCGCGTCCGTGGGAACTGAGCGCCTCGGCTTCGATCTGCGGCCAGTGCCCGGTCGGATGCAACATTACTTTCAACACGCGGCGCGAGGCCGACTCGGACGGCAAGATCGTGATCAAGCGCGTGATGCCGCGCCAGAACGAAGAAGTAAACGAGATCTGGATGTGCGACAAGGGCCGCTTTGCCTACCATTACGGGGAAAGCAGCGGGCGCCTGACACGGCCGCTAGTCCGCAAGGACGGCAAGCTTGGCCGCGCGTCCTGGGAGACGGCGACGCGTCTGGCAGGCGAGGCGATGACCAAGGCCGGCAAGAAACTGCTGGTGCTGGCGTCCGGGCGGCTAGCCAATGAGGACCTGTTCAACCTGAAGGCGCTGGCGAAGCAAGTCGGTGCGACAACGGCGCTGTACTCCGACATGAGCGGCGGTGAGCTGACCAAGTCCGTGGGTCTGGGCAACGGATCCAACCTGGGATCGCTGGGTAAAGGCTCGACGATCGTGGTAGCCGCCTCGGATCTGTACGAAGAGGCCCCGATATGGTATCTGCGAGTCAAACAGGCGGCGGAGCGTGGGGCGACACTGATCGTCGCCAACCCACGTGAGACCAAACTCGACCGCCACGCAGCATACGTCGTGCGCTACGCATACGGCGACGAGGTCAAGACCATCCAGACACTCACCCGCCGGGGCAAGATCGGCGACGCGTTCACGCACGCCGACAACGCCGTGATCTTCTACGGCAGCGAAGGGTTGGGTCTGGACGGGTCGCGGGCGCTGGCCGCTGCGTGCGCGCACGCACTGAACGACACCGACCACGTGGGACGACCGAACAACGGTCTCGTGGGAGTGTGGCCGAGCGCCAATGACCAGGGGGCATGGGAAATCGGGTTTGAGCCTGCGGAAGACCTGCAAGCTGCGATCGATCGGGCGGCCGCGGTCTATATCGTTGGGGCCGATCCGGTCGGCGACGGCGCCATCAAGATAAGGGCAGGACGACGGAAGCCGTACATCGTAGTGCAGGACCTGTTCGAGAACGAAACCGCGAAGATCGCGGATGTGGTGCTGCCGGCGCAGACCTACATGGAACGCGACGGAACATTCACGTCCGGGGAGCGCCGCGTGCAGCGCTTCCAGCCGGCCGTGCCGCCTCCGGATGGCACCAAAGCGGATTTTGCCATCACCTCACAACTGGCAAAGCAGATGGGTGTCATCCTGGAAGGGACTTCTGCGTCGGTGGTCTTCGAGATCATGGCGGCCGAGGAAGATTCTCCGTTCACGCGGCTGGACTACGCACGCCTCGCAGACGTCCATGAGCAATGGCCGATGGTTGGGCGCGGCGATGTGTACTACGGCGGCACGACCTACGAAAACACGCAGGGTCTGGGAGTGCAGTTGTTCAGTGGGGCGCAACGGGGCGAGAAGATAAGACTGCCACGCGTCCGCAAGGCAGCGACCCTGCGACCGAAGGAGAAACAGTTGCTGGCCGTGCCGGTGACCAGACTGTACGATCGGGCGCGTTCCGTATCCGAGACGGCATTGCTGGAGCAGAGGATCGGCGAGGCCTTCGTGGCACTGCATCCCAGCGCGGCAGCCAAGTTCGGGGCTGTCGAAGGGCAGCGCGTCATGCTCAGTGTCGACGGCGTCAAGGAAGAAGTACTGGTCAAGATCGACGCAAGCATTTCCACCGGCATCGCATTGATCCCACGAAGCATGGGTCTACCGATCCGTGAGCCGAGGCCGATCCAGCTGAAGGCCGTTGCCAAGGATGCGGTGAGGTAACCATGGACTGGACGATGTGGGTCGAATGGATCATCAAAGGCACGGTCATGGTGCTGATCCTGCTGACCGGCTTTGCGTATCTGACACTCTATGAGCGCCGGGCCCTGGCGCGTATCCAGACACGGATCGGCCCAAACAGGGCCGGGCCGCAAGGACTGCTTCAGCCCATCGCCGATGCCGTCAAGCTGATCTTCAAAGAAGAGCTGACCCCGGCGGGCGCTGACAAGGTCCTTTTCATCCTGGCCCCCATCATGACGGTGGTCCCGGCCATGATCCTGGCGGCGGTGATCCCACTGGGAACGCAGTTCACGCTGCCGTTCACGGACCGCGTGATCACGCTGTACGTTTCGAACATCAACGTCGGCATCCTGTACCTGGCCGCCATCGCGTCGATTTCGGTGTACGGTATTGTTCTGGCCGGCTGGGCCTCCAACAACAAATACGCGCTGCTGGGCGGCCTGCGCTCCACGGCTCAGATGATCTCGTATGAGCTGACCCTGGGGATGTGCTTCGTGCTGGCCATCCTGCTGGCCGACTCGATGGACCTGGTAAACATCGTCGAGGCCCAGAAGAGCATGTGGTTCGTGATTATCCAGCCGGTAGGAGCACTGCTATTCATGGTGGCCACGCTGGCGGAGGTCAACCGGGCGCCGTTCGACATGCCCGAAGCGGAGCAGGAGCTGGCGGCGGGTTATCACAGCGAGTACTCCGGCATGAAGTTCGCCTTGTTCTTCATGGCGGAATACGAAAAGATGATCGTCATCAGCTTGATTGCCGCCACGCTGTTCTTCGGCGGTTATCGGGAGTTCTGGTTCCTAAAGGATACTTTCTTGAGCGTCGACCGCAACTGGTGGCTCGGACCATTCTATCTGCTTGGAAAAGTTGTCGTCCTGCTGTTCTTCATGATTTGGATCCGCGCCACGTGGCCCCGGATCCGCTACGACCGACTGATGATGCTGGGCTGGAAGGTACTCCTGCCGCTTTCAATCGCCACGGTGGCGGTGACCGGAGCAGGTATCGTGCTGGCGGATCAATTCGGCAGCATCTACGTGTGGAGCATTCCCGTGCTATCGATCCTGGCGGGTGCGGTGGCGGTCCTGCTGCTAAACGATTCGCTAAGGCGCAAGGTGGCCCATGCTTAGGGAACTGGCGCGCGGCCTGGGCACCACGCTCCGATCGATGTTCGAGCGGCCGGTGACGATCCAGTACCCGGAGCAGAAGCGACCGGTGCGCCCCCGCTTCCGAGGCCGGCACGTGCTCAAGCGCTACGACAACGGGCTGGAGAAGTGCATCGGATGCTCGCTGTGCGCGGCGGCCTGCCCATCGGATGCGATCTTCGTCGAGGCCGCCGAAAACACGGACGCAGTGCGCTACTCCCCGGGCGAGCGGTATGCGTCGACGTACCAGATCAACATGCTGCGCTGCATCTACTGCGGCTACTGCGAGGACGCCTGTCCGACAGAGGCGATTGTGCTCGGCGACAACTACGAACTAAGCTTCACCGACCGACGGCAGGCCATCTACGACAAGGACATGCTGCTTGAGCCCGCCGCTCCCGGCACCCAGACGACGCCCCAAAAAACCACGCCGGGCGAGTTCACCCGGTCCGTGCCGCAGATGAAGGACCCCTCCGATTGATGAAGCCCAGAGTGCCGGGTGGGTTCTCGGGGCAGCTGGCTGCCCAATGGAAAACTGGAAGATCTGAACCATGACCGTTGAACTCGTGCTCTTCATCGTGCTGGCTCTGGTAGCCATTGGCAGCGCACTGGGAATGCTGGTCAGCAAGAGCGCCGTGTATGCCGCCCTCTTCCTGGTCTTGAACTTCGCTACAGTGGCCATCTTCTACATCCTGCTGAACGCCCCGTTTATTGCCATGTCACAGATCAGCGTGTACGCGGGCGCCATCATGGTCTTGTTTCTGTTCGTGATCATGCTGCTCGGCACGCAGTCGCTGCCGGACTCGGATGCGCTCCCCTGGCAGCGGCCCCTGGCGGTGGTGCTGGCACTGGTGCTCGCCTTCGAGGCGGCCTATCTGCTCTTTGTCCGCAGGGTGGCGACGGCTGGGATCCCACAGCCAGTTGAGACCTTTGGAAGTCCCCAGGCCATCGGGGGCGCGCTGTTCAACGAGTACCTGCTGCCTTTCGAGGTCACCTCGGTCCTGTTATTGGTCGCCATGATCGGCGCGATCGTTCTGACGAAGACACACAAAGGAGAGAGCTAGATGGTTCCCGTGACGTATTACGTGGCGCTCTCCGCCATCCTGTTCTCGATCGGAACGCTGGGCGTGCTGCTTCGCCGCAACCCGCTCGTGATCTTCATGTCGATCGAATTGATGCTAAATGCGGGCAACCTGGCGATGGTCGCTTTCACGCGCACGTACGGTGTGCTGGAAGGGCAGATCTTCGTTTTCTTCGTGATGACCGTGGCGGCGGCCGAGGTCGCGGTCGGACTGGCCCTGATCGTGGCCATCTTCCGCAGCCGGCACAGCATCGACATTGATCTGATGAACCATTTGAAGGGCTAGGAGAGAGCGAAAGAAGAGACTGGAGCTGCCAGGTACCTCCAGAGTACCCGGGACCGCTCCAAACTCCGGAGAATAGGATGCACTTGAGCCAAGCAGGCAATCCTGGATTGTTTTTCCTGGTCCCGTGGGTGGTGTTCTTTCCGGCTATCGGCCTGCTTATCAACATTGCCTTTGGACATCGAATGTCCGAAAAGGCAATCGGAGCAGTAGCGAGCGCGGCTTCGGGCCTCACATTCGTCGTATCCGTGCTGCTGGCGGCCTCCCTGGGCGTCCACCCTGAGGCCGTGCGGTGGACGGTCGGTGAGTGGATCCACGTGGGGAACCTGCAGCTGGACTGGACCTTCCGGGCCGACACGCTGTCGGTGACGATGATGCTGGTGGTTTCACTGGTGGGCACGCTGATCCACGTCTACGCGATCGGATACATGCACGAGGACGTGCGCTTCAAGTCCGATCCAAAGCAATTCCGGCGTTTCTTCGTGTTCATGAATCTCTTCATCGCCATGATGATGATCCTGGTCAGCGGCGATTCGTACCTGATGCTGTTCGTCGGCTGGGAAGGCGTGGGACTGTGTTCGTTCCTGCTGATCGGCTTCTGGTACGAAATGGATACATTGGGACGCCCGTCCTGGGCGAACTCGGACGCCGCCAAGAAGGCGTTCATCGCCAACCGCATCGGGGACTTTGGTTTTCTGATCGCAGCCTTCCTGATGTTCTGGGGTTTTGGCAGCCTGCAGTTCGACACCGTGTTCCAAGGCGCCGGCAGCATTGCAGGATTCAACGCGCCGCTGATCATGCTGATCACGCTATTCATGCTCCTGGGAGTCACCGGCAAGTCGGCGCAGATCCCGCTTGTACGTTTGGCTGCCGGACGCGATGGCCGGCCCAACACCGGTCTCGGCGCTGATCCATGCGGCGACCATGGTGACCGCAGGCGTGTACCTGGTGGCGCGCTCGGCACCGCTGTACGAGGCCGCACCGGCGGCACAACTGGTGGTCGCAACGGTCGGCGCGGTGACGGCACTCTTCGCCGCGACGATTGCCAGTCGCGCAATTCGACATCAAGAAGGTGCTGGCGTACTCCACAATCAGTCAGCTCGGCTACATGGTGGCGGGCGTGGGTATGGGCGCGTTTGGCGCCGGTATGTTCCACCTGGTGACACATGCCTTCTTCAAGGCACTGTTGTTCCTGGCGGCAGGCTCAATCATTCTGGGTCTGGAGCGCGGACATCATCATCTTTCCCACGGCCAGCATGGGCAGGGATCGCACGAGGCGGAACTTTTCGACCCAAATGACATGCGGAACATGGGCGGCATGAGAAAGACGATGCCCACGACGTTCTGGGTCTATTTGGCAGGCGCGCTGGCACTCGGAGGCATCTTCCCGTTCGCGGGATTCTGGTCGAAGGATGAAATCCTTGCGGATGCCTTCCACGAAGGGTACACCGTGGTGTACTGGCTCCTGGTGATCGCGGCGTTCCTGACCGCCTTCTACATGGGGCGCCAGATCTGGATGGTCTTCTTTGGACAGGCCCGACACGAAGCGGCAGAAAAGGCGGAGGAAAGCCCCGGCGTAATCACCGTTCCGCTTATCGCGCTGGCGGTGCTGGCGACGATCGGCGGTGCGCTGAACTTGCCGGGTACTCGACGGCCTGACGCTCTGGCTCGAACACACGATCACCGCCCTGCACCCGGGCGAGTTCAACCCGAGCGTCGCGTTGGTGTCGACGGGGCTGGCGCTGCTGGCCATCCTGCTCTCGTGGTTGCTGTACGGACGCAAGCCGATGCAGGCCGGCGAGGATGATCCGTTGCACAGGCTGCTTGGCCCGATCTTCACGGGCATGCAGAGAAAATGGTACGTAGACGAGGCCTACAAAGTGCTGGTGCTTGACCGCTACGCCGACCTGGCACGCTTTACAGCCGACGTGATCGACAACAGGTTCTGGCACGACTGGTTCCACGAGAAGGTGCTGGCGGGCGGCTACAACTTCCTGACGCGCACGGCGCTCAACCAGTACGCCGATCAACGCGGCATTGACACCTTCTTCAATGACCTTGGAAAATGGACCCGGGATGCCTCGGCGAGTCTGCGGCGCGTGCAGAACGGTTTCGTGCGGAGCTACGCACTTGTGGTACTAGTGGGCGTCGCCGCCATGTTGGGATACCTGCTCTTCAAATGAACGCTCCACCGAGGCCCCTGGAATGGCCGTCGGCGAGTCTTTCCGCTCCGTGGACCGCATAAGGCCGGGCGGAGCATGAAAGAGGAACTGCAATGAACTCCATGATTCAGCCCCTGACATTGTTGACCTTCTTCCCGCTGGTGGGCGTGCTGGCACTCCTATTCATCAGTTCCGAGAACAAGACCGCGCTGCGCTGGACGGCACTGGCCGCCTCGACAATCACCTTCGGGATCTCCCTTTGGGTGCTCGCCCTGTTCAGAGCCCCCAACCCGGACCTGCAGTTGGTGACGCGGGTGCCCTGGATCACGGTCGGCGGCTGGAACATTGAGTATCACCTTGGGATCGATGGCCTGAGCATCCTGCTTGTGTTACTGACCACGTTCCTCACGCCGCTCTCCATCCTCTCAACGTGGTCAGCCGTGCAAGAGCGGGTCAAGGATTTCATGCTCTTCTTCCTGCTGCTGGAGACCGGCATGATCGGCGTCTTCCTGGCACAGGATCTGTTCCTGTTCTACATATTCTGGGAGTTCACGCTCGTGCCGATGTATTTCCTGATCGGCATTTGGGGCGGACCACGGCGCATCTACGCGGCGCTCAAATTCTTCCTGTACACGATGGCCGGCTCGATCCTGATGCTGCTGGCCATCTTGTGGCTGGGCATCTACCAGGGCACCTTCTCAGTCCCGGAGCTGATCGCCAAGGGCGGCATCGATCCGCACACCCAGCTGTGGCTGTTCATCGCGTTCGCGGCTGCCTTTGCGATCAAGGTCCCGATGTGGCCGTTGCACTCCTGGTTGCCGGATGCCCATGTAGAGGCTCCAACCGCGGGCTCGGTGATCCTGGCAGGCGTCTTGCTGAAGATGGGCACGTATGGCTTCCTGAGATTCAACCTGGGACTGTTCCCCCAGGCCGCGGTGCAGGCGGCACCGGTGATCGCGGTCCTAGCAGTCATCGGGATCATTTACGGAGCGGCGGTTTCGTACGCGCAACCCGACGTCAAAAAGCTGGTTGCATTCTCGTCCGTGAGCCATCTCGGCTTCGTCATGCTGGGTCTGTTCGCGTTGAACGCACAGGGCATCCAGGGCGGCATCCTCCAAATGGTCAACCACGGACTCAGCACGGGCGCCCTGTTCTTGCTGGTTGGCATGATCTACGAGCAAACGCACACCCGGGAGTTGAAAGTGTACGGCGGGCTGTGGAAGATCACGCCGATCTTCGGGACGTTCATGCTGATCGTCTCGCTATCTTCGATGGGGCTGCCCGGCCTGAACGGCTTTGTCGGTGAATTCACGATCCTGTTGGGCGCGTTTGGCTCCACGGTACTTGGCTCCCCATGGTACGCGGGTGCAGCGGCGCTGGGGGTGATCCTGGCGGCAGTCTACATTCTGTACATGTTCCAACGCATGTTCCTGGGACCCGAGGGTTCGATCGTGGAGGAAGTGCGCAAGCACGGACACGCCCTGCGCGATCTCAATGCGCGCGAGATCATCACGATGGTGCCTATACTGATCTTCATCTTCTGGATCGGCCTATATCCGGCACCCTTCTTCGCGCTGATGGCGCCGTCAGTGAACAAGCTGCTGGCAGCCTTCAACGCGGCTTCGGTCGCGATGAGATAGGAAACGGCATGTCATTGCAGGCAAGGCGAAGGAGTCAAACGGCCGGACGAGGAGAGCGCATCCTTTCCACTTCAGGGCCTTCGTGGGAATGCGTCGGATTCGTCGGGCCGATCGCCCGCCTCGCAGCGACCTAGAGAAAAGCCATGCCCCCCATCGATTTCAACGTAATTTTCCCCCTCCTCCTGCTGATCGGCTGGGCGTGCGCGCTGACGCTGGTTGACCTGTTCATCAAGAACAAGGGCCTGACGGTCTTTCTGGCTGCACTCGGCCTTGCCCTCTCGCTTGGCATCACCCTGTCCCAGATCGGACTCAGTCTGACGAGTTTCAACAGCATGGTTGTGCTGGACGGGTTCTCGACGTTTGTCAATGCCCTGCTGCTGATCTCCGGCTTGTTCGGCGTTGCCGTGGCCTACAACTACATGAAACGCATGGGGCTTGAGCGCGGCGAGTACTATGTCCTGCTCCTGTTCAGCATTGCCGGCATGATGCTGATGGCGCAGGCCGGGGACCTGATCATTGTTTTCCTGGCGCTCGAGCTGCTGTCCATCCCGCTCTATGTGCTGGCAGCCTTCGGGCGGCCGCGCGAGGAGTCGGAAGAAGCGGGCCTAAAGTACTTCCTGCTCGGCGCGTTCTCCACGGGCTTTGTAGTATATGGCATTGCGTTGGTGTTCGGGGCGGCAGGGATCCACGTCGTTGAAGGCAATCGTCACGGCGGCGACATCGGGCGCCGCGAATCCGCTGCTGCTAACGATCGGCTCGGCGCTGATCCTGGTGGGCCTCGGCTTCAAGGTAGCCGCCGTGCCCTTCCACATGTGAACTCCGGACGTCTACCAGGGGGCGCCCTCGGCGGTGACGGCATTCATGGCCGCGGGAGCGAAGATCGCCGGCTTCGCGGCGCTGCTGCGCGTATTCGCACTTGCTTTTCCAACGCTGGCATCGGATTTGACACCGGTCCTGGCGGTGATTGCGGCGCTGACCATGATCGTTGGCAACCTGCTGGCCATTGCGCAGACGAATATCAAGCGGCTGCTGGCGTATTCAAGCATTGCGCACGCCGGTTACATCCTGATGGCTTTTGTGCCGTACGGACAGTCCAAGGTGGTGGCGACTTCCGTGGCGGCCGGGCTCTTCTACCTGGTTTCGTACACGCTGACCAACTTCGGCGCGTGGGCGGTGGTGATCGCCCTCGAGAAGCAAGAGGGCAAAGGCCTTGAGATCGCCGACTACGCCGGGCTCGGACGCAAATATCCAGCCTTGGCGGCGGCCATGGCTATCTTCATGTTCTCGCTTACCGGCGTTCCGCCGACACTGGGCTTCGTCGGGAAGTTCTATCTGTTCCGCGCCGCCATCCAGGGACAGTTCTACCTGCTGGCCGTCATCGGTGTCCTGACATCGCTGATCTCCGCATACTACTACCTGCGGGTGGTGGTCACGATGTACATGCGGGACGGCGAGCCACAGACGACGTCCGAACCCTGGCTGAACCTGACGTGGGGCGCGGCGGCTGTGTTGACGGTGGTGGTGAGCCTGGTGCCTGCGCCACTATTCGATTGGGCAAGCCAGGCGGTGCTGAAGTTGTTCTGAGGCCGGAAATATCAGGCGCGTTTGGAGAATCAACGACGGCAGCCGGCTGCCGTCGTCATGTATTGGGGAACCAAGCATTCCGAGTTTCGCGACGGCGAGGGCCGCCTGCGAGGGAGGCCGCTAGGCGCTTTTTGTGGCCTCCAGCCATTTTCTCAGTACTTCAGCGGTGGCAGTACGGCCCATTTTCTGATAAGCCGCATACTCGTACTCCAAAGACAGAACAGGAATACGCGCTCCCCGCACCTCGACCCATTCGCGGCACCCAAGTACATCAACCGGCGCCTCCCAGGAGCCATCCCCGAGACGCTTCTGAACAGCCCCCATGATCTCCACTTTCACGCCTTCGATTTCCAGCGCGCCAAGGTGCGAACGCATGCGCTCCGACGGAGTGTAGCCGACCGGCCTGATGACATACTGAGCCAAGCGCCTTTCCATGGCATAGGCCCCCTGCTCATCTGTTTGCAGGTCGATGTCGTGCACAGGGAGGTCGAGGCCGTGCAGCGCCATTCCGAGGCTGCCGGTAACTGCCCAGACTACGTCCGTACCGAGCAGAACGCTCGCGAACTGTGAAGAGGGCATCAAGGAATTCAGCCAGAACTCACAACTCACTCGACGCGCGAAGCCACGGCGCCGACCGCATCGCGACTTTGCGTAAGGGCTTCCGCGATGCTATCCGCGGTGGTCACGTGGGCGAAGCCAAACGCCAGGTTAAGCAGACTGGCGACCTGCATTTCCTCGGTGATGCTCCCGGTGCCATCGGCGAGGAAGAAGACGCGGTAGTCCCTGAAATATGCATCGCGGGCCGTAGACTCGCAACACATGTTGGTCATGATGCCGGCAATGACGAGATCTTCGATCTTCAGACAACGGAGGACGGTTTCCAGATCCGTATTGTAGAAGCCCGAGTAGCGATGCTTGAGCACCACCTTCTCGGATGGTCGTGGGGCCAGGTCGCGGTGGATCTCGCTCTCCGGGCTGCCCTCGATACACATGCCTTGCCACCACCATCCCATGATCCCGCTGTCCAGATGATCGGGATGATGGACGTGTCTGGTGTAGATCACGGGCCGGCCCGCCTCGCGAAAGACCCCGATCAGCCTCTGCAACACAGGGAGAATAGCCAAGCCGCCGCAGGTGAATGAAGGCGATTGAGGATCCAGAAAGAACTCCTGCATATCGATGACCAGAAGAGCGCTCTTTGCCGGATTAAGGCTCATTGCGTGCTGATTGAATGGCTGGATCCGTGCCAGCCACTCTGCTGCTTTGCCAGCAATCGTTTGCGAATTCACGTAGGCATCCAAGGGGGCCTCCTTATTGGCCAAGCAATGCATGCAAGTCCCCCAAGTATCAACGACGGCAAGCATCCCGCCAGTGCCATTCAACAGGCAATCCCGCGGAAATAGTCATGAGAGCCACAGGGTGCTACGACGGCACGGGTGGTGAATAGTGGCCTGCGCCGTCGCCCCGCTGCATCTGATTTCTGGTTTCTGGCTGGCGTCCGCAGCCTACACTTCGAGGATCTCCCACTCATTGGCGACCGCAAGGGCGCGTAGTTCCGGGTCGGGATGCACCGCTACAGGATGACCGACTAGCGTCAGGAAGAGCCGGTCGCTGTATGAGTCACCGTAGGCGTAGCTGGCTGTCCAATCGATATTCAGGTTCTGCGCTGACAGGTATTGCTGCACCTGGGAGGCCTTGTCCGCGCCTTTAACGATGGGAGGAATGAAGCGGCCTGTGTAGTGCCCGTTTCGCTGCTCGATCTGCGTTCCAACCAAGTGCGTCACGTCAAGTCGCTGACCGAGCAGGTGCAGACTGGGCAAAAAGGTCCCAGAGGCGATGATGACCAGATGGCCCTTTGCCTGATGCTCCTGGAGACGCCGAACCACGTGCTCACGGCGGGTGGAAAGCAGATACTCATCGGTAACCCACGTATATGCAGGGATGGCCTGGGCATCGTCCCAGCCGCGCATCATGCGGGCCAGGCCAGCAATCTTGGCGCGATCGACCGCCTCGCCATCGACCACCTTCCAGCGAGCCAAGAGAAACATCAGTGCGAGCGATGCGTAGTAGGCCCGCGCCCGAAACGCGTAGCCGTGGGAGAGGGCATAGGCCATCAAACCGCGCCCGTACTGCGCGGAGTAGAGCGTCCCGTCCGCGTCAAAGATCGCGGCGATCATATGAGCAGGTGGGGCCGAACTTATCGCGCAAGGGAACGCGTCCGGGCTGTATCGGTCGCATGCAGGCTATCCACGTCATTGAGCGGATCCAAGTGGGCGCAAAGTATGAGCCACCTCCCGGACCAAGGGCCAAATCACCCTCTCCGGCAATTTCCAAGTACTGTTCGCCAAGGGTTGTGAGAAGGACATAGGTTGTGGCGCCGTCCGGTCCCCTGACGACGAAATCGACGGCCGCACGACCATCCGGGAGCGCACCTTCGATCTCCTGCTGAACCGTCGAGAGGCTGCCCTGCCAGGCCGACTTGCGGTGATCCGCGTAGGCCGTCAGGTCGCCCTTGGGATCCCAGAGGTAGATCGTAATGGTGATGCGCGTGGCGCCGTCCGGCAGGCTTTCCGCGCTGGCGCCTGGTGAAAGCAGCAACGCCTGAGAGCCGCGGGAGCCGATCTGGGTATTGGGACTGGAGGTCCAATCCGCGGGGTAGTCGAGTTCAAAGCCGTTCGCCTGATCCTGGTAGGTCGCTACGACAAAGGACGGTCGCCGGCGGCGGCAGGAGTGGGTACCTCAGCTGCAGCTGGCGGGCTTATTGGGAGTGCGGTCGCCGGCGAGGACGGGCCAGAGGCCGCGGCTTGAGGCCCGCAGGCCGTCAAAGGGGCAACCATAAGGAGTGCATAGGCGATCAGACGTCGCAACATGTGACTCCGTGAGATCAGGGAATGGCAGGCACTCTGCCCAGGAACGCACGGTGCGGTATCCGCTCCCAAATCTCTCCCGCTCTTAGATGGGATCGTCTCGCCAGTGCTTGATCTCGGGGCGCGCGACACCAAGCCCCTCGCAAGGAAGCTTGGCGCCAACTAGTGACTACAGGGAAACGACGATGCGGGTGTCGGTGCTGCCAACGCCCTTGACGCCGCGCATCTTGCCGACGCTGTCGACCAGAGCCTTCTGGTCTGCTGCCTCCACGAATACGATGCAATCCGTGGGGCCGGCTACGAAGTGGACGGTCTTTACGCCGGGTACCGCGTGAAGAGCGGTGTGGACCGCGGCTGCGTCACCAAAACTGGACATGCCCGACAGTTGAATGAATACGAATGCTGCCATCATGGGAAGCCTCCTTCTCTGAGTAAGGCGATTTTACCCTGTTCTGGAAAACCCTACTCGACCGTGTCGAGAAACCGATACCAGAGGCCTGCAAAAGGCAAAACCAGGGCCGGCCCTGGTACAGACCCAAGGGAGCGCCCATCGCCGCTTTAGTTACCTACGGCGGCGCATGGGGGCGCCGTAAATCTTATACACAGACTTCGGGGGTCTCTCGGACGGGCTCATGGTCCGGCGTCGGTTCCATCAGCCGGGGAATTGATCTCCGACAATCTGATGACCGTGGTCGTCGCGGCGATCAGCGTTCCCAAGCCAAAGTAGAAGATTTGAAGGTTCCTGGCAATTCCGGGGGACGAGCCGATCGCCAGGACCTCCACAAATTCGAAACACATGATGGCAATGCCCGAAAGAGATGCGAGCGTCAACGTGTACCGGCTGCGGCGAACGAGCAAGATCGTGGCGACAAGCGCGGTGCCACCCACAACAACAAATAGTGCCAAGCCCGGAACAGTGAAGTCCGGGAACATCGTGCCTGCCAGTGCATCCACTGGAGGAGCATTGAGGCCGGTGACGAGACCGATCCCGCCGGCAAAGGCGGTCAGCGACAGAAAGGCGGTGAGAACGATGAGAAGAGTGCGGCCCGCGAGGCGGATCTGCTGCATTTAGTGCTCCTGAGGTGCGGATTGACCACCATGCGAATCTTGTCCAAGATACCAGGCCCGATCCTTCACGAGAAGGAACAACGGCACGAGATTAGTCATCAAGACGATTATGTCAACCCATCCGATGTCATCGAAGATGATTGCCAGGGCGCTGATGCTTAAGACGGCGAGGCCAAGGTAATAGGCATGTCGAAACCGTTTGAGATAGCAGAATCGCGAGCCCGATCAATGTTCCAGACCGCGACCAGCGATCCAGAAATGAGGCCGGATCGAACGGAGGTGGTATCCGGAACCGCCGGATGTGCCCCCACGGCAATGAGAATGCCAAGGGTGAGCCAGACGAGGGCGCTCAATACCACCAAGACCAACGCGGCGGTGACAGAGGGCGGACGTTGGGTCATGGCGAGATCCTTTCCGGTGAGACGGGGCCCGGTCTCCCAAGCAGAAGCGAAAGGGCCTGAACGCGCGGCTAACGCGATTGATCGGCGCGCTGCCACCAGAGCAAGGTAGCCGCCACCCCGGCCAGGAAGGCAACCAGCACCACAACGTAACTGTGCGGTCCAAGCTGGGCGGCCTCGGGCCCCGCGGCCCCGCTGAGCAGCGCGGGCACGGACCACGGCACCCAGTCGCCCCAGCCGAGGATGGCTGCGATCTGCGCAAGCGCCAGGCTGAAAAGCGCCCAGCCCATGGGAGGAAGGTATCCGCGGCCCGCACTGGCGACGAAGGCCACCAGGGGCATGAGCATGAAGGTCAGGAATACGATCAGCATGAGGAAGCCAAATGTAGTCGCTTCGAGCTGGGCGGTCCAGCCGGGGATGTCCAGCAGCGATGCGACGACCAGGCCGACGAGGAACAGGAGCAAACCCAGCGCCAAGTCCCAGATCGCCAGCAAGACCATTTTGGCGAAGACAATCACCCAGCGCTGAGTCGGCAGGGCGAGCAGGTCCTTGGCGGTGCGGTTCGAGAATTCGCCTCCGAAAACCCAGGCGGTGATCAACGCAAAGATCACGGCCCCGGCGGCAGCCGTCCCCTGCAGCAGGATTCCGAAATAGGCGGGCCAATCGGCGACTCCCACCAGCAGGTTCGCCTTTGCACTGATCAGACCCATCTGCCGCGCCCGCTCGGGGTCCTTCAAGATGATGATGAACAGTGCGCCAGCGACCGGCAGGATGCAGATGGCTACGGCCGTCATCCATGACATCGTCGACCGGCGAGCCTTCAGTAGTTCGGCCCAAAGGGCGGCGCAAAAACCTGTCATGAGGTCTCCCCAGTCAGGCGCAGGAAATGACTTTCAAGGTCCTCTTGCTCGGACCGCCAGTCTGGTCGGGGGCGCACCGGCACTGGCAAGGACCATGGCGACTTCGTCGGGCGCCTCGACGGCCCGGGCGGAATCGAGGATGAGCGTGTCATCGGCCGTCCGGACGACGAAACCGGCTGCTTCAAGCGCCCTGCGAGCGCCCGCAAGGTCGCGTGCCTGGACCTCCAGACGGCGGAGGCGCAAAGCCTCCAGCTTCTGGGCGTCGAGCTCCTCGATCAGCCGACCGCGGTGAATGATGCCCAGGCGCGTGGCCAGCCGATCGACTTCAGTCAGAATGTGGCTTGACATGAACACGGTCACGCCGCTGCCGTGCGCCAGCGAACGCAGCAATTCGCGGACCTCTACAACGCCTGCAGGATCCAGGCCGTTTGCAGGCTCGTCGAGAATGAGTAATTCGGGTTGGTGCAAGAGAGCCCGCGGAAGACCCAGACGCTGCAAGTTGCCGGTCGAGAGCTGTCCGGCTTTTCTACTGGCATAAGGCGTCAGTCCAAGCTTGTCCATGATCCGGGCCGTCGAACGCGCATCCTTCAGACCATGGAGACGACGGGCGATCTCCAGATTCTCGTGCACCGAGAGCTGCGGATACGCAGAAGGCAACTCGACCATATGACCGACTCGTCCCCATGGGCCGCGGCCGTTTGGCCCAACCGGCCGATCGAGCAACCGGGCGGAGCCCGCGCTCGGATGGATCATGCCAAGCAGCAGGCGGATGGTGGTGGTTTTGCCGGCCCCGTTCAGGCCAAGGAAGCCATAGATCTCACCGGGCCGCACACGCAGGCTGACAGAATCCACCGCCCGCAGGGAGCCGTATTCTTTTGACAGCCCATTGGTTTCAATTGCGTACTGCACGCTTCGATTATAGCGGGAGGCGCAGCAGGAGCGCCAGCGCCCTACCTGTGCCGCGCTATTCCGCGGATGTCCGGCCGATCCGCCCGAGATGCGTGTGGGCGAAAGCATCAGGGAACTTGAGGCCGTAGCCCAGGGCACGATCGAGGCTCGAGTGGCCGAAGATGATGACCCCAGCCAAGGCGAGAGGTGGAAGCGCCAGCGCGAGGCCGGCCACATAGTAGATGAGGGCAAGGCCTCTGTGGTGCACGAAGTTGTAGATCACGGCCCCAAGACCAGGCCCCGCAAGGTATCCGAGCATGCCGAGGTCAGGAACGAACAGAAGAACGGGGAAGACCCACCATGGGTATGCCAGCAAAGAAAAGAGATAGATGGAGAAGAGAAAGAACGCAAATTCTTCAAGTCGGATAAGGGTCTTCACGATAGCCTCCTAGGCGCGGACGTTGAACGGGCAGCCGCCAAGTGCTGCGGTCGGCGGTATCGGTAATCGACGAGCCTGCCATTTCCACTGCGCAGTGCAAGCTTCTGACGGGGATGCTGGATGCTGAAATGAGGGCGGACGCGGCAGCGCCCAAACCTTATCCTATCGAGGATGAACTCGGCGTTTGCAGGCGGATTGGCTGGAAGTGTGAGTTTTCAGGCCTGTGCGGGTTCGACGATCTTGGCCAGATAGGCCGCGTTGACCCACTCCGACTGCAGCGGATGGATGCGCACCCAGCCCGTCTGTTCCTCATACACCTTGACGATGGTGTTGTACGACAGGGCCCGCAAGACCTTACCCTGAATTGCATCGCGAACGTTCAGCCCCCGGGTCGGAACAACGCGGGCCGTGTACAGGACCGGCGTCGTGGATTGAGTCACAGGTGGGGTCGCCATCTCCAACGTGGTCTCAGTAAGTTTTGGGTCGCCGAGGAAGATCCACTGATCGCCGGTCTTATTGACGGCGCCCCACTTGGTGTCGCTGACCGACCAGATCGGCGCCAATTCCGCTTTGGCAAGCGCACCAACCTTGGCGCCATGCGGCGAGGAGCGAATCCAGATGCCACGCGGGGCCTTGATCTTGGCCCACCCGAGCGGCTGTGCGGGGATGACCGGTCCTTCCGATTTCCACTGATAGCCAGCGAAAGCCTGCCACAGTTCGGGTGTCGTCTGAGTATCATCGGCGGCCCACATCAACACGCCTTTGATGAACGGATCGGCGTCGGCGGCCGCGAGAAACTCCGTCACCTGCCCGGGCGACGGCTTCACGCCGAGCTCGACGTACAAATCACCGGCGACGGCCGGCATCGGCACGTGCGGCGCGTAGGGCACGTCAGAATAGCTCTGTTGAGTGCCGATCAATTTTCCCAGGGGATCGACACCACGCCAGTAAACCTGCGGGCAGAGGAAGTCGACGTCCTTCATGAAGGGCGGCCAAGGGAAATCGGGATGCAGCTGGACGTTCCAGAAAGTGTTCAAGCCCAAAGGCATGCCGGCGGTGGCGGGCCGCAGCTCGCGCATGAACATGCCGGCGCCGCCGTAGTTGCCCTCCACCTCTGCTTCGACATCTATAAGGTAGAAGTCGGGTTCGTAGCGATGGCAGGCATCGGCCACCACGTGCGCTTCCTGTATCGGCGCCCGGTTCAGGTATGAATAGCCCCAGGCACCCACGCGAATGCCGTGATTTCTCAGCGTCTGGATAAGGGGTTCGCAGCCATCAATCACCTTGAAACCATCGCAAATCTTAAGGGCGGCGGTCTGCACCCCGGCGTTTTCGAAGCGAGCAGCAATGGTCTCCGGATTCCCGCCACCGATCGCGGTCGGCTTCCAAACGTACACACCCTTCCCAATATTCAGGTCTGCCAATGCCCGTTTTTCTCCGGTACTAGAATAGCACAGCCCGAATCGACGTCAACCATATTTTGACCCCCTGGATGGGCATTTTTGCGCATGAAAGTGCCTGCCGCGGATCGGCCCAGTCAGCGCTCCACGGACGTTTTGCAGTGGCAAGGCGTTCGGGGTTGGCATCCCGCCGGCCTCGCGCGTGTGGGTGATATACTCCCGACGCCATGGCCATACGCGCACTGATATTCGATTTTGACGGCCTGATCCTTGACACGGAGACACCGCAGGTCGAGGTCTGGAAGGCAATCTACCAGGAGCACGGCTTCGAGTACCCGGTGGAGGACTGGTCGCAAACCATCGGCGGCTGGGGAATCTCCACCTTTGATCCTGCCGATGAGCTGCACCGGCTCAGTTCGGGGCGACTGGATCTCGAATTGCTGCGCCGGCGGGGCCTGCAGGAGTGCAATGCCGTAATCGACGCGGCGCCGATCATGCGCGGCATCAACGAATGCCTGGTCGCGGCCAAACGCAAGGGGTTGCGGCTCGCGGTTGCATCGAGCTCTGAGCGGGCGTGGGTCGAGCCCCATCTTCAGCGATTGGGATTGCTGGGTGTTTTCGAGCGTGTGATATGCGGCGATGATGTCGCCCCCGGACGGACCAAGCCGCATCCGGATGTGTTTCTCAAGGCCCTCTCAGAGCTTGGGCTAAAGGCGGACGAAGCGCTGATCCTGGAAGATTCTCCGCACGGTCTCAAAGCGGCGCGTTCAGCTGGCATTGCCGTGGTAGCCGTTACCAATCCGGTTACCCGGCTGCTGCCGATGGAAGGAGCAGACGTGACCTTGGACTCCATGGCGGATATGCCGCTGCAGGAGCTGCTGGATCGCGTCGAGTTCCGCCCGGCGCGCCAAGGCGCCACCAGCACAAGGAAGCCAGGCTCCGGCCTGAAGGGTCGACTTAAGAATAGCCTGTACAGCAGGGGTCGAATGCCGAGCGGGCAGTATCGAGCATCCTAGTCGGCTGGCGCAGTCTCAAACACGGCGTGAGGATATCCGAGGGATGCGAAGAAAGGCTCCAGGAACGTTTCCGCGTTATGTTGCGCCATTTCCAGGATGCCGTCGTCTTCAGCCGCCTTGCGGATCTCCTGCTCAGCAGCCTGCCTCGCCATTGTTTCCAGATTTCTGATCGCCTTTGTTAAGCGTGCCGGTCTGTCGGTCATACACGTACGATTTGTCGTTGTCGAGCGTGGCAACGAAGATTTCCGAGGGCGGGAGTTTGACGTGCAGCACACCGGCGACCATGTAGATGTCTTCCGGCGCGATCCTGGACATATCGATGCCGGCAATGACCGTTCCATGCGCCACGAAAAGCAGCCGATCACCGAACAGGAAGCTGAAGGCACCTTGGCCCGTCTCGGCGGTGATCACTTTCTCGACGCTGTACTGGATGGTCTCCAGACGAGCGAGGGCGCGCACTTCGCGTATATAGGTCACGGGATCAGGAATGATCGTGGGCGTTGGATGCAGCAGGACGGACACCTGGGTTTGCAGGCTGCTATTGGCCTGTTGAAAGGGCTGGATGGCTTGCTGTGTCATGTTCCTGAAGCTCTGGACAATGAAGTAGGCCACCCCGGCGATTACAATTAGAATCAAGACTGCAATCAGAGTCAAACCGCGGTTGCGCTGCATGATATTCCTCCACTCCGATCGTCGGTGCCCGTCGTGGCACAAAGCGTTCCGTGCCATTATAACGAGCCACCCGGCGCGGCGAGGCGAGAGCGCGCGCCGTCGTCACGCATGAAACGACTTGCAGCAGTGCTGCTGCTGATCCTGTTGGGATGCAGCGGACGGGGTGGGGCGGGCGCTCCGGCAACGACTCAGCCCCCCGCGACTGCCACGGCAGCGCCCACGCCAACGGCCGCTGTGCCGTCCGGCCCTCTGGGCTCGAAGGATAATCCGCTGGTGCTGGCTCTGCCGCCGTCTACCAGCCCACAGGCAGACGTACTCGCCGCCGGCAAGACACTTACCTCCTTGCTCGAGAAGACAACCGGATACAAATTCGTCTCGGTCATCCCACCCAATGAGAAGGAGTTGATCGACGCTTTCGGCGCGGGGAATGCAAACATCGCGCCGCTTACTCCATTTGGCTACCTGCTGGCGAGTAAACAGGGGTGGGTGGAGGCGGCTTTTGCGCGCGAGCAGGATGGAAAGGCCTTCTACGGAGCAGAGTTCATTGCACGCGCCGACGCCAGCTATCAAACCTACTTTGACGCGGTGCAATCGCAAAACATCCGCGAGGCAAGCGTTGCGCTGTCGCAGTTCAAGGACAAGAAACCGTGCTGGACCGATCGGCGCTCGGCCTCTGGATACGTGGTGCCACTCGGAATACTCGCCGCAGCGGGCATCCAGACCCGGGAGCCGGCGTTTCTGGCCAGCCATCCGGCAGTCGTGCGCGCGGTGTACGCCGGAGGCATCTGCGATTTCGGGGCTGCCTACGTGGACGCACGGGCATATCCAAGCCTGGAGGACCAGCTTCCAGACGTCATGCACAAAGTCGAGGTAATTTGGCAGATCCCGCCAATCATCCCGTATGAAACGCTGGTGTTCTCCCAGGGAATGCCGGTCGACATGCGACGAGTGCTGACCCGGGCATTCGTGGATCTTACATCGGACCCCGACGGCAGCTCTGCCATGCAGGCGTTGTACGGATTTAGCACCATGCAAGTCGCGCAGGAACTCGCTATACGCAGATTTCCGCAAGGCGGTCGAAGATTCCGGGCTGGATTTAGCAGCACTAATCGAGTAGCGGAAGGGCAGATCCAGACTTTTTAAGACAAGTCGCTTGCCGAAAGGGATGATTGGGGTTATCATAAATTGACATGCGGTCACCTGCCCGCGAAACCCCACGTAATTCAATTGAGAGGAGCTGTACATGTTCAAACGCCTTACTTTCGTATTGCTGGCGCTGACCCTCGGGCTGTCCCTGGGACTGGCTGCCTGCGCGCCTGCGGCCGCGCCCACTGAGGCCATGCCCGCGCCCACCGAGGCACCGGCGCCCACCGAGGCCATGCCCCCGACGGAGGCACCGACCGCGGCGCCCACATTTGGGACCGCAGACAATCCGATCGTGGTTGCGTTCGAGCCCTCCGGGACGTCACAGGAAATCACCGCGGGCGGCCAGGAACTTCTCGACGCGCTTTCCGCGGAAACCGGCCTGACCTTCAAGGGCGTCGTGCCGACGTCGTATGCCGCTCTGACCGAAGCCATGGGCTCCGGCAACGCCCAGATCGGCTGGATGGCCACCTTCGGCTACATCATTGCGCATCAAAAGGGTTATGCCGACGTGGCACTGATCACGAACCGCTTCGGCTCGGATCACTATGGGTCGCAATTTGTCGCTGCCGCTGACGCAGGCTTCACGCCCGCGGCCGACGCCCCCGCGACGGAAGCCGAACTCCCGACACTGCTGCAATTCAAGGGCAAGAAGGCTTGCTTTGCCGATGAGCAGTCGACCTCGGGGTACGTAATCCCGTTGATCTTCCTCAAGAAGGCCGGCTTGACGGATGCCGACATCCCTGATCCGGTGTTTGCCGGCGGGCACACCCAGGTCATCGAAGCCCTGTATGCCGGAGGCACCTGCGACTACGGAGCGACTTTCGTTGATGCCCGTACCGGAGTGGCCAAGGATCATCCCGATGTAAACGACAAAGTGGTGGTGGTCTACCAGACGGAAGCGATCATCCCCAACGACAACATGTCGTACGCACCGGATCTGCCGCAGGATTTGCGGGATCAAATCACAGCCGCCATGCTGAAGATCGCGGACACGGAAGACGGCAAGAAGGCTCTGAACGATCTGTACCAGATCGGCGGGCTGGTCAAGGTTGATGACACAGTCTATGATCAGTTCCGTTCGTACCTGCAGGCCTCGGGGGTCGATCTCAGCACTTACGTGAAATAGAAACTCAGCCAGCCGGACGAAAGGGGAGAGAAGCCCTGCTTCTCTCCCCTTTTCTTAGGCGAATCCGGGGAGGTGCTTGATTGCTGCGCGTCGAACATCTCACGAAGATCTATCCAAACGGGACCGTCGCACTCAAGGACGTTAACTTTACGGTCGAGGACGGCGAGTTTCTTGTAATCATCGGCCTTTCCGGTTCCGGCAAGTCCACGCTGCTGCGCTGCATCAACCGGCTGATCGATCCGACCGAAGGCCGGATCACGTGGGACGACAAGGACCTGACGAAGGCTTCGGCCGGCGACCTGCGCCGTGTTCGCCGGCACATCGGCATGGTGTTCCAGCAGTTCAACCTGGTCAAGCGGAGCAGCGTCATGACCAACGTGCTGGCGGGCCGGCTGGGATATGTGAACCCACTGCTGAGCCTGCTAGGCATCTGGTCCAAAGCAGACCGCGAGCGCGCTGTGCAGGCTCTCACCCGGGTGGGAATCGCGGACAAGGGAGCCGAGCGGGCGGATGCGCTGTCAGGCGGCCAGCAGCAGCGGGTGGGCATTGCCCGCACCCTGATGCAGGAGCCGAAGTTGATCCTGGCCGACGAGCCTGTAGCCTCCCTCGATCCGGTATTGTCACATTCCATTCTCCGCTATCTCGAACAGCTGAATAAAGAGGGCATCACCATCCTGTGCAGCCTGCACTTCCTGGACCTGGTGCATCGATATGCCACTCGCGTCATCGCGCTCAATGGGGGGATCAAGGTCTTCGAGGGGCTGCCCAAGGAGATCGACCGGGCCAAGTTCAAGGAAATCTACGGCGAGGAGGCGCAGGAAGTACGCGCCACCGCGGTCGATTAGGGGGCTGATATGGGCATGAACTCGACAACGCCCGCACAGACCACCACACGGTCCCCGCTGATAGCCGGCATCCTTTCGTTGTTCATCCCGGGCGCGGGCCAGATCTACGTGCGCCAGGCGTACCGCGGCGCCGTCGTCTTCGCGGGTGCCTGCATCGCAGTGCTTGCCACGATATGGTATGCCGTCCCGCAATGGTACGCCGTGCCTGTTGCGTTGTGGCTATGGAATGTGCTGGATGCGGTGAGCCTTGCGCGGGGTCGCAGACTCTCCACTCTCGTGCCTGTGTTGATCGTCCTGGTGATGGGCTATGGAATCGGCTGGCAGGTCACGGGCATCGATCCGGCAGCCTTATCCAATAACATCAATCGGGCGCGCATCATACTGGCCCCGATGTTGCGACCGGATTTCCTGTCCCAGGTCGAGATCAAAAACACGGGCTGGTCGCCGGTGGAAGTCCCATGCGGCCCCAACCCTCCGCCGGCAACCAAAACCATCAACGGCATCGAAGTCCAGATTACGCCCGACTGCGGGAAGATCGGCGACAAGCTGACCGTGCAGGCAACCGGGCTGTGGCCGAGCACAGCGACCAGGCTATATTGGTCCACGCCAATCGGGGAGGCGCTGCCGCTGGGACCGGGGTTCAGCTCCAACCTGTACGTCGATACCGACGCCCAAGGCAACTTGCAGGCCGACATCCAGGTTCCGCCAACGGCCCTGTCTTCGGCACCGGACCCCACAAAGCCGCTCGAGCATCGCGTATACCTGGAGCAAGCCCATCCCCAAGCGGCCATGGAGCTTTCGAAGAACGGCAACTACGTCGTCCAAGGGATTGAAGAGACGCTGTTCCTGGCACTGATGTCAACGACGTTCGGCGCCCTGGGAGCGATCCCCGTGAGCTTTCTGGCGGCGCGCAACCTGATGAGCGCCAATCCACTGACTTTCGCCGTTTATGTCGCGACACGGACGGTGCTCAATATTGTGCGCTCCATTGAGCCGCTGATCATCGCCATCATCTTCGTGGTCATTGTCGGATTGGGACCCTTCGCGGGTGTGATCGCCATCACGCTGCATACGATTGCGGCCCTGGGGAAACTGTACTCCGAGGTAGTTGAAGGCATCGATCCGGGCCCGCTGGAGGCCATCCGGGCTGTGGGTGGCGACTGGGTTCAGATGGTGCGCTTCGGCGTCATCCCGCAGATCGTGCCGCCATTTGCATCTTTCACACTATTCCGCTGGGACATTAACGTCCGGACCTCGACCATCATCGGCTTCGTGGGCGGCGGCGGCATCGGCTTCTTCCTGTACCAATGGATCATCAAGGCCGACTTCCGGGCTGTGAGTTCGTCCTTCATTGCGATCGCCATCATCGTGATCCTGCTGGATTTCTTGAGCGCCAAGATCCGGGCGCGGCTGGTGTAGCATGGACTCGAAGCTGCTGCTCGCCCGACGCTGGTTTCTGACCGGTTTCCTGCTGGTGCTTGCGGCCGCGGCGTACGTTGTCGGCTGGCGGGTAACCGAAATCAATCCGGTGAAGCTCTTGACCTCGCTCCCCAAGAGCCAGAAAATCCTGAGCGCACTGGTCCATCCCGATCTTGTCACCCGCGAGACCGTCGATTCGACCTTCGACGTCGTGTTCCCGGTACCGTGCGGATCAGCAACGCCTGCGGAAGCCCCGGGCCTCGGCGGGAGCATCGTCCCGGACGTGCAGTGCGCCTCGCCCGGCGAAATGGTCACCCTGCGCGGATCTGGATTGGCACCGAACCAGGATGTTAAGATCCAATGGCTGCTGCCCAGCGGCAACGGCCTGTTCTCCAAGCTGGCGAAGACTGACTCAAACGGCAGCTTCAGCGCGCAGATTGAAGTGCGCCCGATCACCGCAACGGCAGACGGAACGGCCAGCCACCTGCAGGCCAGCACGGCCGTTCCTTTCGGCAAGTGGATCCCAAGCCAGTCGCTGAAGGATGTCCTCAACAACATGATGGTGACCATCTTCATGGCCCTCCTGGCCACGACGGCGGGCACACTGATTGCCGCACCCGTCAGCTTTTTTGCAGCGCGCAATATCATGGCCCGCGGCTGGCTGGGCACGAGCGTGTACGGGCTCACACGGTCCATCCTGAACATCACCCGCTCGTATGATTCGCTGGTCATGGCGACGGTGTTCGCCCTGTGGGTGGGATTCGGGGCGTTTGCCGGCGTGCTGGCACTAACCGTAGTCACGATTGCCTCGGAGGGCAAGCTGTTCTCGGAGGCGGTCGAGAGCATCGACCGGGGGCCGATGGAGGCAGTCGCCGCCACGGGAGCGGACCAGACGCAAGTCGTGACGTACGCGGTGGTGCCCCAGATCATCCCTGATTTCATCTCTTACATCATCTACCACTGGGACATCAACGTGCGCATCAGCACGATCCTTGGATTCGTGGGGGGCGGCGGAATCGGCTACTACCTGAGCCAGCGCATCAATGTATTGGAGTATCAGAAGGCAGGCACCGCCATTTGGGCGATTGTCGTGGTGGTGTGGCTAATGGACTTCCTGAGCTCCGAAGTGCGCAAGCGCTACACGTAGCCGCATACGGTCCAGGGGGTCGCGCACCGGCCTCGGCCATCCCAGGCCTCGCATCCAATCGAGAGTAGTCCGCCAGTGTTGCTGTCCTGACGCGCGGTAGGAGCGAAACGGCGGAGGGGCCGCGATGGTTTCGCACGGTACCGCGTGGCGACCGGCCCCTCTGCCCGGCGTAGCGCCCAATGTCTCAGCGCGCACACCTTGCCGGCAACGGGCCAGTACATGCAGCGCACAGACATTTCGCTGGCTATCCGCAGGCAACGGCGATTTAGCGTATCATTGTCAGGCTCTACTGAAGGAGGCGGCTCTACGGACACACTCGACGTGGACATCCGGGAGGCGATTCGCCGAGCTCTGGCAGAAGACATCGGCAGCGGCGACATCACCAGCGATAGCATCTTTCCAAGAGCGGCGCGGATGCGGGGCAAAATCGTGGCCAAGCAAGATGGCGTGGTGGCCGGCCTGGACGTGGCCAAGGCGGTCTTTCAGGAGCAGGATCCCGACGTCGGTTTTGTGCCCCTGGTAGGCGAGGGAGTGCCCGTCCACTCCTATGGGGAGCTGGCGATTGTTGCCGGCTCCGCCCGAAGTCTGCTGACCGCAGAACGGACGGCCTTGAATTTCCTCGGCCGCATGTCAGGCATTGCCACGTTGACCCGGCGTTTCGTGCGAGGCGGTCGCTGGCACGCGAGCCGCCATTCTCGACACACGTAAGACCGCGCCGGGGCTGCGCCGTCTGGATAAGCTGGCGGTTGCCCGCGGAGGCGGCACAAACCACCGCTTTGGGCTGTATGACATGATCCTCATCAAGGACAACCACATTGATTTCGCAGGCGGCCTGGAGCCGGCATTCCGGAAGGCACGCGCAGAGCATCCGGATACGCCGCTCGAGATCGAGGCCAGAACCCTAGAGGACGTGCGCGTCGCCGTCGATCTGGGCGTCCAACGGATCCTATTGGACAATATGACCGTGGAGAGAATGAGGGCCGCGGTTGAACTGGTGAATGGACGAGCCGTTCTTGAAGCCTCCGGCAACGTCAGTCTGCAAACCGTCAGAAGGATCGCGGAAACCGGCGTAGACTACATATCGATAGGGGCGCTTACGCATTCGGCGCCTACATTTGACGTTTCGTTCGAATGCACTCCCGAAACAGACAACCAATAGAGGCAGGCAAATCCGCATGAATCCTGAGGCCAAGGCGATCTACGAAGACATGAAGCCGCACCTTGGAAACACGGTGCCGGACTTTGAACTGGCAATCAAGGCCGAGATCGCAGCCGAGATCAACGAACTCAAGCAGCAGCGCAATGCGGTGATCCTTGGACATAATTACATGGAGCCGGTGCTCTTCTATTCCGTCCCGGACTTCAAGGGCGACTCCCTCGACCTGAGCCGTAAGGCGGCCGCCACCGACAAGGAGGTCATCGTCTTCTGCGGCGTGAGGTTCATGGCGGAGACCGCCAAGATTCTGAATCCAACCAAGACCGTGCTGCTGCCGGCCAAGAAAGCCGGCTGTTCACTGGCAGCCAGCATCACCGCGGAAGACGTCCGCTCACTGAAGCAAACGTACCCCGGCGTGCCGGTGGTGACCTACGTAAACACCTATGCGGACGTGAAGGCCGAGAGCGACATATGCTGCACATCGAGCAACGCCGTGGCCGTGGTCGACTCGCTGAAGGCGGACACCGTCATTTTCCTCCCCGACCAATACCTGGCCGCCAACGTGGCCAAGGAGAGTGGAAAACACATCATCTTCCCAACCGTGGAGCCACGCGGGATCAATGCCGAGGCGATGAGCTTGCTGGATGTGCAAATGATCGGCTGGCACGGGCGCTGCGAGGTCCACGAGAAGTACACCGTAGAGGACATCCGGACGGTGCGCGAGCAGTTCCCGGACGTTGTGATTCTCTCCCATCCGGAATGCAGCCCGGAGGTGGTGGCGGCCTCGGATTTCTCGGGCAGCACAAACGCGATGATCAAGTACGTTCGCGAAACACAGGCGCCCCACTACCTGATGCTGACAGAATGCTCGATGGGCGACAACGTGGCAGCCGCGAATCCGGAGAAGGATATGCTGCGGCTGTGCATGGTGCGCTGCCCTCACATGAACACGATCACCATGGAGGAAACCCGCGACGCTCTGAAGTTTCTGAGGTACAGGATCGAGATCCCCGAAGAGATCCGGGCCAAGGCCTTCCTGGCAGTGGACCGGATGATCAAGATCGGCTAAGGAATGAAGGAAACAGATGCACTGATTATCGGTGCTGGCATTGCCGGCATCGCCGCGGCAATCCGCCTGGCTGAGAACCCCAACCGCAGGATCATCCTGCTCAGCAGCGGGGCCGATCTCCGGGAATCGAACACGTCCTGGGCGCAGGGCGGAATTGTCTACCGTGGCAGCGACGACAGCGCCGAATTGCTCATCCAGGATATCCTCGAAGCAGGGGCAGGGGCGTCGTTGCCCGAGGCGGCCCGAATCCTGGCCGAGGAAGGGCCCGGCCTGGTTGAGCGCGTTCTGATCGATCAGGCGGCAGTTCCCTTTGATCGCGAGGACGATGGAAGGCTGGCCTTCGGGCAGGAGGCCGCGCACTCGCGCCGCAGGATTATCCATGTGCGCGATGAGACGGGCGCCGCCATCAGCGGGGGATTGATTGCTCTCCTGAAGGACCATCCGAATATCGAGGTGCTGCGCAATGCCACGGCAGTCGATCTAATCACGTATCCCCATCACTCCCGCGACCCGCTCGAGACCTATCGGCCGATTACCTGCCACGGCGCGTACGTGTTCGACCACGAGGGCCGCGCCATCCATCGGACCCTGGCAGCCGTCACGATCCTGGCCACTGGCGGCCTTGGGCGCATCTATCGCAACACGACCAATCCCCCGGGTGCGCGCGGAGACGGGCTGGCCATGGCGTCCCGGGCCGGTGCACGCATCTCGAATTCGGAATACATTCAGTTCCACCCCACGGCGCTGGCCGTCCCCGGCGCCGAGGGATTCTTGATCAGCGAAGCGGTGCGCGGAGAAGGGGCGGTATTGTTGGATCCCGCCGGCCAACCCTTCATGCACAAATATTCGCCGGAGTGGAAGGATCTGGCGCCCCGGGATATTGTGGCGCGGGCCATTCATCTGGAGATGGAGGCAGGGGGCTACTCACACGTCATGCTGGATATTGGGTCGCACATGAGTGCGGCGGCCTTACGAGCACGATTTCCCAGCATCCACGCGGAGTGCGCGCGTGTGGGTCTGGACATCACGCGCGAACCGATTCCGGTGGTGCCTGCAGCGCATTACTCGTGCGGCGGGGTGGCCGTGGATACCTGGGGTCAGACCACCATCGCCAATCTGTATGCAGTCGGAGAGGTGTCGTGCACGGGCTTGCACGGCGCAAATCGGCTGGCATCCACCTCCCTGCTGGAGGGGCTGGTATGGGGCGACCGCGCAGGCCGAAAAGTCGAGGAAGAACTGAGCCACGAGACGCCAGGGCTCCCGACACGCGCCGATGTTCCACCCTGGGATGAAAGCGGGCTGACGGCCGATTCGGATCCGGCCCTGATCCAGGGCGACATGCAAACCATCCAGAACATCATGTGGCACTACGTCGGCCTGGTCCGTTCGGGCAACCGGCTGGCGCGGGCCATAAGAGAGCTGCGGCATCTGCAGAACGAGATCGAGACTTTCTATCAAGGCACCAAGTTGAGCGACGGCTTGATCGGCCTCCGCAACGCGGTGGAAGTGGCCTTGATCATTGCCCAGGCGGCATACCATAACCGTCAGAGCCGAGGGTGCCACTACCGAGTGGACGCCGTCGAGGTCGGCGACCGGCTGCTGTAGCGAGGGCCCTGGTCCGTGGGCGGCTCGCAGAAAGACGTCGCCACATGCATCGCGGGCAGTGCGCCTCCCGGCGTAGTCCCCGGCCGATCGCGGGACATCTTTCGTTGGTACAATCCCCCGGATGCTGAAACAACTCTGGAAGTTCATGCGCGCCCTGCTGGTTGTGTTAGCAGGCGTTGTACTGGCGATCCTGGTGGTGCCGCGGATCATCACGACGACCTACAGCTGGTCGCGCATTTACAAGATCGATGCGGCCCCCAAGGAGAACGTGGCCGTGGTCTTTGGCGCCGGGCTGACCCGCAGCGGCAAGCCGACTCCAATCCTGCGCGATCGGGTCGAGACCGGGGCGCAGCTATATCTCGACGGGCAAGGTCGAGAAGCTTCTGATGAGCGGCGCGGATACTTTTGACAGCTTCAGCGAACCGGAAGCCATGCGGCAGTACGCGATGAGCCTGGGCGTGCCCTCAAGGGCCATCATGCTGGACAACGGCGGTCGGCGCACATACGACACCTGCTATCGGGCCAAGAACGTCTTCGGCCTGGACTCGGCGATCCTGGTAACGCAGGGCTTCCACATGCCGCGTGCCCTGTTCCTGTGCAATGCGCTGGGCGTGAAGGCAGCCGGAGTGGAGGCAGCAAATCGCCGCTACTGGCCGGTGATGCTCTTCATCTGGAACGTCCGCGAGCAAATCGCCACCGTCGGCGCCCTGGTCGACGTGTACGTGAGCCATCCTCTGCCCGCCTTCGGGGGGCCAGAACCAATCCTACAGGTGAAATCATGACCCGTGACGAAGCACTCGCGCTCGTACGTGAATACGTGAAGAACGAGAACCTGGTGCGGCACATGTTGTCCGTGGAAGCCTGCATGCGGCTTTACGCCGAGAAATTCAACGAGGACGTGGAGACCTGGGGACAGCTCGGCCTGATCCACGATTTCGACTGGGAGATCCATCCGACCCTGGACGAGCACCCGGCCAAGGGAGCGTCCATCCTGCGGGAACGCGGCGTCCCTGAGGAATTGATCCAGGATATCCTGAGCCACGGCGTCGGCACGGGAGTGCCACGCGACACACGACGGCGCAAAGCACTTTACGCCTGCGACGAAATCACCGGTCTGGTGACCGCGGTTGCGTTGGTGCGCCCCTCCCGCTCGCTGCTAGACCTGGAGCCTTCTTCAGTCAAGAAGAAATGGAAGGATAAGGCCTTCGCTGCCGGCACGGATCGCAAGGAGATGGAAGAGGCTGCGCAAGACCTGGGCGTTGAGCTTTGGGAGCACGTCGGCAATGTCATCACGGCCATGCGGCGGATTGCCCCGGAGCTGGGGCTTGTCGGGAATATCCAAAAGTAGCGAGGAGACCTGTGAGCAGCCCCCGATCCACAGAGCCGCAAGAAGACGCCTCCCACACCGAAGAAATGCGCCAGCGCGTGCTGCAGCTGCTCGCCGAAACCCGCAGCGAGACACGCGCGAGGCTCTCAGGCATCGACCCCCAGTTGACAGTCCACGACGACGCGCTTGCGTGGCGCGTCCGCGATGTGGTGGGGCATGTAGCTGCCTGGAACGGCGAGGCTGCACGATCCCTGGAGGCCCATGCCCGAGGGGAGGAATACCAGTGCGTCCCGTCCGAGGCCAAGTATGACGAATACAACGCCAAGGCGGCAAAGGAGCGGGCCGCGTGGCCGATGGAGAAAGTGTGGGCAGAGTATGAGGGATCGGCCGATCAACTCCAACGATCGGTGGAGTTGATGCCCGTGGACAAGTGGAACGGTGTCGTGCGCTATGCCTGGGGAGAGCAGGGCGCGGTTCGGCGCTTGGTCAAGATCATGATGCAGCATGAGGTTGAGCACCGGGATGCAATCATGACAACAGTCAGGATAAGGAGCGGCTCTTAGGCGCCCAGCGAGCGGGACACCAGAGGCTCCGCGATCCGATCCGCGTCCGCGCGATCAGATGACGGTGCGGCAACGGGGTAATGGCGTCCCGCCACCCCGCGCTACCCCCTCTTCTTCAGCCAATCCAGCAACTTCTCGGGGGGCCAGCAATTGATGACATCCTTGGGCTCAAGCCAGGCCCGACGCCCGATGGCGACGCCGTAGAACAGCACATCAAAATCGGCATCCGAGTGGGAGTCGGTGTTGATGCTGATCGGTATGCCAAGCTCCTTCGCGCGGCGCGCGTGCATGTCGTCCAGATCAAGGCGCGCCCAGTGGGCGTTGATCTCCAGCGCCACGCCGGATTCGGCGGCGGCCTTCAATAGCGCGTCCATATCGACATCGGCGCCTTCCCGGTCAGGAATGAGCCGCCCCGTGGGATGCCCGATAATATCCACGTGCGGATTGCGAACGGCGTTCAGCAGGCGCAGCATGATCTTCTCGCGGGGCTGGCGCAAAGATGTGTGCAGCGAGGCGAGGACAAGATCGAGGCCGGCCAGGAACTCATCCGGATAGTCCAGGCTTCCGTCGGCCTTGATCTCAACCTCGGTGGCATGCAGCACGCGGATACTGTCGCCGAGCTGCTTCTGAATCTTCTTGATCTCGGCGGCCTGTTTCTTGTGGTCCGCCATGCTGAGGCCGCCCGTCACGCCGAGGCTGACCGAGTGATCGGTGAAGGCGATGACTTTGATGCCGCGCCTGGCCGCGCCGCGGGCCATCTCGAGCATGGATAGCTTGCCGTCACTGTAGGTGGAATGCACCTGCAGATCGGCCTGGATGTCCTTGACCTCGATGAGCTTGGGCAGTCTGCCCGCTTTGGCGGCCTGCACCTCACCGCGGTCCTCGCGCAACTCTGGTGGAATCCAAGGCAGGCCGAGGGTTTTGTAAACCTGCACTTCCGTCGCGCACAAGATCTCGGCTCCGCCCTTCACTTTGGTGAGGGCGTGCTCCGACAGGGAAAGCCCCTTGTCGAGCGCAAGCTGCCGCAGTTGGACGTTGTGATCCTTGGAGCCCGTGGCATACTGCAGCGCGGTGCCGAACTTCTCCGGTGGATGGACCCACACCTGCGCGCGAACGCCATCGCTGAACTCGATGCTGGATTTTGTTTCGCCCTTGCCGAGCACACGAATAACGCCCGGCAGCTTCGTGAAGGCATCCATCACAGGCCGCGAGTCTTTCGCGGCCACGAGGATGTCGATATCTCCAACCGTGGAGCGCATGCGGCGAAGGCTCCCGGCCGGCTCGGCGGTCACGACGCCTTTTACCTGCTTCAACTGCGCGATGATGTTTTGCGCCAGCGGCCAGGCGCGGCCCAGGGGCATGCGTCCCGACCGACGTGAGAGCGCCTCGATTCCGGCGAGAATCGCCAACTCGGATTTTTCGCCCATCCCCGGCAGATCGCGCAGTTTGCCAGCCTTAGCCGCCTTCTCCAATTGGGGCAGCGTCGTGATCTTCAAGGCCTTCCAGATCATGCCAATCTTCTTGGGTCCCAGGCTGGGGACAGTGAGCCAGTCGGCCAAGCTTGCCGGAACCTCCTTCTTTAGTTTTTCCAGGAACTGGAGTTTGCCGGTCCGCTGGAGCTCGTCGATCTTCTCGGCAATCGCCTTGCCCACTCCAGGGATTTCTTCAAGCTTCCCTTCCTGCCAAAACTCCGAGGCTTCGCGGCTCAGGCTTGCTAGATTCTCAGCCGCCCTGCGGTAGGCAAGGGTCTTGTAGATCACCTCGCCCTTGATCTCAGAGAGGTTGGCAATCAATGTAAACGTGTCAGCGAGTTGGCGGTTGTTCATCATCGGACACCTCCGACGGGCAACTTGAGGGGCGATGCGTATCATACCATTTGGGTCGCCATTGCACCGCGGCAGAAAAGGGCGGTGACAAGAACCGCTATAATCGCGGCCATGACTGCGGCCTATAGCGTGAGCCCGATCCTGCTTTTCCTCGCGGGTGTCGTCCTGGTGTTGATGACGCTCTACTCTGCGATCTCGACTTTTGTCCTGCCGCGGAGCTCGCGCAGCCTGGTGACAAGGGTGGTCTTCACTGTCCTGCGACGTTTGTTCGATCCGTTGCTGCGCGCGGCGAAAACGTTTGAACGGCGGGATGCGATCATGGCTTACTATGCGCCGGTCGGGCTGCTGCTGCTCCTGCCGGCCTGGTACGCCCTGATCGGGCTCGGCTACGGCGCGATGTATGCCGCACTGGGCGCGGGGACGTTCATCGAAAGCCTGCGGCTGAGTGGATCATCGCTGTTCACGCTGGGTTTCACGGCTCCCCAAGGTCCATGGAGCACGGCGCTGGCGCTCTCGGAGGCTATGCTTGGGCTGATCCTGGTCGCCCTGCTGATCGCCTACCTGCCGGCCATGTACGCAGCGTTCACGCGCCGCGAACGTGATGTGAATCTACTGGAGGTACGCGCCGGTACGCCTCCCACCGCCGTGGAGATGCTATCGCGGTTTCACCGAATACACGGGCTGGATCAACTGGGCGGAACCTGGCGCACGTGGGAAAGTTGGTTTGCGGACATCGAGGAAAGCCATACCACGCTGGCAGCCCTGGTCTACTTTCGGTCACCGCGACCGGAGCTTTCCTGGATTACGGCGGCCGGCGCGGTGCTGGACACCGCGGCCCTGACGCTTGCGGCAGTCGACGTACCGTACGAGCCTCTCGCCGCACTGTGCATCCGGGCCGGCTTCCTGGCCCTCAGACGCATCGCCAACTTCTTTGAGATTCCCAACCCACAGGACCCGCACTTTCCCGACTACCCGATAAGCATCAACCAGGCAGAGTTCGATGAGACTTTGCAACAACTGGCTGCTGCCGGCCTGCCATTGAAGGCGGATCGCGAGGTGGCCTGGAGGGACTTTGCGGGCTGGCGCGTCAACTATGACCGCTCCCTCACCGCACTCTCCAACCTGGTCATGGCGCCCTACGCGCCGTGGTCAAGCGATCGGCTGCGCACCGATCCCTCGGGAGGACGCTAGTGAACCAGGATCCTCCATCGCTGATCGAGACCGTCGTGAAGACAGCCATTACGCATACCGTGACGTATTTTGTCATGGGATGGCTGGCGTCGACGCTCCTGAACTATGCGCGCTTCTACGCGGAGTCCAGCCTGAACCTGTTTATGCGGCAGACCACGGATCCGTGGGTGATGGCGGGCCCGTTGTTTCAGCCCATCCGAGGCATCCTGTTCGGCATCGTCTTCTACCTGCTGCGCGAGGAGTTCTTCACGAAGAAGAACGGCTGGCTTACGATGTGGATTGTCCTGGTAGTGCTAGGCATCTTCGGCACGTTTGGACCCACGCCCGGCTCGCTCGAAGGGATGCTTTACACCGTGCTGCCGCTTTCAGATCATCTTCGCGGCCTGCCGGAGGTACTGCTGCAATCCCTGGCCCTCTCCGTGCTCCTCTTCTATTGGATCCGGCACGCGGACAAGAAGTGGCTCAACTGGGCCATGGGTGTTCTTTTCGTCCTGTTCATGACCTTCCCGGCGCTGGGCCTGCTGGTTACAAGGGGCAAGTAGGCCGGCGGCGACGACCCAGCAAAGCATGGACCACGAAGACTACGTAGATTTGCTAAGGCCAGCCGACCTCTCTGGCGGAGGCGCCTGGGCTGACCTGGGGGCAGGAGCGGGCGCCTTCACGTTCGCGCTGCGCGAACTGGTGGGACGCGGAACCGAGATCTACGCGGTGGACGCCGACGAGGCCCGCCTGCACGACCTGCAGCAGGAATACGGCCAACGCTTTGGCGACACAAGCAGGCTGCATCTGCTGCCTGCCGACCTTTCCGCGCGGCCCGCGACGCCGGCGCTGGACGGCATCCTGATGGCGAACTCGCTGCACTTCTTCAGCCAGAAGGAACCGCTGCTCCGGGCCGTACGCACACTGCTCAAGCCAACGGGCGTGCTGCTGATCGTAGAGTACAACGTCGACTCGGGGAATCTTTGGGTGCCGTATCCGCTTTCGTTCAAGACGTTTCAGACACTGGCGCCACGAGCGGGATACGCGGAGCCGAGGCTGCTGGGCACGCACGCCTCCAGTTTCCTGCGCGAGTTCTATTCGGCGTCGGCGTACAAACAGCCATCTCCAGCCGCCTAGACACGGGTTCTCAAGGGGAACCAGCGGGGGAATCATAAAATGCCTTTCATCACTTGACAGGCACGTCCGTTTCCCGAATACTAAAAACAAATTCCGGGGCAATTCACCTTGGGAGGGATTCCTTGACCGATCAACCGACAATCGCGGGTTGGCTTCGCCGCAGCGGCTGGTTGCTGCTGCTGATCGCGCTGGCGCAGTTTATCCTGCACCTTTGGACCAACGCGCACGACAATATCTTTCGGGATGAGATGTACTACCTGGCCGCCGGCCCAGCATCTCGACTTCGGATACGTGGAGTTTCCACCCTTTGCGGCCCTGGTCGGCGCTTTCTCGAGGGTAGTCTTCGGAGCCTCCGTCGTGGGCATTCGCATGCTGCCGGCGCTTACCGGCGTGGCCATCATCCTGCTGACAGCAAACATGGTGGCGATGCTCGGCGGCGGCGCGGCTGCCCAAGCGCTGGCCGCGATCGCGGTGGGGTTTGGCCCGACCTTCATGGCAATCAGCGGGATGCTGTCGATGGACCCGTTCGATCAACTGTGGTGGACGCTCACTGCATGGATCCTGGTCCGCATGATCAAGGAACAAAAGCCGCGCATGTGGCTGATCTTCGGCATCGTGGTCGGCCTCGGACTTCTGACCAAGTTAACGATCGCCTTCTTCGTACTCGCGCTGATCATCGGCCTGCTCTTGAGCCAGGAACGCAAACTACTCTTCCAACGCTGGCTGATCTACGGCGGATTGATTGCCGCCGGTATGACGATTCCGTTCCTTGTCTGGCAGGCGCAACATGGATTCCCGGTGCTCGAATTCACAGGGGCATACGCCAGCGGCAAGACCTTTCAGGCCGGTGCCGTGGACTTCTTCGTGCAGCAGATATTGACAAACGATCCGGTCGCGCTGCCGTTGTGGCTGGGGGGTCTCTACTTCCTGTTCTTCGTGCCAGCCGGTCGCCCGTATCGCGCCTTTGGCTGGGCATATGTGTTGCTGTATGCCTTCTTCATGATCCTCAAGGCCAAGTTCTACTGGCTGACGCCTGCTTATCCCATGCTTTTTGCCAGCGGCGCGTACGGGCTGCAGCGTTTCGTGGAGAGGCTGCCGCGTGCGAGGTGGTTGCAGCCGGCCTACCTTGGAGTGCTGGCGCTCACAAGCCTGCTCCTGGTGCCGTTTGCGATACCCATCCTCCCACCAGATGCATTCATCAGGGCGAACGCCATTCTCGGCGGAGTGGGCGAGGTCAAGCAGGAGAGTTTGCAGTCGTCCGCGCTGCCGCAGAACTATGCGGACCGATACGGTTGGCGTGAAATGGTCGCGGCGGTCAAGCAGGCCTACGACACGTTGTCACCTACCGAACAAGCGGAGGCGTGCATTCTCACAAGGAATTATGGCGAGGCGGGCGCCATCGACTATTACGGCCCGGCGCTGGGATTGCCGAGAGCCATCAGTGGGCACAACAGCTATTACGTGTGGGGTCCGCGGGGCTGTTCCGGGAAAGTCATCATTTCGATCGGGCGTCCGCTTACGGATCTCGTGGGAAGCTTTGAGAGCGTCGAGGCGGGGCCGGCATGGAAGTGCCAGTACTGCATGCCCTACGAAAACGGCGCGCCCATTTTCATCGCCCGGGGGCTGATGTACCCGATGCAGGAGGCCTGGCCGACTGTCAAGTCATTCAACTAGTAAGCACCGAGGGATCCTGGAATCACACGCCGTGGGCGATGAGCTCACGGCGTGTATCTTTGCAGGCAGGAGGCGAACTACGCTGGCTGCTGCCGCCGTGCTGTCCGAGCGCGCGCGATTGCGACCAACGCCAAGGCGGTGGCAACCGCCATGAGGGCAATGATGAGGAACAACGAAACGGCGGTGTTGCTCTGGAGCAGCCCCCAGTCCTGGGCAAACACCTGCGGCATGGCGGAGTAGGCGAACCAGCCCCATGCCAGCGTAGCGAGGAACATCACCAGCATGGCAGCGGCGGCCACGGACGCGGGCACCAAGGCGTGCTCAAAAGGTCGAATGGACGCCTCCCGCCCAAGGAGGCGGAAGCTGTCCACGGCGACTTCGGTGTGTGACAAGATGCGCCAAACAGCCGCGGTGCTGGCTATGGCCCCGAGAATGAAAACCAGCATGCCGCCGCCTATCAGTAGCCGATTGCCAATCGGAAACTCCTCGTGGGTCACGGTGCGGGTCACGCCCGGGAGCGTGACCACGCCCAGACCGACGGAGGCGACAAACGCGGCGTAGAGAACCAACGCAAGGAAAGAAAGGGCGGGAACCAGCAGCAGGCGCAGATCAGCGCGTGAGGTCGTGAGGGCGCGGCGGATGACGACCCAAGCCAGAGGCAACCCTCCTACGACGACTGATAGCAACGCGATCAATGAGAAGGCTTCCACGGTAACCCAGGAGATCAGCAGCGGCAAGTCAGCCCCGGACCTCATGAGCAGCAACATCGGGCTGTCGTCGGCCAGACCATAAAGGCCCATCCCTGCGACGACAAATGCAATGTAGGCGGCGAACACAAGCAGAATCGCCGACCGCAGTTTGTTGTTCATGTTCAGCGACCTCCAGTTGGCAGCGCCGGAATTACCGAAGTGCGCGTCCAGCGCGCCGAGCAAAATATCCACGACGTCCAGCGGACCGTGCAGGCATTCCTCCAGCAGCGCCTCGAACTCCTCGCCATAGCGGTCGCGCCACGCCGATGGGTAGAGCCCGACGAGCCAGTTGCGCAGGGTCATTCTGCGGCCAGCCTCTTGAGCCCGGTCGAGGCAACCCGCTGCAGGATAGCCAGCTGCTGGCGGAGGGCCGAGGCACCTTTGGTTGTCAACTGATACGGCCTGCGGCGATCCTTTGGCGGCAAAGCCTTGATGAGGCCGGATTTTTCCAGGCGGGCGAGAGCGCCGTATAAGGTACCGGGACCGAGACGGACGCCGGTCATGGCCTGGATATCGGTCATCATGCTGTAGCCGTGCCTGGGACAGTCGGCGAGGCTGGAAAGGATAAGAAGGGCAGGATCTGAGAAGCGGCCGAAGTCTGCAAGGTCCATACTACGCTCCGTGGTCTAACGCTATATGATATATCGCCGCACGTAGTATGCCCGGGAAGGCAGGATTTGTCAAGAGGGGAATGGGGAGTAGTCGCGGGACGTCGGTGCCGTGCCTGGAGCCGCCTAAGCGGAAGCCTGCTCGAGCCGCGTCAGCTGGTCTGCCGTCAAAGAGAGCTGCTCCGCGGCGAGATCTTCCTGCAGACGCTTCACTGAACTGGATGCGATGAGCGGAATCATCGTCGGCGTGCCCTGCAGCATCCAAGCCAGGACAACCTGATTTGGCGTTGCATCTGCCTCCTCAGCGATTTGGTGCAGGACCTGCAAGCGAACGCGCTTATCGGCCGCGTCATACTCATCCGGCTGATAGTTTTCCGGGATACGTCCCTCGGGCCGGCTATACGCGCCGCCAAGCAACGTGGAATAGGCCACGATCGCGAAGTTGTCAGCATTTTCGGCCGCGTAGTCGAGCAACTCGCTGGTCGTCGGCACCTGTCCGTTCGAAAAGGCCGTGAGGCCCGCTTTGGGACGTAAATAGGTATGACGCTGCTGCACGCAGCAGTACTCTGCCCAGTGATGCGCGCGGCTCAGCCCACGGGCATGGGCGATGCGCCAGGCAAGCATATTGCTGCAGCCGATTTGACGCACCTTGCCTTCCTGAACCAATTCGGTGAAGGCTTCGAGGGTCTCTTCCAGCGGAGTGCCACGGTCATCGGTGTGGGCGTAATACAAATCGATGTAATCCGTTTGGAGGCGCCGCAAGCTGTCCTCGCACTGCGCCACGATGGTGGCCTTCGAGAGGCTGCGGGGCACGCGCGGCGGCATGTTGGATCCAACTTTGGTGGCGAGGAAAATGTCCCGACGATTTTGGCGCGCCTTCATCCAGCGTCCAAGGACGGATTCGCTCTCACCACCCTGGCAGCCCTCCACCCAGTACGCGTAGTTGTTGGCTGTGTCCAGAAATGTGCCGCCCGCCTCGAGATAGATATCGAGCAGCCGAACCGACTGGGGCTCATCGATCGCCGAGCCGAAGTACATGCATCCAAGGCTTAAGGCGCTGACCTTGAGACCTGTGTTGCCAAGCATCGTTACGCGCATCTTGATGTCCGTCTCAGTGCTCGACTGCGGCTGATGACGCTTCCGACCCACACTGTCTGAGGGAACGTCGCCCGCGCAGCCCCTACCTCACCGTGAGCCACACGCCCAACATCACAACCGCCAGACCGATCGCGCGCGCGGGTCCCAAGGGACGGATGCCGGCGCCGAGCAGACCGTACTGGTCGAGGATGGTGCCCACCACCAATTGGCCGGCCACGATCGTAATGATGGACGCCGCCACACCCACGCGCGGGATGGTGTAGCTGATGGCGGCGATCACGACCACGCCAAAGAAACCGGCGCACAGGGCGTACCACGGCACACCGCGCCACTGCGAAAGACGTCCACCGCCAATGAAAATCAGGGGCAGCACGGAAAGCATGGCGCCGCCGAGATGCACAATGAAGATGCTCTCAAAAACGCCGATGCGTTCGGTCATCATGCTCGCAAGCGGACTCTGCAGTCCTACGGCCACGCCGCCTGCCAGTCCGACGAGAATCACCAGGAGGATTGAGTCCATATCGATTGTCCCTACCCCGCGATGAATGGACGGGCGAATACCGCCGGGTCACGCCTGACTAGAACCCGAGATCCTTGAGCCCCTGCCCTTTGGCCTGCTTGCCACCCTGAAGCTCTTTCCAGAATGCATCGTCGTACCTGCGAGACTTGACCGGCAGCGGCATGGGTACGCCCCAACCCAGCAGGAGCACTTCCTCCTTGGGCTGGAGATGAGCCAGCATGCCGCGCAGGGCTTCGCGTCCGGCGAGGCCTGAGAGGACGGCATGGATGTCGTCGTCATCACCGAGCCATCCGCTGATGCGCGTGCCGAGCTGCGACATGACGTCGTCGTCGATCTGCGAGGGCCGCTGGTCGATGACCAACAGCGTCACGTAGTACTTGCGGAGCTCGCGGGCGATGGTCGAGAAGGTAGTCTGCCTGGCCATCTCGCGATTGAGGAGCTTGTGGGCCTCCTCAAGCACAATCACCAGCTGGCGCGGCTCTTCCTTGCCGTCTTTTCGATACTTGTCCGTCCGGCGCACCCAGGCCTCCCTAAGCTTGCGGGTCAGCAGGTTGGAGACCAGCAGATAATCCAGGTCGGTCTCGAACTCACCGAACGAAAGAACGACGTGCTGCCCGTTTTCAAGCAAGCCGATCATTTCTTTCAGAGTGTCCGCGGCGGGTTTATCCACAATGTAGGGCTTCCTGAACAGTCGGTTCAGTTTGGAGTGGAGGGCTTTGGCCGCCAAAGCATTTACGCCGGCAGAATTTGCCCAATGTTCGACGGTCCCGGGCGCAGGAACTTTCTTGCCCGATTCGGGATCCTCAACCACTCCCTCGTAGCGCAGCGCACGGAAATCCCTGAACCAATCCTGACCGAAATCGGTGTAGAGGGCGTCCAGCGTGGTGGGCGTGGTCTCTTTTAAATTCAGCTCTGTGGTCAGCATCTCTATGTCAGCGGTGGAGATGTCCGACATGCCGATCTCCAGATTGAAATCGGGGACGGTACCGCGAATCATGGCGCCGCGACCCAGCCCCACGACACGCACCCTCGATGCAAACTTGGTCTTGAGGCCGGCGACCGGCAACTTGGATTCGGAGTTGGCGGCGTCGTAGCCATACTCGTTGTGCATATCCAGCACCAGCGCAGAAGCCTTGTCCATTTGGATCAGTCCGGCGAGCACGATTCGAGTCAGGAACGACTTGCCGGTTCCGCTTGCGCCGAAGACACCGGCGGAGCGCTGCACGAGCCGCTCCAGATTGACGCACACCGGATGATCCTGCTCGCGGGTGTAGCCGATGACGAAGTTGCCGGCCTCGCCGGGCTTGCCGAAAATCTCGGCAATGTCGCCCTCCGCCGCCAGGCGCACCGGCATGTGATGCGGCGGAACGCTCTTGACCGGGCGCGGTCGGGGTTTATCGCCGCTCAGGGACTGGAACCATGCCTCGTATGCCGGCGACCCCGGATCCGGACCGCGATCCAGCATCAGTTCCGGGAGGACCTCGATGGTCGTATAGAGGGTCTGCGCATCAAGGGCCCCCGCCAGCGAGGGCCCAAGCCGCTGCTCCAACCGCTCATCCGCGAAGCGCGGATCAACGGCGCCCAACTGGACATCGGTAACCAGACCGTAGAAGAGGACAGATCCGCTTTCGATGACGACAAAGGCGCCCTCCTGGACGGTCAGCGGGTCGACGGTGAGCCGAACGCGAAAGGACTTTTTGAGTTCGCCGCCGATGACGTAGCCGATCGAGGATTGAGGATGGAGGATCGATGATTGCGGATTGTTCATCGCGAGCCCCGCGGCTTCAGATTGGCGCGAGCCGTCTTGGCTGAGGAGGTGAGATCCGAAATGCATTATAAGACATGATAAACTCGCGGCAGCAGGAGCCCACATGTCCCTGAAACATGAAACCGCGTGCTGGCAGAAGGAAACCGTCGATCCATCTGTCAAGCGATTTCCCGAGCGCAAGCAGCGCTTTGAGTCATCCTCGGGAATCGAGCTGCCGCGGACCGCGTTGCCTGAGGGTGAACAGCCAGACTATGGGGAGAAGCTGGGCTTCCCGGGCGAGTATCCGTTCACGCGGGGTGTCCAGCCAACGATGTATCGCTCGCGGCTGTGGACCATGCGGCAATATGCCGGCTTCGCCACCGCGGAAGAGTTCAACGAACGTTATCGATACCTGTTGAGGCAGGGGCAGACGGGCCTTTCGGTGGCGTTCGACCTTCCCACACAGATCGGGTATGACGCGGACGACCCAATTTCACACGGCGAAGTGGGAAAAGTCGGCGTTTCGATCTCCTCGCTGGACGACATGCAGACGCTTTTTCGGGAAATCCCGCTGGACAAGGTCTCGACTTCGATGACGATCAACGCGCCGGCGGGGATCCTACTGGCGATGTACATTGCGGTTGCCAAGAAACAGGGCGCCGAGGTCAAGAAGCTGCGCGGCACCGTGCAGAACGACATTCTCAAAGAGTACGTGGCGCGTGGAACGTACATCTTCCCGCCGGCCCCGTCCATGCGGCTCATCACCGACATATTCCAATACTGCGCGCGCGAGGTGCCCAGCTGGAACACCATCTCGGTCAGCGGATACCACATCCGTGAAGCCGGGTCGACCGCGGTGCAGGAAGTGGCATTCACGCTTGCGGATGGCATCGCGTATGTCGAGGCGGCACTCAAAGCCGGCCTGCAAGTAGATGATTTCGCGCCGCAGATCTCGTTCTTCTTCAACGCGCACAATCATCTGCTGGAGGAGATCGCCAAGTTTCGCGCCGCGTGCCGGCTGTGGGCCAAAATCATGCGCGAGCGATTCCAGGCCCAGAAGGCAGCGAGCTGGCAGATGCGTTTCCATACGCAGACGGCAGGCTCGACGCTCACCGCGGAGCAGCCGGAGAACAATGTCGTGCGCACCACGATCCAGGCGCTCTCTGCTGTGCTGGGCGGCACGCAATCGCTGCACACCAACAGCCGCGACGAAGCGCTGTGGCTGCCCACCGAGCAGTCGGTGCGTCTGGCCTTGCGGACGCAGCAAGTCATCGCCCATGAATTGGGTGTGGCGGACAGCGTCGATCCGCTAGCGGGCTCGTACTTGATCGAACATCTCACGGACGAGATCGAGAAGGGGGCGAGCAAATACATCTCCCGCATCGATGGGATGGGCGGCGCCTTGACGGCCATCGAGCGCGGCTTCATGCAAAACGAAATACAAGAGGCTGCCTACGCCGCCCAGAAGGCGATCGAACGAGGTGAGCAGATTGTGGTCGGCGTGAACCAGTTCCAAACAGACGAAGCAGTCACGCTCGAGCGACTGAAGGTTGATCCAGCCATTGAGGCCGTGGCGCGTGGGCGGCTGGCCGAGCTTCGACACAGGAGGGATAAAGCCAAGGTCGCCGAGCTGCTGGGCAGTTTGGAGGCCGCGGCACGCGGCGACGAGAGCCTGATGCCCCTGTTCGTCGCATGCGTCGAGAACGACGTCACGCTCGGCGAGATCTGCAACAGGCTGCGCGCCGTGTGGGGAGAATACGTGGCCGAGGGGTTCTAGGGTTCAACGGGGGCGCGAAATGCAGAATCCAATTGCCAATCTGACGCCTTCACGCCGAACGGCGCTGATTAGCGCTGTGCTGGCGTTGCTGTATGTCAGCTGGGCGTACCCCTTCATGACAGAATTGTCGGTCGTGGCGATGGACGGACATCGTTACTTCAACCTGTTCGACGATGCCATGATCTCCATGCGCTATGCGTGGAATTTCTCGCATGGCCAAGGATTGGTCTGGAATCCGGGCGAGCGTGTCGAGGGCTACACCAACCTGCTGCTGACCCTGGTCATGTCGGTCTTCACGGGACTGCTGGATAAGTCCGCGGCCGTACTGGCGGTGCAGATCATGGGCATCGGCCTCGTCCTGGGATGCGTGTACCTGGTATGGAAGCTGGCCACAGAACTTGCCGCACACCTTGATCCCCGCGCACGACCGTTCTTTGTGGCGACGGTCGTAGTGTTGACGATAACCTACTACCCGCTCTCGTTCTGGGCGCTCACCGGCATGGAGACGGGGCTACTGACTTTTTTGGTGCTCGCGGCGGTGTGCGTCGTGGAACGCGACAACGCGGGAAGTGGCGAGGCGCACGCGCTCCAGGCTGCCGGCCTGCTGGGCCTGGCGTACTTGACACGGCCGGATTCGATCATCTTTGCGGTGCCCCTGCTGGCGTACGCGCTTGAAAAGGAGCGGCGCGAGAACGATGGCACCGGGCTTTCCGGCCGCGTTGCACTGGGAGCGATCGGCCTGTACTTGGCGTTTCCCCTGCTTCAGGAGGCTTTCCGCATCATATATTACGGCGCGACCCTGCCGAACACGTACTATCTGAAGCTGACCGGCATGCCCCTGGCCAACAGGCTGCAGAATGGCATGGGCTTCCTGCGGCTGTATCTTGTGACGCACGCTTTCTTCCTGGGGTTTGCCTGTCTGGCGTGTATCCTCAAGCCTGCCCGAAGAAGGTGGACGTACCTGTCACTGGTCCTGCTGCCGATCGTGTATCAGGCATGGATCGGAGGCGATCCCGTCAGTGTGTGGAGAATCATGGCGCCCGTTGAGCCACTGGCGGCGGTGCTGTTCGCGCTGGCAGCGATAGAACCCTTGCAGCGGGGCAAAGCACGCGTGTCCACAATGAGAGGCGTGAGCCTGGTTGCCGCGGCGACAGCGATCGGGATCCTGAGCGTCAATCTCATCTTCGCACCTCAAATACTGCTGCATCAGCCATGGTTCCCTGGAAATTTCTACGCGCCGCGAACCAATGCTGCGATTGCGCTGAGCCAGATCACAACACCTGAAGCAAGCGTAGGCGTGTTTGCCGCAGGCGTAATCCCCTACTACACAGGACTGAGAGCCAGCGACTTCCTAGGCAGGACCGACAAGTACATTGCCGGCCTGCCAGCCGACTTGTCAGGCGCGATATCCTGGAACGGCATGTACAGCGTTCCCGGGCACAACAAGTACGACCTGATCTATTCCATCGAAGAGTTGGAGCCCACCTACATCGAGGCCAGCCGCTGGGGCGGGCAGGACGTCACGACCTGGGTCGCCGCCAACTACGTGCAGGTGGAATACCGCGGTGTGACGATGCTACTAAGGCGGCAGGCGCCTGAGATCAACTGGGAGTTGCTGCCCTCCAGATAACGCCCTGCCCAATTCGACCTGGCCGCGGTCCCTGGGAACGCGATCACGAACGAGGGACACCAACGCAATGAGCAACGTCAACGGCCTCCACCCTCCAGTTTCCCGCGTACCCATCTATTCGTTGTTTACGGCGAACGCCATCTCGATGGTGGGCAACGTGTGCGCAGCAATCGCCATCCCATGGTTCGTGCTGCAGACGACGGGCAGCGCCGCGCAGACTGGCATCACCGGGTTCTTCACAATTCTGCCCGTGGTCCTTGCCGGATTCCTCGGCGGCTCTCTCATCGAGCGCCTCGGGTACAAGCCGACAAGCGTCATCGCGGACCTGGCGAGCGGCGTCACGGTAGCCTTGATCCCGCTGCTGCACTTCACGGTCGGTCTGCAGTTCTGGCAGCTGATGGTGCTGGTCTTCCTGGGCGGTTTGCTGGACGCACCGGGAACAACGGCGCGGAACGCCCTCGTACCCGAACTGGCCGAAGCTGCCGATATGCCGCTGGAACGCGCCACGTCCGCAATCCAGGCGGTCGAGCGAGGCTCGCGTCTGGTCGGAGCACCGCTGGCTGGCCTCCTGATTGCCGCTCTTGGAACCGCCAACGTGCTGTGGATCGATGCGGCCTCGTTTTTCGTGTCGGCCGCGCTCGTTGCGGTGGCCGTCCGGGCGCCGCGAACGACGTCCGCAGAGGGGGCGCAAACCGGGTATTTCGACCAGTTGCGGGCCGGGCTCAAATTCCTGGGCGGTCATCAACTTATCCTGATGATCGTCTTGATCGTAATGATCACCAATTTCGTCGACGCCGCCTTTGGCGGAGTCATTTTGCCGGTGTATGCCAAACAAGTGTGGGGCAACGCGGTGGACCTTGGACTGATCATCGCGGCGTCCGGAGGCGGGGCATTGATCGGGGCGATCGCATTCGCCGCGATCGGGAGTCGCGTGTCACGCTATGCCACATTTGTGGGCATGTTCGTCGTGGCAAGCCTGATGTACTGGTGCCTGGCGTTCTTCCTGCCCTTTCCAGCCATCCTAATGGCTGCGACGATCTCGGGAATCGCCGCGGGCCCACTCAATCCGATCATCGACACCGTGCTGCTCGAACGGACGCCGGCGGACATGCGCGGCCGGGTGCTGGGCACGATCACAGCCGCAGCCTGGATGACGATGCCGCTCGGCATGCTGGTGAGCGGATTTCTGACGCAGCGCTTCGGATTGCAGCCGTTGCTGATTTCTTTAGGGGCCATCTATGTCATCACGACCGTGAGCGCAATATTCATCCCTGTGATGCGAGAGTTGGATCGCCCGCTCGCCTCGACGATTCCGCCCGCTACGGAGCGCGGCAAATGATCCGCCCAGCCTGACAGCCAGAATCCAGGACGGGGGCAATGACCTTCAACGGCCTATTCTGGTCATTATTTAAGCATTGACTTAATTAAGTGTATGATGTAATATGGCGGCTATGGACGTGTTCGCAGCTATTGCCCAACCCACCCGCCGCAGCATTCTCGAGATGCTGGCAGAAGGCGGTCAACTGACCGCCTCGCAGATCAGCCACCGGTTCCGAGTGAGTCCGCCCGCGATTTCGCAGCATCTGAAGATCCTTCGGCAGGCGCAGCTCGTGCGCATGCACAAGCATCACCAGCAGCGCATCTACGAGCTCAATCCGGAGGCGGTGCACGATGTGGAAGATTGGGCCCGGCAGATGACGACGCTGTGGAATGAGCGCTTCGACCGGCTGGAAGCCCTCTTAAAGGAAGAAGAACCGACGAAACCGAATCTTAGAACTGGAAAGGACAAAGGACATGGAAGTGCAAAATGAGTACGTCAAGGAACTGACACTCACGAGAGTCTTCGACGTGCCCCAGGAACGCGTATGGAAAGCCTGGACAGACCCGCACATCCTGGCCCAATGGTGGGTCCCGAAGGGCATGACCGCCCCGGTTTGTGAGTTGGATGTGCGGCCCGGGGGAAAGCTTCTGCTGCATCTCAGCGGATGGGGACGCATCAATCCGGTCAAGGGCATGTTCAAGGAGGTGGTCGAAGGCGAACGCTTGGTATTCACCAATGACGGCTATGAATCCATCGAGGCGGCGGAGCCCGTGACCAAGAGCATCACGACCGTGACGTTCAAAGAGGACGCCGGGAAGACCGAGCTCCGTGTGCACACGGGCGTGCTGTGGACGACGCCAGAGGCAGCCCAGTACCTGAACGGCATGGAAGCCACCTGGACAAGTGAGCTCGACGCGTTGGCGGAAACCCTGGCAAAATCCTAGCGAGGCGCCCGACCGCCAAGGCAGCAGAAAACACAACCCAAAGGAGAGAGACGATGGCAGAAACGACAGGCAAGGCCCAGGACAGCATCGGGGACATCGTGATCACGCGGGAGTTCGATGCCCCGCCCGAACGAGTTTGGCAGGCATGGACCGACCCGGAGCTGGTCAAGCGCTGGTGGGGCCCCGAGCACTTCACCGCGCCGTCCGTGCGAATCGACCTGAGAGTCGGCGGCAAATACGTGTGGTCCATGCGCGGCCCGGCCGGCACGCAGTGGGACCGGGAGATGTTCAACGCCGGGGTCTTCAATGAGATCGTTCCCAACGAGAAGATCGTGCTCACCCAGTACATGTCCGATATGGATGGCAACATGATCGACGCGACGGAGTACGGTCAGCCACCAGACTTCCCGGCTCAGTTCACGATCACGGTGCTCTTCAAGGATCTTGGAAAGGGCCGGACGCGCCTTTCGATCGTGTATCCGAAGCCGGCAAGCGAGGCACAATACCAAGCCATGCTGCACAGCGGGATGAAAGAAGGCTGGGATACCAGCCTGAACAAGATGGCGGAAGCCCTGCGCTAGGCCGAACGCTCCCGAGCACGGGCCGGAAGCCTGTTGTATCAATGCCAGAGGGCGCGCAATGTCGCCCAGTCAGAGGTTGAAAGGACAAAAGGAATGGCAAATCCAACGGCCACTACCAGAGATGTGGACGTGACGCGGGTCGTCAAGGCGCCCGTCGCGACTGTCTGGAGGGCGTTTAGCGACCCGGCGATGGTCACACGCTGGTGGGGGCCAAAGTACTTCAGCTCGCCCAGCTGCAGGATGGATTTCCGCGAGGGCGGCACGACGATCCTGTGCATGCGCTCGCCGGACGGCGTCGACATGTACAACACGTGGACATACCAGAAGATCGTGCCGATGGAACGGATCGAGTTCAAGCAGAGCCTGTGCAACAAGGACGGCGAGCCAATTGACCCGGCGTCGATCGGGGTGAGCGCCGATTTCCCCGCGGCTGTGCCGAGCCTCCTGACGCTGAAAACACTCGGCGACAAAACCGAGATCCGTATCGTCGAGCAGGGATTTCCCGATGGTCAACTTTACGAGTTTGCCGTCCTGGGACTTCAGCAATCGCTCGAAAAGATGGCGCAGGCCTTGGCTTGAGTTCCGCCGCAAGACAAGACACGGAATTTTCGGCAATAAGGAGAGAATCGAATGGCAAAGATCACATTCACGGCCGAACCCGGCAAACAGGAAATCGTCATAAGTCGAATGTTTGATGCAACGCCAGAGCGGGTATTCAAAGCCATGACTGATCCCGCACTGATACCTGACTGGTGGGGTCCGCGTAAGTACGAGACGATCGTCGACAAGATGGATCTGCGAGAGGGCGGAAGGTGGAGATTCATCAACAGGGATGCAGACGGCACCGATTACGCCTTCCACGGCGTGTACCACGCCATCCAAGCGCCCAATCGCGTGGTGCAGACATTCGAATGGGAGGGTATGGCGGGCCACGTCTCGCTCGAGACGATGACCCTTGAAGCCCGGGGCAGCCAGACCCTCGTCACAGCACATTCGGTGTTCCAGTCGGTGACGGACCGCGACGGGATGATGCAGGGGGACATGGAAGCGGGTGTGAACGAGACATACGACCGGCTGGCCGAGGTCCTGGCGAAGGTGTAGCGGCGTGACAAGGCAACGAGCTGTACGTTGCCGTCGAAACCAGGGACGTGATCGAATACAGAGCGGCAGGAAGAAATCCTGCCGCTCTGTATTCGCCGCCCTCTTCAGCGGCCCACCTGCAGCTGCATCTGTGGTTAAATGCCGGCATGGATGAACTCACACAACTGCTGAGCGACCTGGTTGGTATTGATTCCACCAACCCCGACCTGGTGCCGGGCGGCGCGGGCGAAGGTGAGATCGCCCGGTTTATCGCGGACTGGATGCAACGGGATGGCCTGGAGGTGGAGACAGTGGAGGTCGCGCCAGGACGATCAGACGTGGTCGGCATCGCGCGCGGCAGCGGCGGGGGCAAGAGCTTGATTCTGAACGGCCACATGGACACGGTCGGGGCCGGCGATATGCACGATCCGCACTCACCGCGGATCGCGGGGGGCAAACTATACGGCCGCGGGGCATACGACATGAAGGGCGGGCTGGCTGCCTGCATGGTTGCGGCCTCGCAGGCCAAGTCCAAGCATCTTCGTGGAGACCTGATCATGCAGGCAGTGGTCGATGAAGAGTACGCCAGCATTGGGACGCAGGCGGCGGCGTCCCGATACAGGGCGGATGGGGCCATCGTCGCCGAATTCACCGAGCTGCAACTGATATTGGCCCACAAGGGATTCGTATGGCTCGAGGTGGAGACGCTTGGAAAAGCGGCCCACGGCTCGCGCCCGGACCTCGGGGTAGATGCCATCGTAAAGATGGGCGGCGTCCTGACCGAGGTGGAAGCCCTCGATCAGCGCCTGCGACGCAAGCCCACACATCCCCTGCTCGGCAGCGGGTCGGCGCACGCCTCGCTGATCCAGGGCGGACAGGAACTATCCAGCTATCCGGAACGCTGCAGCTTGTCGATTGAGCGGCGAACGCTTCCAAGTGAGACACCTCAAGCGGCAGAGGCCGAGCTCGCTCAGATCCTCGCTGATATCAAGTCACAGGACCCCTCGTTTGAAGCCCTGCTCCGCCGCGGATTGGATCGTCCTCCGCTCGAGACGCCGGCGCGCTCCCCGATCGCGAGCGCAGTGCAGTCTGCTGCCAACAAGGTGCTGGGCCACGCGCCTTCGATTGCCGGCGTGCCGTTCTGGACCGACGCGGCGCTGCTGACCGAGGCCGGCATTCCGGCGGTGCTCTTCGGTCCTTCGGGCGCAGGCGCGCACGCGGACGAAGAGTGGGTCGACGTCGCGAGCGTGCGAACCTGCGCGGAGATCTACCTGCGGACTGCCATCGAATTCTGCGGGTGAGCGTCAGGCCAGGGCTCGATGTGTGTGCAAGTCCTCACTTATCAGCGCTTGCCGGCGTTGGCAGGCAAGTTATGCCTTGGATTGCGACATTGCGGGTGGTATAATTCCGAATTAGAGAAGAGAATGCCGCGCTGGGGGAGTTTCCATGGCCAAGCGCCATTCCCAAGTGGGAATGAGGAAATGCTCCAACCCAACTTAATCCAATCGATAACCAGTCCAGCCTGAGTTTGAAGGGCGCGCTCGTTAAATCCTGGTTACTTGGAGCAGTTATCCGACTTGTCCGTCCGCCGCGCCCGTGTAGGCGGATCCGAGCCGTCCACCGCGTACAAGGAGAATTGCACCATGCAATCGCACCGAAGATCCGTCTTGAATATCCTTACGCTCGTTGCCCTTCTGGTTTCGCTGCTTGGGAGCGCCCTGGTCTTCACGCCGGCGCATGCCAGCGGCATCTCGGTAAACAGCGGCCTCGACGTCGTCAGTGCCGGGGACGGCAAGTGCACACTGCGGGAGGCCATAATCTCGGCGAACAATGACTCCCCATCCGGAATCATTGCCGGAGAGTGCGCCTCGGGTTCCGGGAACGACTCGATTTCCTTCACGGCGGGATACCTCATCACGCTGGGCGGCGTGCTGCCTGATGTTTATACGACTATCGCTATCTATGGCCTCGGCACCGGGACCACCATCATTCAGGCGTCTACGTGTGACCCTGTGAATCTGGCTCTCGGCTGCACACCAGCTGCATACCCCGTCGTCAATGTCCTTTCAGGAGGCGGCGAACTGACCCTCAACAACTTGACCGTAGAATACGGCAACAGCAGCAACGGCGGCGGAATCCACAGCGCCGGCGTCCTGAACCTGAATGGCGTCTCGTTGGCAAACAACCATGCCAGCGGCGATGGGGGCGGAGTTTACAGCACGGGCGCGCTCAACGTGCAGAACAGCACGTTTTCGAGCAATAAGGCCGACGAGGGCGGTGGAATCTGGAGCAACCAGGATTTGTACGTGATCAAGAGTACTTTCCTGGCGAACGAGGCCGTCGGCAACGGCGGCGGCGTTGCAAACACAGCCGGTGCCGGCACAAGGGCCATTTCAAACAGCACTTTCTACACGAACACCGCCGGCTATGGTGGTGGCCTTTACACAGACGGCTCGCTCAGCCTGACCGGCAGCAGCTTCGCCCGCAACTCCGCTGCGGGCGCCGGTCGCGGGGGCGGAATCTGGATCCTAGGCAGCCTGAGCATGAAAAACACAATGGTGGTGAAGAGCTTGGGCGGCGCGGAAGACTGCTACAACTCACCGTCAGACTTGCTAGCAGACAACACCAGCAACCTGATCGAGACCAATGCGGCCTCCCCGAACAAGTGCGGTTCCCCGGCGGTGGAGGCGGATCCGGGACCGCTCACGTTCGGATCCAATGGCGGGCCGACGCAGACTCTGGCAATCACCCCTGCGTCCCCGGCATTCAGTGCGGGCAATAATGACACCTGCGCGAACTACCCGGTGGGCGGGCAGGATCAGCGAGGCGAGCCGCGGCAAGGCAGGTAGTTGCGACATCGGCGCGTTTGAACTTCAACCCGGCAACGTGGATGTGACGGTGGCGACGACCCTGGAGGGCAGCTACGCTGTGCCCAGCGACTCGACCACCAGTGATGGGTACGCCTCATTGCTGGATGGGCCGGTCAAGGTCAAGGAAGCGAACGGTCTGCCGATCTTCACCAGCCAGGCAGTCATTTCGGGAAGCAGCTACAACGAGACGATCGGCTATCCCATCGATCAGTTCACGACCGACTACTGGTTCCCCTTCTATGACCATGGCTACCCGAGCGTGCCACTGGACAATGTCCGCACCTGGATCCTGGTAGGCAACCCCAGCGACAGCGCCGACGCCCATGTGAATATCTACATCGGGGGTGCGCTGCAGACCGGCAGTCCCTTCACTATCACCCCGGAAGCCGGGTGACGCCACGCTGGATCGGCACCATGGGTGGGCCGGTGCACGTCTCGAGCGACATCCCGGTATTTGCCAGCGAGCGCGAGTTTACCGTGCCGGACAACAGCTTCAGCGAGATGATGGGCTACCCGGGCGACCAGCTCACAACGGAATACTGGTTCCCGTGGTACGAACTCGATCAACATGGACACCAGCATCAAGGTGGCCAACACGGACGGAGGCCAGACGGCGACGGTGGATATCTACATTGGTGCCACGCAGGAAGAATTCTCGGATGAGATCCCGGCCAACTCGACGAACACGTACAGCTATCCTAGCACACTGGACGGTCCTGTGCGGGTGGTGCGTGTGAGCGGCGGAGCCATTGTGACCAGCCAGTGGACGCTGTCTGGGAGCAGCAACAGCTTCAATGAAGTGATGGGTTCTCCGCTCAATCAGTTCGCCACCGAGTACTTGTTCCCGTACTATGACCACGGCTACCCGATCGTGGGCGGGGACAACATGCGCACCTGGGTGCTGGTGGGAAACCCGAGCGGCAGCACGGACGCCCATGTGCACATCTACATCGACGGTGTCGAGCAATCTGGGAGCCCCTTCACGATTTCGCCCGGGAGCCGGGTGACGCCGAGGTGGATCGGTACAGTCGGTGGGCCGGTGCACGTGGTGAGCGACATCCCGGTTTTCACGAGCGAGAGGGTGTTCACGGTCCCGGAAGACAGCTTCAACGAGATGATGGGCTACCCGGCAAACCAGCTCGTTTCGGAGTACTGGTTCCCGTGGTACGAACTCGATCAACATGGCCAACAGCATCTTCATGAGCAGGCCCTAGACGAGGTCGTACCAGCCGACGCTAAGCGAGAGCCCGGACTGCGTCCGGGCTCTCGCTTCTCATGTGCCAATGCTAGTCCCCAGCCCTCCGATGGGAGGGGGGCGGGGCGCCCCGCGCGTCGGGTCCTGGCTACTGGTAGGCGAAGAGGCGTAGCTGCATGAACGCCGTCGCACCTGCGGGAGAGCGTGGCACCCACTGGATGCGTCGATTGTTGAGGCCAAGGCCGACGACGCCGGTGATTGCGTTGCCGGCTGCACTGTTGTTGCCGACGACGATGATCTCCGAGGCAGTCGACCATCCGTCCTTTGCGTACCATCCGGTGATGATGCCGGCGGTGTCGTTCATCTGTGCGAACAGTAGCAGGAAGGTTGCGCCCTGGGGAATGACGGCGGTATCGAGTATCTCCACGGACCGCAGTCGGAAGCCGGCACCGTTGTTGGTGGTGATGGTGTCGCCGTTGGCCCAGCCGGCAGGAGCGTTGGCGGTCAAGCGTGATTTGCCTGGCGCCTACGTTGCAGTCGGAGATCAGGGCGTAGTTGCCGCGTGTCGAATTGAACAGTACCACCTTGGCTAGGTTCGTGGATGCTTGCGCGCCGTTGGCGTCGTACTGCCGGAGCTCGTTATCGCTGCCGGCAGTGGGCACGTTGTAGTTGACGACTGCGCCGGCGGGGGCACCGTTGATCGTGGCCGAGAAGGGGAACGTGCTCACGTTGAGGAAGCGGATGAATTCGTACTGGCTGAGCTTGAAGGTGATGGAGTGCTTGTCGAGGGCGTCTAACGCTGCCTGGACGTTGTTCTCATTGGCGCTGAGCGAGTGCACGAATTTGGACGTATTGACCGGTTGGTAGTTGCCGACCTGCAAGGCGGCGGGGATGCCCTCCCCGCCCTCGGTCCCTCGGAAGATGGGATTGCACTGGATGCGTGTGCGCCACCGTGGCAGTTGCTTGTCTGCCGGCAGGAACTCCTCCACGATTTGGGCGAAGAAGGTGATGAGCTTGGTCCCTCCCCACATGCTGAACTTGAGAATGTCGCCGTCCACGTAGCGGAGATCGGGGGGGATGATGTAGTCGAGCTCGTAGGACCATGCCTTACGGGCTGGCGGGCTGTCGCTGGCTTGGAGGAAGCCGAGGTTGTGGACCGGATTGGAGGCGGTGCCGCTGCTGTGGTACACGCCGAAGTCGTCGTACCACACATAGCGGCGGCTGCGCTTGTGGGTGTACGTGAGATTGAACCTGGCCAACGGGTACAGCGTGGCGTCGATTGCTCCCTGGATATCGGCCGAGTAAATCATGACGTCGTTGGTGTTGCCGGCGTCCACGAATTCAATCAATCTCTTCTGCCGGCAAATGTTGATCATGTGGCTGGCGTCGGTGAGCAGGAGGTTTCACCGTAGGCCATGAATTTGTAGCCCAGCCATGCGGCGCCGGCGTCCTTGAAGATCGCCGTCTTGCCGAAGTAGGTGCAGAACGCGGTAATCACATTCTGATAGCTGTCGAAGCCGCTGGCGCTGTAGTAGAGCGGCGGGAACAGTTGAGCCTCGCATAGTTGGCTGCCGTCTGCCTGGTACGTCTGACGGTGTATCCAAAAGCGGCCGGTGGTCACGGTGTAGGCCATGCCGCCGACGATCATGCCTCGCTCGATCCATGCGTGGGTTTGAGCGCCGGCAAAGTCGCCGTTGTAGTACATCTTGAACTCGAGGGTGTTGCCGGTGAGCTTGTAGTACGTGAGCTCTTCGGAGTGCGTGGCTGCGCCGGTGTATGGTCCGACGTAGCCGATGACGTAGGGTTTGCCTTTGCCGGTGGCCAGGGCGGCGGTCAGGGTTGCATCAACAGTGCGCATGGCTACAGTGTCCTTTCAGGAACCGCGAAGCGCTGGACACGCCCGCAGCGCGACTGCCGGTGTTTGGGCCGGCGAGTCCGCGCACTTAGGGTGTACGTGTCCGGGCGAGCTAGGCGACTTGTGCGCGGGCGGTCGCAAGCGTGACGCCCGCTCACTGTTTGTACGTGTGCCACTTGTCGTTCCATCCCCGGGCAGCGGGGATTTGAATGGCTGGCGTCCTTTGCTGTTGCATGGCGAGGATGCCGTAGTCGTAGGCCTTCTGGAACCTGTCGGCGGCTGCGCCATAGTTGCTGGACGTCTTGCTGTCCAGCAGCAGGCTTTCGATCACGCCGGCAGCGGCCATGGAGCAGATGCGCATGGCGGCGCCGTCGAGCAGCGTCGGCTCCTGGTAGGGCGTGAGTGTGCTCTCGGTGGCGCTGTCGAGGTCTTCCACTGTGTGGGGCAGCGTGTACCTGACGAGCAGCGTGTCCGAAGATTGGGCCGTCTTGAGCCGGAAGAACCAACGATTGTCCTCGCTGTAGATATCGGCCTTCAACGGCGTGTCGTTGTCGCCGCCGCTGACGTCCTCGAGGTACACGCCGATGATGGTCAAGGGCTCGGTGCCGGCTAGCGCCTCGGTGAGCTCGTAAACGAGCTGGCCGGCCACGACGTCAATCGTCGTGGCACCGGTGTTGGGAAGTTGGCTGTTGAACTGGTGTAGTGCCTGGCGTATGGCCGCCGTGCACGTGGCATCAGGAAAGAGCGTGCCGTCGTCCAGCAACAGGGCTTGAAGCTTGTCGGTCAGGGTAGCGAGATCATCGCTCATTGGATTGGTCCTTTTGCTGGTGGGTCGGGCGCGGAGGGCCGCTGGTGCCCCTCGCTGCTGGCGGTGCCAGCTGTGAGATGGCCTCTAGCAGGGCGTACCGTTCGAGCCGGCTCATACGTTGCAGCCTGGCATGCCAGCGTTTCTGTTTGCGCTGGATGCGCTCACGGTCACGGTAGGTGTCGCCGAGGTAGCGGTAGTCGTGTAGCTCGAAGGGCTCGGGGTAATTCATCCAGAGCCATTCGGTGGCGGGTGTTCCGCCGCGTGTCTGCGCCTGGAACGTGATCGAGCGCCAGCAGGCAAGCATCGCCGCGTAGAGCGGCGATGCGTAGCCGGAGATTGCGATCCTGCAGGGAAGCTGCAGCAAGAGCGATAGGAGCGATCGGTGCTCCTCTTCGGTGGCGAACTCATGGCGGTAAAGGTTCTGCTGAAAGCTGCGGGTGCTCATCAGGTAAGGCGGGTCACAGTAGATAAAGGTGTCGGGCGTGATCATGTCGCTGTGAGTCTGGCGAGCCACGTCAAGCGCGTCGTCGCAGTAGTAGGGCGGTGCCTGCCGGCAGGCCTCGAGCACCGTCGATAACGATGGGGTCCACGTCGATGGCGATGCAGACGGTCGGCCGGGCGCTTGAGGCGCATGATGCCCGCCGCCGAGGAAGGGCTCGATGTAGATACGGTGGGGCGGGATCTGATTGATGATGGTCTGGTAGACGCCCGCGCCGGACTTGCCCCCGGGTAGGGCATCAGGGTATCAGGCCGGCAGTGACGTCGGTGCGTTCAGGGAGTGCCGGCTGCAAGATGTGGGTGACCTTCTGGAAGCCGATGCCGTCCGGTCGGACGGTGTTGGTCCAGAGCACGTATTGGACCCCTCCCTTGCCAAGCAGGGGCACGAGACAGCGACCGCCGAAATTGGGGAAGTGATTGGAGCCGTCGTCGAGGGCGGTCATGGGGAAGAAGCACATGCCGTCTTGGAGCTGTTGCGGAGTGCTCGATGGAGTTTGGACGGGTGGCGGGGGGATGGTCGGGTCCATGGCGTGGACCTCGAGGTATTGATTGCCGCGTCCCTTGACGATTGTGGGCTCGGGTCCTGGCACGGTGGCAACGAGCGTGGCGCCGCCGGAGCACAGGGCGGCGATCTTGAAGTCGCCGCTGTCCCAGCCGGTTTGATTGCACCAACCGCCGTTGTTGCGGAACAGCTTCTTGAGCTCGTTGACTACCTCGCCTCGGTCATTTCGGGGTGCATGACCATGTGGGAGGCGATGAGCCAGTCCTGGAGGCGCTTGGTGACTTTGTACTTCTCTCCGCCGCGTGTGGTGCCTGGTCTCGGGCAGGCCGGTCACGGCCTTGCCGTGCGGGACTTGCGGGGGCGAGGTCGTGCAGGCGGAACCATAGATCGTCCCTGGGCTCGCCGAGCGGCGGGGGTGGCGGTGTTGGCCACGGCGCCGGCGGTGCCGGATCAGCGGGGATGGGGCTGGTGCGCCTCGGGCAGGAAGGTGCATGTAGCGATGGGCGCCCATCGCTGCGGAGCGACTTGCACCCAAGATTGCGAGATGGTGATTACCTTGTAGGTGGTATCGCTAGCGAGGACGTCCAATTTGACGGACCCAGGGCGTTGGTACAGCTTGGTCCCTGATCTGAACTGTAACGTTCATCGGTGATCTGTCCTTTCCACACCACAGCAGCATTTCGTCCACGCTGCCGCGGAAGTAGTTGAGGTCGACGGCCTTCTCGCCGTCCCTGGGCACGCCATAGCGTGCGCCGTCGCCGGTCTCGGTGAATTGCCAGATGTCCCACTGGCAGCCACGGCGCCGGCAGTACCGGCGATGGTCGACCGGTAGTTTGCGAGCCAGAGATTGCAGTGCTTGTAGAGCTCTGCCTGGCTGCCATGGTCGCCCCAAAAGCCGGGCGACGTGTAGACCATGGGCGTCAGGCCGAGCAGGTCCTGCAGGGGCGCCATGATGTGTAGAGGTTGCCGATGGTGGGGTCGTACTTCTTGCCGCGGGGTGACTGTTCGTAGTCGACTGCCGGCACGATGTCGGTGCGGCATGTTGCGTGAGCATGGCGGCGTACTCTCGTGGCCTGGCGTCCCTCGCTGTACTCGGAGCGCAGCCACTGGTACGAGCCGACCAACAAGCCGGCGTGAACTGCGCCGGCGTAGTTGATCTCGGCGTAGTCGGCGGGCAGGATGCCATCCATGTACTTGATGATGGCGAACTTGATGCCGGCGTCCCTGGCCTTGTCGAAGTCGACGATGCCGGACCAATGGGACACGTCGATGCCGAGGGTGCGTCCTGGTTCGGGCTCGGTGAACTGGCCGAGGGCCACGTTGACGGCGGCGATGACTGCCGGCAGTGCCTTTTGTTCTAGGGCCTTGCGTTTCTGCATGTAGTCTGAGGGCATGGCTACCTCTTGTGGTTGCGTCGACGGTCTGACGACTGCTGCATGTCGGCGCGTGGGCGCTCTCGGTCTCTTCGGCGTGGGCGGCCAGGGTCTCTCGCGATCTGTTGGAGCTGGTTGGTGATGTCCCTGCTGAACTGCTCGAATACCTCGTCCCTCTTCTCGAGGTAGTGGACGAAGACGAGTACGATGCGAGTAGTACGGCAAGGTCCGGGATTTGTTTGGCGATGGCGTCTAAGATTTCTTCCAATAGGTTGCTGCCTTTGCCCCTGCCCGCCAGCCGCGGGCAGGGGCGTTCGAAGGAGAATGCCAGACGGCGGGGATTGTTGCCCGCCGTGATGGCTGGCTAGGATGCGCTGAGGCCGTCCTCGAGCGCCGTTCCCAAGATGTAGGCGACGACCACGGCGACGCCGTTGATGAGCGATGCCTGATCAACGCCGGCACGTGCGCCGACGAACACGTAGGCGAGCCCTACGATGCCGGCCCAAAACTTGCGGGACTTGAGCAGTTGGAGATCTTGTCCCTGCGTTCTGCATGGTGTTCCTCCTTTCTTTGCCGGCTGGCGCCTGGGCGTCAGCCGGCACTGAGAACTTGCACGTTCAGACTGGCCTTTCAGAAACGGGTCGCGAGCGCTGTGCTCGCTCGCCTACGCGCGCAGCGTGAAGTTGGCGACGGCGCCGAGGAAGTCGATGGTCGTGGTGGCGGCCTTGTCGAAGGTGATCTCGACCCAGTACTACTCGTCGTTGTCGATCCAGGCGGGCGTGTCCAGCGTGAGCGTCATGCTGTGCTGGTCGACGTCGATGCGCTCGCCGGCAGTGTCGTGGCCGGTGTCGTAGCTGAAGGCTGACGCTGGCGGCCACGGCCACGGCGCCATCCGCTCCGCGTGTGACTTGTAGATGGCTGCAGCCATGGCGTCACAGGCGGCCGTCAGAATCTCGAAGTCGATCTCGATGCTCTTGAGCAGGGCGCCCTTGGCTGCCACGGAATTGCTCGGGATGGGGACGGGAATATAGACGGTGGCGGTCTCGTCCGTGGCGTCGCACGTGCTTGGCGATGGTGTGGGCAACCTGGCCGGCTAGCCTGCGTCCACGTTGCCGGTATCTGCCCATGCAAGCGGTCGGCGGGATGAACTGGCTCATGTGCGTGTCGTGTACGTAACCCATGGCTTGGTCTCCTTTTGCCCTGGCCCTATCAGGGGCAGGGCGTTGAGTGTTGGCGGTTGCCCTACGTTGCCGAAGTCGCTTGGCCGACGTGGCCTAGCCGGCGACGTTGCTCTTGTGCAGTGGTCGGAAGTCGGCGACGCCGACAGCGATGAAGTGACGGACCTTTATGCGCTGTTCGTCGTTGGCGAACATGGCGGGGTCGGTCTCGGAGCCGGCGAGGAAGATCTGCGGCATGAGGCCGAAGCGTTCGGCCACCATGATGCCCGGCATTACAGCCGGGTCGGCGACGGCTGCCCAATCGGTTGCGTCGGTCCATTCGGGCACGGTGATGGGCTCGACGTAGCCGGCGTAGGTCTGACCGCCGACTGTCGGGACGACCTGTGCCTGGTTGACGGGCCCCCAGCGAGGGACGAATAGCGCCTCGGCCGCGGCCTTCAAGGCCCGCGGCGTGAGAATGTACCTGGGCTCGATGGCCATTTTCTTGCCGGCGCCGATGTAGCCGCCCTCGTTGGCGACCAACATCGGTTGGTTGTACATGGCGCTGGCCACGGCGTCCCATGCCGTGAAGTCGGAGCCGAGGGCGGTGGTGAGCAAGTTCTTGTGCCCGCCCGCGGTGGTCACGGCGGTTGCGTTGAACAGGGCGCCGGTGTCGGCCATGGTGGGGCCAACGGCGGCGTTGTCGGTGAACACGGCGGCGATCAGGGCGCTGATCTCTCGAAGGCCGGCGAAGGCGAGCTCCCGGGGGATGGCCTTGAGTTTGCGTCCGTCGTCCCTGTCGATGGCTTCGAGGGTGAGCCCGATGTAGCCGCCCTTCTTGACGAAGGTGCTTGTCTCGGCGCTATCACCGACCTTGAGCTCGGGATAGTCGGCGCCCTCTTCGACCGTGGGCAAGCTGGCCACGGTGCCGAACAGCAGCCACGTAATATCGTTCAGGCTGTCGAAGTGCTCCACCCTGACGATGCGCTGCCACCAGTCGTACCCAGCGCGTCCCAACTGCTCCCACTCGCGGACGAGCGCCTTGTTCAAAGCGTTCTTGACAAGGCCGGGGAAGCTGTCGGTCGTGTGCTGAAACTGGATGCGGTCCTTGTGGAAGCCGCCCACAAGGTCGACGTCGCCGGTCATGGCCATGTAGGCGGCCTTGAGCCCGCCGAAGCTGTGGACCTTGAGGGTCTCGGCGCCCTTTTCCCTGGGTGCTCCGACAAGATCATCGACGGCGGCGGCGATTTGATCATCGCCGCTGAACATGGAATGGATGCGGCCCGGGGCCTTGGATTTCGGCCGCGGCGGTCTGATCAGCGAGGCTTTCCTTCCATGCCTGGATAGCGGCCTGGACGTCCTCGAGGATGATGGGCTTGTCCTTGAAGGTGGCGGTGATGGCAGCCTGAGCCTTGTCGGGAAGCCCGGACATTTGCAGGGAGTTGGCCAGCAGCATGCGGCCGTACTGCATGATGTGCCTCGGCGGTCGGCGCTGGCGCTGCTCCCTGGTCGTTCGGAACGGGAGGGGATGGATTGATTGGTGCCATTGGGTCCTTTCTGCTGTGCACTTGCCGGATGAACTTCGTCGCGAAGGCCGGGTCCATGACCAGGTCCACGGACATTGGCTTGATGATCTTCTTGACCGTGCCGGTGGCGTCGGCGGTGAAGATCACGTCGGCGGAGAAGCCAATGTCTGGCTTGGCGCCGGTGGGGTCGAGCATGGATCTGAGCGGCCTCGAGGACGATCTCTTTCGACGGTCCTACCGGTGTCAGCTCGGCGGTCAGGCCGCCTAGCTCCTCGGACCATGCGGCCTCGGTCAGGACGCCGCCCAGGTCGCGGATGCGACGAGCCCCAAAAGGAATGGTCGACGAAAACGCTCGACTCGGTTCCATAGCTCGGCGCTCTCCTGCAGGACTTCGCGGCTGAACGGTCCAGCCGTTGGCCTGTGCCCTGCGTGATGAAAAGGATTTGGTATCGACCGGCTGCCGTGCCTGGCAGGCCGGTGAACCTGGCTCTAATGCTGTGTTGGTGTGCTGTCTGCATTTGCCTCCTGCGGAAGAGCTCGACGGTGTGCTCCACGGCGTAAGCGAGCTCCTTGCTTATGGCGTGGGGTATCTTGGCTCGTCGGCTCTCTGATGGCTCGATAGGCGCTCCTTTCGAAGTTTCAGCTTGGCGTAGGCAATACGCGGGAGGATGGGAAGTAGCCCCACAGGTGGAACGGGCCGACGCTCATGCGGGGTCGGCCAAAGTAGGGCTCGAAGAATGGCAGGGCTCCTCACGTTTTCGAGCACCCATGCGCGCGTGGCTTTCGTCCACGATGCGCTTGCATGCAAGTACGATGCTCATGTCGGGGTTGCCGGTGTGTGGAAACCACGGCATGACTCACGGCTGAACTCGGGCAAGGGGGCGAGCACCGATGAGATCGGGGCGGCGTCCGGTGTAGTGGTAGTTGCGGACGTCGGCCACGATGTCGGCTTGAAGCGCGTCAATGTCGATGGTGACGACGTCCCACATGGGCGGGGTCATGGCCTGGCTGGCGCCGGCAAGGCCGGCGCAGACGTCGACCATCAGGAAGGGTGCCATCAGTCCATGAGCGGAAGCTGCGCCGGCGTGATCTCGACGTCGACGTGTCCCGCGTCCTTGTCTGCATACTTGCTGAGGCGCTCGGCGGTCTTGAGGGTTTCGCTGTCGGCGCCGAGCTCGAGGGAGATCGTGATGGTGCCCTTCACAATGTCGTTCTTGATTGCCTTGATTTGGACCTGGCTGAATTTCATCGGAAGCTCCTATTAGTTGCCGGTGCTCGTCTTGCCGGTCTCGGCGTCGACGTGGATGCCCCCGGCGCCGGACCGGGCGTTGTTGTTGGCGATGATCTCCGGGTGGGGATTGTCCGGCCTATCGGCCGGCACAACTTCGCCGGCAAAGCGGTACACGATGCGGAGGAACTCGTCGGCGGTGATTAGGTTGGCCGCCCACAGCAGGCCGAAGGAATTGATCGTCTGTGTGGAAGCCAGTGCGAGCGAAGCGTTGTCACGTTCGGAGATGTCAGCTGCCTTGACGTACACCTGGGCGTTGGCGTCCACGGTCGCATCCCCGCGCGCCGCTCGCCTGGCGACTGCTACCTTGAGCACGGTCTGCACCAGTGCGAGGAAGAGCGCTCGTCGCTCTTCGAGCGTCTTGAATGTGGGTGTGCCGGCTGCCTCGGCGGTCGTCCGCGTGGAACTCTCGGGCTCGGCGAGCCAGTGGAGCGGGATGCCATGCCCGCCGGCAATAAACTTCTTCAAGGCGAGGCCGTCATTGTTGGCCTCGAAGCTGTCCAGCTTGGGGTCCAAGCGTGCACCATACCTCGCTCTCGTCGCTGACAAGGATGCTGCCCGGGTTGGGTGGGTTGTTGGCCAGCTCGTTTTGCCTGGCGATGCGGTCGGCCTTCGAGGCGAACTTGCCGGTCACGACGTACATGAATGCCTGGCGGAAGCGGTTGAGCCGGACACGATCTTCAATCCACGAGGCATAGCGTGCCAGCCACGGAAGCAGCGGGGCGATATCGGGCTCGCCCCACTGCTGGCCGGCGAGCTTGTTGACGGCGAAGTGCAGCATGACGGTCTTGGCCTTGGGCTTGGCCTGGTACGAGGGGATGGGCTTGGGCTCGACGTCCTCGAGGCTGCCCTTGCGGATATAGCCGGTCTCTTGCTGCACGTCGTTGGCCGCGTAGTCGATCGATGGCCACCTGGTCCGATCGGCATGATGCGGACGTAGCTCATGCCGGCGCTGTCGGTCGTCAGCATGGGGAACAGGTTGCCGGTGAGACTGAGCTCGTCGCACCACTCCGTCAGGTGGCGAGCCGATTTGGTTGAGGGGGTGGGACCAAAGGGCGGCAAGGAATTTGCGGGTGCCCTCGTGCTCGCAGGAGAATTCGATGCCATCGCACACGTACTGCCTGGTCAGGGTCACGAGCCGGCGGGCAAGGGGGTTCAGGCGCCATGCAAGTAGCGCCTCCTCGAGGACCTTCTGCGCGGTCGTACTGGTAGCGGTCCCGGTAGACCTGGTTCCAGTCGATGCCGGCGGTCACATTGCGCTCGTTGACATTCGAGGGTGCGGTCCCAAATTTGGTGGTGACGGATCCGCGTCGAAGAAGGCGGGCGAGGAAGTTGCGTAGCATGGGGGCTCCTTAGTGGGTGCGAACATCTGTTCTATATTCAAGGTGTATTGTCGGCACAGAGGAGGTGTTTGTCAAGAAAAAACATGTGCAGGCGTTACAAAAACGGAGTGATTTCTGCGGGCCCCTCGAGAACCAAAAAGGCCCCCTTAGCGGGGGCCGAAGTGTTGCCGAGCACGAGACCGGTAAGCAGTCCTGACGCAGTCGCCGCGTCGCTGCTGGAATCTAGGCGGGGTCTCTGGAGCTAACTATCTGGGGCAAAGCCCGATGTTGACTTCGTTCGCCACGGACGCCGCCCTCCCCGCGAGCCACGCATGCGACTGGATTAACGAGAAAGGGAGCAGGATCGATCCTGCTCCGTTTGAATTCTCTGCCAGATGAACCGTGCGTCTACATGGAGACGGGCACACCCAGTTGAGCCAGCACGCCCATCACACCTGCGCCGGGCACGGAGGCGGTCTCGAGGCGGGCAACTTTGCCATCCTTGATCGTGAAAGTTGCCGGTTCTGCGGGCAGCGCGAAGTGCTTTCCCGTCGCAGGCACAGGCGCCATGCCTGGCAGGGGAAGCTTCAATTCTCCGGTCTGCGTTCCAGACACATGCATCACGGCGGTCACCTGGTTCCCATTCTCCTTGAAATCGGAGGCGCCGAACTTCCAGTCGGGGATGCCCGCCTGCATCGCCGTCTGCATGCCGATAAACTCGCGCTTGCCAACCGGCTCGGGCACGGGTCCAGCGAACACCATGTCGTCGGTAATCATCCCACCGGCCTTTTGGAAGTCACCGGCTTCGGTCGCGGCCAGCATGGCCTTGACGATATCTATTCCGCTCATTCCCATAAACTCCTTTACACTAAGGCGATCGGCGGCGGCGAATTCCGCGCCTGCGACAAGTTTAGAACCGCGCGATGAGAGAGGCCTGAGCGCCAAATTAGGTTTGCATCGTCTTCCATGAAGGTCACGATTCTGTGTGAAAATGGGCACAGTTCTTCCGGCCGGTTCGTTGAGCCGTCACAACCTCGCAACGCGCAAGAGGCAACGCCGCCTTGACAAGCTTACGAAGTCGCATAGTCTATCAGTTCTACCAAACGTTTGGCTCCCCCTTCGATGCCCGCGCCTCCCTGGAGCAGCAGAGAGCGGACATGGAGGGGCAGGGACAGCGCGCCCGCATGCCGCCCCGTGTCGAAGTCGAGTCTGTAACCGTGGGCAGCATGTACGCAGAGTGGTTGAGACCACGCGAGGCGGAGCCCGAGTCGGCGATCCTGTACCTGCACGGCGGCGGCTATACCATGGGATCATGCGACACGCACCGCGCATTGGCTGCGCGCATTGCTGCGGCCGGCAAGGCGAGCGCGCTGATGATCAACTACCGGCTTGCGCCCGAGAATCCCTTCCCCGCCGCGCTGGAGGATGTCACAAAGGCCTACGCCTCGCTGCTGAGCGATGGCAGGCTGGCAGCCCGGACCGTCGTCATTGGAGACTCAGCCGGCGGCGGATTGGCCATCGCTCTGGCGGTGGGCCTGCGCGATCTCGGTAAGCCGCTGCCCGCGGGCATTGTTGGCATTTCGCCTTGGCTCGATCTCAGCATGTCCGGCGAGACGATGAAGACCTGTGCCAGGAGTGATCCGCTGATCAGCTGGGAATCCAGCGTGCTGCAGGCGCGGCGTTACGTGGGCAAGCATGACCCACGCGAGCCGCTGATATCGCCGCTCTTTGCGGACGTGCACGGACTTTCCCCGCTGCTGCTGCAGGTTGGCGAACACGAGGTGCTGCGCAGCAACTCCGTGCGGATGGCGGAACGCGCTCGGGCGGCCGGCGTCGATGCGCGGCTCGAGGTCTGGCCCGGGATGTGGCATGTTTGGCATGCCTGGGGAAGCTTCGTGCCGGAGGCCCGGCGCGCGATCAAGCGGATCGGGAATTTCGTGCAGGAGCGGCTCGCGACGTGAGGCCCGCCGAAGCGCGTGCCGACCGGTCACGCGGATTCATAGCTGGATCGTGAGCCTAGAATGCACTGCCACTTCGGAAGCCCTTATCGCAATCCTGTTATGGGAGCTGGCGGAGAATGTCCAAGGAACCGACCATGATCCAATCCTCAAATACAGACCGAAACCAAATCAAACGCAAGCCGGAGCGCGGGCAGTACGACCGCGAGACGATCTATCGGATACTTGACGAAGCACTTATCTGCCATGTTGGTTTGGTGGAGAACGAAGAGCCGTTGGTTATCCCGATGAACTTCGCACGGATGGGGGATACGATTGTCCTGCACGGAGCTAAAGCGAGCCGTCTGCTCAAGCTAGTCGCCGCCCGACCGACAGTCTGCGTGGAGGTGACTCTGGTGGATGGACTGGTGTTGGCGCGCTCCGTATTCAATCACTCAATCAATTATCGCTCGGTCGTGTTGTTCGGCACCGGACGGCTTGTTGAAGAGCAGGGCGAAAAGCTGGCGGCCCTGGAGGCAATCACAGAACACATTCTGCCCGGACGCTGGCAGGATGCCCGACTACCCACTCCCAAGGAGATGAACGCCACCAGCGTGGTGTCAATCCAGATCGACCAGGCCTCCGCGAAGGTGCGCAGCGGCCCGCCCGGCGATGATGAGGAGGATTACGCGTTGCCCATTTGGGCGGGCCTGCTCCCGTTAGTGGAGGTGGCCCTGGCCCCCGTACCGGATGAACGCATGACCCAGGACATGGCGGTGCCGGGATACGTTACAAGATATTCACGGGCGCCGAAGTAGACCGCCGCTGCGGTTCTTGAAACCACGGCGACCAGCAAGTCTTAGGGCAGCAAGATGACGCGACCATCCGGCAGGACCTCGAGCTGATCGTCCGTACTCAGCCGTGTAAAATCCGATTCGTCCAGCGCCACCAGCGGCAGTGGAGAGCTGATACAGCTCATCTGCAACGACAGAGGCCAGCGCAAAGAAGAAATCGGTGCCGGTGGTGATGATAGCAGCGGGTGCGGTGCCAGCGCGAATAGCCTCGAGCAGGACGGCGGTCGTCGTGGACGACCCTCGCGAGAAAGGAATCGCTAGGATTCGGTCCTTGGCGATGACTCCGGAGAGGTCATGCCGACGGTCGATGATCTCGCCGGTCTTCCAGTCGTAGCCGCCCCAAAACGACAGCGGCTCTCGGCTGACGAGCGCCGCGCCGCGGGCGCTGCCCGGGATCAGGGCGCGGCCGCGCAGCGTCAAAGGTTCCATGCCGACTCGTCTCGAATGACACGGCCCGCGACGGCCGAGTCGACGCAATCTTGCAGGCTGCCAAAGGCAATCTGCTTCTGCAGCAGACCGGGCGAGTAGTAGGCGAACTTCGCCGAGTTGGTCATCAGGTGCTGAACTTCTATGGGCAGCATGGGCGTCGTCAAAATACAGGTATCGACGGTCAGCTGCGCGCCGAAGGCTGCCAGCACTTCAAGGATCCCCGCCTTGCGCGCAAACTCGGTCATGGCGCGGCTGGAGGTGACCAGGAACTTCACGTCGGGATGTTTCCGCCTGCCGGCCACCATCGGCGCCAACCGCTTGAACTCAGCCAGCGAGAAATGCGGGCTGCCCAGCACCACCATGTCGAGGGAGTTGCCGTCGGTGTGCGTAAGTTGGCGGCGCGATTGCCGCAGGGCTTGCATGTCGACATGGACGGATTGGAACGGCTGACTGCCTTGAAACGCGGCCTCCCGCGTCGGCGCTTCCGGGGTCACCTCAACCATGTGAAACAGGGCGACGCCGCCAGAGGAGGCGACCGCAGCGCAGAAGGCCTTGAGTTGGTCTTCGGTCGGGGTGACCAGCATACCGTCGATCACCGGGATCTTGTCGCCGGAGCGTTCCCCGATCAGGTTTCCCAGCACCGGATAGAAATCGTCGCGTGCCTGCAACCCCGCAGGCACCTCCACCAGGTCGAAAAGGATCTGCCCCACTCGGTGTTGCGCCAGATGTAGCCCTATGGCGGGCGCGCGACCGGTGATGGCACAGCAGATGTCGAAGAGATCTGGGTATCTTTCGGTCCGTGCGCCGATCACCGAATTGGCAAACACAATGGCGTTGGATTCGCCCCAGGCGATCTGCTGCCCAAAGACGGGCTTCGTCTCCAACTGGTAGGGCGCGCAGGTCCAGGTGCGGAGCGTGCCCATGCTCTGGTAGGCGACCATCTGACGGTAGGCCTGCCTGGCCCAAGCTGCGGGCACAGACCACTCCCGCCAGTGATGCTCGTCCAAACCGCTGACATTGAGCGTGGTCGGCACCGACACCCTGGCACCCATATCCGCCAGGCGTTCGGCGAACTCCAACCCCGCGTCGCCAATGTAGACCGTGCTGTCTATGTGCGCGCCGGTGATATCGAGCAGCTCGTCCGCCCCAGATACCTCGGCCATGCGGACCACGATGGACATGGCCATCTTGGCGGCGGCGCCGTGCTTTCCGGCAAGTAACTCGTGGTCTTTCTTGGTTAGAGATAGCGTCATCTGTTCCCAGCGTCAAAGAAGCTGAATTGTAAAGCGGAACGGGCATGATGGCCACGCCGGCAAGGGCAACCCTGGATCGATGGCCTTGGAGACCTTTGCGGAGCGCTTTCGGCATTTGCAAGCCCCCGAACCCATTTGGGACCCAATTCTAGTTCGTGCACCCGCGCCCTTGGAATCAAGCGACCGGTTCAGCGGCAGCGATGCGCCGTTGAACCGGTCTTTAGCTTAGCCTTCTCCCAGCGGCGTTGTCAGGAGGCTTCGAGGAAGCCAGCCCTACGATACGGCCAGATCAAAACGGTCAAGGTTCATGACCTTGGTCCACGCAGATACAAAATCGTGAACGAACTTCCCGGCCAGAGTCCTCGCAAGCGTACACTTCCGCCAGGGCGCGGAGTTGTGAGTTCGAGCCGAAGACAAGGTCCGCACGCGTGCCGGTCCACTTGAGTTCGCCGGTGCCGCGATCATGACCTTCGAACACGTCGCCATCCTCCGAGACAGCCTTCCACTCTGTGCCCATGTCGAGCAGGTTGACGAAGAAGTCATTGGTGAGCGCCCCAGGCCTCTTGGTGAAGACCCCGTGTTGGGAGCCCGCGAAGTTGGCATTCATTGCGCGCATGCCGCCGACGAGAACCGTCATCTCGGGAGCGGTCAGCGTCAGAAGTTGCGCCCTGTCCACCAGCAACTCTTCGGACGAGACGGAATAATGGGACTTCTGGTAGTTACGGAAGCCGTCTGCCTTTGGCTCGAGCACAGCGAACGATCCAACGTCGGTTTGTTCCTGAGAGGCATCCATGCGTCCCGGCGTAAAGGGTACCTTCACCTTGAAGCCAGCATCCTTCGCGGCTTTCTCGACGCCGGCGCAACCGGCCAGAACAATCAAGTCCGCAACCGAGACCTTCTTTCCGTCAGACTGCGCACTGTTGAACGCCTCCCGGATCCCTTCCAAGGTCTTAAGCACCTTCGCCAGTTGGCCGGGCTGGTTGACCTCCCAATCCTTCTGTGGCGCCAGGCGAATGCGGGCGCCGTTGGCGCCGCCGCGTTTGTCCGAGCCCCGGAAGGTGGACGCCGATGCCCACGCCGTCGAAACCAGCTCCGGGACAGACAGGCCGGAAGCCAGGATCTTGCGCTTGAGGGAGGTGATGTCCTTTGCCTCAATCAGCTTGTGATTGACGGCAGGGATGGGGTCTTGCCAGATAAGCTCTTCGGCCGGAACCTCCGGGCCGAGATAGCGCGTACGCGGACCCATGTCGCGGTGAGTCAACTTGAACCACGCCCGCGCAAACGCGTCGGCAAGGTCGTCCGGATGCTCGTAGAATCGTCTTGATATCTTTTCGTAAACAGGGTCAAACCGCAGGGAGAGGTCCGTGGTAAGCATGGTCGGCGCCCGCCGTTTTGACGGATCGTGCGCATACGGCACCGTATCGGCACCTGCGCCATCTTTCGTTGTCCATTGGTATGCGCCGGCTGGGCTCTTGGTCAACTCCCATTCATACTCGAACAGGTTCGACAGGAAGCCGTTGCTCCACTTCGTCGGCGTCGAAGTCCAGGTGACTTCCGGGCCGCCGCCGATGGTGTCGTCGCCCTTGCCAGTTCCAAAACGGCTCTTCCAGCCGAGGCCCTGCTCCTCGATGCCGGCGGCCTCGGGTTCGGGACCGACAAGCGCCGGGTCGCCAGCGCCATGGGTTTTGCCGAAGGTGTGTCCACCAGCGATGAGCGCGACCGTTTCCTCGTCGTTCATGGCCATGCGGGCAAAGGTCTCACGGATATCGCGTGCTGCCGCGACCGGATCGGGTTTGCCGTTGGGGCCTTCCGGGTTGACGTATATCAAGCCCATCTGCACCGCCGCGAGCGGGTTTTCGAGGTCCCGGTCGCCGGAGTAGCGCTTGTCTTCCAACCACTTCCCCTCCGCCCCCCAGTAGACGTCCTTTTCGGGTTCCCAAATGTCCTGGCGGCCCCCGGCGAAACCAAAAGTCTTGAAGCCCATGGATTCAAGAGCCACATTCCCGGCGAGGATCATCAGGTCCGCCCAAGAGATCTTGCGGCCGTATTTCCTCTTGACCGGCCAGAGCAGACGGCGCGCCTTGTCGAGGTTGACATTATCGGGCCAGCTGTTGAGCGGCGCAAAGCGCTGACTGCCATGACCCGCGCCGCCGCGGCCGTCGCCGATGCGGTAGGTGCCCGCGCTGTGCCAGGCCATGCGGATAAAGAGGGGCCCGTAGTGGCCGAAATCGGCCGGCCACCAGCCCTGGGACTTCGTCATCAATTCGCGCAAGTCCTGCTTCACAGCCGCAAGATCGAGACTCTTGAACTCTTCAGCGTAGCTGAACTCTTCCCCCATTGGATTGGACTTGGAGGAATGCTGGTGCAGGCTATCCAGATTCAACTGGTTGGGCCACCAGTCCCGGTTCGTCGTGCCCCTGCCCGTTGCCGGGCCCTTGCCGTCGTCGTTCATGCTAGTTACTCCTTCCATTGTGTGTGTTCCTGAGCAGTGCGGAGAGCCATGACGCTGCCCATCCTATCGAGCGCCGGTACACGGAGTTAATATCACGTCCCAGCCAAAAACATCTGCTGGTCGCTAAACAAAGGATAGTCCTTTTTCGCCGTGGGATCACCTCCTGATATGAGTTCCTAACAGATAATCCTTATCCGCGTTATCTAAAAAAGAGACTACCTGCCCTGGTGCTTATGCTCCGGACACAATCCGTAGAACGCAATTTGGGGGCGCAGGATCGTATATCCGGAGGCTTTCTCGAGCCTTGTAATCACCTTCTGATCGAGAAGCAGATCCCCATCGCGGATCTTGCCGCATTTCATACAGATCAAATGCGGATGAGGTTCGGGGCGGTTTCCGTCGTAATGGCTGTCGGCGCGCAGGTCGATTTCGAGCACTTGATTCATTTCTTTGAGCAGCGCGAGGGTTTTATAGACGGTGGCATGACTGATTGTGGGGAACTTCAGTCTGATCCTACGATAGAACTGGTTGGCGCTGGGATGGCCTTCGCTGACCGCAATCATGCGCACCAGCTCAACCCGCTGGGGGGTCAGGCGGAAATTGCGCTCCTTCAGGGCGGCAATCAGTTGCTTGAAACGGACATCCGGATCGGTCATGGGGGCAGCTCTTGATAATTACTCCTAACAAATAATAGTTATTGACTATTATACATCAACGGATCAGAGAATGTCCATCGCAGCGAAGATGTGCCAGCCGTTGACCGGCAGGATACGCCGGGCGGCCTAGGGGCTGAGCCTGTCTGCCGGAACGGTGATGATTTCACTCCCCCCACGATCCAAACAACCGCAAGTCACAGCGCCACCCTCGCGCGGGGACGTGCTGCTCGCCGAATATCCCTGCCGCGTGCAATAGTCGCTGCAGCGGGCACCCACTGACTTCGGCCCGAGGTTGCCTACGCTGATCTGCTGAGCTACGATGATCAGAATGAAGGCAACCGTGACGCCGACCGAGATCACGATGTGCTCCCTGTGCGATGCGGGATCATGCTCCAGCTGCTTCCCCATGCCATAGCCAATTATGAGGGACGCAAGCCACACGGCAAGGAAGGCCATCGCAAACAGTACGCCGATCAGCCTGCCGGCCGCGGGCGGCCACGGATTGTCACCGAAGACGAAGAGCCACAGCGCGCCGGTCGCCGCTGCGGCAACAACAAAAGCGGTGATCAGTGCAACTAGAAGGCCGGGTACGCCAAAAAGGATTGCGTAGAGATACCTTCTTTTCATAGGCCTGACATTGCTATATTATCCACCCTTTGCCATTCGCGGACATATCCTCCGGGCTGGTTTGTTATCTTAATGCGCAAGGTGCGGTGGTGAACTGCAGGCAATGCATGTCGGCGCCTCCCCGGAGCAGACGTGCAGGCGGCTGCACCTATTAGGATTTCTTCATTCGCGGTTTACACGGGGTTAACCGGCCCGGACTACGATACACTGATGTTTATTTGACTCCGCGACGAGGGAGCTTATGAGTAGCCACGCATCAAGGTCAGTGCTTAGCATCATGCTGGTTTCGCTGCTGTGCGCGGGTTGCGCAGCGGCTGGATCCGCGCCGACATCCAACGTACCGGCGTCGGCCGCGCCCGCGGCTGGCACGAGCGCGGTCTCAAGCAATTCGTCCTCGACCCCCACGGCCGCCGAACTCGCTCAAGCCCGTGACAAGATCAAGCACATCGTCATGATCATGCAGGAAAATCGCTCCTTCAACTCCTACTTCGGCACATACCCGGGCGCCGACGGCATCCCAATGCAGAACGGGACGCCAACGGTTTGTCTGAACGATCCGCAGACCAATCAATGCGTGCAGCCGTACCACGATCCGAGCGACACGAATGCGGGCGGGCCGCATGCGGCCACGTATGCCACCCAGGATATCGATGGCGGCAAAATGGATGGTTTCGTCGTCTCGTTCCGCGAGGCAGCCAAAGCCTGCCAGAACCCCAACGCGTCCAGGCTGCGTACAGGGTGCCACACCGGATGTGATGGGCTGGCACGACGCCCGCGAATTGCCGAACTACTGGACCTATGCTGAGAATTTCGTGCTGCAGGACAAGATGTTCGAACCGAATGCCTCGTGGAGCCTTCCAGCTCACCTCTTCATGGTGTCCGCCTGGTCAGCGACCTGCAGCACTCCGGGCGATCCGAGCAGCTGCGTAAATGCCGTGGATGGACCGCCCAACGGCTTGCGCGTGGCCAACAGCAACCAGGCCGACTACGCCTGGACGGACCTGACCTACCTGATGTACAAGTCAGATGTCTCCTGGGCGTACTACCTGAGCGCCGGCAACGAGCCTGATTGTGCAAGCGACGAAATGTTTTGCACACCGGGGAAACAGACGCGCAACGTCCCCGGCATCTGGAACCCCCTGCCAGCCTTCGATACGGTCAAAGAGGACAATCAGCTTTCAAACGTCAAGGACGTGGCTGAGTTCTTCGCGGCCGCCAAGGACGGCACACTGCCGTCGGTATCGTGGGTCGTTCCAAATAACACGGTGAGCGAGCATCCGCCATCAAGCATCCAGGCGGGTCAAGCCTACGTCACCCTGCTGATCAACAGTATCATGCAGGGTCCGGACTGGGACAGCACGGCCATCTTTCTGGCGTGGGATGACTGGGGCGGATTCTACGATCACGTGGCGCCGCCGTCGGTTGACGAAAACGGTTACGGATTGCGGGTTCCTGCACTCGTGATCAGCCCTTTCGCGAAACAAGGCTACATCGATCACCAGACGCTCAGTTTTGACGCCTACCTCAAGTTCATTGAGGACATCTTCCTGGACGGGGCGCGCATCGACCCTTCGAGCGATGGGCGTCCCGATCCGCGCCCGATCGTGCGCGAGGACGTATCGATCCTTGGGAACCTGCTGAGCGACTTCGACTTCAGCCAGTCGCCGCGGCCGGCGCTGGTGCTGCCTACCAACCCGGCGCCCGGGCCGGCCTCGCAGCCCTGATTCTGCTTGACAGCGAATCCAGGAAATCCGCAGGCCGCTCCGGAATTCCCAACGCTCTAGAAGTTGCCCCAGCTCTGTTGCTCGAATCTTTCGAGCAATTCATCCATTTGCCGGATTCGCTCGACGGCCACCTCCTTGGATCGAGGCAGTTCGAGGAAAGCCGGTAACGTACCGCGTCTCTTCCCGCGTGACTTCGTACGCCTTGCGCATGTTTTTGGGATTCTTGGAGAAATCCCGCAGCACCCCGACCACACCCAGAAAATCGAGCGCGTCCGCGTCGCTCAGCAGTACGGACTCGATGCTCCGACCCGGGCCTCCGGTGTGGTGCAGGCGGATGCACTCGAGCACGAGCTCCTGAAGCGCGGGATCGCAGTCTCTGTCCGATAGAAACGTCTCGGCCACCTGCGCCGATCGCACGGCGTGATCGATGCCGTTTTGCGCCCACTTGCCATAACCGCCCCAATCGTGCAAATGTGCAGCCAGCCAGACGCCCTCGGAGTTGTAGGCCTGCCCTTCGCCGATGATCGAAATAAGCTGCAACAGCCTGCGGGTGTGACTAATGCCCCAGATCCCTCCGTATTCCTCGGTCCGAGCCGCGATCTCCTCGTGATCCATGCTCATGTTCGCCTCCCCGATTAACCATGAACATCATAGCGCCGCGGGCGCCCGGCGCAAAGTGTAGAAAGTCACCCCCAGGGGATTGGCGGAGCATGGGAACAAACAGAGACCTCCGGTGGAGGTCTCTGTTCTCATCCGTAAAGGCCCGACCTTCGGCCGCCTGATTGGCGGGCGCGTCGGTCGGATTGGATCTACTTGTTGGCAGCGGCTTCTGCGTTCACCATCCCGGCGCCGAAGAAGGTGGTGTTGCCGGGGCCACCCTGACATTGCTGCGGGGCGTCGGCGGGCCAGTCTGCCGGGCAGGACAGCGGCGATGCGGAAGAGCGCAGCAAAGCCGCGACGGCGCCCTGGGGCATGCCCGGGTGCATCTGTCGGATCAGGGCCGCCACACCCGCCACGTGCGGCGAAGCCATGGACGTGCCGCTAATCCACACGTAGCGCCCGCCGCCGCTCTCAACCGCGCGGCCCACGCCGGCAAGTGCTTCCCAGGTCCCCGTGCCGTCGGTGCTTGACCAGCCGGCCAGGACGCGCCCGCGTCCAAACGTGCTGCCCGGGGTTTGCGGGGCGTCGCCGCCAGGGGCGGTGACGTCGACGGGCGAGCCATAGGTCGAGTAGCTGGCGAGAGTGTTCACGCCAGAGGCCGAGACGGTGACTACACCCGGCAGTTCAGCCGGGGCGACGCGACAGTTGTTGCCCACGTCGCGAACTATCGCTGCGTCTGGAGGCCAATCGGGACTGATCTCATCCGTGGTCGGATGGCCAAGATCCTGGGCTTCATTGCCTGCCGCGGCAACGATCACCACGCCCTGCTGTTCTGCGTAGCGCGCCGCACTCTGCAGGTCCTTGAGCATCGCCTTCTGACCCGCGTCATTGGCACAGAAGAACAGGTACGGATCTGCGAAGAGGCTCAGGTTGACAACATCAAGATGCTGGTCGCCTGCGTAGCGGAGTGCGGCTGCCACGGAGTTTGCAAAGCAGTAGCCCTGGATGGTGCAGGCCTTGAGCGCCACGATGGTCGCTTCGGGCGCCACGCCAACGATGCCAATGCCGTTAACGCGGCCCGCGATCGTCGTCGCCACGTGCGTGCCGTGGCCCTGCAGGTCCTGGATGGCAGCCTTGTTTGAACAATCACCGTTGGCAATTTCGGAGGGGTCGGCCGTGGGGGTTGTGTCGTAGATGAACGAGCACGAATCGGCGACGTCAATGGCGCCATTAAGATCGGGATGCGTGAAATCCACGCCGCCGTCGATCACGCCAACCTTGACACCGGCCCCGGTCGCCGTGGACTGCGCCTCTCCGGCATGGATCATGGTCATGTCCCACTGGCACGGTGAAAGCGGATCCGGTCCGCTCGTGCCTGGGTAGGACGTCTGACACAATCCGTTGGCAGTGGCCTCATCGATTGCCGCCGCAGTGCCGGCCGCGGCCGGCAGGACCAATCCGCCCAGCAGGAGAGCAATCACACCCAAGAGTGACAGACTTACCCACAGTGCTTTGTGTCTCATGCTAGCTCTCCTTTTCTCTCTTTGAACTTGCGAGGCGATCGTCGATGATCGCACGTCGCCGGAAAAGTATACGGGCCATCAAGTGCCAAACCGGGAGTCCGGGACTTTCGGGGGAGAGGTACCAGCGCACTACCTCCAAGTATGCGCCGATGCTTATCGAAGCGTACCTTTCGAATCTGCAATGCGATGGCGCACGAAGCCGCCTGCTGAGACGAGCGAGGTCCCAATCACCGCGGCTGCCTCGGCCGTGCGATAATCGAGGCACGCAGCCATGTCCTTCCTCAAGCGACACTCCCTCCCCATCGGCGTAATCCTGATGTACGCATGCACATGGCCGATTCACCTGTCGGCAGCCGGTGTGCTGCGCGTGCAATTCCCGGCCTTCATGTATCTTCTGCCGGGATGGGGATTTATCGTGGCATCCATTTTCATGACTGGATTGGTGCTCGGCCCGAGCGGCGTAGGGAGCCTGCTGCGGCGGTATTTGATGTGGCGGGTGGGATGGAGATGGTATGCAGCCCTACTGATCATCCCCGCCGTGGACGTGGCGGGAATCTACCTCCACGCAATCTTTACGGGCATTCCGCCGGAATTCCGCTCGGCGCGACTCGTCGGGCTCTTCGGCATATCCCCCAAACTGGTGCTTTGGGGGGTCGCCGCTTTCGTCATCGACGCCGTGACCAACGGCGAGGAGATCGGCTGGCGGGGCTACGCCTTGCCGCGTCTACAGAGCCGCTATCACGCCCTATATTCCGCGCTGGTGCTCGGCTTGGTCTGGTCCCTGTGGCATATCCCCCTGTGGATCCGCAGCTGGAATCCAACCGCCTACGCCTGGTACACGCTGGGTGTGCTTGCCAAGTCCGTCTTCATCACCTGGATCTACAACAGCACCGGAGGGAGCCTGCTGGTTGCCACTTTGTGTCACGCCACCTGGAATACGATGGGCTCGCTTCTGCCACTCACGGCCACGGTCTCAAAGGGTGACATAGGTACGCTGGCGGTGATCATTCTATTGGAGGTCGCTGTGGCAGCGGCCATCGCGATCGTGGCAGGGCCGGTGCATCTCTCGAGGACACACGACAGGCAGATGCAAGCATAGCGCCGCCCAGAGTCTCCGGGACGGCGCCACCCGACCTTCAGTCTCGGTTTGAACCCCGACTTCTAGCGCGCCAACCGGTAGAGATCCACATGTGAGAGGGCGAGGCGTTCCACGCCGGCAAACCCTGCCTTGCGGGCCAAGTCTTCGATGGCAGCCGGCTGAAGCCTGTGCTCGAGGGGCGGTCCGTATTCCTGGTCCCGATAGGGCCATTCCAGCACAGCCACTCTGCCGGTGGCAACCCGGTGTGCTTCCCGGAGCGCCGCCAGGGCATCATCCGTTTCGTGCAGCACAACTCCAAAAAAGACCAGGTCAAACATCGCATCTTCGAAAGGGATCTTCTCCGCGGGGGCTTCATGGAACTGGCCGTCGGGCACATGCCCGCGAGCAATTGCCAGCAACTCGCTGTTGGTGTCTATGCCGCTGACGCGCATGCCAAGCTTGGAAAACGCTTCGGCAAAAACACCGGTGCCGGTGCCAACGTCCAGAACACTCTTGACGGAAAGTCCTTCCGTGCTCAAGGCTACAACGTGTTCCACGTCGAGCCGGGCCAACCTGTCTGCTGAGCGCAATCGTTCCGGGTCGCCATGAAAACGACGCTCGTGCATCGCGGGATCATGCATTTGAAGCCTCCAAACCCTATCCGTTAGTGCCGTGCTGGTCGCCGCGCTGAGCAGAGCGAATCGTGGACACCAGCCAGGCCAGCAAGCATAGCAGCAAGACGGTGAATATGCCGATCGGGGCAACGACGCCCCAGCCCGCGGCCTGCCCGCGCGCAGATTGGATCACAGGCGTCAGCAGAATCGGGATGCCGGTCAGCACGAGGAAGACAATAAAGGCAGGTGCCAGAGTGTAGGAGAGCGGGGCGCGCCGGAGGAGCAGCCAGCCAGTCGCGACCGCGGCCGGCAGAAAGAAGGAGAGGTCGAGGACGTGAACGGCGTTGGTCGGAACGCCCATGTCGATGACGCTCTGAGGTGTCGATCCCGAAAGCAGCGCGGGAACATCCTCGGATAGCCACAGGAGGGCAAAAAGAGCAGCGACTGCAATCAGGCACCATGCCGCAGCGGCCGCCGCCCGCCGGCTCGCGAAAGCAGTCTTGACCGCGGCATGATCCGCGCAGGCGATGCCGCCGATCAGCGAATAAGCGCTCAGCCCCAGGACGGCCACCCAAAGCAGGAACAGCGCTCCGAACGGCACCGAGAATGTGTAGATCACGTAGTTGTAAACCGTGAAAATGAGAACGCCCAGCCAAAGCAGGTAGGCTCTCAAGGAACCGCGCCATGCCAGCGCGATCAGCACAAGGCACGCCGGCGAAGTCACGGCCAGATTGGCGATGTCCTGCGCCAGAGCCTGCGGCAAGAAGGCGGGAGTGAGGCGCGCATAAATTCCGGGGCGGGTGAGCGCGATGATACTGCCCGCGATGGACAGCAGCGCCGCCGCCAAAGACAGCCGCAGCCAAACCGCGGAACCCTGGAAAGGCACAGTGCGGCGACTTGCATGGGTCGGTTGCGTGGGCTTCATATGTTGCGCTTCTACAATGTCAGTTTGGACGGTCGCTGCCGCAGTGCTTCTGCCGGACTCCGGTCGTTCCTCCGCAATGTTGTCACCAGCACCTGAGCCTTGTCCCAAGGCGCAGGGGCGCAACGCCGGTCAACCAAACCCTGTGGGCCGCTCCCGCCGTTATGTAACCACGACCCGCTCGGTGACGCTAATTCCGCGGTGCCGGAGCGCCTCGACAAAGGGCTTGGCCGGAACCAGGCTCTCGACCCCACCTGCGCCGCGTGAAATCTCGCCCCGGGCCATCATTTCGGCCACGATGGCCGCGCTCCAGCCTGTGCCGCGTTCCATGGCGCTGAAGCGCGTGGCCTCGTCGTAGTAATCGATCATTTCGAGAAGGGCCTCGGCCGGGTGCCCGCCCTTCGTACCTACGGCCTTCACGCGGACGATGACCACATCCTTGTCACCAGGGACGACGACCTTGGGCTCGAACAAAGCGTGGAACACATCGCGCGGCACGACCTGCTGCTCCCCGACCTGGATGGGCTTGGTATCCCACAGCCCCAGGTCCGCGTAGGCCCGCAATTTTGCAAAGTTCCCGGGCCACCGCAGCGTCAGGTTCTGCAATGTGCGCAGCTTACCTTCGAACGTCCACGGCATCGTATCCGTTCCGCCGCCGGTGACGAAGGCCTCCAGTTTTCCGATGGGCTCTGGAAACTCGACCATCTCCAACTCCGTTATCGGCTCCACGGTCGTAATCTTGCCGTCCCGCAGGAAGATGCCGGGCTCCGCGTATTCGTTGGTCAGGCCGGCAATATGAAATTTGAGCACGTAGTTGAAAGGCGGCTGGGGCGCCTGTGGGATGCCGCCATCCCACATGTAGACATCCTTGGGCTCGTCAAGCAACTCCATGGCGTAGACGCACAGCGAGGTGCCCATGCCCGGCACCTGACCGCAATTGGGGATGATGCTAATTCCGGCAGTCTTGGCCTTTTCCGAGAAGCGGTGCTGGAGGCGGGCGATGTCGGTGTTGCCGCCCAGGTCGCACACATTGACCTTCGCGCGCAGCGCGGCCTCGGTCACATCCAGGTTGAACCAGTATGGGACGGCGCTCAAGCAGGCGTCCGCGCCGGTCAAGAGTTCGGTCAGTGCGGACTTGTCGCCGGCGTTGACCTGCGCGGCGACGGCCGCGTCCCCTTCGAGCAAGCCGTTGACACGTTTTGCGGCGGCCTGGGCGACCCCGAGGTCCATGTCGGCGAGCAGGACCCTCCGCGCGTCGCCCCAGCGGATCATGTCGTAGGCAGCCGCGGTTCCCTGCTTTCCGGCGCCCAAAATCACGTAGGTGTATTTGTCCATGCTACATCTCCCTCGTCGTCGGTCGCGGCGGAGGCCCGGGTTGCGGCCTCGTCCATGGCACGCGTGCCAGTCTCAGAGATTGGTGAGAAAAACAGCAGGTGGTTCGCCGGTGAGTATAATCATTTTGACAAGAATGTAGAAACCGATGCCGCGAGGCGTCTGGGGGAGGAAAATCACCTGGTTCGATCCGCGGTGCGTGCAGTTGCCGCTTTCCTGCCCCCTGAGTAGACGCATGCGCCGGAACCGGCGATAGTGGCCTGTTTCGTCCCGTTAGCCCGAGACACAGGCTGGGGCAGGACAAACTATGCAGCGCAGTACAGGTGCAAAAAACCAGGGGGCGAAAGCCATGGGGGATGGACTTGAATCAGCAAATTCGTCAATAGAAGAGGTCTCCATCGACCAGCTGCAGCAGCAACTCGATGCCTCCCTGGATGGACTCACCCAGTCGGAAGCGGATCGCCGCCTCCAGAAGTACGGGCCCAACGTCCTCGAAGAAGCCCAATTCAACCCGGTTCTCAAGTTCCTATCGTACTTCTGGGGGCCGATCCCATGGATGATCGAGATCGCCGCCTTGTTGTCCGCGGTTGTCCAACATTGGGTGGACCTGATCATTATTCTGATCCTGCTCCTATTCAACGCGGCGGTCGGATTCTGGCAGGAATATCAGGCAGCCAACGCCGTCGAGGCGCTCAAGAAGCAGCTGGCCCTGAAAGCGCGCGTCAAACGCGGCGGGCAATGGATGGAACTAGACGCGAGCCTGCTCGTGCCGGGTGACGTGGTCCGCCTGCGGTTGGGAGACATCGTCCCTGCCGACGTCAAACTCTTCGACGGCGACTACTTGAGCGTGGACCAATCCGCCCTCACCGGCGAAAGCTTACCGGTGGATAAGAAGGCTGGCGACGCGGCCTATTCTGGCTCTATCATTCAACAGGGGGAAATGGCAGCCCTGGTCGCGGTCACAGGTTCCGGAACCTACTTCGGGAAGACCGCGAGACTGGTGAGTGAAGCCAAACCGGTATCGCACTTCCAGAGGGCGGTGCTCGCCATCGGCGACTACCTGATCTACCTGAGCCTTTTTCTGGCCGCCATCCTGATTATCGTGATGATCTTTCGGGGCGCGGGCATCTTCACGCTCGCTCAATTCGCGTTGATCCTGCTGGTCGCCGCCATCCCGGTGGCGCTGCCCGCCGTGCTTTCGGTGACCATGGCCATCGGCGCTGTCGGCCTTGCGAAAATGAAGGCCATCGTGACGCGTCTGGAGGCCATCGAAGAGATGGCCGGCATGGACATCTTGTGCTGCGACAAGACCGGCACACTGACGGAGAACAAGCTGACGTTGGGCGAACCGGCCCTTTTCGGGGCAAAGGATGTGCGGGAGCTCGTGCTGGTGGCCTCATTGGCCAGCAAGCCTGAGAATCGCGACGCCATCGACATGGCCGTCATGGCCGGGATGGACGATCCGCATTTGGCCGATAGCTACAAGCAGGTGGCCTTTGCGCCCTTCGATCCGCGGCGCAAGCGCATCGAGGCGCAGATCCAGGGCCCCGACGGCGGGTCGTTCGAGGTCACCAAAGGTGCGCCCCAGGTCATTCTGGAGATGTGCCATCCGGATCCGGCGTTGAGGCAGCGCGCCAACGCCAAGGTCGAGGAGAACGCGCGCCAGGGCTACCGCACGCTGGGAGTGGCGCGCAAGCTTGCGGGCGGCGACTGGCGCTTCCTGGGCATCCTGCCGCTATTCGACCCGCCGCGCACAGATTCAAAGGATACGATCCGACGCGCCGAGGAACATGGCATTCGGGTGAAGATGGCCACCGGTGACAACCTTGCGATTGCGCGGCAGATCGGGGCTCAACTGGGGCTAGGTTCGCGCATCCACGAGGCGCACGATCTGTTCAAGGAAGGCGGCGGCACGCAATTCATATCCAGCAAGGTGGCCGAACAGGTGGAGAAGGCTGCGGGCTTCGCGCAGGTGCTGCCGGAGCATAAGTTCGACATTGTCAGCGCACTTCAGGACAAGGGGCACATTGTGGGGATGACCGGCGACGGGGTCAACGACGCACCCGCGCTCAAGCAAGCCAACACCGGCATCGCGGTCAGCGGCGCGACGGACGCGGCGCGGTCAGCCGCCGATCTGGTGCTCACGGCGCCCGGACTAGCCGTGATCGTAAAGGCGGTGGAAGAGGCCCGCCAAATCTTCGAGCGCATGAACAGTTATGCGATCTATCGCATTACGGAAACCATCCGCATCATGATCTTCGTGGTGCTGTCCATGACGATTTTCAACATCTACCCGATCACAACCGTCATGATCATCCTGCTGGCGCTGCTCAACGACCTGCCCATCATGACGATTGCCTTCGATAACACCTGGCTGGAACCGAAGCCTGTCCGCTGGGACATGCGGCGCGTGCTGACCGTGGCCACCTCCCTGGGCATGGTGGGTGTCATTCAAACCTTTGGAATCCTGCTGATCGGAAAAGTGGCGCTCAATCTCGATCCGGGCCAGCTTCAATCCCTCATCTACATCAAGCTGGCCGTGGCCGGGCACCTCACATTGTTCGTGACCCGCACCAAACGCTCCTTCCTCAGCAAGCCTTACCCGGCGCCCGTCTTGATCATCGCCATCCTCGCAACGCAGGCGATCGCCGCCGCGCTGGTGGGCTTTGGCATCCTGGTAACGGCGATTCCATGGAGTTACGTAGGCCTGGTATGGGTATATTGCCTGGCCTGGATGTTCGTCAACGACTGGGTCAAGCTGAACGTGTATCACCATCTCAACATCACCGGGAAATACCACCGGGATTTTCTGGACCGGGTGCAGGAATTCCTGCATCCTCACGGTCAGCTCCATAGTCTCTAGAATGCGGCAGGCGATGTCCATAGCGATCACCTGAGCAGGGAAGCGGCGCATGCGCATCTTGACCATAAACAGCGGATCGTCCAGCGTGAAGCTCGGCCTATACGAGACAGGGCCGGCGGAGAAGCTCATTCTCGGCGGAAGTGCGGAGCGTATTGGCTTGCGCTCGGGCGCATTTCATCTGAAGGGGGCAGACGGACACTCCCTCGTCGATGAGGCGCTGGACTTGCCGGATCATGCGGCTGCGATGCAACGGATGTTCACGTGGCTGCAGCGCAACGAGCCGCGCCAGAGCCTGGATGCCGTGGGGCACAGAGTGGTGCACGGTGGTGCCCGGCACAGCCAGCCGCAGAGAATCACACCGGGACTGATCGACGAGCTGGCAGAGCTCGTGCATCTCGCGCCGGACCATTTGCCCCAAGAGATCAAAGCGATCCGCGCCACCAGCCGCGTCTACCCCAATTTGATCCAGGTGGCGTGCTTCGACACGGCCTTTCACCGCCGGATGCCCAAGTTGGCGCAGATGTACCCGCTTCCCCGGCACTTTGCCGAGGCCGGCATCGTGCGCTACGGATTCCACGGCTTGTCCTATGAGTACATCCTGCAGGAACTGCGCAAGGAGGCCGGCGACGAGGCGGCCGAGGCGCGGTTGGTCATCGCACATCTCGGGAACGGGGCCAGCATGGCTGCCGTCCGGCATGGCCAAAGCGTGGATACGACCATGGGCTTCACGCCTGCCGGAGGGCTCATGATGAGCAGCCGCTCCGGCGATCTGGATCCAGGCGTCATCGTGTACTTGCAGGAAGAGAAAGGTCTGCGGCCGTCCGACATCGACCATCTGGTGAACCGCCGGGCCGGTCTCCTGGGCGTTTCCGGAATCAGCTCAGACATGCGGGACCTGCTGGCGCAGGAACAGGCGCAGCCTGCGGCCCGGGAGGCGGTAGATCTATTCTGCTACCTGGCAGGCAAGCAGTTGGGGGCGTTGGCTTCCGTGCTGGGCGGACTCGACACCCTCATCTTCACGGCCGGCATCGGCGAAAACTCACCCGCCGTGCGTGAGCGTATCTGCCGGAACCTGGGGTTCCTTGGCGTTCATTTGGATGCAGAACGCAACGCGGCGGGTGCAGCTGTCATCTCGTCCGAGCAGGCGCCGGTGACCGTCCGGGTGATGCACACGGATGAAGACTTGATGATCGCCAGGCATACCCATGCCCTGATCAGCGCGGGTCAAAACAACCCTGGGTGACGGCAACAAGAACGGAGGACGTCATGACTAAATCAGCGGCTGGCCCCATCGGCATGGCCGGTGGACCGCTTGAGGCGGAGGAGTTGCGCAGGATCGATGCCTACTGGCGGGCGGCGCTCTATCTGTGCGTGGGCATGCTTTACCTGAAGGACAACCCGCTTCTGAAAGAGCCACTCAAGCTGGAGCATATCAAGAAGCGTCTGCTGGGACATTGGGGCTCGGACCCCGGTCAGTGCCTGGCCTGGGTGCACCTCAACCGCATGATCAAGAAGGAAGACCTGAACATGATCTACGTTTCAGGCCCCGGTCATGGAGCTCCAGCCATGCTTTCGAACGCTTATCTGGAGGGAACCTTTTCGGAGGTCTACCCCGACAAGAGCCAGGACGAAGCGGGACTGCGCAAGTTCTTCAAGGAGTTCTCCTTTCCCGGGGGCCTCGGCAGCCACTGTACCCCTCAGGTTCCCGGCTCGATCCACGAGGGCGGCGAGCTCGGCTACAGCCTCTCCCACGCCTTTGGAGCCGCCTTTGACAATCCGGACTTGATCGTTGCCGCAATGATAGGCGATGGCGAAGCCGAGACCGGTCCCCTGGCCACATCGTGGCATTCCAACAAATTCCTCAACGCGGCGCGCGATGGCGCCGTGCTGCCCATACTCCACCTGAACGGCTACAAGATCGCCAACCCCACTCTCCTTGCCAGGATGAATCGCGAAGAGTTGGAAAATCTCTTCACCGGTTACGGCTATCAGCCCTACTTCGTGGAAGGCTCCGATCCAAACTTGGTGCACCAGGCCATGGCCGGCACGCTGGAAGCTGTCGTTGCCGAGATCAGACACATCCAGCGCGAAGCCCGCAGCAAGGGTGTGACGCGCTACGCACGCTGGCCAATGATCGTGCTGCGCACGCCCAAGGGCTGGACCTGCCCGAGCGAAGTGGATGGTCACAAGGTGGAGGATTTCTGGCGCGCCCACCAGATTCCCTTCGAGATAGAAAGCAACCCGGAGCACCTGAAGCTGTTGGAAACCTGGATGCGCAGTTACAGGCCGGAGGAGTTGTTCGACGAGAACGGCGGGCTTGTTCCAGAGCTTAAGGCCCTGGCACCGAGGGGGAACCGCCGCATGAGCGCCAATCCGAATGCCAACGGCGGCCTCCTGTGCAAGCCCCTGCACGTGCCGGATTTCCGCGCGTACGCCGTGGAGGTTCCCCAACATGGCGCCACGAGCGTTGAGAACACGCGCGTGCTGGGTGGTTTCCTGCGCGACGTGATGCGCAACAACATGGATCGTTTCCGGGTCTTTGGCCCGGACGAAACCGCCTCAAACCGCCTCGAGCGCGATCTACGAAGCCTCCAAGAAGGTCTGGCTGGAGTCCTTCAAGCCGGAAGATGCGGATGGAGGCGAGCTTTCCACCGACGGAAGAGTCATGGAAATGCTCAGCGAACACACCCTGGAAGGTTGGCTGGAAGGCTACCTGCTAAGCGGGCGCCATGGCTTGCTCGCATCCTATGAAGCGTTCATTCACGTGATCGACTCGATGTTCAACCAGCACGCCAAGTGGCTGGAACGATCCCGGGAAATCCCCTGGCGAGCCCCCATCGCCTCATTGAACCTGCTGATCTCCTCGCTCGTTTGGCGGCAGGACTACAACGGCTTCAGCCATCAGGATCCCGGCTTCCTCGATATCGTCGTGAACAAGAGCGCCAAGGTGACGCGCATTTATCTCCCGCCGGACGCCAACTGCCTGCTGTCCGTCGCAGACCACTGTCTGCGCAGCCGGCAATACGTCAATGTCATCGTCTCCGACAAGCAGTTCCACCTGCAATATCTGCCGATGGAGGAGGCGATCGAACACTGCACCAAGGGCATCGGCATCTGGGATTGGGCGAGCACCGATCAGGGCAGCGAGCCGGATGTGGTGCTGGCCTGCGCCGGCGACGTCCCGACCATGGAAGCGCTGGCCGCGGCAGCCTTGCTGCGCGAGAACTTCCCCGACCTGAAACTCCGCTTCATCAACGTGGTCGACTTGTTCAAGCTCGAGCCCGAGAGCGAGCACGGTCACGGCCTCTCGGAGCGCGATTTTGACAGCCTGTTCACGAAGGACAAGCCGGTCATCTTCAACTTTCACGGCTACCCGTGGCTGATCCACAGACTGGCCTATCGACGCACCAACCACGACAACATGCACGTGCGCGGTTACAAGGAGCACGGTGACATAAACACGCCGCTGGACCTGGCCATGCGAAACCAGATCGATCGCTTCGACCTGGTGATCGACGTCATCGACCGCGTCCCCAGGCTGGAGGTGGCGGGCGCCCACGTCAAGGAGCACATGCAAAGCCAGATCATCGAGAACACGGCCTACGCACGCGAGCAGGGGATCGATAAGTCGGAAATATCCGGGTGGAAGTGGCCCGGACCCTAGGACACCAGACCCACAAGGGAGCGGCGCGGTGAGCCGCTGATTGAATTCGGACAGAATTCGGCATATACTGAACCTGTTCGCGCGCGGATTTCCACGCCGAACGGTCGTCCCATGCCTACGACCCCCGCATCATCCCCACGCACCAACAATCTACCGGCGCTGCTGAGCAGTTTCATCGGCCGCCAGAATGAGATCGCCGAAGTCGCAGAATTGCTGCGCGCGCACCGAACTCGTGACGTTGACCGGCCCGGGCGGCTGCGGCAAGACGCGCCTGGCGCTCCAAGTCGCCACGGAAGCGCTTCCCTCATTTGAAGACGGAACCTGGTTGATAGAACTCGGCTCGCTGGCCGACGCCGCATTGCTTCCGCAAACGGTTGCCGCCACGCTGGGAGTGCGCGAGCAGACCGGGCGCCCGTTGACGGAAACCCTGTCCGCCTATCTGTGCGCGCACCGCGCCCTGCTATTGTTGGATAATTGCGAACATCTGGTGCAGGCATGTGCCGAGTTCGCCGCCACCCTGCTGCAGACTTGCCCAAAACTCAAGGTACTTGCCACCAGCCGGGAGGCCCTGGGCGTCGACGGAGAAGCGATCTGGGCCGTGCCTCCTCTTTCGCTCCCCGAGATGCCTGGCGCAGAAGAGGCGGCAGGTAAGCAGCCCTCGGACCCAAGACCCCGACAATCCGAGGCAGTCGAACTTTTCCTGGCCCGCGCCGAGGCAGTCCTACCGGGATTTTCCCTTACGACCGAAAATACGGCCGCGGTGGAGTCAATATGCCGCCGGCTGGACGGTATGCCACTGGCCATCGAGTTAGCAGCTGCGCGCCTTCGAGCGCTATCCGTCGAAGAGATCGCGGCGCATCTCGACGATCGCTTCCATTTGCTCACAGGTGGCAACCGTACGGCGCCGCCCCGCCAGCAAACTCTCGAGGCCACCCTGGACTGGAGCTTCGCCCTGCTGACGGATGTGGAGCGCACGGTGCTGCGGCGGCTGTCCGTGTTTGCCGGGGGTTGCAGCTTGCATGCGGCGGAGGCGGTTTGCTCGGCCGGAGATCTCGACAGCAGCACATTTTGGACTTGTTGACACGCTTGGTCGACAGATCGCTGCTGGTGGCCGAGGTAAGTGCAGGCCGGAGTCGCTATCGTCTCCTGGAGACGATTCGAGATTACGCCCGGAGGAGGCTCGCCGAATCCGGTCAAACTGCGAGCGTTCGAGACCATCACCTGCAATACTTCGTGGCCTGGGCCGAGCAAGCCGCTCCCCATCTGCCGCGGGCTGCCCACGAGCCGTGGCTCGAACGGTTTGATGTCGAGCATGAAAACATCCGCGCCGCGCTGGACTGGAGTCTGGCCTCTGCGGACGGCGCACAGGCTGGTCTGCGAACTCGCCGCGGCTGCCGGGATTTACTGGAGACTGCGCGGATTTCCGGAAGAGGGACGGGGGCGCCTGACAGCCGCGCTGGCACGGGAGGGCGCAGGGCGCCCGACCGCGGCGCGTGCCCGGGCGCTGGATCACCTGGCAATTTTCAAGTTCTTCGAAAGCGATTACGAGTCCGTCCGCGCTCTGGTTAATGAGAGCCTTGTCATTTGGCGGAGTCAAGGGAGCGACGGGCACTTGGGATTGGCGTGGGGATCTGAATTGCTGGCCGAGGTCGATGCGGAGACAGGCAACTACGCTGCCGCATTCCCCTTCTTTGAAGAGGCGCTGCACCTCTTTCGGGAGGTACACGACCCTACGGGGACGGCAGACACCGTCAAGATGATGGGCTGGACTGCCATGCGCTCCGGCGACTACGAAACAGCGGACCGCCTCCTCAGCGAGGGGCTGGAACTCTGCCGCCAAAGCGGAGACCGCCACCATGTCGCTTCCGCCCTTTCCGGTCTGGGCGAGTTGGCCATCCGACGCGATCAACTGGACCGCGCAGACGCATTGTTGAAGGAAAGCCTGGAAATCAGCAGGGACATTGGCGACAAATGGGAAATCCCGATTGCCCTAGGCTCGCTTGGTTGGTTGGCCCTGCGGCGCGGGGACTTGGGGTTGGCGCACCTGATGCTTGTCGAGAGCCTGGAGATCCGTGCCGAGACCGGGGACCGCGGCGGCATGGCGTGGTGCCTAGAGAAACTCGCCCAGGCCGCCGTACTGCAGGCGGGCCATCATCAAGCCGCCACCCTGTTCGCCGCCGCT